>CAVXFL010000020.1:0-821729 GCA_963761015.1 uncultured Alphaproteobacteria bacterium
ACGCGACGGCGCGCGCGGGCGATTCTTCAATGTGGTCGATTTGGTCAACAAGCTCGAGGCCGAGGCACGCTCCGGACGGCAAGGCAGGCTGGCTGACTATATATGCCGGAAGGATTTCGTCGTGCTCGACGAGCTCGGCTATCTGCCGTTCGCACAGTCCGGCGGCCAATTGCTGTTCCATCTCATCAGCCGGCTCTACGAGCAAACATCGGTGATCGTGACGACGAATCTCGCCTTCGGCGAATGGCCGAGCGTATTTGGCGATGCCAAGATGACCACTGCACTGCTCGATCGCCTCACGCATCATTGCGACATCGTAGAAACTGGCAACGAGAGCTGGCGCTTCAAGAACCGCGCCTGATCCGCCTCGCGGTCCACCGCGGCTGCACCGGTGGGTCCACAGGGCCCCCCCGCGCGCCGCTGCGTCAGCCTCTAGACGGGCACTCCGCGGCGCGCGGGTCCCCCCTATGGACTACCGGCA
This sequence comes from uncultured Alphaproteobacteria bacterium, assembly GCA_963761015.1. GTDB lineage: Bacteria > Pseudomonadota > Alphaproteobacteria > Acetobacterales > Acetobacteraceae > CAVXFL01. The sequence continues at coordinate 482 of CAVXFL010000020.1, forward strand.
CAAACCGCTCCGCTGGGGGGTCCCTTTTGGACGCCGATTGGGGGTCCCGTTTGCGCGCCGATTGACAGCCCTGCCGGCCGACTGTCAGATCAAGTAAAAACTTCTACAATGGCAGAAGCCTTGAAGGCCACCTTCATCAACCGTCGCGCCCAGCCGCCACCGAATGTCTTCCAACCCGGCAATCCTGCCATGAACAGCAGTCGACCCGACTGAAATTCGATGCCAGCGGTCACCGGATTGACCTTGAGTGCGGCTCCCAGCGTGATCGGGCCCAGCAAGCCGTCCTGCGCGGTGCCTACCGCCGCTTGCAGCAACTTGATCGACCGAGAAACGCCAAGGTTGACCGCGGCATCGAAGACCAAAAGCGCCAGGCAAGGCGGCAACCTGTCCGCGGACATAGGACACCAATAGCGTTGGAAATAAATCGTGCGTGCGTCGTTCTCGGTCAAATTACGTATATCGAGAGTCGGATAGGCCGCGGCACTGATGCCCCATTTGGTGCCGCGACATAGGCCAACATTGAAGGTGCCGCCGGTCCAATTGCCGGGATCGGCCGGATTGTCCGTAAACCCGCCTTCGTTTTGCAGCACTACCTCAAGGGCTTCGTCAAAGGCGCTCATGCCGGGCGATTCCGAAACCATGCCTCCAGCAACTTCCAAACCGCCCTCCAGATATCCGGTACAAAGTAGAGCAGGGCGGCTCCGATTGGCCCAAGCACAAACAACGCTCCTACCGCTCGGGCGCGAAGTGTCATGATCTCCATTACCGGCGCTTGCAGGTCCCTTAGCGCTCTCGCGATGAGTTCATGCGAGCTCTTGATCATCGAAACCTCCGAGGCCAGCAGATGCACTGCCGCGTCGTGACGCCGCTCTACATCCAGAAGATCACTATTGACTTTACGTAATTCTGCCTGAACCAGGTCCGTCTGCTTCTCCGCCCAGATCGCGCGGCTGTCCAGCTTTTCATGTAAGGCGTTTATGCTGCCGACCAACTCGCCGACCTGCATGAATATGCGACTTAGCTCACTCGTTTCGATCATTCGTTGTCATTCTCGATACGCCGCAATGTAGCGCCCTCGGTTGATGAGACATCGGATTGCAGGCTACGCGGCCAGGGCCGCGGGTTGAAGCTGTCGGCGGCGCAATGCGGCCGGCGTGACGAATCCGTGCCGCTCGATCAGCCAGGTGGCGTTGTAGGCATCGCGGAACGCCAGCAGCGCGTGGCGGAGTTGCTCGATGGTTTCGAAGTGCCGCACCCACAGGAGGTTTTCCTTCAGCGTCCGGATGAAGCGCTCGGCGCAGCCGTTGCCTTCTGGCGCGCGCACGAACGCGGGCGAGCTTTCGATGCCGAGGAAGGTGAGTTCGTTCTGAAATGCGTCGGACATGTATTGCGATCCGTGATCATGCCGCAGCGCCAGGCCACGAGCCGCACCAGCCGCGAACCGCCCGAAGCACTGGCGCACCCCCTGCCGGATTGGTTCGAGCGCCTCGAAGCGGGTGGCCCGCGCCGCGGCATGGATGCCGACGCATTCGGCGGAGCAATGATCGACCGCGATGAACACCGCCGCCTGGCCCTCGCCGGTCATGGTCGTCGTCAGATCGGTGCCCCACATCGCATCGACGGTTTCGGGAATGATGGTGCCGTCGTGGCTGCGCGGGCCGCGCGGCGATCCGACCCGGCCGGGCGCAAGCAAATCGTGCTCGCGCATGAGCCGCAGCACCCGACGCTTCGAGGTGCGCACGCCGGCGATGCGCAACTTCGCCCAGATCTTGCGGTGGCCTTCGCCGTGAAACGGGCTGGCGAGAAGAATGCCGCGGATCGCTTCCAGCAATTCGCGATCGGACATCGGCCCGAGCGGACCCGGGCGCCGCGGCGGTTCGGCGCGGGGCGGCAGGCGACGGCGATAGACGCTGGCCTGCGCCGCGCGCCAGACGCGGCAAACCATCGCCAGGCCGTATGGTTTGCCGCTGGAGGGCAGAGCGCACGTAACTGCTCACCCCGGTGTGGGTAGTGGCTGGGTGAGCAGGGCGGTGCGGACGGCACCGAGTATGGCAGTTCGGTTGGCCTTGGCGGTGCTGACGATGGAGCGGAATGCGGCGTAGGTCTCGGCCGCCCACTCGCAGCGGAAACCGTTGGTGACCTTGCGGAAGATCACGCTGGGGCGGAGGTTCCGCTCGGAGATGTTGTTGGTGTACGGCACGTCGCGGTTGGTAACGAACACGAACAAGTGCGCGCGATTGGCCCCGATGCGCTTGCGTAACTTGCGTCCCGGCTCACCGATCGGGCCGGCCATCATGATCCGATCGAGCCGGCGGTTCAGATCGGCACGATACTGGCGCAATGTGCTGTCGGCCAACGTGTCGCGTCGCTGCCCAATGGCGATGGCGCGCAGCAGCAGCCGTTTGAAGGCGGCGCTGAAGGCGGTATCGCCACATTCGATGGCATACCGTGCATCGCGCAGCAGATGCGCGAGGCACACCTGCCATTCCACGGCATGGCCGCGCTGGCTGCCCAGCATATCGGAGACCCAAACCATCGGCTGAATGGCACCGAACAAGTCCTGCACGACAGCCTTGCCGCGGCTGGGGCGAATGATGTGCAGCACCGCGAGCGTGCCGACGAACACCCATTCCCAGCAAGTCTTGCCGCTCACCCGCGCCGAGGTTTCGTCCGAACACACCACGGCGCTGGCGGTCACGGTTTCGCGGATCGCCACCGCGGCCGCGAGCAACGGCTCGCGCGCGCGGGCCAGCATGTTGCTGATCGCGCCTTCGCTGATCGACAGCGAGAACACCTCGTCCATCAGGGTGGCCAGCCGCTCCATGCCGATGGCGTGGGCATAGTGCAGGTAGACCACCAGCGCCGCGATCGACTGGCCGAATGGCGAACCCGGCTCCAGCCCGGCCGGCGCCGTGGCCACCACGCGCTTGCCGCAGCAGGCGCAACGGCCGCCGAACAGCCGCACCTGCGTGACGTCCGGCTTGACCGGCGGCAGTTCGATGCGCTCGTAGACGTTCTGCGGCGTCGGCAAGGTCTCCGGAAAGGCCGCCTGGCAGTTCGGACAAGCGGTCAGCTTGGCCTCGACCACACGATCCGGGTTCGGGTGCAGCGTGCGACCCGCGCCGGGCCGGCTCTTGCGCGCCGGGCGATCACCGCCGGGCGACGGGAGATTTTCCTTCTGGCCTTGCGACGGAGGCTTCGACGAGTTGTCTGGGGTCTTCGCCGGGCGGGTCAGTTCATCCACCCGCGCCTGCAGTACCGCGATCTGCTGCTGCGCCGCCGCAAGCTGCGCCATCAGCGCCCGGATCAGCGCGTCCTTCTCCGCATGGCTCAGTTCGTCGAGGTCGGGGCACGTCGGCACCCCGCGTTTAGAATCGAGGCGCCCGTAGCCGTGTCAAGCGTTATCCGATGCTGCGGCTCGTCCCGGTCTGATCGGGCCGGCCCGACCCAGGCCGCTCCGTCACCAAGGTGAGCAATTACCTGTGTTCGCGGTCATGGGGCACACGGCCGAAATTTCGGCGATCTTTCAATAACTTGCGACAGGCGGATTCGGGGCGTGTGCCTAAGCCGCGGCGACCGCCTGGGGCGCCTCTTCGACAGCGAGGATCTGCTTAGGCACTGATATGCCTAAGGTTTTCAGCATCGCGGACAAATCGGCGGCGATTTTCGTCCGCTGAACAATTGTCCGGCTCTCGCAGCGGTAGCGCACCGCCTTCAGAGTGCCGAGCGCATGGGCGATCCACGCCCAGGGAAGCTGGCAGCGGATCTCGGCGGCCCTTTGCATCTGCAGCGCCAACACGCAGAGCTTGACGTGGGCCTCGATCCGTCGCGGCGTCCAATGGAACATCGGCCGCACTTCAAGCCCGGTCTGCTTCATGCGACGGAAGCAAGACTCGATGATCCAGCCGCCTTTGTATCCCAGAGCGATATCCTCGGCCGACAGCGTGTCGTCGTTGCTGATCACCACGAACTTGCCGTCGAACTTCTCCGCCGCCTTGATCTTGGCGAAGTCCAGCTGCGGCCGACCGCGCCAATCCGCGCTCAGATAGCGGCAGAAGCGGCGCGAGGCCAGCAGCGCACAGGCCGCCTTCGGGTGATCCTCCGCACGGTTGTCCAGCAAGGCCAGTTCGGCATCGAGTTCGCGCAGCAGCTGTGCACGGTGCTGGCGTTCGCGTTCCGCCTCGTGCGGATTGAGGCAGAGGACGTAGCGTTTGCGTCGCTCGCCATCGCCGACCCAGACCTCCTTGACCTGCAGGTTGTCGGCCACCTGTTTGTAGCGCCCCGGGCGGGTCAGCACTGCGGTCTCGATGTCCTTCACCTTGCGCATCGGCACCGCCAGGATGTAGCGGCCCAAGCCGCGGCTGAGTGCTGCAAGGTTGTCGGCCGAATACATCCCGGCATCGCCGACGAACAGGCAGCGTCCAAGCCGCCAGGCCCGCAAATCGTCCTTGATACGCGCGACTGTCGTCACATCCGCGGTGTCGCCGGGCAGCACCCAGGAGCGAACCGGCATGCCGTCGCGGGTCACCGCCAGTGCGATGATCACCTGCGGCTGGTTGTCGCGCCCTTCCTTGCTGCGGCCTCGCCGACGCAGCGGTGCGTAGAGGCGGCCGGCGAATTCCTGCTCGGTCTCGTCCGGCTCGTCGATCTCGAAATACGCCGTGGTGGTGTCGTAGAAGATCAGATCGACATCGAGGCGGAACAGATCGGCGGTACGCAGGAACACGTCGCGCTCGATCTCATCGGACCAGACCGCCAGGAAGTCGAGGGCGCGGTAGCACTGATCGACCGCGAGCCCGCTTGCATCAGGCAACCAGGCAATGTCGGGCAGCCAGCGCGCCGCACACGCCAGTTTGGAGATTGGATCGTCGAGACGATTGGCGGCCATGGCAAACAGCGCGGTCTTGTGCGGGGCGGTCAGCCCGGCGCGCGCAGCGCAGGCACGGATCGCGGCCCCGATGCCGAGTTCCTCCCACAGCGTACGGGCGGCAAGCACGACGCCGAGTTCGAACACCCGCTCGATGTCGATCTCCGGAAGGCCGGGTACACTCTTTGCCGCACTGGTGCCCGCGCCACCATCGAGCACGCGGTTGATGCTGTTCACCAGCCGTTCGAGCGCGGCTCGATCGAGCTGATCGGCGCGGCCGAAACTATGCACCACGCGCGCCTCTCGCCGCTTTGCGTCCGGGTTCCAGATACTCTCTGCGAGAGCGTAGTAGGCGACCGTCGAGCCGTCGCGATTCTGGCGCTGGGTAATCCGCAGATACATGCCCCACGGATAGCGCAGCATACCGTTTCCTACAACAGTGCAATTGCCATGTCGTGTGCCTAACTATTTGAGCAGTCTGCTGCCAGATTGCCGATCGGAATCAAGTCATGTCAATGAGTTGAGCAGGCTGCGAACGACCTTGTATGCCCAATGACCGCGAACTCGGGAATTACCGTCATCCAGATTGTCGCGCTACACGGCACGGCGTTGATTAGCGCAGGAATTCCGAGCGTCGCTGGAATCTTCGCTAAAATAGCATTCGGCATTGTACCGATCCAGATTTGTTTTACCCGACGCCAATGTCTTCCGCGTCCGCCAACGCCGGATCGGTAGGAATGCCCGCGAGTTCCGGAAATCGCGCCACGTTTCCATCGCGCGGAAGTTTTGCCGCGGCTGACGCTTTCGCCTTGACCGCCTGATACAGGATCGTGCTGTTCAGCGTCCGAAGGTCCGTTTCGGAGGGAAAGTCGTCAGCTACTAGAGTGTATCGCACAGCCGGTCCAGCGGGTCGCATGTTGGCCTTGTATGCGGCCTCGCTTACGTAGGGGTGCAGCGTAACTTCAACTTGCTGCTGATCAAACCGCTGCACAACTTGCGCGATATGCCAGTAACTCAGTACGACGCCGCTGTTGTCGAGGTCGATTTCCTTTTTAAGTCCCATCGGATTCGCTCCTGCCGACTAGGTGAAGGCACGGTGAAACCACTTGTTAATATTCCCGCCGAGATATTTGAAGCGCAGGCATCCGTTGGCGCCGAGCGTCGCCGGAGCGCCAACCACGGCAGAACCGTTTCCGCTTTGAATGTTCAGCGAAGAGATCGCCGCCACCGAAGAGACGTCGAGCACCTGCCCGTCTATAGGCTGGGTCGGCAAGGTTACCGCGAGGCTGGCGATCGTGCCACCGCCCGTGGTCAACTGCACGTCTGACGTGTTGTTGGACACTTGGTATGTTCCGCCCGAGATCCCTGCTGGCGCGCTGTACGACTGATCGGCCGTTGCTCCCCTGTGCACGATGCTCGACCCGGATACGCCGAGGGAGCCGATCTGGACTGGTCCCCCGCCGCTGTTCTGAAGCGCCAAGCCAGTCGTTGATGACCCCTCCGCGCTGATCGAGGCCGGCGCGCCGGCGCTGCCTCCGATAGCGATCACCGACGTGGTATTGGCATTGTCCTTTACCACCAGTTGCGGCGAAAACCCTCTTGTCAGAAATGAGACAGAGCCGGCGCCGGACGAAACCAGGTTCAGACCCACATCCGGACTCGGTCCGACAGCATCGACGCTGACGCCGAACCCCCCATCGCCGCGGAATGCCAACCCGTTCTGCGCCGTGCTCATAAATGACGGGTAAACCGGGTTCCAATTGAGCGGCCGTTGGTCCCAAGCGTTCCCGTAATCCTGGACATTGGATGTACCCGTGCCTACGATTGCGCTCGGGCCAACGGTGTTTCTGCTCAGGTTCCCGCTTAGGGATATTAGGCCGGATGTGGTTTCGATGTCGATAGCGGCCTGGAGGGAAGAAAAGCTGTTTCCGACTATATTCGCGCTCGCTACGGCGTTGACTTGCACGCCGATGTTGCCGCCGGATGCAGGAAGTAGATCGTTTTCCGAAAACAGAAGGCGTGCGTTTGGCGCGTTGATTCGCAGGGCGTAGTATGGCTGCCCGGCGGTTGTGTTCGCGTACCGCGTCAGCTTGCAGTCGCTGATCTTTACCTCAGCGACGTTCGCCCCGGAAATGTCGAACAGCGTCCCGGTCGTAAATCCGACCGTCATGCTGCTGATCGAAAGCCTGGCGGTCGGGTTTCCCGAGCTGTCAGGCGGCGGATTGTCGACTACGAAAAGGGTCGTCGGGGGCGATGCGGTCGTGGTCGCGAGCAATCCAAATGCCAGAAAGTTATCGATCTGAAGATCGTAGACCGTCCCGTGATTGTCGCACTGGAGTATGGCACCTACTTCATCAAATCCCGTATTCGTAAAACGTCCAATAAGTAGATTGCCACCGCTGACGTGGATACCATAGCGATAGCCGAATATGTAATTGTTGCTCGCTATGATTCCTCCGTGTGCCACGGTACTCACGGAGGTGGCGGTGCCATTTCCCGTGATCAGCAGCCATGTTGCATTCTGGGCTGTATAATTGCGTAAGTAGTAGATATCCTTTATGAAGGTAATAGTCGATCCGACCGGTACATGGGCTAGAGTGCCGATGTTAATGGTGACGGTGTTTCCGCTTATGGCGGCGACAGTCGTGGTCGGAGCAATGTTGTTGCCCTGAACGGGCATGCCAACGGTAATTCCCGATACAGTGGAAAAGCTGAGACTCGTAGAGCCTACGGGCGCGTCAGCAGTGGTGGCGAGAGTGATTGGAGATTGTGCATGTGTTCCGCCACCGGGTCCATGCAGAGTACTCAACCTGGTAAATCCCGAAACTGAACAGGTTATTAGAAAGATAAATGACCTCGGGAACGTTGGGCAAGGTAAAACAGGTATTTACGGCGCAAATGCGGTTGTTGCTGATGGCGACATCGCCGCAAACGACACTTTGGGGTACCGTCAGAACGTCGTAAGCGTTCGTCACCTGGCAGTTGTTGATGGTGAGCAGCGCGATTTGCACCGCCGTCGGAGCCGACGTGAACAGTGGTGGATAAGCGATCGGAGCGGATGGCTGGTCGATCTGATTGGGGTAGAAGAAGACCAGACCGTCGAGCGTCACATCCGTACTGAGCAAGAACGGGCTCTTTTGGGTATCGGTGATCCAGAACTGACTGCCGGTTCTTCCGTAAGGATACCCGATATCGGACAATCTGTCGCCGATCATGGCGATAGCCTGCAGGCTTACCTGGGCAGCGCCAGCCAGCAGGATGGGCCCGCCCGAGGAGATGTAGAGCTTTCCAGCCTTCGTCCGCGCAGCGTTCACAGCCGCGGCCACGCGCGCGCTGTCGTCGGTTACGCCGTCGCGCGCGAGCCCGAAGTCATTGATGTCGACATATTCCCCAAATCGCGCGGCAAGGCTTCGCGTCGATGTCGTTCCCGGCACCAGTACTGTCGAATTGGACAGATCTGCTTGGCCCAGTCCGCCGCTGACCTTCTGCCAAACGCTACCGTTGAAGATGACCAGGTCGCCGGAATTCCATTGGTTGATCCCGTCCAGGGTTGTACTGCCGGCAGTGCCGACTTCATAGTAGGCCGCCTTTGTTCCGACCCCCGATGCAAGCGGCGGCTGATTGGTCGCGGCGTTCCAAACCCCCTGAAACGTCAGCCCGCCTGCAATTCCCGCGGTAAGCTGCGAAGCCGGTACCCGCCCCGATGAATCCAGTGCGGCGTAACCGTTCGGTTGACTCTTGTTCGCGATCTGTTCAGCGCCAACGATCCTCTGATCGTTGCCCTGGGCCGCGACACCGGCCGACGCTCCGAATTTCACCGCGATCGCGCCGTTGGACCCGAGAGCAAGCCCCGTGCCTGGTATTACGCCGCCAAGTGTGGTCCCGGTCGCGATCGGTGTGTTGGCCGAAATCACGCCATTGCCGGTGATGGCCACGTTAGTCCCGGCCAAATACAAAGCGCGCAACGCCGTCGCCGGAAGCAAAGCCGGCTGGCCGCCGCTGTTCAGCACCAATTGATCCCCCGCGGCCAATGCGGGATTTTGCGGAAATGTTGTGATTTCCCCGCCGGTCGCGCTCAAGGTGCCTTGCGACACCGTCAGGCCCGTGCCAACTGCAACCGGCTCCGGACCGCCCGCCCCCAGGCTGACGCGGCCCAGCAGAGTTCCGCTGGAAACCGTCAGGGCCGGCTGGGTCCCAGCGAGCAACTCGCCAACGGTTACAGATCGCGTCACACCGCCTTGGCTCAGCGGAAGTTCATCGTCAGCATTGACCTGCGTCGCGCCCGGAAGCTGCGGTATGGTTGGCATTGAAATCCTCTGAACAGAGAAGGCACCGCGTTGCGGCGCGCCGTCAGGCGATGGCTATCCAGCCGCTGGCGTCGTTGCCACTCTGCTTGATCCAAAGCGTTTGGCCGGCGCCACCATCCAGGTTGCGGTAATCGGAACCAGGCGATGCACTGACCACCCCTGCCGGCGAACCTCGCCCGATAGATGAGCTTACGCCCAGCGGTTCCGCGTCGCTCGTCAGGCGCAACCTTCCTGATCCGTTCGGCCGCACCCAGACATCGGCATTGTTCAGGGTTCTGACCGCGAGAGCTCCATCGCCGGCAAATTGGAAGTAATCGGCGAGTGGCGCACCGGTGGCCCGCCAAGTCCCCCACGTACCGACCCACTCCACCTCTGCGCTGGCGGGAACGGTCATGTCGTAGAGGGTCCAGTTCTCCTGAAATGGCCTGGAGCCCAGGCGCGCAAATACCACGGCACAGTTGCATCGGACCCGCAGGCGTCGCTCTTCCGGAACCGGAAGCCCAACGGAGGCAACCGCGGTGGCGCCCGCTCCATCCCCACTAATCACCACTGCCGTGTCAACGCCACTCGCCCCATACCCGCTGCCGGAATTCGTCAGCGCAACGCCAATCACCGATCCATTTCTGATATGCGCTTTGGCAGTCGCGCCGCCCCCACTTCCGGTAATGCCGACACTCGCCTGGGAATACCCGGACCCGCCGTTCGTGACCTTGATGAACGTGATTTCACGTGCCGTCGCTTGCTGCCGTAGGCTAAACATCGACTGAACAGGCCCGGAGACGGTGGTGATCATCACCTGGTTTAGGATGTCCGGAAACGCCACCTGCTGCATCCCAGAAACGCCGGACGGATTGCAGATTGTCCGCGGCTGAAAGTTCCAGGTATTGTCGCATATTGTTACGGTGTCGGTGTTTGCCCATAGGGCTTGATAAATTGTTGCCGCGCCGATTCCGATGAAATTGTTGCGGGATACCAAGACGTTTTGTGGTCCATCCAGCAACAGCACCCCACCGCCACCGTTCCCCATAGCAAAGCAAATCCAATTGTCGAGGATAGCCAAACTGTCGCATGCTATCCCGAAGTTGTTGCCCGCCCCATCGGTCTCGACGTTGTTCACAACGATTGCCCAACCGGTGCATTCCTGAATCCAGTTGGCCAAAATTCGAAGGTTTATGCTGCCCCCCGGGTTTATCCCATGCACGGTCCCATTGACGAAATTTCGGGCGATTTCAGAGTAAATCGAGCCCCCGGCATCGATACCAAACTGCGAGCTCCCGGTGACCATGTTGCCTGCGATCACGCTATAGGAGACATTGGCCAGGATTCCGGCGCCTCCCCCGCCTGTCGCATTGTCGGTCAGAAGGTTGTTCTGAACGCTCAGCGCTCTACCTGATACCGCGATGCCGTATTGAGTGTTGTCATGACAATTGTTGCTGGTAACAATAATCGATAGCGCATCCGGGTTGGCGTTTCCCCACAGGGGAGGATTGGTATTGGTCGCGTTGAAATTTCCGACCGATATGCCTCTCTGGTTTGCCCAGGATTCGCATCCGGTCACCTCGCAGAGACGTGCCTTCACGAGAAAGGCCAAATCCGTGTAGTCGATCGCGATCCCGTACCCGCCATTGTCGTGGGTCCGGCAGGAGTTGATTTGCACTCCTATTACCGCCTGAACCCAGATTCCATGGCCTGCGTTGTCGGATGCTTCGCAGGCACTTATGGTATGCTGAACGACAGCCGAGTTGGACGCCTGAATCGTCAGGCCGCTTCCGAGCGTCGCGCCACCCGAGCCGATGAACGCGCAACTCACGAACTTGGAATCGAAGCAGGTCGGCGTCACCAAGACGGCCCAACTGTCCTCGGAAACGCCTGCTCGGTTGGCGTCAAAGATAATGCCGTAGGCTCGAAAAACTTGACTCTGAACTGAAATCCAGGCGCCATTCCCTGTTTGGGTCAGCCGGCGAACGATGGTTTGCCCCGGTACTCCCGACAGCACCACCGCAGCGCCGAACACCGACCATTGGCCATTGACAATGTAGGTCTTCGGACCCAGCAGGAGCGGTCGGCCGCTGGCTAGAGCCGCGTTGAATGCGGCCGTATCGTCCGTCGTTCCGTCTCCGATTGCACCAAATGCCTCGATATGAACGCTGTCGGCGAGGATATCGGCGAGCCTCCGGCCGAGATGGGTTCCAGAAGCGGCCGCCACCATCCCCGAAGCCGAAATATCGGGGACTTCCGAGATGCCGCTCATGAAATCTTCATAGCGGACCGCTACATCGGAGCCTGCTTGCGCGAGAGGAACCAGATCTCCGGCCGTTGCGGAGCTCGAGCGCTCAAGAGCGGCAATTTGGAACGGCGCTGCATCGGCAATCAGCGTTCCATTCGAAAGCCTTAAATTCGCGCCAACGGCGATGGTTTCCGGCGCGCCCGTGCCTTGGCTGCTCCTGCCAAACAGGGTCTGCGGCGGCAGCGCGATGGCAGGCTGCACGCCGGCGAGCAGTTGGGCTCGGGTCGCCTGGCGCGTGATCCCATTCTGCCAAATCGGGATTTCGTCTGTATCCGCAACGGATACAGCGGGAGCCAATTGATTGATCGTGCCCATGGTGGTCAGCTCGCGACCAGAATCGGGTTCCCGTTCTGATCCGTAATGGGCTGGCCCGTGTCAGTCAGCAGCGCACTCTGCGGAACCGTTGGCCTGGACAGTGCAATTACGGGTAGCAACACGCTCCGCGACAGCATCCGGCCCGATGTGGTGGAAATCGTCAGAGTGACCGTATATGTTGTGTCGACTTGGCCCCCAGCCAGCCAAAGCACGGCGGAAGCACCATCCGCCGAGCAACTGTTGAGGACCAGATCACCAGGGTTGCTCGGCGCAATGCTCACGTCGAGCGCCGAAATTCCATCGCCCGGATTGCCAACGAGAGCTGCGCTGATGTCGAATTGGTAGTCCAGCACATCTTTCGGGTCCTTGGCCGGCCAGCTCGCCGGACCAGCGACGGACGCCGGCGTGCCGCGCGGAACCGGGGCGAAGTCATCGAGCTTCAGAACTCGTGCGCAACTTGGTATCCAAACATGCGCGGCCGGTGTCGGCATCGAGCACTCCAGTTCTATTGCGACAGCAGTGCGGGGCGCGCGCTAATATCGACAGCGGCCCATTCCTGCGCGGACGGGTTCGACGCCGAACCAATCATTCGGGACGAGCAAGGTCGTCGAACGGCCGATCGAGCGCGGGTTGCCTACCATTCAATGACGGCAAGCCCCGCCGCCCCGCAGCCCCCGGCACCGTTGCCAATAGCGCCGGAGCCGCCGCCCCCAGGGAAGCGCCCAGTCGCGCCGTCGAGACTGCTGCTCGAGTTGCCGGCCGGGCCAAAGGCGGAAGCACCGCAAAACGCGGCTCCACCCATGCCGCCAATGTAGCCTCCGCCGGCGAACAACAACCCGTTCTGCCCTCCGGCGCCAGGAACCAGGAAACCAAGGCCTGCCCCTGTCCCGGGAGCCGAGGATGCAGTTCCGCCAGCCGTCGCTGATCCACTGCTCCCGGCCCCGCCCCCGCTCGCCGACGCCAGAGTGCCGAAGCCTGTCGTTCCGCCCGCCCCGTTCGCGCCGCCCGCGCCGACGACCACCGAGAGCACCTGGCCCGGCACGACGGGGTAATAGCCCTCGGAATAGCCGCCTGCGGCACCTCCGCCACCCGCGCCGCCACCGCCATTTCCACCGGCTCCGCCTGCCCCCCACAGCCGCGCTCGTACCAAGCTGACGGAAGACGGCACCTGCCAATTCTGGCTGGCGTTTATCACCGCAATCCGTGAAACTCCCGGCGCAAGTTGAGGCAGCTTGAACGGCACGAACGGGGCGTTCGGAACGGGCTTTATGGCCTCGACGGAAACCTGCGTCTGACCATAGCTCACCGTGACGACGTACAGGCCGGTCCAACCGGTATCGATGGAAGGTGTCTGCTGCGACCCGGTGTTTCCCGGTGCCCCCGCCTTTAGCTGTAATTGCGCGCGCTGTATTCTTTGCGTGTCTTGCGCCGAACCCGAATTGTTTGGGCCGGTATAGGGCTGCGCTGGATTGGCTGCATTGTAATAAGGAAGAACCACCGGATCGGTATCGCTCTCGGCGAATGTCGCCTGGATCAAATATGTCACCGACTGGCCAGAGACCGTCGGCGCCGTCAACGTGAACTGCGTCGGACTGAGATTCACCCCCATGCGCATTAACGGAGTGACGTCATCCGCGGGCAAGGACCCGTAGGCTGTCGTGTCAACAACTCCAAGCCGGGTTATGGTTCCTGGTCCTACGTTAACCGCCAGGGAAGCGGGAACAGTCGGAGTGCAAGCCAAACCGTCGACAATGGTGTTGGTTCCAAGGGTTGCCTGGATCAGATGCCCCAGCGCAACCATCGCATTCCGATTTATCGACAGCAGGTCCGTATCCAGCGGAATGCTGCCGGGATAGACGATATTGCGGTCCATGCAAACCTCGGTTCCTAATCCTGGGAACTGCCGAAAATCGGCGGATGATCATGTGGCAAACAAATCGTGCAATCGCTTTGGATTGGCTCGAGCCCGATCGTCGGCTCCGGATTAGGCGGCGCATCCGATCCAGAACGGTGTACCGCCTTCTGTTCTGTATCGGAACACAATGGCTTGCCCCGGCGTCATCGCTGTCGGCGACGCGCCAAGCCAATAGACACTGGGCGCCGACCCGCCCCCGCTCGGAGCGACCGTTCCAAACGTGTAGGTCGTCGAAACGCCGGCGACGAACCGAAACTCGTAACCGTTCGCGGGGTTCTGCGGCAGCATGACCGTCGGTGTGTTTCCTGCCTGAGGAATCACGCCGGCATCGCCGTCGTTGGCCTGATAGACCTGATTGTCAGTGAGCCACGACACCACGATACCGGTACTCTGCTGTCCCTTTTCCAGGGTAAGCACGCCGGCGACGGTCGTCGCGCCTAACGTTCCTGGCAGCCGAGCCGCATCCAAGGTGCCAGTGGTAATATTCGACGCGTTGGTGGTGTCTGTGGTGGCCGATGGCGCGGGCGCCGCGCCATTGATCTTCACTACGCTCGGATTGGGCAGGGCGCCAGAAAGATCGCCTCCCACCGTGCTGGCGAGGGTGGCGATGGTGCCGAGCCCGAGGTTGCCGCGTGCCACGGCGACGGACCCCAAATCCGAAAGGTTGTTTCCCCCCTGCAGGGCGCCGCCGATCCGCTCGTCGTTGCCCGCGGCCGCCGTGCCGACCGTTGTGCCGAAGGCGACAGCCAAGGAGCCAGAAGCGGTAGATATGCTGGAATCGAGTGGCAGCAGGACATCGCTGTACAACGAGGGAGTGCCTTGTACGGACACTAGGTGCTGTTGCTGCGCCGCCGCGGCGGCAGGAAGTTCAGAGAGTTTCGGCATGGTCCTAATCGCGGTTGAGCAGATTGGCGAGTTCGTCGCTCAGAACGACGCCGGATTGGTCGGTGAGCGGAAGAACGAGCGGTGGGTCGGCGACGCGCGTCCAGCCACTGGACGCAGCCGGTATTGTGGCCGCTATCGATGCATAGATTTCCGCATCCGTGATCTGAGCGCCAGCCAGCGCAAGCGACCCAAACTCGATGGCGCCAACGCCATATCCGCCAGGCATCCCATTTGCGCCACCCGTTTCGCCATATCCCGCCACCTGGGCGGTTCCGTTGCCAAGCGGTCGATAAGCGACCATAAAAAACTGAAAGGGGAGCACCAGCGAGCCCCATCCACCGGCCGCACCATAGGCAAAATTTCCGCCACCTTTCGCTGGCGTCCCGTACGCGCCGGTATCGTGCGTATACGCGGGCTCAAAGATCACTGGAATACGACCGGTCAAACTTTCCACAACCGCAGAGACCGCGGCCCTGGTCGCTCTAGGCATGAATATGTTGGCCCGAATCCGCGCTCGGAACGGTTGATCCAACTCGCCGTTGCGACGCGCCAGGCGCGTGCCAAAGAAATCCGCCGCGATTATGTCAAGAAAGAAATCGCTAGCGGTCCCAATCCTTGTCTGCAGCTTCGTGTACCGAGAGAACGGAGTAAACCTTCTCCCAGACCGCGCCGAGTCCGGTAAGTATACCATCAAGAACCGGACCGAGACTGGAGCCACCGAGGCTTGATACCGGGAACCACGAAACCGGTAGAACGGTCCGGATCCGCGCAGCCATGTCGCTCGCGTCGCCAGTTGCCATCTCAGTTCACCGTAATCGTACCCGCCTTGACGACCCCCGACGGGCCGGGCAACAGGTCCACCGTACCGCCGTTAACCGCCACCGACGACACATTGATGACGCGAGGACTCGCGCCATAGGCAACCTGGGCCAGCTTGGTGAATGGCATCGGCGCCCCAATTGGAAGCGCATTGATGTAGTCGATCAGCGCTGCCATCACGAGCGGCTGAAGTTGTGACTTCACAAACCCAGCCTCCACCGAAACCGTCAGCGAGACATTCGCAGGAAGCACCATTGGCCGCTGTACCGAATACGTGGACCCTATCGGACGAACCGCATCGATCGCCGCGCTGCAGGTATCGAGCAGCGAATCCGGTGGCGAGCCGGTCCCGTCATCGACCGTTACGACAAAATTTCCTGGCCGATAGTTTCCCTGCGTGTCCACGTTCTCCGAAATCGACACAACCAGGCCCTGTTGAATGCTCGTCACAGCGTATTCTACCGCGGCGGTTGTCGCCTCGGCCCGTGTGGCGATATAGTTGGCAAACCGTGTCCGAAATGCGATATCGCTTTCCGCGTCCAGTCCCCCAGTCAGCGGCGCCGCATTGGTTACGGTGTCCACACCCGGGAGCGCGGTCGCAAGCAGCGCGATCGTTCCAACCTGCACATTCCCTGCTGAGCCCGCAACGACCGCCTCGACCGGCACATCGGTCGACGCAATGCCGGAAGATAGAACGTACCCATTCAACGCCACGTTCCAAGCTGAATTCGCGCTGCCACCCACGACACGGAAACTTTTGGATCCGTCTCCCGTGCGCACCAGGGCCCCCACCGGGATCAGGGCGGTGCTACCGGGCGTGAATCGGCCGAAAGTCACCACGCCCTTCGCGGGAACGGACTGCAGGCGGGCCAAGCCGTAATCGTTCATCCAACTGTCAAGGTCGGCTCCGATGCTGGTAGCCGCGCGGGTAGTTCCCAGCACCAGAACAATCAGCCACTGGATCCATAGCGCAATGGAGGCATTGGCCTCCAACACCGCTCGCAATACCGAGCCAACACTAAGATCGACGAGCTGTGTGCACCTGCCCTGCACGGCTGCCGCTGATTTCTCAACCAACGATCGGAAGGTCTGCAGCGGAAGGTTCATCGCTCAACCAGAAACCGAAAACGTAAGTACCTCAGTCTGACCTGAATCGGCATCCACGTACCGGATATCGACATAAACCGCGCCGCTGTCATCGCTTGTGACGGCAATGACCGGCTCTGGCGTTCTGGCCACAGCGGTCTCCTGGAAGATTTGCGCGCGAATAACCGCCCGGACCTGCAGCACGTTCGCAGGCTCTCCGACAAACCGCGCCAGTCCCGCCCCGTACGCGGGCTGCCAAATGTAATCACCGGGATTTGTCAGAAGCCGCCGCAGTACGCGCTGCGTCCCGAGCACCGTCCCCGATACCGTCGCCAAGTCTCCGGTGGACCCGACCATGAGGTCCGAACCCCATTGATGCCAGATGTCCACTGTCAAATCGTCTTGTCCGGACCGATTGTGTTGGCATTACCGCTGGCCACCCCACCGTGCACGTGCTCGTTGTGCGCGCTGCGCAGGTCAGCGACTGTCTTGTGCGCGCCGTTCTGGTCAGAAATACTTCCGGTTACCACGAGATCGCCGATCACGGTCACCTGCTTGCCATCTGCCGCGCTGATGATGAAGCCGCCGTCGTTCGCCAATCGCAAATATGCTCCCGAAGCATGAAACACCACCGCCTCGCCGGAAGGCACCGTGCCACCCTGGACGATCGGCGGGCGTGCTTGCTCGCTGTAAGCGGCGCCGATCACAATGCCATGCTCGGCGTGTCCTTCCTGGCTGAGGACTAGCACCTGGTCGCCGATCGACGGCGGGCAGGCGATGCCCCATCCGGCGCCTATCCATGGCGAAAGCACCGGTAACCAGCCGCTCAGGACTCCTTCGGGCTGCAACAGGACCCGCGCCGCATACGTGGACGGGTCGAAACTGGAAATGGTCCCGAACCGCGGCTGACCTTGACCGAGATCGAGTCCACCGGCATGCCCCTTCAAGGCATTGATCAACCGATCCATGTTTGGCCTAACCAGTCACCGACATGACCACGTCACCAGGCGGTGTCGCATCGCCTCGGGGGCTCAGATTTTTGGCCCGCACATACTGCTGAAATCCACCACCGAACCGCAATCGGCGCTCAATCGTGTCGACATAGTAGGTTTGGTCGAAAGCTGTCCCGGTTCCCTTGAGCGCGACGACGCTCCGCGAAGTCAATGACAGCTCACCAGGCATGATCGCGCTAATGACACGCTCGTGCTGAGTTAGCGTCGAGAGCCAGTTTTGTGCCAGTTTGAGCGCCTCGTCGGGCAGAAGGTTCGGGCGGACCACGACATAGGTCTGACTCGTTCCTGATCCCGAGGCGCCTTGGGAACGAACGGTCTGCGTATATGCATTCTTCTGGCGGCTGTTCCAGCTTTTGACAGTGACCTCTATATCGCCAGCCAAAATGAGCGCGCGTTCCATGTGCAAGTCCATGATATTCGCGGGACCGTTCAACGTTGAGGTGGCGCGCAGGATTGCTTCCGGCGCATTGGCATCCGCCTGCACTGGCTGAAAATATAGCGTCGTGCCCTGCACAAACAGGTCAAACGCCTCCTGTTGCGCCAAAAAGACTAACAAATCCCATTCGGTAGTGGCACGACTGAACTGATTAAGCGTGATACGATCGTGCTCGAGTTCGTAATAGCGGTCGACCAGCGTGGTGGTCGCCGTGACTTTCGGCGTGAGACCGTGACGCTGCGCCAAAATCGAAACTATTTCCGACGCGGTTCGGTTCGCAAAGGTCTCCTGAGTGCGCGCTGAAATGAGCGCCGCTGTCAGATCGCGACCTTCCAGCCTGACCAATTGTCTCGGAATTTCGATTTGGACTGTGTCGACGGTTCCCTGAATGAGGCTGATCCAGCTGGCCGCCCCCTCGGGTGCGCCGTCGGGAAGGAACGCCATCTGCACATCGAGTGGAATTGATCCTTGCGTCGACCAGTAATCCGCGGTCCAAACCTGATCGACGCCTAGCGCGATCGAAACCGAAAATCGGTCTGCGCCGTAATGCCCGTTTGTGGTGATAGTCGCGCTTCGTACCCCTGCCACGGCACTGCCATTCGACAGTACCCTGCAGGCGGGGCCGGCGTACCCAGGGCAGCAACTTGTCGCTCATTCGATCCCACTGTCACCTATTGCTGCGGAATGCCCCCAGTAGCGTTTCGATCGACATTTGGGATCAACAAGGTAACTACCCCGACCAGCACGGGATCGAAAAGCTTGTTCGCCTGCGCAATGCGAATCCATTGCGTGGCGTCGCCAAGTTGTTCTGCGGCGACTGCAAAGAGGTTGCCCCCGGCCACGGTAATACGACGCACGGCGCTATGCTGCTCCCAGATTGGCAAGGCTGCGCCCAACGTACCCTGTCGCGGCCGTAAGCGAACTGAGTTGCCCCAGGGTAGCGGTCGCTCCCGTCACGGCGGCAACTCCCGCGAGGGCCGGAGACGGCGCGGCGGGCAGTGTGGATCCCGCTGCGATCTCCGCCAACTGCAGATCAGCCCCATTAATACCCTGGGCGATCTGCGTCTGTGATTGGCTGAGCGCAGCTTCGGTCGCCGCATAGGACGCCGTGCCCGGGGTAGTCGCGTTCGGGGCTCCCATTGCCGATTGCGCCGCGGAAAGGTCGACGCCTCCGACCGCGGCCAACCCGCTCGCGACCCCCAGATCCGAAATCGTCTGCACGGCCAACGATGTGACGGTTTCGACGATGGCTTCCGCCTCGTCCCGCAACACGGTACAGGTGATCCGATACGGTATCCACCAGCTCTTGCGATACTCTGCCTCGAACGACGCGATCACGACCGAGTAGAAGAAAACGTCCCAGGTAAGCGGAAGAGCGCCGCCCTGAACGCGCAACACGTCGAGCAGACGGGCGCGTGAAGTTGCGTACTCACCCGTAAAGGCGCCCGACCAAGTGATCTCACAGTCATCGCGTCCGAGCGCGTCTATGATCCGCTGCCCTCCAGGCAACTGATGCACTGCAAGTCGCTGAAATCCACCGAAGCGAATTTGCTCCGGGATCTCGAATTCACCGAATGCGATCGGCCCGAGTACCAGGATGATGTCGGACATTGCTCCCCGCTACGGAAACGCCGATCGTTTAATGATAGGAACGTGGCTATTGGAGGTACCGCAAGCCCCGTTGTCCCCACAAAATCAAATACCTACCGCCGGAGTGGGTCGGATCCGGCTCATCGGGATAGAGACACGCGGATTGCCTCCAGCACGATCCGTCCAATCCTGTGCCCGGCCGATTCTCCCGCTGCCGCGGCAGTCGGTGCGAAAAGCGGGCGAGGCCTCAGGCGACGGGCTCCCAATTCCTGATAGACCGCGATCTTGCTGCTCGAACCGATGGTGGCATGATTCGCCTCGATATTATGTGAGATCGAATCACGCAACTCGCCGCTGCGTATCCAAGGCGATTCACGTTCGGTCCCGGGCGGATGCGACAACTCTGCGTGTATGACAGACTCAATGTGCTTGGCCGCGTCTTCCAAAGCCATCTGCTGCACGGATTCCATATCGAGATTGGCGAACCGCCCCCGAAGCGCTGACAAGCTGAGCAACCGATGATCCCTTCGTAGTCGAAGCGCAAGAGCGGCGGGATACCACCCATGCTAAGGCAGCGTGGGGGCTCCGGGCCAAATCGGACCGAGCTTGGGATCAAACCCGGTCATTCCAGCGGGCGGCCGACTGGCGTCTCGCGCCAGGCGCTCGGCAATCCAGTGTCCCACCTGATGCCCGTCCAGATAGATGTTGCCCATCTCTGGTCCACCGGCCGCTGCTCTCACCAATGAAGTCTGCTCAGATGCGGACTGCGGAAACGGCATCGCGGGATGTGGCTCAGCTGCATGGATCTGAATGAACGATGGCGCCACCGAGTGAACTGCGGCGTCGGACTGTTCAGTCGCGCCGAACCGTTCTCTTCGATGCTGCCGGGAAATGCGCGACCCGTCAGGCGAGCGCTGCGCTGCATCTCGGATCTCGTGCAAATGCAACGGCGACCAAGCCCCTGCGCGAACGCCCGTCGCGGCGATCGACGCGGTCCCTGGTCGGTTGTAAAGCTGCTGCGGCTCCAAGGCCAGATCACGAGCCAAGCGGGCCAGTTCCGAAACCTCCAGAACGCGCGCTGCGGGAACGCGAGGAGCTAACATACCGTCAGCGCGTTCCGCAGGAACGGGAGGAGCCAACATACCGTCAACGCGTTCCGCGGGAACCGGGGCAACGCTCGCCGGCATCACGATAGGCCCGGGCTTCGGCGCCTCAGGCTTAGCCTGCGGAGCCGTCGGCTCGGCGTTCGCGAATTCCCTCGTCGGTACTTGGCCGGGAATCCATTGATGGAATGGAGACCACCAACCGAGGCGGCAGGATTGGTCCAATGGTCGCCGGGGCGAACGCTGTCGCTGGCGTGCTTGGCCTCTCTGCCGCCGGTCCGGAAGGGCCAACAACACGCGGGCTCAACGGTTCCGCCTGTTGCTGCCGCGTTGGCACTTGCTGCCGCTCTATGCCAAGCTTGGGCGAGCCCTCAGCCGCGCTGACCGGCGTTGCCGTGCCGCCAGGAGATGCCGGTTCGGCAGGACCTGATTGTGGCTCGTTCAATCGCACCATTGGACTACCGGCCGGCTGCTTTGGCAGCCGCCCGAGCAGCCGTTGTCCCTCGGCCGTCAGCCGCGCCAAATCGATTCCGGACGCCGCAACCGCGGTGTTGCCGGCTTGGTGCAGCCCGGCAAGTCCCCGCATCGAGTGCGAAATCGCCAAGTCCAAGGCCTGCAGGTCGCGCCGAATGATCGCCAGGCCTTCGGAGACGCCGTTCTCCAGCGCCAGCGTGATGCCGATGGTGTAGGCGTCGTTCATTGATTTGCCCGGACTGCCATAGAGCGGTAACGAACCCTTCCAGAAGCGCTACATCGCGCGGCCCGCGCTACGGTGTGTCATTCCAGCCAAGGCGCTCCCAATCGAATTCGCGCCCATCGAGCGTCCCGATCGCAACCACCCAGGCAAGACGTTCATACCTTGGCAAACTAAATGCCACATCGAATGGCACCCCGTTCCTGACCAGATACAGGCTTTCGATCAGGTCGGGGTGCCGGCTTAGTTTTTTGCCGTGTCCAGTTCCAGCGGTTGCTCCGGCCGCAGCGCCCCGGCCACCGCCTCGAGCCCGACTTCGCCGAGGCGCTGCACCATGTTCTCGATCAGCCCTTCCGTCACCGGCGCCGGACATGGAACGTCGTCGATTGCCGCGACCGACGAAGCCAACAGCGCCATCCCAAGATACGGTTCGTTCTGCGCCAAAGCCGAGCCCAATGCCTTGAACAGCCGCAGCTTCCCGAGCGCGTCCAGCCGGCGCAACTTGAGTTTGCGCCCGTCCCGGTCCATTACCGTCAGCGGCTCATTCGCTGCGGCGATGATAGTCGCAGCAGGGGTCTGCATCACACCCGGGTCCGCCTCGCAGCCCAGAACTCCAGCTTTTGCTTAACGCTCGCGTCGCCCTTCCAGGCACCGGCGTTAATCAGCTTGAATACCACCCCTTCGTACTGATACGTCGACGTGGAGCCATCGACCTCGTTCACGTACTGATACAACGTTCCAAACGGAAGGCTCCCCTGCGCGAAGTATGCCGCCTCGGCCGCGGCGATAAAATCATCCACCTCGCTCGTTCCCCGCTCGATCTCAAAGCTGCCCTCCCACCCCTTCGGCAACTCCGCCGCCATGGGCCTGCCATCGAGCCGATCGACGCGCACCGGCGTCGTGAGCTGCCGAACTCTCGAACCCGGTGACATGCGTGAGGTCCACCCGTCCTGCAGGCCCGATCACGACAAGCTGGCAGTCCCGCCCGATTGAAAACTGCGTTGTGGGCATCTGTTAACCTCCAACCTGACCGGTCGGTAACGTCTGACGTTGCACTTGCACGGTTTGCCCGCCCTCGACATTGACGATGAACTTCTCGTTGATGCCCTGGTAGCGGATCTGACAATCCGCCTGCACGTAACCAAGGCTGGTGCGGCTCGGCGGGTTATTCGACGGGTCGCATATGACAGAAAATGGCAAACTCCCGTCCGCGCTGCCCAATAGCCCCTGCTGCAGCAACGTCTGCAAATAGCTCAGCAAGGTTGCGCGGATACGCTGAAATAGGCTTAAATTGATCACCTCGCCGATGAACTGTCCCATTCCAGCGCCAAGCGTCGCGGCGATGTAATTCGTCAATCGCGTGTAGTTGTCTCCGTTTAAGCCGGAGTTGCTGCTCGAGTTGAATCCGCCTCGCACGCCCCAATACGAGCCGCCGGGTTGCGGATTCGCGATCAAATCAATGCCCGACCCGAGTAAAGCCTGTAGATCCGCGTCGGAGTAAACGTGGTTCTGGCTGCTACCCGGATTTCCTGATTGCTGACTGCCGATCACCCCGTACAGCGGCTTGTTCAGGCTTGATTGTTCGGGCGAAAGGTTGGCCAGTCGGCCGGCCACAAAGCCCTGAGGACTCACAAGCCGTATCGTGGAATTGGCCTGATCCGACCACCATATCCAATCGCCGAACATCAACTTCGCCGCGTAACTGTCTAGACCCGCGACCTGCTTGGCGGAAACCGCATTGGCAATGCTATCACCGGCGGGGCCAGTGCAAACCATGTAGAGGCCTTCGGATAGCCCGAACTGGACCTGGGCGGTCCATTGCGTGCTGTCGTCGAGATCGGCTAGCACGCCGATCGAGCAGCCCTGCCCCCTTAGCGCGTACATCCCTCGGCGCGGCAGCAAATCGGAACCGACCAGAATGGCGGAATTCAGGGATGTGGCGCCGTCGCTCCCGGGACTGCCGTAGACGAACGAAAACGTGCCGGTTATGGGCATCGCCGTGTACGAATTTCCGAGCGACGCGACCACAATCCGCGACGGACCTCTTTGGATACTCTGCCCGTTGTTGATGGCATTGACCACATTCTGCCAGAAATTCGGACCTGTGCCGTCGATATTATCGTAAATTTCGGAAGTCATTCCCGGCAGCGAGATCGAAATTCGCCACGTGTTCGCGCGCGATCCCGGCAGAAACGCTCCGGTTATCGCGTTTCCGTAACTTCCTGGATACATGGCAGTCAGCACAAACGGCCCATTGGGGCTGTCGTTGTAGTACAGGCCGAGTTGCGCCGCCGTCTCGGAGCCGTCGCTGATCCGCACGCACCGGAAGTTCTGCGCCCCCTGCTGGACGGCGGTCGCAACCTGCGTGCCCATGTCGTATCTACGGGCAATGATCGACCCAAAATTGTGAACGTACTCCGCCATGGAGCCGACAATCACCGGCTGCCCGATAGGCCCCCATGACGCCGCGCCCACCACGCCGATGATGTCGGTCGGAACCCCGTTCAAGACCAGATTCTGCGGCGGCACGATCTGAACGTAGAGATCAGGAACGACAAGCGCCGTGGTGTTTATCGTCCCCTGTTGTACAATCGGCATGGCTTATGCTTCCTCCCCGTCCTTGCCGCTCGTACCGGGTGCGCCAGCTGCGCTCCCATTAACGACCGAGGGCAAGCCGACCCGCACGACGTCTGCCGCATGCTCGCTTGCCAGAATTTTTTGCGTCTCAGTCGCGTCGGTCACCATGTCGCCCTTTGAGTGAGGCCCAAATGGGCGTACGACCACCAATCGGATGTCCATCGGACTTCTCCACCGTCGGATTGCTGCTCCAGTCAGCGCAGACCGGTGCCGGAACCGGGGGTTATACAGTCAACGTAGCGCTGACATTCTCTGCCGGTTGCAACGTCACGTCTGCGAACAGCATCGTGGGTAGCAGCGACATCAGCGTCGTCGGATATTCGACCCCGTAGATGAGATCGCGCCGGTACAATGATGCGCCTTCGCCTTCATCGATCGTCACGCTGTTCTGATAGCGTATCCGCCCCCGACTGCCGTCCGGAAGGTCAATGAAGCTCAAGTGAGCAAGCGCGCTATCGATCCCAGCCGCGGTTCTATCGCGAACGGCCGGATCCGGGCACCAGGAAGTGATTCTGAACCTTTGTTCCTGGCGGCGCGTCTCCATCATTGCCGGTCGTTCCGCGACAACGCGTGCCAGCAGCCTTGTTGCCCCGGGAATGACGATCGAGGAGCCCGACAGGAGCACGATCCGATCCTCGCGCATCGCCGCGGCCAGATCGGCGGCTACGGACGCGGGTGTCTCGTTAGCGCCGGTCGGGTGGACATAGGTGGCGCGATCAGCCAAGATTCCAACCAACTGTCTGGGCTCGGCGCTACCGGCAAACGTCACCGTGTTGCCCGATACCGTGGCATTTAGGGTCGGGCGACTACCCTCGAACGCCAACCATTCGTTCAAATGCCGGGTCGTGTTTCGTCCGCCAGCCTCGGGAAAAACCGTTACGTTCACGCATCCCGCGGCCAAATCTGAATCCAATGCCGCCGCCTCCGGCCAGCCGCGGTATACGCGTGTAAGAACGCCATTCAGCGCTATGGTGTCGGTTCCCCGAGGGTACAGGGCGCCGGCTACCAGTGCGACCAGCGCTTCCTCGACGTCGGACAAATCCGCCATTCTGGATTGCCATCCACCATTGCTCAGGTCGTGCACAATTTGGCGTTGAGCCGCCAGCCCAGTTCGGTGAGTTCGACCGACGACAAGACGTAGTTTCGACCGAGATCGTCCGTCATCAGATCGTCGACCCTCAGCACGCTCGACGAGCGCGCATCGCGCGGCGCCTCGGCTATCGCGGATTCCGGAAGCATCACCTTGTAGCCACCCAGGTGCACGTCCGAAGGAAGCCTCGCCAAATCTCGTGCGCCGGAGCCGCCGGCGAGCAGCGCCGCCGGCCAGTTCACCAGTAGCGGAACCAGGCTTCCCCGAGTTACCCCCCCGTAACCGTTTTGTCCAGGCAAGGACGGCCCTGCCGGTCGAAAGAAGCTCACGGTCCGATCGGCCAATACACACACGGCGGAGAGTAGGTGCGGCTGGGCAGCTATGAACCAGACCCGGCCCCTTGCGCACTCGCGCAGGTAATCCCCGGGTCGCGTATATGCTGAATCGAAGACGCCGGTACCAAACCGGCCGAGCATAGCTCGTTGAGCGACGGAAGCCCGGATCCTCGGCATTGAAGGTCGCGGTCAGCTGCAGATATCGATTTGGCACAGCTAACGGGTCCGAAACACCTTTCGGCCGAAAGGCGTCGCAAACCACACCCGCAAGACGCGCTGCCGTTCCCATGCCTCGGCTGATCAGATCCTGGAGGTGCAAGCCGTCCATGTCACACCACCAGAGTGACGCCGCGATCACCCAGCGACGGACCGGGCGGCACGCCGAGGAACCCGCAAAGCCGGCGCCGCCAGTTGTCGAACAGGTTTTGCCGGTCCCGTACCTCGTCCGCATTGTGCGTCCAGACGGACGCCTGGTCCGTATCCAGGTTGCCGGCCGCCTGGGGAATCGCCGACTCCAGCACGCTCAAATTCGTCAGATATCCACGCACCACGTGCTCTTCGGATTCATCCAGATTGTTCAGGCGATATTCCAACTGCCCGTACCCTGAAAGAACCGCCAACTTTGAAAACCCGCGGCTCCCGCACCGTACGCGGGGTAACCGCAGAAGCGACGAATGTCCGTTTTTTCGGAATCCAGGAACATCGCCGCCTCGCCCTCGTCTGACCACTTGTCTCAATAAACCGTGCCATCGCCGCGGGTGAAGTATACAGTCCCGGAACCCGAGGAGAGAATTGCGGCACCGGTCGTCACGAACGCACCGCCGATATGCATGAGCATTCGGGAGTTCGGTGGCACTGGCATGTCGATCTGACTCGCGACAAGCGCGGAACCGACCCCGAAGCGGACAAATGCGACGGACGAACTGGCGTTGAAGATCAACACCGCTTCGCCCCCGCCGCTCAGCGCGACGCTCGCCGAGGCCGCGCTCGCGGCGACGTGTACGGTACCGCTTACCCTGAAAGGCTGAGTTGACCCGATCGACATTGACTGGGTTCTCTCAGCCGACGTGTTCGATCATGACAGCCCGCTTGAAGGTAGCATTCGTCGCGGTCGGAATTGTGCTCGGCGTCGTGGTCGTGTCCGATGGTGCACAGAAACCGCCGATCCAGTACCAGGACTGAGCGATGATCTGCTGTAGCCGATCGATCGGCTCCCGCGTCACCATGGCCACGCCGTCCACTACGTGAACGATCAAGTCTTTCGGCGCCACGTCGCTGGCGGCAATTCCGGCATAGTCGCCCTCGATCAGCGCCCCCTGCCCGCAGACGATCGGGCGCCGAACGTAAAGTCCGCTGACCGATGGATGCGGCTGCACATAGGCTTCGGTCGTCGGAATGAACCGAAGGCCTAGGAACCCGTTGACCATGCCCTGACGAAACACCTGGTTAGCCGACGTGGCCCCGGTGAACAATTGCTTGAAGTCAGGATCGGCAAACAATTGCCGCGCCGAGACCGGATCAAGATAGCAGTTATAGACCCCGTCGATCTCCGGAACGGCGTTCAACCGCAGCTTGGCCACGGCGTCCAGCAGCGCCCCCATGGTCAGGGTATCGGTCGGCTGCAGTTGCGAGGTGTTTCCTCGCGCGGACGGACGCACGACCACACTCGCGTTCGCGGCTTGCACGGTCTGCCCCGCGGTGCCATCCGATACCGTCACATTGCCGCTAAAGGTCAGTGTGCCGGAGCTGCCCCCTGGAGTAGATGAGGTGTTGGTCGCATCGACCGCGCACCCAACCAGCGTGTAGACGTTGCCCCCAACCGTGACGGTCAGCGTCGCCGACCCGCCGACCGGTTTCTGAACGCCGTTCACGAAGACGTCCTGGAATCCCCGCACGTCGTCGACCGCGATGGTCGGCCCGGCACTGGCGAGCGTCGTCGTTACCCGCGTATTGCCACCAAAATACGCCGCGAAGAGCGCATTCCGGGCTAGCTCGTCGAGGCTCCTTGCCGCCTGCTCGCCGTTTATGGCGGCATTCTGCAAGAACATCGATGCAATCGCTACGCCGCTGGTGATCATGTTCAAGTCGGTAGTGGCGGCGTATGAGTTTATAGTCACTGTGTACTGCTCGACACCAAAATATTGCGGCGTCAAGCCATTGTCGAGGTTGGTGTTGGTCGACGGCGCCAGCGGCGTCGTGAATCGACGGCTTCAGTCCGGTGCGAGTTCTTCGTCAGGGTCTCGCCAATGCCCACGGCGAATTCCTCGCGGTCGGCGACCGCGCGATACCCGAGGCGCGAATGCAGCGCCTGCTCAAATTCCCGCTCCAAAAATCCTTGCTGAATGATCGGCTGCAATGCCGCCGGAAAATTTTGAATTCCCATCTGTCCCTCGATTGCTTGCGATCTATTCCGCAGGGTACTAACGGCGTCGGAGCAGCTCTGCCCGGGCGGACCGGTATTCGTCGCGCGTCATGTCCATCGCGTTCTTGCTCCGCACCGCCTGGGCCGGCGGAGGATTTGCGCGAGGCGACGAGGAGCCGCCACGAAACAGCCACGGCTTCTCGCGCTTCATCACCATCATTATTTCGTCGACGCCTTCGATTTCGCCATGTTCGTTGGCCTTCGCGGCCGAAAGATCGAACAGCTTCAGTCCGTCCAGGTCCACCATCCCGGCACGCATGGCGGCGGTGCTCAGGTGTGCCTGCATGACGCGGCTCTTCGCCGCCTCGTTCAATTCCTTCAGGTGCTGCTCCAGGCGCTCAATTTCCGCCCGCAAATCCGCCACGGTCGTCTGGAAGTCGTCGATGTCAGCGTGTTGTTCCTGATCGTTCGTCATGACCCCGCCCTCTGTTCGGCACGCAAATCGTCGGCAATTCTCTCGAGTTCCGCAGTCGCGTCCTCGATGTCGTACGTATCGGCAATCGTGTGCACCGCCGTTTGCCGGCTGATTTGCCCGGCCGCCGCCAGGGTGGAGAGCGTCCGAGCGTCCTTTTCCCGGTCGTCCGCCGTGGAGGGAAACCAGCGCGGCCATTGCAGGCTCAGCCGTGCATTTGGGTCCAGGCGAGGCGCCGCCGCACCGAGCGTGCTGAGCGGAAAGATCTGCGCCGCGCGCAGCACCATCCGCGCGAGCGCCAGCAGCGCGCCTTCGCCATAGCTGATCCGAAGATTGTCTGCCAGCCAGATCAGGCCTTGCTGCATCAATTCTAGCGAGCGCCCGGATGCGGGCGCGCTCAGACGCGACGCGTCCGCGCGGTTGCCGTGGATGCTCTCCAAAGCCAGTTCGCGTACCGTTCGAACGTACTCGAATGACGGCGCTCGAGGCGGTGCCGCCAATCTCCAGCAGCTTTGCGTCGCCTTTCTCGCTGACAACCAACGCGTTGCCCCCCCCCTTGATCATTTCGGCGTCGCTGCTGGCCGGCTCCTTTATTATCAAAGTGGGATCGGAACTGTATTTCAGGCCACGTCCCGCCTGGCTGAGCTGATAATCAATCTCGATCGAGGTCTCGATCGCCGCACGGAACGTGCATGCACCGTCGATGTCATCGCCGGTCGCACTCGTGCCCGGCAAGTTGCGGATCCAAACGATCGGCACGAACCCCAGCCGATGCCGCACGCTGCGAGCGAAATCGATCTCGGGTTTCGCGTTGGCTGCACCGACGGCCCACGGAAAGAACCAAGTCTCCGCGATCGTATCCCAACGCCGCATGAACCAGTAATCCGCGCCTGGGTCGGCAACCTCGTAGCCCTGATCCGCCAGCAACCGACCTGATACTTTGTATTTCTCGGTCACTTTCTGTAATGTATCGGGCGCTTCGGGATCCCAGACCGGCATCAAATGCGCGGTCTCCAGAATTTTGAAAAAGACGCGCCCGTGCAGCACGCGCATCTGGATTGCAACCGAGCCGATCGAGCCGCGCAGGGCGGCATCGATCATCAACTCGTTCAGTCGCGCCTCGTGCGCCAGATCGGCAAAAAATTCCCGAACCGCCGCGTCGGGCGAGGTGATAGTCGGAAAATGGCCTTCGCTGAACAGAAGCGCCACACTGTCTTCCACAACCACGCGGCAGAGTGCGTATCGGACGCTCGGCCGGCGATGACGCAAGGGAATATATTCACCGCCAGGACCACGCTCGTAATGAAAATGGTACGGCAGGACGTCGTACAACGTCCCATTCAATACGCGCCGTAGGATGTCCAGCTTCCAGGTCCGCTCCGGGTAATCCGGATCGCGCGGTATGAGCCCCGATATCGTATCGAGCATGATTTGGTGCGGATCCTCGGTTCACTGGATCGACGCAGGCGTTTCGCCCGAGCGTCGAGCCGCTTCGCGGCATTCTGGACAAACTATCGCTGCATCAGCGGCAGCTTGATTTGTCGCGTCGGCTTTGCAGCCTCTATCAGATGGGCGAAAGCGCGCGAGAGCGCGTCCACTTGGTCGTCTTTTGCGCCGCTAGGGAAGTCGCGCAGTTCCTCGACAAAGACGCGGTTCCACGGGGCGCGAATAATCACCAGGTTACCTGCTTCCACCTGACTGGCTACCGGCAGCGCGCGCGTTGTCTTGGATCCGCTTTCGACGCCGGCGGCCACGTGGTGCCCGGCCAGCATACGAGTGAGATACAGCACTTGCGAACGGCCAGCTTGCCCGGGGTCCTGCGGGAGCGCAACGGTTACGCTTCGGCCGTCTTTGTCGGCCGTCTCGACGATCGCCTGCTCCACAGCGTGCGGTCCGCCGCGGAAGCGTAGCACGTCCTGGACGACGAAGCGATTTGCCGGATCGCGCCAGAGCCTGAGACCAACCGTCCAGTCAGGGTCGCGTCCGTGCTCCTCCGACGTGGCCGCGAGGTCCCAGGCACGCACGATGCTTGGTCTTCCGGCCTGTCCGGCTGCGAGTGCGTCGCCTTCCCCGTCGATCGTTTCGATCCGTTCGATCTTGAACAATAGCCCCTGCAGCGTCTGGGGCGATTGCTGGTACAGCGCCGTCCACACACGCTCGCCGACCGCCGAGCGTTTGCGCATCAGGGCGTCGGCGCCCTCCCATTCCGGCCAAAGCGGAGCACCCAAACTTCGGCCCATCGGATCGTTCTTCTCGGCCAATGCCGGTAAGCGCAGGCATCGCCATACATCGCCACCGGCCGCCTGCTCGGTCAGCAACCGGCCGCCCAAATCATCCTGGTGCCACCGCGTCATGATCAGCACGATCCGGCCGCCCGGCTTCAGACGCGGCGTGAGATCGCTCCGATACCATTCCCAAACCAGTTCGCGTATCGCGAAGCTATAGGCCTGACGTTGCGATTTCAGCGGATCGTCGATCAGCATAAGGTCGGCACGCCGCCCGGTGATCGGCCCGCCGACGCCGGCGCCGAAATAGCTGCCGCCCTTGTCGGTAGACCAACTCGCTGAGGCGCGCTCGTCTCGCGCCAATCGGTAGCCCAGTTGCTCAGCGTGCTCGGTAACCAAGTTGCGTGCGCGTCGGCCGAAATGCGCCGCGAGATTGTACGTGTGCGCCGCCGTCAATACGGCGCTTTGCGGATGCTGCGTGAACCACCAGACGGGAAACAGCACCGAGGCGTAGGTCGACTTCGCGGAACCCGGCGGCATCAGGAGCATGAGCCGATCGATTTGCCCGAGGGCGACCGCCTCGAGTTCGTCCATCAGCAGCAGATGGTGCTTAGCTGGTTCCTGGCCCAGCGGAGCCAACGCAAATCGCGCCCAATCCAGCAGGCGAGTCCCGTTCGGCTGATACAGCAGTTCCCAACCTTCGTCGTTAAGGCACCGCTACCGTCCCTATTGGACGCGATGCGACGTCCCGCCGGCGGTGCTTGTCCGCTCGGCTGACGTTTCAGAACTAGGGTGTTATCAATCTAGGCTGCGCCAAAACACTTGGTCGCCGGCGGCGGCTGATTAATTCTGTTGTGCTGGCCGGGAATTTCGTCCAACTGGGCTATCGATGGAGCCACTCAGACGAACCATCCTTGCCCCAGCGCTGTGTGCGCTTCGATCCAGTCTAGCCAAGTTTATACCGAAAACTGGGGCGTTTGGGCAAGCGGTAGTGGGTCAGTTAGGAACGCCTCTCGGACCCTGTGATCGATCGGCAACAGTCGCGTAAATCGCCGGGTTCTACCGCTCCGGTCCCAGGCCTGCGGAACCTGAACAGGATCGTGCAACTCGCAGAGCGCCACGACCGGGCTGATCTGCGACCATGCTCGACGCAACGCCCTGGCTGAGAGATTACGCGCGGGGCCGCCTTGGCGTGCTCGCCTGCCTCGCTCCGGCGCGCCCCCAGGCGCGGCAACTTCGGCAGCTTCTGGAACTCGCCCGCAGCACCCAATTCGGCGGACGCGCCGGTTCGCGGAGATCGCCCGCGTCTCGGCGTACCAAGGCGCCGTGCCGCTCCGGCGCTTAGACGCGTTCTGGAATGAGTGGTGGCGCCCGACGTTTCCGGTGCTGCACAACGTCACTTGGTCCGGGCAAATCAACTATTTCGCCGAAAGCTCCGGCACGTCGACCGGCGTCACGAAGTTACGTTCCAGTCAGCCACGACATCATCCGTGCGAACCATCGCGCCGTGCCCGGCGTGCTGGTGTTCCACGCGGCGGCACGACCCGGCAGGCGCGTGCTCGTCGGCAAAAGCCTGTTGCTCGGCGACAGCACGGCGCTGCGTCGCCTCGCACCCGGAACACGGTCCGGCGAATTGTCCGGCATCGCCGTAGCCAAGGTGCCGTTCTGGACGCGCAACCGTGTCTTCCCTCCGCGCGTAATCGCGCTGATCGCCGATTGGGAACGCAAGGTGACGCTGCTGGCCGAACGCGCGGTCACCCAGGACATCCGCTGCATTTCCCGCACGCCGAGCAACCGCGCGGCCGGCATGTGTTTGTCGTGGAATTCGCCGCCGCCGGAGTGGATCGCAACGCATTCGCGCCCGCTCTCGATGCGGCGCTCGCCCGTGCTAATGCCGATTACGCGACGCACGCCGCGGCGATTTCGGCATGTTGCCGCCGCTGATCGTCGCGCTGGCGCCGGGCGGATGCGACATCGCGGCAAGCCCGGCGATCTGCGGCGCTTTGCCAACATCCGGGATGAGCAAGGGACAAGCTATGCCCGATCGCATCGTCATCGACCCCGAGCACGACATCCTCGGACTGATCGACGTACAACCCACCTTCATTCCCGGCGGCGCGCTGGCCGTGCCGACGGCGACGCCGTGGTGCCGGCCATCAATCGGCTGCTCGCCGGGTCCTTCGCGCATGCTTTGGCGACCCAGGACTGGCATCCGCCCCACCTTTCGTTCGCCAGCGCCCATCCCGGCAAGGCGCCGTACGACATGGTCGACCTGGCTTATGGCGATCAGACGCTCTGGCCGGATCACGCGATCCAGGGAAGCGCCGAGGCCGCGATCCACCCCACGTCCTTCCGGCAAAAATCGAGGTCGTGGTGCGCAAGGGGTTCCGTCCTGCGATCGACAGTTACTCCGCCTTCTTCGAGAACGATCACGCGACCACGACCGGGCTCGATGCCTATCTCGAGGCGCGTGGTTTCCGGCGCATTTTCCTCGCCGGGCTCGCGACGGATTTCTGCGTCGGCTACTCCGCCGAGGACGCGGCCAAGCTCGGCTATTCGGCGTTCGTGATCGAGGACACCTGCCGCGGCATCGACATCCGGCTCCCCGACGGCCGCACCCTTGGCGAGTATGCGGAACCGGCTGGCGGCCAGGGGAGTTGAGCTCATTGCCAGCGCCGCCTTACGCAAGGGTTGAAGCAGCCAACCCCCGCTCAACTCGGCAATCGGCACCTTCAGCCCCGGGCGCGGCGCGAAACTAACGGCAGCCGCCGCCGAACTTCCCGACACCATGGAAGCAAGCGCCGGCGCCGCCGCGGCCAGCCTGCCCCCGCGGATTACGCTGGACTTGCCCATGACGCCCGCCCTGGCGGCGCCCCTGTCCACCCATGCGGTGCTTCCCTTGGCGGCGCATGCCATTCCGGCTTCTGTTCTGCGCTAACCGCAGGCCAGCTTTCGCGTGGCCTAAATCCCGCGCTGCCTGCGTGTGCTCCGGGATCTCTGGGATCTGGTTCTCGTTGTATGCCGCCGCCGATCCGATCCAACTCGCCGACGCCAAGCCTATGACGACGTACACGGCAAATCGCATTCTTCTGGTCATTGATCCAATTCTCCGAAAAGTCTCCCGCAATGCGCGCCAGCACGCTCTGCTCCGCCCGAAAGCGCCTCGGACTGCGCAACCTGCCAGAATGCCACCGGCGTGTGAACCTTGACTTCGCTCGGCGGGTTTCGCCACATGCAAGCGCGCTCGTGGGGTCAGGCAAACCACCGCATTTTTCCGGGTTCGCGACCCCGGCGTCGCCGACCGCGCCGTGCATGCGCGGTCGCACGGGTGGCGGTTCGAGCGATGCCCCGGGGCCAATCCGGACAATATGGATCGCGCCTTATTACCACCAACGGCAAGACGCGTTATGGCGCCTCCGATGGTAAGGAGCACCGAAAGCCGCAATGAAAACTGAACAGCTCATTTTCCCGATCCGAAGGTATCTCGGTTGGTTCCCCGACTGGGCGGTCAGCCTGCTGATCGTGGCCGCCGCAGCCGGCATCGCGCTGGCCCTTCACCGCTTCGTGATACGCGTCATCGCGCGGATCGTCGGCCAGGACCGCGTATTCATTCGATCGCTGATTTCCCGCACATACGCCCCGACCCGGCTCGCCCTCGTGCTTCTCATTGTCGCGATGGTGCTGCCGGCCTTGCCGCTCCTATATGCGACGGCCGCGTTCATCGCCCAAATCCTCCTGTTCGCCTTCATCATCCTGCTCGGTTGGGCGTCGGTCATAGCGATCGACTTGGCCGCGGAGATCTATCTTCGCCGCTTCCAGGCCGACATCGAAGACAACCTACTCGCGCGCAAGCACGTAACGCAGGTGCGGGTGCTGACTCGCATCAGCAAAAGCCTCGTCATCGTGTTCGCGGTGGCCGGCGCGCTGATGACCTTCCCATCGGTCCGGCAATACGGCGTCAGCCTGGTCGCCTCCGCCGGCGCCGCCGGTATCGTTCTCGGTCTAGCCGCCCGGCCCGTGCTCACCAATCTCATTGCGGGCATTCAGCTCGCGATTACGCAGCCGAATTCGCCTCTACGATGCCGTTGTCGTCGAAAAGGAGTGGGGCTGGATCGAGGAAATTGGCTCGAGCTACGTGGTCATCAAACTTTGGGACTGGCGCCGGCTGGTCGTGCCGCTATCGTACTTCCTGGAAAAGCCCTTCCAAAACTGGACGCGCAACTCCGCCGACATCATCGGGAACGTGCTTCTCAGGGTGGACTACACGGTGCCGGTCGCGAAAGTGCGCGAGAAGCTGGAGGAGATCGCGAAAAATTCCAAATTGTGGGACGGCCGCGTGGTAAACTTGCAGGTCACCGACGCGGGCGAGCACAGCGTCGAACTCAGGGCACTCGTGAGCGCGCGCACCTCGCCGCAGGCCTGGGACCTACGATGCGAGGTGCGTGAGAAGCTCATTGCATTCCTTCAAGAAAACTACCCGAACGCTCTGCCGCGCCATCGCGCGCAGTTCATGGAACCGGAGGAGCCCGCGCCCATGCTACGGGAGCGACCGGACATCCCCGATCAGGTCGCCGGATTACCGGGATAGCGCGAAGCTTCGCCCGTCCCGCCTCGGCCCGATGCGAACCTCTGTTCGTATCATCAGTTCCTTCCGACAGACATGCACGAAATGCCCCCGGATCTGCCCGTTGGCAAGACGGCCGAGCGCTACTTGCGCTCGGCTTTCGCCGCCGTGGCCGAAACCGGATGCGGCATGATGGGCAGAATCAACGCGGACGGAAAGCGGCGGTTGTGCAAGACGGTCTGCGACGCCACTTGCATTTGCGCATTCAGCCCGAACGGATCGCCCGTATTCGGGTTGCGGCTGTAATGCGGGAAGTTGCTGCTCGACACTTCCAGCCGGATCCGATGCCCCACCCGAAACAGATTGCTGGTCGGCCAAATCGCGATCGTATAGTGATAGACCTTGTCCGGGATCAGCAACTGCGTGCGCTCCAGCGAATAGCGATAGCGCGCGCGAATGATGCCGTTGTTCAGGTTGATCGCCCGGCCGTCCGGATAGACATCGACCAGCTTCGCGGTCCAGTCGGTATCCTCGCGCGGAGCTGGAGGCATACAGGCTGAGCGTGATCGGCCCGGTCACCTCCACCGCGCGATCCAGCGGCGGGGTCGAATAAACCAGCACGTCGGCGCGCTTTTCGACCTCGGACTGGTCGTGCCGGCCCGAGCGGCGCCAGGTCGGCGAAGCAGCAGGAATGCCCGCCGCGGCTCGGCACCGGATTAGCCGGGTCGTACTGGAAATGATCGGCCGCCTCCAGGAACGGACGGCGCGTCTCGAGGGTGCCGTTGCCGCCGCTCGAATTGGCCTCGCCGTAGCTGTGCAGATAGTATTTGGTGAACTGGGTGCCCGGAATCGGCCAGTCGGTCGCGCTGCGCCAGGTATTCGCGCCCATCACGAACACCTGCACGGGTGGATCGTGGTCCACGCCGTTCTGCTTGCCCTTCAGCCAGTAATCGAACCAGCGCAACTGCCGCTGATCGGCGTTGTTGTCCGCCTGTGGCCCGAAATCGACTTCGCCGACCTTGCGCTGCCACGGCAGATGGATCCACGGAGCGATCACCAACTGTTGGCCGGCGCGCGCTTCCGCCGCGCCGCCGTTCTTGCGCATGCCCAGGAAATTCTCGATCCCGCCGTTCAGGAACACATCGTCCCACCCCTCCAGATTGAGGGCGGGCACCTTGATGTCCCGGTAATGCAGCCGCGAACTCCACTGCTTCCAGTAGTCGTCCCAGGTCGAATGTGCCACCCAGTCGTAGAAGTATCCCGCGATCCGCGGCTTGTCCGGAAACAGCCAGGGATAGTTCCTGATCGGCACGTAGGAATAGGTGGACGCGATGTTGGCCTTCGCCTTGTTCAGCTTGTCCAGAATCGCCTGGATTCCGCTGCGCCGCGCGGCAACCGGCGCCAGGTCGCTCACCGGCCAGGATTCGTCGAATGCCAACGAAAATGCCCCGCCCTGATACGCCCAGCCGTCGTAGTAGTCGGACGAGGTCATGGCCGGCGCGATCGCCGCCAGATGCGGCGGCGCGCTCATCGCGGCGAGCCATTGCGTCGCGCCGACATAGGAAAATCCGTACATGCCCACCTTGCCGTTCGATTCCGGCAAGCCTTCCGCCCATTCCACCAAATCGTAGCCGTCGAGAATTTCGTTGCGGAACGGATAGAAATCGCCAGTCGAGGCGTAGGTCCCGCGCACGTCCTGGACGGCCACGACGTAGCATTGCGAGGCGTACCAGGTGGGCGAGCCGTAAACGTAGGTTTGCGCGGCCTCCTTGTTGTACGGCAGCCGCATCAGCAGCACCGGAAACGTGCCTTCCGCGACCGGCAGATACACGTCCGCGAGCAAGACCGTCCCGTCGCGCATATGTGTGGCCACGTTCGTCTGGCGCACCACGGGACACGGCCCGTCCGCCACCTGATGCGGCGCCTTGGCCCAGGCGGTTGCCGAGGCGAAACATCCTGCGCACACAAGCGCCGCCATGAAGCCGCCGATCCAGCGTGCGGAACCGGTATTGTTGTCGCGCGTCAAGGTGCTTCCTCCCTGCGGTGCGGTCATTTCTCGCCGCGGAGCCGACGCGCGGATGCGCGCCTCGCCTCGCTGGCCACCGCAGTTAAACCGCCTTGCTCAGCCGATCAATCGCCTGCAAGCGTCGGATCAGCGCGGGCATGTCGCGCAACGGAATCATGTTCGGACCGTCGCTCGGCGCGCGATCAGGATCGGGATGCGTTTCGACGAACACCGCCGCCACGCCGACAGCGACCGCCGCGCGCGCGAGAACGGGCGCGAATTCGCGCTCCCCGCCGGACGACGTGCCCTGCCCGCCCGGCTGCTGCACCGAATGCGTCGCATCGAACACCACCGGATAGCCGGTCCGGGCCATGATCGGCAGCGCGCGGAAATCGGTCACCAGCGTGTTGTAGCCGAAACTCGCGCCGCGCTCGGTCAGAAGGATGTTGCGGTTGCCCGTCCCGGCGATCTTCGCCGCCACGTTCGCCATGTCCCAGGGCGCAAGGAACTGGCCTTTCTTCACGTTCACCACCCGCCCGGTTTTGCCGGCGGCGACCAGCAGGTCGGTCTGCCGGCACAAGAAGGCGGGGATCTGTAGCACGTCGACCGCCTCGGCCGCCGGCGTGCACTGTTCGGCGCCATGCACATCGGTCAGCACCGGCACGCCGTAACGCGCGCGCACCGCCGCCAGGATCGCCAGCCCCTTGGCCATGCCGACGCCGCGCGCCGCGGCGGCGGACGTGCGATTCGCCTTGTCGTAGCTGCTCTTATAGATCAGCGAGACGCCGGCCGCGCGGCTCATCTCGGCCAGCGCCGCCGCCACCTCCAGCGCGTGTGCCTCCAATTCGATCTGGCACGGCCCGGCGATCAGCACGAACGGCAGATCGTTGCCGATCGTCACCTCCCCGACCCGGACGTGTTGCGCCTCAGACAAGGCGCGCCTGCCGGACGGAAGCGGCGATGAAGCCGGCAAACAGCGGATGTGGCGCGAACGGCTTGGATTTCAGCTCCGGATGGAACTGCACGCCGATGAACCACGGGTGCTGCGGATATTCCACGATCTCCGGCAGCACGTTATCCGGCGACAGGCCGGAGAAGCGCAGTCCGGCCTCCTCCAGCGGCTCGCGATAGTGGATGTTCACCTCGTAGCGATGCCGGTGCCGCTCGGAAATCTCCCGCGCGCCGCCGTAAACCTCGCGCACCAGCGAGCCCTCTTCCAGGATGGCCGGATACGCGCCGAGCCGCATCGTGCCGCCCAACTCGCCGTCCGCCGCGCGCCGCTCGACATCATTGCCGCGCGCCCATTCGGTGAGCAGGCCGACCACCGGCACTTCGGCCGGGCCGAATTCGGTGGATGACGCACCGGGCAGTTCGGCCAGGTTGCGCGCGCATTCGATCACCGCCATCTGCATGCCGAAACAGATGCCGAGGAACGGCACGCGCCGCTCGCGGGCGAACCGCACCGCGGCGATCTTGCCCTCCGTGCCGCGCTCGCCGAACCCCCCCGGCACCAGGATGCCGTGTACATCCTCCAGCCGCGCTACCGCGTCGTCCTGCTCGAAGATCTGGCTGTCCACCCAATCGAGTTCGACCCGTACGCGATTGGCGATGCCGCCATGCGCCAGCGCCTCGGACAACGATTTATAGCTGTCGAGCAAGTTCGTGTATTTCCCGACCACGGCGACGCGAACCTCGCCCTCCGGCGCGCGAACGGTATCGACGATGCGCCGCCAGCGGCCAAGGTCGGGCGGCGTGTCGGAGGGCAGGCCGAAATGCCGCAGCACCTCGCGGTCCATGCCTTCCGAGTGATAGCTGATCGGTACGGCGTAGACCGTATCCACATCGAGCGCCGCGATCACCATCTCTGGCCGCACGTTACAGAACAGCGCGATCTTGCGCCGCTCGTTGTCCGGGATCGGACGGTCGCAGCGGCAGAGCAACATATGCGGTTGAATGCCGACATTCAGCAGTTCCTTCACCGAATGCTGCGTCGGCTTGGTTTTCAGCTCGCCCGCCGAGCGAATATACGGCACCAGCGTGAGATGCACGAACATCGCGCGTTCCGGCCCCAGCTCGTTACCGAGCTGGCGGATGGCTTCCAGGAACGGCAGGCTCTCGATATCGCCGACGGTGCCGCCTATCTCTATCAGGACGAAATCGGCGTCCTCCGTGTCCCGGACAATGGTCTCCTTGATTGCATCGGCGATGTGCGGAATCACCTGCACGGTCGCGCCGAGATAATCGCCGCGCCGCTCCTTCGCGATCACGTCCGCATAGATCCGCCCGGTCGTGGCGTTGTCGGCGCGCGTGGCGTTCACGCCCGTGAACCGCTCGTAGTGGCCGAGGTCGAGATCGGTCTCGGCGCCGTCGTCGGTGACGAACACCTCGCCGTGCTGATAGGGGCTCATCGTCCCCGGATCGACGTTCAGATAGGGATCGAGCTTGCGCAGCCGCACCCGATAGCCGCGCGCCTGCAGCAGCGCGCCGAGTGCCGCCGAGGCGATGCCCTTGCCGAGGGATGAGACCACGCCGCCGGTGATGAAGACGAACCGCGCCATGGGCCCTCAGCATACACGCCGCACGAGTCGCACGCGAGATCGGATGCGAACGGGGCTGGGCCGCGCCGCCACGGGCCGGCCAACCCCCTAGACTACTGGGTCGGCACCTGCGGTGCCGCGGGGCTCGGCGCGATCGCCGGCTTCTTGGCCGGAACCGGCCCGCCCAGCCCGCCCGGCGCAACCGGCTTCACCGGCACGGAGGGCGCCTCGGGCATGCCCGGCGTGCCCGGAAGAGGGGGCATGACCGGGGCCACCTGACGGGATCTCGGCGGCTCCAGGACGGTGCGACCGGCGCCAACGGTGCCGCGGTTCATCAGCGCCAGCACCAGCGACAGCGCCATGAACAGCGCCGCCAGCACCGCCGTGGTCCGGGTCAGCAGATTGGCGGTGCCGCGCCCGGTCATGAACGAGCCCATGCCGCCGCCCCCGGAGCCGATGCCGAGGCCGCCGCCCTCGCTGCGCTGGATCAGCACGACGCCGATCAGCGCGATGGTGATGAACAGGTCGAGAATGGTCAGAACGGTGGCCATCGAAGGTCCTTGGGGTGGCCGCCGGGTTCTAGCGGCAACAGGGCCGCGTGCAAACCGAAGCGGCCGGGCGCGCCTGCCCCCTACATGCGCGCCGCCCGGGCGATTGCAAGGAACGCGGCGGCATCCAGAACTCGCCCCGCCCACCAGCGCGCCGCCGACCTCGGGGACCGCGAGGATCGCGCCCGCGTTGTCCGGCTTCACCGAGCCGCCGTAGAGGATGCGAATGGATTGCCCGGCATCGCCGAACTGGCGCTTCAGTTCCTCGCGGATGAAGGCGAACATGACGCCCACATCCCGCTCGGTCGCGGTGCGACCGGCGCCGATCGCCCAGATCGGCTCGTAGGCGATGACGCCCGCGAAATCGTCGGGCAGGCTGCCGGAGATCTGCCACCCGACGATTTCGGTTTCGCGGCCCGACTGCCGCTGCTCCTGCGTCTCGCCCACGCACACGATCGGCGTCAGGCCGGCCGCGACAGCCGCCAGCACCTTCTCGCGCGCCAGTTCGTCGGTTTCGTGGTGGTCGGTCCGGCGCTCGGAGTGGCCCAGAATGACCCAACTCGCCCCGGCATCGCGCAGCATGGGCGCCGAGATGTCGCCCGTATGCGCGCCCTTGGGCTCGGCATGGCAGTCCTGGCCTCCAACCGCGATTGCCGAGCCGGCGAGGCTCTCCGCGACCGGGCGGAGCAGCGTGGCCGGCGGGCAGACCAGCAGGTCGCAGTCCAGCCCCTCGCAGCCCTGCCGCAGCGCGTCCGCCAGCGCCACGCCGTCTCGCAGCAGCCCGTTCATCTTCCAATTGCCGGCGATCAGTTGCCGCATGTCGCTTCTCCTCGTGCCCCGCTCCTAACGCGGCGGCGGCCCTGGCAAACCTCCGCCGGCTTTTCTATCCTGCCGCTTTCCCGGACGGAACTTCACGTATGCTCTCTGCTTTCCGCGGCACCTTGAACACTTGGCCAGTGCGGATGCTGTTCCTGCTGCTGGTCGCCGCGTTCGCGCTCTGGGGCATCGGCGACATGGTGCGCGTGTGGTTCCAGGGCGAGAACTGGGTCGCCAAGGTCGCCGGCTACCGCATCGACATGCCGCAGTTCCAGCAGGCCTATCAGCGCCAACTCTCGCAATTGGAGCGCCGGCTCGGCAACCGGACCGAGCCCACGCCGGAAATGCGCCAGATCGTCGCCAATCAGGCGATCCAGCAACTCGTCACCCGCACCGCCATCAGCGCCGAGGGCGCGAAAATGGGCATTCAGGTGACCGACGACGCGTTGCGCCAGGTCGTCTATTCCATGCCGGCGTTCCACGGCCCGAGCGGACGGTTCGACCCCAACACGTTCCGCGCCGTCCTGCAGCGCAACGGCGTCGACCAGGCCCGGTTTCTCGACATGCTGCGCGCCGACCTCGCCGACAAGCAACTGCTCAGCGCGGTGCGCGCCGGGGCCGCGCCGACCGCCATTCTCGCCGAAAACGTGTTCAAATTCCGCGACGAAAAACGCGTCGCCAGCGCGGTCGAGCTATCGTTCGCCAACGCGCCCGCCCCGCCCGTGCCCACCGAGGCGCAGCTCCGCCGTTACTGGGAAAACCACCCGGACGTTTACAGCACCCCGGAATTCCGCCGGATCAAGACTGTCATTCTCTCGCCGGAGACCTTGGCCAAAAACATGACCGTGTCCGAGGAGGATCTGCGCGCCGCCTACGAGCAGCGCAAGCCAGAGTTCCAGGTGGCGGAGAAGCGCTCGGTCGAAGTGCTGGTATCGCAAAACGAGGCCAGGGCACGCGCGCTGGCCGACCAATGGCAGAAAGGCGCCGACTGGGCCACTATCGAGAAGGCGGCCAAGCAAAGCAACGTCTCGGCGGTCAAGCTCGACGACGCGACGGACAAGCAGATCCCATTGCCCTCGCTCGGTAAGGCCATCTTTGGTGCGAAGCCGGATGCGGTTTCGGCGCCGCTCAAGACCGATCTCGGCTGGTACGTGTTCCGGGTGACAAAGGTCACACCGGCGACCAACCGCGGCTTCGCGCAGGTGAAGGACGAACTGCGCCGCCAAGTCTCGCTACAGAAGGCCTCCGACGCCATCTACGACCGCGCCAACAAGGTCGAGGACGCGCTGGCTGGCGGCACGACGCTGTCGGATCTGCCCGGGGATCTCGGCCTCGCCGCCGTGACCGGCACGCTCGACGCCAAGGGCAACACGCCGGAGGGCACGCCGGCGCCCATACCGGGTCCGCCGGAGCTGAAAAGCGCCGTGGTCAGCGCCGCCTTTCACACCAAGCCGACCGAGCCGCCGCACCTGACCGAGGTGCCCCCGCCCGCCGGCGCCCCGCAGGAGCAGGTTTCGTCGGTACTACGCGCTGGATGTGGAGAAGGTGACTCCACCTGCCGTGAAACCGTTCGACAAGGTCCGCCAGCAAGTCGAGGCGGACTGGAAAAAGGCGGCGACCCGGCGCGCACAGGAGAAGGCGGCGGCGCAAATCCTCACGGCGGTGAACGGCGGCGAGTCGCTCGAAGACGCCGCGCTCAAGGCGGGCGTCACGGTGCGCAAGCTTCCCGCGACCGGGCGCAACGGCGAGGTCGAGGGCGTGCCGAAGCAGCTCGTCCGCCCCCTGTTCTCGCTGAAAAAGGGCGAGCCCACGATGGTCGAGACCCCGACCGGCTTCGTCGTCGCCGTGCTCAGTCGGATCGAGGTGCCGAATCCCAAGGCCGAGCCGGCCGCCTACGCGCAGATTATGGACCAGCTGCGACGCAGCGTCGGCGACGATGTGGAGAACGTGTTTGTCGGCGCGGTGCGCGCGCGCGACAATCCGCGGATCAATCGCCAACTGGTCGACAGCATGGCCCAACCCTGATCCTTCCCTTGGAAGCCCGCAGCCGATGAACGTCTCCGTTCCCGCCTTCGCCGTTTTCCGGTCGATCTACGAAGCGGGGCGCGGCACGCTGGTCTGGTCGCGCGGGGTCGCCGATCTCGAAACCCCCGTGGCCGCCTTCCTGAAGCTGGCGTACGGACGGCCGAACGCATTCCTGCTGGAAAGCGTCGAGGGCGGCGCGGCGCGCGGGCGCTACTCCATCATCGGCATGGAGCCCGACCTGATCTGGCGCTGCCGCGGCGGACGGGCCGAGATCAACCGCCACGCGCGCTCGGCGCCGCACGCCTTCGTCGCCGACGAGCGGCCGGCTTTGGACAGCCTGCGGGCCATCATCGCCGAGACGCGTCTGGACGTGCCGGAGAATCTGCCGCCCATGGCCGGCGGGCTGGTCGGCTATCTCGGCTACGACATGGTGCGGCAGATGGAGCGGCTGCCGGAAAAGAACCGCGAGGAACTCGGCATTCCCGAGGCGATCCTGCTCCGCCCCACACTGCTCGCCATCTTCGACAACGTGAACGACGAACTCACCCTGATCGCGCCGGTCTATCCGCGCGCCGACTGCTCGGCCGAGCA
Source organism: uncultured Alphaproteobacteria bacterium (assembly GCA_963761015.1). Taxonomy (GTDB): domain Bacteria; phylum Pseudomonadota; class Alphaproteobacteria; order Acetobacterales; family Acetobacteraceae; genus CAVXFL01. The sequence continues at coordinate 44,006 of CAVXFL010000020.1, forward strand.
TGCCTGGGCGGCCGCGCGGTCCGTGCTCGGCGACGCCCAGGCGGCGCTTGATCGCCCGCTGCCGCACCCGGCCCCGCCGGTTTCCCTGCCGCCGATGCCGCCGCCGGCCTCCAACTTCACCGAGGCCGCGTTCATCGGCGCGGTCGAGCGCGCGAAGGAGTACATCGCCGCCGGCGACGCGTTTCAGATCGTGCTCAGCCAGCGTTTCTCCGCCCCGTTCGCGCTGCCGCCCTTCGCGCTCTACCGCGCGCTCCGCCGCATCAACCCGGCCCCCTTCCTGTTCTTCCTCGACTTCGGCAGCTTCGCGGTGGTCGGGTCCAGCCCGGAGATCATGGTCCGCCTGCGCGACGGTATCGTGACCATCCGCCCGCTCGCCGGCACCCGCCGCCGCGGCGCCACGCACGAGGAGGACAAGCGGCTGGAGGCCGAGCTGTTGGCCGATCCGAAGGAACGCGCCGAGCATCTCATGCTGCTCGATCTCGGCCGCAACGATGTCGGCCGGGTGGCCGAACTCGGCACGGTGCGGGTCACCGAAAGTTTCGCCATCGAGCGGTTCAGCCATGTCATGCACATCATGTCGGACGTGCAAGGCCGCCTGCGCGAGGGGCTGGACGCGGTGGACGCGCTGGTCGCGGGCTTTCCGGCGGGCACGTTGAGCGGCGCGCCAAAGGTGCGGGCGATGGAGATCATCGAGGAGCTGGAGCCGGCGCGGCGCGGCATCTATGCCGGGTGCATCGGCTATTTCGCGGCCAATGGCACCATGGACACTTGCATCGGCCTGCGCACTGCGCTGGTGAAGGATGGCACCATGTACGTGCAGGCGGGCGCCGGCATCGTCGCCGATTCGGTCCCGTCGTCCGAATACGAGGAAACAAGGCAGAAGGCGCGCGCCCTGTTCCGCGCCGCCGAGGAAGCCGTCCGCTTCGCCGCCGGCCGCGACCCCAAGCCGGAGTGATCCGCTTCCTGCCAGCGTATCTATGGATTACCGCCCAATCGTCGAGTTGGCGCGCCCGAGAAGATTCGAACTCCTATTATAATCCCCAGATCCGGCCGAGGAACCGGCCAGCGGATGCGTAAACTCGCGCGTGGCGGAGAGCACGTGTTGATCCGAGACCGTCACGCCGCCGGCCTCGACGCGGAGCCACCAGATTACATGCTCGACCATGACGATGGTGTCGTCGATGATCTGGCCCACGGCCGCCGCGGCGCCGCCAAGCGTCATGATGTTGAGCCCCGTCCCGAGCAGTCGGAGCAGCGGGCCGGTAATGGCCAGCACGGCCGGAGCACGAGAATGGCCACCAAAGGTGACTTTCCAGTTGCACAGGAATTCGAAGAGCACCGTGGCGGCGAGCAACGCCCCGGATATGATCGCATCGCGCACGTTTGGCTTCCGCCAAGTCAACTCAATAAACGAGTGAAACGGCGCGCCGATGTCGTCGGTATCTTTCCGAACGAAGCTAAAATTGTTCGGCTCATCGGTGCGGTTCTCACACAGTGCGAGCAATTCCGCCGATCCCGCCTAACCGTGGCCGCGCCCGCTACACCCCAAATCTACACGTCATTGACAAACGTGACCCGCCGCCCTCCTCAAAGTACGATTGCGATGGCTTCTAAATCGCGCCTATTGGCGCGGCAGGTTGCCAGGGCGTCCCGACCGCGAGCACCAAGAGTTCTAGAACGCTCCCCCGGCGGCTGGCCGGCAAAATCAGCTGGCCCTCCCCATCGGTCCAGCGCCACACATCAGTCCCGTCGCGCTCGATCCCATGGAACCCTGCCGCAAGGCTAGAGCTGCACAGCGGAATTGGGGCGTCGTCGAGCCAGATCCCGCCGATGCTCGCGCCGAGCCTGCGCCAATCCTCCGATCCCGGATCGAACCACGCTGGCACGGCGCTCGTGGAGAGGATGCGCACTTCGCGCGTGCCGTTTTGCGGTAAGAAAACGCGGTGCCGCTTGCGACTTGGAGCTTCGCAAGCAAGCGCCTCGCCGCCCTCGATGAGCACGCGCAGCCCCGAATTCGGCTTGTCCGCGCCAGCCGAGCCAGTGTGCGCGGGCCAGCAAGCGGCGGCGTATCGCGACCACCTCGGCGCCTGCCGTGCGGAACGGCGCACAACCGTGCGCCCGGTCCGGCGCCACGCGCCAGCGCGCCTGGCATCCAGCCGTGCTGCCGAATTGGCCGCGGTTGCCGGTGTCCAGATAACTTTCCACCTCGAGTCCGTGCGCGACCAGAATGTCGTGTCTGTCCAGTTCGATATGGAAATAATAAACGTGCGCGGCCGCTTCCTGAACGATTGTCGCGCCGTTGACCAGGTGCTTCGCCGGGATCAGCACGCCGTCGCAGAACACCGCGTGATCGGGCGATAACAGTAGATCCCGCACCGGCTTGCCCTCGGCAAAGGCGCCGGCGCGGATGCGCACCGGCCAGACTTTCTCCCTCGCTGGATGGCAGCGGCAGTCGATGCCACGCTCGCCGATCCAGACGATCGGCGCGGCCCTGCCGCCGGCCGTCAGCACGCGCTCGCCGACCGCCAGATGTTCCACCGCCCGCTCGCCCTCGGCCGTCAACACGCGGGTGCCGCGCCGGAAACAGGGCGTGACCGCGAACCCGATGACGTTCATGGCGGTGATGTCGGTCTGCGTGACCGGGCCTTCCACGCCGAGCGTCGCGTAGCCGAAGGAATCAGGACCGACCGAGGATGCCCAGTCCCCGAAATCACTGAACATGTCGAAGGCGTTCAGATCGGTCGTGCCGCCGTCGATGGAAAAGTAGGCGGGCTGGCCGCCGGTGAGTTCCGGAATGCCGGGCGATGCATAACGGAACAGGTCGAGGACGGTGTAATCGCTCGGCCCGAACAGTTCGCCGAGTCCGTAAGTCCGCCCCATCGCATGCGTCAGTTCGTGCTCGGCCGCGCCGACAAGGTCGTATTCCCCCGCCACCGCGCGATCGTCCGGGTTGTAGTCCCATTTGGTGGTGCCACTGAATCCGACGCTGCCGTCGATCTCCGCCCCGTCGGCGGGCCGCAATCCCCAGGCCTTCTCCTGGGCGGCGGCGACATAGAACGCGCCGCCGTTGGTGGGATCCGTGGCGGGCAGGTGAGCGATGGCGCTTGCGTCGGCGACGGAGTCCGCGGTGAGCGCCAGTTCGGCCCTGATTTGCGCGTAAGTCAGGCCTTGGCCGTAAATGAACGGCCCGCCGCTCGCCAGCGCGTTGCCGATCGACTGGCCGTTGTCCTCGCCGTAGCCGACCTTGATGTTCACCGTGATCGGGTTGGCGATCAGGTTGTCCAGGTAGTCCGCCGCGGCCGAGACCGCCGTTTGGAACCCTGTCGGCGCGCCGGCGGCGCTCGGGTCCCAAACGAGGTTGATTTTCATCGCGCCCTCCGGCCCGCGCGGCTTGAGCGCCGGGCAGGGTAAAACTACACGGCGGCAGTAACCGAAAAGCAAAGAGTGGGGGCGCTGCCGGGCGGGGCCTTGTCCCACGCCCGTTCGGGTCCGTGCGTCTCCCCGCCGCCGTCTGCTATCGGTTGCGAGGCCCGGCTACCCAGTCGCGAGGGGATGATGAACGATCGCTACAACCTGCAACGCTTCGTCGACGCGCAGCAGTCGGTGTTCGAGCGCGCGTGCGCGGAATTACGGCAAGGCCGCAAAAGGACACACTGGATGTGGTACGTGTTTCCGCAGATGAAGGGACTCGGAACGAGCCCTCTGGCCCAGAAATATGCGATCTCCTGCCGGGACGAAGCCGAGCAGTATTTGGGTCACCCCACTCTCGGGCCGAGACTTCGCGAGTGCGCGCGGCTGGCGATTATTGCCGACAAACCACAAATCGAGGAGATTTTCGGTTATCCTGACGATCTGAAATTTCGATCATCAATGACGTTATTTTCCAATGGCGCATCTGACGATAGGGTTTTCAAAGATGCTCTGGAAAAGTATTTCCACGGAAAACCTGATCCGCTCACCCTCGGCTTGCTCTGACCGATCGGTTAGCGTGTATGAAACGGGCGTTCGCAGAAGAAGCCTGGGAGAGCAATCGTGCGCGGCGTGACGGAGCAGGAAGGGCGTAACGGCGCGTATGTCGGGCGGCCATGACGAGGGCCCGCTGCGTGCGCTGCAACGCGCCGTGGTTGCCGCCTTGCCCACTTGGCGGCTCGCGCCCCGGACACAGGTGACGCTGCTGAGCGTTTCGGAAAACGCCATCTTTCTGCTGCGCGATCCGGAATCGGGTCGGGTGCTCGTCTTGCGCGTGCATCGGCCGGGTTACCACGGCGCGGACGAAATCCGCTCGGAACTCGCCTGGATCATGGCGCTGCGAGACGAGGCTGGCATTGCCACCCCCGCGCCAGTTCCGGCCGTGGACGGGCAACTGATCCGACGATTGCCTGTTTTCGCCGCTCCCCGACGCGCTTGCGCAACGGAAGGGGATGGCCGCCCCGCCGAACCGCTGGCCGTCGCGTTCGAGCATGTGCCGGGCCGGGAGCCGGGGAAGGGGACGGAACTGGCGAGCACGTTCCGCGCGCTGGGCGCGATCACCGCGCGCTTGCATCGGCACGCGCGGGGCTGGGCGCCGCCGGCGGCGTTTACGCGCAAGACCTGGGATTTCGCCACGGCGCTGGGCGATCGCGCGGTCTGGGGCGACTGGCGAGCCGGACCCCGCTTGGACCCGGCCGGCACGGCGCTGTTGGACCGAACGGCGAGTTGTCTGCGTGTTCGGCTGGCGCGGTTCGGGACGGCGGCGGATCGGTTCGGCCTGATCCATGCCGACCTCCGCCTCGCCAATCTTCTGGGCGACGGCGACACGCTACACGTGATCGATTTCGACGATTGCGGCTTCGGCTGGTTCGCCTACGATTTCGCGGCCGCCGTGAGCTTCTTCGAGGACGATCCCGCCGTGCCGGACTTGCTTGCGGCTTGGCTGCGCGGATACCGCGCGATCGCACCGTTCGCGCGCGAGCACGAGGCGGAAATTCCGACCTTCGTCATGCTGCGGCGGATGCTGCTGCTCGCCTGGATCGGCTCGCACGCCGAGGCGCCGGCGGCGCGTGAACTCGGCGGAAACGTACGCGGCGGGCACGCTCGCCCTGGCGGACAGGTTTCTCGCGCGCTACGACTGAGTGTCCTCGCCGGACGCCGGCGGACAGGCAAACGGCGCGAATGACCGCGCCAAGACTTCGTAGATCGGCCGCTTGAACCCGACCGCCAGCGCGGGCAGTTCCGCAAGCTCGCTCCAGCGCCAGGCGTCGAATTCCGGATGCGGGTCGAGATCGAGCCGGATATCCGCGTCCGTGCCGAGAAACCTGAGCGCGAACCAGCGCTGCCGCTGCCCACGATAGCGCCCGCCGAGGGCCCGGCCGAGCAATGCCGCGGGCAGATCGTAGCTGAGCCAGTCCGGGTGCTCGCCGACGATGCGCGCGCGGTCGGTGCCGATTTCCTCCTGCAGTTCCCGCATCACCGCCCGCCGCGGCTCCTCGCCGGGGTCCATCCCGCCCTGCGGCAACTGCCAGCCGCCGGCAACGCCTTCCGCGTTCGGAAGGTGGGCGCGGCGTGCCACCAGCACCTTGCCGTGCCGGTCGAACAGCGCGGCCCCGACATTCAGGCGATAGGGAAGCCGGGCGAGGTCGGGGCTTGGCACCCCGCCGTCACTCCGGCGATTTGGCGCCGGCGTTGCCCGGAGCGGTGGATGGCGGCGTCGGTGCGGCCTTCGCGGCGGCGCCGGCTGCCGGCTCGGGAGCAGGTAGCGCGGCCGTGGCCGGCGGCGACATGGTCGGCGCGCCGGGCGCCGTGCCCGTTGTTGCTTCGGGCCTCGCGGCCGCCGGGGTGGCCGTCGGTGGAGCAGCCGCGACACCCGCGGCGGGCGGCGTGGCCGGCGTCGACGTGGCGGGCCCCGGCGAAGCAGCCGAGCCCCCCCCGGCCGGCAAGGCGGCGGACGGAGGCTGCGGCTGTGCCACCGCGGGCGGCGACCGACTCGCCGGGCCCGACCGGGGCGGGCCGAGCACCTGGAGCCATGCCGCCCCGGCGGCGAGCAGGACCAGAACCAAAACCCAGATCGCCGCCAGGGCTCGACCGGCCCGCGAGCGCCGCTCCATCGGCACGGCGCCCGCGTCCGCTTGCGAGGTCATGCGGCGGAACCCGCGCCGTTCATTGCGCGGAAACGCGCCTCGTCACCCCCATTGTGTCGATGAGCTTCACTGCCTGCTGGAGCTGAAAGTCGGTCGAAGACTTCGACGCATCGTAGGCCGGCCACGACGTCGGTGGCTTCTTCGGGATGGTCTTCACGATCGGCGGCAGATCGGTCCGCGGGGCCGGCGCGGATTCGGTGCCGCCGCTGTTGGTGATGATGTGCCGCAAATCGGCCTCGCGCTCGGGCACGAACTTCGGCTCGTCGGCACGTGTCTCCTGCACCGGCACGTCGGGCGTGATGCCGCGACCCTGGATCGAGCGGCCCGACGGCGTGTAGTAGCGCGCCGTGGTCAGCCGCATGGCGCCGTTGCCGGGTAGCGGGACCACGGTCTGCACCGAGCCCTTGCCGAAGCTGCGCACGCCGAGAAGGATCGCGCGGCGGTTGTCCTGCAGCGCGCCGGCGACGATCTCGCTCGCGGAGGCCGAGCCGTTGTTGATCAGCACCACCAACGGCGCGCCGTCGGTCAGATCGCCCTGCTTGGCGTCCCAGCGCTGACTGTCGTCGGGATGGCGTGCGCGGGTCGAGACGATTTCGCCGCGATCCAGGAAGTCGTTCGCCACCGCGACCGCCTGATCGAGCAGCCCGCCCGGATTGTTGCGCAGGTCGAGCACGTAACCCTTCAGGTGCCCGCCCGATTGCTGCTTCAGCTTCTGAATCGCCGCGCGGATGCCAGGATCGGCCTGCTCGTTGAATTGGGTGAGGCGGATGTAGCCGACGTCGCCCTCCAGATGCGACCGCGCGGTCTTGATGTGGATGACTTCGCGCGTCAGCGTGAACTCCATCGGCTTGTCGACGCCCTGGCGCTTCACCGTCAGCGTGATCTTGGTGTTCGGCGCGCCGCGCATCTTCTCGACCGCGTCGTTCAGGGAAAGCCCCTGCACGCTCTTGCCGTCGAGCGCCAGGATCAGGTCGCCCGCCTTGATGCCGGCATGAGCGGCCGGCGTGTCGTCGATCGGGGTGATGACCTTGATGAACCCGCTGTCCTGCGAGACCTCGATGCCGAGCCCGCCGAACTCGCCGCGCGTTTGCACCTGCATGTCGCGAAACGCCTTGGCATTCATGTAGCTCGAATGCGGATCGAGGCCGGTGAGCATGCCGTTGATCGCGTTCTCGACCAGTTCGCGGTCCTTCACCGGTTCCACATAGTCGGCGCGCACGCGCTCGAACACGTCACCGAACAGGCTGAGCAGTCGGTAGGTGTCCGTGGTGTCGCTGCTGTCGGCAAACGCCGTCGGCATGCCGATATGCAGCCCGAACCCCCGGGCCATCAGCCCAGCGGCAGGTCCAGCGGCGATTCCTGCCGAAAACGCGGCTCCCAGCAACAGGCCGGTGCGTAATTTCATCCGAATTGACCCCCTCGTGTCACGCGTAACCAGTCACGCCTATCCAGTCCGGCGGCCGCCGGAACCGTCCGGCCGCCGCCTTACGCTCGCGCCTTCAACCATGGGACAGGGTTGACCGGCTGTCCGTTGTGCCGGAGCTCCAGGTAAAGGGTCGGACGGGCGGCCGACGTGTGCGGGTCCCAGCCCGCCATGGCGCCGACCGGCTCGCGTGCCTGCACGCGCCGTCCCACTTGCACGTCCAGGCGGTCGAGCCCCGCCAGGACGAAATGGTAACCCGCTCCGCAATCCAGGATCAACAATAACCCGTATGATCGGAACGGCGCTGCAAAAACTATTTTCCCCCGCATGGGGCGACCACGCGGGCGGTGGGGGGTGTCCGGTAAGAAATGCCCTCGGCGGGGCCGGCCTCGGTGGCCTGACCGAACGATCTAAGCACGGTTCCGGCCACCGGCGCGGTCAATTGCCCGTGCGGCTCGCCGGGTCCGGGGCCGGCCGGCCGCGCCAGCGCCTGCTGCTCGCGCCGCGCCTTGCTCGCCTCGGCCTCGTGGCGCCGGCGTGCCGCTCGCGCGACGGCCTCGCGGGCGCGCGCCTCGGCGGCGCGGCGGTCGGCCTCCAGGCGGGCGATCACGTCGCGCAGGTTGGCGGCGCGCGCGGCGTCCCGCGCCGCCTGCCGCTCGGCATCGGCGGCTTCGTCCTCGGCGAGGCGCGCGTCGTGGTGGGCCGCCGCGAACTGCCGGTCGAGCGCCGCCGACTGCCGCGCCTGCTCCGACTCCGCCGCCGCGAGACGCGGGGTCTCGGCGGCGATTTCGCGAGTGAGCCGGGCCACCTCGTCCTGTTCGCGCCGCAGCGCCTCCGCCTCGGATTCGAGCTGGCGGCTGATGCCCCGCAGCACCAGCACGCCGCGCAACGCGTCCTCAGGCGGCGCGGGCACGGCGAGCAAGGTCTCAGCCGGGAAGCGCGACAGGCGTGCGATCAGCGGCAGCAGGGGCGCGAGATCGGCGGCGCGCCGCTTGAGCCGCGCCTCGGCCTCGCGGCGCCGGCGGGCGAGCGCGTCCATCCGTTGGGCGGCCGCCAAGGTGGCGAGTTCGGCCTTACGCAGCCGCGCGGCGGCGAGGACGCGTTCGGCGGCCAGCCGCGCCTGTTCCGCCTGCGCCGTTCGGGCGCGTTCCGCGGCCTGCCGCTGGGCCGCCAGCTTCGCCGCCCGGTCGCGCTCGACCTGGTGCAGTTGCTGGCGGGCCGCTTCGGGCGAGCGTTGCTTCGGCGCCTTCGCCGCGCCCATTCCGGCAAGCACGGCAAGCGCGAGGACAATGCAAATTTCGCCATGGCGAGAGGAGGGCCGCCGCATAGCGGCCCCGAACTGCCTCGCCGTTCTGCGTCTCGCGCTGACGGGGTGAACCAGCCTCAATCGGCCTCGCTGCGATGCTTCCGCAGCTTTACCTGCCGGTCAGGATTCGCTCCACCAATTGCCGCACCGTCGGGATGAAGCCGTTGGAATAGAAAGGGTCGGAGGCGAAGCGGAAGGCGTTGTGGCCAGAGAACATCAGATTGTTCTCCATCTGCTCCGGATCGTCCGACTGATGGCCGACCGTCTGCAAGGTCTTCTGGATGCAGTAGCTGCGCGGGTCGGCCTTCTTGCCGGTACTGTAATCCGGCGGGTGCTGGCTCCAGTTGGAGAAGCGGCACTCGCTCAGGCAGCCCATGCAGGCGACCTGATCGGCGCGCAGTTCCTCGGCCTTGGCGGCGGTGACGAAAACCAGGGTCGAATCCGGCGTGCGCAGCGCCTCGATGAAGCCCTGCGCCTCCCAGCCCAGCGCGTGTTCCAGGTCATGGGGCGTCAAGTAAACCAACCGCTTGCGCGGGCCGACGCCGAACGGCGCCACGTGCTCGCCGACCGGCTCGGTGGTGTACGCGACCTGACGCTCGTTGCGCTCGCGCAGTTCCTCGATGAACCGGTTGTTCACCGCGCTCGACCAGAAGCCGGTCGGGCTGAAATGGTTCAGGAAGATATCGCCTTCCTTGAGTGTCAGTAGCTTGCGCTTCCAGGCCTCGCCGATCGGGCTTTCCTGGGTCAACAGCGGCCGGGTGCCGAATTGGAAGGCCATCGGCCCGAGATCGGGGTTGCCGATCCAGTCCTCCCACTCCTCCAGCCACCACACGCCGCCGGCCATGATGATGGGCGTTTCGCCCAGGCCGAATTCCCGCATCAGCTTGCGCAGCGCCAGCACGCGCGGGAACGGGTCCTCCGGCTTGGTCGGGTCCTCGCTGTTCGACAGCCCGTTGTGGCCGCCGGCGAGCCAGGGGTCTTCGTACACGACACCGCCGAGCAACCCGGCGGCCTTGTGGTAGGCGCGTTTCCACAGCGCGTTGAAGGCGCGGGCCGAGGAAATGATCGGGTAGTAGTAGACGCCGAACTTCGCCGCGATGTCGGACAGCCGGTACGGCATGCCGGCGCCGCAGGTGAGCCCGCTGATCAGCCCGCGCGCGCCTTCCAGCACGCCGGTGATGACGTGCTCCGCCCCGGCCATCTCCCAAAGGATGTTGGCGTGTATCCGGCCCTTTCCGGCGGCCAGTTCGTAGGCCTGCCGCGCCTGGGCGATGCCGCCCTAAATCGCGTAGGCGATCAACTCCTCGTGCCGCTCCCGGCGAGTCCGGCCATGATAGACCTGCTCGACCAGTTGGCCGTTCGCGTCGTAGCTGTCGGCGTTCACGGCGCTGAACGTGCCGACCCCGCCGGCCGCCGCCCAATTGCCGGACGAGACGCCGTTCGAGACGGAAATGCCCTTGCCGCCTTCGACCAGCGGGAGCACGTCCACGCCGCCCATGCGGATCGTATCGATCGCCATCATGGCTGCCGTCTTCCTCTGAGATTCGCGCATCCGCCGCTCGGCCGATTACGGCCGGCAAAAACCCACGCGGAGCGCGGCGACGCCCGTCCCGTCGCCATAGACGGGCGTCGCCATAATGTCACGAGCCCTCACGGATCTGTCATGCGATCGGGCTACTCGGCGGCATGTCCGGTCTCGAACCGCTCGCGGCGTTCGCGGGCTCGCGGCCGCCTTTCGGGCCGACCTTCTCGGAAATGTCCTCGCCGGTGGCCTGATCGACCACACGCATGGACAGCTTCACCTTGCCGCGGTCGTCGAAGCCCAGCACCTTCACGCGCACCAGATCGCCGACATTCACGATATCGGAGGTCTTGTTCACGCGCCCCGACGCCAACTCGCTGATATGCACGAGCCCGTCGCGGGAGCCCAGGAAGTTCACGAAGGCGCCGAAATCGGCGGTCTTCACCACCTTGCCCGTGTAGATGACGCCGACCTCGGGCTCGGCGACGATGCCGCGGATCCAGTCGATCGCGGCCTGCGCCTCGGCTTGGTCGGTGGCGGCGATCTTCACCGTGCCGTCGTCGTCGATGTCGATCTTGCAGCCGGTCACCTCGACGATCTCGCGGATCACCTTGCCGCCGGTGCCGATGATCTCGCGGATCTTGTCCTTCGGCACGTTGATGACGTGGATGCGCGGCGCGGTGGCGGCGACGTCACTGCGCGCGCCGGTGATCGCCTTGGCCATTTCGCCCAGGATGTGCAGCCGCCCCTCGCGCGCCTGATCGAGCGCGATGCGCATGATCTCCGGCGTGATCGAGGTGATCTTGATATCCATTTGCAAGCTGGTGACGCCCGCTTCCGTGCCGGCGACCTTGAAGTCCATGTCGCCGAGATGGTCCTCGTCGCCGATGATGTCCGAGAGCACCGCGAAGCCGCGCTCCTCCTTGATCAATCCCATGGCGATGCCGGCGACCGGGCGCTTCAGCGGCACGCCCGCGTCCATCAGCGCGAGCGAGCTGCCGCACACCGTCGCCATGGACGAACTGCCGTTGGACTCGGTGATCTCGCTGACGATGCGCAAGGTGTACGGAAACACTTCCTTGTCCGGCAGCAGCGGGTGGATGGCGCGCCAGGCCAGCTTGCCGTGGCCGATCTCGCGCCGCCCCGGGCTGCCCATGCGTCCGGCCTCGCCCACCGAGTAGGGCGGGAAGTTGTAGTGCAGCATGAAATGCTCGCGGTACTCGCCCGCGAGCGCGTCGATCACCTGCTCGTCCTGGCCGGTGCCGAGCGTGGCCACGCAGAGCGCCTGCGTCTCGCCGCGGGTGAACAGCGCACTGCCGTGCGCCCGTGGCAGCACGCCGACTTCGGCGACGATCGGGCGAATGGTCCGGGTGTCGCGCCCGTCGATGCGGATGCCGGTGTCGAGAACGGCGTCGCGCACCACCTCCGCCTCGACGTCCTTGAGCAGCGGCTTGGCGCGAACGACGTCCAGCCCCTCTTCTTCCAGCCGCTCGACGACCTGCTTCTTGATCGCCGCGACCTTCTCCTGGCGGAGCTGCTTCGCGCGCTCGTGATAGGCCTCGGCGAGCGGCGCGCGGGCCAGTTCCTCGATGCGGGTGCGCAGCTCGCGCTCCTGCTCCGCCGGCTCCACCATGTCCCACGGGTCCTTCGCCGCGTGCTCGGCCAGTTCGATGATGGCCTGGATCACCGGCTGGAACTGCTGGTGACCGAAGGTGACCGCGCCGAGCATGGCCGCCTCGGACAGCTCGCTCGCCTCGCTCTCGACCATCAGCACGCCCTCGGCGGTGCCGGCGACCACCAGATCGAGCTGCGATTGCTCGCGCTGCTCCGCGGTCGGGTTCAGCACGTACTGGCCGTCGATCTGGGCGACCCGCGCGCCGCCGACCGGGCCGAAGAACGGGATGCCGGAGAGCGTCAGCGCCGCCGAGCAGCCGATCATGGCGACGATGTCGGCGGCATTCTCGAGGTCGTGGCTCAGCACCGTGGCGATGACCTGGACCTCGTTGCGGAAGCCCTCGGGGAACAGCGGGCGGATCGGGCGGTCGATCAACCGGCTGACCAGCGTTTCATGCTCCGACGGCCTTCCCTCGCGCTTGAAGAACCCGCCGGGGATCTTGCCGGCCGCGAAGGCCTTCTCCTGGTAATTCACCGTGAGCGGAAAGAAGTCCTGCCCCGGCCGGGCGTTCCTGTCGCCCACGGCAGTGCAGAGCACGATCGTATCGCCGTAGCGCGCCAGGACGGCGCCGTCGGCCTGGCGGGCGATCTTGCCGGTTTCCAGGACCAGCTTGCGGCCGCCCCAGTCGAGTTCCTTGCGGAAATAATTGAACATTCGGTACGCGTCCTCAGGATGGCGCGTGCGCGGGCCAGCATCCCGGAACGATCCTGCGCCTCCTCGGGGGAGACGGCGTCTCGGGCGGCATGGAGGGACCCCAACGCAAGCGCAGCGTTGGTAGTCCGCGGCGGTCTGCGCGCGGTAAGGGCGCAAGCCGCGGAAACCATGTGGCCGGAAACGCCGTCGCGACTCCCGCCTGTCGGCTGGTGCCGGATCGGCCGTTCCTGTGTCCCGCCGCATGCGCGGGTTGCCACCCGCACCACCACGGCGCGGGAGCCAGTCGGCTATATGGGCCCGGACGACGCCGAGGCCACCAGCGCGGCGGAATTATTAGCGCCGCAGGTTCAGTCGCGCGATCAGGGTTTCGTACCGCGAGGCGTCCTTGCGCTTCAAATAGTCGAGCAGGCTCCGCCGCTGCCCGACCAGCATCAGCAGGCCGCGCCGGGAGTGAAAATCCTTGGCGTGGGTCTTCAGGTGCCCGGTCAGGTTGCCGATGCGCTCGGTGAGGATCGCCACCTGCACCTCCGGGCTGCCGGTATCGTTCGGCACCCTGGCGTATTCCTGGACGAGCGCCGTGCGGCGCTCCGCGGTAATCGACATCGCCTGATCTCCGGCTCCGAGGTGAAAGGGCGCGTGGCGCGCGGCTACAGCAACCGTTCCGGCCTGAGCCAGCCGTCTTCGAGGCGGCACAAGCCAAGCACGCGGCTCCCCGCCATGGCACGCGCCAACCCGCCTTGGGGATCGGCCGTCCGTGGAATCCGCCCCATCAGATCGACCAGGCTGATCGCCTGACCGTGCGAGAGGGCGGCGGCTTCGGCTTCGGTCAGGGCCAGTGCCGGGATGTCGGCCAGCGCGGTCGCGACCGGAAGCAGCAAGTCCGGGGAAGCGGGCGCCGTATCGCCGGACGCGAGCACTTTGTCCAGCGGAATCGCCTGCGCCTCGGTGAAGGGTCCGACGCGCAACCGACGCAGGGCGGAAATATGGCCGACCGTCCCGCAGGCGACGGCCAGGTCGCGCGCCAGACTGCGCATGTAGACGCCCTTGCCGCATTCGGCTTCCAGCACGGCGGTATCGGGATCAGGGCGCTCGATCAGGTCAAATCGGTCCACGTGAGCCGGGCGCGGCGGCAGCGCGGCGGGACGGCCCTCGCGCGCCATGTCGTAGGCCCGCTCGCCGGCCACCTTCACGGCCGAGAACACGGGGGGAATCTGCATGATGTCGCCGATGAAGGCGGGCAGCGCCGCGCGGATCCGCTGGTCGGTGGGCCGCTCGTCCGAACTGGCGATCACCTGCCCGTCCGCGTCGTCGGTATCGCGCGCCTCGCCGAAGCGGATAGTGAAGCGGTAGAGTTTTGTGCCGTCCATGACATAGGGCACGGTCTTGGTGGCCGCGCCGAACGCGACCGGCAGCACGCCGGTCGCCAGTGGATCGAGCGTGCCGCCATGCCCGGCTTTCTGCGCGTCGAAGGTGCGGCGCACCTTGTTCACCACGTCGGTGCTGGTCAGCCCCGGCGGCTTGTCGATGATCAGCCACCCGTCCAGCGGGCGGCCACGGCGGCGGCGCATGTGGTCTCTCTCGTCGGCAGGTCGATGAACTGCGGGAGATGGCGCGGCCCGCGTTCCCATTCAGATCGTGGGCATCGGCGGGATTGCCAGAGCCCAGCAAAGCCCTCCGAAGCGGCCCGGACAAACGCCGGAGACAGCTCCGCGACAAAAAGCGGCGCGCGCGGATTGCCCAGCGCGCGCCGCGGCTTCCGCCGGAAAGGCGGGGTTACTCGGCGATTTCGGATTCGCGCTCCGAGCCGCCCTCGTCGCCGTCGCCCTCCGGGCGCGGCAGGGCCGGCACGCTCGCCTCGATGAACTCGAAGGCCAGCGCGCCATCCTTCAAGGTCACCTTCACCGCGCCGCCGCGCGCGAGCTTGCCGAACAGCAGTTCCTCCGCCAACGGCTTCTTCACGTGGTCCTGGATCACGCGGGCCAGCGGCCGCGCGCCGTAGAGCCGGTCGTAGCCGCGTTCGGCCAGCCACTCCTTCGCCGCCGAGGACAGCTCGATCGTCACGTTGCGGTCGGCGAGCTGCGCCTCGAGCTGCATGACGAACTTTTCGACCACCCGGCCGACGATTTCCGGGGTGAGGCCGGCGAAGGGGATCACCGCATCGAGGCGGTTGCGGAATTCCGGCGTGAACAGGCGCCGGATCGCATCCTCGTCCTCGCCCGCCCGGCCCTCGCGGCCGAAGCCGATCGCTTCCTTGGCGAGGTCGGAGGCACCGGCGTTGGTGGTCATGATCAGAATCACATTGCGGAAATCGACCGTCTTGCCGTTGTGATCCGTGAGCTTGCCGTGGTCCATCACCTGCAACAGGATGTTGAACAGGTCCGGGTGCGCCTTCTCGATCTCGTCCAGCAGCAGCACCGCGTGCGGGTGCTGGTCGACCGCATCGGTCAGCAGCCCGCCCTGATCGAAGCCCACGTAACCGGGCGGGGCACCGATCAGGCGCGACACCGAATGCCGCTCCATGTATTCCGACATGTCGAAGCGGATCAGTTCGATGCCGAGCGTCTTCGCGAGCTGGCGCGCCACCTCGGTCTTGCCGACGCCGGTGGGGCCGCTGAACAGATAGTTGCCGATCGGCTTTTCCGGGTCGCGCAGCCCGGCGCGGGATAGCTTTATGGCGGCGGCCAGCGCCTCGATGGCGCGGTCCTGGCCGAACACCATCGACATCACGTCGCGTTCGAGGTTGCGCAGCGTCTCCTTGTCGTCGGCCGAGACCGACTTGGGCGGAATGCGCGCGATCTTGGCGACGATCTCCTCCACGTCGCGCAAGGTGACGGTCTTGCGGCGCTTGTGCTCGGGCAGCAGCATGCGCGAGGCGCCGACCTCGTCGATCACGTCGATCGCCTTGTCCGGCAGCTTGCGGTCGTTGATGTATTTGGACGACAGCTCCACCGCCGCGCGGATCGCCTCGTCGGTGTAACGCACCTTGTGGTGCCGCTCGTAATTCGCCTTCAGCCCGCGCAGGATCTTGATCGAGTCCTCCAGCGACGGCTCGTTCACGTCGATCTTCTGGAAGCGGCGGACCAGGGCGCGGTCCTTCTCGAAATAGTTGCGGAATTCCTTGTACGTGGTGCTGCCGATGCAGCGCAGCGTGCCGGAAGCGAGCGCCGGCTTCAGCAAGTTGGACGCGTCCATGGCACCGCCGCTGGTCGCGCCCGCGCCGATCACGGTGTGGATTTCATCGATGAACAGCACCGCGCCCTGCTGGTTCTCCAACTCGGTCACGACCGCCTTCAGCCGCTCCTCGAAATCGCCACGGTAGCGCGTGCCGGCGAGCAGCGCGCCCATGTCGAGCGCGTAGATGGTGGACTTGCCCAGCACCTCGGGCACGTCGCCCTCGACGATGCGCTTCGCCAGGCCCTCGGCGATGGCGGTCTTGCCGACGCCCGGGTCGCCCACATAGAGCGGGTTGTTCTTGGTGCGGCGGCACAGGATCTGGATCGTCCGCTCGATCTCGACCTCGCGCCCGATTAGCGGGTCGATCTTGCCCGCCATCGCCTTCTTGTTCAGGTTCACGCAATAGGTACTGAGGGCGTCCTGGTTGCGCCGCCCCGGTTTCTCCTCGCGCTCGGATTCCGAGGCGCCCTCGGAGGCGTTGCTGGCGCCCTGCACCGGGCGCGGGGCCGAGCGACCGGGCGCCTTGGCGATGCCATGGCTGATGAAGTTCACCGCGTCGAGCCGGGTCATGTCCTGGAGTTGCAGGAAGTAAACGGCGTGGCTTTCGCGCTCGCTGAACAGCGCCACCAGCACGTTCGCCCCGGTGACCTCGTCGCGGCCCGAGGACTGCACGTGGATGGCGGCGCGCTGCACCACGCGCTGGAAGCCGGCGGTCGGCTTGGGGTCGCCCGGCCGGTCGGTGGCCAACCCGGCGAGATCCTTGTCCAGGAACTCCACCAGGTCGCCGCGCAGCTTGTCCAGATCGACGCCGCAGGCGCGCAACACCGTCGCGGCGTCGCTGTCCTCGGCCAAACCCAGCAGCAGATGCTCCAAGGTCGCGTATTCGTGCCGGCGCTCGCTGGCGAGCGCGAGCGAGCGATGGAGCGTCTGTTCCAGGTTTCGCGACAGCATGATCGGCAGCGCTCCTCTAGCTTTGGGCTCCGGGTATCGCGAGCAGGATGCCCGGGTCTGGCGAAGGTGCCCGACCCCTCGGCGGCTCTCGCAGAAAACGCGGACCGGCGCGAAATCTCCCCCGGTGCCCGACGGCCGCGCAATCATTATTTCTCGATTTGGGTGGCGCCGCGCCAGTTAATTCGTCGATAACCCGCGAAGTCGTCCCCGCATCGCCGCATTGATCACATACGTTCTGGGGGGCGCGCCGCCAAGTGGGCGGGGATCGTCTTGGCCCAGGCGCGGCGTGCGCGGCGCCTATTCTTTCTCGATGGTACACTGCAACGGGTGCTGGTTCTGCCGCGCCAGGTCCATGACCTGCGTCACCTTGGTCTCGGCCACCTCGTAGGTATAGACGCCGCAGACGCCGACGCCACGCCGATGCACGTGCAGCATGATGCGCGTGGCCTCCTCGCGCGACTTCTGGAAGAAGCGTTCGAGGACATGCACGACGAACTCCATCGGCGTGTAGTCGTCGTTCAGCATCAGTACTTGTACATCGCGGGCTTGCGGGTCTTCGGCCGCGCCTTCACCACCACGCCGGTGGCCGGCCCCTCCACTCCGCCGCGCTTGTCGCCTTCGCTCATCGTCAGATACTTCCTGCGGCCTCGGTGTCCCGACCTGGAGTTACCCGTCTCGGGTTACGCCCCGCCAGTACGTCTGTCCGCTACGGCTCCTTCACAATGGCGACAATATCGGAAGCCGCCGCACCGGGGAAAGTCCATCGCGCGCAATTCAGCGCCCGGCGTGACCGGTGGGCGCCCGGGGCGTGCCGGCCGGACGCTACCTCAGACCCGCGCGACAAAAAACCCGGGGCGACTGGCGTCCCGGGCTCGCTCTCGCGACAGGTCCGACTCAGGGAGGCCGAAGGCACGGCCGAGGGCCGAGTTATGCGGGGACGCGCCCGAACTTCTCGAACGCCAGGGTCAGCCGCGCCGCGATCGGGGCGGCGGTCTGCTCGGCCAGCTTGTACGAGGAGTCGCTCAGCCGGCGCGTCTCGGTGATCGCCTTCTCGAACGAGGTCCGCGCCAGATTGGTCTGCAGTTCGATCGCCTCCTTGGGCGAGCGCACCGTCGAGAGCGCGCGTAGTGCCGTCACCGTGGCGTCGACCTGCTCCTGGGCCGTGGTGGCCACCTGCTTGGAGAGGTCCTGAACCCCGGCCAGCCAGACCTGGCTCGCCCTCATCACCGCTTCCAGGTTGCCCTGGCCGAACGTCACCATCTCTTCCGCCGCGCGCATTGCCTTGTCCATCTGATCCTTCACTCGCTCCTGAGTTTGCTCGAAACCGGCGGTAGCCGCGGCCACGCCAGCCTTGATGTTCGAGGCGGTCTGCTCGAGATTCCTGGCGCCGGTCGCCCCCGCCTCGGGTCGGGGCCCCTGCACCGCGTCGCTCGCCGCCGACGCGGCTTCGATCGCTCTTGGTTTCATCATCGCCGTGTCTCCTTCGAATTGGCGCGCCGGAGCGGATCCCGCCGACCCGCACTGGCCCACGCACTCCGATTGGCCGCAGCGACTTTGCTGCGCTGCAACACGAGATCCTTACGTAGAAGTGAGTTCACGCGCCGTCAAGCGAAATTTGTGCGGTGCACAAAGAAATCTGGTCCACGAATCACAACCGCTCCTGAAACATCCCCCAGTAAGCCCTTCAAAGGCCCCCTGTTTTTCCTGGACAGCGCGCGCGCCGAAAATTACAATCGGAACGGCTCAGTTTAGGGGGTTGCAACCTATGGTTGGACGTCTGGCCTGGCCGTGTGCGCTCTGCGATTCGCGTTCCGGCGAGGCCAGGACCACGGTCGAACAAGCCACCGCTCGGCACTGCTCGTCGCGCTCGTGCTGGCACTGTCGGCGCCGCTGTATTCGGGGCCGGCCGCGGCACAGATCGGGTCGGAGCGGTACAGCTCGATCGTCATTGACGCCGGAACCGGACGCGTGCTGGAGGCGGTAAATCCCGACGAGCTCCGCTATCCCGCCAGCCTCACCAAGATGATGACGGCTTACATGCTGTTCGAGGCGTTGCGGGACCGGCGGGTCAGCCTCGATCAACTGGTGCCGGTTTCCGCGCACGCCGCGTCCATGTCGCCCTCCAAGCTGGGCCTCGTTCCGGGCATGCGGCTTACCGTCCGCCAGGCGCTGCTGGCGCTGGTCACCAAATCGGCCAATGACGCAGCTTCCGCGCTCGGCGAACTGCTCGGGGGCAGCGAGGAGCGATTCGCCGCCATGATGACCCTGCGCGCCCGGGCGCTCGGCATGACGGCGACGATCTTTCGCAACGCGTCGGGTCTGCCCGACCCGGATCAAGTCACGACCGCCCACGACATGGCGGTGCTCGCGCGCCGGCTGGTGCAGGATTTCCCGGCCGAGTACCGCTATTTCAGCACCCCCGAGTTCGTGTTCCACGGACGCGTCATTCCCAACCACGACCATTTGCTGACGACCTATCCGGGCGCGGACGGCATCAAGACCGGTTACACGCGCGCGGCCGGGCACAACTTGGTCACCAGCGCGCTGCGCGGCGGCGTGCGCTTGATCGGCGTGGTGTTGGGCGCCGGGTCGAACGCGAGGCGCGACATCCACATGGCCGCGCTGCTCGACCAGGGATTCGTGGCCATGGACGTGCCGGTGGTGCCGCGAACCACCCCGGTAGTGGTCAGTATTCCGCGGCTTGTCGGCAGCGCGCATGCGGCGACGATCCGGTTTGTGATGCAGCGGAGCGAGTCGCGCGCGCACCGGGCGCATGCCGCCTCGCGACGGGGCCGCCACGCGAGCCGCGTGGCGCGCGCCGGGCACCATGGTTCGCGCCATGGCCATCACAAGGCCGCTCGCAGCCGCGTTCGCCTGAAGCGAGTCGCGCTGCAACAAGGCGCGAAACGGCATCATCGGGTTGCGCGCCGTCACCTCAAGCGCGTCGCGCGACAGCACCGGCATCACCACCCGGCCAGGCATCGCCGGGCCGTGGCGTATAACGGCTGCGCCGCACATGCCAAGCATTGCGACTCGTCGGAGCGGCTGGCCAACCGCTGAGGACAACGCGGCCCGGAGCGGAAGCCGGGTCGACCGGTCTTGCAGCCCCTACCCCCCTGGAACATGTTTAGGCTTTCGCGCGGGGTCCCCCGCGGGCGGCATGGAGCGACTGGATGGACGCCGGGGGCGACGCACGGCGGATAACGATTTACGGGCCCGAGGATTTCGTCGGGATGCGGGCCGCCGGACGGCTCGCCGCGGAAACCCTGGACATGATCGGGGAACATGTGAAGCCGGGCGTCTCCACCGCGACGCTCGACCTGCTGTGCCACGAGTTCATCGTGGCCCACGGCGCCGTTCCCGCGCCGCTGAACTATCGCGGCTTTCCGAAGTCGATCTGCACCTCGATCAACCACGTGGTCTGCCACGGCATTCCGTCGGACCGGCGGCTCGAGGACGGCGACATCCTGAACATCGACGTGACCGTGGTGCTGAACGGCTGGCACGGCAACTCCAGCCGCATGTTCGTCGCCGGCACGGCGAGCACGCGGGCGCGCAATCTGATGGACGTGACCTATCAGGCGCTGATGCGCGGCATCGCCGCCGTGCGGCCCGGCGCCACGCTCGGTGACCTCGGCCACGCCATCCAGTCCTTCGTCGAGAGCAAGCGCTTCAGCGTGGTGCGCGATTTCTGCGGCCACGGCATCGGGCGGCGCTTCCATGAGGCGCCCAACATCCTGCATTTCGGCCGGCCTGGCGAAGGCCCGGCGCTGCGGCCCGGCATGTTCTTCACCATCGAGCCGATGGTGAACGCCGGCCGCCCGGAGGTGAAGGTGCTGGACGATGGCTGGACCGCGGTGACGCGTGACCGCAGCCTCTCCGCGCAGTTCGAGCACATGATCGGCGTGACCCAGGACGGGTGCGAGGTCTTCACCATTTCGCCGTCCGGACGGGACCACCCGAAATTCGCGAGCTGAGCATCGCGTTTTTCTACCCCTAGGCGTTTCTACCCTTCCCCGCCGCGCGATCGCGTGCCAGAATCGGCGTGCTGGCGCGTTCACCGACGGGAGGGCGAATGCCGCGGGGCCTCCGCGATTCCGGCGAACTGCTGGCGCTGGACGACGCTGTTGCGCCGCCGCATGCTGTCGGGGCGGAGGGCCACCGCAACCGCATGCGGCAGCGCCTGCTCACCGCGGGGCCGGAGGCGCTCGCCGACCACGAACTCCTGGAAATGGTGCTGTTCCTGGCACTGCCGCGGCGCGACACCAAGGCGATCGCCAAAACCGTGCTGGCCCGCTTCGGTAGCTTCGCCTCGGCCATCGCCGCCCCGGCCCAGGATCTGCGGGCGATCGAGGGCGTGGGCGAGGCGGGCGTCGCCGCGCTGAAGACCGTCCAAGCGGCGGCGCTGCGTCTGGCCCGATGCGAGGTGCTGAACCGGCCGGTGCTGAGCCACTGGGACGGGCTGATGCAGTACCTGAACACTGTGCTCGCTCGCGAGCGGATCGAGCAGTTCCGGGTCCTGTTCCTGGACAACCGCAATCACCTGCTCGCCGACGAACCGCAATCGCGCGGCACCGTGAACCACACGCCAGTCTATCCGCGCGAGGTGGTGAAGCGAGCCCTGGAGCTGCACGCGACCGCGCTGATTGTGGTGCACAATCACCCGAGCGGCGACCCCACCCCGTCGCGCGACGACGTGGCGATGACCAAGGAGATCAAGGCGGCCGCGGACGCGCTGTCGATCGTCCTGCACGACCACGTCATCATCGGCAACGGACGCTGGCTGAGTTTCCGGAAGGAGGGGCTGCTGTAGCTGTAAGCCGCCGTTCAGACCGCCTGGGCCACCTGGTGCGAACCCTCCCAGATCATTTTCACCGCGATGTAGAGGACGATCGCCACGCCGAACCAGGCGACCCAGCGGTGTCGTTCCAGCAGCCGGGCGAGCAGGCCGGCGGAAACGCCCATCAGCACGACCGAAATGGCGAGGCCGGCGACGAGGACCCAGAGATGCCCCTCGGACGCGCCCGCGACCGCCAGCACGTTGTCCAGGCTCATGGAGAGGTCGGCGAGCACGATTTGCAGCATTGCCCGCTTCAGGGTCTTGCGCGGCGTGCCGTCGTCCGGTCCGGCGCGCCGGTGCGCGCGCAGATCGCGGTACATCCGCCAGCACACCCAAAGCAGCAGCAAGCCTCCGGCCAAGGTCAGCCCGATGATCTCCAGCAACTGGAAGGTGATGGCGGCGCAGCCCAGCCGGATGATGGCCGCCGCGGCCAGGCCGACGGCGATCGCCTTGCGCTGCTGCTCGCGCGGCAGCCCGGCGACTGCGAGGCCGACGACGACGGCATTGTCGCCGGCGAGCACGACGTCGATCAGCAGGACCTGCGCAAGCGCCGTCAGTTCGGGCAGCAGCGACACGGGTCGGTTCGGCTTTCGTGGCTCGGTGTTGCGATCAGGGCTCGGCGGAATTGGGCCGGAAGCAGTTTACCCTCAACCCGCAATCCCGCCCGAGCCGCGCGAATTGCAAGCCGGCACGGCTGCGTCGGCGGCCGCTACGCGGGCTTGCCTGCCGTGAGTTCGTCCACCTTGGCCGCCATGATGAAGTCGTTCTCATGCAGGCCTTTGATCTTGTGCGTGAACAGCGAGACGGTCGCGTAGCCCCAGCCAAAGGTGATGTCCGGGTGATGGCCTTCGTCCTCGGCAAGTTCGGCGACGCGGCTGACGAAGCCGTAGGCGTCGGCGAAGTCGGCAAACCGGAACCGCCGCTCGATGCGCTTGCCCTCGTCCAGCAGCGACCACTCCGGCGCCTGGGCACGCAGTTCTTCCGCCTCCTCCCAGGTCAGCGGCGGGATGCCGCCTCGGCAGGGCGTGCAGGTTTTTCGCGCCAATGCTGTGGCCATGGATTAACCCCTCGTCGCCGCCAGGCTGGACCGGCGCATCACTGGCATGGCGCTTGCATGGCCATGGCGCCGTCCGGACGATCCTGTATGGTCGCAGGCAAAAGCTTCGTCGAGGGCAAGAGCTTCGTCGAGGGGCAAAGGAAGGGGCCTGGCGTGGATACGGCGGTTACCGCGGTTTTCGAAATCCTGAGTTTCAGCTCGGTCATGGTGCTGATCGTGGTCGGCCTGGGCGTGGTCGCCAGCATGATGGGCATCTTCAATTTCGCCCACGGCGAGTTCGTGCTGCTCGGCGCGTATTTCACCTACCTGCTGCACCTGCACGGGCTTCCCGTCTCGCTCGCCATGGCGCTGGCACCGATCGCCGTGGCGGTCATCGGGTTCATCATCGAACGGTTGATTATACGGCACTTCTACGCGCGGCCGATCATCGCGATGCTCGGGACTTACGCGCTCGGCGTGGTCATTCGCGAGACGGTGCGCGGCCTGATCGGCGGGCTGTATCTGAACGTCCCGGCGCCGCTGTTCGGCTCGTTCTCGGTCGACGGCGTTGCCTTCGCCAAATGGCGCGTCGCCATCATCGGCATCACGTTGCTGGTCATCACGGGCAGCGTGCTGCTGCTGACCCGGACGTCGTTCGGCCTGCGCGTGCGGGCCTCGCTGGAAAACCCAGCGCTCGCGCGCGCCTCCGGCATATCGACCGGGCTGATCTATTCGGTGACGTTCACCTTCGGGGTGGCGCTGGCGGGCCTCGCGGGCGCGCTGGTAGTGCCGATCTTCTCCCTGTTCGCCGATCTCGGCCTGCGCTTCCTGATCCAGGCCTTCCTGGCGGTGATGCTCGGCGGCGTCGGCACGTTGCTGGGACCGATCCTGGGCGCCGGGGCCATCGGCACGCTGAGCGCGGCGCTGCCCTGGATCATCACGCCGGTGGTGGCCGAGGTTCTGGTCTTTGCCATCGCCATCGCGCTCATGAAAATACTTCCGGGCGGATTTCTTGGCGGACGCAGGGCGTTGCGGGCATAACGCAATCGAGGGGGAGCCACACGATGAACAAAGAGCCACTTGTCGGACGCAGGAAAATACTTCGCGGCACCGCTTGGATGGCCGGCGCGGTGGCGACCGGGGCAGGCAGTTGGGTGATCCCGGCAAACCGGGCGCGGGCGGCGGCGCCGATCAAGGTCGGCATCGCGACCGATCTGAGCGGCCCGATCGGATTCGCCGGCAACGCCGACCTGAACGTCGCCAAAATGTGCGCCGCGATCATCAACAAGGAGGGCGGTTTGCTGGGCCGTCCGGTCGAATTGCACGTGGAGGATACGGCCTCCAACGAGGCGATCGCGGTCGGCAACGTGCGCAGGCTGATCCAGCGCGACCACGTCGACGTGGTGTTCGGCGGCATCACCAGTTCGATGCGCAACGCCATCAAGGGACCGATCGTACAGCGCGGGCGCACGCTCTACGTCTACCCGCAGCTCTACGAAGGCAAGGAGTGCGAGAAGTATATCTACTGCACCGGCCCGACCCCGGCGCAGCAATGCGACGACCTGATCCCGTGGCTGATCAAGAACGGCGGCAAGCGTTTCGCCTTCCCGTCCGCCAATTACATCTGGCCGCACGTCCTCAACAAGTATGCCCGCACGCTGGTCGAGAACCATGGCGGGGAGGTGGTTTTCGAGGAATATTATCCGCTGGACCAGATCGACTACGGCGCGACCGTGAATCGCATCATGTCCGGCAAGGTGGACGTCGTGTTCAACACGGTCATTCCACCCGGCGTCGGACCGTTCTTCAAACAGTTGTACGAAGCTGGTTTCAGCAAGCGCGGCGGGCGTCTGTGCTGCGTGTACTACGACGAGAACGCGCTGAACATCAACGCGCCTTACGAAATCGAGGGTTTGGCTAGCTGCCTGGATTACTTTCGGGCGGTCGACAAGATCGATTCGGGCAGCGCCAAGATCCAGCACATGTACGACGAGATGTATCCGCACACGAAATACCTGCTCGCCGCGGGTGCTGCCGCGACCGGCATGTACCGCGGCATCATGCTGTGGGCCGCGGCGGTGAAGGAGGCCGCCAAGGTCAACCGTGATTCGGTCGCGCATGCGCTCGACCATGCGAAAATCGCGCTCGCTCCGGGCGGTCCGGCCGAAATGGTACCAGGCAAACGGCATTGCAAAATGAAGATGTACATCGCCGTCGCGAAGAACGGTAAATTCGAGGTCGTCGAGCAGAGCCCCGGGCTGGTCGATCCGAAGGAATGCTGAGCGGGTGATCGGCGGGACCAGCGACGGAGCTTCACGGCAATTGGCGGATGCTGCTGAACCGGCAATTCCGCTGCCGGTCTCGGGTACAAGCCGCCCGGGACGACGGGTCATCCCGATCGTGGAAGCGGCGGTGTTTCTCGCCTTCGCTTTCGCGCCGCTGGTGCTGGCCGATTATCTCACGGTGTTCGCTGGGCGCGTGCTGATTCTCGCGCTGCTCGCGATCAGCTTCGATCTGGTGTTCGGCTTCGCCGGCATCATGAGCTTCGGACAGGCGCTGTTCTTTGGGTCCGCCGGCTACGCCGTTGCGCTGCTGGCGCGCGATCTGGGCGTCAGCTCGATCCTGATCGTCGTTCCGGTTTCCATCGCGGTCGGGCTGGCCACGGCATGGCTGGTGGCGGCGTTTCTGCTGCTCGGCCGGCATCCGCCGAGCGTGATCTTCGTTGCGCTCGGCACCCTCACCGCCTCCTTCGCCGCCGAGGAACTGGCGCGGTCCTGGTATTACCTGGGTGGCCAGAACGGCATTCCCTCGATCCCGCTGCCGAGCATCGGCGATTACCAGTTCGGCGACGTGCCGTTCTACTACCTGATCTTCGCGATAGCCGTGGTGGTGTACGCCGGATGTCGCGCGCTGGTGCGTTCGCAATTCGGTCTCGCCCTCGCCGGCATTCGCGAGCAGGAGCAGCGGATCGGCTTCTTCGGTTACCGGGTCGAGACCTATAAGAGCATCGTCTTCTCGTTCGCCGGATCGGTCGCCGGGCTGGCGGGCGGCCTCTATGCGTTTCACGAGGGGTTCGTCTGGCCGAGCATGCTCGGTGTCGTGCTCTCGACGCAAATCGTGCTCTATTGCTTGTTTGGCGGTGTCGGCACATTGATCGGCGCCACGTTGGGCGTGATCGGCATCGAAAGCCTCAGCTACTCCCTGTCGGAGCAGTTTCCCAAAATCTGGCCGGTGCTGCTGGGCCTGCTGCTGCTGCTGGTCATCCTCTTCCGTGCCGGCGGCATCATCAGCCTGTTCGTGAGCGAACGCGAACGGATCGGCGATTTCGGGCTCCGGGGGCGGTCGCGCCGGCGTTTTCCAGGGAGGCGGCGCGGTGCCGCTGCTTGAAGCGAGGGGCATCCGCAAGCTGTTCGGTCAGCTTTGCGCCCTCGACAGTGTCGATCTGTTCGTCGAGCCCGGCGAGATCCACGGCCTCATCGGCCCCAACGGATCGGGCAAGAGCACGCTGTTGAAGTGCATCGCGGGCGCCGAGTCGCCGAGCGCGGGAAAGGTCGTATTCCTCGGCGCCGATATGACCGCGGCGGCGCCGCCCGAGCGGGCCCGCGCCGGGATCGGCATAAAATTTCAGATCACGAGCGTGCTGCCGGGATTGTCGGTATTCGACAACGTGCTGCTGGCGTTGCAAGCGAAGGGATCGCTCGGCGCGCTGCTGTTCTCGCGCACACGCGACGCGCTCGCCGCCCAGGTGGGCCAGTTGCTGGCGCAATTCGGGCTGGCGGAGCGCGGGGGGGAGTTGGCCGGGGCCTTGTCGCACGGCGAGCAGCAGTGGCTGGAGATCGCCATGGCGCTCGCGCCCGAGCCGAAACTGCTGCTGCTGGACGAGCCGACCGCCGGCATGAGCTTGGAGGAGCGGCGTGTCACCGGCGCGTTCCTGCGTCCGTTGCGCGACCGCTGCGCCATCGTGATCGTGGAACACGACCTCGATTTCATTCGCGACCTGTGCGACGTGCTCACCGTGCTCGATCAGGGCAAGGTTCTGGAATCCGGAACCGTGATGCAGATTCAGGCCAGCGAGCGGGTGCAAGAGGTCTACCTCACCCGTGTCTGAGTCGCCCGCGCTCGCGGTGAACGGCCTCTGCGCCGGATACGGCCGCAGCCAGGTTCTGTTCGAGGTGGCGCTGAGCGTACCGCAGACCGGCGCCGTGGCGGTGCTCGGCCGCAACGGCGTTGGCAAGACCACCTTGATGAAGGCGATCATCGGCGAGTTGCCGGCCACGCAGGGCCATATCGCATTCGCCGGCGAAGACGTGACGCGGCTGCCGACCGAGCGGCGCGTGCGGCTCGGGCTCGGCTACGTGCCGCAGGAATTCTCCACCTTCGCGCGGCTGTCAGTGCGCGAGAACTTGGCCGTGGGCAATTTGCGCGGCCGCGACGGCGCGGCGCTGGACGAAGTGGTCGCGTTGTTTCCGAAACTCGGCCAGCGCATGGACCAGGTCGCCGGCACGCTTTCGGGCGGCGAACGCAAGATGCTCGCGATCGCCCGCGCCCTGCTGCTCAGGCCGCGTGTGCTGCTGCTCGACGAACCGACGGAAGGCGTGTGGATCGGCGTCATCGAGGAAATCGCCGAACGGCTGCAAACGCTGATCGAGACCGTGGCGGTGGTGCTGGTGGAGCAGCATCTCGAACTCGCGCTGCGGATTTCCCGCTACGCCTATGTGCTGGATCGCGGGCGCGTTGCGTTGGAAGGCGATGTCGCGTCCGTGCGCCACGATCCCCGGCTGTTGCAGTTCCTCGCGCCGTGACGCCGGAGCGAGCAAATCCGGGAGCGGAACAGCGCACGCGCCAGGCGATCGTGGATGCGTGCCGCGCCATGAACGCGCTCGGGATCAATCAAGGCACCTCGGGCAATATCAGCGTGCGGCACGGCCGGAGCATGCTGATCTCGCCATCGGCCGTGCCGTACGACGAAATGTCCGCCGACCAGATCGTTGCCCTGACGATGGACGGCGACGGTGCCTGGAGCGGACCCGCGGCGCCATCGACGGAATGGCGCATGCATCTGGAAATCCTGTTGCGGCGGCCGGAGGCCGGGGCGGTGGTGCATGGGCATCCGCCGTTTGCGACCGCGCTCGCCATCGCGCGGCGGGAAATCCCGGCTTGCCACTACATGATCGCGGCGTTCGGCGGCCCCACCATCCGCTGCGCGCCCTACGCCACGTTCGGCACCAGCGAACTCGCCCGGCATGCGCTCACGGCTCTCGCAGGGCGCAACGCCTGCCTGCTCGCCAATCATGGCGTGATCGTTTGCGGGCCCACCCTCGCCCGCGCGATGTGGCTCGCGGCCGAGTTGGAGACGCTCGCCCGGCAGTACTATCACAGCCTGTTGATCGGAGGGCCGGTGATCCTGTCCGATGCGGCGGTTGCCGCCACCGCCGAGAAACTCGGCTCCTACGGCTTGCGCGAGGATACCGGAGCGGCCGGAAACTCCGACACCGGGCCTAGTGAGGCTACCCGGTCGGCAGCTTCGACCACTCGCCGGGAGCGGACCACTCGAAAGCCTCCGACTCGGGCCGGGCCCGGCGCGTCGGTTGCTGCGCGCCGGGCGTTCCCAAGTAAAGAAAGCCGATGATCGAGTCGGACGGGTCCAGCCCGAGCGCCGCCTTTACCCGCGGGTCGTAGGCGGGATCCCCGGTGCGCCAATAGGCGCCCACGCCCAGCGCGTGCGCGGCCAGCATGACGTTCTCCGCCGCCGCGGCGGCGGCGAGCACCTGCTCGATTTGCGGCACGCCGCGCCGTTCCCGCGGTCTGGCCGCGACGATCACCAGCAGCGGCGCGCGCAGCGGTTTCTGGCGCTCGCGCTCCAGGAGTTCGGCCGTTGCCTCCGGTTCGCGGCTCTGCAAAGCCTCCGCCATGACCTCGCCCAGGCGGCTGCGGGCCTCGCCCCGGACGACAAAGAAGCGCCAGGGCCGCATCAGTCCGTGATCCGGGGCGTGTTCGGCGGCCTTCAGCACGGCGCGGAGCTGCTCGTCGCTGGGGGCCGGGTCTCCCAAAGTCGAGGTACTGAGCCGCGTCTGTAGGGTTTCGAGGGCGTCCATTCGTGTTCTGTTCCTTGCTCGGCGGTGCCGGCGGTCCGTTTAGGCCCGCTGGCGCGAGCGGGAAACCCCCGCGCCGCCGCGGAAATCCGCGAAAAACCTCGCGCTTCAGGGAACAAAGGTTTTGCGCTGGTGTTAGCGCTCCGGCTGCCGAACGAGACGGAGGCGCGGGCGCGGCATGGAGCGGATTCTCGTCACCGGGGGCGCCGAATTCATCGGGCGGCATCTCGTGCGCGCGTTGCTGCGCGAAGACCATGCCGTGCGCGTGCTCGACAGCCTGATCGAGCAGGTGCACGGCCGCAGCGGCCGACGCGACCAGGTGCTCGGCGAGGTCGAGCTGATCGAGGCCGATGTCCGCGACGAAGCCGCGGTACTGGCCGCGCTGAAGGGCGTGGACAAGGTGGTGCATCTGGCGGCCGAGGTCGGCGTCGGCCAGAGCATGTACGCCATCGACCGCTACGTGTCGGTCAACGATCACGGCACCGCGGTGCTGTTTCAGGCTCTGATCGAGCGGCCGGTCGCACGTGTCGTCGTGGCCTCCTCCATGAGCATCTATGGCGAGGGTCTATACCGGGACAATGCTGGGGATTTGTTGGAATCGGTCGTCCGCCCCGCGCAGCGCGATGCCGGCGGTGGCTGGGACCCGCCGGGGCCGGACGGGACCAAGCTGCTGCCGGTGCCGACACCCGAATGGAAGCGGCCCTCGCTCGCCTCCGTTTACGCCCTGACGAAATACGCGCAGGAGCGGCTGACCCTGACCGTCGCGCCCGCGTACCGCATGGAGGGCGTGGCGCTGCGGCTGTTCAACGTGTACGGGCCGGGGCAGGCACTGTCGAACCCCTATACGGGCGTGCTGGCGATCTTCGCCTCGCGCTTGCTCAACGGCGAGCGACCGCTGGTGTTCGAGGACGGCGAGCAGCGGCGCGATTTCGTGCATGTCGAGGACGTGGCCCGAGCCTTCCTGCTGGCGCTGGAGCGGCCGGAGGCGCCCGGACGGGTGTTCAACATCGGCAGCGGCCGGGATCGCAGCATTCTGGACATGGCGCGGCAACTCGCCGCCGGCATGGGACGGCCGGATATCGCGCCGCAGGTGCTCGGCAAGACGCGCGCGGGCGACATCCGCCATTGCTTCGCCGATATCGGCCTCGCCGAGCGGACGCTCGGGTTCCGCCCGCGGCGCGATTTCGCCGAGGGCGTGGCGGAGCTCGCGGAATGGCTGGCGCGGCAGCCGGCCGAGGACAAGGTGGCCGCGGCTTGCCACGAATTGGAAGTCCGAGGGCTGGTGGCGTGAGCGCGGCCGGCGCGCGGCATGTTCTGGTCACGGGCGGCGCCGGGTTCATCGGCAGCAATCTGGCCGATAGGCTAGCGCAACTCGGCCATCGCGTGCTGGTCTTCGATTCGCTGACGCGCCCCGGCGTCGCGGCCAATCTGGATTGGCTGCGCGAGCGCCACCCGGGACGAATCTCCGAGATGATCGCCGATATTCGCGACGGCTCCGAGCTCGCCGAGGCGGTAGCGGGCTGCCAAGCGGTGTTTCACCTGGCCGCCCAGGTCGCGGTCACGACCAGCCTGATCGATCCCGTCGCGGATTTCGAAACCAATTTGGGCGGCACGCTGCGGGTGCTGGAGGC
Source organism: uncultured Alphaproteobacteria bacterium (assembly GCA_963761015.1). Lineage (GTDB taxonomy): Bacteria > Pseudomonadota > Alphaproteobacteria > Acetobacterales > Acetobacteraceae > CAVXFL01. The sequence goes on from CAVXFL010000020.1 coordinate 74,426, forward strand.
GCTGCGCTGCCAGCCAAGGCCGGCTGCGCTGATCTTCGCGTCCACCAACAAGGTTTACGGCGATCTCGCGGACATCGCGCTGGACGATGGCTCGGGCGCGTGGTTGCCGCGCGACCCCGGTCTGCGACGGCGCGGCATCGGCGAGGACCGCCGCCTGAGTTACCGCACGCCGTACGGCTGCTCCAAGGGCGCGGCGGATCAATACGTGCTCGATTACGCGCGCAGCTTCGGCGTGCCCACGGCTACCTTGCGCATGAGCTGCATCTACGGCGAGCGGCAGCGTGGCACGGAAGACCAGGGCTGGGTGGCGCATTTCCTGCTGCGCGCGCTGGCCGGCGAGCCGATCACGATTTACGGCGACGGCAAGCAGGTCCGCGATATCCTGTATATCGGCGATGCCGTTGCGGCGTACATTGCCGCATGGCGCCGCATCGATGCGATCGCCGGACAGGCGTTCAATCTCGGTGGTGGTGATGACAACGCGGTGAGTCTGCTGCAGCTAATCGAGCAGATCGAGGTCGTTCTCGGCCGGCAGGTCAGGGTGGAATTCGCCGATTGGCGGCCGGGTGATCAGCGCTACTTCGTTTGCGACACGCGCCGCGCCGAGGCGGCGCTGGGGCTGGTGCGCCCGCTCGGCTGGCGCGAGGGCCTGGGGCGGCTCGCCGCGTGGTTGCAGGCCGCGCGGCACGAAACGGCGGAACAGCCGCGTGCCCATCCGTTGCGGAAAGCGGCCGCGTGATGCGGGTGGCGCTAGTCAATCCGCGCTGGCATTACGAGCGCAGCATCTATTTCGGGTGCCGCGAACCGCATCTGCCGCTCGAACTCGGCTACGCGAAGGCGCTGCTCGAACCGCGCGGCCATTCGGCGCTTCTGTTCGACGGCCAACTCGAGGATTGCGATACGCCGGCGCTCGCCGAGCGGGTTGCCGATTACCGCCCCGACCTGACGGGTACTGACGACCGCGCCCACGTATCTGTTCTGGCGCTGCGCGCCACCCGAATTGCGCGTGCCCAGAGAATTCCTGAACGCTCTCGCCGGACGTGGCGGACTGACCGTGGCGGTGGGTCCGCACGGATCGGCGACGCCCGGCCCCACGCTCGCCAAGCTCGGCGTGGACTTCGTCGTGCGCGGCGAATGCGAGGAGGCGATCGCGGCGATCGCCAATTCCGCGCAACCGAGCGATGTGCGCGGCACCGCGTTCTTGCGCGACGGCGACCTGATCGGCAACGGCGACGCATTGGCGGTGAATTTGGCCCAATTGCCGGCGCTGCGCTGGCCCGACGAATGGATCGCGCGCCACCGCCATCACCATCACCGCTTCGATGACGAACCGGACGGCCCCGGCGCGGAGATCGAGGCCTCGCGCGGCTGCCCCTATGCTTGCACGTTCTGCGCCAAGCTCGATTACCGCGATCAGTATCGCCGGCGCGAGTTGTATGTCTTGCTCGACGAAATCGATGCGCTGCTCGCGCGGGGCGTGCGCTACCTGTATTTCATTGACGAAATTTTCCTGCCGCAACGTCCGCTGCTGGAGGCGCTCGCCGATCGGGATGTCGCGTTCGGCGTGCAGACGCGCATCGACCTCTGGAAGCCGGACATGCTCGATTTGCTGGGCCGCGCCGGCTGTGTGTCGATCGAGGCCGGCGTGGAGAGCCTGACCGAAGCCGGCCGCGCCTCACTGGACAAGAAATGCCGGATGACCACCGACGCGTTGGCCGAACGGCTCATCCGCGCGCGTCGTCACGTTCCGTTCGTGCAGGCCAATCTCATCGCGGTCGCCGGTGACGATGCCGGGCAAGTCGCCGATTGGCGGCGGCGGCTGGAGCGCGCCGGGGTTTGGGCGAACGATCCGGTGCCGCTGTATCCTTATCCGAGTTCGCCCGAATACCGGCGACGCTGGGGCTCGCCCGACGATCTCGCCTGGGAACGCGCGCACGATCATTATCTGGCCGAGTTCAATCGGTTCAGCGATATCCAGGAAGATGCGCCGTTGCCTCTTCCGGAACTGGAGGGGGCAGTATGTGGCCGTCCGTGACGAGATTAGCGAAGGGAACCGGCTCCTCGGTCGGCTCGCTGCGGCGGGTGCTGATGACCACCGACGCGGTGGGCGGGGTTTGGCAATATTCGCTGGAACTGGCGCGCGGCCTCGACGCGAGGGGGATCGAAGTGATCCTGGTGGTGCTCGGGCCGGTGCCGAGCGCCGCACAGCTTGCGGACGCCGCCGCGGTTCCCGGCATGCGTCTGGTGCCGACCCAGCTTCCGCTCGATTGGACCGCGACGGTTCCGGAGTCGCTGCACGCCGCCGCCGGCGACATCGCCGACATCGCCGCGCTTTGCGAGGTCGACAGCATCCATTTGCACACGCCGGCGCTGATCACGCAGGCCCGCTGGCCCGCGCCGGTTGTAGCGGTCGCGCATTCCTGCGTCGGGACGTGGTGGCATGCCCTGCGCGGCGGCGCCTTGCCGCGCGACTTCGCCTGGCGCGCCGAGTGCATGGCCGACGGGCTCGAATACGCCGACGAGGTGATCGCGCCAAGCCGCAGCTTTGCCGGGCTGTTGCGTGATGTCTACGGGGTGGGCCGTCCGATCACGGTGGTGCGCAACGGGCGGTGTTCGCTGCACCACGGCGGCCCGCCTCGCCGCCGTGCCGTGCTGACGGCCGGGCGGCTGTGGGACGAGGGCAAGAATATTGCTGTCCTCGATCGGGCCGCCGCATGGGTGCCGGCTCCGGTCTACGCGGCCGGGCCGCTGAATGGCCCGAACGGAGCAACCATCCGATTTTCGCATATCGAGCCGCTCGGCTCGCTCACGGCGGCGCAACTAGCCGCGCAATTTGCATCCATCGAGGTCTTCGCGGCGCCATCGCGCTACGAGCCGTTCGGGCTGGCGGTGTTGGAAGCGGCGCAAGCCGGCATGGCGCTGGTGCTGTCGGACACCCCGACATTCCGCGAATTGTGGGATGGCGCGGCATGGTTCGTCGATCCCTCCGACGCGGACGAATGGGCTGCGGCGCTGAGCGAATTGCTGGACGACGGCAGGCAGCGCGGACGGCTGGCCCAGGCGGCGGCGATCCGGGCGCGCGAATACGACGCCGATTCGATGGTCGAGGCGACGGTCGCGGTACATCGCAGCGCCCTGAGCGCGCCCGTTCTGGTTCCGTAACCGGGGACGCGCGATGCGGTTCGTGTATTTCACGCACTCGCTGGTCTCGTGCTGGAATCACGGCAACGCCCATTTCCTGCGCGGCGTGCTGCACGAATTCTCGGCGCGGGGCCACGAGGTGGTCGTCTACGAACCGGCCGACGGCTGGAGCCGGACGAACCTGGTCGCGGAGCACGGCGTTGCGCCGATCGCGGCGTTTGCGCAGACCTTCCCGGGCCTGACGTCGATAGCGTACGGGCACGATCTCGATATCGGGCAGGCGGTCGATGGTGCTGACGTGGTGATCGTCCACGAATGGAACGAGCCGTGGCTCGTTGCCGCGCTCGGCCGCGCGCGCCGGTTCGCCGGGCGCTTCCTGCTGTTCTTCCACGACACGCACCACCGCGCGGTCAGCGATCCCGCGGCGATGCGGGCGCTCGACATCGGTTCGTATGACGGCGTGCTGGCCTTCGGCGAAGCGCTGGCCGAGGTTTACCGACGCTGGGGCTGGGGATCGCGCGCGTTCGTCTGGCACGAGGCAGCCGATACGCGCCTGTTCCGTCCGCCGCTGCGCGAGGGCCGGCGTGACGGTCTGGTCTGGATCGGCAACTGGGGCGACGACGAACGCGGCGAGGAACTCGAAACCTTGCTGCTGCAACCGGCGGCGCAATGCGGGCTGCCGCTCGACGTATACGGCGTGCGGTATTCGCCCGAGGCCTTGGCCGCGCTCGACCGTAACGGCGCGCATTATCGCCGCTGGCTGCCGAACGCGGCGGTTCCTTCGGTGTTCGCGCGTCACCTGGCGACGGCGCACGTGCCGCGCCGCTTCTACGTGGATCGCCTGCCCGGCATCCCGACGATTCGCGTGTTCGAAGCACTGGCCTGTGGCATTCCCTTGGTCTCGACGTGGTGGAGCGACTCCGAGCAGTTGTTCCGTCCCGGCGATGATTTCCTGATGGCCCGCGATGCCGCCGAAATGCGGAGCCACTTCGAGGCGTTGCGGCACGATCCGGGATTGCGCGAAGCGCTGGCGGCGAACGGTCTGCGCCGGATCGCCGTGCGCCATACCTGCGCACATCGGGTGGACGAACTGCTCGGCATCGTCGCGCGCCTCCAGGAACGCGCGCAGCCGGAGGCTGCGTGATGCGCATCGCGTTCTACGGATCGAGTTTGTTGTCGTCGTACTGGAACGGCGCCGCAACCTATTACCGCGGATTGCTCGAAAACCTAGCGCAGCGTGGGCACCTCATCACGTTCTACGAGCCCGATGCGTTCGAGCGGCAGTCGCACCGCGATATCGAACCGCCCGGCTGGGCGCGCGTGCGCGTCTACGAGGCGAACACCGCCGGACTGCGCGATGTGATCGCCGAAGCCGTTGCGGCCGATGTCGTCGTGAAGGCGAGCGGTGTCGGCGTGTTCGATGACGAGTTGCTTGCCGGTACGATGGCGGCGGCGCGGCCGGAGGCGGTGCGCGTGTATTGGGACGTCGACGCTCCGGCCACGCTGACCGAGATGCGGCACTCGCCGGATCATCCGGTTCGCCGTGCCCTGCCGGACGTCGATCTGGTGCTGACCTATGGCGGCGGCCCGCTCGTGGTGGCGGGCTACACCGCGCTCGGTGCCCGGCGTTGCGTGCCGGTCTACAACGCGCTCGATCCGAAATCGCATCATCCCGCGCCGGCCGATCCGCGCTTTGCCGCCGAGCTGTCGCTGCTCGCGAACCGCCTGCCCGATCGCGAGGTGCGGGTCGAGCAATTCTTCCTGCGCGCGGCAGCGCTCGTGCCGGAGCGGCGATTTCTGCTGGGCGGCGCCGGCTGGGCCGACAAGCCGCTTCCGGCGAACGTGCGCGCCGTCGGCCACGTGCCGACCAATCTGCACAACGCGTTCAACGCCTCGCCGCTCGCGGTGCTGAATGTGGCGCGCGATTCCATGGCGGCGATCGGCTACTCGCCGGCGACGCGCGTGTTCGAGGCCGCCGGCGCCGGCGCCTGCCTGATCACCGACGCTTGGGAGGGGATTGAGCTGTTTCTGGAACCCGAGAGCGAAATCCTGCTGGCCCGCGATGGCGCCGACGTCGCCAGTCACTTGTCGGCGCTGACGCCGGCACGCGCGAAGCAGATCGGCGCGCGCGCGCTCGAACGCATTCGCGCCGAACATACGTACGACCGCCGCGCCGAACTGGTCGATCGATTGCTTAACGAGGCGCTGGCGCGCAAGCGGCAGGCAGTCGCGGCATGAGAGTTTGCAACAAACCTTTGGGGGATCATTGCGCTAAGGCTAGTGAAAGGGAGACATGCTGATGTGGAGCTTGCCACGCCGGATGCTGGTTGCGGGCGGAGCCGGCTTCATCGGCTCGCATCTCTGTGAGGCGCTGCTGGCACGCGGCCATCACGTCACGTGTCTCGACAGCTTTCTGACCGGCAGCTACCAGAATATTCGTCACCTCGAATCGGACCGGTGCTTCGCAATCGTTCATGCCGACGTGGTCGATCCGATCGCCGCATCGATCCGTCCCCAGGCGATTTTCAACCTGGCCTGCGCGGCGTCCCCGGAACACTATCAGGCCGATCCGGTGCACACCTTGATGACCAGCGTCCTCGGCACGCGCAATCTGCTGGCGCTCGCCAGCAAGCAGCGGGCGCGGATGCTGCTGGCATCGACCAGCGAGGTCTACGGCGATCCGACCGAGCATCCGCAGCGGGAAAATTATTTCGGCAACGTGAATCCGACCGGGCCGCGCGCCTGCTACGACGAAGGCAAGCGCGCCGCCGAAACGTTGTGCTTCGATTATTTGCGTGCCGGATCGGCCGACGTGCGCGTCGCGCGGATTTTCAACACCTATGGTCCGCGCATGCGGCCGGACGACGGGCGCGTCATCTCCAACGTGATCACGCAGGCGCTGTCCGGGTCTGACATCACCGTTTACGGCACCGGCCAGCAGACACGCTCGTTCTGCTATGTCGATGATATGGTGGAAGGCTTGTTGCGGCTGATGGGGTTCCCCCGTGAACTGCCCGGACCGGTCAATCTCGGCAACCCGCGCGAAATCACGATTGTCGAACTGGCGGAGCGGGTGCGCGCGATGACCGCGTCGCGATCCCGCATCGTGAACAAGCCACTACCCGCCGACGATCCGCGCCGGCGCTGCCCGGACATCAGCCTTGGCATGCGGCTGCTCGACTGGTCGCCGAAAGTCCCGCTCGAGATCGGCCTTGCCCGCACCATCGCCTGGCTGAAGGTCAGTGAGCACGGGGAACTTCGGCGGTTGCCGAGCAGGGCGGAACCGCGCGTGCGGCCCAGCCCATCGCTGCGGCCGGACGCGTTGCGCCCGCGCGTGCGCGCCACCGCGAGCACGGTCTGAACCGGCCCCGAGCCTATTATTCGGCCATGCCGCCGATCGGCAACCCGCTGAAACACGCCGCGTTGCCTCGGAGCAACTGACCGTCGCGCATCGTCACGATGCGGGACAGCGAGGGGACTACACCATGAAGACCATGAACGATCTCACCCTGCAGCTCATGCAGGACGTGTATTACGCCGAGCGCCAGATCCTGAAGGCGCTGCCGAAGCTGGCCAAGGCGGCTGAGAGCCAGGATCTCAAGCAGGCGTTCACGCATCACCGTGAGGAGACCGAGTCTCAGGTCGAGCGACTGCAAAAGGCGTTCGACGCATTCGGTAAGCGGGCGCGCGGTACCACCTGCGAGGCGATCAACGGCATCATCGAGGAAGGCGAAGAAATCATCGAGAATTTTGAGGCCGGGGCGGTGCGGGACGCCGGTCTGATCGCCGCCGCGCAGGCAGTCGAGCATTACGAGATGGCGCGCTACGGCACTCTGATCGCCTGGGCCAAGATCGGCGGCCACCAGGAAATCGTGAAGCTGATGCAAGAGACGCTCGAGGAGGAGAAGAAAGCCGAACTCGCTGCTCAATCAGCTCGCCAACGAGCACGTGAACAAGCAGGCCAGCCGGAAGGCCGCGTAGCGGAGCCGGGCGGGCCAAGCGGAGCCGAACAAAGCATCGTCATTGCCAGGCTCGGCCCGGCAATCTCGGGACATGTCGAGATGCCCGGCTCAAGGCCGGGCATGACGATTCCGCTCTGGCCCGATTTCGCTCCAGGCCGCCGAAATCAGCTATGCGCCAGCCGATACGCGCAGCCGAGCATATCGAACAAATCCATCAGACGCGCCACGTAATGATCGCGCGCGGCATAGCTCGGGGCGGCGGGATCGAGCATCTGGCGCTCGAGCGCGTCCAGCATGCACAGAAGCCGCCGCTGGTGCAGGCCCAACCGGCGCTGCAGCGGGTCGGTGACAACCCCGGCGAGTGCCGCGAACCCGGCGGCCGTCAGCATCAGGCCGCCGGTCAATCCGGCGGTCAGCGCCAAGGATGACGCCGCGGGAAAAAGCCGTACCAAATGCCGCCGAGCGCCGAGCCGAGCGGAAACGACGCGATCGCGGATTGCTGGGCGATGACGGCCGGGAGCGCCGGACCCAGAACTCACCGCGCCGGGGGTGAGCTTGTTGAGTGCCAGCGCTCCGCCGCCGAGCGTGGTCAGACCGGTAGCGATCTCCGCGGCGGCGGCGCGAGTTCCCGCATAGGTCCGCATCGCATCCCGCAACCTGGCGCGGAACTGCGGGTCCTCGGCGCGAGCCCCGATCGCTGCCAATTGCGGCTGCAACCGCTCGGTGACGCGCGGGCCGGCGAGAATCGCCCGGGAGAGCGCATTATCGGCGGCGGGCGGCTCGCCGTCGGCGCCCGGCTGCTCCAACAGTTCGGTGCGGATCAGCCGCCTGACTTCGTCCGCGACCCGAGTCCGCAGCAGCAGATTCCGCCGGTTCAGCATGGCCGCGGTGCGGGAGGCGCCAAGCCGCTCCGCGATCCCCGCTGTCAGCCGCATGAGCGCGTGTGGCAGGCCAAGCACGAGATTGACCGGCGCCTGGGGATGTCGAATCCGAGCGCCGCGCGATGCATCGCGAGCGTGCCGCGCAGCGAGAAATGCCGCTCGACAAACGGCCGAACCCGGTCACGCCGCTCGGCAAAATAGCGGCGTATCCCGTCCGCCACCACTTGCTCCGCGGGTTCTCGGCTAGGCGGATCATCGCGCGGCGCGGCCTCTCGGGCGCAAACACTCCCCTGCGGCCACGCTAATGCCCAATCGGTGGCAATGATGTTCGAAGCAGCGGACACGGCTCTCGGTGCCATCGATCGGTGAACGGCGCATAACAAGGCGCGGTTCCTTGTCACGCGCAACCCGCGCGGCGCGTTCAACCTCCCGCCAACTCCCGCCATTCGGCTTCGCTGACGGTGCGCACGCCGAGTTCCGCGGCGCGCCGCGCCTTCGAGCCGGCGTCGGCACCCGCCACGACCAGATCCGTTTTGCGCGACACCGTTTCCGTCACTTTCGCCCCCAGCGCCTCGGCGCGCGCCTTCGCCTCGGGGCGGGTCATCGAATTCCATCGTCCCGGTGAACACGACCGTTTTGCCCGCCAATTCCGAATTCGGCCGCCGTGACCGACGGCGCGGCTTCGATGCTGAGTTCCCTGGCGAGTTCGTCCAACGTCGCCAGATTGCGCGGCTCGATGAAGAAATCGGCCAACTCGGTGGCGATCGCCGGGCCGATGCCGGTGATGCCGTCGAGTTCATGCCGCGCCTCGGACTCCGGATCGGTTGCGGCGATCATTTGAGCCCGCCATTCGGCATAGCTGCCGTAATGCCGCGCGAGCAGCCGCGCGTTCGACTCGCCAATGCGGCGAATACCGAGCGCGTAAATGAATCGCGCGAGCGGGATGCGCCGCCGTGCCGCGATGGCGCGGCTGAGATTGCGGGCCGAGGTCGCGCCCCAACCCTCGCGTTTGGCGATTTCTTCCTCGCGCGCGGGCAGGCGGAAAATGTCGGCTGGGCCGTGGATCAGTCCGTCGGCGTGGAATTCCGCGATGGTCTTTTCGCCGAGTCCATCGATGTCGAAAGCTGGGCGCGAGACGAAATGCACCAGTCGCTCGACGGCCTGCGCCGGGCAGGTCAGGCCGCCGGTGCAGCGCCGCACCGCCTCACCCTCGACCCGCAGCGCCAGGCTGCCGCATTCGCGGCAACGGTCGGGGAAGACGAACGGCTCCGCGCCTTTCGGCCGGCGCTCGGCGACGACCGACACGATCTGCGGGATCACGTCGCCGGCGCGCTGCACCACCACGATGTCGCCGATGCGAACGTCCTTGCGCGCGATCTCGTCCTCGTTGTGCAAGGTGGCCCGCGTGACCAGCACGCCGCCGACATTGACCGGCGCCAGATGCGCCACCGGCGTCAGCGCGCCGGTGCGGCCGACCTGGATGGCGATGTCCTGCAGCACGGTCGTCGCCTGTTCGGCCGGGAATTTCCATGCAATGGCCCAGCGCGGGGCGCGGCCCACGAACCCGAGCCGCCGTTGCAGCGCGAGGTCGTCGACCTTGTACACCACCCCGTCGATATCGTAGGGCAGGTCGGCGCGGCACCCGGCCAGATCCTGCTGGAACGTCTCAGCGTCCTGCTCACTGTCCAGAAGTTTCGAAAGCGGATTTACCTCGAACCCCCAGTCATGCAGGCGGCGCAGATAGTGCCAGTGGGTGTCCGAGACGGGTTCGCTCGCGTCGCCCACCGCATAGGCGAACAGTTTCAGCGGACGCTCGGCGGTGACGCGCGGGTCGAGTTGGCGCAGGCTGCCCGCCGCCGAATTGCGCGGATTGGCGAACACTTTTTCGCCCCTGGCCGCCTGCTGCTCGTTCAGCGCCAGGAAGTCGGCCTTCTCCATGAACACTTCGCCGCGAATCTCGATCAGCGCGGGCGCGTGTCCACGCAGCCTGTGCGGGACGGAGCGCAACGTGCGCAGGTTCGCGGTGACGTCCTCGCCCTCCGTGCCGTCGCCGCGCGTGGCCCCACGCGCGAATTTTCCCCCCTCGTAGGTGAGGGAAATAGACAATCCGTCGATCTTGGGCTCGGCGACGAAGCGCAACTCGGCCTCCTTCAGGCCTAGGAAGCGCCGCGCGCGGTTGCAAAACTCGGCGAAGTCCTCCCGATCGAAGGCGTTGTCGAGCGACAGCATCGGCACGCGATGGCGCACCTTGGCGAAGCCGCCGGCCGGCGCGACGCCGATCCGGTTGGACGGACTGTCGGGGCGGATCAACTCGGGGAAGCGCGCCTCGATGGCCGCGTTGCGCCGGCGTAGCGCGTCGTACTCGGCGTCGCTGATCACCGGCGCGTCGCGTTCGTAATAGGCACGGTCGTGCCGCGGGATTTCGGCGGCCAGCGACGCGAGTTCCTCCGTCGCCTCGGTTTCGCTCAGCAATTCGACCGGCTTCGGCGCAGTCACGCCGCGTTGCCGAGCAGGCTGTCGGCAGCGGCCCGGGCCGCCTCGGTGATGGTTTCGCCGGCCAGCATGCGCGCGATCTCTTCGCGGCGCGCGCCGCGATCGAGCGGGTCCACGCGGGTCGCCGCGCGCCCGCGCGCCGCCGCCTTCAGCACGCGCAGATGCGCCGCCGCGCGCGCCGCCACTTGCGGGCTGTGCGTCACCACCAGCACCTGCCGGTGCTCGGCCACGCGCGCCAGCCGCTCGCCCACCGCCGCCGCCGTGGCGCCGCCAATGCCGGAATCCACCTCATCGAAGATCAAGGTAGGGGCGGGCGAACCGCGCACCAGGACCACCTTGAGCCCCAGCATCAGCCGCGACAGCTCGCCACCCGAGGCTACTTTGCCGAGTGGCCCCGCCTCCTGCCCCGGATTGGTGGCGATCAGGAAACGTGCGGCATCGGCGCCCTGGGGCCCCCAGGAGGTCTCGGCAAGGGAGGTCACCGCGACGACAAAGCGCGCCTTGTCCAACCTGAGCGGCGGCAGTTCCCGCGCCACCGCGCGCTCCAGCCGCGCCGCCGCTTGCCGGCGCGCCTCCGACAATTGTGCGGAAGCCCCGACGTAAGCCGCCCGGGCCGCGCGCGCCGCTTGCTCCAGCCCGGTCAACTCGGCCGCGCCGGTCTCCAAGGCCGCCAGCCGGCCGCGCAGCGAGGCCGATAGTTCGGGCAACTCGGCGACGGCGACGTTGTGCTTGCGTGCGGCGGCCCGTAGCGCGAACAGCCGCTCCTCGACCGCCTCCAGCCGGCGCGGATCGGCTTCGGCGTCGCGCGCCAAACGCACCAGTTCGCGCTCGGCGTCCGCCAACGCGTCCTCGGCGCGTTCGAGCGCGGCCAGCACGGCGCCGGCGGGATTGGCCGCCTCGGAACTATCCGGCGCCGGGCCGACACGTTGCAGGGCGCGCGACGCCGCCCGGATGGCCGCCGCCGGCCCGCCCGCCCGCCGGTCGCGGGGAACGAGTTCCGCCAGGGCCGCGGCAACCGCCTCGGTCCGGCGTTCGCTTTGCTGGAGCCGCTGACGATCGGCGGCAAGGCTCTCCTCTTCCCCGATGATCGGCGCCAGCGCGGCGAGTTCGTCCACCGTGAATTGCAGCCAGTCCCGGTCGCGTTCGACCTCCGCCACCGCCTGGCGCGCCGCCTCGACCGCTCCGGCCGCCGCGCGCCATTCGCCCCACGCTCTCGGCGACCGCCCCGAGCAGCGCCGTCGGAACGCCGACGGCATCGAGCAAACCGAGATGCGTGGCCGAATCCGCGAGCCCCATTTGTTCGTGCTGGCCCTGCACCTCGACGAGCAGCGCGCCCAAGCGCCGAAGCAAAGCAACTCCAACGGGCTGGTCGTTGACAAAGGCGCGGGATCGCCCGTCCTTCAGCAGCACCCGGCGCAGCATCAGTTCGTCCTCGACCGGAAACCCCTGCTCGTGCAAGGCGGCGATGGACGGATGGTCCGCGGGCGGAAGAAAACTGGCGCTGACGCTCGCCTGCTCGCAGCCCGCGCGTACCAACGCGGCCTCGGCGCGGGCGCCCAGCGCGAGCCCCAGACTGTCCAGCAGAATGGACTTTCCGGCCCCGGTCTCGCCAGTGAGCACGGTCAGTCCGGGGCCGAAGGCCAATCCAGCCGCTCGATCAGCACCACGTCGCGGATCGAGAGCGCGGTCAGCATCCCGGATGGGCGCCGTTCCGTGCGGCGAGGTGGCGCCGGTTCAGAACATCCAGCCGAACGCGCGCCCGAACAGGCCGGGCGAGTTGTCGGCTCCCCCCGCTTCCTTGCCCTTGACCTGACGGTCCTCGACCAACTGGTTCCAGCTATCCTCGTACCACCGGCTCCCCGGGTAGTTGTGCCCGAGCACCGACGCGGTGCGCCGCGCCTCCTCGGGCATGCCGAGGATCAGGTAAATCTCGGTCAGCCGGTGCAGCGCCTCCGGGACGTGGTTGGTGGTCTGATAGAGTTCGACCACGCGCTGGAAGCGGTTGATCGCGGCGGCATAGAGGTGCTGGCCTTCGTACCAGCGGCCGATCGCGATTTCCTTGCCGGCCAGGTGATCGCGGCAAAGGTCGATCTTCAGCCGCGCGTCGCGCCCGTAGGCACTGTCCGGGAACCGGTTCACCACTTCCTGAAGCGCGTTCAGCGCCTGCTCGGCGGTTCTCTGGTCGCGCTGAATGTCCTCGATCTGCTCGTAGTAGCAGAGCGCGCGCAGATAATACGCGTAGGCGATGTCCTTGTTGGTCGGGTGCAACTGGATGAACCTGTCCAGCGTGCCGATCGCATCGGTGTAATGTTGTTGCAGGTACTTCGAATAGCCTTCCATGAGCTGGGCATTCACCGCCCAGGCCGAATACGGATAATTCTCCTGCACGAGGTCGAATTTCTTGGCGGCCTTGGCATATTGCTTGGCGTTCAGTTTGTCGACGGCCTCGTTGTACAGCTGTTCGACCGGCACCTTGCTCGGGTCGAATTTCGCCTGCGGTTTGTCGTCGCTGAACAGGCCGCAGCCCACCAGCGCAACGGGGATCGAGGTTGCAGCGAGGCGCGCGGCGCCGGCGAGACGAAGCTTCATGCGGTGACCACCCCAGGAATCGGCGACATGGCCGTTTGGCCGACGCGCTTATAGCACGCGAAAAGCCGAGGCGAAGCGGGCATCGCTGGGGGCGGGCGGCGTTGCGGCAGGGGTTCGCAGGGGTGCGGCGACGCGGTTGACCGGATGATCGCCGATCCACTCGAATCCATGGTGGAGGTAGGCCATGGTCGGAGCTGGAGATAGAACCGGCACGGTGGCGGCTGCCCCCATCTGGCAAAGCCTCGGGACGACGGGGAGAAACGGGCATGACGAAGACCGGGGCGCAGGAAGGCAAGTCTGCTTCTCAGCTGATCGATGCGAGAATCGCGGAGCTGGGCGACTGGCGGGGCAAGATGCTCGCCCGGCTCCGTAGCCTGATCAAGAAAGCCGATCCCGAAATCGTCGAGGAGTGGAAATGGCGAGGCGTTCCGGTGTGGTCGCACGACGGATTGATCTGCACCGGCGAAACTTACAAGAACGTCGTGAAGATGACCTTTGCCAAAGGGGCGGCGCTGAAGGATCCCGCGGGCCTCTTCAACGCCAGTCTTGACGGGAACACGAGGCGTGCCATCGACTTCCGCGAGGGCGACAAGGTAGACGAGGAGGCGTTGAAGATTCTCGTTCGCGCCGCCGTGGCCCTGAACAAGTCCAAAGCCAAAAGCTGATCCACGGAATTAAACATGTTCCGTGGGAAGCCTGCGCGGCACCGCGGCCGGGGCCGGCCTGCGGCCAAGCCAGTAACGCTTTTTGCAGCCTTGTCTCAGCGAAGCGGAGCGATTCGTGCCGGTGCCCGGCAGGTCAGGCTCACGCGGCCTGGGCCAGCTCAAGCATGGCGCGGGCGGACTGGAGGCGGTCCATGGCCGAATCCACCGCCTCCATGTCGGTCTTGTCGGCCGCGATATAGGCTTCTTCCGCCGCCGCCAGACGCCGCTCGGCTTCGGATTTCGACACCTCGGTGATCGGGACCACCTCGGAAGCGAGCACGGTGCAACGTTCCGGCGTGATTTCGGCGAAGCCGCCGCTGACATACATCCGATCGGTCACCTGCGCGCCCTGGTAGAGGCGGATTTCACCGCCGCGCAGCAGCACGATCATCAACGCATGGCCAGGCAGCACACCCAGTTCGCCCTCGTAGGCCGGAATGACCACCATATCCACGGGACGCGAGAGCAGCAGCTTTTCAGGGCTGACGATTTCGAGGGCTACGGGCATCGGCCGCAGTTCCCCGGGATGGATGCCCGGGCCGCGCCCGGGCATGACGATGGCGGAATGACGGTCATGGTTCCCCCCGAAGACGTCACGCCGCCGCCCGCAGGCTTTCGCCCTTCTTCACCGCGTCCTCGATGGTGCCGACCATGTAGAACGCCGACTTCGGGCAGGTCGTCGTGCTCGCCGGCGACGATCGCCTTGAAGCTGCGGATCGTGTCGGCCACCGGGACGAACACGCCGGGGAAGCCGGTGAACACCTCGGCCACATGGAACGGCTGCGACAGGAAGCGCTGGATTTTTCGCGCCCGCGCCACGACGAGCTTATCTTCTTCCGACAGTTCGTCCATGCCGAGGATGGCGATGATGTCCTGCAGCGATTTGTAGGTCTGCAGAATCCGCTGCACCTCGCGCGCGACCAAATAGTGCTCCTCGCCGACGATGCGCGGGTCGAGCGAGCGCGAGGTGGAATCGAGCGGATCGACCGCCGGATAGATGCCCAACTCCGCGATCTGGCGCGACAGCACGGTAGTCGCGTCCAGGTGCGCGAAGGAGGTGGCCGGCGCCGGGTCGGTCAGGTCGTCGGCCGGCACGTAAATCGCCTGCACCGAGGTGATCGAGCCCTTCTTGGTGGACGTGATGCGTTCCTGCAGCGCGCCCATGTCGGTGGCGAGCGTCGGCTGATAGCCCACCGCGGAGGGAATGCGCCCGAGCAGCGCCGACACCTCGGCGCCCGCCTGGGTGAAGCGAAAAATGTTATCGACGAAGAACAGCACGTCCTGGCCTTCCTCGTCGCGGAAATATTCGGCCAGCGACAGGCCGGAGAGACCGACGCGGGCGCGCGCGCCGGGCGGCTCGTTCATCTGCCCGTAGCAGAGCGCCACTTTCGACCCCGGCCCGTCGAGCTTGATCACCCCGGCATCGATCATTTCGTGGTAGAGGTCGTTACCCTCGCGCGTGCGCTCGCCCACGCCGGCGAACACCGACACACCGCCATGCGCCTTGGCGATGTTGTTGATCAACTCCTGAATCAGCACGGTCTTGCCGACGCCGGCACCGCCGAACAGCCCGACCTTGCCGCCCTTCAGATAGGGCGCGAGCAGATCGACGACCTTGATGCCGGTGACCAGGATCTCGGCCGAAGTCGCTTGATCCTCGAAGGACGGCGCCTCGCGATGGATCGGATAGCGCATCTTCGCTTCGATCGGGCCGCGCTCGTCCACCGGCTCGCCGATCACGTTGAGGATGCGGCCGAGCGTTTCCGGGCCGACCGGGACGGTGATCGGCCCGCCGGTGTCGACCACTTCCTGTCCGCGCACGAGCCCGTCGGTGCTGTCCATGGCGATGCAGCGCACCGTGCGTTCGCCGATCTCCTGCGCCACTTCCAGCACCAGCAACTGCTGGCCGATCTTGGTTTGCAGCGCATTCTGAATATATGGCAGGTCGCCGTCGAACTGCACGTCGACAACGGCGCCCAGCACCTGACTCACGCGCCCGACAATGTTCTTCGCCATGACTGGCTCCCTTAACCCTTACGCTCGGCCAACCCGGTCATGTCGTCGCCGCCCCCGGACCTGATCCGGGGGTGATCCGGCGATCTCGGATGCCCGGCTCAAGCCTTGCGACGACGCCAACTGGATCGGCTTGGTTGTTGTCATTCGAAAATCGTGGCTCAGAGCGCCTCGGCGCCGGAGATGATTTCGATCAGTTCCCTGGTGATGTTCGCCTGCCGCGTGCGGTTGTAGTTCAAGGTCAGACGATCTATCATGTCGCCGGCGTTGCGGGTGGCATTGTCCATGGCGGTCATGCGCGCACCGTGCTCGCCGGCCGCGCTGTCCAGCATCGCCTTGTAGAGCTGGATCGCGAGGTTCTGCGGCAGCAGCCGCGCCAGCAACTCGTCCTCTTCCGGCTCGAACTCGTACATCGCCCGCGCGCCGCCCTCGGTCGGCGCGGTCGGCGGCGCTTCCTCGGGAACCGAGGCGGGAATGATCCGTGCCTCGGTCGTCACCTGCGCGATCACGGAGACGAAGCGGTTGTAGATCAAGGTGCACACATCGAATTCGCCCGCGTGCAGCATCCGGGTGATGCGCTCGGCCAGCGCGGCGGCGTCGGCGTAGTCGATGCGCCGGCGTCCCGCGAACGAGATGTCGTGGACGATACGGCTGGCGAACTCGCGGCGCAGATAGTCGCGTCCCTTGCGACCGACAGCGATGATCTTCACCGTCTTGCCCTGCGATTCGAGCCGGCGCGCCAAGTTGCGCGTGGCCCGCCCGACATTGCTGTTGAACGCGCCGGCAAGGCCGCGATCGGCGGTCATCGGCACCAGCAAATGCACCTGATCGCTGCCGGTCCCGACCAGCATGCGCGGCGCGATCGGACTGCCGGCCACATTGGCCGCCAGCGCCCCCATCATGCGCTGCATGCGCTCGGCGTACGGGCGCGACGCCTCCGCCTGCGACTGCGCGCGCCGCAGCTTGGAAGCCGCCACCATCTTCATGGCGGAGGTGATCTTCCGCGTCGACTTCACGCTGTTGATTCGCGCGCGAAGGTCTTTCAGACTGGCCATTGCGACAACCGGCTCCGCGCGCTCAGGCGAAGATCTTCAGGAAGCCGTCCAGAAAGGCGGCCAGCTTCTGCTCGGTCTCGGGCTTCAGCTCGCGGTCGGTGCGGATCGCGTCCAGAATGTCGCGCTGATTGGTCCGCAACTCGCCGATCATCTGCCGCTCGAACTGGCCGATCTTGCCGATATCCATGTTGTCGAGATAGCCGCGCACGCCGGTGAAAATCACCGCGACCTGCTCCTCGACCGGCATCGGCTGATATTGCGGCTGCTTCAAAAGCTCGGTCAGCCGCGCGCCGCGCGCCAGCAGCTTTTGCGTCGAGGCGTCGAGGTCGGAGGCGAACTGCGCGAACGCCGCCATCTCGCGGTACTGCGCCAACTCCAGCTTGATGCGCCCCGCGACCTGCTTCATCGCCTTGATCTGCGCCGCCGAGCCCACGCGCGAGACGCTGATGCCGACATTCACCGCCGGACGAATGCCACGATAGAACAGTTCCGTCTCGAGAAAGATCTGCCCATCGGTAATCGAAATCACGTTGGTCGGGATGTAGGCGGAAACGTCGCCGGCTTGCGTTTCGATCACCGGCAGCGCGGTGAGCGAGCCGCTGCCGTAATCCGCGCTCATCTTCGCCGCGCGCTCCAACAGGCGCGAATGCAGATAGAACACGTCGCCCGGATACGCCTCGCGGCCCGGCGGGCGGCGCAGCAACAGCGACATCTGGCGATACGCGACGGCTTGCTTGGACAGGTCGTCGTAGAAGATCACCGCGTGCATGCCGTTGTCGCGGAACCACTCGCCCATCGTGCATCCGGCATACGGGGCGAGAAACTGCATCGGCGCCGGCTCTGACGCGGTCGCCGCGACGACGATCGAGTATTCCAGCGAGCCGTTCTCTTCCAAGGTGCGGACGAGCTGCGCCACCGTCGAGCGCTTCTGCCCGATCGCGACATAGATGCAGTACAGCTTGTTCTTCTCGTCGCCGCTCGCGTTCACCCGCTTCTGGTTGATGATCGTGTCGATGATGACCGCGGTCTTGCCGGTCTGGCGGTCGCCGATGATCAGCTCGCGCTGGCCGCGCCCCACCGGGATCAGCGCGTCGATCGCCTTGAGCCCGGTCTGCATCGGCTCGTGCACCGAGCGGCGCGGGATTATGCCCGGCGCCTTCACCTCGACGCGGCGGCGCTCGTCCGTGTCGATCGGCCCCTTTCCGTCGATCGGCTGCCCGAGCGCATCCACGACCCGGCCGAGCAGCGCCCTGCCCACCGGGACGTCGACGATGGAGCGGGTGCGACTGACGGTGTCGCCCTCGCGGATCGTGTGGTCGTCGCCGAAGATCACCACGCCGACATTGTCGGATTCGAGGTTCAGCGCCATGCCCTTCAGCCCAGCGCCCGGAAACTCGACCAACTCGCCCGCCATTACGTTCTGCAGCCCGAACACGCGCGCGATGCCGTCGCCCACGCTCAGCACCTGGCCGGTCTCGGCGACGTTGAACTCGGTGTCGAAAGCGGCGATCTGCTTGCGCAGGATGTCCGAGATCTCGGCTGGGCGGATCTCCATCAGGCGGCTCCTTTCAAGGCGTACTGCAGGCGCTGCAGCCGGGATTTCAGACTGGTATCGTAAAGGCGCGCGCCGATCCGCAACACCATGCCGCCGAGCAGGCTGGGATCGACGTCCTTCGCGATCTGCACGCTGCCGTAGCCGGCCTCGATCAGCCGGGCGCGCAACTGCTGCTCCTGCACGTCGCTCAGCGGATGCGCAGTGACGACCACGGCGGTGACCACCCCGCGCTTCTCGGCGACCAGGCTCGCGAAGGCGGCCACGATCTCACGCAAATTGCGCAGGCGCCGATTGTTTGCGACAACGCCGACGAAGTCGCGCACGATCTTGCCGAAGCCCTCCTGCTCAAGCACGGCCAGCGCGGCGGCGCGCGCGTGGTTCACGTCGATCAGAGGGCTTCCCAGCAGGCGGCGGAAATCCGCGCTCTGATCGATCAGCCGGCCGAGCACCTGCATCTGCTCGACCACCTCGTCGAGCGCTCGGGTGTCGCTGGCGAAGCCGTAGAGCGCGGCCGCATAACGGCCGGCCAGGCCGGAGTAATGGGTTGTACCCTCCGAGGCCACGTGTTCTGCTTCCGTTCACGATTGAGAGCCGGTTCGCCCCCGGCGGGGGGCGTCTAGCATGCGAGTTTCCGTGGTGCAACACGCCGGGCCGGTGCGGTTGCCGGCCGAACGCGCGAGCGATTCACCGGCGCTCACGCGAGCAGCCGTCCCGACCCTCTGCCGATGCAACCGAGGGGCGGTGGCGCTGTCTGCGCGAATCGTTTGGGCGCGAAATGTGCTATGTTCGTGCCTGGCGGCGGCAATTGAAGGAGCGGTCCATGTCAATGACTCAGGGGCTCTTCCCAGGCCCGAGCTACCGCTCGGTGCGGGAGCATTGGCTGCTCTTCCTCATCGAGGGCCTCGTCCTGGTCGTTCTGGGCGTCTTGGCCATGCTGGTGCCGCCGATCGCCTCGCTGGCGGCGACCATTCTGTTCGGGTGGATCTTGCTGGTCAGCGGCAGCGTCGGGTTGTTCACGACCTTTTGGGGGCGGCAGCTCCCGGGGTTCTGGTGGTCGCTGATCTCGGCGGTGCTCGGCATCGCCGCCGGGGCGATCCTGCTGGTTTGGCCGCTGAACGGAATTTATGCGCTGACCTTGCTGCTGATCGCGTTCTTCTTCGTGGAAGGCGTCGTCAGCATCATGTTCGCCATCGAGCACAGCCGGCAGCTCTCCGGCCGCTGGGGCTGGATGCTGGCGAGCGGCATCATGGACGTGATCCTGGCCGTCGTCGTCTATCTCGGGCTGCCGTGGTCGGCGTTCTGGGCGCTCGGCATCCTGCTCGGCATCAACCTGATCTTCGGCGGCGTTTCGCTCACCGCGATGGCCCTGCACGCGCGCTCGTCCGTCCCGCCCGGGACGGCGTTGTAGTCGCGCCCGACACCGGTTTAAACTCCCGTTGGCGTGCCCAGATACCGCTCCAGCCACATCTGTCGCCGGGTGGCCGCGCGGGCGGCGCGCAGAATCGTCCGCACCTCGACTATGGCGTCGCGCAGATCCGCGTTGAGTACGACGTAGTCGTATTCCGGGCAGTGCCTCATTTCGTCGCGCGCCATAGCCATCCGGCGCGCGATCGCCTCGGGATGGTCGCCGCGCGCGCCCAGCCGCTGCTCCAGATCGGCCAGCGAGGGCGGCAGGATGAACACGCCGACGATGTCGCCGGGCAGTGCAGCACGCAACTGGCGGAAGCCTTGCCAGTCGATGTCGAACACGACGTCGCGGCCTCGCGCCAGCGCCTCGGCCACTGGGGCGCGCGGCGTTCCGTAGCAGCGGCCGAACACGCTCGCCCATTCCAGCAGTTCGTCGCGGGCAACCAACTGGTCGAACTCGGCCTGCGTGCGGAAGTGATAGGCAAGGCCGTCCGGCTCGCCGGCCCGCGGCGCGCGGGTCGTCACGCTGGTCGAGAGAACGACCTCCGGATCGGCGTCGCGCAGCGATTTCGCGATCGAGGTCTTGCCCGCCCCGGAGGGCGCGGAAAGAACCAAGCCGACGCCGCGCCGCGGAGCCGCGCCGGGCTCTGCTAGGCGCGTCGGCGTGGCCGGCCGCCCTCAGGCCGCGGCGCGGAAGATGATGCTGGCATTGGTCCCGCCGAAGCCGAAACTGTTGGATAGCGCCGCCTTAATCGGCCGCTCCTGCGCCGCGTTCGGCACGCGGTCGATCACCGTTTCCCGGCTGGGATTGTCGAGGTTCAAGGTCGGCGGCGCGATCCCGTCGCGGATCGCCATGATCGAGAACACCGCCTCCACGGCGCCCGCCGCGCCCAGCAGATGCCCGATCGCCGACTTGGTGGACGACATGGCGAGCCCGTTCGCCGCGTCCCCGAACACACGCTCCACCGCCGCCAACTCCAGATCGTCGCCGAGTGGGGTCGAGGTGCCGTGCGCGTTCACATACTGAATTTCCGAGGGATCGATGCCGCCGTTGCGCAGCGCGGCACGCATGGAGCGTTCGGCGCCCTCGTGGCCCTCGGCCGGCGCGGTGATGTGATGCGCATCGCCGGACATGCCATACCCGGACACTTCCGCGTAAATCTTGGCGCCCCGCTTGCGCGCGTGTTCGTATTCCTCCAGCACCAGCACGCCGGCGCCTTCGCCCATCACGAAGCCGTCGCGATCGCGGTCCCAGGGACGCGAGGCGCGCGTCGGTTCGTCGTTGAACGCGGTCGACAGCGCGCGCGAGGCGCAGAACCCGGCGATGCCGAGCGGACAGACCGCCGCCTCGGCGCCGCCGGATACCATGACATCGGCGTCGCCCAGCATGATCAGCCGCGCCGCGTCGCCGACCGCGTGCACGCCCGTCGCGCAGGCCGTCACCACGGCATGGTTCGGCCCCTTGAAGCCGTATTTGATGGAGACGTGGCCGGAAGCGAGATTGATCAGGGCGGAGGGGATGAAAAACGGCGACATCCGCCGCGCCCGCCCTTCGTGCACGAGCACCGAGCCGTCGTAGATCGATTGCAAGCCGCCGATGCCCGAGCCGATCATCACGCCGGTGGCTTCGTGGTCCGCCTCGGTTTCCGGCCGCCAGCCGAAATCCTCGACCGCCTCGGTGGCCGCGACCAGGGCGAGATGGATGAACCGGTCCATCTTCCGCTGGTCCTTCGGCGCAATCCATTCCGCGAGATCGAGCCTTCCGTCCGCCTTGGCGCCTCGCGGCACCTGGCCGGCAATCTTGGCGGGCAAGTCCGTCACGTCGAAGGACTGGATCGCGCTAATGCCCGACTCGCCGGCGATCAGGCGCTTCCACACATGCGCGACGCCCAAGCCCAGGGGACTGGCGATGCCCATGCCGGTGACAACCACCCGCCGCTTGTCGGTCATGCCTCCGTGCCTCACCTCGCCTCAGGCGGCCTTCTGCTTCTCGATATAGTCGATCGCATCCTTCACGGTGCTGATCTTCTCGGCCGCGTCCTCGGGAATTTCCACGCTGAACGCTTCCTCGAAGGCCATCACCAGCTCCACCGTGTCCAGGCTGTCGGCACCCAGATCGTCGATGAACGATGCCTCCGGCGTCACCTTGGACTCCTCCACGCCGAGGTGCTCCACGACGATCTTCTTCACCTTGTCGGCGACCTCGTTGCTCATTTGGATAATTCCTTCTGCCGGTCGTGTCGCGCCCAATTCCTTGGTCGGTCGATGGGGCAAAACCCGCCAGTTCTCGCCAGGATTCGCGGAAACCCGGACGCCGACCCAGCCGCCCCGGATGAAGCGTGGCGCCGCTTAGCATGGTTTGCGAGCCCCCGCCAACTCACCTCGCCCGCGATCAGAGCATGGCCATGCCGCCGTTCACGTGCAGCGTCGCACCGGTGATCCAGCCGGCTTCGTCGGATGCCAGATAGACCACCGCGGGCGCGATATCCTCCGGCCGGCCCATGCGGCCGAGCGGAATGCGCTCGGCGAGCGCGCCGCGTTGCGCCTCCGCCATGGCGTCGGTCATCGCCGATTCGACAAGCCCGGGCGCCACGACGTTCACCGTCACGCCGCGCGAGGCGACCTCCTGGGCCAGCGCCTTGCTCATGCCGATCAGCCCCGCCTTGGCGGCGGCGTAGTTCGCCTGACCGGGATTGCCCGTGGCGCCGACCAGGCTGGCTATATTGACGATCCGTCCCGCCCGGCGGCGCAGCATGCCCTTCAGCGCGGCGCGGGAGAGCCGGAACGGCGCCGTCAAATCCACGTCCAGCACCGCCTGCCAGTCCGCGTCCTTCATGCGCAGCGCCAGCCCGTCGCGCGTCATGCCGGCGTTGTTGACCAGGACGTGCACGGGGCCGGCGGCGGCTTCCGCGGCGGCAATCAGCGCGTCGGGCGCGGCGGCGTCCCTCAGGTCGGCCGGGCAGACATGGGCGCGGTTGCCGAGTTCACCTGCCAGTTCGGCCAGGACCGCCTCGCGGGTGCCGGAGAGCACGACATCCGCGCCCTGCGCGTGCAGCGCTCGGGCGATCGCGGCGCCGATGCCGCCCGAGGCGCCGGTCACCAGGGCCGCCTTGCCGTCCAGGCGAAACATCGCCGCTCTCCTGTATCGGTTCGCCGGCTATCGGCGTTTACAGCACCTTGAGCAGGGCCTCGATTTCTTGTGGGGTGGCCGCCGCATGGGCCGCGGCCTCGGGGGCGAACCGCTTCGCCAGACCGGTCAGCACCTTGCCCGCGCCGAGTTCCACGAAGCTGTCCACGCCCATGTCGAGCATGGTCTGCATGCTCTCCCGCCAGCGCACCGTCTTGGTGACCTGCCGCACCAGCAGATCCCGAATGGCATCGGGCTCCGTCGCCCGTTCAGCGGTCACGTTGGCGATCACCGGCACCAGCGGGGGGCGGATATCAACGTCCCGGAGCGCCTCGGCCATGATGTCGGCCGCTGGCGCCATCAGCGCGCAGTGGAACGGCGCAGAGACCGCCAGCAGCAACGCCCGGCGCGCGCCGCGGGCCTTCGCGATCTCGATGCCACGCTCGACGGCTTCGCGCCGGCCTGAAATGACGATCTGGCCGCCGCCATTGTCGTTGGCGATCTCGACGACCTGCTTGCCTTCCGGCCCTTCCGCCGCCTCGGCGCAGATCTCGGCGGCCTGGTCCAGCGTCGCGCCGAGCAGCGCCGCCATGGCGCCTTCGCCCGCCGGGACGGCCTGCTGCATCGCCTCGCCACGCCGGCGCAGCAGACGCGCAGCCTCGCCGAGCGTGAAACTGCCGGCGGCGGTGAGCGCGACATACTCGCCCAGTGAATGGCCGGCCACGGCGGCGCACTTGTCGGCGAGCCGAACGCCCCCCTCCCGCTCGATCACCCGCAACACCGCCATCGCATGTGCTAGCAACGCTGGCTGGGCGTTCGCGGTGAGCGTCAGTTCCTCCGCCGGCCCCTCGAACATCAGACGGGACAGCTTCTGCTTCAGGGTTTCGTCGATTTCCTCGAACACCTCGCGGGCGGCCGGGAACGCCGCCGCCAACTCGCGCCCCATGCCGACGCTTTGGCTGCCTTGGCCCGGAAAGATGAAAGCGTGCGTGGCCATGCTGGAATCGAATCGGAAAGAAATCGGGGGCGCTCGTGGGTGCGGCCCGGTAGCTTCGACGGGACCGCGTGTCAACGCCACGGGCCGTTTACGCAACCGTTTACGCCGGGCGGCAGTGCAGCGGCAGTGCATAAGCGACTGCCGGCGGGAAATCCCTGATTTCCGGCGCTCGGCTTGCGCGCGAGCAAATCCTGTGCATAAAGACGCGCTTCCCTGCCGGGGCGGTGGCGCCGCGCCCGGCTATGCCTGCGTCCCGCGATCGGGGCAGCCGCATCGCGGCGAGGGCCGAATCAGCCAGAGGGAGCACACATGCCGCTCTACGAGTTCGTGTTCATCGCGCGCAACGACGTCACCCAGCAGCAGGTCGACGGCATCGCCGACCACGTCGCGCAGCTCATGGAAACCGACGGCGGGTCGGTGAAGAAGCGCGAGTACCTGGGGGCTGCGCAGCCTGGCCTACCGGATCAAGAAGAACCGCAAGGGCCATTACATGCTGCTCGGCCTCGACGCGAAGCCCGCCTCCGTCGTGGAAATGGAACGCCAACTCCGGCTGAACGAGGACGTGCTGCGTTTCATGACCATCCGCGTCCCCGCCATCGAGGAAGCGCCCTCGGCGATCCTGTCGCGCAAGTCCGACGAGCGCGAGCGCGGCTTCCGCGGGCCGAAGCCGGCCGGGCGCTTCGAGAGCGGCCGCCGGCGCGGCTACGACGAGCGCGAGGAATTCCGCGCCCGCGACCGCGACCGCGAGGAGGCCGACGCCAGCGGTGGGGCGGTGGCGCCGAACCCGCCGCCCGGACGGAGGGGTAAGGAGCCATGTCCGATAGCAGCGAACTCAGTCCGGCGGGCCGCCGGACCGCGGTCGGGGCGCGTCGGCCGTTCTATCGGCGCCGCAAGTCCTGCCCGTTCTCCGGCCCCAACGCGCCGAAGATCGACTACAAGGACGTGCGCCTGCTGTCGCGCTTCCTGAGCGAGCGCGGCAAGATCGTGCCGAGCCGCATCACCGCGGTCTCCGCCAAGCGGCAGCGGGAGCTGGCGCTCGCCATCAAGCGCGCCCGCTTCCTGGCGCTGCTGCCCTACATCGTGAGCTGAGGAGCCGAGCGAATGGCCGCCGTCGAGGTCATCCTGATGCAGCGGGTGGATAAACTCGGGCAGATGGGCGAGATCGTGCGCGTGAAGCCGGGCTATGCCCGCAATTATCTGCTGCCGCAGAGGAAGGCGATCCGCGCGACCAAGGACAACCTGAAGCGCTTCGAGACCGAGCGCGCCCAGCTCGAGGCGCAGAACCTGCGCCGGCGCGAGGAGGCCGAGCGGATCGCCGAGCGCGTTGGGGGACTGTCTGTCGTCATCATCCGCCAGGCCGGTGAATTGGGCGGCCTCTACGGCTCGGTCTCCGCGCGCGACATTGCCGACGCCAGCACGGCGGCCGGCCTCACGATCACGCGCGAGCAGGTGGTGCTCGATCGCCCGATCAAGACGCTCGGGGTTTCCCCGGTACGCGTGGCGCTGCACCCGGAGGTGGTCATCACCGTCAGCGTGAACGTCGCGCGCAGTCCAGAAGAGGCGGAGCGGCAGGCGCGCGGCGAACGGATTGGCGCCGAGGAAGAGGCCCCGCCGGAACCGGAACTCGCCGAAGTGCTCGAGCCCGGCGTGGTCTCCGAACCCGGCGTGCACTGAGCGGATCGGCAAGCCGGACTCCGGTTTTTTTTCCGGGATCGCGCCCTGAACGCGATCCAACGCTCAGATCGCGGCCTCTGGGAAAATCCGGCTGACATCCTCCCGCCAAGGGCCGTGATAGCGCCGCAGCCAGTATTCGGTCTGAGTCGGGCCTCCGGCCACGATCTCCCGCAACGGGGCGAGAAAGACCCGCTCGTCGGAGCCGTCGGTATCGCGGCGAGCGCGCGCGCGTAGCCCGTCCGCCGAAATCGCCACCAGATCGCGCGCGAGGTCGCGCAGCCGTCCACCCCGCCAAGGCGTTTCCAGGCCGAGCCGGGGCACCACGGGACGCAGCGCGGCAAATTCGGTCCAGGCACCGGCGCGGACGAGCGCGGCGGCGGCGGCCAGCGCGGCGTCGTCGTACAGCAGCCCAACCCAGAATGCCGAGACGGCCAGCATCATCTCCGGCGTTCCCGCGTCCGCGCCGCGCATTTCCAGGAACCGCTTCAGCCGCACGTCGGTGAACACCGTGGTCAGGTGGTCGGCGAAGTCCCCGAGCGTGGCACGCTCGCCCGGACACCCGTCCAACCGCCCGCGCATGAACGCGCGGAACGACGCGCCCGCCACATCCACGAACGCCCCGCCGCGGTTGATGAAATACATCGGCACATCGAGCACCCAGTCGGCGTAGCGCTCGAAGCCGAACCCCTCCTCGAACACCACGGCCGGAATGCCGGTGCGGTCCGGGTCGGTGTCGGTCCAGACCTGCGCGCGGAACGACTGAAAGCCGTTCGGCCGCCCCTCGGTGAACGGTGAATTGGCGAAGATTGCGGTCGCCACCGGCTGCAGCGCCAGGCCGACACGCAGCTTGCGCACCATATCGGCCTCGCTGGCGAAATCGAGGTTCACCTGCACGGTGCAGGTGCGCAGCATCATGTCGAGGCCGAGCCGCCCGACACGCGGCATATAGCGGCGCATGATGGCGTAGCGGCTCTTCGGCATCCACGGCATCGCGTCCCGCGAGGCGGTCGGATGAAAGCCGAGCGGCGCGAAGCCGAGGCCGAGTTCCCCGCCCACCTCGCGCACCTCGGCGAAGTGCCGTTCCAGCTCGGCGCGCGTGTCATGCACGGTCTGCAATAGGCCGCCGGAAAGCTCGAGCTGCCCGCCGGGTTCCAGCGAGATGGAGCCGCCGGCGCGGGTCGCGTCACCACCCCGACTGGCGTCCGGGGCGGGTTTCAGTCCGATCGGCCGGTCGGCGTCGAGGATCGGTTCCCAGCCGAAGCGGCGCATTCCCTCCAGCACGGCCCGAATCCCGTTGGGCTCGTAGGGCGGCGGGCGGAGGTCGGCGCGGCAAAAACCGAACTTCTCGTGCTCCGTGCCGATGCGCCAGGCGTCCGGCGGCTTGCATCCGGCCGCCAGGTATTCGGCGAGCTGGCGCGGGTCGGTGATCGGAGTGGCATCGGCCTCGCCGGGATTGGACATTATTCCGCCAGTGCTGCGCTCAGGTGCAGATGGGTTCGGCCTGCAGCAGCGCCAGCCCCACGATCGCGGCGGTCTCGGCGCGCAGGATCCTGGGGCCGAGGGACGCCGCGACAACAAACGGGCAGCGTCCCAGCGCGTCAAGTTCCGATTCGCTGAAACCCCCTTCCGGCCCGACCAGCAACCCGGCCGGCCGCCCGCCCGCCCGCGGAACCGGCGACACCGGCGCGCGCTCGACGGCGGCGACGAGCGGGCGCTCGCGCGGCCACGCCATCAACATCTCGGCAAGCGGGCGCGGCGGGTGGAAGCCCGGGACTGACAGGCGCTCGCTCTGCTCGGCCGCCTCGATGGCGATGGCGCGCAGCCGCTCCAGGTTGACGCGCTCCGCGCCCGAGCGGGCGGTCGTCACGGGGAACAGCGCCGAAACCCCGAGTTCGGTCGCCTTCTGCACCAGAAAATCGGTGGCCGTTCGCTTGAGCAGGGCGAACGCCAGCCAGAGGTCCGGCTCCGCCGCCTGCGGCCTCGATTGCCGTTCGACGACGCATCCGGCCGTGCCGCGCCGGAGATCGGCAAGACGCGCCTCCCACTCCCCCTGGCCTCCGTTGAACAGAAGCACCGGATCACCGGTGCGCCGGCGCATCACTGCGCCGAGGTAATGCGCCTGGGCTGGCGACAGCGCCACCTCGGCCGCCTCCCGCAGCGGGGCATCGACGAACAAGCGGATTGACCCGGCCATGACTTGCGCGAGACTAGCAGCATGCGAGGGCACACCGACATCGCCGCCGAGGGCTGGACGGCCCGAGTTCCCGCCGTCCTGGCGGCCGTACGTTTTGCTGGCGCGGCTCGACCGGCCGATCGGCGCATGGCTGCTGTTTCTGCCCGGGCTCTGGAGCATCCTGCTGGCGGGCGCCCCGGCCGGAAAAACGCTGTGGCTCATCGCGCTGTTCGGACTCGGCAGCGTGCTGATGCGCGCGGCCGGCTGCGCGGTGAACGATTTCTGGGACCGCGACCTCGACCGGCGGGTCATCCGTACCGCCGGCCGACCCCTGGCCTCCGGCGCGATCGGGTTGCCCCAGGCGGGGCTGTTCCTGGCGGCGCTGCTGGCGGCCTCGCTCGCGATCCTGGTGCAGCTCGATCCGCTCGCGCAGCTTCTTGGCGTCGCCGCGCTGGCGCTGGTGGCGCTCTACCCGCTCGCCAAGCGGATTACCTGGTGGCCGCAGATTGTGCTCGGCTTCACCTTCGGCTGGGGCGCGCCGATGGGCTATGCCGCCGCGGCCGGGCGGCTGGATGCCGCGGCCGGCGTGCTCTACGCCGCCAGCATTTTCTGGATTCTCGGCTACGACACGATTTACGCGCACCAGGACCGCGAGGACGACGCGCTGATCGGCGTCAAATCCACCGCGCGCCTGTTCGGCGAGCGGTCCATGTCGTTCGTCGCGGCCTGCTATGTGCTCACGGTGATTCTGCTCGGCGGCGCGGGACGGCTGGCCGGGCTATCGCCCTGGTTCCTCGCCTTGCTGCTGCTGCCGGCGCTGCTGCTCGCCTACCAGGCGGTCGAACTCGACATTCATAACCCGCCTTTGTGTCTGCAGCTGTTCAAGGCGAATCGCGAGGTCGGGCTGGCGATCGCGCTGGCGATCCTGATCGGGCGCCTGTGAGCGACGCGGAGGCGTTTCTGCGCGAGCACACGCACATCGCGCGGGCGCCGCTCGTCCCGGAAATCGCGCTTCACCTCGCCTCCGAGGTAACGCCGATCTGGCAGGCGAGCGAGGACTGGCTGCGGGCGCGCAACATCGAGCCGCCGTTCTGGGCGTTCGCCTGGCCCGGCGGGCAGGCGCTGGCGCGATACGTGCTGGACGATCCGGAAAGGGCGGCGAGGCGGCGCGTGCTCGATTTCGCGGCCGGTTGCGGCATCGCCGCGATCGCCTGCGCGATGGCCGGCGCGGCGGATGCGGAGGCGGCCGAGATCGATCCGCTCGCGGTCGCGGCGATCCGGCTGAACGCGGCGCTGAACGGGGTCGCGGTGGCGGTGATCGCGGCCGATGCGGTGGGGCGGGATTGTGGCTGGGATCTGATCCTGTGCGGCGACGTCTGCTACGAGGCGCCGATGACGCGGCGCATCCTGCCCTGGCTGCGGCGCATGGCGGAGCGGGCCGAGGTCTGGCTAGCCGATCCCGGCCGCGCCTACTTGCCGGCCGAGGGCCTGACCGCGTTCGCCGAGTATCGCGTTCCCACCACGCTCGACCTGGAGGACCGCGAGGAGCGCGTGGTCACGCTATATCGCTTGCACCAGGGCATTTGCTGCAGATAGCGCAACGCAAACCGCGCTATGGACGGCCGGAGCGGACGGGCACCGTGTGCGCCCGGAGCACGTCCTCGCGGATGGTGATACCGAGGCCGGGGCGGTTGGGGATGCGGATGGCGCCATCCTCTACCGGGAAGCTTTCTTCGATCAGATCGTGGAGCATCGGGTTGGCGCCGAGCGAGTATTCCAGGACGAAGCTCGCGGGGCTGGCCGCGCAAACATGCAGCCCGGCGGCAAAGGCGGGCGCGCCGGCCCAGAGATGCGGGGAGAACAGCAGGTTGTGCGCGGACGCCAGCGCGCCGATGCGCTGCGCCTCGGTGATGCCGCCGCAGATCGCGAGATCCGGTTGCAACACGTCCACCGCGCCGGCCGCAATCAGGTCGCGGAAATCGAAGCGCGTGTATTCGCTTTCGCCCGCGGCGATCGGAATATGCGAAAAGCGGCGCACCTCCGCCATGCCCGCCCTGTCGTCGCCGGTGACCGGCTCCTCGAACCAGCTCAGGTCGCAGTCGCGCACCATGTGGCAGAAGCGTTTTGCCTCCGCGACGGTGTAGGTGCCGTGGGCGTCGCACATCAATGCGATGTCAGGGCCGAGCGCCGCGCGCGCCGCCTTCACGCGCGCCGCCGAGACATGCACGGCGCCGTCCATCGACCCCACGCGCATTTTGACGGCACGGAAGCCGCCGCGCTGAATGTAACCCTGCAACTGCTCCCCGATCGTGTCCGCCGCCGCCCAGCCGCCCGAGGCGTAGGCGGGCAGCCGCTCCGCCTTGCGCCCGCCGAGCAGTTGCCAGACCGGCACGCCGAGCGATTTGCCGAGAATGTCCCAAAGCGCGATGTCGATGCCGCTGATCGCAGCGACGCTGATGCCGCGCCGGCTGATATCGGGGAACACATGGCCGCGCGCGAGCGCGTAATGGCCGCGAACGCCGCTGTAGAGTTCCTCCCAGATCGCCACGATCTGGCGGGGATCACGTCCGACCAGGCGCGCCGCGAATTCCTCGTTGATGAGCGCAACGAGGCCGGCATAGGTGCCGGCGCTGCCGGCCGAGTTCTTGGCCTCGCCGATGCCGACGATGCCGCTGTCCGTTTCGATCCGCACGATGGCGGCGTCGAACGAGGCGACCCGGCCGAAATCGCTCACGTGCTGGCGCGATTGCTCGATCGGAAACCGCACCCAGCTCGCCTCGACACGGGTTATTTTCATTGTTCGCTCCCTGCCCAGAATGTTTGCCGATCGTCATTGCGAACCGAAGGCGCTGCGCAGTTCGGCGAGACGTCTGATCACTCTCCGTAAGTATAGCGGAAATCGCAATGGCTCGCGCCGGACATGATGGTCTGCGTGCGGCGCAGTTTCAGCCTGGGATCGTAGCCTTCGCAGAACACGCCGTCGCGGTTGCAGGAGAGAATGGCGCCAAGCTCGGCCAAGCCCATCGCGCGATACATCTCGGCGTAGCGGCAGCGGACCACGTTGTAATGGTACTCGGTATCGGTCGATTTCAGCTCTTCCGTGCGCAGCGCATCCTCGGCGGTCCAGCGCGGCTTCAACGCGCGGAAGCTGTCGAGGCTGGTGTTGCCATCCCGCACCTCCTTCGCCATCTCGGCCGCCGTGGCGCGGGCCATTTTCATCACCGCGTTCGCCAGGATGCGCTTCGCGGTCTCCGCGCCGAGTTCCTCCGCCATCTCGTCGTACACGCCCTTGGCGAAAGCAGCCTCGATGCGGCGCTGCGTCAGGATTGGCAGGCGGTCCATGTGCAGTCGTCCGGTCGGTTCAGTTCGGCAGGTCGAGCACGTTCTTGGCGATGATATTGCGTTGAATCTCGTTCGTGCCGCCGTAGATCGAGGTCGGGCGCGCCTGGATGAACAGGGCGGCGGGATGCAGGTCGCGGTTGCCGCCCATCGGTTCCAACAATCCGCCATATTCGCCGGCGATGTCCAGCATGGTTTCCGTGATGCGCTGGAACAGCTCGCTCTGATGCACCTTCAGCATGGACACGTCCGCGCCCAGCGCCTCGCCGCGGCGCAATTTCGCGGCGTAGGTTTCGTATAAATCCTTGTGGTCGGCCAGATCGAGCCGGAGCCGGGTGTAGCGGTCCTGGAACGCCGGATCGTCCACGACGTCCATGCGCTCGGCGAGTTGGCGCAGGCGGGCGAGCGCGTTCGTCGATTGCCGCGGCGAGCCGAGGAAGATGCGCTCGAAGCCGAGCAGCGCCTTGGCCATGGTCCAGCCCTGGTTCACGGCGCCGACCAGGTTCGCCTCGGGCACGCGCACATTGTCGAAGAACGTCTCGCAGAACTCGTCGTGTAGTTCGAGATTGACGATCGGCCGCACCGTCACGCCGGGCGCGTCCATCGGCACCAGCAGGAAGCTGATGCCCTCCTGCTTCTTCGCTTGGCGGTCGGTGCGCACGAGGAGAAAAATCCAATTGGCGTCCTGGGCGAGCGTGGTCCAGATCTTTTGCCCGTTCACCACCCAGTGCTTGCCGTCGAGCACCGCCGAGG
This sequence comes from uncultured Alphaproteobacteria bacterium, assembly GCA_963761015.1. GTDB lineage: Bacteria > Pseudomonadota > Alphaproteobacteria > Acetobacterales > Acetobacteraceae > CAVXFL01. Next base: position 106,289 of record CAVXFL010000020.1, read on the forward strand.
TGTTCAGGCTCGCGAGATCGGAGCCGGCATTGGGCTCGCTGTAGCCCTGGCACCAGATATGCTCGCCGGCGAGAATCCTCGGCAGGAGGAAACGCTTCTGTTCCTCGGTGCCGTAACGGATCAGCAGCGGGCCAACCATGACGATGCCGTGGTCGGGCAGGCGCGCGCAGCCGTGGCGCTCGTATTCCTCGATGTAGATCAGCTGCTTGCCCGGCGAGAGCCCCATCCCGCCCCATTCGCGCGGCCATCCGGGCGCGAGCCAGCCCTGTTTGGACAGCGTCATGTACCAGGACTTGCACTCGTGCCAGTGCAGCCGGTGCGGTGGGTTGCGCAGTTCGGCCGGATAATTCCCGGCCAGCCAGTCGCGAAACAGCATCCGGAACGTTTCGTCCGGGAGTACGTCGAGGTCTTCCGTGGCAGTCACCCGATATCCCCTAACTCGTCGGCGTCATCGCGTCGCAGTCACGCGAAACAGAAGGCGCTCTCATTCCGCTTGCTCCGGCGCGGTGGCGCCGAAGCGGGCGCGGTGCAGCGCCGCCGAGCCGTACAGATTGGCCAGCACCATCGCCTTGCGCAGGAACAGCCCGACATCGTACTCGTCCGTGTACGCGATGCCGCCGTGCAGCTGGATCGCCTGGCGCGTCACCAGCAGCGACGCCTCGGCCGCGCGGGCCTTGGCGCGGGACACTGCGGCCTGCTTCCGTGCCGCGTTGCTATCGGCCGCGTCGAGGATGGCAGCCGCGGCTTCGATGCTGGCGCGGGTCAATGCGATCTGGATGTGCAGATCCGCCGCGCGGTGCTGCAGCGCCTGAAAGCTGCCGATCGGCTTGCCGAACTGTTTGCGTGTCTTCAGGTACTCGAGCGTCATGGCGAAAGCGCCGCGCATCACGCCGAGCAGGTAAGCGGCGGTAGCGAGCGCCGCTTCGTCCAGCGCCGGCTCGATCCGGCCGGAAACGGCGGCTGCCGGCGCGTCCTCCAGGGTCAAGGCGCCGAAATGGCCGCCGTCCTGCGTGCGCTCGGTCGCGAGCGCAACCCCGGACGCGTCGCGCTCGACCAGGGCGAGACCCTCGCGCGCGGCAACCAGGAACGCATCCGCGCCGCCCGCCATGGGTACGAACAGTTTGCGGCCGGCGATTTTGCCGTCGCGCAACACGGTTTCCGCGACCGGCTCCAAACTGTTCGCCCGCTCCTGCCACGCGGGGAGGATGACGCGCTCGCCGGCCAACAGGGCGACGAGTGCCGGGCCACGCAGCAGCGACGCCACGATGGCGGCTTCGATCAGCGGCTCGGGAACCAGCCCGGCGCCGAGTTCCTCGGTAAGGGCGCACAACTCGGCCATGCCAAGCCCGGCGCCACCCTCCGCCTCGGGGACGCGCAGGCCGATCCAACCCATCTCGCCCATGCGCCGCCACACGGCGCGATCGAACCCCGGCGCGGTAAATCGAAGCGTGCGAACGCGCTTGAGGCCGCCCGCTTGGGCCACCGAGGCGGCGCTGTCGCGGATCATGCGAATGCTGTCGGCCCGGTCCTCGGCGGCGCTCATCCGTCTCCCTCCGACGGCGGATCGTGCGTCCGAGGGTCGGAAGGGTCAATCGCCGCCGGGTTTCGGCCGCCCGGCGACACGATCGGCGGGCGGGTCGCTCTGCCAAAGCATCCGCTCGACCGCCGCCGCCATGCACCGGCAACGAACTGGATCGCCTGGCTCCGACGACTGCCCGGCCGCTCAGTTTCCGGCCAGATGGCGTTCCAGGAAATCCAGCCGGTCCTGGCCCCAGAAGATTTCGTCGCCGACGACGTAACTCGGGGCGCCGAACACGCCGCGGGCGATGGCGGCCTCGCCGTCGCTGCGCCGCCGCTCGGCCCAGCGCTGCTCGGCCCCGAGCGACATCAGCGCATCGGCATCGAACCCGGCGTCGCCGATCAGGCCGGCAAGGGTGGCCGGATCGGCGGTGTTCTTCTCCTCCTCCCACAGCGCCTTCAGCACGCGATGGGCGAGCCCGATCGCCGGCCGGTCGCCGATGGTCTCGCGCGCGGCGATGACGCATTGCGCCGCGAGCGCCTCGTTGGCGGGGAAGTAGCGCGGTTGGAGGATGATGGGGATGCCGAGATAGTCGCGCCAGCGCCGCAGTTCCTGTAACCTGTACGCCTGCCGCTGCGGCGAGCGCTTCGGCACCGGCAGCCCGCCAGTGGCGCCGAAGATGGCGCCGAAATCGACCGGGAAGATGCGCAAGCTCGCCCCATGCCGTTCCGCCAGCGCCTCCACCCGCGCCGCGCCGAAATGCGTCCAGGGGGAGTTCAGGGAAGCGAAGTAGTCAATGTGCATGTCGTCTTACGACCCCGCCTCGAACTTCATCGCCACCCCGTTCATGCAGTAGCGCAAACCCGTGGGCGGCGGGCCGTCCTCGAAAACGTGGCCGAGATGGCCGCCGCAGCGACTGCAATGCACCTCGGTCCGGGTCATGAACAGGCTGCGGTCCTCCGCGGTCGTCACCGCCCCCTCGATCGGGCGGGTGAAGCTCGGCCAGCCGGTGCCGCTCTCGAACTTCGCCTCCGAGGCGAACAGCGCCTGCCCGCAGCCGCCGCAGACGAACACGCCCTTGCGCTTCTCCTGGTTCAAGGGGCTCGTCCCGGCGCGCTCGGTGCCGTGCTTGCGCAGCACCGAATACTGCTCCGGCGACAGCAGCCGCCGCCACTCCTCGTCCGAGTGCGTGACCGGGTAAGTTTCCGCCTCGGCCGCCGCTTTCGCCCGTCCGCCGAATACGCCCATCGCCGCCTCCTCCCGGTGGTCGATCACCAAGATATGGCGTCGGCACCCGCCTCTGTCACCAGTCGCTACCGGCGATTGGACATGCCGGCCCTCCTGGGTCAGGCTGTCGCCATGAGCGATCGCGAGCCGCCGGTCCCCCGGCGCTGGCTGACGGCCGGACTGCTCGGCTCGGCGGTCCTGCCGCTGGCGGCGGTCGCGGGCTGTGACGGGTCCGGGGAATCCGATGTTTCAGGCGCGAGCGTGAGCTTCCCCGGCGCCACCCAGGCGATCACCCTCTCGGAGGCGCTCCGGGAGCGCTGCTCGCTGCGCTCCTTCGGCGCCAAGCTGGACGGCAAGACCGATGACAGCCCGGCGGTCGCGCGCGCCGTCGCCTACGCGCGCGAGCACAACGTGCCGGTGTTCCATCCCGGCGGGCCGTGCCTGATGGCTGGCGCGTCGGCGGAGATCGATACCTCCGGCGTCGCCTTCAGCGGCATCGGCATGGGCGACTTCACCTACCCCTACGGCCACGCCGGCTCGCAATTCTGGCTTACCGACACCGCGAAGAGCCCGCTCCGCCTGGGCGGCGGCGGCGCGTTCGACGGCTTGGTGTTCTTCTGGCCGAACCAGCTCGATCAGCAGGGGGCGCCGATCGCCTATCCACCGCTGTTCACGGCGGCGCCGAACACGGCGGCGGCCGACATCACTATCCGCAACTGCCAGGTCACCAACGCCTTCGATTTCCTGTCGGTCACGGCCCCGGGCGCCATCGCCGGCAACATCTTCATCGCCAACTGCCGGATTTTCGCGCTGCGGCACTGCTTCAGCCTGACCGCCGTGCCGGAAGTGCTGATGATCGAGAACAACCTGTTCTCCTGGGGCATTTACCAGAACGAGGTTCTGCACTGGGCGGGCGGGGGCCGCCGCTCGGGCGGCAAATACCGGCTGCGCGACTACACGGCCGAGCAGGGCTGCTGGTGCCTGATCAGCGGCGACGGCACGCCCGAGAAGGCCAGCACCATCAGCGCCGGCGGCAGCATTATCGGCACCAACAACTACATCTTCGGCTATCGCTGGGGCGTGCGTGTGCATCGCGGGACATGCAGCATCCTGCGCCTGACCTCGACGCATTTCGACGGGGTGGCGACCGTGCTGGAAGTCGAGCCGGGCGGAACGCTGATCGCGGCGCAGATCCTCGGGACCCTTCTCTACGCCTTCGACGCCGCCGACCCGCGGGCCGCGCACCCGGCCTTCGTGATCCACGACCCCTCGCCGGAGCAGCATGGCGAGCCGATCTGCCAGCTCGCCGTCACCGATTGCGAGATCGGGTTCGCGGCGGGTGCGCTGTTCGAGATCGCGGGACGCAACGTGGCCGAGGTGAAGATCGCCGGCTGCAAGCTGACGCGCTACGCGAACACCGACGCGCCGGGCCTGTATCACGCGCTGCGTATTGCCGCGCCGCACGCCAAGCTCACCTTCGCCAACAACGACATCTGGCCGGCGCGGGCGTTCGGCACCGGGGTTCGCATCGAGGCGGTCAAATGGGCTAGCCTCACCGGCAATACGTTCGACGGCTGCCTGACGCCGGTCGAAATCGTGGCTCGCCATAGCCGGGTCCTGCTGTCGGCCAACCTGAGTTCGGACACACGCGGCCCGTTGTCCGTCAACCGCGGGGGCGACGCACCGGTGCTCGACGCCGCCAATGCCTGGGACAAGCCCGGCCCGGTGTGATGCCCATCGTGTGATGCGCATCGTGTGTTGCGCATAAGCGCTGCACCGCAGCATTGATTGCACGTCAATGAAATGGCCCGTAATAACCGGGCGCGGGTGCCCGGACGAGGCGCGCGGAAGGTGAAAGGGTATTGCCGATCATGGATCAACAGGCGCTCGAGAGCGTTCTGGTGGAAGCGGATGCGCCAGGCCAGCCCGGCGGAATGGCGAGCCTGCTGCGCTTCATCACCTGCGGCAGCGTCGACGACGGCAAGTCCACCCTGATCGGGCGGCTGCTCTACGATGCCGGGTTGCTCCTGCCCGATCAGCTCGGCACGCTTGCCCGCGACAGCGCGGTGCACGGGACCACCGGGGACGATCTGGATTTCGCCTTGCTGGTGGATGGGCTGGAGGCGGAACGCGAGCAGGGCATCACCATCGACGTCGCCTATCGCTTCTTCGCCACCCCGCGTCGCAGCTTCATCGTCGCCGATTGCCCGGGCCACGAACAGTACACGCGCAACATGGCCACCGGGGCCTCGACCGCCGCGCTCGCCGTGGTGCTGTGCGACGCCCGCAAGGGCATCCTGCCCCAGACGCACCGGCATTCCTTCATCGCCTCCCTGCTCGGCATCCGGCACGTCGTCCTGGCGGTGAACAAGATCGATCTGGTCGAGTTCGATCGCGGGCGGTTCGAGGAGATCCGCGACGAATACCAGGCGTTTGCCGAACACCTGGGGTTCGAGAGCGTGACGGCGATTCCGATCTCGGCGCGCTATGGCGACAATGTGCTACGGCTGAGCCGGCGAACGCCTTGGTATACGGGGCCGTCGCTGCTGGCGCATCTGGAAACCGTCACGGTGGACAGCGGCCGTGTGGACCGACCGTTCCGCATGCCGGTGCAATGGGTGAATCGCCCATCGCAGGACTTTCGCGGCTATGCCGGCACCATCGCCAGCGGCACGGTGCGCGTGGGCGATCGCGTGGCGAACGCGGCCTCGGGCGCGACAACATCGGTGGCGCGGATCGTCACCATGGACGGCGACCTCGACGCGGCGGGCGCGGGTGACGCGGTCACGCTGGTGCTGGCCGACAATATCGATGTCTCGCGCGGTGAAGTGCTCACGGAGGTGGCGGCGCGGCCGGAAGTGGCCGATCAATTCGCGGCCCATCTGGTATGGATGAGCGACACGCCGTTGTTTTGCGGACGCAACTACCTGTTCAAGTGCGGCACGGCGACGCTCGGCGGCACGATTACCGAGATCAAGCACCGGATCGAGGTCGGCACGCTGCAGCACATGGCCGCGCGCGAGTTGCACCTGAACGAGGTCGCGGTCGTCAATGTTTCCTTGGCGCGCCCGATCGCGTTCGAGTCATATGCGACGAACCGGCGGCTCGGTGCCTTCATCGTCATCAATCCGCTGACCGACGAGACAGCCGGCGCGGGGATGATCGATTACGCGCTCTGGCGGTCGAGCAACATCCGTTGGCAGACACTCTCCGTCGACAAGCAGGCGCGCGCCCGTTTGAACGGTCATCGTCCGGCGGTGGTCTGGTTCACCGGCCTGTCGGGCGCGGGCAAATCCACGATCGCCAACCTGGTCGAGCAGAAGCTGCACGCCGAGGGGCGGCACACCTACATTCTCGACGGCGACAATGTGCGGCATGGGCTGACCCGCGATCTGGGCTTCACCGAATCCGACCGGGTGGAGAACATTCGCCGCATCGCCGAGACGGCCAAGCTGTTCGTCGACGCCGGCCTGATCGTGTTGGTGTCGTTCATCTCGCCCTATCGCGCGGACCGGCAGAGCGCGCGGGATCTGCTCGAGCCGGGCGAGTTCTTGGAGGTCTATGTCGACACGTCGCTCGAGGAATGCGAGCGGCGCGATCCGAAGGGACTCTATCGCAAGGCGCGCGAGGGACAAATCCGGCATTTCACCGGCGTGGACGCACCCTACGAGGCGCCCGAGGCGCCGGAAATCCATTTGCTCACGGCGGGAACGGCGGCTAAATCGTTGGCCGAAAGGGTCGTGGAACAAATGCGCGCGCGCGGGATCGTGGGCTGATCACCCGCGGCGCCGCTCTACTCCACCACTTCGATCACGGCCGCGTCTAGTCGCCGCGATGCCGTTTCCGATGTTGCCACTGTCGCTTGGCCTTGCTGGCCGGTCGTAAGCCCGAGTGCGTTCAGCATGGCGTGGCCGACGACCGTCGGCGCGTACAGTTCGGTGATGCGCGTCCGGGCGCGCTTGCCCAGATTGCGTGCCGCCTTCGGGTGTCCGTGGATGCGCCGCATATGCGCGGCCGCCACGCCGATGTCGGGCTCGGCCCAGGTGACGACGGCATTCTCGCGGACGCCGGGATACTCGGCGGGCGCCACCGGCCGGAGCGTGTAATCGACCACATACGCGCAGTCCGGCGTGGCGAAATCCGCCGTGCCGGAATAGCCGGTCAGGATGACCGGCTTGCCCAGCAGCATCGCCTCGGCGGGGCCGCGGCCGAAGCCTTCCGATCGGTGCAGTGAAACGAACGCATCGGCGCTGCGCACCAGAGCTAGCACGCCGTCGCGTTGCATGGTCACGTCCCGGATTTCGATGCGCGGGTCGGTGCGCATTTCGTTCAGCCGCGACCACGCGTCCGGCGCGGCGTCGCCGGATTGCGTCTTCAGCAGCAGATGCACCTTTTCCTCGCCGTTCGGGAACGCCTGCAGGAACGCCTGAATGACGGCCTCCGGATTCTTCCGGCTGGCGAAGGAATGGAAATCGAACATGAACAGGAATACCGTCGCGTCTTGCGGCAGGCCGAGTTCGGCACGGCTCGGCTGACGACCGGCAGCCGGCGGCGAGACCGCGAGCGGGACCAGCGCCACGGGGCGGGCATCCTCGGCGGCGAAGGCGGCGCGGGCGAATTCGGTGGACGCCCAGAATCTCGTCGTAGAAGGCGAAGGCGTGCCGCCAATACGCGGGCAGCCGCTCCAATTCCCAAGCCCAGAAGCCGATGGTGCGGTGTGCCCCGATTTTCGTGCGCTGCAGAAACCCCCAGTCGTGAAACGCTGTCTCGGCGTTGAGATACACGACGTTCGCGTCAAGCTCGACCCGGCCGCCTTCCGGCAGGGCGGAACCGTCGGGCCGCCGCACGCGCCCGCTATCGCGGTCGATGACCAGGAAATCCGAAAACCCAGCCGCCCGCAACGACGCGGCGGCGTTGCGCAGGTCTTCACCGCGGCCGCTGGGGGCGCTCCACTGGCCCGTGAGTCCGATGGCCGCCCGATGCGCGATCGCCACAACGGCGGGTGCCGCGAGCTTCGGCCTGGCTTCGTCCCGAGGCGGATAGAGCGATTCGGCCGGCGTTCCGGCATAGGCCGGGCCGAAATTGCCCTCGGCCCAGGCATGCAAATCCAGCCTGCCCGCCGTGGTCGCGATGTCGATGCCCTCGCGCAGATCGGGCCGCACCTCGTGCAACATTTCCAGCATCTGGGGCACGCCCGGATAGCGCGGCGACGGCGCGGTGAGAAAGCGCGCGAGGCGCGGATCGAACTCGTCGAGCGTCAGCTTCAGTTCGCGCAACCCATGCACGACCAGCCAATAGAGATAACTCCAGCAGGATCTGGGATCGCTCAGCGGAAAGCGCTGCTGCAGATCGACACGGAGTTCCCAGATCGCCAGTTCGGCGCGGTTGAGCCGAAACCCGGCCCAGGCGATCTCGGTCTCCTGGGCAAACCACCGCCGCACCGGTTCGACCAGCGCCGGTGGCCAGCGAAACAGTTTCGGCGCAACGAACGCGTACCAAAGCCCGTGCGCCAGCCGGGCCGGCCGATCCGCGGGGAACCGTCGCCAATCGTCGAGGAAATCGCGCCCGAGCGGGACGGTGCGCGTCATCAGCATGCCGTCCGTCAGCGGCACATCCCGGTAATACAGCGACAGCCGCAACTCGCGCGCCAAATGCCCGATGAAAGCCTCGCCCAGCAACTCCGGGTCCAGGGCGCCTTCCTTGATGCCGCCGCTCAGCACCCAGGCGACGAAGCCGTGCAAGCTGTCGAGATCCAACAGCGGGTAGTGCTGCTGCAGATCCGGTCGCAGTTCCCAGATCAGCGCCACTTGCCTCGGCAGCAATACCTTCACGTTCTCGATCGTGAAGTCGACATCGGAGCGGACGAACGCGAGCGCATCAGCCGCCGATCCCGACCAGGCGGCTTCGGCCACCGACGTCCACGCCGGCTTCCTGCGCTGCCGCGGCCTGGGCTCGGGCGCCGCTTCGCCGTGCCGCAGGGCTTCGGCCGCGGCGACGGTGCGATGATCGCAACCATCGGCCTCGGCGTTCCCCTCCAGGAACCAGTTGTAGTAATTTTCCAGCCCGTCCGGCGTGTAGATATCGAACACCGTCTGCAAGTCGGAGCGGTCCAGCCAGAATTGGTACATGGTGCGGGTCATCACCATCCCGCGCGCGGCCGCCGTTTCGTCGGGCACGTCGAAAAACCGCAAATCGATCCGCAGCGCATCGGTCGCGTTCAGCCGTTCGTCGTCGATCGCCCGCAACAACCAGCGCCGCATGGCGTTTTCGATCGGTCGGCCGTCGGGAAACTGGCCGAAGGCGTAACGGATGTCCTTGTACCGGCTCCATCCCGCCTTCGCGACCAGAGCACGATAGTCGTCGCACAATTCTCCGACCGGGCCGAGATCCTCGGCGGCGAACCGATCCTGGTGACGCGAGAACACCTTCGGGTTGCCGATTTCGATGCCGCTGAAATGGAAGAACACCAACGGACGGCCGTTCACCTCCCAGCGCCCGTCCGCGAGCGTCGCCACGCTCCGGTGTGCCAAGTTCCAATACGCCACGTTGTATCCGGGATGGCGAAGAATACGGTGCTTTTCGATGAAGGCCGGCGCGAGGTCCACCCAGCGCTGATCGGTGAACATGTTGGCGGCGATGTCGATGCGGCAATGCGCGACGCAGCGATCGGCCCACCAGTCGAGAAAGCTGTTTGCGTCCGGGTCGTTCCTGAGCCCGAGAAAGCCCAGGTTGTACACCCCGGATTTCATGATAGTCAGGTCGGAGGGTTCCTTGCCGTCCTGCAGCGGCTTCATCATGTGCGGCGTGAGCACACAACTGTTTTCCCCGAGCGCCTCGAAGACCTCGTGCATCGGCGCGAACAGGCGAATATCGGGATCAATATAGCACGCTTCGGCGTGACCGAGCTTGGCGAAGAGGTGCCGGAAGACGAACGGCTTGATGGCGGTGTTGAATTCCGTGATGGAGTACCAGAGCTGCATATTGCCGATCAGCGGAATCCCAAGCTCCGCGCACGGCAGGATCGCGGCGCCGAGATCCAGGTCGGGAAATTCCCGATAGGCGTCCGCGAGCACGATGTAGCGGGCAGCCTCCGGATGGTGTTCCCGGACCGACTGCATGAGCGTGGCCGCATGGCAAATGTAGTTGGCCGAGGCGATGGTGAATATCACCCGGCTCGCCACCGGGTGGGGGCGCGCGTCTGATACCGATTTCCGTTGCCGCACGAGCTATGCTTCCCGACTGCACCCGGCCTCGCGGATCACTCGCCGCGAGGCCGCGCGGGTCAAACAGAACGGCTGGCTAGCCTTTTTTGCTCGCCGCCTCCAGCCATCGATCGGCCTCCTTCCGAACCGCGGGCGTGCCGGCGCGGCCCTCCCGCCAGCCCTGGGTCCGGAAATGCTGCCGCAGCGCTTGCGCATCGTCGGGAGAAAAGGCCCGCGAGACGTCCTCGTAGCGCGAAAGATACCAGGCGGGGTCAAAGCCGAGATCGCACGGACTGCGGCCCTCGAAGTACCCTTGTGTGCAATAATGCTCGTGTAATGAGACGATCTGGCCGGCGAGCCTGGCGCCCTCCACGTCGGGATACTGTTCTGAGTACCAAGCAGGATCGAACTCTCCCCGGCTCACAAGCTGGCTTATGAGGAACCGCAGAAAGCGCGTTGAGACTGCGACTTTCTCGTTCCGCGGATCCAAATCGGTGATGCCGAGACCCCGCAGCACCAAGCTGATCGGAGGCATATAGCGGACCTCCCGCTCGGTCGATTGGGCCAAGGGTTCCAGAACAACGACATTCTCCGCCGATCCACGATCGCGCACTTGCGACACCCCTGCTTTAACCGACGTAATTGGATGCAATATACGCGAGGCCGTTGGCTGGCAACCTTCGCGTGTGAACATTCTCTTAACCCCGAACATACTCCGCCGTCAACCTTAGATGGCTGTGGTGGGCAGCGCCACACGCATGACGCCGATGTCAGATTTAGGGGCTGGACTCCGACAAAAATCCATAGATGCCATGGGATTACGCGGCATATATTGAGATAATTTCTCAGCCGGCGTGGCCGAGCGGCATGTCGCCCGCAGTGGCGGAGCGCCGGCATTTCGTCCGTAATTTGAAGCTATGAGTTCTAAATAAGACGTTCCCACTATGTGTCGAACGCCGAGCCGATTCGTGGTCGCTCCGGCCTGCCCCGCTGGTTTCCAGCATCACAAGTCGGCGAGAGCACGCGGTGACGCAACGGCCACGCTTGCCGCCATCGTGTTCGGCGGTCCACCGAAACGGGTTGCCGTTTGCGGGCGCAAGGCGTTGGTTCCAAAAAAACTCCGACACGCTGGCGGCGGGCTGGTGGACTCACGAGGAGCGCGCGCATGGCTGACCGTCAGGACCTCACCGAGAAGGTCCGTGTTGCCGCTCCGAAGCGTTCGTCCGCCGCGCCGATACGGCCGGGCGCCGAGGCCCCGGCCAAACCGGGCGAACCACCCCGGCAGACGCCGCCCAACGACCGGGTCCCGCGGCCGGCGGCCCCGGACCGTGGCGAGCGAGACTCGCCGCCGCCGCAGCGGCGCTTTCCGTGGGCCGCCACTCTCATCGCGCTGGTCGTCGTCGCGCTGGTCATAGCCGGCGTCGCTTACTGGTGGACGACCGCTGGCGAGGTTTCGACCGACGATGCCTTCACCGATGGGGATGCCGTGGTCATCGCGCCGCATGTGAGCGGGTACGTCGTCAAGCTCGCGGTGAACGACAACGAGTTCGTGCATAGGGGGCAGCTTCTGGTGAAAATCGATCCGCGCGACTTCGTCGCGGCACGCGATCAGACGAAGGCGCAACTCGACCTCGCCGAAGCCCAGTTGCGCAACGCGAAAATCGCGCACGAAATCGCCAAGACCACCTATCCCGCGCGGCTGCAGAGCGCGAAGGCGCAACTCGACGCCGCGAAGGCCACGCAAGCCAAGGCGCAAGCGGATTACAACCGCTACAAGCGGATCAATCCCGCCGCCGTGACGCGCGAACAGCTGGATACCGTCAAAGCCGCCTTGGCGCAGGCCAACGCGCAGGTCGCCCAGGCCGAGGCGGCGGTGACCGAAGCCAGCGTCGTGCCGCAGAACATCGCCCAGACTGCGCAGCAGGTGAGTCAGTGGGAGGCCCAGGTGGAGGCCGCGCAGGCGCAACTCGCCCAGGCGGAGCTCAATCTGAGCTATACGGATCTCGTCGCGCCGCGGGATGGCTGGGTCACCAAGCGCAACGTCGCCCAGGGCAATTACGTGCAGGCCGCCACGCAGATCATGGCGCTGGTGTCGCCCGAGGTGTGGATCACCGCCAATTTCAAGGAGACGCAGCTCACCCGCATGCGGGCCGGGGACAAGGCGTCCATCAATGTCGATGCCTACCCGTTCCTCAATTTGAAGGGGCACGTCGACAGCATTCAGAAGGGTTCGGGCGCGAAGTTCAGCGCCTTTCCAACCGAGAACGCCACGGGCAACTTCGTGAAAGTCGTGCAGCGGCTGCCGGTGAAGATCGTCATCGACAGCGGGCTCGATCCGAAACTGCCGCTGCCGCTCGGCCTCTCGGTCGAGCCTACGGTGACGGTGTCGGTGAAGTGAGCCGGTTCCGCCCCGGCGGCGAGCGGGCTAGCATGGCTCCGCGCGGGGGGATGGCCGAATGATCGACAAGGTCGTGCGCGGCATGGCGGAAGCCATGCAAGGCATCGAGGATGGTGCGGTCGTGCTGCTCGGCGGTTTCGGCGCGGTCGGCCAACCGAACGCGCTGATCGATGGGCTGATCGAGCACGGCGCGAAAGACCTGGTCGTCGTCGCCAACAATGCCGGCACCGGGCGGGTCGGCTTGGCGCGGCTCATGGAACTCGGCCGCGTTCGGCGCATGGTCTGCTCGTTTCCCCGCAGCCCCGGCTCCTCGATCTTCGAGGACCTGTACAGGGCGGGGAAAATCGAGCTGGAGATCGTCCCCCAGGGCACGCTCGCCGAGCGATTGCGCGCGGCCGGCGCGGGCATCGCCGCCTTCTACACGCCGACCGGCTACGGCACGAAGCTCGCCCACGGCAAAGAAACGCGCGAAATCAACAGCCGTCATGTCGTGCTGGAGCACGCGCTGGCCGGCGACGTGGCGCTGGTCGAAGCCTGGACGGCGGATCGCTGGGGCAACCTGACCTACCGGCAGTCGGGGCGCAATTTCAATCCGGTGATGGCGACGGCCGCGAAGCTGACCGTGGTGCAGGCCCAGCATGTGGTGCCGCTGGGCAAACTCGACCCCGAGGCGGTGGCGACGCCGGGCATCTACGTCGACCGGGTGCTGCACGTACCCTACGGCGACCCGCAGATCTGAAGGAGTTGCGTGCCATGCCCGTTACCGCGGTTGCGGACGTGAATCCGCTGAGCCGGGCCGAGATGGCCTCGCGCGTGGCGCGCGACATCCCCGAGGGCTGGTACGTCAATCTCGGCATCGGCATTCCGACCCTGATCGCGGATCACGTGCCGCCCGAACGCGAGGTGATCTTCCAGTCCGAGAACGGCGTTCTCGGCATGGGCCCGGCACCGCCGCCCGAGCGGGTCGAGCCGTGGCTGATCAACGCCGGCAAGCAATACGTGACCCTGCGCACCGGCGGCTGTTTTTTCCACCACGCCGACAGTTTCGCCATGATCCGCGGCGGGCATTTGGATTTATGCGTGCTCGGCGGCTACGAGGTGGCGGAGAACGGCGACATCGCCAACTGGGCGACCAGCGAGAACGATACCGCGCCGGCGGTCGGCGGGGCGATGGATCTTGCGGCGGGCGCGAAGCGGCTTTGGGTGGTGATGGAGCACACGACGAAGGACGGCCGCCCGCGCCTCGTCCACCACTGCTCCTATCCGCTGACGGCGCTCGGCGCCGTGTCGCGGGTTTACACGAACCTCGCCGTGCTGGACGTATCGGACCAGGGTTTCGTGGTGCGGGAAATGATCGCCGGCCTGACGTTCGAGGCCTTGCAGGCGCGCACGGAAGCGCGTCTCACCGCCCCCTAACAGCTCGCGGAAAATCGGCCGACTTCCGGGTGATTCTTTCGCCCGGCGGTGGTCCGAACGCGGTCGAGGCGGCGCTTGAGGCTTGAAGCGAATGCTGGCAACGCCTATCTGACGGTCAGTCGGGATGCCCTTGTGGGTTCCGGCTGCGACAGAGATGCGGGTCGGCCCCTGTGGGGACCCGCCACCAACCTTGCTCTTGCAGGAGGTTTCCTCATGACGACGTTCGACTTTGCCCCCTTGTTCCGTACCGCTATCGGGTTCGACCGCTTGGCGCGTCTAATGGACAGCGCCCAAGGCGGGACGGATTCGCCGTCCTACCCGCCCTACAACATCGAAAAGACCGGGGAAGACAGCTACCGGCTGACCATGGCCGTGGCCGGCTTCGGTCCGAACGACATCGAGCTGACGGTCAAGGAGAACACGCTCGTCATCGCGGGCAAGCCCGCGAACCAGAGCCAGGGCGACGTGCTCTATCGCGGCATCGCCGGCCGCGCGTTCGAGCGCCGGTTCGTGCTCGCCGACCATATCGTGGTCGAGGGCGCCGACCTCCAGAACGGCCTGCTCCATGTCGGGCTGAAGCGCGTGGTCCCGGAGAGCTTGAAGCCGCGCCGCATCACGATTGGCGCCGGCGCGCCAGCGAGCGCCGAGCAGAAGGTGATCGCCAACGACGCCGAGGCATCCGTCAAGGCGGCCTGATCGGCCCGAGCGCGGAACATCGAAGGGGCCGGTCCGACCGGCCCCTTTTCATTTGGCGCATTGCTTGCCGCGCCCCGGCGGAGATCCCATAACCCGCTCGCGGGGGTTGATAACGCTCTTGAACTTCTTCGACACTGCTCGCCTGGTCTTGGCGCCGCCGCACCCGTCCGGCCGGCCGTTCATCATCGGCGGGATCGTGGTGTTCGCGCTCGGCCTCGTCTTCCTGCATTGGCTCGCCTGGCTGGCGCTGGCCTTCGTGCTGTTCTGCCTGTTCTTCTTCCGCGATCCCGAGCGGGTTCCACCGGGGCGGATCGGCACGGTGGTCGCCCCCGCCGACGGCAAGGTGGTCTCAGTGCTGGCCGCCGTGCCGCCGCCTGAACTCGGACTGGGCATCCAGCCGCGCTGGCGCGTCGGCATTTTCCTCTCGCTCTTGAACGTGCACGTGAACCGGGTGCCCGCCGACGGCACCGTCACGCGCATCGTCTACCGCCACGGCCGCTTCGCCAACGCGAGCCTGAACCGCGCGAGCGACGACAACGAGCGCAACGCCATCGCGCTGCGGCTGCCGGACGGGCGCGACATGGCGGTGATGCAGATCGCCGGCCTGCTGGCGCGGCGCATCGTCTGCACCATCCGCGAGGGGGACGCCGTCCACGCCGGCGCCCGGTTCGGCATCATCCGGTTCGGCAGCCGCGCGGATTTGTATTTGCCGGTCGGCGTGGTGCCGCTGGTCGCGGAAGGGCAGACCATGATCGGCGGGGAGACGGTGATTGCCGAACTGGCCTGAGTCCGAACTGAACGGCCGGCCGCGGCCGCCGAACCGCAAGCGTCCCGCCCCGGTGCAGCGCCTGCGCCGGCGCTTCCGCCAGCGACGGCGCGCCCGCTATCAGGGGCCGTCGTTCAACCGCATCATCCCCAACATTCTGACCCTGCTCGGCCTGTGTGCCGGCCTGACCGCCATCCGGCTGGCGCTCGACGGGCGCTTCGGCGCCGCCGCGGGCGCGATCCTGGTCGCCGCATGCATCGACGGGCTGGACGGCAGGCTCGCGCGTCTACTGAAGGCGGTGACGCGGTTCGGCGCCGAGTTCGACAGCCTGGCCGATTTCCTCTGTTTCGGCGTCGCCCCGGCGCTTGTCATGTACCTTTGGTCGCTGCGGGCGGCCCACGGGTTCGGCTTCGTACCCTGCCTGATGTTCGCGGTCTGCATGGCGCTGCGGCTGGCTCGCTTCAACGCCCAGATCGAGAGCGGGCCGGCGCCGGCTTACGCGTACAACTTCTTCACCGGCGTTCCGGCCCCGGCGGGAGCGCTCGTGGCGCTGTTCCCGCTGTTCCTCGGACTGGAAGCGAAGTCGATGGGCTGGACGTCGCTGCTGCACGTCACCCAGTTTCCGCTGTTTTCGGCCGGCGTGCTGGCCGGCACGGCGCTGTTGCTCGTCTCTACCCTACCCGTCTGGAGCTTCAAGAACTTCAAGGTGCCGACCGAGTATGTGCTGCCGGTGCTGCTCGGAACCGGGTGCTATGCGGCGCTGCTGGTCGCGGATCCGTGGGCGGCGCTCGCGGCGGCGGGGCTGGCCTATCTGGGGATGCTGCCGTTCAGCGTCCGCAGCTTCCATCGGCTCAAGCACGAAGCCGAAGCGTATCGGCGCGATGGTACCCTGCTGGAGGCGCCGGATCATCCGGTGAGCCACAAGGGTCCCGGAGTCTGAGCGTGCTCGTCGCCGCCTGAGGCGATTACGCAGCGTCCTTGTCCGCCGGCAGCGATGGGGAGGGGCTTGCCTGGGGCGCGGGCGATCTCGCCGCGGCGCGCCAGCGCCAGAATTGCCCGCCCTCGTGCAATTGCCAGAGAAGCAAGGGCGGCACCGCGATCGCGAGGTCGCGGGCGCGGCGCACCAGCGAGACGGCGAGGGCCGTCTGGGCGCCGACGCCGAACATGCCGCCCAGCAGAACATAGGCGCCTTCCTGCACGCCGATGCCGCTCGGCACGATGAAGGCGACGCTGCGCATGGCGAAGGCCAGGCTGTCCATCACGACCGCCCCGCCAAAGTGGATCGGGACGCGCATCAGCCGCAGGGTCACCCACATCTCGACTGCGGTCAGGATCCAGCAGACGACGTGCAATGCCCAAGCCACCAGCAAATTGGACGGCCGCGCATGGATCTGCCGGATGGCCCGCGGCAAGGCGAAGACATGCGGCGCGTGTGCGCCGGCCGCGCGCGACGCGAGTTGCGCCACCCAGCGGCCGAATGCGCCCGAGCCGCGCATTTGCACCGCGATGAACGCGGCGGCCACCGCCGCCATGGCAGCCAAGGCGGCCGCGACCGGGGCGATCAGCTCGCTGTGAGGACGCAGCGAGCACAGCAGCCCGAGCCCGATCAGCGCGTAGCAGACCAGACCAGCCATTTCGATTCCGATATCGACGATGAGCGACGCGGTCGCGAGCGCGCCGGGCAATCCGGAGGCGGTCAGGGCCCGGGCGCCAAGCACCATGCCGCCCACCGGAGAGAGCGGCAGCGCCTGAGAGGCGGCGTCGCGGATCAGCCGCGCCCACACGAAGCTCGCCGGATGCGCCTCCACGCTGCCCCTGAGCAGTTGCCACCAGGGCAGGCCAAGCAGAACGGTCAGGGCGAGATGGAACCCGACGACGGCGGCGAATCCGGACCAGCCCAGGTTGTCGAACGCCCGCCCGATTCCGTGCGTGCCGAACGCCCGGAACAGCGCCACGGCGAGCGCCACCCCGACCGCCAAGCCCAGGACGATTTGCGCTTTCATCGTTGCCGCCCGGTTGCCGCAGCGTGACTGGCCCGCGCTCCCCAGTGGCGAAACCGCCCCTTCGGCGCGGGTCCCGCCCTAAAGTCCATGCGACAGCGGGACGGCGCCGCGCAATTGCGGTTGGCCGGCCGGGGCTGCGGCCCGGAGCCGCAAGCCATCGGTTTCCGGCTCGATCTGGAACCGGCGCACGTAGCCGCGGAAGCGCTTTGCCTCGCGCCTGGGGTCGAGCCCGTAATCCTCAAACCGATAGGAATTCCGGCCATAGCCGCCGCGTGGGCGTTCGGCGATCAGGCGATGCATCTCGGCCGCCGTGCTGTCGGCGAGCGGCAGATCGAAATGCCGATACAGAGCCTCGACCGTCGCCAACGGGTTCGCGACCAGCGCCTTGTATTGCACGTGAAAAATTCGTCCCGAGCGCCAGGTATCGTCAAGCTCGCTCGCCGCAAGCAGCCTGGCGGCGGCGTCGGACCAATCATTGCTGACCTGTTCGCCGATGCGGAGCCGGTCGACATGGCGGGTGAACGGCTGTCGCAGCACTTCCGTCAGCCGGCACGACGAGGCCAGCACCTTCAGCGGGTCGCGGTGCACGAACACGATGCGCGCGTCGGGATAGACCTCGGCAATGGCGTCCAGCGCGAACGCGTGATCCGGCGATTTCAGGACCCAGCGGCGCGCGTCGGGCGAAGCGGCACGCGCCTGGTGCTGCAAATGCCGCAAGAAGCGGCGATGAAACCGATAGGCGTTCACGTGCCCGGCCTCGGCCAGCCAGCGCCGGTAGGACGGGACTTCGTGCGTGATGTCGAATCGGAGGCTGGCGAAGGTGTGCGCGGTGATTTCGGTGCATTCCTGCGGCGACCAGGCATCGAACGGATGCAGGTTTTTCACCTCGGGGGCGAGGCGCTCGAAGGCCCGGAGTTGGCGCGCGACCTGCTCCGGGCCGGCCCGGCGCCCGGCCGCGCGATGGCCCGGGTTGGGATAGATCGTCTGCCAACAGAGCGGAACGAGGTTGGCCCGATCGCTCGCCAGCAAGCGATGCAGGAATGTCGTGCCGCTGCGCGGCAGCCCGGTGATGAAAACCGGCTGCGCGATCCGCTCCTCGGCAATGCCTGGATTGCTGCTCTCTTCGTCGCGCAGGATCAGCAGGTTGCAGAGATAACGGAGCAGATCCCAGCGAGCGCCGATCCGACCGAACAGGGTCAGGTTCGATTCGGTCTGATACGCATCCAGCAGCACCCGCAGCGGCTCGGCTACCGCCACGTCGCCGAAATCGTCCAGGCCGGTGCGGCGACGCGCCGCGTCGATCAACTCCTCGGCGAGCATCGGGCGCTGGGCGATTCCCAGGAAATCGCTTCCGCGGTCCGCGGCGCGCAGGAGTTGAGCCAGAAGCGTCATCGGCAGGGTTTCGGCCAGAGGTGATAAACCATAAAGGACGCGCCGCCGTTCGGTTCCGAAACCGGCGGAGGAGGGCAGAGTTGCTCGGCCCGCTCGCTGACCAGGCGGCTGATACGGGCCCTCTATGGTGGGGTTGCCCGGGGGGCACGCGCAAGGCCGTTACGAAACGAAATCCAGCGGTCGCGCCGCCGCGCCGGCACCGCTCACTCGGCCGCCACCGCCCGGTTATGCGAGAATGCGTGACCGGGCAGTTTGCTTTGCGGTTGTGCTTGCGGCCGCGCCGCTCCGACAATATCCGCCAGTTGCTCGCGATACCGTGCGGGCGAATTCTCGCGTGCCAGGCGCAGGAGGGCCTGCGTGCGCAGGGCCTGCCATACCCGCCGGGACCGATACACGGCGGCGATGCGATCGGCGAAATCGGCGGGGCTGCCCGCATCGGCCGACATCAGCTCGACCCCGCTGGTCCAGCCGAGCTGTTGGCACAGGAGGTCGCTGGCTACCACGGGCAGCCCGTATCCCGCCGCCTCGTAAATCTTGTACGGCGTGCCGGCCGCGTACCGGGTCGGCGCGACGAAAATCCGATGGCGCTCATAGAGGGGCCGCAGGTCCTCGACCTCGCCCAGCAGTTCCACGTCGGGCCGGCCGCGCCATCGCCTGAGCCCCACGCCCGGCGCGGTGTAGCCCGCGACACTCACGCGCGCGCCGGCTCCGAGCCGCGCGTGCAGCAGCGGCAACACCTCGTCGAGGAACCAGCACAACGCATCGTGGTTCGGGGAGTCGGTCTGGTGCATGGAGCCGACGAACAGCAGGCCCGAGCGCTCCTCGAACGCGGCTTCGGTGGGCGTGGCCTCGCGCATCGTGCCGAGCACGACCACCTCTGTCAGACCCGCCCTGTTGCGCAAAAGTTCCGCTTCCACCTCGCTCACGGCCACGATACGCTGGCAGAACCAGGCGTTGGCGAATTCGCGCGTGAGTGCCAGGTCCAGATCGAACGGGGCGCCGGTGAGCGTCGCGCGCGCCAGTTCGCGAAGCGAAAACACCGCCTCGCTGTCGAGCACGACGGTCACGCGGTTGGGATCGCCGCAGCAGCGCTCCAGGACCGGCCGCGCCTTGTCGAGATTGTGGGCGCGTGAAATCCAGATGACGTCGTAATAGCCGACCCGCCGTTCCAGGAAATCCGGCAGGTGTGCGATCGTGCGGTCGTACATGACCTCGACGGTGTCCGGCAGATCGGCGAAGACGCGCGCCAGGTCGAAGCGGCAGCCGTTCACCGGAAACACCGTCACCGCGCATCCGAGATCGACCATCGCGCGCACGATGTCGTTCGCGCGCACATAGCCCGAACCGGTGTTGCGCAGCGGAACGGTGTCCTCGACCAACAGGATTCGCCGTCCGGGCGCGCCGGCGCTGCGCGCCAAGAGTTCCTGACTCGGATTTCTCGCATGCTGGTGCTTCAGCCAGGATCGGTGCTTGGCGGCAAACACCTCCTGGTTGCGACCCATCATGGCGATAGCAGCGTCGGGCGTAGCGGCGCTCGCGTATTCATGGTGCGTCAACTGCACCGCGGGATCGTAAACCACGCGATACCCGGCTTGCCAAAGCCGCACGCATAGATCGGCGTCTTCATAATAGGCCGGGGCGAAGGCGTCGTCGAAACCGCCGAGCGCCCTCAACGCCGACGTGCGCACCAGGAGAAAGACGCCCGAGCAGTAGTCGACATCGCGGACAAAGTCGGCCTCCGGCGAGCAGGCGGGCGCGTCGCGCAGATAGCCGGATGCGTGCCCGTCGCGCCAGATGATCGAGCCGGCCTCCTGCAGCAGCCCATGCGTGCGGACCACCTTGCCACCGACCGCGCCGATCGCGCCGTCCGAGCGCAGGCGACGGAGCGCGCAATCGAGCGATCCCGGCGACAGTTCCACGTCGTTGTTGAGAAACAGGTCCTGCCGGCGCGGTAGCGCGCGCCAGCACGGCGTTGCAGCCGCGCACGAAGCCGATATTGCCTTCGTAGCGCAGGACCAGCGCGCCGGACACGTACTGTTCGATACGGCGGGTCTCATCGGAGGATCCGCAATCCACCAGGATCACCTCGAGCGCTCCTGGATAGTTGGCCCGAAGCGACTCCAAGGCCAGCATGGTCAGCGCGAACCGGTCGCGCGCAACCAGGATGACGCTGACCTCGGCCGCGCCGCGAAAGCCGAAATCCGGTTTGCGGCGGGCGAGATGGACAAGCTGGTCGCGCGCTCTCCGCGCGAACAAGGACCGCGCCTGCTGCTCGTCGAGCCCGGCCGCGGGCGATTCCTTGGGACGCCGGCGCGACTGCAGAAACCGCACGAAGGCATCGCGCGGCGCGCCGTCGGATTGCGGCGGCCCCGCCGGCTGGTACTCGCGCAAATCGATGAACGGCGCCGGGGCGCGTAGTTCGAACACGCCGTGAAACAGGAAATGCTGATAGCCCGAGCGCAGCGTGCCGGCCGCCAGCAACGGCTGGATATCGGGATTGGCCTCGCGATAGAATTGTTCGGAAAACTGGCAGAGCGGATCGAAGTTTTCCGGCGATTCGTTGCAGACGTAATGGTGCAGGGCGCAGAGCCAGCGTCCCGCCCGGATAGCCGCGTCCACCTCCGGATAGCGATAGCGATACCAATCAGCATCGAAGTAGAGGGAGCTCTCGGCGTCGCGGCCGATCAGATGAATGCGCCTGAGAAAGTGCTGAAACGCGCCGGAACCGAGTTCCGGATCGTCGATGTGCTCGCGATAATATCCGGGATCGAACAGGATATGGGCGCGGCGGTTTTCGCGCGCTCCGTGTTTCAGATAGTGGTCGTAGCGGTTGAAAACGCCGGGCGGAAGCTCGGCCAGATCGGCATTGAGGGTGCGGTACAGCACGTCGTCGAACAGCCAGTGCGGCGAACGGCCGGGGCAACCGATGGCGCAGTAGTGATCGAATCCGGACCGGAATTTCCCGGAGGCGACCAGACTGCGTACGTCCGGATTGGTCGTCAGGTACCAGGATTCGTCGAAGAACATGCTCGGCGAATGCCCGAGCGATTGTCCGTGGGTCAGGTAGAACTGCAATACGCCGTAGCGCGAGCGATCCGTCAGCCGATCGCCGATTTCGGGATAGGCGCAGAGATACCAGTCCAGATCGAACGCGGCCCAGGCCGCTTCCGGGTCCTCGCAGCGAAGCAGATCCTCGGCTCGGAGCAGCTTGCGGCTCCGCGGCTGGCCGGCCGCGATGGACCGCTTGCGGGGCCGAGCCGTCCGCCGTTTCCCGGCAACGGGCTGTACGTCCTTCACTGGCGCGCGGGGTTCGCAACGTGGTTGCCGATATGCGCCAGTGTCACCTCCGTCGTCGGGCGGGCAGCACGCCGTCCTGCCGGAGGCTGCCGATCTCCTCGGCCGCGAAGCCATGCTCGCGCAGCACCTCGTCCGTGTGTTCGGCGAAGCGCGGCGGCGCGGCGCGGGTGCCGCCGGGCGTGCGGGAGAGCTTGATCGGGGTGCCGAGGCCCCGATAGGCGCCGAGTTCGGTCACCATGGACCGGGCCTCGGCCTGGCCGGCCGCCAGCGCTTCGTCGACGGCGAGCACCGGGCCCGCCGGAAGACCGGCCCGGAGCAGGCGCAGGCAAAGTTCCTGCCCGTCCGTCTCGGCCAGGATCGCGGCGAAGCGCTCGGTCAGCATCGGGCGGTTGCGCAGCCGGTCGGCGTTGGTCAGAAATCGCGGGTCGCCGGATAGCTCCGCGACGCCCAGCAATTCGCAGAGCTTCCGGAACTGGCCGTCATTGCCGGCCGCGACAAAGATTTCGCCGGTTCGGGTGCGGTATTTCTCGTACGGCGCCAGGTTCGGGTGCGGATTGCCGGTCGGCGTCGGGCGCTTGCCGTCGAGGAAGTAGTTGGCCGCCTGCGGGTGCAGCAGCGCCAGGCCGCAATCGTGCAAAGTCATGTCGAGGAACTGGCCGCGCCCGGAGCGCTGCCGTTCATAGAGCGCCATCAAAATGGCGATCACGGCATAAAGCCCGGTGGCGAGATCGACCACCGGCGTTCCCATGCGCGTCGGGCCGGCATTCGCGTCGCCGTTGATGCTCATCAGCCCGGTCATGGCCTGCAGAATGGCGTCGTAGCCCGGCAGCCCGCCGAGCGGCCCGTCAGCCCCGAAGCCGGACACGCGGCAATGGATCAGGCGCGGGAACCGCTCGGCCAGCACCGTCTCGTAGGCGAGGCCCCAGCGTTCCATGCCGCCCGGCTTGAAATTCTCCACCAGCACGTCGGCATCGGCGAGCAACCGTAGCAACACCTCCCGCCCCCGCGGCTGGCCCAGGTCGAGCGCGACGCCCCGCTTGTTGCGGTTCACCCCGACGAAGTAGCTGGCGTCCCGCGTGCCGTCCGGCTGCTCCAGGAACGGCGGCCCCCAGTCCCGCACCTCGTCGCCCTGCGGGGGCTCGACCTTGATCACGTCCGCGCCGTGGTCCGACAGGATCATCGTGCAGTACGGGCCTCCGAGCACCCGTGTCAGATCGATCACCTTCAGCCCGGCGAGCGCGCCCGGCGACGCCGCCAACCCCCGTCCGGTCGCCTGCTCGGTCCGATCCGCTTCATCTTGCGATGGCATGCTTTCCACCCCGTTAACGCCATGTCGCGCGGGCGGCGAACGAGCGCCGCCGATTGGCCCGCCGGCAAGGAAGAGATCGCCTCGCCGGCGGCTGACAGACTACAATCGGCCGAGTTTGCGCCGAACGGGAGGGGCGACCGCATGGCGTTCGATCTGCAATCCGCGCTGGCCAGCTTCTGGGAGGCGCGCGGCCGCGGCGAATACTTCCCCGCCGCCTGGCACGACCGGCTCGACCTGGCGCAGGCCTATCAGGTCCAGTTGGGCCTGATCGACCGCCGTTGCGCGGAAGGCGCGCGCCATGTCGGCTGGAAGGTCGGGCTCACCAGCCCGGCCATCCAGCGGCAGTTCGGCTTCGCCGAGCCGGTGTTCGGCTGCCTTCTCGCCGACGGCCGCAAGGCCTCGGGGCACGTTTTCGGCGCGGGCGAGCTGATCGAGCCCGGATTCGAGGTCGAGCTGTGTTTCCGGATGCGCGCGGCGTTGGCAGGCGAGGCGGACCTCGATCGCGTCCGCGAGGCGGTGGAAGTCTGCCATCCGGCGCTGGAGATCATCGAAACGCGCGGCGATTTCCGCGCGCAGCTGCATCTGGCGCTGGCCGACAACGCGCAGCAGAAGGCGTTCGTGCTGGGCGCCCCGGTCCCGCTGACGCCCGCGCTCGATCTGCCCCGGGTGGAAGCGCGCGTCTGGATCAACGGCGAGGAGGTGGCGAGCGGGCGCGGTGACGGCGTGCTCGGCAACCCACTCAATTCGGTCGCCTGGCTCGCCCGCAAGCTTGGCGAGTTCGGCCGCGCGTTGCGCGAGGGCGACTACGTCATGAGCGGGTCCTTCACCCGCCAATTCCCGCTACGGCCGGGCGACAGTGTCCGCGCCGACTTCTCCGGCATCGGTGCGGTCGAAACGCGCATGGAACCGCGATGACGGCAATTCGCCGGCAAAGCGCGAAACCGCCGCCGCGGCCCGCTCGTCGCGTTTACCCTATTTGCCAGATCATCTGGTAATCGCTGCGGACCGGCCTCAGCCCGATATCGCGAAAGTACAGTTCGACCAGCATGCCCTTGCCGATCCGTCCGCTCGGCGTGGCCGGATTGTCGTCGATCATCAGCAAGGCGCCGCTCGGAAGGGCGCCCAACGCGAGCAACTCCTTCATGCAATGAAACGCCGCCGGGAACGGGTTGGCCACATCGAAGTCGAAGGAATCGAGATAGACGGCATCGAAACCGCACCTGCCGTCAGCCCGGCGGCTCATCTCGGCCAAGAGCGCCACCGAGTGCCCACATTTGACTTGTGTTTTCGGTGTGGTCTTCCGTTGCGCGAAATCGACCGCTGCCGCATCCAGATCCACGCTGACAACGCGGCCGTCGTGATGGTTGACGAAGGCGTCGAACAGAAGCGTGCTCTGTCCATCGCCGCCCCAGTTGTCCGGCTGGCGCGCGCAGCCGGTCTCCAGGATTCGGTAGAAGGGCAACGCCCGCGCTTCCAGCCGTTCGAAGAACTCCCGAAAGCTCGCGGCGCGATGCGCCAATCGCGGCGCGAATTCGGCATCGAAGCGCGCCAGGAACGAGCCGCCGGACCCCACGCGATCTCCGGATCAGAAATCCAGAATCCGCGTAGTGCGCGGGCGGGGTTACGCCGGGGACGCGGTCGGCGAGCAACGCGCGGAAGCTCGGGCGGCTCTTCATGCGCGCATACCAGTCGCGGGCGGGCTCGGAGATGGACCAATCCACGTCGCCGGCGAAGTCGAGCGCCGAGAGATGCCCGGCGGCGGCGAAATCGGCGAGCGTTATGGACGGTCCGGCCAGCCAGGCGCGGTTCTCGGCCAGCCAGCCCAGATACTCCATGTGCGGCTTGAGGTTGGCGTAGCCCGCCCGCATGGCCGAGGCGTCCGGCTCGCCGCGCCCGGCCAGCCGCTTCATGAATTTCTCGCCGAGCAGGTTCCGCGTGACCTCGAAGGCGAACTTGCCGTCGAACCAGGCGACCAGCCGGCGCACCTCGACCCGCTCGCCGAGCGTCTGGCCGAGCAGGGACGTGTTCGGATAGGCCTCCTCCAGATAGTCGCAGATCACCGCCGAGTTCGGGAACGACGAGGTCGTTCTCCTCGATCAGGGTCGGCACGGTGCCGGCGGGATTCAGCTCCAGGTATTCCGGCCGCCGCTGCCAGACCTTTTCCACGCGCAGCTCGAACGGCAGACGCCGCTCCGAGAGAACCAGCCGGACCTTACGCGAGAACGGCGATAACGGAAGATGATACAGGACACGCATCGCCAGCCCTTATGCCCCAGCCCTTATGCCATCGTATCCCTCTCGCGCCAACGAGTTGCCGGATCAACTCGCCAGCAAAGCTGGAAATATCAGGCCCGCAGCGCCTCGGCCGGCTCGTCGGTCAGCGGCACCGGCAGGTACTTCACGAAATCCTTGGGCACGACCTGCCAGAACTGCGGCAGGACGCGGTCCCATTCGAGTTGCAGCATGGCGGCATAGCGGCTGTTGGTCTCGGCCACGTGCCGGGCGAGCAGGCCGCGCAGGACCTCCTCCCAGTGCGCCGAGGCGACCCGCTGCCAGATCAGGGTGTCGGGGTTCACCCGCAGTTCGAACAGGTTGCGCGGGTCGTGGACGAAGGCCATGCCGCCGGTGAACCCGGCGCCGAAATTGTCGCCGACATCGCCCAGGATCGCCACCGTGCCGCCGGTCATGTATTCGCAGCCGTTGGAGCCGCAGCCTTCGACCACCGCGACGCCGCCCGAGTTGCGCACCGCGAACCGCTCGCCCGCCTGCCCGGCCGCGAACAGATACCCCGAGGTCGCGCCGTACAGGACCGTGTTCCCGACGATCGTGTTGTCCTGGCTGAGCAGGGTGGACGACGGCGCCGGCCGCACCACGATGGTCGCGCCGGAAAGCCCCTTGCCGACGTAGTCGTTGGCGTCGCCAAACACCTCGAGCTTCAGTCCCTGGACGGCGAAGGCGCCGAGCGACTGGCCGGCCGAGCCGCGTAGCCGCATCGTCACGTGGTTCGGCTGCAATCCGGTCATGCCGAACTTGCGCACGACCTTGGAGGAGAACTTCGCGCCGATCGCGCGATGCGTATTGCGAATGCTGTATTGCAACTGCATCTTTTCGCCCCGCTCGAACAGGGGCGCGGCGTCGGCGATCATCCGCACGTCCAGCGTTTCCGGTACCTCGTTGCGTCCGGCAACCGTGCAGTGGCGCGCGTAGGGGCCCGGATCGGCCTGCACCAGCAGCGGATTGAGATCGAGATCGTCGAGGAACTCGGAGCCGCGGCTGACCTGCTTCAGCAGATCGGTGCGGCCGATCACCTCGGCCAGGCTGCGCACGCCGAGCGAGGCCAGAATGCCCCGCACGTCCTCGGCGATGAACGAGAACAGGTTGATCACCTTCTCCGGCGAGCCATCGAATTTCTGCCGCAGCTTCGGGTCCTGCGTGCAGACGCCGACCGGGCAAGTGTTGGAATGGCACTGGCGCACCATGATGCAGCCCATGGCGACGAGCGAGGCGGTGCCGATGCCGAACTCCTCCGCGCCCAGCATGGCGGCGATCACCACGTCGCGGCCGGTCTTGATGCCGCCGTCGGTGCGCAGCTTCACCCGATGGCGCAGCCGGTTCAGCATCAGCACCTGATGCGCTTCCGAAAGCCCCATCTCCCACGGCAGCCCGGCGTATTTGATCGAGCTTTGCGGCGAGGCGCCGGTGCCGCCCGAATGCCCCGAAATCAGAATCGCGTCGGCTTTCGCCTTGGCGACGCCGGCGGCGATCGTGCCGATGCCCGAGCGCGCGACCAGCTTCACGCAAACGGTGGCGTCCGGATTGATCTGCTTCAGGTCGTAGATGAGCTGCGCCAGATCCTCGATGGAATAAATGTCATGGTGCGGCGGCGGGCTGATGAGCGCGATGCCGGGCGTGGCGTGCCGCAGCTTCGCGATCATGTCCGAGACCTTGAAGCCGGGAAGCTGGCCGCCCTCGCCCGGCTTCGCGCCCTGGGCGATCTTGATCTCGATCTCGCGGCAGTTGTTCAGATACTCGGCGGTCACGCCGAACCGGCCCGAGGCGATCTGCTTGATGGCGGACGAGGCGTTGTCGCCGTTCGGGCGCGGCACCGCGCGCGCCGGGTCCTCGCCGCCCTCGCCGGAATCGGACCGCGCGCCGATCCGGTTCATGGCGATCGACAGCGTTTCATGCGCCTCGGGGCTCAGCGCGCCCAATGAAATGCCTGGCGCGACCAGGCGCTTGCGGATTTCCGTGATGCTCTCGACCTCGTCGATCGGGATCGGCGTGCGCGCTTCCGTGCGGAAATCCAGGAGATCGCGCAAGGCAACCGGCGGCATGCGCCGCACCGCGTCGGCGTAGCGGCGATACGTGGTGTAGCTGTCGGTCGCCACCGCGGTTTGCAACGTGTGGATCAGCGGCGCATCGAACGCGTGCGTCTCGCCGCTGTGACGCATCTTGTAGATGCCGCCGACCGGCAACGTGACCACGTCCGCGTTCCAGGCCTTCCCGTGCAGCGCCAGCGCCTTGCGCGCGATGCCGGAAAGCCCGATGCCGGAAATGCGCGACTGCATGCCGGGGAAGAATTCCGCGACCAGCGCGCGCGAGAGCCCGATCGCCTCGAAATTGTAGCCGCCGCGATACGACGAGATCACCGAGATGCCCATCTTGGACATCGTCTTCAGCAGACCCTTGTCGATCGCCTTCTTGTAGCGCTGCACCGCGGCTTTCAGGCTGATGTCGCCGAACAGCCCGCGGCGGTGCCGGTCGGCGATCGCCGCCTCGGCGAGATAGGCGTTCACCGTCGTCGCGCCGACGCCGATCAGCACGGAGAAATAATGCACGTCCAGGCATTCCGCCACGCGCACGTTCAGGCTGGTGAAGGTGCGCAGCGACTGGCGCACGAGATGCGTGTGCACGCCCGCCGTGGCGAGGATCATGGGGATCGGCACACGCTCCGGCCCCTCAGCGTCGTCCGTCAGGATCACGTGCGTGCAGCCGGCGCGCACGCCTTCTTCCGCCTCGCGCCGGATGCGCTCCAGCGCGGCGCGCAATCCGGCCTCGCCGTCGTCGAGCGGGAACGTGCAGTCGACCACGCAGGCGGAGGCGCCCATGTACTCGCGCATTGCGGCGAACTCGGCCGTGGACAGCACCGGGGTTTCCAGTTGCAGCAGATCGAGCTGGCTGGAATCCTCGTCCAGCACATTGCCCAGATTGCCCAGCCGGGTCTTCAGGGTCATCACCCGCGTCTCGCGCAGGCTGTCGATCGGCGGGTTCGTCACCTGGCTGAACGCCTGGCGAAAATAGTGATGCAGCCCGCGATAACGATCCGACAGAACCGCGATCGGCGTATCGTCGCCCATGCTGCCGACCGGCTCGTTGGCGTTCTCCACCATGGGATGGAGAATCAGCTCCAGATCCTCGAGTGTCATGCCGGCGGCGAGCTGACGGCGGCGCAGCTCCTCGCCCTGATACAGCAGCGGCTCCGGCGCGTCGGTCTTGACGATGTGGTCGATTTCGCGAATGCGCCGGGTCCAGGACGTGAAATCGTGCCGCGCGGCCAGCATGTCCTTCAGCGCGCGGTCGGCATAGAACCGGCCCGCCTCGAGATCGACGGCGATGCACTGGCCGGGCCCGACGCGGCCCTTCTCGACGATATCCACCTCGTCGAGCTTCACCATGCCGGCTTCGGACCCCACGATGAGCATGGCGTCGCGCGTGATGGTGTAGCGCAGCGGGCGCAACCCGTTGCGGTCCATGCCGGCGATCATCCAATTCCCGTCGGTCGCCGCGATCGCCGCCGGCCCGTCCCAGGGCTCCATCACGGCGTTGCAGTACAGGAACATGTCGCGATGCGCCTTCGGCATCGTCGCGTCCTGGCCTATGCTGGCGGGAATCAGCAGTGCCTTCGCCATCGGCGCGTCGCGCCCGGCGCGCACCAATAGCTCGAACACGTTGTCGAGCGTCGCGGTATCGGAGCCGCCCGGCTGGATCACCGGCTTGATGTCGTCGAGATAGCGGTCGAGGTCGGGGTCGGAGAGCCGTGTTTCGTGGCTCTTCATCCAGTTGATGTTGCCGGCCAGCGTGTTGATTTCGCCGTTATGCGCCAGCATGCGGAACGGCTGCGCCAGCCGCCAGGTCGGGAAGGTATTGGTCGAATAGCGCTGGTGATAGATGGCGAAGCGCGAGACGAAGCGCGGGTCGAGCAGGTCGGGATAGAACTCCGTCAGGTGCTCGGCCAGGAACATGCCTTTGTAGATGATCGAGCGGCAGGACAGCGAGCAGAAATACAGCTCGGGAATCCCGCGCCGCCATCGCCTGCTTTTCGATGCGCCGGCGGATCACGTACAGCTCGCGCTCGAACGCGCATTCCGCCACCTCGCGCGCGTTCCAGATCATGATCTGCTCGATCTCGGGCCGCGTCGCGTTGGCTTTCTCGCCGATGCAATCGACGTTGATCGGCACCTGCCGCCAGCCGTAGATCGCGTAGCCGAAATTCAGGATTTCGGTCTCGACGATCTCACGGCAGCGCTCTTGCGCGCCGAGATCGGTTTTCGGCAGGAACACCTGGCCGACCGCGATCGGCCCCTTGTGCACGAGCTTGTGCCCGGCGCGCACCACGACTTCGGCGAAGAAATCCTGCGGAATCTCGATGTGGATGCCGGCGCCGTCGCCGGTCTTGCCGTCGGCATCGACCGCGCCCCGGTGCCAGACGGCCTTCAGCGCGTCGATCCCCGCCTGCACCACCTCGCGCCGCGCCTTGCCGTCCAGCGCCGCCACCAACCCGACGCCGCAAGCATCGTGCTCCTGGGCGGCCATGTACGTGCCCGCGAGACGCGCGGCGTTGGCGTTCCAGGATTGCACGAAGTCCGCAGCGGATTCCGAGCGATCCCCCATCGGGTAATCGTTGCGCATCGAGATTACTCCGCCGCCAGCGCCATGGCGCTGTTCTGCTGCATCCAGGTGTGCATTTGCGCCGCCGCGTCGCGGCCGTCGCGGATCGCCCAAACGACCAGGCTCGCCCCGCGCACGATGTCGCCGGCCGCGAACACGCCGGGGAGACTGGTCATGAAGGTCCGGTGATGCACCTTCAGCGTGCCCCACCGGCTCACGTCGAGCCCGTCGGCGCCGAACGCGGTGGGCAGATCCTCCGGATCGAAGCCGAGCGCCTTGATGACCAGATCGGCCGGCTCGGTGAACTCGCTGCCCTCGATCGGCTCCACCGACTGCCGGCCCGACGCGTCCGGCATGCCGAGCCGCATGCGCACCGCGCGCACGCCGGTCACATGGCCATCGCCCAGAAACGCGGCCGGGTTGGTCAGCCAGACAAAGGCGACACCTTCTTCCTCGGCGTTCTTCACCTCGCGCATGGAGCCGGGCATGTTGGCGCGGTCACGGCGGTAGCCGCATTTGACCGAAACCGCGCCCTGGCGCACCGCGGTGCGCACGCAATCCATCGCCGTGTCGCCGCCGCCGATCACCAGCACGCGCTTGCCGTTCGCGTTCAACGCGCTGGAGTCGAAGTCGGGCACGGCATCGCCGAGGCCGTGGCGGTTGGACGCGATCAGATATGGCAGCGCCGGCACGATGCCCGGCAGGCCCGATCCCGGTCCGCCGATCTCGCGCGCCTTGTAGACGCCGGTCGCGATCAGCACCGCATCGTGGCGCGCGCGCAGTTCGTCGAAGCCGATATCGTTGCCGACGTCCACGCCGAGATGAAACCGGATGCCGCCCTGCTCCAGCAGCTTCCAGCGGCGGAGCACGACGTCCTTCTCCAGCTTGAAATTGGGAATGCCGTAGATCAGCAGCCCGCCGACGCGGTCGTGGCGATCGTAGACGTCGACCGCATAGCCGAGCTTTCGCAGTTCTTCGGCCGCGGCGAGCCCGCCAGGCCCGGCGCCGACGATGCCCACGGATCGGCCCAGTTCCCGGCGCGGCCGCACCGGCTTGACCCAGCCGTTATCGAACGCCGTATCGGTGATGTAGCGCTCGACCGCGCCGATCGTGACCGCCTCGTGCCCCTTTTCGATGACGCAGTTGCCCTCGCAAAGCCGGTCCTGCGGACAGATGCGGCCGCAGATCTCGGGGAAATTGTTGGTGGAACTGCTGACCTCGTACGCCTCTTCGAGGCGACCTTCCGCGGTCAGCTTCAGCCAATCCGGGATGTTGTTGTGCAGCGGGCAATGCGTCTGGCAGAACGGCACGCCGCATTGGCTGCACCGGCTGGACTGCCGCCGCGCCTGGGCCTCCGTGAAGCGGCGGTAGATCTCGTCGAAATCAGCCCGCCGTTCGGGAACCTGCCGCTTGTCCGGCTGCTGCTGCGGCAGGTCGACGAATTTCAGCATGCGTTCGGCCACCGCCCTCGCCTCCACACCTTTCCAGACTCAGGTCCGGCCGGCGCGGACGCGCACCGCTCCCGCGACGGCCGCCTATCGGGCCCGGCCGTCATATACGGACCGGCAATGCGGGATACGAGTGGATTTCGCGCTATTAGCGCAGCATAGCTGACCTAACCTCAGCTCAGGTCGGGCCTTGCAAACTCTGGCGCCCGCGCGAGGCCCAGAATTAGGTCCGGAGTTGGACATTTCACCTGGGCGAGGCCTCCTTCTTGCCGCCTCCCGGCCGATAGAGGCTGAGATAGGAGGGCACGATCAGCTCGTGCGGCGTCGGCGTGACCCCGAGTTCGGGCAGGCCCGGCACGCCGGGCGCGACAACGTTGTCGCGTTCGAGCATCAGCAACTGATCGCGGGTCAAGAGCCGGCCGGGGAGCCGCTCCAGGACCGCCGCCTGCACACGCGCGAGCGCCATCGGCATGTCCAGCATCGGCCGCCGCCGATGCGTCTCCTTCAGTATGTAGGCGATGATCTCGCGGAACGTCAGCACGCGGGGTCCGCCCAGCTCGTAGACGGCTCCTGCCGCATCCGGGCGGGTCAGGGCGGCCAGCACGGCGTCGGCGACATCGCCGACATAGACCGGCTGGAAACGGGTTGCGCCGGCGATCACCGGCATCACCGGCAGAAGCTGCGCCATGCGGCCGAAGCGGTTGAAGAAATTGTCCTCCGGCCCGAACACGATGGATGGCCGGAGCACGGTGGCGGCGGCGAAGGCGTCGCGGACCGCCGCCTCGCCCTGCCCCTTGCTCGCCGCATAGCGGCTCGGGCTGGCCGGATCGGCGCCGATCGCGGAGACGTGGACGAGCCGCGCCGCGCCGGCCGCCGCCGCCAGCCGCGCCACCGAGGCGGCGCCCTCGGCATGCACGCGCTGGAAATCGCCGGGGCGGCGCTCCGCCAGAATGCCGATCAGGTTGACCACGAGTTCGGCGCCGGCCACCGCCCGCGCCACGGTCGGCGCGTCGCTCAGCGCGCAGTAGAGCGGCACGACCTGGCCGACTTCGCCCATCGGCTTCAGAAACAGCGCGCCTTCCGTGTTGCGCACCGCGACCCGCACCACATGCCCCGCGTGGCAGAGGCGCTGAACCACATAGCGCCCGATGAATCCGGAGCCGCCGAACACCGTCGCCACGCTGCGTGTCGCCATCGTCCGCTCCTGCAATGAACGGGGCTTTGATAGGCGCGCCCGGGCGGCGTCTCAAGCAGCGGTTGACGGCGGCGGGAGCGAAGACTACATCGCGCCTCCACCGCACGCCCGTTCCGGGAACACCGTCGCCCAGGTGGCGGAATTGGTAGACGCGCAGGTTTCAGGTACCTGTGGCCGCAAGGTCGTGGAAGTTCGAGTCTTCTCCTGGGCACCAAGTCCTGTGGCACCAAGTCACCGCGGTCGACCCCGCCCCGGTGACGCAACCGATCGGCGGCGGTCTCGCCTTGAGCGTCACCCAATTCATGGCCAGCGGCACCATTCATTTGCACCGGCACGACCTGCCGGAAACCGTCGATCTCGGCGGGATCATCGCCGTCGATACCGAAACGATGGGGCTCAATCCGCATCGCGACCGACTGTGCCTCGTCCAGCTCTCCGCCGGCGACGGACACGCGCATCTGGTGCAGATCGTCCCGCCCGCCCTCGGCGGACGCGGCGCCGATTGTCCCAATCTGAAGCGGGTTCTCGCCGACCCGGCGACGATCAAGCTCATGCACTTCGCCCGCTTCGACGTCGCGATCCTGCAGCACGCGCTCGGCATTACCGTCACCCCCGTGCGCTGCACGAAGATCGCCGCGCGCCTGACGCGCACCTTCACCGACAAGCACGGGCTCCGGGATCTTTGCCGCGAGCTGCTGGGCGTCGATCTCTCCAAGCAGCAGCAGACCTCGGATTGGGGGGCGGTCGAGCTCACCTCCGAGCAGCTCGCCTACGCCGCCTCCGACGTGCTGCATCTGCATGCCCTGTGGGAGCGGCTGGAAGCGCTGCTGCGGCGCGAGGATCGCCTGGCGCTGGCGGAGGCCTGTTTCAGCTTCCTACCGGCACGCGCCCGGCTCGACCTGCTCGGCTACGCCGATCCGGACATCTTCGCGCATTGAATTCACGTCGCCGCGAACCTGGCTGTTTTGCCGCGGTTTGCTGCGGCGCCGAGAAGTTTCGTAACCTTGCGATCGTTGACCCGGACGGGGTCGCTGACCTACAGCAGTGTCAGGCCAGAGGAACATACGGCCCGATGATCGCAGCCGCATCGCCCGGCATATCCACCACCGACCTCGACGTAGCCCGCTCGGTTCTGGCCACGGAAGCCGCCGCGTTGCGCGCCCTGTCGGCATCGCTCGACGGCGCCTTCGAGCATGCTGTCGATCTGCTCGCCGCGATCGCCGGCCGGGTGGTCGTCACCGGCATCGGCAAGTCGGGACATATCGCGCGCAAGGTGGCCGCCACCTTCGCCTCCACCGGCACGCCGGCGCTGTTCGTGCATCCGGCCGAAGCCTCGCACGGCGATCTCGGCATGATCGTCGCGGGCGATGCGGTGCTGGCCTTCTCGAATTCCGGAGAGACACCGGAACTCGCGGATCTGATCGCCCATGCGCGGCGATTCGGCCTGCCGCTGGTCGCGGTCACCGGCCGCCCGGGGTCGGCCCTGGCCAAACGAGCCGATGTCGCCCTGGTGCTTCCGGGGGCACCAGAAGCCTGTCCGATGGGCCTGGCGCCCACCACCAGCACCACGATGCAGATCGCGCTCGGCGACGCGCTCGCCGTGGCCCTGCTGACCCGGCGGGGGTTTACCGCCACCGACTTTCGCCGCATCCATCCCGGCGGCCGGTTGGGTGCGCAACTGCGCCGGGTGCGCGAGCTGATGCATGGCGGCGAGGCGATGCCGCTCGCCCGCCCCGATACGCCGATGACGGCGGCCTTGGTGCTGATGACCGAAAAACGTTTCGGCTGCCTCGGCATTGTCGATGCAAAGGGCTGCCTGCTCGGCATCCTGACCGACGGTGATTTGCGCCGCGCGATGGGCCCGGACCTGCTACATCGACGCGCCGGCGACATCATGACCCGCTCCCCCCGCACGATCGACCCGGATGCCTTGGCGGTCGAGGCGCTCCGGCGCATGAACGACGGCGCGCGGCTGATCACCGCGCTGTTCGTGGTCGAGGAGAGCGGCGCGGACGGCGCGCCCGCCGCCCCTCCCGTCGGCATTTTGCACATCCACGATTTGTTGCGGGCCGGCGTGGCATGAGCGGCCGCAAGCTCAAGCCCCGCAAACCCGCCCGTGAGCAGCAGCAGCGGCTGTTCGGACCCGGCCCGAGCCGCAATCGGCGGGAGGTTTCGCCCGGCAGCATCGCCCGCCGGCACACCGTCGTCATATGGATGAAACGGCTGTTGCCCATCGTCGCGCTCGGCCTGCTCGCCTCGATCGCCCTTTGGCCGGAATTCGAGCGCGAGACCGACGAAGCCCGGGTCGCCATCCGCCGGATGGCCCAGGTGGAGGGCAGCGGCCGGCTGGTCGACGCGCGCTATCAGAGCGTCGACGAAAAGGGGCGCCCGTTTACCGTAACGGCGGCAACCGCCACGCAGGCCGGACCGCACCGGGTGAAACTGGCGGCGCCGAAGGG
Organism: uncultured Alphaproteobacteria bacterium; assembly: GCA_963761015.1. GTDB lineage: Bacteria > Pseudomonadota > Alphaproteobacteria > Acetobacterales > Acetobacteraceae > CAVXFL01. The sequence goes on from CAVXFL010000020.1 coordinate 141,504, forward strand.
CGACGTGTCGCTGCAAAACGGCTCCTGGCTGCTCGTGCAATCGCATCACGGCATGTATCTGCAGCGCGCGGGCCAGCTCGATTTGTCCGGCAACGTCATTCTGTACCGGGACGACGGCACGACGATCCGCTCGAATTCCGCGTCGATCGACCTCAAGCGCGGCGCCGCCGCCAGCGCCGACAATGTCAGCGCCGAGGGACCGTTCGGGACGTTGGACGCCACCGGCTTCGCGCTGGTCGACAAGGGCGGCATGATCCAGTTCAGCGGCCCCGCGCGGCTGGTCCTGAACCAGAGCAAGCCGTGAGCCGGTTTCCGCTGCTCCTCATCGGATTGCTCGGCCTGACGGTCTTGCGTTCCGGCGCCGGCTGGGCGCAGGGGCTCGACCTCTCGCAGGGCGGGCCGATCGACGTGACGGCGCGCGACGGCATCGACTGGCTGCAGGGCCAGCAGGAGGTGATCGCCCGCGGCGACGCCCGCGCCATCCGCGGCAACGTGACCGTCACGGCCGATATGCTGATCGCGCACTACCGCAAGAAGAAGCCCGCGACCAAGCCGCTCGAGGTGTCCGACCACCCCGACCCCGGTGCCGCCGGCTCGACCGCGGCGGGTCCGACCGATACGTCCGGCACCGAGGTCTATCGCATCGAGGCGGTCGGCCACGTCCATATCTTCACCCCGACCGACCAGGCCTGGGGGGATCGCGCGGTCTACGACATGGATCAGGCCGTGCTGGTGATGACCGGTCACGGCCTGAAGCTGACCACGCCCGAGGACATGCTGACCTCCACGGACGACATGGAGTACTGGTCGCAGAAGCACGTTGCCATCGCGCGCGGCCATGCCGTCGTGGTCAGCAAGGACGGACGGCGCATCTCGGCCGATACGCTGGTCGGCCACCTCGCGCAGCCAGGGCAAGGTGGCGCCAAGGCCAAGCCGGTTGCGGCGGCGCGCGGCAGCGGCAAGGACGCGCTGCTCTCCTCCGGCAAGCTCGAGCGGGTCGAAGCGTTCGGCAACGTGGACGTTCGCACGGCGACCGAAACGGTCCACGGCGATCGTGGCGTCTATGTGCCCGATACCGGCAAGGCCCGGCTCGTCGGCCATGTGCGCATCACGCGGGGACAGAATCAAATCAACGGCGTGGCGGCCGACGTCGATCTGAAGAGCGGCGTCTCCACCCTGCTGTCCGGTCCCCGCGCGCCGGTCGCGGGCATGATCATGCCGAACGAGGCGCAGTCCGCGACCGACGGCACGCCGCAGGGCGGGAAGCCTAGGACCGGCCACGAGCGGGGCAACGCGAGGGCCAGATGACCGAGTTCCGTGTGCTTTCCGGCAGTCCGGGCCTCGTCGCCATGGGTGTCGGCAAAACGTACAAACGCCGGCCGGTGGTGCGCAACGTATCGCTGTCGCTGCGCCGCGGCGAAGTGGTCGGCCTGCTCGGTCCGAACGGCGCGGGCAAGACCACGACCTTCTACATGATCATGGGCCTGATCCGCTCGGAATCTGGCACCATCCTGCTGGACGGGCACGAAATCACCAACCTGCCGATGTACCGTCGCGCGCGGCTCGGGATCGGCTACCTGCCGCAGGAGGCCAGCATTTTCCGCGGCCTCAACGTGGAGCAGAACATCACCGCGGTGCTGGAGGCGGTCGAGCCGGAGCGCAACCGGCGCGACCAACTGCTCGACGCGCTGCTCGCCGAATTCGGCATCGCCCATCTGCGCCGAACACCCGCGCTCGCGCTCTCGGGCGGCGAGCGCCGCCGGCTGGAAATCGCGCGCGCCATCGCCTCGCAGCCGAACTACATCTTGCTGGACGAGCCCTTGGCCGGTATCGATCCGATCGCGGTGGCGGAAATCCGCGAGTTGGTGTCGCATCTGAAGGACCGCGGAATCGGCGTGCTGATCACAGACCACAATGTGCGCGAGACGCTGGAGATCATCGACCGCGCCTACATCATGCACGACGGCCAGGTGATGATGGAGGGGCCGCCGCACGAAGTCGTCGCCCACGAAGGCGTGCGGCGCGTTTACCTCGGGGAACGATTCAGCCTCTAAGCTGCGCGTCCCATGACCATCGCTCCCCGTCTCGAACTGCGGCAAGGCCAGGTCCTGGTCATGACACCGCAGCTGCGCCAGGCCATCCAGCTGCTGCAATTCTCCAACCAGGAACTCGCCGCGTTCGTCGAGCAGGAGCTGGAACGCAACCCGCTGCTGGAGCGGGACGAAACGCCGCCGCCGGCCGAGCCGGCGCCGTCGAACGCGGGCCTGCCGTTCTCCGCGGATCGCGGCTTCTCGCCCGGATTCTCCGAGGATCTGCGCAGCATCGAGGACCTCGCGGACAGCCCGCGTTCGCTGCGCGACCATCTCGGCGAACAGCTTCGCCTCGGATTTCCCGATCCGGCCGACCGGCTCATCGGGGCGCATCTGATCGCGCTGCTCGACCCGGCCGGACGGCTCAACGCCGAACTCGGCCCAGCTCGCCGCTGCGCTCGGCGCGGACATCGCGCGCGTCGAGGTCGTGCACGAGAAGATGAAGCGCTTCGACCCGGTCGGCCTGTTCTGCCGCGACCTGCCGGAGTGCCTCGCCGTGCAACTCGCCGAGCGCAACCGCCTCGATCCGGCGATGCAGAGCTTGCTGGAAAACCTGGAATTGCTGGCCAAGCGGGATCTGCGCCGGCTGATGAAACTGTGCGGGGTGGATGCGGAAGATCTCGGGGACATGATCGCCGAGATCCGCGCGCTCGATCCGAAGCCGGCGTCGCGTTTCGACTTCCCGCCGGCCCAGGCACTGGTGCCGGACGTGCTGCTGCGGCGCGCCACCGACGGGTCCTGGCTGCTGGAGCTCAATCCCGAAACCATGCCGCGCGTGCTGGTGAACCGCGCGTTTCACCCGCGCATCGCGCTGCGGGGCCGCGAGGAGGACCGCAGCTTTCTGGCCGACCGCCTGCAAAGCGCCAACTGGCTGGTGAAATCGCTGCAGCAGCGCGCCGAGACCATTCTCAAGGTGGCGGCCGAGGTCGTCGCCCGCCAGGACGAGTTCTTCCGCCACGGCGTCGGCCATCTGCGCCCGCTGACGTTGCGCGACGTGGCAGACGAGGTGGAGATGCACGAAAGCACCGTCAGCCGCGTGACCTCGAACAAGTCGATCGCGACCCCGCGCGGCACGTTTGAGCTGAAGTATTTCTTCACCGCCGCGCTCGCGGGCACCTCGGGCGAGAGCCACTCCGCCGAGGCCGTGCGCCATCGCATTCGGGCGCTGGTGCATGCGGAGCCGGCCGACGCGGTGCTGTCGGACAAGGCGATCGCGCTCGCGTTGCGCGCCGAGGGCATCGACATCGCGCGGCGCACGGTAGCCAAGTACCGCGAGGCGCTCAGGATACCGGACTCCTCGCAACGCCGGCGCGAGAAAGCCGTGCCGGCCCTCGCCGGCGCGCGGGGATAGCGGGACTGCCTCTCAGTCCGCGGCGGCGACCTGGGCCGGTTCCTTGGCGCCTTCCCTGGCGCCTTCCCTGGCGCCGCTTGCCCGGGCGGTGCGCGCGGCGGCCTCGCGGCGGGTCTTCTCGCCGGCGGCGCGGGCGGCCTCGGTCACGTTGAACATGTCCAGGTCGTCGAGGTCGTGCTCGGTGGCCGGGGTCAGCGCCGTGTCCATGTAGTCGCGCGATTGCGGGTCGCGCATGATGGCGTTGCGCGCGCGCGACATGCGCCACATCAGCGCGCCGATGCGCACCTGCTTGACCAGGAACTCCGCGACGATCTTCGGATAGAACACGAACGGGCTTTCGAGCGGAAAGCCGGGGCGGCGGTCGGTGCGCGACTTCAGCCGGAGGTAGCCGCCTTGCAGCGGATGGATCTTCTCGATCGTGACGCAGCCCCAGAACCACAGCAGCAGGAACGTCATGCGCCCGAGCGGCACGCCGCTCGCCGCCGCGCGCTTCAGCACCGTGGTCATGTGCTCGGGCGTGTAATAGGTCTCCCACGCCAGCTTGTAGGCGCGCTCCCATTCCTGCTTCGACATGAGGGGATGCGCCGTGGTGGCGTGCTCCAGGTCGTATTTGTTCATGTCGGGGTCCATCGGGACACCGGCGGCGTACAGCTTCTTGTGGTCTTCCGATCCGGGCAGCGGGGTCAGGAAGAAGAACTCCAGGAGATCGAGCGGCAGTTCGCGCTTGATGATGGCGATGTCCCGCAGGATCGACTCCACCGTATCCGTCGGGAAGCCGAGGATGTAGCCGGCATAGGTGATGGCGCCGACCTTCTTCCACTCCAGCAACATCTGGCGATATTCGGAAATCCGGTTCTGCCGCTTCTTGGCGCCGAGCAGGCTGTCGGGGTTGATGTTCTCGAGCCCGAGGAACACGCGCGTCACCCCGGCGCGCGCCGCCTTCTGGATGAAGTTCGGGATCTTGTGGCAGAGCGTGTCGACCTGCACGACGAAGCGGAAGAACAGCTTTTCGCCCTCCCGCATCGCGATCAGCCGGTCGAAGATCGATTCCCAGTTGCGGTTGCGCGCCAGGTTGTCGTCGGTGATGAAGAAGTCGTTGATGCCCTGCGCCAGATTGCCGCGGACGATCTGCTCGATATCGTCGGCCGTGCGGTAGCGCGACTTGCGGCCTTGGACGTTGATGATGGTGCAGAACGAGCACTGGAACGGGCAGCCGCGTCCGGCGTCGAAGCTGGTCACCGTGCCGACGGTGCGGTGGACGCGCGCCTTGGGCAGGATCGGCATGGGCACGCCCTCGATCGAGGGCAGGTCGTTCATGAAGTTGTAGATCGGCTGCAGCCGGCCGGCGCAGGCGTCGCGCAGGATGCTATCCAGTCGGCCTTCCTCCGCCTCGCCGGCGAACAGCGAGATGCCGAGATCGAGCGCCTCCTGCAGGTCGGCCTGCATCTCGGGCAGCATGGCGATGCAGCCGGAGACGTGGAAGCCGCCGATGCAGACCTGGATGCCGCGCGCCCGGAGCGCCTTGGCGATGGCCATGGCGCGGGGGAACTGGTTGGACTGCACGCCGATCAGCCCGACCATGCCGAGCCCGCCGCTCGCTTCGATGGTGCGGGCGATGCGGTCGGGGCGGATGCGCGTATTGGTTTCGTCCATGGCGGCGATGTCAATCGCGACATCCTCGCCCAGCACCTTGCGCTCCCGGCAATCGAGCGCCAGCCCGTTCAGCACCGCCAGCGAGTTGGAGGGGATGGCGGATTTCCACCACTGGATGACGTAGCCGTCGTCGTCGTAGTGCGAGGGCTTGACCAGGAAGAGCTGAAAGCGCCGGCGCTCGGGCGATTGGGCCAGGGGCAAGGCAATACTCCGCGACTCGGCCGGGTGCGGCCGGCTTCAGGGCGGGGCAAGTTACGCGCGCGGGGTTGTTGCCGGCAACCACGGGGATTTGCCGGCTCGCCGGTTGGCCGGGACTGGTGCAAACCGGCGACGCCGCGCCGGGCGGCGGCATTGTCCCGCCACCGTCTCATTGCCCGCCTGGTGAGACGCCGGATCGTGCGGTGATACCGCCAGGCCGCGGAAAGCCGATTCGAGGGTGCAACGCTGTCGTTTACCGGGGCAAGCCGGAATCCGCTGGGCGGCGACAACATCGTGCCAGATTCCGAGCAATCGTGCCGCTGGCCGGTGGGTTCCGGCTTTCGCCGGGAAACCGGGATAGCGGCCGGCGGGACGGCGGCGCTCCGAGATCGATCGAGGCCGCACGGCCGCGAGATTGCCGGGTCATGCCCGGCAATGACGCAGTCTGAGTGAACTGGCGCTAGGCGCGGGCTTTCGGGCCGCCGCGGTCGAGCGCGGCCAGGGCGGGGGTCTGGCCGTTGACGAGGACGGACGCGAGCGCGGCCTCGGGCGGGCAGAAGTATACGACGTCGGCCGGCAGCCGCCCGGTGCAGCGGATCGCGGCCGCCCGCTCGGGATAAGCGGCGGCGTAGCGCTCGGCGGCGGCGACGAGGTCGTGCGCGTCCGCACGCTCGCCCTCACCCCCACCCTCTCGGAGAGGGGGCGTGGCGCGTTCTCCCGCTCGCTCCGGGAGCGGGGCGGGCGGAGGGCGGACGGGGGCCGGGCAGTGCGACAGCGCCTCGGCCATCAGGCCGATGGCGCAGTGTTCGGTCCAGGCGACGCGGTCGCGGGTGGCATCGTCGGCCTCGATCTTGCGCCGCGTTGCCTGCATGCGCAGCAGCAGCCGGACCGCGCCGTTCGCCTGGCGCATCATGGCGAGCGCCTGGCTGCGGCATTTCGCCGCCCATTCCGACGTGGTTTCGGGGAGTTGCGCGAGCCTGAGGCAATCCTTCCACTGCTCGGAGGCGGCGACGAACTGCGCGGCCACGTCCGCCTCGGCGGCATTGGCCGGGGCGAGGGCGGCGATGCGGGCGATCGCGGCACGGTCGCGGCGGGCGAGATCGTCCGGGTTGGCGGTGACCCCGGCTTTCGCCGGGGGTGGCGGCAGGATGAGACGGAGCGTGTGGATCAGCTGCCAATAGGCGTCGGCCGGGAGTTGGAAGGCGAGCCCCGGGTCAACTCCCAGGTCAGGCCCAGGGGCTGGGGCAGGGTTGGCGTGGTCCGGCGCGGCGCTGTCAAACATGGGCAGGATTATAGCGTTAGTGCCACTTGCGGTCAATAGTTAGTTGGTTATCGGCGTAACCCGTGAAAATCCAGGGCGCCCCGGGTCGGAGCAAGCAAACCCGGATGGCGCTGCGCTTCATCCCGGCTACGGTGCTCAAGCAATTCGCTTGGCGAACCTTTCAGACAAGTTGGGCAACACCGTGCGGTAGTCGATCGACCCAGCCGCCTGGAACAGGTGTGACAATCGCGAGATCAACCGCGCATTGTACATAACCCGCGGCAGGTGATCGTCCTCGTTGGAATAGCCGCAAGCGGCGTAGACATGCACGGGAACCGACAAGGAATCGGGTATCTTGTAAGGAGGCAGCGCATAGGAGAGATTCGTGAAGGTCGGAAACTCCCCTGTCGTCGGCTTCAGCTGCAACGTATTCGGGTCGAGTTCCCGATGCAGGGCATAGAGTCCGGCCGAGGTGACGCTCGAATGGCCGGTGTCGACGGGGAGCCGACGCATCGCGTTCAGCACCGCGGTGCTTCCGAAGGGGCCAGACGGCATAGGGTCGCATTGCGCCACGACCTCGATCGGCGCCTCCTTGAACTTCTCCTTCGCGACCGTGCTTATCCCGGCGAGCAGCAGGTATCCGGCTTTGAACTGCCCCATGTCGAACAGCCCGCACATGCCCGAGTTGGCCAGCAACGCAAAGGCCTGTGTTCCTGAATAGCTCGCATCGTCGATCAAAACCAATACGAATGGTTTTTTCACGACCGTCTTGGTCTTCGAGCAAAGCCCGGCTTGTTTGCCCTCCAGCGCATAACCGACCGAACTCGGGTCGAAGCCCGCCACCTTGCCGAGCAGCTTGGCCATCACCAGTCCGGTCAGCCACGCATCACTCTTGAAATCCTGGTTCATTACCGGAATGACCGTAGCCCCTTCGTGCCGCTCGCTTATAGTGGCGAGCTGTCCGGCCAGCCATTCCACAAACTGTTCGTGCCCACCGTTCATCAGGACAACCGTGCGGTTGCAAGCGCTTACGATAGCTTGATCCACGGCGCTAGCCAGACCGGGGTTGGTCTTGTTCACTGGAGCCAACTGCATCTGTGCCCAGATGCGGTACGAAAACAGGCTGTTCTGAAAAATCGCCCCGAAACTGCGCACCGTTACATTAGCACTGGCGAGAGCGAGTTCCGATAAATTTACTTCGTAAATCGCCATTCATTACCTCCTCCGCCCGTAGCTGATGCTGCCGCAGCCCATTGCGGAGCGGTGCCGACTACGGGCAAGGCACTCTGCGACCATTACGCCAGAGCGCACAAGCGGATGGCGGGCGCAACTCACCGAACCCGCGCGCCCGAGGCTGCCGGCGCGCCAACCGGTAATGACACCGCCGCTGCCCGGCTCGACCCGCGCGGGGCGCAAATCCTCGGCTATGGGTGTCCTCGGCGCCGGCTCCCGAGGAGCAATGAAGACCCCTATGCCGATCCTGGACAGTTTTGCCCGAATGTGAGACGCAAGCGCAACAGCGCTGGCACGGCCGGGCAACCCCCGGGGCGGACGAAGCCGGCATCGGGAACGTCTGGTCGAAACCATTCAGGTAACAGAACGCGGTCGCAGCACCGCGGCAGGAACGCCGGGGGAACGGAACGCCGTGGATATCGCATCGATCGCGTCGCGCTCGCCCATGCTGCTGGCCACCCCGGCCGAGTCGCGCGACTTCCTGCCGCTGCTGCGCTGGCTGATCCTGATGGTTCTGACCGGCTTCGGCATCGCCATCCTGTGGCGCTTCGGCCTGATCCAACTGATGTTCGCGACCGACCGTACCCATATCTCGTCGCTCATTCTGGCGCTGTTCGCGCTCACCACGCTGCACTGCCTGGCGCAGACCTGGACCGTGTCGAAGGAACTGATCGCCGCGCGCAAGGTCCGCCAGACCATCGCCGAGGATCCGGGCGGTCTCGCGCGCATCCTTGCCGACCCGCGGCTGTTGCCGCAGCCCAGCGTCATCGGGCGCCATATCGGCAATCTCGTCGCGAAAGCGCGGGCGCAGCGGGGGCACCGCATCGATCAGACGCTGTTGCTGCGCGCGCTGGCGGAGCGGCTGCGCAACCGCGAGAAACTCGGGCTGTTCGTCTCGGAATCGCTGCTGCGCCTGGCGCTGCTCGGCACCGCGGTCGGCTTCATCCTGATGCTGATCCCGATCGCCGGGCTCAGGGCGTTCGACGCCGAAACCTTGCGCAAGGCGCTCGCCGGGATGAGCGGCGGCATGGCCATCGCACTGAACATCACGGTGACCGGGATCGCCACCGCGCTGGTGCTGAAGCTGCAATATTTCTTTCTCGACAAGGGGTTGACCGACCTTTACCACGACATCACGGACCTCACCGAGGTGCATGTCGTCTCGGCGCTGGAGCACGGCGCCGATGTATGAGCACGAACTCGACGGCGGCAGCGACGACGGGACGTTCGTGCCGTTCACCGACATGCTGTTCAACGTGCTGCTCGGCTTCGCCTTCATGGTGTTCATCGCGTTCTCGCTCATCAACCCGACCGCCAAGACCGGGGCGGTGGACGTGAAGGGCGAGTTCCTCATTACCATGAACTGGCCGGACAACGATCCGAACGACATGGACCTGTATGTGCAGGACCCGGCCGGAAACGTCGCCTGGTACTGGCAGAAGCAGGCCGGGCTGATCAGCCTGGAGCGCGACGACCGCGGCGACTACCGCAACACCATCACGGTGAACGGCCGCAAGATCCGCGTGGCGCTGCGCCAGGAGATGACCACGATCCGCGGCATCATTCCGGGCGAGTACGTGATCAACGCGAACGAATACATGCAGATGCGCAAGGGCGTGATGCCGGTGACGGTGAAGGTCGAGAAGCTCAACCCGACGGCCTCGGTCGTCTACTACGGCACGCACGAATTCGACCACAAGGGCCAGGAGGAAACCTTCGTGCGGTTCACGATCGATGCGGCGGGCAAAGTCACCGACGTGAACACCGGGCCGTTCAAATCCCTGATCCGGGTGGTGCGGGCGCCGGGCCACGGCAATGCCCCGAAATAGCGGCGAGAATAGCGGCGAGCCATGATCCCCCACGCACCCAACGTCGATCTGGCCGTGGCCGGGCTGGTGGGGGCCTATGTCGCGCTGGCGACGCTGCTGCTCAGCCTGAACGTCACGTCGCTGTGGCGATGGTGGATCAAGGCCGGCGCCATCGTGCTGACGGCGGTGTTTTTCGGCCTCACCTATCAGGCCATCTACGCGCTGGTGGGCTGGCCCACCACACAGCGGCTGCCCGCCCGCTTCAGCGTGGTCTGGACGGCCGTCGCCGAGCCCGATCGCAGCACCAACAATCCGGGCGCGATCTATCTCTGGGCCGAGGAACTGGACGCCAACAACGTCCCCGCCACCCGGCCGCGCAGCTATCAGCTTCCCTATTCCGACGCGCTGGCGCGCAAGATCGCGGTGGTGCAGGAGAAGCGCGAGCACGGCCAGGACGTCATGGGCACCTTGCTGGACACCGGCGCGGCGCGAGACGTGGCGCCGCGAAAAGACGTGAAGATGGGACAGGCCAAGAAGGGGGCGGAGCAGAACGCCGCGACCGACACGGTGCCGTTCATGGATGCCGATACGCGGCTCGGATTCCAGGATCTGCCGCCCGTGCTCCTGCCGGACAAGGGCCCGCTCTGACGCCGGCGCGCACGCGCGGCGACGAAGGCATCATCATCCGGCCGGCAATGCCGAAAGTCATTGTTCGATGCGTGGCGGATGGCTATAAAGTTCGGGGCGTGTACCGATCCGGAGCTGCGCCGAAGGGGCGCCGAGCCGGCGGTTCATGGCCTTGCTTTCGCGGAGGCTGAGGTGCCGAAGCAACCCGGTCCGGCAGCCTCCGGATCGCAATCAGAAGAGGAACCCAGGGAGAGAAACATGCGATATCGCGCGCTTCGGCATGCGGCGCTTCTGGCATCGACCCTATTGGCGGCGACCTCGTTCTCGGCGCTCGCGGCCGATGTCACCCCGCAGCGGCTGCTCAATGCGGACAAGGAACCGCAGAACTGGCTGATGGTGAACAAGGACTATTCGTCCCACCGCTATTCGCAGCTCGATCAGATCAACAAGAACAATGTGAAGGACATGCACGTCGCCTTCACCGTGGCGCTGGGCGGCGCGGTGGGCGTTGCGCCGCTGAAGGATGGCGGGCATCAGAGCACGCCGCTGGTCGATGACGGCGCCATGTACGTGGTCGACGGCTTCGGCACCGTCTACAAAATCGATGTTCGCAACCCGGCCCAAGCGCGCATCGTCTGGAAGATGGATCCAGGTATCGACAAGGCCGATGTCTGGATCAACTCGAACCGCGGCGTGGCGCTGTACAAGAACTTCGTCATCTCGGTGACCGGCAACGGCAAGGTGCTTTGGACCAACCGCGACACCGGCGAACTGGTGAAGACGGTCCAGGTCGACGATCCGAAGAACGGCTACTCGCTGACGGCGGCTCCGCTCGTCATCGGCGACAAGCTGATCGTCGGCGGCACCGGCGGCGACCGCGGGGCGCGCGCCCACATCGACGCGCTGAACGCCGATACCGGGGCGCGCCTGTGGCGGACCTATACCGTCCCGGCGCCCGGAGAGCCCGGCAGCGAGACCTGGAAAGGCGACAACAACGCCTGGAAGCACGGCGGCGGCTCGTACCTGGCAGACCGGCTCCTATGATCCGCAGCAGAACGTGACGATCTGGGGCACCGGCCAGCCGGTTCCGATGTTCGACCCCGAGTATCGCCCGGGCGACAACCTGTTCACCAATTCATCGGTGGCGTTCGACCTGAACACCGGGAAGATGAAGTGGTACTTCCAGTACACGCCCGGTGACTTCCTGGACTATGACGAGGTCGGGATCCAGCAGCTTATCAATACGAAGGTGAACGGCGAGAATCGCAAGATCGTCGCGCATTTCGGCCGCAACGGCTTCTTCTATACGCTGGACCGCACCAACGGACAGTTCATCGGGGCCGAGCAGTATGTCAACAAGGTGAACTGGACCGACGGCATCGATCCGAAGACCGGCAAGCCGGTCGAGTACGACCCGAGCAAGGACCTGCAAACTTACAAGATCGGCGCGGCGTCGCGGCGCCAGCAGGGCGCGATCGTCGGCTGCCCGTCCATCCAGGGCGGCGTGAACTACTTCCCGACGACGTATAGCGAGCGCACTCACCTGTCGTATGGCGGCGGGATCGAGGTTTGCGATACCGTGAAACCCGATCCGTCCAACGATGCCAGCGGCTATTTCTGGCTGGGCGGCAGCTTCGCGAGCGCCACGGAGGAAAAGGGCGGCGTGACTGCGATGGATCCTGCCACGGGCAAGAAGGTCGGCGAGGAGATGATGAGCCATCCGGTTTATTCCGGCGTCACCTCCACCGCGGGCGGCATCTTGCTGACCACGACGCTGGATGGGACGGTCTACGCGCTGGACGACCAGACCCTGAAGCCGCTGTGGAGCTTCAATACTGGCTCGTTCAGCTCGGCCCCGCCGATGACCTATGCGGTAAACGGCAAGCAGTACGTGGCCGTGCTGATCGGCGGCAACACCGTCGCGCAGGGCAGGCTGACCAAGACGCCGAGCCTGAAGGACATGCAGAACACGTCCATGCTGTACGTGTTCAGCCTCTAATTCCGGCTGACCATACGCCAAGCATTGCGGCCGCCGAAAGGCGGCCGCCTTTTTGTTCGCCGTAGGATGGGTCGAGCCGCAGCGAGGCGCTATTTCTTCGGATAGATGTCGCAGCGCGATGTTTTTGCATCGTAATAATCCACGCATTCAGCGTGCGTGACTGGCCCCGCCCCTTTCAGCTTCGTGGCGACGTAATCGGCGAGCGCGGCGATTTCGTCCGCTTGCAGCGTCGTCTTGGCGCGGTCGGGCATCATGTTGCGCTTCACCAGATCCGCTTCCGTCATGCCGTAGCAGCGCTTATCGGTATAGGCGAACCGGTCGAAATACGGCATCGGCGTTCCCGGCCGGCCGCACTGGATCAGCATGCGAATCTGATCGCGGGTGAGTTGGGTCGCACGCAGCGAGGGCGGCCGACCGGGGTGATGGAAGCCGCCGTTGCCGTCGCCCGCCCAGCCGTGACAGAAATTGCATTCGGCCTTGTTGTGCCAGATCCGCTTGCCCCAGGCGACGTTCCCGGAATCGGCACGCGCTGAGGCGGACGGAACCGTCAGCGCCACCGCAAGGGCGAGCATCGCCGCCGGTGCTGCTAGCCGGAACGCCCGGGGGGCAATTTCATCCGCACCATTCCACGCCATCGTTTTCTCCGCCTGCCGCTCCGCCATGTCCGCGAGAAGCCGTGAATTGTTCGCGCCGTTCATGGGCGGTCCACGAAAATGCCGGCCATGGCGCGGAACTTGGTCGGTGGCACGAACTGCCCCTGCCACAGACCGCGCTTGTGTGCCCTGGCGTCGGCCTCGGCGACGACATAGTCCTTCAACTCTTTCACCCGCGCGACGCCAAATCCGCTACGCACGAACTGTTCGTTCAGGCTCTGGCCGTTGATGGTGCATTGTCCGAGCACGCGACCATAGTCGTCTGGCTGGCCGATCACGTCGCAGGTCGCCGGGCCTTGATCGACCAGGATTTGCAACTCGCGCACCGCCGCCGGCCAGCAGGCCCACGGCTTCGCCGACATCGTGCAGCTCTGCTTGCGCATGACCAAATCGACGCCGAACAGCATGACGTACTGGCTGCCGATTTTGATAACCGTGCTGTCGATCACCTCGGCCCGTCCAACAATCTGACGGGCCTCGGCCTGCGTCGCTAGCGTGGCAATCGCCAGCGCGAGAACTGCGCGCTTCATGTTCCCCCCAAAATTCCGCCCGGCTGGTCGGAATTCCGGCCGCCGCGTTTGTCGGTTTTGGCGAAAGCTTATAAGATGACGTGCGACAAGCGCAACCAGCCGAGACGCCGAGCATGCTGTTTTGCGATAGCGGGCGAACGAAATCGTGGACGCGGAGGATGCTGCCGGCGGGCGCATTGGTTGCGCTGCTCGGCGTCGGCATTGCAAATGCCGCCGGGCAGCAGAGCGCTTCCAACGCCGCGGCCTTCCTGGCCGGCACGACGAAGGATTGCCCCGGCTGCGATCTGCGCGGCGCGCGGCTGAAGCGGCGTGATCTCAGCGGGGCGGATCTCACCGGTGCCGATCTGACCGGCGCGGTTCTGCACGCCGCCAGGCTGGTCAACGCGAAGCTGGACCATGCCAAGCTCCAGGACGCCAATCTGGACAAGGCCGAGATGCGGCGCGCCTCGCTGCGCGGCGCCGATCTCGACGGCGCACTGCTTTACGCGACCGATCTGAGCGGCGCCAACCTGGCCGGCGCCGTGTTGACCGGGGCGCGTATGCAGCATTCCCGGCTAACTCGCGCGGTGCTGCGCGGCGCGGATCTGTCGCGCGCGATGGTGACGGACGCGGAAATGACCGACTGCGACTTGTCGCACAGCACCCTGAAGCGCGCCAACCTGAGCGGCGCAAACCTGAGCCGCTGCAATCTCGACTTCGCCCAGGCCCGGGGCGCCGGATTCGTCGGCGCGCGCATACGCAACGCCAAATTGCGAGGCATATCCGCGATCCAGGTCGATTTCTATCAGGCGGACCTGTCCGGCTCCGACCTCACCGACGGCGATTTCCGCGGTTCGCGGCTCGAACTGGCCGAGCTGGACGGCGCCACCACGACCGGCATGAAGACCCAGGGAGCCGTCCTCGTCGACGGCACGATCGGCCGCTGAAGCGGTGGGGTCAGGTCGGTCGGGTATTCGGCGCGGACAGGGTCGCGTCGTACATCTCGAAGCGCGTCATGCTCTCGAACGCGCCGGTATCCGTCCGGCCGGTTTTCGGATCGACGAAGCGCTCGCCTTTCTTGTGCAGGAAGCGCTGTTCGAGAAGCAAGTGCATGCCGTTTGCCGCCTTTTCGCAGGTCGTCTTGATGAACAGCGACCCGATCGGACTTTCTCCCTCGGTCGGGGGGACTTTTTGGCAGGTCCATTGGCCGTCGCCGAAGCGTTGGCGGAGGAAATTCCCGAGTTCCCAGAACTCGAACCGGTGGCGTGATGTATCCTGTCGCGGGTCGGTCACCATGCGCTCGCCGCGCACCCGCCCGGCGTCGTCGAACAGCACCGAGGCGACCACCGGGAACTCGAACACGGTGGTGCCCGCGTACATCTTGATTTCGGTCGGCAACTCGAGCGCCCGCGCGCGATACTCGAGTTCGTCGTCGTATTGGAAATACACCTCGTGCAGCCCGTCCGCCTCCGGCTTGCACTTCTTGAAATCGGCAAAACTCTTCAGCCGTATCGCCGGCGGGCCGCCATTCGTGCCGCAGGCAATGTTGATGAATTCGTGCGGAATGTCCGCAGCGGCCTCGCCGATATGGATGTCCCAGATGGTGTAGCGCTTGGGCCATTCGGCGGCGCGCGGCGGGCGCGGCGCCAGCCAAACCCCGGTCACGAAAAGCAAGCCGAGCAGCCGCCAGGCGTTCATGGCTGATCCTCCGCGTAGATCAGAACCGGCATTGCGTCTCCGGCGCGTCCACGCCGAGCGTGTCCAGCACGTTGGTCTGGTGCAGAAACTCCGGGAGCGGCGCCCGCTCGATCACGGCGTCGGCGGTTGCGAGCAGCACTGGCGCGCGCAGTTGATGGTCCCATGGCCGAAAACTGCCCGGATTTCCCTTCACGGTATCGAGGTTGAGCCGATTGCTCAGCAGAAAGGCCTTGACCGTGGTGAAGTCGGTCGCGTTGGTATGCACGACCGCTTCGGTAATGGCCTTGACCGCCTCCCAGGCGGCCCAGTCGGCGCCGTTCATGCGCCAGCGCGGCGCCAATCTCTCGAAACGGTGTTGCAGCTGTACCGCGGCATCACGGTTCCAGTTCCACGACCACGCTGTCGGCATCAGCCCGGCGCTGCCGACCACCGGGCGCGGCAGGCTCGTCTGGTAAGGGACGTAGCGGCCGAGTTCGCCGCTGGTGTCGGCGACATAGACCACGTCGTAGCGCGCGCCGGCGGTCATCAGGGCGATGTTGCTCTCGTCGCGATTACGCGGGTCGTTGGTCAGCAGAAACGGCCGCACGCCGACGATCCTGGCCTGGAATTTTCGCGCCGAGCGGCGCAGCGCGGCGACCAGCGCCGCATCCTCGGGCGCCGGCCCTTGCAGGACCAAAATCTGCCGCCAGTCCTTGGTGACGAGAAACTGCAGCAGGCCGTCGGTGAGCATCGCGTTGCTGGGATAGAGGTGCAGCACGTTGGGCATGCACGCCGCCCCGCGCAGCAAATCGTCCGGAGCCGATACGTTCAGCAGCATGATCGGCTGTGCCGCGAGCCGATGCGCGAGTTCGTTCAGCGCCGCGGCCGGCAAATCGGCGAGCACGAAATGCACGTTATCGGTGGCGACCCAACGCGCGACCTGTCCCGCGAGGTCCGCGGCCGATTTCCCGCTCGCCTTTTGCAGGCTGAACTCGACGTGGATCACGCGTCCGATCGCCTTGGCGTCCTGCAACGCCACTTCGCTGCCCGGATACGGGCGCCCGAGATCTTCGAAGGTGATCCCGGCGATACGGCCACGTTTCGCATAGCGCGGATCGTTGGTCAGATCGACATAGCCGAGCTTCATCGATCGCGTCGGCGGCGTCGGCGCTGCGTGCACCGCCGCAGCCGAAAAGCCAGCCAGATTCAGGGCGAGCAGCACCGCAACAGCGACGCCGCGGAGGCGCTCAATCATCCACGAGCACCGTGTGCGGCACGCGGCCGACCGGAATTGTCCGAACCGCCTTGCGGCTTCGCATGTCCACGATGGACAAGTCGTCGCTCAGGCCGTTGGCCACGTAGAGCGTCTTGTCGTCGGCGCTGAGCGCCACGCCCCAGGCGCGGCTGCCAACCAGGATATAGTCCAGCACCTTCCTTGTCGCGGTGTCGACCAAGGCGACGTGGTTGGCGCGGCCGAGTGCCACGACCGCCAGCTTGCCGTCATGGGTCAGCGTCATGCCGACCGGCGTGACATCGACCTGACGAAAGCCCGGCGGCAAAAAGTCGATGGCACCGACCACGCGGTTGCTGGCGCGGTCGATCACCGACACCTGGCCCGACAGCTCGTTCGAAACCCAGAGTTCCTTGCCGTTCGGCAACAGCAGGAACCGCCGCGGCCGCGTCCCGACCAGGATGTTGTTCGTCACCGCCCCGGCCCCGAGGTCGATCACGTGAACCATGTCGGTCACTTCGGAGGTCACGTAGAGGGTCTTGCCGTCCGGGGTGATCGCGATGCCCTCGGGCTCGGCGCCGGTCGGGATTTCGCGCAGGATCAGCTTGTCGGCAATGCCGATCTCCTGCACCGAGGAGCCTTCCTCGTCCGAGACATACAGCTTCGATTCGTCGCGGCTGAGCCCGAACATTTCCGGCGAGGGGCCGGTCGGAATGTGATCGACCACGGCGAGCTTGGCGACATCGATCACGTCGATGTCGTCGTCATCGCCGCAGGCGACGAGAAGCTGCGTGTGGTGATTGCGGAAATGCATGTCGCGGGGACGGTGCGACGTTTCGATCCATTTGATGATCTTGTAGTCGTGCTTGGGATCGATCACCGCGATGTTGTTCGTCCGCTCGTGGCTGACAAAAATGTAGCCGGTCCCGTTGGCGCTCGCGGCAGCGGAAAGCCCGCCGACGAACAGCAACAAGGCGACGACGGACCACAACAATCGACGAAACGCGCGTATGGCGGCGCCAAACATTGTGGCCATGACCGCGTCTCACGAGTAAGGCGTCAGCATAGGCGCGCGCCAAGTAGCATCGGACACGTCACGGCCACTGCTGCGATGGTCAGCCAAACGTCCGGCCAAGCCAATTCCGGCAAATCCGGCGGCGCTGCCAAGGCAAAGCCCTGGCAGCGCGCAGATCAGTTCACTTTATGCCGGCGCACGCATAGCTGTTGATTTCGGCGCCCAGGGCGATTTCGACCAGTTTGGGGGTCTTCCAGCTCATGACGATTCCTCCTGTATTGGCATCGAACAGATCGGTGCCCCGAATTCTCGGGTATTGGCCTCCCGCAGTGCAGGAAGGCGATTATCCATCACGAAAAAGCCATCCTAAGTGACACATCGAACCCGGTTCATCAAGGCCTAATCAACGCCTCGCCGCGCGGGTTGCGCGCGACCCGCCGCTGCTCACGCCGGAAACATGTCGAACGGGGCGAAGTCCTGCTTGAGCACGCCCGGCACATCGGCGCAGCCCATCCAGCCGCGGATCATGGTGGCGTAGACACGGCGGAAGTCGGTCGTGAAGCGCATATTGCCGTCGTCCAGATCGGTCAGGCTCGGCATCGCGCCGTAATGGCCGCCATGCACCTTGCGTCCCGCCACGAACACCGGCCCGGCGGTGCCGTGGTCGGTGCCCAGATTGGCGTTCTCCGCGACCCGCCGCCCGAACTCGCTGAATACCATCACCGACACGTCGTCGCCGCGGCCAATGCCGCGCCATGTCCTGCACGAAGGCGGCGATGTGGTCGGACGTGTAAGTCAGAATCCGGGCGTGCGTGTCCCGCTGCGTCACGTGCGTGTCGAACGCGTTGTGCGGATAGGCCACATAGTAGATGCGGGTCGGAAATTCCGCGGCGATCAGCGCCGCGACCCGTTCCAGCCCGAACCGGTACAATCCGTAATCCACCGGCGTGCGGTAGGCGGCGCAGGCCTCGCGGACATGCGTCTGGGCGTGCTGCGCGCTCCCGGCGACGCCGAACAGAAAGGCCTCGGTCGGGTTCCGCGGGCGCCGCGGCGCCGCCAGTTCGCTCAGCGCGTGCCGCTCGTCGAACAGCGCCCCGCGCGCGAACGCCTCCGGCTTGTCGAACACCAGCGGCACGTGGTTGCGCGCGCGCACGGCAAGCGATTGGTGGTCCTCGACGTTCACCAGGAAGTCGGCGGTGTTTTTCGGGTCGATGGCGTCGGCGAGCCGCCCGAGCCAGCCGTACGCGTCACCGCGGTGTGGCGCGCCGGTGTGCCAATACGCCATCGAGGTGAAGTGCGAAAAGCTCGGTTGCTCGTAGCCGCAGCCGTGCACGATGGCGAGTTGCCCGTCCTTGTACAGCCGCTCGAGGCCGGCCATGGTCGATTGCAGGCCGAAGCGGTCGTCCAGCTTGCGCAGCTTGGCCGCGCGGATGCCGAGCTTCGGCCGCGCGCGGTAATAGGCGTCATCGGTAAACGGAACCACGGTGTTCAGCCCGTCGTTCGCGCCCGACAGCTCCACCACGACCAGGATGCGGCCGTTGCCCGTCGCGGCAGCGGCCTGCGCCACGCCGCCGAGCAGCGGTGACGCGCCCCAGCCGACCACGCCGGCCCCCAGCCCGAACACGCCGGCGCGCAGCACATCCCGTCGCGCCGGGCCGCTCAGCTTCGTGGATGAGGTGGCCATGAGCGTTCCTCCCTGGGTTCAGGCGAGCTGAAATTCCGGCGCGCTCATGATCAGATGCACGAGTTGCCGGAGCGGTTCCTCGGCGTAGCTGCGGGCGCGCGCCAATTCGCTGGTGCCGAGCTGCTGGTCGAGGAACGCGATGGCCGCCGCGCGCGCCTCGCCGTCCACCGGCACGGCAAGCAAGCGGTGCAGCAGCAGATCGACCGCGTCCGTGGTGGTTTTCGCCCCCTCCGCGAACACGATCTCGGTCAGGTTGAACTGCGCCGCGGCGCGCGGGATCGGCTTGATCTTGCGCACCGCCTCCTCCCAGCCCTTGTAGCTGGCGTAGTGGGTGTTGAAGTCCTCGTGCTCGCTCAGCAGGTTCGCCATCGCCTCGGCGCCGGCCATCTTCTTGCCCATGCCGGCCGCTGCCATGCCGGGCGCGCGGTCGCTGGTGGCGCTGGTGATGTCCATGCCGCTCAGGATGCGGTGGTGGACCCGCCGGCTCTGCGCGTCGGGGACGAAGTTCGGATCGACGAAGTCGATGACGTCGGGCAGCGCGACATCGCGGGCGAAATTGCCGCGCGCCAGCAGGGTGCCCGGGGTGATCCACGCCCGCCCCTGCGCCCAGCCGGCGACCGTCGGCGGGTTCAGCAATGTCTGGCCGAGCGCGCTGCTCGCGGCGTTGAAATCCGGGATGCCCGGCAGGTTCTTCAGCCCGAGCCGGCGATAGGTCGAGACGACCAGCTCCACCGGCCCCTTGATGTGCGTGCCGACCGAGCGCGCGCCGTAGAAGTCGCGGGAGAGGAACACGGTGCGCAGGAACGGCGCGATCTCGTAGTTGTTCTCGCGCAACAGCGCGCCGAGCCGCTTCTGGAACGCCGGCGACAGATCATCGCGCACCAGGAAGCGGTAAAGCTTGCCGGCGATGAAATCCGCGGTGCATGTCTGCTCCAGGATGATGTCCAGGATCTCGACGCCGCCGAAGCGGCCGGTGCGGCCGAGGAACGTCTTCTCGCCGTCGTCGTGTTTCTCGGGGTCGATGTGGAAGGCCAGATCGGCATGGCGCCAGCCGGTGAAGGCGCGGGCGCCCTCGCGGATGTCCTGCTCGGTGTAGTTGCCCACCCCCATGGTGAACAACTCCATCACCTCGCGGCCGAAATTCTCGTTGGGCCGGCCCTTCACGTTCTGCCCGGCGTCGAGGAACACCAGCATCGCCGGGTCCTGCGCCACCGCGATCAGCAAGGTCCGGAAATTGCCGGTGGCGTGGCGCTGGAACAGCGCGAGCTGGCCGAGCAGCTTGCGGTAGTCGCGCACCTTGTCCTCGCCGGACGCGAAATGGCCGTGCCAGAACAGGGCCATCTTCTCCTCGAGCGGCCGGTTGGTGGCGACCATGCGGTCGGCCCACCAGTTGGCGACCCGGCGCGTCTCCAGCGCGCTCGCGCGCAGCCAGTAGAAGAAACGGTTGGCGACCGGCTGCAGCTTGCGCGTGCCCGCGGGCTTGGCGAGCACGCCCATCGCCGCCCCGGTTTGCTCCGCCAGCCGCGTGGCGGCCGGCCGGGTCGGCGGGAACGGGTCGAGCGTCGGGTCCCAGACGCCGGAATGCTCGAACGGCGCGAGGTGGGCGTTAGCGACGGCGTGATAATCGACCAGCGAGCGCACCGCCTGCTCGGGGCTCATGCGCGCCAGCCGCGCGATATCGTCCGGTGTCCCGCCGAACCCCGCGCGGTCGAGCAGGTGCCGGGCCCGGCCATGGCTCCAGTCGGCCGCCCCGATCGGCGCCAGATCCTCCGCCCACGACGCGGGCGCCCTGGGCTCGTTCGCGGTCGTGGTTGCGGTCGCGTGCATCGCCATGGCGGCCATGACTCGATCCTCCTCGGCAGCCCCGCCGATATTCCGTTGCGGAATGTCGGTCTTTCATTGCGTTGGGCCGCAGTCTTGCGGCATCGGATCAGGATGCCTCACGGACCGGCTCCCGGCGCGGGCGGCCTCCCGCGGCGGACGGAACGAAGACTAACGCGATCTCCGGACCGCAGCAATCGCCGAAAACGAACGGCCGCGGCGCGCGGCCCGCGCTACGGCGAGCAACCCAACTCGGCCTTGGCGCGCCCGCGCTTATTCGTGGACCTGGTGGACCTCGATGACGTTGCCGTCGGGGTCGTAGAAGAAAATCTGCTCCCAGCCGCGCATCGCCCAGGCGCCGTAGTCCGAGTAGGGGATGCCCTTGTCATCGAGGCGCTTTTTCACCGCCGCGATGTCGTCGGTGCGAAAGGCGACGTGGCCGCGAAGCAGCGGATTGACGGCATTGCCGGTGCGGAAGCCGCAGCCGAGATCCTGCTCGGCGAGGTGCACCTGGATGTCGCCGTCGGAGACGAACGCCACCTGCCCCGCGTAGCCCTGCTCGGTCACGCGCGCCGCGGCGAGCGACGGCTCGGGCTGCAAATCCAGCACCGAGCGATAGAACTCGTCCATGGCCGAAACATCCTTGGTGGACAGGTTCACGTGATGAAGCTTGATCCGCATGCCGCTTCTCCTCTTGGGCGAACGGTCATTATGGCGGCGGGCGAAAGCTTCGCGATAGCCCGGCGCGCGCGTTCGGGGCCGCTTCGGCCCGCGATGGTGGAATCGCGCCGAATATCTCATGCTCGGGCGATAACGACGCGGGGGGAGCATTGTCATGGCCAGCCTGCCGGTGCCCGGCGGCACGCTCGATTACCAGGTGACGGATCTCACACCGCCTTGGCTTGCGGATGGGGAAACGGTCGTGTTCCATCATGGCCTCGGCGCGTGCCAGGACATCTGGCTGGCGTGGCTGCCGGCGCTGATCGATCGCTACCGCGTGGTGCGCTTCGACATGCGCGGGCACGGCGCGAGCCGGCTGGCGCCGGGCCTTCGCCTCGACATGGACCGGCTGACCGACGATCTGCTCGCCGTGATGGACGCGGCCGGGCTGCGGCGGGCGCACCTGGTCGGCGAGTTCGATCGGCGGCACGGTCGTGCTGAACGCGGCCTTGCGGGCCCCGGAGCGCGTTATCACGCTCGGGATCAGCAACGGCGCCCATCTCGGCGCCTCGATCCAATCGGTCGCGGACTGGAAGTCGACCCTCGACGCGCGCGGCATCGCCGCGTGGTCGGCCGACATGATGCCCAAGCGGTTTTTCGACGGCGCGATCACCGCTTCCGCCTGGCGCTGGTACGAACGACAGCAAGCCGAGGCCGACCCGGATGCGCTGTTGCAGGGACTGCAAGCGCTGATCGGAACCGACCTGACGCCGCGCCTGGGCGAGATCACGTCGCCGGTGCTGCTGATGCATCCGGATTCCTCGCCGTTCATTCCGGTTGCCGCCATGGCCGAGTTGAAAAACCGGCTTCCCGCGGCGCGGCTGCACGTGATCGGCCACGCGAAACACGGCATGCCGTTCTCGCACGCAAAGCCGTGCGCCGCGCTACTGCGCGCGTTCCTCGACGAAGCATCCGGGGCGGCATCGCCCACGCCGGCGTGAGCGGCGGATCGGGTTGGCTTCATCGTCGCGCCGGCGGCACGAACCGCGTCGCACGTGCCTGCGCCTGCAGCGCCAGACGACATACCGTGAACACGTGAGCCTGCGGCATTGCCGTCGCCGTGCGGTTGGTCACGTCGTGCGCGAAATCACGGAAATAGGTCAATGTTCGGCTCGCGCAGTCGATGTGCCGCGTGCTTTCCCGATCGGCCACGAACAGATGATCCGTCCCCGGCCGGCCGGCGATGTCGAGATTCTTGCGCAACTCGATCGTGCCCTCGGTCCCCAGCACGACCAGCCGCCCGTCGCCCCAGGTCGGAAGTCCGTCGGCGGTGAACCAGTCCAGGCGCATGTAGCCCCGCACCGAGGGCGTCTGAAGCACGATTTCGCCGAAATCCTCGAACCCGGCCTCGGTTCCGAATTCGCCCACCGTGGACATCACGATCGTCGCGTCGTCCGATTGCGCGAACGCGAGGAATTGGTCGATCTGGTGCGCGCCGATATCGTTCAGGATGCCGCCATACGCCGAACGATCGAAGAACCACGCCGGCCGCAGCGCCCGGTTCAACCGGTGCGGCCCGAGCCCGACCGTCTGCACCACGCGGCCGATCGCGCCCGCGCGTACCATGTCCAGCGCGACCTGGATGGAGGGCGTGAGGAGCCGTCCCAAGGCAACCGAGAACATGCGTCCGGTTTCGGCAACCACGCGCTCCACCGCGGCAAGCTGCTCGAATGTCGTCACTCCGGGCTTGTCCAACAGCACGTCCTTGCCGTGCCGCATCGCCTCCAGCGCCAGTTGCGCGCGATCGCGCGGGACGGCGGCGGTAACGACGAAATCGATCGACTTGTCGGCCAGCAGCGCCGGCTTGTCCGCGCTCGGAACGTCGGGAAACCGCTTGCGGAAGCCCGCCAGCACGCGCGGATCGGTGGTCTCGGGCCAGTAGCCGACGCAAACCTGGCCGGCCTCGCGCAGCCCCTGTACCAGGTCGTAAATGTGCCGATGATCGAGCCCGATCGCCGCGAAACGCGCCATCACGACCTCCCAACCGCGCGGTGCCAGGATACGCCTATAACGGCCAATCGGCGAAACGCGACATAAGGCAAGGAGGAGAAACCTCGTGGACCTCAAGGGAGCGGTTGCACTGGTGACGGGCGGCAATGGCGGGCTCGGCCAGCGTATCTGTCACGCGCTGGCAAAGGAGGGCGCGCACGTCGCCGTCGTCTATGCACGGAGCCGCGATCAGGCGGAGGCCGTTGCCCGGGAGCTGATATCGCGCCATCGGATCGACGCCGCGGCGTTCGCCTGCGACATCACCGATGGCGCGGCCGTGCAGCGGCTCATCGGCGACGCGACCAAGCGTTTCGGTCGCCTGGACATCCTGGTCAACGACGCCGCCTACAACAAGACGGTGCCCTTCACCGACCTCGACAATCTCACGCTCGAATTGTGGGACAAGATCATGGCGGTCAACCTGACCGCGCCGATGCGCCTGATCAAGGCGGCGGCACCCGTCATGAAGGCGCAAGGACGCGGCCGCATCGTCAACATAGCCTCGGTCGCGGGTCTCGGGCCGACCGGCTCCTCCATCGCCTATGCGGTGTCGAAGGCGGGTCTTATTCACCTCACGCGCTGCATGGCGGTGGCGCTGGCGCCCGAAACGCTGGTCAACTGCGTGGCGCCAGGCCTGCTCGAGGGCACCCGAGCGACAGCCAATCTGCGCCCGGAGCAGATCGAGCGTTCCACCGCCGGCTCGCTGCTGAAGAAGGCCGCCGACAAGGACGATTGCGCCGACATGGTGGTGACCATGTGCCGATCCGAAACCATGACCGGCCAGACTGTCGTCATCGACTCCGGGCGCATGTTTCATTGAGCAGGAACCCGCCGCGCGGCTCAGGCGCGCGAGTTGACATTCGCTACCGCTCGACGGTTCGCCGCTCGATTTCCAGAAGCTTCTCCAGGTCGATGGTTTCGTGCAACGCCTGCTGCTCGGCCGGGCCGTCGGGTCCGATCAGCGGATCCGGCTCGGCTGCCCGCAACGCCGCATACGAGTCCCGTAGCGCGCGGTGCATCGCCAGCAGCGGCGTGACCGGATCGACGAACAACCGGTAGCCCATCCGATGCAGCTCCGCCACCGGGACGCCCGCGGTGATGCCGCCGCCCAGGAACATGTGCATCAACGGCGGCGGGAGCCGTTCGGCGATATGGCGGATGTCGTCCGGATCGCGGGCGGTGAGAAACAGGATGTCGGCGCCGGCCCGCTTCATCGCCTCGCCACGACGCAGCGCCTCGTCCATGCTGATGTCGCGCACCGCGTTGGTCCGCGCGATGATCAGGAACTCGGGCGACCGGCGCGCCGCGACCGCTTCGCGCACTTTCTCGACCATGAGCGGCGCCTCGATCAGATGCTCGATCCCGATATGATGGTGCGCCCGCTTGGGCAGGATCTGATCCTCGATTTCGATCGCGGCGAAGCCCGCCGCCTCGGCCATCGCGATGGTTCGCCGCAGATGCATCGGATCGCCCCAGCCGCAGGCGCCATCCAGGATCAGCGGCAACGGGCAAGCGGCGCGGATGTCCAACCCGGCCTGGCACATTTCCGTCAGCGACAGGTTGGCCTCGGTGAAGCAGGTCACGTAACCCATCGCGCCGCCACCGAGATACAGCGCGGTGAACCCGGCCCGCTCGGCGAGGCGCGCCATGAGCGGGTTCAGCACGAGCGGGGCGAGCACCGGCTCGGCTCCCTCGATCTGGGCCTTCAGGGCGGCGCCGGACATGGCCATCGGATCCTCCTCGCTCGCATTCGCCGAGGCGCCGATACAAGTCCATGTCCCGGGGCGGGGGAATACCTCACCGGGTCAACCCCCACGGCTAAGCGCGGCTCAGCGGCCCCCCGGTTGACGCTGCGCCCGCGGTCCGCTCCATGTATCGCCGCGACGCGACGAGGTGCCGGATGGACGACGACGCGCTGAGCGGCTGGCTGGAAGCGGCACCGCTGGAGGAACTGATGCGGGCGGCGGCGGCCCTGCGGGACGCCGGGCACGGCCGCAATGTCAGCTATTCGCGAAAAGTGTTCATTCCGCTGACGAAGCTGTGTCGCGACGTGTGCCATTACTGCACCTTCGCCCAACCGCCGCGCGCGGACCGGCCGGCCTATCTGGCGCCGGAGGACGTGCTGGCGATCGCCCGCGCCGGTGCCGCGGCCGGCTGCACCGAGGCGCTGTTCACGCTCGGCGACAAGCCGGAACTGCGCTACGCCGCCGCCCGCTCGGCGCTGGCGGCGCTCGGTCACGAAACGACCATCGGCTATCTGCGCGCGATGTGCGCGCTGGTGCTGCGCGAAACCGGGCTCTTGCCGCACGCCAATCCCGGCGTGATGACGCGCGACGAGATCGCCGGCTTGCGCGAGGTGACGGCGAGCCAGGGCATCATGCTGGAATCGGCCAGCGAGCGGCTGTGCCAGCCGGGCGGCGTGCATTACGGCTCGCCCGACAAGTTTCCCCTCGTGCGGCTGGAAACGATTCGGCTGGCCGGCGAACTTGCCGTGCCGTTCACCACGGGCATCCTGATCGGTATCGGCGAAACCCGCGCCGAGCGGATCGACGCGCTTCGCGCGATTCGCGATCTGCACCGCGAGTACGGGCACATCCAGGAAGTGATCGTTCAGAATTTCCGCGCCAAGCCGGCCACGAAGGCCGCGCGCGCGCCCGAGCCGGATCTCGACGATCTGCTGTGGAGCGTGGCGGCGGCGCGACTGATCCTCGGGCCGGAGATGAACATCCAGGCGCCGCCCAATCTGACGCCGGAGGAGTATCCGCGCCTGATCGCGGCCGGCATCAACGACTGGGGCGGCGTTTCGCCGGTCACACCCGATCACGTGAACCCGGAAGCGCCCTGGCCTGCGCTTGCCGACCTCGCCCGGCGTACCGCCGCGGCGGGCAAGATCCTGGTCCCCCGACTGCCGGTTTATCCACGATACGCGCTGGACGCGGAGACATGGCTGGAACCCGACATCGCCGTTGGCGTGCGCCGCGCAATCGACAGCGACGGTTTCGCGCGCGCCGACCACTGGTCGCCGGGTGTGACGCTCTCGCCACCCCCGCTATCGGCGCCGCTCGGCGGGGGCGATCCGGCCATCGACGCCATCATCGCGAAGGCGAGCGCGGGAGCGCGGCCGGACGAGGCGGACATCGTGCGGCTGTTCGCCGCGCGCGACGCCGATTTCGCGGCGGTCATCGGCGCGGCGGACGGGCTTCGCCGCCGGGTCAGCGGCGACATCGTTCGCTACGTGGTCAACCGCAACATCAACTACACGAATATCTGCTATTTCCGTTGCCGCTTCTGCGCCTTTTCCAAGGGCCGCAAGCACGAGGCGCTGCGCGGCGCGCCGTACGATCTCGCGCTGGAGGAAATCGTGCGCCGCTCGGTGGAAGCCTGGGAGCGCGGCGCGACAGAGGTCTGCCTGCAAGGCGGCATCCATCCGGACTACACCGGCCAGACCTATATCGACATCTGCCGCGCCATCAAGGCGGCGCTGCCGCGGATGCACGTGCACGCCTTCTCGCCGCTCGAGGTCACGCAAGGCGCGGCCACGCTCAGGGTTTCCGTGCCGGAATTCCTTGGGCGTCTGAAGGCGGCCGGGCTCGGCACCTTGCCGGGAACGGCGGCGGAAATCCTGGACGACGAGGTCCGCGCGGTGATCTGCCCGGACAAGATCAATACCGGCCAATGGCTGGCCGTGGTGCGCGCCGCGCACGAACTCGGGCTGCGCACGACGGCGACGATCATGTTCGGCCACGTGGAGCGCCCGATCTCCTGGGCGCGCCACCTGCTGGCGATCCGCGACCTGCAGGAACAGACCGGCGGCTTCACCGAGTTCGTGCCGCTGCCGTTCGTGCACATGGAAGCGCCCATGTATCTGCACGGCCGCGCCCGTCGCGGGCCGACATGGCGCGAGACGCTGCTGATGCACGCGGTGGCGCGGCTCGCGCTGCATCCGCTGATCACGAACATCCAAACGTCGTGGGTGAAAATGGGGCCGGAAGGCGCCGCGGCGTGCCTGGCCGCCGGCGCCAACGATCTCGGCGGCACCTTGATGAACGAGAGCATCTCGCGCGCCGCCGGCACGCAGCACGGCCAGGAGTTGCCGCCCGAGGACATGGAGCGGCTGATAACCTCGATCGGACGCGAGCCGTGCCAGCGCGACACGCTGTACCGGCCGGTCGCGCCGGAGCGCCGCGCGTCCGCGTTCGGCGCGGCGCCGCTCGCGCCGGTCGTGCAAACGCCGCCGCGCAAGCTCGTCGCGGCCGAATAACCTCAGGGAGGCGCGCATGGACCTCTACGACGTAATGCGGACGACCTTCGCCGCGCGCGAGTTTACCGCCGATCCGCTGCCGGATGAGACGCTGGTCAAAATTCTCGACAACGCGCGGTTCGCGCCGAGCGGCGGCAACCGCCAGGGCACGCGGGTGATCGTGGTGCGCGACCGGAAAACGCGCGAGGCGCTCGCCGCGCTCAACCTGGGTCCCGCCCGCCGCTACATCGCCCAGATCCAGGCCGGCGAGAATCCGTGGAACACCATCGATCCGCCGCGCGTGAGCGCCGAGGTCATCGCGCGCACGGAAGTGCCCGCGCGCATGGTCGAGCCGGTTCTAAAGGCCGCCGTCGTGCTGGTGGTTTGCGTGGATTTGAAGGTGGTCGCGGC
Organism: uncultured Alphaproteobacteria bacterium; assembly: GCA_963761015.1. Classification (GTDB taxonomy): domain Bacteria; phylum Pseudomonadota; class Alphaproteobacteria; order Acetobacterales; family Acetobacteraceae; genus CAVXFL01. The sequence goes on from CAVXFL010000020.1 coordinate 169,674, forward strand.
GACCGACCAGCACCTCGATCGCGTCGGCATGATCGCCGGCGCGTCCGTCTATCCGCTCGTGTGGAGCATTCTGCTCGCGGCGCGCAACGAGGGGTTCGGTGGCGTGATCACCACGATCGCGGTCGCCGAGGAGCCGAAGCTCAGGGATTTGCTCGGGATTCCGCCGCATGTCGCGGTCGCCGCCGTGGTGCCGCTCGGGCGTCCGGTCAGGCAACTGACGAAGCTCCGACGCAAGCCGGTTGCGGAAATCGCGGTGCGCGAGCGCTGGGACGGCGAACCGCTGGGCTGAATTGCGGGCAAGCTCGGCCGTTCCCGCGCATGTCCTGCCCGAGTTCCGCCAGGCGAACGCCGCGTCAAAGTAATCCAGCCGGCAGCCCCGCTTCTTCCATCCAGGATAGCGTTCTGCTGAGCTTGTGGCCCCGCCGTCCCGCAGCCAATAGCCGCGCGAGCCGCGCGAAATCCTCGGGCCGGTCGATGTCCAGGCCGATGCCGGGCAGCGGCAGGATGGACGGCTCGATGCCCATGCGCCGGGCCGCCGCGAGATGCGGAACAAAGCTGTCGTCGCCAAACCGCAGCGGCACCGCATCGGGCGGCGAGCACAGCACGGCGTTCGATCCGCGCCGGTCATGCGCGGGAACGATGCTGAACGCGGGCATCGGGGCATGCGCGCGCAACAGGGCCGAGACCTCCTCCGCGTTGATGAGCGGAATATCGCCCGGCACGGCGAGCATCGCGTCCGCGCCCTCGCGGACCAGCAATCGCGCGGCGGCGGTCACGGCGGCGGTCTGTCCCTCGCGCGCGTGATCGGCGACGACGCGCGCGCCGACCCGCTCGGCAATCCGCACGGCCAATTCGTCGCAAGTCACGACCAGGACGCCGGCAAGCTGCGGAACTTCGGCGAGCGTGCCGAGCACATCCTCGACCATGCAGGCGGCGAGGACGCGCCGCTGCTCGGGCGACAGCAAGCCGACCAGCCGCTGCTTCGCGGCGGTGAATTCCTTCACCGGCACGACGGCCCAGGTCGCAGCCGCGCGCCTCACGCCGCGCCGCTCCGCCGCAAGCCGTTGCGCCGTACCGCATCCGCGGTTTCCAACGTTGCGCGCGCCAGCACCTCACGCTCCGCGAGGCTGGTCATCAAGGTCGCAGCGACCGTGACGTAGCAACCGAGTCCGCTTGCCGCTTCGGCATCGGCATCGTCCACGACGAAACCATCGAGCAGATCGCCGTAATACCGCGCGACGGCAGCGGCGCTCGGGGGTTCGCCCAGTTCGCCCATCATCTTGGCCGTCGGCCCCTTCACCGCGCGGCCGCCGATAATGGGCGAGACCGCGACGACGGGTGCCCGGCAGGCCGTCAGGGCCGAGCGCACCTGCGGCACGGCCAGGATCGGCCCGATGCTGATGAACGGATTGGAGGGACAGATCACCACGGCGCGCAAGTCGCCTTGCAAGGCGGCGATGAAATCCGGCTGCGGGCGAGCGGCCGTCGCGCCCGCGAAGGCGACTTCGCGCACCGCCGGCTCGCAGCGCCGGCCGACGAAATAGTTCTGGAAATCCAGCCAGCCGTCATCGGTGCGGACGCGCGTTCGCACGGCGTCTTCGCTCATCGGCAGCAGCGTCGGGGCGACGCCCAGGCGGCGGCAGAAATCGGCGGTAACCGCGGAAAGCGCTTCACCCGCGCGCAAACGCCGTGTCCGCTCGATATGTGTGGCGAGATCGCGATCGCCGAGCCGAAACCAGGTTTCGCCGCCCAACTCGCCGAGCGCCCGCATGAACGACCAGGTTTCATCGCGCCGGCCCCATCCGGTTTCCGGATTGGCGACGCCGGCGAGCGTGTACATGACCGTGTCGAGGTCGGGCGAAATCGCCAAGCCGAGATGCTCGAAGTCATCGCCGGTGTTCACGACCACGATGAGTTCGTCGGGCGGCAGAACCCGGCTCAAGCCGAGGGCGAGTTTCGCCCCGCCGATACCGCCGCACAGCGCCAGCACGGCGCCTCGTCCGCTCACCGGAACAGATCCTCGGCCGCCGGGCGTGCGATCGCGGACGCGGGTCGCGCCGGCGCGGCCCAGCGCAAGCCGCGCACCAGCACGACCGGCCGGCCCTCGTTCGCCTGGCCCATGAGCAGCGAGGCGGCCGAGGCGATTTCGTCCGCCAGCCCAACCTCGGTCACCTCCAGCAGGCGGCCGGACAGATCCGGCCGGCCCCGCAGGTCCAGCACCGATGGGAGGCCGGCGGCGCCAATGGCCACGCCGACGGTGCCGAGCCGCCAGGGGCGGCCGAAACTGTCGCTGATGACGAGCGCGAGTTCGACGCCGAATTCGGCCATGAGGCGCTCGCGCAGCGCGGCCGCGCTGGTATCGGGCTCGCGCGGCAGCAGCAGCACGCGCTCGGCCGCATCGTCCGGTTCCAGATTCGAGCGGTCCACGCCGGCATTGGCCATGACGAAGCCGAGCCGGTGCTCGCAGATCAGCAATCCGGGCCGGCTGCGCACCACGCGCGCGGATTCCGACAGGATGACCTCGACGATGCGCGGGTCCTTTTGCGTCTCCTCGGCGAGTTCCCAGGCGCGCGGCGATGGTTGGACGGTGCCGAGATCGACATAGCGCCCTTCCGCCTTGGAGACGATTTTCTGCGCGACGACCACAACGTCGCCCGTGCGCGGCGCGCAGTCTTCGCGGCGCATCGCCGCGGCGACCAGCGCGGCGAGATCATCGCCCGGCCGCACCATCGGAACGCCGGGAACGGCAATCAAGCGCAAGCAAGGATTATCGCCGCGCCCGCCGCTGCCGTTCCGATCCGAGGTGCTGGTCATTGCGGCCACGAGAACAATAGCGCTTCAGGACGCGGCCAGATCTTCGATGTCGATCACACTGGCGAAGCTCAGCCAAACCGCTCGCGCAATCGCGGCAGCACCTGTTCGGCGTAAAGGTTCAGGAAACGCGCCTGATCCTGCCCTGGGGCGTGGAACACCAGATGGCGAAAACCGAGTTCCACGTAAGGCCGGATCTTCTCGACCTGCTCCTCCGGATCGGTGGAGACGATCCATCGACTGGCGGCGCGCTCCACCGGAAGCGCGGCGGCGAGCCGCTCCATCTCGGCCGGGTCCTTGACCGAGGTCTTCTCCTCCGGCGTCAGCGCCAGCGCCGCCCAGAGCCGCGTATCCTCCATCGCCCGGCCGAGGTCGGTATCGAACGACACCTTCACCTCGATCATGCGGTCGAACGCGCGTTGCGGATCGGCCGAGGTCTGCAGCCCTTCCGCCAAATTGGGCAGCAGCGTCTTCGTATACAGGTCGGTTGCCTTGCCGCTTGTGCAGATGAATCCATCGGCTGCCCGGCCGGCATATTTCGCGACCAACGCGCCCGCCGCCGCCACATAGATCGGCACCGGGGTCTCGGGCCGGTCGTAGATCGTCGCGTGCTGCGTCCGGTAGTACTGGCCCTCGAACGTCACCCGCTCCTCCGTCCACAGCTTGCGGATCAGCGTGATCGATTCGCGCAGCCGGGCGAACCGCTCGCGGAATTCCGGCCATTCCATGCCGGTGGAAGGCACCTCGTTCAGCGATTCGCCGGTGCCGACCCCCAGTACGACGCGGTTCGGGAACATCGCGCCGAGTGTCGCGAACGCGTGCGCGACCACCGAAGGATGGTAGCGGAAGGTCGGCGTCAGCACGCTCGTGCCCATCACCACGCGCGAGGTGCGGCTGCCCAGCGCGCCGAGCCAGGCGAGCGAGAACGGCGCGTGCCCGTCGGTGTGCTGCCAGGGCTGGAAGTGATCGCTGATGAACACGGAATCGAAGCCGCGCGCCTCGGCGAGGCAGGCGAAATCCAGCAACTGGTTCGGACCGAACTGCTCCGCCGACGCCTTGTATCCGAGCCTGAGCAAGACCGCCTCCCGGGCCGAAAGCCCCAGCGTTGACCGGCCGGGAACGTGGCGCGGCCGGACGCGCCGGGCAAGCCCCGGCCGGTATTCGGTACAATTATGCGCGTCCGGTCCGCGGGCGCCCCTTTGAAAGCTGGCGCCTCGGGCCAAGCTGTCCCATCACGCTCGCCCGGCGCGGCGGACCTGCATGGGAGCTGAGATCAGATGGCGCAAATTCCCGATTCGTTCCTGGACCTGGTCAACCAGAAGAAGACGTTCGCCAATCTCGCCACCGTGCTGGCCGACGGCTCCCCGCAAGTGACGCCGGTCTGGATCGATTATGCGAATGGCAAGATCCGCTTCAACACGGCCAAGGGAAGGGTGAAGGCACGCGTGTTGAAGCAGGGCTCGCCCGTCGCCCTCGCGATCATGGATCCGGATAACGCCTACCGGTATATGCAGGTTCGCGGTCGCGTCACGGGGGTGGCCGACGATCCGGCGGTGGCCGATGCGCACATCGACGCGCTCGCCAAGAAATACCTCGGCAAGGACAAATATCCGTTCCGCCAGCCGGGCGAACAGCGCGTGATGTATGAGGTCGAGCCGACCTCGGTGCAGACGATGGCCGCCTGAGCCAACGGCGCTACGCGAAAACCTCCTGTTCCTCTTCGATTTTCGCGGGATCGACATCCATGCCGAGGCCGGGTTGCTCCGGCAGCGGCAGCATGCCCTCGCTCGGTGTCAGCTTATGGACGAGGAAATGCTGGTTGATCTGGTTCCACTTGACCAGGAATTCCTGGAGCGGCGTCATGACCGGCGACATCGCGAGCGAGAAGTGCAAGCTGGCCGGGGTCGAGGCGTTGTGCGGAATGACGATCAGATCGTGGGCTGACGCATAGGCCGCGATCTTCAGCGTTTCGCTGAGCCCGCCGGCCCAATAGATGTCCGGTTGCAGGATATCGAGCGCCTGGGCGTCGATGAACCGCTTGAAGCCCCAGCGCGTGTATTCGTGCTCCGCGCCGGCCAGCGGGATGCTGAGTGCTCTCCTTCACCCGGACATAGCTGTCGATGCGGTCCGGCATGACGCATTCCTCCAGCCAGCGCGGGCGGTATTCCTCGATGCGCTCGGCGAGGTCGATGGCGTAACCCGGATCGAAGGCCTGCCAGCAATCGAGCATGATGTCGGCGTCCTCGCCCAGCGCCTCGCGCAAGGTGCGCACCAGATCGACGTTCTTGCGCATCCCCTCGGGCCCGCTCATCGGCCCGTGGCGGAAGAACCATTTCTGTGCCCGGAAGCCGCGGTCGCGATATTCCTGCGCGCGCCCCCGCACGCGCCCCATGTCCAGCACGTCGAAGCCCAGCATGCTGGCATAGAGCGGCATCCGGTCCCGGGTCGGGCCGCCGAGCAGGCGATAGACGGGCTGGCCGAGCCATCGGCCTTTCAAATCCCATAGCGCGCAATCCACCGCGCTGATCGCCAGCATCGCGTCGCCCTGGCGGCCATGCACCATGATCCGGTGCATCTGGTCCCACAGCTTCTCGGTCGCGGTCGGGTCCTGCCCCATCAGGATCGGCCTGAGGCGCCGGCCGATGAAGTACGCGACGGGCTCCTGCAGCGGCCCGGCGGTGCCGGTCACACCGGCGTCGGTTTGGATTTCCAGGAAATGCTGTTCGAAGCGGAAATGCCGCGGATCGACTTGCGTCCCGCCCTCGAAATCCTGCCGGGCGCGGTATTCCGGGTAGATGTCGATCGGGCGCACCAGCCGCTCCTCCCAGAGCGGCCCATCGGTTTCCATCGTCCCGCGAAAGCGGCGCAGACGCACGGTCGTGATCCGCATGCGGCTTTCCTCCCCACGTTCTCAGATTCCGCACCGCGCCCCTAAGCGCCCCCTCTCGCAGGGTCAAGCCGGGGCGGTGGCGTGCCAACCGTGATGGTGACACCCTGTAAGTGCAGGGTCGCCGCCCGGATCAGGCCGCGGGTCACCAAGTGCCGCGCGCAGTCCGTTCCGCGATCGAGCGCCAGCGCCTTGTCCGCGTCCGTGAGCGGGGCCACCGCCCGCGTGACCGGCAAGCCGCCCAAATCGCTATCGGGATCGATGCTGTCGCACGGAACGCGGGTGATCCCCGCGTGGCCCGGCAAGTCCACCGCATTGGCGATCACCGTCGCGGCGGCGTCGGCGCCGGCCGCGGTGTCGGCCAGAACCGTGACCGCGTCGGCGATCCCGAGCGAGTGGCTGCGACCGCGCCAGCCGCTCGTGGCGATGCCGCGCACGGGAGCCTCGGCAGTGAGCACGGCGCGCGCGAACAGCCCCGGTCGATCCGGCCGGTCCACCAGCCCGGCGGTCAGGCGATTCGCCCGGCGCAAGATGGAGCGCGATGTCGCCGCCATCGTTCACATAGGCCCGCGCCAAGGGCGCCGCCGCGCACATCGCGTGCAGCACCTCCTCCGCGACCGCTCCCGCGACCGCCGCCATCGGCGTGATGAACTGCGCGGCGCAATAGGGGGCGACGGCGCGCTGCATCCGGCACGCGACGACGCTGCGCGCCGCAGGACCGTCGGGCGCGGCGCGGCGGCGCAGCAGCGGCAGTTCCAGGCACAACTCGTCCAGGATGGTGGCCGCTCGCATGCTGGCCGCGCGATAGGCCGTGGCGATCGCGGCGGGCTCCCCCCAGGCCGCGATGACGAGATCGATCGGGCCGTCGTTCAGATGCAGGCGGCGTCCGTCCGGCAGCAGGCGGGCGGCGAGCCGCGTCATGCCACCGGGGCGAGCGGCCAGGGCGAGCCGGGGCGCGGCGCCTCCGTGCGCATACGCAATAGGGCGAGCACGTCCTCGACCGGGCGGAGCTGGTCCATGTGGCCGCCGAGCGCGGCGTAATCGTCGCGACGCAGCGTGAACTCGATGGGCGCGACCAGCGCCGGCGTGGGCACGGTGCCGAACGCGTTCGCCGGCATGAGCGCAACATCGACCATGAACGTGATGCCGCCGCCCGGCCAGACATAGGCCGGCGCCCCGCCGCAGGTGAGCCGGGTCAGCGCCTGCTTCACCGAGCGGGTCAGCCCCACCGGATTCTCGGTCACGCCGGCCCGCAGCGAGCCGCCGGCGCCGGCCATGAACAAGACTGTCGCCAGCGCCGGCTCGCAATTCTCCTTGATGCGCTCGACCGAGAAGCCGAGCGCCGCAGGGATGTCATGCTCGACCGGATGCAGTTTCTCGTCGAGTTCGAAATAGGCCGCATGCTCGCCGGTGGTGCTGACCATCAGCAGGCGCAGCCCGGGCCGGGCCTTCCTGGGATCGAACGGCTCCAGGATCGATAGCGGGTCAGCGATGTCGGTGCCGCCCCAGCCGGTGCCGGGGTTCGCGACCTCGAAATAGCGGCCGGGGGTGGAGCGGCGGCCGCGCATGCGGATGCCGGTTTCCGCGACGCCCAGCAACTTGCCGGCCTGGTGCTCCGACAACACGCCGGTGATGTGGTCATCGACGACGACCACCTCGTCCACCTTGCCCTGCCACTGGCGCGCGAACATGCCGATCGTGGCGGAGCCGCAGCCGACGCGCATGCGTTGCTCCGGCACGCCGTTGATCACCGGCGCCGCGCCCGCAGCGATGGTCAATGACGCGCCATCGTCGATCACCAACTCGACCGGGTTGGCGTTGCACAGATCGACCAGCGTGGCGCAGGTGACCCGCCCGGTCTTCTTGCCGCTTCCGGTCAGATGGTGCACGCCGCCGAGCGAGAGCATTTGCGACCCGTATTCGCCGGTCGTCACGTGGCCGACGGGCTCGCCTCCCGCGCGCACCACGCTGCGCTCCGGGCCGAGAAAACGGTCCGTGTCGATCTTCACCTTCACGCCGCAATAGCTGAAGATCCCCTCGGTCACGACGGTGACCATGTCCACGCCGTCGACCGCCGAGGCAATGATGAACGGCGCCGGCTTGTAATCGGGATAGGTCGTGCCGGCGCCGATCGCGGTGATGAACGGCGTCGCGCCAACGATATCGCCGTCCCAGTCCGGGGCGTTTTCCAGGAACGGCACGATCTGGGCATTCGCCGCACGGGCGCGATCGAGCACCAGCACCGGATCGACGCGCACCAACGCTCCGCCTTGATTGGCATAGCGGTCGCAGGCGCCGGTCATGCCGTCCTTGATGTAGCACAGCACCGGGCAGGCGTCGCAGCGGATACGGTCGTCGGACCCCTCGGCGATCGACATGGGCGCTCCATCCGGTTTGACACCGGCTCCGCGAGATCGTTAGCATACTAACGATCTTACCCGGGGTGCAACGCGGCATGAAGCCTGCGCCGTTTGCCTATCATCGGGCCCGCGACGTCGCGCATGCGGTGAGCCTGCTGGCCGAGACGGCGTCGGAAGGTGGTCGGGTGCTTGCGGGCGGGCAGAGCCTGGTGCCGCTGATGGCGTTCCGGCTCGCGCAGCCGGCGCATCTGATCGACATCAACCGCGTCGCCGACATGGGCGCGCTGTCGGTCGCGGATGGCATGCTGCGCGTCCCGGCGACGGTGCGGCACGCGGAATTCGAGGCGCTCGACGGGCCTGGCCCGCTCGGCCCCTTGCTCGGTGACGTGGCGCGCCACATCGCCCACGCGCCGATCCGCGTCCGTGGCACTTTCTGCGGTAGCCTCGCCCATGCCGATCCGTCGGCCGAATGGCCGCTGGTGTTCGCGACGCTCGGCGGTGAAGCGGTCGCGCGCAGCGTGCGCGGGGAACGCGTCATTGCCGCAACGGACTGGTTTCGCGGCATCATGAGCACGGCGCTGGCGGACGACGAATTGCTGATCGAGGCGCGTCTGCCGCTTTTGCCGCAAGACGCACGGGCGGGCTTTCGCGAAATCAGCCGCCGCGCCGGCGATTACGCGATGGCGATGGCGCTCGTGGTCTTTCGCATCGAGGACGGCGCGATCGCGGAACCGCGCATCGGCATCGGCGGCGCCGAGCGCGTGCCGCGGCGGATCGCGACGGCCGAAGCGGCGTTGACCGGCGCGCCGACGACCGAGGAAGCGTTCCGCGCCGCCGCCGCTATCGCCGCGGCCGCGATCACGCCGATGGAGGACGTGCAGGTTTCCGCCGCGCTGCGCCGCGATCTGGTCCGCGCCATGGTGCACCGCGCCTTGCGGGGTGCGATAAGTTGAGCAAGGAAGCCGATACGCACTGGGTCGGCCGCTCGATCCGCCGGCTGGAGGACCCGGCGCTGGTGCGAGGGCGCGGACATTTCACCGCCGATAATCCGGCGCGCTTCTGGGTGCGCTTCGTTCGCAGCCCGGTCGCGGCCGGCCGCATCCGCCGCATTAGCGCCCCCGACGGCGCCCGCCTGATTACCGCGGCCGATCTCGATGGCGTCGCCCCAATTCGCCCGATATTGCACAAATTCGGCTACGTGCCGATCGCGCAGCCGGTTCTGGCCAGGGACGTCGTGCGCTACGCCGGCGAGGCGATCGCCGCCATCGTCGCCGACAGCGAGGAATTGGCCGAGGACATCGCCGAGCGCGTCGAGATCGAGATAGATCCGCTGCCAGCCGTCACCGATGCCGCCGCCGCGCTGGCCCCCGAGGCACCGCGCGTGCACGAACAAGCGCCCGGCAACCTCATCCTGGACGCGTGCTTCGATTGCCCGACGCGCCATGCCGGCGCCGTCCGGTACACCATCGATGCCGGCATCCGCTCGCGCCGGCAGAACGCCACGCCGATCGAGCCGCGCGGCGCTCATGCGGCGTTCGATCCGGCGTCGGGGCGTGTCACCCTGACCTGCACGACGCAGACGCCGCACATGATGCGCACCGTGATCGCCGATCTGGTCGGCATGGCGGAATTGGATCTGCGCGTCATCGCGCCCGATATCGGCGGCGGCTTCGGCCAGAAGATGTCGCTCGCCCCGGAATTCGTCGTGCTGGTCTGGCTGGTCCGGCACCTGCGCAACTCGGTCGCCTGGATCGAGGACCGGCGCGAAAACCTGATGGCGAGCTTTCATGCGCGCGACATGACGATCGCGTTGCAGGGCGGTTTCGATGCGGAAGGCTGGCTGGTCTCGCTGTCCGGCGACGTCGTTGCGAATGTTGGCGCCTATGCGCCCTATCCGAACACCGCCGCGGTCGAGCCGCTGATGTCGCTGGCGGAGCTTCCCGGCCCCTACGCCGTATCCGCCTATTCCTGCCGCGCGCGGGGGGTCACGACGAACACCTGTTGCAGCGCGCCGTATCGCGGCGTCGCCCGGCCGGCGCTCACGCTGGCGATGGAGCGGCTGATGGACAAGGCCGCGCGCGCGTTCGGCCTGGAGCCGTGGGAAATCCGCCGGCGCAACCTGATCGGCGCGTTTCCGTTCGTGACCGCAACCGGCCTGACCTACGATACCGGCAGCTATCGCGAAACGATGGAGACCGCGCTCGCCGCCGCGGACGTGCCCCGCTTCCGCGCGCGCCAGGCCGCGCTGCGCGAGCAGGGCCGCTATGTTGGACTTGGCCTGTCCACGTTCTGCGAGCGTACCGGCTACGGCTCGCCCGCCTTCGCCGCCCGCGGCATGGAGGTCACGCCCGGCTGGGAGACCGTCGAGCTGGCCATGGACCCGTCGGGCACGGTCGAGTTGCGCGTCGGCGCCTCACCGCACGGCCAGGGCCTGGCGACCACGCTCGCGCAGATCGTCGCCGACGGGCTCGGCGTTCATGCCCCAGTCCGTGCGCGTGGTGCATGGCGACACGGACCGCACGCCTTACGGATTCGGCACGTTCGCCAGCCGCTCGCTGGTGATCGCCGGCGGGGCGGCGCTGCTGGCGGCGCGGACGCTTCGCACGAAACTCCTGGCCATTGCCGGCAAATTTGCTCGAAGCGGCGCCGGCCGACATTGCGCTCGCGGCAGGCAAGGCGCGCGTGGACGGCACCGACCGCGCCATTCCGATCGCACACTTGGCGCGCGCCGCCTACCATCAGGCGCATCGATTCCCCGAACTCGGCCCCGGGCTGCGCGAGTCCGCGATGTACGATCCGGCTGGCACGTTCTCCAACGCCTGCCATCTCGCCATCGTGGACGTGGATGTCGATACCTGTGCCGTCGCCATCGAGCGGTTCATCGTCGTCGAGGACGCCGGCCGCCTGATCAATCCCATGATCGCCGAGGGACAGATTCGCGGTGGCGTCGCGCAGGGCATTGCGAACGCGCTGTACGAGGAAATCGTGTGACAGCGATTTGGGCGATATCCTGACCGCATCGCTGGCGGATTATCTCGTGCCTACGGCGCGCGAAATCCCGCACATCGAGATCCATCATCTGGAGACCGTCACCGACGCGTCGCTCACCGGCGCGAAGGGCCTCGGCGAAGGCGGCGCGATCGGCGCGCCGGCGGCGATTCTCGGCGCGATCAACGATGCGCTCGCCCCGCTCGGCGTCGAGATCGACGAAATGCCGGCCACGCCGCGACGCATCCACGCCGCGCTGCACGCAGCCAGGGAATGCCGGCGATGAGCGGGAAATTGCCGATCCGCCTGGATGTCAACGGCGCAACGCACGCCATCGACGTGGAGCCGCGCCGCACGCTGGCCGACGCGCTCCGCAAGGATTGCCGCCTGACCGGCACGCATATCGGCTGCGAGCACGGCGTCTGCGGCGCCTGCACGGTCATCCTCGACGGCGCGCCGGTGCGATCGTGCCTGATCTTCGCCGTGCAAGCCGAGGGCTGCGCCATCCGCACCATCGAGGGTCTGGCGCCGGAGAACGGGTTTCATCCGTTGCAATCGGCCTTCATGGAACATCACGGGCTGCAATGCGGCTTCTGCACGCCCGGCTTCTTGATGCTTGCCGCCGCGGTTCTGGAGCGCGATCCGAACGCCTCCGACAACGCGCTGATCGAGGCGCTCTCGTCCAACCTCTGCCGCTGCACCGGTTATCAAGGCATTCTCGACGCCGTGCTCGCGGCCGCCCGCGCCATGCGGGCTGAAAGGTAGCACCATGGGCCTTGCCGCCGGTCCCGAAAAGCAGAGCGGAAAACTCGTCATCCGCAATATCGGAGTGATGCTGTCCGGGAAGCTGGAAGCCCCGCTCCTGGAGGCGGACACGATCGTCGCCGAAGCCGGACGGATCGTCGCGGTGGGCCGCGCCGGCGACTGCGATACCGGCAACGCGCGCGTCGTGATCGACGCGCATGGCTGCGCGCTGGCGCCGGGACTGATCGACAGCCACGTGCACCCGGTGCTCGGCGATTGGACGCCGCGGCAGAACCAGCTCGGCTGGATCGAAAGCTGCCTGAACGGCGGCGTGACGACCATGGTTTCCGCCGGCGAGGTGCACACGCCCGGCCGACCGCGCGACGTGATCGGCGTCAAGGCACTCGCCATCGCCGCGCAGCGGGCGTACGAGAATTTCCGTCCGGCGGGGGTAAAACTGCTGGCCGGCGCGCCCGTGCTGGAACACGGCATGGAGGAAAGCGATTTCGCCGAACTCGCCCGAGGCGGCGTGACACTGCTCGGCGAAGTCGGCCTGGGCACGGTGAAAGCGGGCGACGAGGCGAAGCGCATGGTCGCCTGGGCGCGCAAATACGGCATCCAGAGCACGATCCATACCGGCGGCCCGAGCGTGCCCGGTTCCGGCTACATCGATGCCGATACGGTGCTGGAAGCCGACGCCGACATCATCGGCCATATCAACGGCGGCCATACGGCTTTGCCCCACTCGCAAATCCGCTGTCTCTGCGAGCGCTGCCTGCGCGCGATCGAGATCGTCCACAACGGCAACGAGCTTGCCGGCCTGACCGCGCTGCGCTTCGCCCGCGAACTCGGGCAGATGGACCGGGTGATCCTCGGCACCGACAGCCCCGCGGGATCGGGCGTGCAGCCGCTCGGCATCCTGCGCCTCGTCGCGCTGCTCGCGTCGCTCGGCGACACACCGGCGGAACAGGTTTTCGCGTGCGCGACCGGCAACACCGCGCGGATGCGCAAACTCGATTGCGGCATCATCGAGCCCGGCCGCGCGGCGGATGTCGTCCTGATGGATCGTGCCCAGCATTCCGCCGGCAAGAACCTGCTCGACAGCGTGCGGCAGGGAGACTTGCCGGGCATCGGCATGGTGGTGATCGACGGCATTGTGCGCTGCGGCCGCAGCCGCAACACGCCGCCGGCCGAAACCGTTCCCGAGATCGTCGGGCAGTGAACACGGCCGGCGTGCTCGGATACGTGCTGGAGGAGAATGTCGGCTTCGTGCTGCGCCAGGTGACGCAGCGGCATCTCGCCATTTTCAGCGACATGATGGTGGACGAACTGACGCCCACGCAGTTCTCGGCGATTGTCCGGCTCTACGAGCATCGATCCTGTTCGCAGAACCAGCTGGGCCGCCTCGCCGCGATGGACGGCCCGACGATCAAGGGCGTGATCGACCGGCTGACGCGGCGCGGGATCACGACGTCGGCGCCCGATCGGGAGGATTCGCGGCGTCTGATCGTTTCGCTCACCGAGGCCGGGCGGCGCGTCGCGGAGCGGGCGATCCCGCGCGCCAGACAGATAACCGAGGCCACGCTCGCCCCGCTCTCGCTCGCCCAGCGCGCCGAATTGCTCGCGCTGCTCGGCGCCCTGAAATGAAGGCACTGGCATGAAATGAAGGCACTGGCATGCTCATTCGCAAGCTTCTGACGATCGTGGAGGAGACACGGCGCGAACAGAACCTGCCCGTTCAGCCGTCCACGCGGAAATCCGCGGCCATCGCGGTGATCGTGAACCCGTTCGCCGCCCGCTTCGTCGCCGATCTGTCCGAGCTTGTCGCCATCGGCGAGGCGTTGGGCGGGCTGCTCGGCGAGCGCGCGGTGGCCGCGCTCGGGATCGCGCCCGAGGCGGTGCAGAGTTACGGAAAGGCGGCGATCGTGGGCGAGGACGGCGAGTTGGAACACGCCGCCGCCATCCTGCACCCAAAGCTCGGCGGTCCCTTGCGGGCGGCGGTGCGGAAGGGCGCCGCGCTGATCCCGAGCGCCAAGAAGCGCGGCGGACCGGGCACGCCGATCGACGTGCCGCTCGGCCACAAGGACGCGGCGTTCGTGCGCAGCCATTTCGACGCGATGGAAATCCGCGTTCCGGACGCGCCTCGCCGCGACGAGATCGTGGTCGCCGTCGTCGTCACCAATTCCGGTCGCCCGCTGCCGCGCATCGGCGGCCTTGCGGTGGACCAGATCGAGGGCAAGGACGGATTGCGCTGAACGGCGTGTGGGGCGCAGCCAGCAGCGCTCAAAGCACGCCGAACGCCGCATACACCTCGCGGAGCATCCTGCCGCTTTCGATGGCGGCGCGGGTGGCGTCCTCTGCGGCGATCTTGTCCAGCGCCATGCGTATCGCGCCGGGCGCGATCGCCTGCGGCAAGACCACCACGCCATCCGCGTCGCCGAACACGAGGTCGCCGGGTTCGACGCGCACGCCGGCGCAGACGACCGGCACGTCGCGCGCCACCATCTCCCCGCGCCCCTTCGAATCGAGCGGTCCGATGCCACCGTGAAACACCGGGAACCCGACCGCGCGAATCCGGCGGATGTCGCGCACCAGGCCGTCGGTCACGCAGCCCGCGGCGCCGCGGGACCGCGCCGCCGTCGTCAACAACTCGCCCCAGGGGGCAATGCGTTCGGTCGGGCCGTTGCAGGCCAGCACCGCCACCTCGCCCGGCCGCAGTTCGTCGACCAGCGCCATTTCGAGTTCGTACGGGTTGCGCCCCTCCGGCACGTGATACGTGGTCATGTAGAGACCGGTGCGCGCCCGCCCGAACAGAACGGCATCGTCGTCGAGCGGACGGATGAACGGCCGCATCGCCTGCTCGCGCCGGCCGAGCCCGTCCAGCACGTCCGACAGCACCGCGGTATAGAGCCGGGCGACGATCTCCTCGGGCGCCGGCAGGCCATCGGACATGGAAAATTCTCCGTTGTTGTCGCAATCGTCGAGCGACCGACGAAGGCGGTTGCGAACCTGTCAACATGCGCCCGAGATTGTAACTGCTCACCCCGGTGTGGGTAGTGGCTGGGTGAGCAGGGCGGTGCGGACGGCACCGAGTATGGCAGTTCGGTTGGCCTTGGCGGTGCTGACGATGGAGCGGAATGCGGCGTAGGTCTCGGCCCCCCACTCGCAGCGGAAACCGTTGGTGACCTTGCGGAAGATCACGCTGGGGCGGAGGTTCCGCTCGGAGATGTTGTTGGTGTACGGCACGTCGCGGTTGGTAACGAACACGAACAAGTGCGCGCGATTGGCCCCGATGCGCTTGCGTAACTTGCGTCCCGGCTCACCGATCGGGCCGGCCATCATGATCCGATCGAGCCGGCGGTTCAGATCGGCACGATACTGGCGCAATGTGCTGTCGGCCAACGTGTCGCGTCGCTGCCCAATGGCGATGGCGCGCAGCAGCAGCCGTTTGAAGGCGGCGCTGAAGGCGGTATCGCCACATTCGATGGCATACCGTGCATCGCGCAGCAGATGCGCGAGGCACACCTGCCATTCCACGGCATGGCCGCGCTGGCTGCCCAGCATATCGGAGACCCAAACCATCGGCTGAATGGCACCGAACAAGTCCTGCACGACAGCCTTGCCGCGGCTGGGGCGAATGATGTGCAGCACCGCGAGCGTGCCGACGAACACCCATTCCCAGCAAGTCTTGCCGCTCACCCGCGCCGAGGTTTCGTCCGAACACACCACGGCGCTGGCGGTCACGGTTTCGCGGATCGCCACCGCGGCCGCGAGCAACGGCTCGCGCGCGCGGGCCAGCATGTTGCTGATCGCGCCTTCGCTGATCGACAGCGAGAACACCTCGTCCATCAGGGTGGCCAGCCGCTCCATGCCGATGGCGTGGGCATAGTGCAGGTAGACCACCAGCGCCGCGATCGACTGGCCGAATGGCGAACCCGGCTCCAGCCCGGCCGGCGCCGTGGCCACCACGCGCTTGCCGCAGCAGGCGCAACGGCCGCCGAACAGCCGCACCTGCGTGACGTCCGGCTTGACCGGCGGCAGTTCGATGCGCTCGTAGACGTTCTGCGGCGTCGGCAAGGTCTCCGGAAAGGCCGCCTGGCAGTTCGGACAAGCGGTCAGCTTGGCCTCGACCACACGATCCGGGTTCGGGTGCAGCGTGCGACCCGCGCCGGGCCGGCTCTTGCGCGCCGGGCGATCACCGCCGGGCGACGGGAGATTTTCCTTCTGGCCTTGCGACGGAGGCTTCGACGAGTTGTCTGGGGTCTTCGCCGGGCGGGTCAGTTCATCCACCCGCGCCTGCAGTACCGCGATCTGCTGCTGCGCCGCCGCAAGCTGCGCCATCAGCGCCCGGATCAGCGCGTCCTTCTCCGCATGGCTCAGTTCGTCGAGGTCGGGGCACGTCGGCACCCCGCGTTTAGAATCGAGGCGCCCGTAGCCGTGTCAAGCGTTATCCGATGCTGCGGCTCGTCCCGGTCTGATCGGGCCGGCCCGACCCAGGCCGCTCCGTCACCAAGGTGAGCAATTACCCGAGATTCGCGAGCGGGCCCACGGTTGACTTCGGCCGGGCGCCGCTCATACGGGTTGATCCGGGCCGGCTGGCGCGCCGACCGCAAGAAGGGGAAGACGATGCGGTTCATGCTCGGGATCGATGTTGGCGGCACGTTCACCGATTTCGTCAGCTACGATCACCAAACCAGTTCGGTGGAGGTCTGGAAGGTTCCGTCCGTTCCCGGCGATCCGGTCGGCGGCGTGCTGGACGGGCTCGAGGATTTCCCGCACCGCGCCGCGCTCAGCAACCTGCGGCTCGGCACCACGGTTGCCACCAACGCGATCCTGGAGCGCAAGGGCGCCACCATCGCCTACATCACGACGCACGGGTTCCGCGACGTGGTGTTCATCCAGCGCGGCAACCGCAAATACCATTACGACATGAGCTGGGTGAAGCCGAAGCCGCTGGTGAAGCGCCGCCATTGCTACGAAGTCAGCGAACGGATGGATGCCTACGGCAATGTCGTGGTGCCGCTGGACGAGGCCGAGGTGGCCGACATCGCCCGGCAAATCCGCGCCCTGCCGGAGATCGGCGCGGTCGCGGTGTGCCTGCTGTTCTCCTACCTCAATCCGGCGCACGAGCAACGCATCAAGTCCATTCTCGCCGCTGCACTGCCCGAGATGCCAGTGTCCATTTCCTACGAGGTGCTGCCGAAATGGAAGGAGTACGAGCGCGCCTCGACCACCATCGCCGACGCCTATCTCAAGCCGGTGGTCACGCGGCAGTTGCGCGGCATGCGCGGCCGCATGGACGAGGCCGGGCTGACCGCGCACACCGTGGTCATCAAGTCCAACGGCGGCGAGATGACGCTCGACGCCGCGGCCAACGCGCCGGTGAACATGGTCATGTCCGGCCCGACCGGGGGCGTGATCGCCAGCCGCGAGGTGGCCGGGCTCGTCGGGATCGACAGCATGGTGACGCTCGACATGGGTGGCACCTCGACCGACGTGGCGGCGATCCTGCACGGGCGGGAAAGCTTCACCACCGCGTTCGAGATCGAATGGGGCGTGCCGATCCAGATCCCGATGATCGACATCCGCACCATCGGCGCGGGCGGCGGCTCCATCGCCTGGATCGACAAGGGGGGCATGCTGCGCGTCGGCCCGCAGAGCGCCGGGGCGCGGCCGGGTCCGGCCTGCTACGGCACTGGCGGCCAGGACGCGACCGTGACGGACGCCAATCTCGTGCTCGGCCGCATCAACGCGGATAACTTTCTGGGCGGTCGGATGCGGCTCGAGGCGGACGCGGCGCATCGTGCGATCGGCGCGTTGGCGCAAAGTTTGCGCATGGCGCCGGAGCAGGCGGCGATGGCGATCGTGCGCATCGCCAACAACAACATGGTCGGCGCCCTGCGCGCGACCCTGATCGAGCGCGGCCTCGACCCGCGCGACTTTTCGCTTTGCGCGTTCGGCGGCGCCGGCCCGCTGCACGCCAGCGAACTGATGCACGAGATGGGCATCCCGCGCGCCATCATCCCGAACCATCCCGGCCAGTTCTCCGCCTACGGCTTCATCATGACCAACGCGCGCGTGGATCGGCAGCGCACGACGCAGCTAACCAGCCGCCGCTTCGATCCTCCCCGCGCGCGGGAGCTGATGCGAACGCTGGTCGGCGAGGGCGTCGCCGAACTGGAGGCGCAGGGCTACACGGACGAGATCGAAGTCCATCGCGCCCTGGAGATGCGCTATCTCGGGCAGAACTACGAACTGGAAATGCCGATCGGCGCCGACGCGCTGAAGGACGGCGCCGCGGAGCGCCTGTGGGAGAGTTTCCACGCCGCGCACAAGGCCCGGTTCGGCTTCAACATCCCCGGTGAGATCATCGAAATCGTCAATTTCCTGGCGACCGTGGTTTCCCGCACCGCCAAGCCGGCGCTACG
Source organism: uncultured Alphaproteobacteria bacterium (assembly GCA_963761015.1). Taxonomy (GTDB): domain Bacteria; phylum Pseudomonadota; class Alphaproteobacteria; order Acetobacterales; family Acetobacteraceae; genus CAVXFL01. The sequence continues at coordinate 187,892 of CAVXFL010000020.1, forward strand.
CCGCCTGCCGGCGGGGGGTGGAACGCCGCGCCCGCGCGGCCATCGCCCGGTGCATTACCCGGACGCCGTGCACGACGCCGCCGTCTATCATCGCGACGACTTGGCCGCCGGCCAGCTTGTCCGCGGCCCGGCCATCGTCGAGGAAGCCGCCTCGGCCACCGTGCTCAATCCTGGCCAGAGGCTCATCGTCGACGAGTACGGCCATCTGATCCTGGAAACCGTCGCCGCTCATTGAGGAAGGCCAGCATGCGCTTCTCGGAAAACGGCTATTACGTCGAAAAATACGTCAAGTGCGCCAATTGCGGGCTGCTGATCTACGGCGCGGGCATTCGCGGGCACGCCGACCCCGGGCATCTCTACTGCTCGGAGTGGTGCGTGACATGGGCGGGGCTGCGCGCGGCGAACAGCGGCTATTTCCGTCTGCCGATCGAGCCGCCGAAATTCGCCATCGACACCAGCGCGCACGCGCCCGTGGCGCGGGGCGGCGAGCCTGATTTCGTCACCATGAACATCATCGATTCCACCATGGTGTCGATCTGCCGCGAAATGGGCATTCTGCTGATGAAGACGTCGTATTCGACCATCTTCAACGAGGGGCTCGATTTTACCTGCGCGCTGGCCGACGCCAAGGGCGACATGATCGCCTGCGCCGAATTCTGCCCGACCATGATCGGCGGCATGCCTATCCTCATCAAGAGCTGCGCGCAGGAAATCCCGTTCGACGCGCTGGAGGAAGGCGACGTTCTCGTCCACAACGACCCGTATCGCGGCGGGCTGCACTGCCCGGAGCACACGTTCTTCCGGCCGTTCTTCGTCGACGGCGAGTTCCTCGGCTTCGCGGTCTGCATCGGCCACATCGCCGAGATCGGCGGCATGGTACCGGGCGCGTTCTGCGGCGAGGCCACGGAGATATTCCACGAGGGGCTCCGCGTGCCGCCGATCAAGATCAAGAAGGCCGGCAAGGACGTGGACGAGGTGTGGAAGCTGCTGCTCGCCAACGTGCGCACGCCGCGGCAGAACTACGGCGATCTGCGCGCCATGATCGGCGCGGTCGATCTCGGCGTCGATCGGATTTCCGGCATCGTGCGCAAATACGGCCGCGAGGTGTTCAAGCGCACCTGCGAAGACCTGATGGACTATTCCGAACGGCGCATGCGCGCGGAGATCGCCGCGTTCCCGGACGGCAAATACGGCTTCGAGGACGTGATCGAGGATGACGGGATCGAAGCGAAAAACTACACGGTCGCGGTCGACGTCTACGTCCAGGGCGACGAGCTGGTGGCGGATTACAGCCGCAGCTCGCCGCAGGCCAAGGGGCCGATCAACGCGACGCTCGGCGTTGCCACCGGAGCGGTCTACAACGGCATACTGCACGTCACGGACTCGACGATCCCGAAGAATTCCGGCTGCTTCCGCCCGATCCGGGTGGTTTCGCCGCCGGCGCATGTCACCAACGTCGATTATCCGGGGCCGCTGGTGGCCGGCAACACGGAAACCCATCCGCGTCTGGCGAATATCGTGATCGGCGCCATGTCGGCCTGCGTGCCGGAGCGCGCGATGGCCTCGGAAAGCTGCACCGGCACGAACTTCGTGTTCGGCGGCACGCACCCCGACTACGACGAATATTTCGCCTGTTACGACCTCATGTCCGGCGGGTGGGGCGGGCGCTACGGCGAGGACGGCAACGACTGCGTGATCGCCATCAACGGCAATTGCCGCTTCAACCCGACCGAGGTGTTCGAGACACGCTTTCCGCTGCGCGTGGAGGATTGCGAACTGGTCACGGATTCCGGCGGCGCCGGACAGTTCCGCGGCGGACTCGGCTACCGGCGCACGCTTCTGATGACCCAGGTCCCGATCACCGGCAGCCAATGCAGCGACCGCCACCACGTGCATCCTTGGTCGCTGTTCGGCGGGGCGCCCGGCGGCTGCGGCGCGACCGAGATCATGAAGGCCGGCACCGGCGAGTGGCGCACGGTGAAGGAGCTGTACGGCAAGGTTTCCAGCAGCAAATACGCCAACGTCACCTTCCAGCCCGGCGACCGCATTCGCCTGACCACGCCGGGCGGCGGCGGCTACGGCGACCCGCAACGGCGCGATCCCGAACGCATCCGCGAGGATCTGCGCGAGGGCTATATTTCCGCGCAGGCCGCCGCGCGGGACTACGGCTGGACCGGCTGATCCGACGGTCGGCGGTTACGGATTGGCTTCGAATACCTCGCGCGCGATGTTCGCGGCCGACATCGCCGCCGGCCAGCCGGCATAGAGCGCGAGGTGCGTGATCACCTCGGACAGCTCCTCCTTGGTGACGCCATTGTACAGCGCGCGCTGCAAATGGCCGCGTAGCTGCTCAGGCCGGTAGGTGGCGATGAGCGTGGCACAGACGATCAGGCTGCGGTCACGCTTGGAAAGCTGCGGGCGCTCCCAGACGTCGCCGAACAGCACCTTTTCCGTCAGGTCGATCAGCTTGGGAACCGTGTCGCGAACCCGGTCGCGCGCTTCGCTGGTGGGTGCCTGCGCCATGGAGTCCTCCTGCGTTGAACCGATGCCGCCATTGCACACCAAGGCGGAACACGAGTCCAATCGGAACGAGGCCGGCTGCCGAGCCGAGCGAGCGTATCGCGTCAGTCATCGAGCCACCGATCGAGATTGGCCGCTACGAAATCGTCGTCGGCCAGGTCGCGGTGCTCGCGGCAGACGCGGTCGATCTCGGCGCTCTGCCCCCGGCTCAATTGCTCGTCCGGATCGAGGCACCTCGTGCCTTGTAGCAGGCCTTGCCGGCGCAGCACCTCGTGGCAGCCGGGTATGCAGCCGGCAAAATTGTTGGCGACATCGAAGAACGCGGCGTTGCAGTCGGTCACCCGGCTGTCCAGTGCCAGCAGCTCTGTCGGCACCATGCCGCTTTCGGCCGCTTCCTGGCAGCGCCGCAACAGCCGCACGGCGCTGCGGGTCCATACCGACCAATGCCCGAGCAATCCGCCGCGGAAGCGCAATGTCACCGGTTCGGCCTGCCGGATGACGGTGAACGGCGTCACCAGGTCGAGCACGATGTGATCGTCGTTGCCGGTGTAGAGCGTGACGCGATCCTCCGCGCCGGCTTCGGCCACGCCCCGCACGACGTCCAGCGTGCGGTAGCGGTTGAACGGGGCGACCTTGATGGCGACCACGTTGTCCAGCGCCGCGAAGCGGGTCCAGAACGCGGCATCCAGCACGACGCCGCCGACCGCCGGCTGCAAATAAAACCCGACCAGCGGGATTTCGCGTGCCACCGCCGCGCAATGCTCGATCAGCGCGTCGGGGCCGGCGTCGCGCATGGCGCCGAGGCTGAGCAGGCCGCGTGATAGCCGAGCGCGAGGGCGATCCGCGCCTCCGCGAGCGCCTGCGCCGTCGGCCCGCACAGCCCGGCGATCAGCACGATCGGCCGATCGGTCCACGCCCGCGTGGTTTCGGCGGCGCAGGCCAGGACGGGTTCGAGCAGGCCGGCCTCGCGAATGCCGAATTGCGTGGCGTGCACGCCGACCGCGAGCCCGCCGGCGCCGGCGTCGAGGTAATAGCGGCCGAGCGCCCGCTGCCGGCGCGCATCGAAGCGACCCTCGGGGTCGAGCGCCAGGGGATGCGCCGGAATCACCACGCCCTGGCGCAGCGTTTCCAGCACGGGCGCGGGCAGTTCGGAGCGGTGCAGTCTCACCTCGTTCCTCCGCGAGATCAGCCGAATTCCGGCCCGGCCGCCGCCAGCGCGCGCGCCGGGATCGCCCGGAAGCGACGCGCGGCCGAGCGCCATGCGATGAAACCGCCGTTGCACGCGAAAGCCGCGCGCCACGAGCAACGGCTCCAGCGCGCGCCCGCCATCCAGCAGATCAACGACCAGACGGCCGGGCGCGGCGCGGATCACGCGCTCGAGCGACCCGTTCGCCGCCGCGCGACGAGCCCACCACCGGGCCGGCATGCCACGCTCCGCGGCCCGGCCGGAGCACGGCGAAGGCATCCGGCGCGGCTGAGGCGAGGCTGCCCGGGCGAGTCCAGGAAATCCTGCAGCAGAAAGCCGCGATCGGCGCCGAACACCGCGCGATCCAAGCTCGGGGGAATAACGTCGCCGCGAATCGTCTCGCCCCGCCCCTCGCCGACCCAGCGCGCAAGCCCCCCGAGCTTGGCGAATCCGAGCGCTTCGTAGACCGGCGCCCCATGCTCGGTCGCGTCCAGCAGGGCGGCCCGGCCGGCATTTCGCAGCAGCGCCACGCAGTCGCCGACCAGGCGGGTGGCGATGCCACGCCGGCGGAAATCCGCGGTCACCAGCACCATGGCGATCCATCCGAAATCCGCGCCGTAGGGCAGCGCCGCCGCGGTCGCGACCAGCCGGCCGCCGCAGGTGACTCCGAGGACCGCGCCGTGGCGGACGAACGCCGCCCAGTCGGCTTCCGTCTGGTTCCAGCCGGCTTCGTCCGAGAGCGGCACCGCCTGCGCGACCGCGCCGGGGTCGAGCGTGACCCACCGCAGCGGTTCAGTAGTCACCGCTGCGCACTTCGAATTTCGTGGGCTTGTTCAGGCTCGGCCGGTTCGCCGCCACCCAGTCCGCCACCCAGTCCAGCATGACGCCGAGCGATACGACCGGATAGCCGAACAGCCGCGCGGCCTCGGCGGCGTTGGTGAGCCAGCACGCCCCCGCTTCCTGCCCCACGATCACGGGTTGGCGGCCCAGGCGGCGGCCGAATTCCGCCGCCAGCCAGCGCACCGAGATCGTTTCGGGGCCGCTGACATTCAACGGCGCCGTCGGTGCGACGCAATGGCGCAGGCAGCGCAGCGCCTGCGCGGCGGCATCGCCCTGCCAGATCACGTTCACATGGCCCATGGTCATGTCGAGCGGCGTTCCGTCGCGCACCTTGCAGGCGACGTCGTGCAGCACGCCGTAGCGCATGTCGATCGCGTAATTGAGCCGGAACAGCCGCCCCTTGGTGCCGTGACGGCGGGAGAAATATTCGAACATCCGCTCGCGGCCGATGCAGCTCATGGCGTATTCGCCCGCGGCGGCCGGCGCGGTCGCCTCGGTGCAGCCGCCGGACTCGACGCCCGCGAACGGATAGACGCAGCCGGTCGAGAAGGCGACGATGCGCGATTGCGCGAAGGTCTCCGCGACCAGCGCGGGAAGGTGCGCGTTCAGCACCCAGGTGAGCGAGGGGTCGTCCGTCGCCCCGAATTTGTGGCCGACCATGAAGACGACGTTGGCGAGCGGCGGGAGGGCGCGGAGCGCGTCGCGGTCCAGGAGGTCGGCGGCGATGGTTTCGACCCCGGCCCGGTCGAGTTTCTCGCGCAACCCCGACTCGCTGAACCGCGCGACGGCGAGGACGCGCTTGTCGGGCGCGGCGTTGCGCGCCAGCCGCGCCAAGCCCGGCCCCATCTTGCCGCCGGCGCCGAGGATCGAGGATGTCGCCGGGCACCTCGGCGAGGTCCTGCGCCAATTCGAGCGTCGGCCGGGCGAGCAGCTCCTCCAGCTCCTCGAGGGAGGCAATGCGTGCGGGCAGGGTGGAGGGGGTCAGCCGCATCGGCGCTCCGCGTTCGCGATTTCGCGCCTACATTGCGGCCGTGCTCAATTCGTCCGCAACCGGTGCGATCGGGCGCGGGAGTAAGCCGGCATTCGGGCAGGAGGGAAAGCGGGCATGGTCGAGTATGCGGTGCGACCGATCGGCGTTTTGCGGACCCCGTTTCGCGCCATCGCGGAGTGTCCGCGCAACGGCCGCCAGCCGGACCCGCCGCCGCTCTGCCACGCCGAGGTGTTCGCGGAGTACGCGGCCGGGCTGAAGGATCTCGACGGGTTCTCGCACCTGATCCTGCTTTACTGGATGGACCAGGCCAAACCGGCGGAACTGGTGTTCCGCCCGCCGTTCGATGCGTCCGAGCGCGGCGTGTTCGCGACCCGCTCGCCCCGCCGCCCGAACCCGATCGGCCTCTCGGTCGTGGCGTTCGAGGGATTTTCGGCGCCCGGCGTGCTTGCGGTACGCTATCTGGACTGCGTGGACGGTACGCCGCTGATCGACGTCAAACCCTATCTGCCGAGCACCGACGCCGAGCCGGCGGCGACGATGGGTTGGCTGCGGTCCAGGCCTGGCGTCCCGGATGCCTGAGGCCGGTTCGTCGCGATGGCGTCCCACGCATGATCGCCCATATACCGGGGATGACGGAGAGCAGAATGGCCGAACCAGCGAGAACGGACGGGGACGGCCCCGCAGCGGCCGTGGGCGCCGGGACGCGCGAACGCTTCATGGGCATCGTTCGGCGCAAACTTGCCGAACGCGGGTATTCGGGCGAGCGGCTGGAAGCAAAGCTGAATGAGATCACCGCCAAGGAGGACATCAGCTTCAATATCGACTGGAGCCAAGTCCCAGGCCCGCGGCCCTAGATCCACTGAAGCGGCGTGGCGGGAATCGGCCGGTTCGAGCTGTTCATTTCCGACCTGATTCGACATCACGACGCCCTGGCCAGGCAAATCCCTGCTAATCGCAGCTATGTCGTCGCCTCGGCCCGCACCGCCATCGCGCAGCTCCGCAACGCCAGGCCGGCCGATGAAGGCGAGGAAGATACTGCTGGAATCCGCCATCGAATTGTTCGAGCGACTGATCAAGAGGGCGCAAGGTGGGCCGTAACGGGCACGGCTTGGCGACCACCGAAAGCGGCGGAGCAGTCGTTCGGTCATGAGCAACCATTCCCTTTCCGGCCTGACCCAACTCGGCCGCCCGACACCCATTCCGGCGAGCCCGGACGAGGCCACGCTCGAGCGCGTGTCCAATCCGGAGCGCGGCAAGACCTACGTCGTGCGCTTCACCGCGCCGGAGTTCACCTCGCTCTGCCCGCTGACCGGGCAGCCGGATTTCGCGCACATCGTCATCGACTACATCCCGCGGCGACTGGATCGTCGAAAGCAAGTCGCTGAAGCTGTTCCTGACCGCCTTCCGCAATCACGGCGCGTTTCACGAGGCCTGCACGATGAAGATCGCCGGGCGGCTCTGCGCGCTGCTCGATCCGGTCTGGCTGCGCATCGGCGCCTATTGGTATCCGCGCGGCGGCATGCCGATCGACGTGTTCTGGCAGACCGGGGACCGCCCGCGGGCGCGTGGATTCCCGCCCAGGAGGTTGCGCCATACCGGGGGAGAGGGTAAGGCTTCTGCGGCGAGATCGCCTGGGCTTCATTACAACCGGAAATGCCAAGTATGTTTGTCTGTCAGCGTGAATACGGCAAATGGCTCAGCAACTCCACACGAAGATGATGTCTCTGCCAAGAAGGTTGAACAAATGGCATTGCGCCTTAGTTCTGGACCAGAAAATAACTTGGGGTAGCTCAATCACTAGAGAAAATGTCTAAACAAACATTTCTTCGCATATATTTTGTCGTGCTGTTTGGATTGCTGTGTATGGGCATGCACTATCGTATGCCTTTAGCTCAGTCTCCGGCATGTGAACAATATTACCATAAACAGGCTCATAATAAAGATCAAATTAAGGAAGACTGCGCCCTCTTCGACCGCTTAATCCTTAATCCTGCCAGCGTAGTATTTCGGAGTGTTGCGAATACAGTTCACGAATACAAAGACGATTTCACCGTTTGGGCAACGATAGCGCTCGCTGCGTTCACATTTACTCTCTGGTGGGCTACGTTTAGTTTCGCGGCTGAGGCAATTCGCGACAAGGCGCTGGCGCTCGGCTTCGATGCGGTCGGGTTCGCCGCGGCGGAGCTGGGGCCGGAGGCCCGGGAACGGCTGCAGGCGTTCCTGGCGGCCGGACAGCACGGCGATATGGGCTGGATGGCGGCGCGGGCCCAGCAGCGGGCCCATCCACAGGCGCTTTGGCCGGAGGCGCGCAGCGTCATCGCGCTCGGGCTGAGCTACGCGCCGGAGACCGACCCGCTGGCGCCGCTCGCCCGGCCGGACCGTGGCGCGATCTCGGTCTATGCCGGCGACCGCGACTACCACGACGTGGTCAAGGGCATGCTGAAGCACCTGGCGCAGTTCATCGCCGCGCGCTTCGGGGCTGGAGGTGAAAGTGTTCGTGGACACCGCGCCGGTGATGGAGAAGCCGCTGGCGCAGCGCGCCGGGATCGGCTGGCAGGGCAAGCACACGAACCTGGTGTCGCGCCGCTTCGGCTCCTGGCTGTTCCTGGGCGAAGATCTACACGACGCTCGGAGATCCCGCCCGATCCGCCGCACGCCGACCGCTGCGGCTCCTGTTCGCGCTGCCTGTCGGTGTGCCCGACCGATGCCTTCCCGGCGCCCTATCGGCTCGATGCCACGCGCTGCATTTCCTACCTGACCATCGAGCACAAAGGGCCGGTTCCGCACGAGCTGAGGGAAAAACTCGGCAACCGCATCTATGGCTGCGACGACTGCCTCGCCGTCTGCCCGTGGAACCGCTTCGCGCGCACTGCGGCGCATCCCAAGCTCGGCGCGCGCGCGGACCGGATCGCACCGCCGCTCGCCGAGCTTGGCCGCGCTGGACGACGCCGGGTTCCGCGCGCGTTTCGCGGGCTCGGCGATCAAGCGCATCGGGCGGGACCGGTTTGTCCGCAACGTGCTTTACGCGATCGGCAATTCCGCCGATCCTTCGCTCATTCCCGCGGCTTCCCGCCTGACGGACGACCCCGATCCGGTCGTGGCCGAGGCGGCCGCCTGGGCGTTGCAACGGCTGCGCGCGGAGGCATCCCATGGCAGAGAACAAGGCGACCCGCACCGAGACCGATAGCCTCGGCTCCATCGACATCGACGCCGAGCGCTGGTGGGGGCCGCAGACCGAGCGCGCCCGCCGCCTGTTCCGCATCGGCTCCGAGCATTTTCCCCCGGCGCTGACCCGCGCCATGGGGCTGATGAAGCAGGCCGCCGCCGAGGCCAATCTGCAACTGGGCGAGTTGCCGCGCGACATCGCCGAGCCGATCATCGCCGCCGCGCGCGAGATCGCCGAGAACAAGCTGGACGCCGAGTTTCCGCTGGTGGTCTGGACCACCGGTTCCGGCACGCAGACCAACATGAACGCCAACGAGGTGATCTCGAACCGCGCCAACGCCGCCCTTGGCCGACCGCGCGGGGCGCGCGAGCCGGTGCATCCGAACGATCACGTAAATCGCGGCCAGTCGTCGAACGACAATTTCCCGACCGCGATGCACATCGCCGCGGCGGAGGTCGTGCAGCACCACCTGATCCCGAAATTGCGGGTGCTGCACGAGGCGCTGGTCCGGCGCGCGCGCGAGTGGGACGACATCGTGAAAATCGGCCGCACCCACATGATGGACGCGGTGCCGGTGACGCTCGGGCAGGAGTTCGGCGGCTGGGCGCGGCAGGTCGAGCTTGGCATCGAACGGCTGAACGACACCATGCCGCGATTGCTCTCCGTGCCGCAGGGCGGCACCGCGGTCGGTAGCGGGTTGAACCGCCACGCGGATTTCGACCGCGTGTTCGCCGAGCGGCTGTCCGCGCTCACCGGCCTGAAATTCACGCCCAACCCGAACAAGTTCGAGGGCATGGGCGCGCACGACGCCTTCGTCGAGCTGTCGGGCATGCTGAACGTGATCGCGGTCTCGCTGACCAAGCTCGGCAACGACATCCGGCTGCTCGGCTCCGGCCCGCGTTCGGGCATATCGGAGCTGATCGTTCCAGCCGACGGGCTGTCGTCCTCCATCATGCCGGGCAAGACCAACCCGACGCAGAGCGAGGCGCTGACCATGGTCTGCGCGCAGGTGATGGGGAATCACGTCACCGTCACCATCGGCGCGGCGCAGAGTTTCCTGGAGCTGAACGTCTTCAAGCCGGTGATCATCTACAACGTGCTGCAATCCGCCATTCTTCTGGGCGACGCGGCGGAGAGCTACGCGGGCAACATGATCGACAAGCTGGAGCCGAACCGTCAGCGCATCGCCGAAAACCTTGCCAACTCGTTGATGCTGGTGACGGCGCTGAACCCGCATATCGGCTACGACAAGGCGGTGAAGATCGGCAAAACCGCGCTGGCCGAGAACATTTCCCTTAAGGACGCGGCGAAGCAACTCGGCTATGTCGAGCCCGAGGATTTCGACCGCTGGGTGGTTCCCGCCGACATGGTGCGTCCGGGCGCGCGGCTGGCCGGCGGCTGAGCCGAGGGTCGGTTGGCCGGGCTGGTCAAGCGCAGTTTTTCCCTGTCCGGCCACCGCACCAGCGTCGCGCTCGAGCCGGAGTTCTGGGAGGCGCTGGTCGAGCAGGCGGCGGCGCGTGGGCAGAGCTTGTCCGCCCTCGTGGCGGCGCTGGACGCCGGGCGCCACCCCGCGCGGCCGCTGGCGTCGGCGCTTAGGGTGTTCGCATTGCGGTCGTCTCGCGTGAAAATTTATACCACGACTGATGAATTTACCAATTATTAAGCGTTCCGATTAACTTTATGGCCGGAAGAAGCGTCCGGCGGAGTCGGGCCGGATGCGGCAGAGGAAAAGTCCCATGTTGCAGTTCCGTCCGGCCGAGTGCCCGCCTCCCGCGCCCACCAGCCCGCTGATTCTGTCCGATCGCCTGCTGACCCTGGCCGAAAATGCCGACCGCGCCGGCTACCAGGAAACCGCCGAACACCTGATCCAGCTCGCCTACCGCGTCCTCGACGAGCCGCCCCGCCCCATCTGAACGCTCCGGTCCGCGCCATTGCGACGGTGCTGACGAACACCTGACGAAACCGCCAAGCCCGCAACCGACTATATAGCGTTCCCTGCCGGCCCATTCGGCCGCACCCTGGACAGGAGAGCGCATGGAACACGCGGCCACGCAATCAGGGGTTGCGGCCGGCGTGCTGTGCGTTGCCGTGGGCGGGGTCGTGGCGCAATGGATCGCGTGGCGGCTGCGGCTTCCGGCAATCGTCCTGCTGTTCGCCGTCGGCCTGCTGGTCGGCCCGGTGTTCGGCGTCCTCGCCCCGTCGCACACTTTCGGCGCCTCCTTGCGGCCATTGATCGGGCTGGCCGTGGCGATCGTGGTGTTCGAGGGCGGACTGGCGCTCAACTTCCGCGAGTTGCGCTCCGCCGGCGAGGGGGTGGTCCGGCTGACCGCTCTCGCCTTGCCGATCAGCGGGATTCTGGGGGCGCTGGCGGCCCGTCTGCTGAGCGGGATGGCTTGGCAAGCCGCGGCACTGTTCGGCGCGATTGCCGTGGTGACCGGCCCGACCGTCGTGCTTCCGCTGCTGCGCCAGACCCGGCTGGAGCCGCGCGCCGCCGCGTTCCTGAAGTGGGAAGCCATCGTGAACGATCCGGTGGGCGCCATTCTCGCCGCGGTCGTGCTGCAAATTCTGCTCGCCGATCAGCGGGCCGGCGTGCTTGCCGGCCGGCTCGGCCTCGAACTGGCCGGAGCGATGCTGGCCGCCGCCGCGCTGGGGATCGGCGCAGCCGCGCTCGTCTGGTGGAGCTTCACGCGCGACCAGGTGCCGGAAACGCTGAAGACGCCGATGCTGTTGGCGCTGGCGCTCGGGGTTTACGCGCTATCGAACCTCGCCATGGCGGATTCCGGGCTGATGGCGGCCACGCTGTTCGGCGTGGTGCTGGCCAATCTCCGCGTGCCCGGCCTCGGCGAGCTTCGCCGCTTCAAGGAAGCGCTGGTCGTGATGCTCGTCTCGGCGTTGTTCATCGTGCTCACGGCCGATCTCGACCGCGGCATGTTCGCTCGGCTGAGCTTGCCGATCTTCGCGCTGACGCTGGCCATGTTGCTGGTGGTCCGTCCGGTGTCGATCCTGCTCGCCACCATGCGCAGCGGCCTGGACTGGCGGGAACGCGCGCTGGTCGCCTGGATCGCCCCGCGCGGGATCGTGGCCGCCGCGATGGCCGGGCTGGCGGGGCTGCGCCTGCAATGGGCGGGTTACGAAGGCGCGGAATTGGTCATGCCGTCCGTGTTCGCGCTGATCGCAGCGAGCGTGATCGTCCACGGCTTCTCGCTCGCGCCGCTGGCAAGGCGACTTGGCCTGCAGGTCGCCCACGCGCCGGGGCTGGCCATTGTCGGCGCGTGCAACTGGACCACCGATCTGGCCGGTGTGCTGCACCGTATCGGTGTCCCGGTGCTGCTGGTGGATATCTACCCCGGCGCGCTCGATCCCGCTCGCGGGCGGGAGATCCCCGTGCTGCAGGTGGAGATCCTGTCCGAGCACGGCGAGGAGCGCTTCTCGGGAAAGCCGGTCGAGTACCTGATCGCCGCGACGCCGAATACGGTTTACAATGGGTTGCTCTGCACCCGCCTCGCGCCCGAACTCGGGCGGGAGCGGGTGTTTCAGTTGGCACCCGCCGGTGGCGGTTTCGACCGCCGCCGATGGTTGCACCGCGACTGGCGCGGCAAGGTGCTCGCCAGCCCGTCCTGGGATTACTCGGCGTTCCGCAACAAGTTCGCAGACGGCTGGCGGTTCGCGGCGAGGCGGGTCGGCGCGGAGGGCCCGGCGCGCGCGCGGGACGAACTGGCGCTACTCACGGTCAAGGCGAACGGGTCGCTGTCCGTCGCCTCGATCGAGGACCCGACGGAGCTGTCGGCCGCGGAAGGCGACTGCCTGATCGTCTTCGCTCCCGACCAGGAGCACCTCACGGGTCCAGGCGGCGGCGCGGTTTCGGAACAGCAAGCGGCGGTGCGCAAGGAGACGCCCGACGACGAGCGGGATCGCTGAGCCGGCTCAGGCGCGCTCGACGAAGCGGTCCAACACGCGTTTCGCTCCGGCCTTGTCGAAGGCCACGTCGAGCCGGTCGTCCTCGCTCGCCGTCACCGTCCCGTAGCCAAACTTCTGATGAAACACGCGGCTGCCGACCGGTATCGCCTGCTCGCGCGCCGGACGCCCGGGTTGTTCCCAGACGTCGGTCACGCGCGGACGGCGGCCGAGCGCGGCAGACTGCCCGGCAAACACCGGCGCGGCGGCGGCCCCGGCGAATCCGTTCAGCGCGAATCCCGCCCGCGCATCGCGCGCCAGCGTGGCCGAGCCCGCGCGCGCGAGGTGCGCATCGGGCAGTTCCTCGATGAAGCGGCTCGGGATGCAGCTCTGCCAATTGGCGTAAATGCGCCGGTTCGCGGCGTGGCTGATGATGGCGCGCCGGCGCGCCCGCGTGAGGCCGACATAGGCCAGGCGGCGTTCCTCCTCCAAACCCTTGTTGCCGGATTCGTCGAGCGCACGCTGGTTGGGGAACAGCCCTTCCTCCCAGCCGGGGAGAAAAACCGTGTCGAACTCCAGCCCTTTCGCCGCGTGCAAGGTCATCAGGCTGACCCGGTCGCCGGCGGCGTTCTCCTCGTTCTCCATCACCAGCGCGACGTGATCGAGAAAGCCCTGCAAGGTTTCGAAGTCGGCGAGCGCGCGAATCAGTTCCTTGAGGTTTTCGAGCCGCCCCGGCGCTTCCGCCGACTTGTCCTGCTTCCACATGTCCGTGTAGCCGGCTTCGTCGAGCATGGTCGCGAGCGTGACGATATGGCCCTCGCGCGGCAGCATCTCGCGCCAGCGTGCGAACCCGCGCAGCAGCGCGCCGACACCCTCCTTCACGCGCCCGCGCAACGCGCCCTCGGCGATCAGGTCGGCTGCCGCGACGCTGAGCGGCATCTGCGCTTCGCGCGCGCGCTGATGCAGGGCGCGCAGCGCGGCGTCGCCGACGCCGCGGCGCGGCACGTTCACGATGCGCTCGAACGCCAGATCGTCCGCAGGCTGCACCAATAGCCGCGCATAGGCGAGCGCGTCGCGGATTTCCGCGCGTTCGTAGAAGCGCAGGCCGCCGACCACGCGATACGGCACGCCGAGTATGATCAGCCGCTCCTCGAAGGCGCGGGTCTGAAAGCCGGCGCGCACCAGCACCGCCATTTCGGCGAGAGAATCGCCGGAGCGGCGCAGCAATTCGATGCGCTCGCCGACTGTCCGTGCTTCTTCATCGGAATCCCAGACCGACACGACGCCGACCTTCTCGCCGTCGGCATCGGCGAGGCCCGGGCGCAGCGTCTTGCCGAGCCGCCCCTCGTTATGCGCGATCAGCCCGGCGGCAGCGGCGAGGATCGGCGCCGTCGAGCGGTAATTCGCCTCCAGCCGGATGATGCGCGCGCCGGGAAAATCCTTCTCGAAACGGAGGATGTTTTCCACCTCGGCGCCGCGCCACGAATAGATGCTCTGATCGTCGTCGCCGACGCAGCAGATGTTGTGGTGCGCCTGCGCCAGCAGCCGCAGCCAGTAATACTGGACGAGGTTCGTGTCCTGGTATTCGTCGACCAGGATGTAGCGAAACGCGCGATGATACTGCGCGAGCACGTCCGGATGGGCGCGCAGAATGTCGGCCATGTGCAGCAGCAAGTCGCCGAAATCGGCCGCGTTCAGATTGCGCAGCCGCTCCTGATAGGCGGCGTAGAGTTCACGGGCGCGGCCGGCGGCGAAATCGGTGTCCTCGGCCGGGGTGATCCGCGCCGGCGACAGGCCGCGATCCTTCCAGCGCTGGATCTGCGCCATGAGCGCCGGCGGCGCCCAACGCTTGGTGTCCAGCCGCGCCGCCTCCATCACCTGCTTCAAGAGCCGGAGCTGATCGTCGGTGTCGAGGATGGTGAAGCTGCTCGCGAGCCCCACGTGTTCGGCGTGGCGGCGCAGCATGCGGGCGCAGAGGGAATGGAAGGTGCCGAGCCAGAGCCCCTCCACCGCGCGGCCGAGAATGGCGCCGACCCGCTCGCGCATTTCGCGCGCCGCCTTGTTGGTGAAGGTGACCGCCAGTACCTGGCTCGGGAACGCCCGGCCGGTGAGCAGGATGTGGGCGAAGCGGGTGGTCAAGACCCGCGTCTTGCCCGTCCCGGCGCCCGCCAGCACGAGCAGCGGGCCGTCGACCGTCTCGACGGCCTGGCGCTGCTCGGCATTCAGACGCGACAGGTAGCCGGCGCTGTTCGGGGCCGAATCGGGGGGAGTCACGCTCCGGATATAGAAGCCGGAGCGCGGCAATTCCAAGCCGGGCCGATCCTCACACCACGGGCGAGCGGCCGCCATCCACGTTGATCGCCGTCCCGGTGATGTAGGAGGCCGCGTCCGAGGCCAGGAAACACGCCAGATTCGCGAATTCCTCGGCGTGGCCGAGGCGCCCGAGCGGGATATCCTTGCCGAGTTCGGCCAAGAGATCGGTCATGGGCCGCCCGGCGGCATCGGCCCGGCGGCGCCACTGATCGCTTTCGATCTGGCCGACCAGCATGGCGTTGACGAGCACGTTGGAAGGCGCGCCCTCGCCGGCCAGCACCTTTATGAGCGCCATGCCGGCCGCGCGCGTGACCGTGGTTGGCGCGCTGCCGGGCCGGGGCGCCTTGGCGCCGATGTTGAGGACGTTGATCACGCGGCCCCATCGCCGCTCGGTCATCTGCGGCCAGACGAGGCGCGTCAGCCGGATCGCGGCGAACAGTTTCAGGTCGAAATCTTCCTGCCAGACGTCGTCCGTGATGTCCACGAAACGACCTGTCCGCGATTGCCCGGCGTTGTTGACCAGGATGTCGACCCGGCCGAGCCGCTGCATCACCGCCTCGTAGCCGCGCCTGATGTCGTCGGCCCGCGACACGTCACACGGGATCGCCACGATGCGCCCGCGCGCGAGCGGTACGATCGTCTGCTCCGCCGTGTCCAGACCAGGCTGCCCGCGCGCCAGAATGGCGACGTCGGCGCCCGAGGCGGCGAAGCGGCTGGCGACCGCGAGGCCGAGCCCCTTGCTGCCACCGGTCACGATCGCGGCCTTGCCCTCCAAGCTTATTTGCATGTCGCGTCCCCCGAGCGCCAAATTGTGAGGGAATATGCGCCAGGTTCCGGCGTATGCTCCAGTCAGGCGGGCCGCGGCTCTTCGCGCAAGCGGTTCCGGCGAAAGTTCCGCCGTCGTGGTTGAGCCCGCGACCCACCGAACCCCACCGTTCGGAGGGAACCACCATGGCTATTCAAATGCCCATCACCTGGGGGCTGAACCAGTTCAGGGACGCCGGCCGCGGCATCGGCTCGGCCCGTCCCGACGAATACTGGGCCGGAGAACGCCGCCACTTCGTCGCCCCGGCGGTGCGCCGTATTGGCCTCGCCGACGTGCGATACGCGCTCGCCAAGGGCTGGGAGGATTTCGGCAGCAACCGCACCGACGTGATCTTCCTCTCCGTGCTCTATCCGGTCGTCGGCATCGTGCTGGCATGGCTGGCGTCGGGCCAGGGCATGCTGCCGCTGTTGTTTCCGCTGGCCGCCGGGTTCGCGCTGCTCGGCCCGCTCGCCGCGGTCGGGTTGAACGAAATGAGCCGCCGGCGCGAGGAAACCGGGGAGGCGAACTGGCTGGATGCCTTCGGCGTGCTGCGCTCGCCCGCGATCGGCGCGATCGTGCTGCTCGGGCTGCTGCTGGTCGAGATATTCTTTCTCTGGTTGTTCGCAGCCCAAGCGATCTACGACCTGACGCTCGGTCCGGACGCGCCGGCCTCGGCTGCCGCGTTCGCGCACGACGTGTTCGCGACACAAGCGGGGTGGACGATGATCGGCGTCGGGATCGGCGTCGGCTTCCTGTTCGCCCTCGCGGTGCTGGCGATCAGCGTCGTGTCGTTCCCGCTACTGCTGGACCGCAATGTCGGGCTCGATGTCGCGGTCGGAACCTCGATCCGGGCGGTGCTGGCGAACCCGAAGACGATGGTGGCCTGGGGTCTGATCGTCGCCGCCGCTCTGGTCATCGGCTCGTTGCCGCTGCTGCTGGGTTTGGCGGTGGTGATGCCGGTGCTCGGGCACGCCACCTGGCACCTCTACCGCCGGGTGGTGGTGGACTGAGGGACAGCGGCGCGCTGCCGCAAGCGAGGGCCGGCCGGCGTGGCCGGCCGGTTGCCGAACAGACCCGAGTAGATGTCGCGCAGCCGCGCCGCGGTCCGCGCGCCGCTCGCCGCCGGCCGGTAGACGGCGCGAAACTCCTCGCGCCGCGCGGCGGCGGCGCGTCGGGTCGCGTCGCTCCTGTCCCGGCTCACCTGCGCCATCCGCTCGGCCAGATCGGCGACATCCGGCTCGGCCCACCACTGGCCGGTCGCGTGCGGATACTCGCCCTCGCGAACCGCGGCGGGCCGCCAGTCGATGCCTTCCGCGCTGTTCAGGAAATCGACGCAGCCGCCGAATCTGGTCGCGAGCACCGGAACTTCCAGGAGGATCGCCTCCGCGATGTTGCGGCCGAAGCCTTCCGCCCGGTGCGGCGAAATCAGGCAATCCGAGGACGCGAGCAGCGCCAGGGCATCGGCTTTCGGCAGGGTGCCCTCGCGCAGCGCGATGCGGCCGTCGGCCCGTGCCGCCTCGCGCAATCTGGCCACGTCGTCGTCGTTGCCCCGCTCGCCGTTGATGCTGAGCAGGAGTTCCACCGACCTGTCCGCGGCCGGAAACGCGCGCTGGAACGCAGCGAGCGCGGCCCAGGGGTTCTTGCGCGCAAGGAACGAGTTGCGGTCGAACGGGAAGATGAAGCGAAACCGGTCGCCGCGTTGCTCGCGCAGCTTGCGGGCGGCCGTGCGGATCCTGGCGATGTCGGGGATCTCCACGCAGGGCGGCAGGACATGCACCGGAACCGGGCTGGTGCGCTGAAACGCGGCCGCCGTGTAGCGTGAAGCCGCCCAGATTTCGTCGACGAGCCGGTAGGTGTCCCGCCAGAACGGCGGCATTTCCGGCAGTTCCCACGGCCAAGAGCCGATATTGTACTCGGCTTGAAACAGATCCTCGCGCCCGCGGGCGTAAAAATCCGCCGTGTCGAAGGGGTTCAGGCAGAAGACGGTGATCGGATAGCGCAGCCGCTCGACAACGCGCTCGGCGATCGAGCGGTCCTGCGCCCGGGTCTGCCCCAGGTTCGGCACGTCGATCACGACATGCGCAACGTCGGCCGCCGTGAGCGCGAGCGAGAGCATGCGAACGTCTTCGCCGAGGCCCAGTTCGCCGAACGCGAAACCGACGAGGTTGACGCCGAACGCGCGGGCGTGGCCCCGGGGGACGAAGGCGGTTTGCGGACGAGCGGCTGATCGTCGTCGTCCGGGTTCCACGCCGGCGGCGTTGCCGGGCTTGCCGAAAGCCCGACCCGCGCGAGCGCCTCGGCGCCGGCCGGCAACCGCGCCTGCAACTCGCCGCCTGCTTCCAGGAGCGAGAAGCCGTCGCCCGGCCTCGACCGGTTGGCGCGGGCCGGGCGACTTCCCTCGCGGCCAGACGACTCGGGCGCTGCTCGCCCCAGTTCGCCCAGCCCGCTCACCTTGAACCACGCCAGGTACTCGGCGCGCCCAGCGGCCGTCTCGAGGTCGAACAGTCGGCGCAGGTCCTCGCTTTCGCGGTGCAGCCGGCAGAGCAGTCTCGGGATCGTGCCGCCCCCGGCCGGAACCGGCTCCATCGCGATGGCCAGCTGTTCCGGCCCCGCGGTGAACGTGGGGCCGTAGAACTGATGGCCCCAGAGCAGCCACCAGATCACGAACTCGCGCTGGCCTTCCTCGCCGCCGATGGGATGAGCGCCCCGCGGATCGCCCCGCAACAGCCAGACAAACCACATGCGCGGGGTCATGAAACCCGGCCGGCGCGGCATATCGGACGCCGCTTGGATCATGCGCGGAACACGCGGAGACGAGCGAAGTGGACGGTGGGTATGCCTCGCGCGCCGGGCGCGTTCAGCCGTTCGCCTGGGCGACCTGGTGGCGCAAGGCCTTGATCAGCGCCTGGACGTTGTCGCCATTGTGCCGCAGATAGCTCTGGTAGTCGCTACGCTGGGTGATGCGCAGACTGGTCCCCTCGGCGATGACGTCCTCGATCTTCTGGGCGCCGCCGACCGTCACGACCAGCCATTCCACGTTCGTCGGTTGGCCGTTCGGCCGGGTGATGACGGTATGAACCGCGACGCCGCCCTGGCCGGGCACGCTGCGTCCCACCCTGAATTTCACGCCTCGGGTACTCTCCCATTTTGGCGGTGATGCTGTTCATCAGCACTTCGTGGAAGAGTTGGGTGTATTCCTGCCGCTGCTGCGGGGTGGCGGTGCGCCAGAAGCGGCCGAGCGCGAAGCGGCCGATCCCCTGCACGTCCACGTCGCGGTCGACGATCTGTTGCAGTTCCTGCCGCTTCGTCGCGTCCGCGGCGGAGCTGTTGATCACCTGCGCGAGTTGGCTCCCGGTCTGGCGAACGAAGGCGGCCGCATTGCCGTCCTGCGCGCGGGCGAGAGATGGCGCGCCCAAGGCGAGTGCCCAGCCGAGCGCCAACCCGGCCAGACCAAACAGCGTGCGTCGTGTCAGCATGGATTCCCTATCCGGTCGAACGGCAGGACAATAATCCCCGGTCCCGCGCAAGGCGACTCATTTGGGTATGTTGCCCGGCGGAGCCGGCTGGGAATTGGCCGGCACGGGGGCCGCGTGCGCCGGTTGGGGGAACCAGGCGGGCACCGTCGCGCGGTTGTCGTTGCGCGTCGCCTCGATTTCGCTCGTGCGATGCTGGCGATAGAGGCTGCGGAAGGTGGCGTACGGGTCGAGCGCGGTTTTCTTGATCGAGGCGACCTCGTCCAGCACCCGCGAGCGCGCGTCGATCGCCGACATGCCGTAGCGGGTCCAACCCAGGGCGGTCACCGCCGCGCCCTGGCCCACCCAGGTGAACGGATCCATCGCTATGTCGACGCCGAAGCCGGACGCGTCCCGCGGATCCGTCGGACCGAGCACGGGGAGGAACAGGAACGGTCCCGACGGCACGCCCCACAAGGCCAGGGTGACGCCGAAATCGGTGTCGTGCTGAGGATACCCGAGATTCTCGGCGACGTCGAAGATGCCGGCGACCCCGATCGTGCTGTTGATGACGAAGCGCATCAGCGTGTCGCCGGCGCGGCGCGGCTTGCCTTGCAGCATGTCGTTGCTGAGCACCACCGGCGTGCCCAGGTTGGCGAGCACGTGGTGCACGCCGTTTCGCACCGGCCCCGGCACCGCGTAGCGATATCCCTCCGCAGCCGGTTTCAAAACGACCGCGTCGAAGCCTTGGTTCACGCGGTAGAATGCGCGGTTCATCGGCTCCAGCGGGTCGTTCGTCTGCTCGTATTCCTGCATGGCCTCGGTGTCGCTGGCCGGCGGCCGGGTCGCGCAGCCGGCCAGCGCGCCGGCCAACAGGACAGCGAGCAGGCTGGCGATCAGGGGAACGGAGCGTTGCTGGGCGCGCATCTGGTTCCTCGCGGCGGTCGGCCAGGCAAGCGGTCGCGCTGCCCCGGCCGGACAAGCCCACACGATTAGCGGACTCACTCCGCCAGCGTAAAGCATTCTCGGCGCGAGATGTTTTGCAAAACGCCGGCCGCGCGCCGTCGCGGCGCCAATCTTCGGCGGAAGAGGCGGAAATACAACGTCGGGCTTGCTCTCGCCGCCACCGTTCTCCAAGAAGGAGTCGCGCGTGCCGCGAGGGGGGCAGCATGAAACACAATCCCGTGACCAAGGATGCGCCGCTCCTGGCTCGGCCACCGGCCACGCTCGAGCGCTGGCTCACGGGTCCCCGCTTCGCACCCCTGCCGGCGCGGGATGCGCGGGAGCCCGCGCCATCGCTGTCGTTCGAGTTCTTTCCGCCGCGAACCGAGGCGCTGGAGGCGCAACTCTGGGCTTGCATCAGGCGGCTCGAGCCGCTGCGGCCGCGATTCGTTTCGGTCACTTACGGCGCGGGCGGCAGCACGCAGGCGCGAACCCATGCCACCGTGGCGCGGATTGTCCGGGAAACCAGTCTGGTCCCGGCGGCGCATCTGACCTGCGTCGGCGCGAGCCGGGCCGAGATCGACGCGGTCGCCCGCAGCTACTGGGAGGCCGGGGTGCGCCACATCGTGGCGCTCCGCGGCGACGTGCCGGGCGGCGGGGCCTACGAGCCGCTCCCCGAGGGCTACGCCTACGCCGCCGACCTGGTCGCCGGGCTGAAGCGCGTGGCCGACTTCGAAATATCGGTCGCCGCCTATCCGGAATGCCATCCCGAGGCGCCGAGCCCCGGCTTCGACCTCGACAATCTGAAGCGCAAGCTCGACGCGGGGGCGACGCGGGCGATCACGCAGTTCTTCTTCGATGCCTCGGTGTTTCTGCGCTTCCTGGACCGCTGTCTCGCGGCCGGTATCACGGCGCCGATCGTGCCGGGGATCATGCCGGTGTCGAATTACGCCCAGGCGCGGAAATTCAGCGGCGCCTGTGGCGCGAGCGTACCCGCCTGGCTCGGCGATCTGTTCGAGGGCGCGGATGAAGACCCCGAACTCAGGCGCATGCTGGCGGCGGTGGTGGCGGCCGAGCAGGTCCGGCTGTTGCAGGCCAACGGCGTGGACGAGTTCCATTTCTACACCCTGAACCGTCCCGACCTGACCTATGCCATCGCGCACATTCTGGGCGTGCGATCGGCCGCCGGGCCCACGCTCCGCCAAGCGGACGAGGGCGGGGCGGGGCCGGCCTGACATGGCGCCGCGCACGGGTCCGGCGGTGCTGGCGGCGACACTGCTCGTTGCAGTCGCCGCCATCGCGGCGCCCGCCCCGGCCGCGAACCCTCCCAACCGGGTCGAGGCCGGGCTGCGCGTAGCCAGCGAGTACTGCGGCCGCTGCCACGTGGTCGTTCCTGGCAAGGGTCGCGGCTGGACCGACGCGCCGTCCTTCGCGGCGATCGCGAACAACCCGGCGACCACGTCGCGCGCAATTCGCGATTTCCTGCAAAAGCCGCACATGCACATGCTGGCCTACAACGAGGGCCGGCGGCACGCCGGCGAGATCGCCGCCTACATCATGAGCCTACGGCGCCGCTAGGCGCTCGAGCTTCGCGTCGCGATCACTGTCGGGGCGGACCGATTTTCGCTATCCCGATTTTCGCTATACTGGCCGTCTTGCCAGCGGAGAGGGCGCCATGATCGGCTCGGAGGTGGCCCGGCGGGCTCGGCGCGATACCATCGGCGATGCCTTGCGGCGCGCCGCCGCGCGGTTTCGTGACCGCACGGCCCTCGGGTTCGGCGAGCGGAGCTGGACTTATGCCGATCTCGACCTCGCCGCCGACCGGGTGGCGCGCCGCCTGCTGGCGGCCGGCCTCGATCCCGGCGACCGCGTCGCCGCCTATGGCCGCAACTCGGACGGCTATTTGATCGCGTGGCTCGGCTGCGCCCGCGCCGGCCTGGTCCACGTGCCCATCAACTACGCGCTCAATGCCGCCGAACTGGAATACATCGTCGCGCAGTCCGGCGCGTCGGCGCTGTTCTATCAGCGGGCGCTCGCCGCTAACGCGGAAGCGGTCATCGACCGGCTCGGGCTGGCCATCGCCGGCACCTTCGACGAACGCGCCGGCAAGCTCGATATTCTGACCGCAGCGAACGATCGCGAGTGGGGCCGCCCCGGCGACGCGCCGCCCGGCGAAACGGTCGCCGATGACGATCTCGTGCAGTTGCAGTACACCTCCGGGACGACCGGGCAGCCCAAGGGCGCGATGATGACGCACCGCGCCCTGCTCACCGAATACATGAGCTGCATCGTCGCGCTCGAATACGATGCAAGCGACCGTGCGCTCGCTTCGCTGCCGCTCTATCACACCGCGCAACTGCATGCGGCCACCATGCCGCAACTGCTGATCGGGGGGTACACGCATCTGATCGAGGCGCCGATGCCGGAGCTGTGCCTCGCGCTGATCGAACGCCATCGCCTCACCACGATGTTCGCGCCGCCGACGGTGTGGATCGGGTTGCTGCGGCACCCGGATTTCGACCGCCGCGACCTCTCGTCCCTGAACAAGCTGATGTACGGCGCCTCGATCATGCCGGTACCGGTGCTGCAAGAATTGCGGCGGCGGCTGCCGGGCGTGCGGTTCTTCCAGGGCTACGGCCAGACCGAGATCGCGCCGCTCGCGACCGTGCTGCGCCCCGAGGAGCACGACGCGCGCCCGACCTCCGCCGGGCGGCCGGTGCCGAACGTGCAAACCCGCGTGGTCGATGCGGACATGAACGACGTCGCGGCGGGCGAGCGTGGCGAAATCGTGCATCGCTCGCCGCAGCTTATGCTCGGCTACTGGGACAAGCCGCGCGAAACCGAGGAGGCGTTTCGCGGCGGCTGGTTCCATTCCGGCGACGTGGCGACGATCGACGCCGAGGGGTATCTCTACATCGTCGATCGCGTGAAGGACGTGATCAACACCGGCGGCGTGCTGGTGGCGAGCCGCGAGGTGGAGGACGCGCTGTTCACGCATCCCGCCATTGCCGAGGTGGCGGTGATCGCGGTACCAGACGCGAAATGGATCGAGGCGATCGCCGCCGTGGTGGTGTTGCGCGCCGAATCCGATCTGCCGGCCGAGGATGCCGAGCCGGCGCTGATCGCGCACGCGCGCGCGTTGCTGGCCCCGTACAAGGTACCGAAACGTGTGTTCGTCGCGGAGAGCTTGCCGAAGAATTCCGCGGGCAAGCTGCTCAAGCGCGAGCTGCGCGTCCGCTACGCCGACACTGCGGAGGCCGCGCTCGGCCGCGGATGATCGCGTCGGCCGGAAGCCGACCGCGGCGGCGCGCGAACGCCCGAGGCCCTGCTGCGAACTTGCTGGCCGGCTGCTGCCGGGCCATATGCCGCGCATGCATCGCCGTGACCTGATCGCCACCTTCGCGCTCGGCGCCCTCGCGCCCGGGCTCGGCCTTGCCACCCGCGCCGCCGCCGCGCCGCCGACCACGGCGGATCAGCCGGACCTCGACCGGCTGCTCGCCTACCTGAACAGCATCCACAGCCTGCTCGCGCGCTTCGAGCAGGTGGCCCCGAACGGCGCGGTCAGCCATGGCACGGTCTGGCTGGAGCGGCCAGGCCGTATCCGCTTCCAGTACGACCCGCCCTCGCCGCTGCTGCTGATCGCGGGCCATGGTCAGGTGTATTTCCGGGACTTCCAGCTCAACCAGGTGAGCACGATCCCGCTCTCGCGCACGCCGCTGTCGATCCTGCTCGCCGACAGGATCACCTTCTCGGGTCCGGTTACCGTCACCGACTTCGTGAAGCTGCCAGGCGAGCTGCAGGTCTCGCTGGTGCGCACCGTCAACCCCGGCGCCGGGCTGCTCGCGCTGGTGTTCACGGAGCCGCCGCTGAAGCTGTATCAGTGGACGGTGGTGGATGCGCAGCACAAGATCACGCGGGTGACGCTGTCGGACATCAAGACCGGCGGCCGTTTCGACGACAAGCTGTTCGCCTTCTAGGCGTCCCTGCCCACGCCTGCCCGCCGGCCACGCCCGGCGGCGAATGCGTCCGCTTGGGACCGGCCATGCCAAATTCGCTTTCAATCCGCCGGGCGCAGCCCTTATCTTTTACAATGGAATGAAACCGCTGATCGGCATTTCCTGCTGCTCCAAGCAGTTTGGCGTGTTCGGCACGCCGAATCACGCGGCGTCCGACACTTATGTCAGCGCCGTGGACGAGGTGGTCGGCGGCGTGCCGGTGCTGATCCCGGCCAACGGCCATGCCGCGGACATCGAGACGCTGCTCGCCCGGCTGGACGGCATCATCCTCACCGGCAGCCGCTCCAACGTGCAGCCGGCCGCCTATGGCGGGCCGCCGCATCCCGAGGGCACGCCCGAGGACGCCTTGCGCGACGCCGTAACCTTGCCGCTGATCCGCGCAGCGATCGGCGCCGGGGTGCCGGTGCTGGCGATTTGCCGCGGCATGCAGGAGATGAACGTCGCCCTCGGCGGCTCGCTCCACCAGCGGCTGCAGGACCTGCCGGGGCGGCTCGACCACTCGACGCCGTTACAGCCCTGCGCGCGCGTGCGCATCGGCAAGGCGCATCTGGTCCGCGTCACGCGGGGCGGCTGGCTGGCGGATTTGACCGGGCGCGAGCAGTTCGCCGTGAACTCGCTGCACAACCAGGGCATCGACCGGTTGGCTCCGGGCCTCGTCGTGGAGGCCGTCGCGCCGGACGGCACGATCGAGGCGGTGC
The DNA here is from genome assembly GCA_963761015.1 of uncultured Alphaproteobacteria bacterium. Taxonomy (GTDB): domain Bacteria; phylum Pseudomonadota; class Alphaproteobacteria; order Acetobacterales; family Acetobacteraceae; genus CAVXFL01. Next base: position 212,715 of record CAVXFL010000020.1, read on the forward strand.
GGGTGCTGACCTTGACGAAGCGCGGCGCGCCCACCGGCGTCCCCGGCTACGCGATCGGCGTGCAATGGCACCCGGAATACGATTTCCGCATGGACCCGATTTCCCGCCTGCTGCTGGAAAGCTTCGCCGCGGCGGTGCGCCGCGAGCCCTCGGTCCCCGCCTCCGCGCTCGCCACCGCCGCGGAGTAGCGCCCGCCGCCGCTACTGGCGATGCAACGGGTCGCCGAACAGGGTGATCTCGCCCTCGTTCACCCAGCGAATGGCGAGATAGAGCTGGCCTCACAAGGTCTGCGTCACCATCGGGTTCAGGTAATGCAGATCAGACTTCCAGAGGCTATGCGATCAGATGTGCTACGGCCGCGAGCCGTGCCACGGTGCCCGCGTCAGGCTCTCCCGTGATCGCCTCCTGGCGCCAGTGGCGCTGGAACGCGCGGAGCACCGTGGCCAGATCGGGATCGAGCGCGCCTTCGGCAACGACGCGATAGCCGATCGTCGCCAGCGCGGCGCGCGCCTCACCGAGGCTGGTGGCATCGCGCCGGACGCCGCCCGTGCCCAGATCCGGCACGTCCTCCGGCCACAGGCCGACGCCATTCATCGCGAGCCCCTCCCAGTCGAACAGCTCGCCAGGGTCCTGCTTGCGCTCGGGCGCGATGTCGCCGTGCGCGACGACGTTGCGCGCGGGAACCGGATGGCGCGAGAGAATTTCCAGGCAGAGATCGCAAACGACCGCCATCTGCAACGCGCCGAACGGCCGATAGCCCCATTCGTGTCCCGGATTGACGATCTCGATGCCGATCGAACGATCGTTGAGGCCGGTCATGCCGCGCCAGTACGAAACGCCGGCGTGCCAGGCGCGCCGCCGCTCCTCGACCAGGCGCCAGGCGGTGCCGTCCTCCTCGACCACGTAATGCGCCGAGACGCGCGCCACGGGATCGCGCAGCCGCCGGAGCGCATCGGCGGCGGTCAGCATGCCGGTGTAGTGCATGACGATCATGTCGATCGGCATGCCCTCGGGGCGGTCGTCCTGGTTGGGGCTGGGGAGGTCCCGGAGCGGGACCGTCACAGGCCGCGCTCGCGCTTGATCCTGTCCCAGGCGGCGTTGATGCGCGCCACCTTGTCGTTGGCGCGCGCGATGAATTCCGGCGGCACGCCGCGCGCGGCCAGCGTGTCGGGGTGGTTCTCGCGCATCAGCCGCCGCCAGGTCAGCCGCACGTCCTCGTCCGACGCCTTCGCGGAAATGCCGAGCACGCCGTACGGGTCCGGCTGGTCCGCCTGCGCGTGCTGGCGCGACGTGCCGCCCTGGGCGCGGTCCCAGGCGCGCTGGTCGAGCCCGAAGCCGCGGTGCACGCGCATCAGGAAATTCAGCTCGCGCTGGTTGAGCGGCTTGTCGGCCCGCGCAATCGCGAACAGCGCGGCCAGCACGTCCTCCAACATGCCCCGGTTGTCGGAGAACAGCTCGCCCAACTGATCGGCATAAACGGTGAATCCTTCCGAACTCTCCCTTGCATGATCGAACAGCCGGCCGATGTCGCGGACGGATTCCGGGGGAATGCGGAAATGGCGCTTGAACGCATCGACCTCGGCGCGCGACACCGGGCCGTCGCACTTGGCGAGCTTGGCCGAGAGCACGACGACGCCGAGCGCGAACAACTGGTCGCGCCCGGCGAACATCGAGGCCAGGCGCGCCGGCGTGGGTCCCCAGCCGAACGACATGTTGCCGCGCGGAAATGCCCCGGTATCCGCGGCGTGCCCGAGCGCCGCGCCCACCACCGCGCCGAACGGCCCGCCCACGGCGAGCCCGGCCACGCCCCCGATGATCTTGCCCCAGTAGCTCATGAGTAGCTCATGCGATCCCCAGGCCTCCAGGACCCGGATCCATATTCGGCATTTCAAATCCGCAAAGCCATCCCCATCGCACGGGTCCGCTACGTGCGCCTTGCCCCAACATGGCGTCGCCCGCATTCTGCACTGCGGAATCACGGGGAATCGCGGCGCAACCGGTACTGTTGGCGGCCGCGCTGGCGGAGCAGGCATGGCAGGCTGGCAGTTCTGGATCGATCGTGGCGGCACGTTTACCGACATCGTGGCCCGCCACCCGGACGGCTGGCTCTCCACCCACAAGCTGCTGAGCGAGAACCCCGGACGCTATCGCGACGCCGCCATCGCCGGCATCAAGGCCGTGCTCGGCCTCGCGCCCGATCAGCCGATCCCGCCCGGTGAAATCGAGGCGGTGAAGATGGGCACCACCGTCGCCACCAACGCGCTGTTGGAGCGCAAGGGCGAGCGGACGCTGCTGGTGGTCAATCGCGGCTTCGCCGACGCGCTGCGCATCGGCAATCAGACCCGTCCGCGCCTGTTCGACCTGAAGGTCACGCTGCCGTCCCTACTTTACGAGGAGGTGACCGAGGTCGCGGGCCGCGTTGGCATCGACGGCGCCGAGATCGAGACGCTGGATGAAGCCGCGGCGTTGCACGCGCTGCAAGCGGCGCGCGGACGCGGATTGCAGGCTTGCGCGATCGTGCTCATGCACGCCTGGAAATACCCGGAGCACGAACGGCGGCTCGCCGAACTGGCGCGGCAAGCCGGGTTTCCGCAGGTCTCCGCCAGCCACGCGGTCAGCCCGCTGCTGCGACTGGTGCCGCGCGGCGACACCACGGTGGTCGACGCCTATCTCTCGCCGATCCTGCGCCGCTACGTCGATCAGGTTGCCACCGAACTGCCGGGCGTGCGGCTGTTCTTCATGCAATCGAATGGCGGACTGGCGGAGGCCCGGCGCTTCCGCGGCAAGGACGCGATCCTGTCGGGGCCGGCGGGCGGCATCGTCGGCGCGGCGCGCACGGCCGGGCAGGCCGGGCTCGACCGGATCATCGGTTTCGACATGGGTGGCACCTCGACCGATGTCGCGCTCTACGCCGGCGCGTTCGAGCGCACGTTCGAGACGCAATTGGCCGGGGTGCGCATCTACGCCCCGATGATGGCCATCAACACGGTGGCGGCGGGCGGCGGGTCGATCCTGACATTCGACGGCGCGCGTTTCCGCGTCGGCCCGGACAGCGCCGGCGCGGTGCCGGGACCGGCCTGCTACCGGCGCGGCGGGCCGCTCACCGTCACCGACGCCAACGTGGTGGTCGGCAAAATCCAGCCCGCGCATTTCCCCGCCATATTCGGCCCCGAGGCCGACCAGCCGCTGGATGACGCGATTGTCGCGGAGAAATTCGCGGCCCTTGCGCGAGAGATCGGCGCGGCGACGGGCGCACACCAGGACCCGCGCGCGGTGGCCGAAGGGTTTTTGCGCATCGCGGTCGCCAACATGGCGAACGCGATCAAGCAGATTTCCGTGCAGAAGGGTCACGACGCTACCCGCTTCGCGCTGGTCTGCTTCGGCGGCGCCGGCGGCCAGCACGCCTGCATGGTGGCCGACGAACTCGGTATGCGGACCGTGTTCATTCACCCGTTCGCGGGCGTGCTCTCGGCCTACGGCATGGGGCTCGCCGACCAGACTGTCATGCGCCAGCAGGCCGTCGAAATCCCGTTCGGCCCCGCGGCGCTGCCAGATCTGACTGCGCTCGCCGATGAACTGGCGGAACAGGCGCGGCAAGAGTTGCTGCGTCAAGGAGCCGAGGCCCGGCGCATTCAAATCGCCCGCGGCCTCTATTTGCGCTACGAAGCCACCGAGGCCGCCTTGCACGTGCCGCTCGGCCCGGCCGAGCAGGTGCTGGCGAATTTCACCGAGGCGCATCGGAGGCGCTTCGGCTTCGCCACCCCGGATCGGCCCGTCATCGCGGAAGCGGTGGCCGTCGAGGCGACGGCGGCCGGCGATACGGTTCGCGAAACCGCCGCCGCGCCGCGCGCCGGGCCAACGCTCGCGCCGGTCGACGACGTCGCGATCTGGACGGGAGGACGCGAGCGGCGCGCGCCAGTGTTCGAGCGCACCGACCTGCGGGCGGGCGATCGCATCGCCGGCCCGGCGCTGATCCGCGAGGCCAACGCCACCACGGTGGTCGAGCCCGGCTGGACGGCGGAAATCACCGGCCTCGATCATATGCGGCTGCAACGGACGGCGCCGCGCGAAACCCGCATCGCCGTCGGGACCGACCGCGCCGACCCGGTGCTGCTGGAACTGTTCAACAACCTGTTCATGAACGTCGCCGAGCAGGCCGGCGCGGTGCTGCAGAACACCGCGATGAGCGTGAACATCAAGGAGCGGCTGGATTTCTCCTGCGCCATCTTCGATGCCGAGGGCAATCTGGTCGCCAACGCGCCGCATATCCCGGTGCATCTCGGCGCCATGGGCGAGAGCGTGCGCACCGTGCTGCGCCACCGGCGCGGGAGCCTGAAGCCCGGCGACGTGATCGCGCTGAACAATCCGTTCAACGGCGGCACGCATCTGCCCGACATCACCGTCATCACGCCGGTATTCGATGAAGCGGGCAAGGAAATCCGCTTCTTCGCCGGTAATCGCGGCCACCATGTCGATGTCGGCGGGATCACGCCCGGCTCCACGCCGCCCGCCTCGCGCACGCTGGAAGAGGAAGGCGTGGTCATCGACGATTTCCTGCTGGTCGATGGCGGGCATTTCCGCGAGGCGGAGTTCCGCGCCGTTCTCGCGGGCGCGAAATATCCGGCGCGCAGCCCGGACGTGAACGTGGCCGACATCAAGGCGCAGGTGGCGGCGAACGAGAAGGGCGTGCGTGAACTGCATCGCGTCGTCGCGCAATACGGCTGGGAGGTGGTGCGCGCGTACATGCGCCACGTCATGGACAACGCCGAGGAAAGCGTCCGCCGCGTCATCGACCGCATCGGGGCACCCGACGAACACGTTCGCGGAGACCCCGCCGGCGACGACGAATTCTTGTATCGCATGGACAGCGGGGAGCCGCTATGCGTCAGCGTGCACGTGAACCGCGAGGCGCGCTCCGCGGTGGTCGATTTCACCGGCACCGGCAAGCAGCACCGGGACAACAACTTCAACGCCCCGCCGGCGGTCGTGCGCGCGGTGGTGCTCTACGTGTTCCGCTGCCTGGTTGCCGACGACATTCCGTTGAACGACGGTTGCCTGAAGCCGATCGAGATCGTGATCCCGCCGGCCACCTTCCTCTCGCCCGAACCGGGTGCGGCGGTCGTCGCGGGCAATACCGAAGTCTCGCAGGCCGCGTGCAACGCGCTATTCGGCGCGCTGGGCGCGATGGCGTGCAGCCAGGCGACCATGAACAATTTCCTGTTCGGCAACCGTGATCGCCAATACTACGAGACGATCTGCGGCGGCACTGGCGCGGGGCCGGGCTTCGACGGCACCTCGGCGGTGCAGACGCACATGACGAACACGCGCATGACCGACGCGGAGGTGCTGGAACTGAGTCATCCGGTCCGCCTGGAGGAATTCTCGATCCGCCGCGGTTCCGGTGGCGCGGGGTGCTGGCGCGGCGGCGATGGCTCGGTGCGGCGGATTCGCTTCCTGGAACCGATGACCGCCGTGGTGGTCGCCTCGCGCCGCAACGTGCCGCCGTTCGGCATGGCGGGCGGGGCGGACGGCGCGGCCGGCCGGCAATGGGTGGACCGCGCCGGCGGCGCGCGCGAGGTGCTGAGCGGCACCGCCAGCGCCGAACTGGAGCCCGGCGACGTGTTCGTCATCGAAACGCCGGGCGGTGGCGGCTGGGGACGCCCCGGCGGATGAGTGGCATTCACGGTCTCGCTCACCTGGGCGGAAGCGGGGGAGCGGTCGCGGCTGTTCGCGCGCCACTTTCATGCACCCGGCCAATTATTCGATCCACATGCGAAAAAATCGAAGCCGCTCGATAGGCGTGCGATTCTTTCGCGCCCTTCTGATATTCCTGGCGGCGCTTCTGGCTTCGGCGGCGGTCGCGGCGTGGCTGGTGCCGCGCTACCTCGACTGGAACCGCTACCGCGACGATGTCACGCGTCTGGCCGCGGCGGTGCTCGACCGGCCGGTGCTGATCCAAGGCCCGATTTCGCTGCGATTGCTGCCCGAGCCGGTGCTGACCGCCGCCGACGTGCGCATCGCCGGCGAGCCCGACCAGGGCTCGCTGTCCGCCGGCCAACTCAGCCTCAGCGTCGCGCTCGGGCCGCTCCTGGCCGGGCGGCTCGATGCGCGCGATTTGGTGCTGCGCGGGGTCGACTTGAAACTGCCCTGGCCGTTGCCGGAGAGCGCCTTCCCGGCGCGGCGGCCGGCCTGGCTCGCCGGACTGTCCGCCCGCATCGAGAACGGGCGGCTTTCCGTCGGCAAGGTCGTCATCACCCACGTCGCGGCGCGGCTGGCGATTTCCGGGCCGACCGGCGGCTATAGTCTGTCCGGAACCGGGCAAGCGTTCGGCCATGTCTGGCGCGTCGACGCGGCGCTCGGTGCGGCGGGAGCGGACGACACCGCGCCGCTGGACCTGACGCTCAGCGGCGAAGGCGCGCTGCACGGCACGCAGGCGACGTTCGCGGGCGAGATCAGTCCGGGCGGCATGGGCGGGCGGATTTCCGCGAAAGGCCCCGACCTCGCGCTGTTGCTGCCCGCGCCGAAGGTCGCGTTCAGCGCCGAGGGGCGGCTGACGGTCGCCTCCGGCCTGGCGGTCGCGGACAATCTGGCGTTGCTGATCGGCGGCGCGCCGGCGCACGGCGCGGTATCGCTGCGCACCAAGCCCGCGCTTCGCGTCGATCTCGCGGTCAGGGCAAGCCGGCTCGATCTGGACTCCTGGCTGCCGGTGCTGCTGCGGACGCACGGCCTCTCGTACCCGGTCGGCATCGATCTGTCCGCCGAAGCGGCGCCGCTCGCGGGCGGCGTCGTCCGCCAGCTTCGCATCGCCTCCGAAATCGACCGCGGCACGGTGGCGATCCGCGACGTCCGCGGCGTGCTGCCGGGCGAGGCCCATCTGCGCGTCAGCGGACGGATCATTCAGCCGGCGGCCGCAGCCGTGCGCGACCCGCCGCTGCGCTTCGAGGGCAAGGTGGCGCTGGCGGCCCCGGATTTGCGCGCAACCTTGCGATGGCTGGACCCGAAGGGCCGGCATGGCCTGGAAACGCTGCCGTCCGGCGTGCTCCGCACGCTCGACCTGTCCGCCAGCGCGGCGGTACGGGCGGGCCGGCTCACCTTGAGCAACCTCGCCGGAAAGCTCGATGCGAGCCATGTGAACGGGTTGGTCAACGTCGGGCTCAGCCTGTTCAGTGAGCCGGCCACCCCGCGCGGGCCGAGGGCCAGGGCGGGCCTGCGGGTAGTTCTGAAATCGGATCGATTAGACCTCGATCCCTGGCTGCCCGCCGCGGCGCCCTCGCCGGCGCGGCTCGCCAAGCTGCTGCGCTCGCTCGACGTCGATGTGCAGCTCCAGGCCGCGAGTGCAACGGTCGCGGGGATCGCGGTCAGCGACCTGGTGCTGAACGGGGCGGCCACTGGTGGCCGGCTGTCCATTCGGCATGCCGAGGCGCGCGCGCTCGGGTTGCAGGCGAACGTGTCGGGCAGCATCGACGCCTCGGGCCGGATCACCCACGCGAGGCTCGCGTTCACGACGCAGGACGCCAGCCAGATCGGCGGCTGGCTCGCCCCGGTCTGGCGGGCGACCCTGGCATTCTGGCGCGCGCCCCTGCTGGTTTGGGTCGAGGCAGACGGGCCGGCCAGCGCGACGGCGGTGACTGCGCGGCTGCTGCTCGGCAAGACCGATCTCGGCATGCAGGCGCAACTCGATTGGCCCACGCGCGGCGCGGCGAGCTTCGCCCTGAACGCTCCCGCCGCCGCCCTCGTGCTGCGTCAGGCGGGGTTCGCCGACCTCGCGACCGCCTTCGGCGACGGCCCGCTCGCGGCCCAGCTTCGCCTTGGCATCGCGCCCGATCGCATCGGGGTGGACGGAATCCGCTTGGTCGCCGGCGAGTTGCGGGCAGACGGCGATTTGTCGATCGATCGGACCGGGCAAGAGCCGCGCGTGGTCGGCAGCCTCGCCGCCGATACCTTGCCGCTTCCGCCATACGATCTGCGCTCGCCCAACCCGCTGCCATTCGAGGCGCTACGCGGTTGGGAGGCGCGGGTCCAACTGGCGGCGAAGCGGATCGTCGCGGGGCCGGCCGGGGCGGCGCGAACGCCGGTGGCGGAGCAGGCATCCGCTACCCTCGGCCTGCGGCAGGGCAGGCTGCGCTTGCAGGACATCCAGGCCAAGCTGCTGGGCGGCGGGTTCTCCGGCGAGGCCAGCCTGCAAGCGGGGTCGGAGTCGCCGGCGCTCGCGCTCCGGGGCAAGCTGAGCGACGTGCGGATTCCCGGCCCGCTCACCGGCGCGGCCCTGGACATCGTCGGCGGGCGGGCGGATGCCGACCTGGACCTGACCGCCGCCGGCCACAGCCCGGCCACCATGCTGGCGACGCTCGGGGGCAGCGTGCATGTCTCGGTGCGCGAGGGCGTGCTCGCCGGCTTCGATCTGCCGGCTCTCGACGCCGCGCTGCACTCGGCTTCTGGCCAGAGCGACCTCAATCCCGCGCTGAAGGCCGCGCTCGCATCCGGGCGCACTGCGTTCGATCGGCTGAACGTGAACGCGACGGCCAGCCGTGGCATCCTGCAACTCGGCAAGGCCGAGATGACGGCGCCGAGCGGCAGCGCCGTGCTGACCGGCAGCATTGATCTGCCCGACGCGTCGATCGATCTGCACGCCGCGATCCGCCCGGCATCGCCGGACCTGCCGGTGCTCGGGCTGACCATCACCGGCCCGGCGAACGCGCCACGCCACCTGCCCGATCTCGCGGACGTAACCCGCTGGCAGAACCAGGCCGCGCAGGCGCACTGACGATTGCTTGTGGATCGAAGCCGGAACCGGGCAGCCTGCGGGTTGGAGCGCTTTCAGCTGGACCGGAAACCCCGCAAAGGCCGTCATTGCCGGCTTGACCCGGCAATCCCGCGCGGCCCCGAGATGGCCCGATCAAGTGCGGCCATGACGAAGGGAGGACCACGATTCCAGTCAGCCCGAAACCGCTCCAGCAACGAGAGGAAGGCGACCGATGATGAACGTCCTGCTGCTTCCGTGGCGGCCGCGGGTTCTGGTCTTTCCCCGTCACGGGGTGATGTGATCAGGGGCGATCTTGCGTCCGCCTCGGATTTGCCTTCCGTTGGTGCCTCGGGACCAGGCGTCTCGTCGGCCTTTGCTGGCTGCCGGCCCACGGACCAGGACCGGAACAGCCCGCCCATCACGTCGCGTAGCTGGTCCGGGTTTTGCGGAACGAACGACAGCCAAGTCTTGAGCAAAGCCTCGGGCGCGAGGGCGTTGGCGGACTGCGCCATTTGTTGCCTCAGTTTCTCCATGGCCGCCTCCTGCAGCGGCTTCACATCCGGCAGGCCGAGGAACGCCCGCGCCTCCTCGGGTGTGCAGTCCACTTCGACCGTGATCTTCATCCGCGCCGGCTCTCGCCCGCTCGGCGCGTCGGACGCGAGCCGATAGCGGTCACGGCTGACCGAACGTGGCGATCCGGTCGATACCGCAGACGAACAGCACGCGCTTCTCGTCGATGCTCGGGTCGCGCAGCGAATAGGGCGGCGGCTGCTTCGTGTACTTGGTCCATATCTTGTCGAGTTGCGTCGTCGCCCATTCGCCGCCCGGCTCCCATTCGCGCACTTCTTTCTCCACGGTGCATTTGATCTGCACCCAGTGATACGCGTTCTGCGGATTGACCAGCAGGATCGTCAGCCGGGGATTCTTCCTTATCCACTCGCATTTCGGGCGGTGCGACGCCGTGTTCACGAGGATCTTGTCGCCTTCGTAGTCGAACCACATCGGCGTCAGGCTCGGCCTTCCATCCGGGCCGATCAGCCCGAGCGTCACCGTGATCGGCTGGTCCAGAAGCTGGCGGTAGATCGGGTCGAGATCGGCGAGGCTCTGTGCGCTCTTGCGCTCGCCGACCGCGAACTGGCCCGGCTGCAGACCCTTCGCGACGTCGCGGAACTTGGCGATGGTGAATTCGCTGGACATATGTCCTGGTCCCCTGATTGGCGGGCCTTGCCGGCCCGGATTTGCGAGCGTGCAGCGATGCGGCGGAGCATGCTGCCGCGCCCAGGCCCTGCTTGTCGATGCTTCTTTGCCATGCACGGCACGCTGCGGCTCGACGTGCCGCAGGCGGCCATCACCATCGGCGTGCCGGCTTGGCGCGACCCGCGCGAGCTGACCTTCCCCGACCTGCTGCGCATGCCGATTCGCTCGGAGCGGCATCCGGGTGCCTGACCCGCACGGCGGGTTGCGCCGTCCCGGCGGGGACCATAGCTTTCGACGGCTCGTCCACCACCAGCAGCCGGATTGCGACATGGGGTTTGATGCGGCACTCAGGCCGCGCTGGCGGAGCGCACGCCGAACCGCCAAACGACGTGCCTGGGGGCGCGGCAGGGCTCTGGCCCTGGCCGGACTGGCGCCCCTGATGCTCGCGGCCTCGGCGGATGCCGCGGTGCACCGGCATCGTGACAGCGCTGGCGCGCACCCGCCGAAGCAGGCGGCGGAGGCCGCGCGCAAAGCGGCGAAGCCGCAATCCTGGGATGAGAAGCAGAGCGCGCTCTGCACCGCGGCGATCGGGGCGGCACAGACGCGCTTCAAGTTGCCGGGTGGGCTGCTCGGGACGATCGCGAAGGTGGAGAGCGGGCGCCCGATCAACAGCATGTCCGACGTGCGCGCCTGGCCGTGGACGATCAACGCCGACGGGAAGGGCTACTTCTTCCAGAGCAAGGCGGCGGCCGTCGCCTGGGCGAAGCAGGGGATGACGCGCGGCGTCAACTTCATGGACGTGGGTTGCATGCAGGTGGATCTGCAAATGCACCCCGGCGCGTTCCGCTCGCTAGACGAGGCGTTCGACCCCGCGCACAACGTGACGTACGGCGCGCGCTATCTGCAGCGGCTGCACGACAGCGACGCCGGCGGCAACTGGTACATCGCGGTCGGGCTCTATCACTCGCACACGCCGTATCTCGCCGCCGAGTACCGCGGCCGGGTGGCCGCCGTGGGCGCCGGCATCCTGACCGGCTTCGGGGGGCCGGAACCGCTGTACATGAAGGCGATCCGGCAGGGCACGTTGCGGCTGGCGCTGGCGGGCGGCGGGTCGCTGATCCTGCACATCAACCGCCAGCCGTCCCGCCGGCCGCATCGGCACATGAGCCCGTGCCAAGTGGTTGCCTTCTTGGGCTCCGACCTCCCCCCTCGCGTCCGCTCACGCCGCTGTCGCCGCGAGCGCTGAGGCCGCGGCGGCACGCAATGGCTCCCGGGTCAGCCTTGCGGCCTAGGTCCGGGTTGAAAGCCGTGTCCCAGAACCACCGAGATCGGCATGGCGGGTAGGCCGTCGTGGCGGAGCATGATGGGCGGCAGCGCGTCCATGCGATGGAAGGATCGCGCATATCGCTGCAGGATCGTCGTGGCTCGGCGGCGCGGCGACAGGATGAGCACGTCGTCTCCGGCAAGACTGGCGGGACCGTCGACGTACCGGTATTCGCGCGGATCGTCGCCCAGACAGATCACCTTCACCCTCCCGCCCAGGGCGTAATCGATCTTTCCCGCCTCGTACCAGCGGAGTGCGGCCACGACCAGCTTTGGCCGCCCAAGCAGCCCGCGAACCGCTAAATCCGTTCGGAGCGATGTCCAGTCGAGCGCCGCCAGATCCGGATCCTTGCCGGGGGCGAAATCTTCCGCAACCGTTGGAAGCCAGTTCAGGCGCACTTCGCTGTCGATCACGAACAGTCCGGTGCAAATAAGCCCAGCCGTCGCGATCAGCCCGTACCGCGCCACTCGGCTGCCGGCCGCGCCCCCTGAGTCGACCGCCGCCCCGAGCAGCGGAAACAGAAACAGGTATCCGGGTGCCGCCCAATGGAACAGGACGTGCCCACGGGCCCAGAGCGCCACGATGGCGAACACCGCGATTGGAAACAGGGCCAAGCAAGCCAGCAACCAACTTCCAGCGTCAGCGCTGCCGCGGCGCAATGCCGTTGCGAACACAACCATCAGGGGCGCCCAAATCCACGGCAGCAAGAACGCGGCTTCTCCGCCCAGCACCACCAGCGGCGCAAGCAGGTGCCATCGTCCGGCCTCTGCCCGGCCGCCTTGGAACGCAAACGAGGCCCAGCCGTGCTGGGCGTTCCACAACAGCACCGGGCTGAAGAGCGCCACGGCCAGGATCAGCGCGAGATAGGGCTGTGGGCGGGCCAGCCATCGCCGATGCCGGGGCTAAGTCAGCAAGTAGAGAAACGCCCCGGCAAGCGTCAGCACCGCCGAGTATTTCGAGAGCAGCGCCAATCCGGCGCACGCCCCCGCCCCGAGCCACCAGGCCCAAGGATTGCCTTGTCTCCGCTGCGGCCCTGGCGACCGGCAGGGCGTGCGCCAGGCACAAAGCGGCGCCGAGCAAGGCGCAGTCGAGCGGACCGTCGGGTAACACCCAGCCGGCCGTGCTGACCCCGAACACCGGCGCGAGATTCGCCGCGGCGGCCGCCCAAACTCCCGCGCGAGGGCTGTAGAGCAGCGCGGTCAGGCGGTACAGCAGCCAAGTGCTCGCCGCGAACAGCGCGATGAACGGCAGCCGGACCACGAGATCCGCTTGGCTGTGGAACAGATGCGCCGCCGCCCAGGAGAGCCACCAGACCAACGGCGGGTGGTCGAAATAGCTGAGCTGGAGCGCCCGACTGGTTGCGACGACGTAACTCTCGTCGATGCCGAGCCCCATCGCCCAGCCAGCCGCCATACGCGCCAGCGCGGTTGCCAGAATGAGGCCGGCAACCGCTCCGGGGGGCGTGCCAAGCCACGCGAATACTGCCGCCAACCGCGGTGCCGCGGCGAAGCGCCGCGATGGCCCGGGCGCAGTCAATTGCGGGATCGGCCCGCATCCGAGCCAACCGAGTCCGTTCGCCGGACCTAGCGGAACGGCGCTTGCGCGCATTCAGCCCTTGCTCGGTTTGCCGCTTCGGCTCAGCCCTCCACGACGCGCTGCTGCTGCTCGCCCAGCCCTTCGATGCCGAGCCGCATCGTCTGGCCCGCCTTCAGGAACACCGGGGTCGGCTTCACGCCGGCGCCGACGCCGGGCGGCGTGCCGGTGGAGATGATGTCGCCCGGATAAAGCACGAAGAAATGGCTGAGATAGCTCACCAGCTTGTCGACGCCGAAGATCATCGTCTTGGTGCTGCCGTTCTGCATGCGCTTGCCCTCGACATCCAGCCACATCGGCAGCGCCTGCGGGTCGGGGATTTCGTCGCGCGTGACCAGCCAAGGCCCGACCGGCCCGAAGGTCTCGCAGCCCTTGCCCTTGTCCCAGGTGCCGCCGCGCTCGAGCTGGAATTCGCGCTCGCTCACGTCGTTGCAGACGCAGTAGCCGGCCACGTACTCCAGCGCCTGATTATCGGGGATGTAGCTGCCGCGCTTGCCGATGACGACGCCGAGCTCGACCTCCCAGTCCAGCTTCTTCGCGCCGCGCGGGATCTTCACGTCGTCGTTCGGACCGCAGAACGCGCCGAGCGACTTCAGGAACACGATCGGCTCCTTCGGGATCGGCATGCCGGATTCGGCGGCGTGGTCGGCGTAGTTGAGGCCGATGCAGAAGAAGTTCACCGGCCGCGGCACGCACGGGCCGATGCGCGGACTGCCCTGGACTTTCGGCAGGTTCCGCCAGTCGAGCCCCGCCAGCCGCTTCAGCCCCTGATCGGAGAGCGCCTCGGCATCGACATCGCGGATCACGCCGGAGAGGTCGCGGAGCCCCCCCTCCGGAGTCCATCATGGCGGGCTTTTCGGCGCCCGAAGCGCCCACGCGCAACAGCTTCATCGCTTTACTCCCCCCGATGCATCGCCGGCTGTCCGGCCGGCAGCGTAGCTATCAGACGGTGAAGCCGCCGTCGATCACCACGGCCTGGCCGGTCATGAACCGCAACTCGTCGCTGGCCAGGTAGACCGCGAGCGCCGCGATCTCCTCCGGCCGCCCGAGCCGGCCCATGGTCTGACGGGCAACGAAGGCGGAGCGGGCCGCTTCCACCGAGCCGGCCTGAGCCGCATTGGCGGCGATGCGCTCGTCGAGGCTCGGCGTCTCGATCGTCCCCGGGCAGATCGCGTTGCAGCGGACGCCGCGGGCGACGTAATCGGCGGCGACCGACTTCGTCAGCCCGATCACCGCCGCCTTGCTGGCGCCGTATATGCAGCGGTTCGGCACGCCTTTGATGCTGCTGGCGACCGAGGCGATGTTGACGATCGCGCCGCCGCCCTTCGCCAGCATGCCGGGCAGGAAGGCGCGGATGGTGCGGAACATCGCGCGCACGTTCAGATCGAACGCGAACTGCCACTCGTCCTCCGTCGCATCGAGGATGCTGCCCTGGTGGACGAAGCCGGCGCAGTTGAACAGGATGTCCACCGGCCCGGCCTCCTCGGCCGCGCGCGCGATTTCGGCTGCGTTCAGCGCGTCGAGCCTGCGCGTGCGGATGCGCTCGCCGGCGATTTCCGCGACCTTCTGCTCGTTGAGGTCGGTCGCGATCACCTGCGCGCCCTCGGCGGCGAAGGCGAGCGCAGTCGCGCGACCGATGCCCTGCGCCGCTGCCGTCAGGAACGCGGTTTTGCCGGCCAGCCTGCTTGCCATCTGCCGCTCCTCTTCCGCACCTTGCAGACGGAATGCCTGAATTTCCCGGCGCCGCATCGCGGCGCAATGGTATCCTCTCCGTAATACGCCCGATGCCATGGAGCAAGATGGTGAGCGCGGCCGCGGCGAACGCCGGAGTTTACATCAACGAGACCGGGTATTACTTTGTCTTCTTCAAGCCCAGCGTGAAACTCAGTGCAATGTCGGGATTCCATCCCTTGTGAATTTGCATCCTCGCTCCCCAGTCGTTTACAAAATCTTGGTTGATTACGAAAACACACTCGTCATAGTCCCAACCCAGCCCGGCCCGCCAGCCATCGACAACAACCCAATTCGCGGCGTCCGTGGGAAGCGGGTCCAATGAAATTTCGCGAACTGTACCGTCGAGCGCTGCGTTGACGATGACAAAATTGTGGGCGAACGATGCATCTGCGGGTAGAAGCCCGACTTTCAGCACGCTAGGTGACGCGCTATCTCGTACGTTGTCCTTACCTTTTAGATATGCGTACACCTTGCTCGAAAACCCATCACATTCGGCCGAGTCTATTTTCTTTCCAGAGCAGTAATCATTGTAGTTGTGTGTGGCCTGGTCTGTATGATGTATATGGCTGTATCGTCCCAAATCCGTCACCGCAACCTTCCGCAGATCCACATCGATGTACCTCTTGGCTCTTTTTGTCACCCATGCTTTGGCCAAATCTCCGTTCATCTCCCCCTCCAGTCATCCTGAGGCTCGCCGCACAGAATCTCCCGCGGAGGTTCGCTCCGCCCAGTAAACAAAGCAATATCATATAGGGAGCGGGCTCGTGCCGATCTCCCTCTGCCGCCTGGTCGGGCTACGATCGCGGTAAGCACGATGGGACCCGATGGACAGGCCCGGGATGAGGGCTGATGGGCACCTCGAAAAATCGCTTCCCCGGCGCGGGCACAGATGGGATTCAACGCTGTCCTGTGTGATCGACCGGAGGCGATCGGCATGCAGAATCTCGCCAATGAGATGAGCAGCTCCCACCACCACCGTCGCGCTAACCATCCCGTCATGCAGCACTGTCAGCACTGATGCACTGCCAGCACTGATAACGACAATCTTCGAGGTTCCCTAATGGTTGTTGCGTGCCTCGCCGCGGGTTTCGACGATGTTCAGATACAGCACCGCCGGCTCGAGACAGGCGCCGGTGCCGAGCTGGCCGACCATGCCGCGATAGATCTCCTCCCACGGCGTCTGGTTTTTCAGGTCGGGCTTCTTCCAGGCGGCCTTGCGCGCCTTCAGCTCGTCCTCGGGGATTAGCAGATCGACCTTGCGCGTGTTCAGGTCGATGCGGATGCGGTCGCCGGTCTTGAGCAACGCCAGCCCGCCGCCGACCGCGGCTTCCGGCGTGACGTTCAGGATCGACGGGCTGCCGGAGGTGCCGCTCTGCCGTCCGTCGCCCATGGTCGGCAACGCCTCGACGCCCTGTTTCAGGAGCGCGGCGGGGGGCTGCATGTTCACCACCTCGGCGCTGCCCGGATAGCCGACCGGCCCGGCGTTGCGGATCACCAGCACCGAATGGTCGTCGCAGCCCAGATCCGGGTCCTCGATGCGGGCGTGGTAGTCCTCCGGCCCCTCGAACACGATCGCCTTGCCCTCGAAGACGTTCGGATGCGCCGGATCGGAAAGAAAGCGGCGGCGGAAATCCGGCTCGATGGCGCTGATCTTCATCACCGCGCTCTCGAACAGGTTGCCCGACATCACGGCGTAGCCGGCGCGCTCCTTCAGCGGCTTGTCATACGGCCGGATCACCTCGCGGTCGGGTTCGGGCACGTTCTCCAGGTTTTCCGCGACGGTCCTGCCGCTGACCGTCATCACGTCGCCATGCAGCTTGCCGGCGCGCAACAGTTCGCGCATGACCGCCGGCACGCCGCCGGCGCGATGGAACGCCTCGCCGAGGAACCGGCCGACCGGCTGGCAATCCGCCAGCAGCGGAATCTCCGGCCCGTAGTCCTGCCAGTCGTCCAAGGTGTGCTCGACGCCCATGTGGCGCGCGATCGCGACCATGTGGATCGGGCAGTTGGAGGAGGCGCCGATCGCGGCCGCGACCATCACCGCGTTCTGGAACGCCTTGCGCACCATGATGTCGGAGGGGCGCAGGTTCTCCTGCACGATGCCAACGATCCGCCTTCCGGTTTCGTAGGCGATCTGGCCGCGCTCGCGGTAGGGCCCCGGGATCATGGCGCAGCCGGGCAGCGACATGCCGAGCGCCTCGGCAAGCGAGTTCATCGAACTCGCCGTGCCCATGGTGTTGCAGTGGCCGACCGAGGGCGCCGAAGAGGCGACCATCTGCATGAACTGCTCGTAGTCGATTTTGCCCTCGGCGTACAGCTTGCGGCCTTCCCAGACGATCGTGCCGGAGCCGGAGAGCTTGCCCTTCCACCAGCCGTCCAGCATCGGCCCGCCGGAGAGCACGATGGCGGGGATATTCACCGTCGCCGCGCCCATCAGGCAGGCGGGCGTGGTCTTGTCGCAGCCGGTGGTGAGCACGACGCCGTCCAGCGGATAGCCGTGCAGCACCTCGACCAGGCCGAGATAGGCGAGGTTGCGATCCAGCGCGGCGGTCGGGCGCTTGCCGGTTTCCTGGATCGGGTGCAGCGGGAATTCCAGCGGTACGCCGCCGGCCTCGCGGATGCCGTCCTTTACGCGGCGGGCGAGATCCAGATGGTGGCGGTTGCAGGGGGCGAGATCGGAGCCCGTCTGCGCGATGCCGATGATCGGCTTGCCGCCCTGCAATTCCTCGCGCGTCAGGCCATAATTGAGGTAGCGCTCGACGTAGAGCGCGGTCATCGCGGGGTCGTGCGGATCGTCGAACCAGCGGCGGCTGCGCAGCCGCCGCCCCTGCCCGTCGCTATCTTTCGGAGCCATGGCTTTCCGTTTCCTGCCGCTGATTTTTTCCGCCGTACCGTGTGCCCCGGGGGTAGCGAAGTCAACGCCCGCGCGGCAATCGGGTGGGGCCCGCTTGGACTTGGCGGCCGCCTGAGCGGCCAGGAAGCTCGATTTCCACGCAGACGGGCACGTGGTCGGACGCTTGCGGCCAGTCGCGGGCATTCTTCAGCGTGATCTGCCGCCGCAAGGCTCCGGTCAGATCGGGCGTAACCCAGATGTGGTCGAGCCGGCGCCCGCGGTCGGAGGCGCGCCAGTTTTGGTTGCGATATGACCACCAGGTGAAGTGTTTCTGTTCCGCCGGCACGAAATGGCGCACCGCGTCGGTGAAGCCGGCGTTCAGCCACGCCGTCAGCCACGCCGTCTCGGGCGGCGTATGGCTCACCACCTTCAGCAATTGCCGATGGCTCCAGACATCGGTTTCCAGCGGTGCGATGTTCAGGTCCCCGACCAGGATGGTGCGCTCCGACGGCGGTCGCGCCCGAAACCACGCTGTCGCCTCCGCGACGAACGACAGCTTGTGTGCGAATTTCGGGTTCAGCTCCGGGTCGGGCACGTCGCCGCCGGCCGGGACGTAGAAATTCTGCAGCGTCGCCGGTCCGCCGGGGAGGTCGAGCGCAACTTCCAGGTGGCGGCAATCGCCCTTCTCGCACCAGTCCGGCGCATTCTCCCGAAGCTCAATCGGGAACCGCGCGAGCACCGCGACGCCGTTGTAGCCCTTCATGCCCCGATGCGAGACGTACGGATACCCGAGCGCGGCCGGCGGCTCGGCCGGGAACAGCGCGTCGGGCACCTTGGTCTCCTGCAGGCAGATCACGTCCGGGTCGAGTGCCGCGACCAGTTCGCGCAGGAGCGGCAGGCGCAAGCGGACCGAGTTGATGTTCCAGGTCGCGATTCGAAGGCGCATGGCCGCTCCCGCCCGCTGCCGATCGCGCGCGATTACGCGGACGGTGACGCGGCCGCGGGCGTCACTTCAGGAAATGCCCGAACCGTTCGGCCTTGGTCGCGAGGTACTGGTCGTTGACCCCGTTCGGCGCGATCACATGTCCCTCGCGCCCCGCCACCTCGATCCCGCAGGCGGCCAGCGCCGCCACCTTCGCCGGGTTGTTCGTCAGCAGCCGGACGCTGGCGATCCCGAGCTGTTCCAGCATGGTCGCGGCGACGAGGAAATTGCGCTCGTCCACGCCCCAGCCGAGGGCGCGATTGGCGTCCAGCGTGTCGAGCCCGCGATCCTGGAGCACGTAGGCGCGCAACTTGTTGACCAAGCCGATGCCGCGGCCCTCCTGCGCCAGATAAACCAGCACCCCCGAACCCTCCGCGGCCATGCGCCGGATCGCGCCGCGAAGCTGCGGGCCGCAATCGCAACGGAGGCTGCCGAGTAGGTCGCCGGTGAAGCACTCCGAGTGGACGCGCACGAGTGGGGCCGGATGCTGTTCCGGCCGGCCGATCAGAATGGCGAGGTGCTCGGCGCCGGAATCCGGGTCGCGAAACGCTATCACGCGGGCGTCCGCGGCGTCTTCTAGCGGCACCCGCGCTTCAGCCACGCGCGCGAGCGCCGCCGGCGCGCCGGGGTAGCTCAGGACATCCGCCGCCGCGACGGCAAGCACCCGCGGGTCCGCGGCGGGCGACCCCGCCTCGGCGCGCGCCGGCGCGACCAGCACCGCCGGCAGCAGGCGCGCCAGCTTGGCGAGTGCCAGCGCGGCCGGGGCGATGGCGGACGTCGGCGCCAGATGCTCCGGCGGGGCGAGCACGACCTGGTCCGCCGTGGGATCGGCGAGGCCGCGCAGCATGGCCGGATCGATCTCCGCCAGCGGCATGCGCAGGGCGATAGCCGCCGCGCCCTGCTCCACGGGCCGGCGCAACAGCGAGGCCGCCCGGGTCGGGGCCAGCAGCATGATCGCCTCGCCGGCCGCGAGCGCGGCCATTTCGGCAAGCCCCCGCGCCACCGCGGTTTCGGCGGCCAGGACCACAACCGGCTCCTCCGCCTTCAGCAGCACGGGCACGCCGCGGCGCAACTCCGCGATGGCGCGATGAACGGCGCGCAGCGCGAGCGCCGACGCATCGGGCATGGCGCGCTCCGGGGCGCGAGCGTTCGCGTCGGCGAAAGCCGGAGCACAGGCCAGGCGGGACTTGATCGGCGTCATGCGGGCATCGGGCGGGTCAGCGCGGTTCGGGACCATTCGGCGAGGGCCGGTGTCGTTCTACTGCTTCTCCAGGCCTGGCGCGCGCCAACAATCATCCCAACCGCGCAGAGCCGAGCGGCGAATATATTGCGGCTCGGCCCTTGAACGCGACCTCACTCTCACGAAAAAGTGTGCAAAAGCTGCGGCGCCATGGCAGATTGGCCGGCCGGTCGGCTGCGTTTGGGCTACGATCGATGCCGAACACCAAAATTTGCGTGGCCTCGGACGATCGTGAAGCACTCGGGTGCGGGCAATCCTGGCTCGCATTCCCGGATCGAAGGGGGTTTTGCCGATGCCGGGTGAACGGCCCATCTTGATCGTGGACGACGACCAGGCGCTGCGCACCACGCTGGCCGAACAACTGGCGGTCGATGGGGAGTTCGCCGCCATGGGGGCGGCCACCGCGGCCGAGGCGGACGGCAAGATCATGTCCGGGGAGAATCGCTTCGACGCGGTGATCCTGGACGTGGGGCTACCGGACGGCGACGGGCGCGACCTTTGCGTGAAGCTGCGCCGCGCCGGCATCAAGGTGCCGATCATCATGCTCACCGGCTCGGACGACGAGGCCGATGTCGTGCGCGGCCTGGAATCCGGCGCCAACGACTACATCGCCAAGCCGTTTCGCCTGGCCGAGCTGTTGGCGCGGCTGCGCGCGCAGTTGCGCATCTTCGAGAACAGCGAGGACGCGGTGTTCACCATCGGGCCGTACACGTTCCGCCCCGCCGCCAAGCTGCTGCAGGAGCCGGTGAAGAACCGGCGCATCCGCCTGACCGAAAAGGAGGCGGCGATCCTGAAATTCCTGTATCGCGCCGGCACCCGCCCGGTCGCGCGCCAGGTGCTGCTGAACGAGGTGTGGGGCTACAACGCCGCGGTGACGACGCACACGCTGGAGACGCACATCTACCGGCTGCGCCAGAAGATCGAGCCCGACCCGTCCAACGCCCGCCTGCTGGTGACGGAAGGCGGCGGCTACCGGCTGGACCCGAACGGCGCGGCGGCCTCCTGATGTGCGTGCGACCGCCTGAACCGCGTCAGCGACGGCCAAACCCTAACCCCGGGTGAAATATTCGCTTCGGATTCCGCGTCCGCGACCGGACCGACCCGTATGAGTCATGTCGGGCGCAACCCGCTCGGTCCCGACGGTCGATCGCTCCGAGGTGGACATGAACTGGTTCGATCAGCTGAAGCAGGCGCTTCCCGGATATTACCGGCCGTCCGGGCCGCCCGATGTCGTCGGCTATCTCCGCGGCAGCGTCAGTCCGGACGTGTGGCGCCAGATGGAGAAGAACCAGAACCGGCATCAGATGATCGTGCTGGGGAACACCCAGCCGACGCAGAAGGAATGGGACGCCGCTGGGGTGGGGCAGCGCGGCGCGACCCAGGCGGTCCGGCTCAGCAGCCTTACCGGCTTCATCGTCCTGTATGGCGGATTCATGCTGCGGCCTTGGGGAGCCATCCATACCGCCAGCCCGGACGCGCTGACCATCGGCTTCCCGGGCAGCCTTCAGTCGTGGAAACGCAACTACAAGGCGCCGGCGCCATAGTGGGCTAGGATTTCCGCCAGGCCCTGATCGCCTGGCGCGGCTTCGAGTAAGCTACGGGGCGGACCGTCCGTCGTGGAGACCCGCCCATGCGCATCGTCGCCCTGGAAGAGCACATCATGTTGCCGGAGATGGTCGGCCGCATCGCCCCCGGGGTGATCGCCGAGCGCGGCTTTCCGCCAGCCGAGGTGCCCTGGGGACAAGCCAGCAAGCTGGGCCCGCTGAAGGAGATCGGCGAGCCGCGCCTGGCCGACATGGACGCGGCCGGCATCGCCGTGCAGGTGCTCTCGGTCTCCGGCCCCGGCGCCGAACTGCTCGCCGACGAGGCGGGCATCGCGCTCGCCCGCGACTACAACGATTGGCTCGCCCAGGCGGTGGCCGAGCGGCCGCACCGCTACCGCGCGTTCGCGCATCTGCCGATGCTGACGCCCGGCGCGGCGGCGAGCGAACTGGAGCGCGCGGTGACCGAACTCGGCTTCGCCGGGGCGCTGATCAACGGCACCACGGACGGGCGCTTCCTCGACCATCCGGAGTTCGATCCAATCCTCGCGAAGGCGGAAGAACTGGATGTTCCGATCTACATCCATCCGGGCCTGCCGCCGGCGCCGGTGCGCGCCGCCTATTACGAGGATCTGCCTGGCCAACTCGGCTTCATTCTGTCGATCGCGGGCTGGGGCTGGCACGTGGAGACCGCGCTTCACGTGCTGCGGCTGGTGCTGTCGGGGGCGCTCGAGCGGCATCCGCGGCTGAAGCTCGTGATCGGCCATATGGGCGAGGCGCTGCCGTTCATGCTCGCCCGTTGCGAGCAGACGCTCGGGGCCGAAGCGCCGAAATTCCTGCGGCGCTCGATCACGGAAACAATTCTCGACCAAGTCTGGATCACCACGAGCGGCTTTTTCAGCCTGCCGCCGTTCATGGCGGCGCTGATGACCTTCGGCGCGGATCGAATTCTGTTTTCCGTCGATTATCCCTATGCGTCCAACCGCGAGGCGCGCGCGTTTCTCGACCAGTTGCCGGTCTCGCCCGCGGATCGGGAAAAGATCGCGCATCGCAACGCCGACGCGTTGCTGAAGCTGCGGGGCTGAGCGGGCGCGGGACACCCGCCCGGCGCCGCGCCATGCTTGCCGCCATGAGCATAGCTCGGCGCAAGCCGACTGATTGACCGGGCGGCGGCGAGCGGCCACGCTTCTTCCCCTCGTTCGAGGGAGGAGAAGGCCGATGATCGTCGAAATGCGCACCTATACCCTGAAGCCCCGCAGCGTGCCGGAGTTCGAGAAGCGTTTCGGGGCGGCGTTGCCGGGGCGCGCCGAACTCTCGCCGCTCGCCGGCTTCTGGCACACCGAGGTCGGCACCCTGAACCAGGTGATCCATGTCTGGCCGTACGCCGACCTGAACGAGCGCGCGCGCATCCGGGCCGACGCGGTGGCGCGCGGCATCTGGCCGCCGAAGACGGCGGAATTCGTCATCGACATGCAGAGCGAGATCTTCATCCCGGCGCCGTTCTCGCCGCCGCTCGAACCGCGCGAACTCGGCGGGCTTTACGAAATCCGCAGCTACACGTTGGCGGCCGGCGAGGTCCCGAAGATGATCGAGCGCTGGAAGCCGCGGATCGAGGCGCGGACGAAGCTCTCGCCGCTGGTCGGTGCCTGGTATTCGGATATCGGCGTGCTGAACAAATGGGTGCACGTCTGGGCCTACAAGGATGCCGGCGACCGCCAGCGCATCCGCGCCGAGGCTATCGCGCAAGGCGTGTGGCCGCCGTCGGGTCCGCCGGAGGTTGCGCTACTGAAGCAGGAAAGCATCCTGGTGCTGCCCGCCGCCTTTTCGCCGTTACGTTGATCGCGTTCCACCGACAGGGTGCCTTGCGGCGCCTCCGATGGCGCCGCCCCTTTCGGGTGAAACCACAGGAGGGAATGTTGAGAGATCGAACGAGGCCGCTGACTGCGTCCATAACGTGCTTGGCATTGGCAACGTGCGGCTTTGCGCTGGCCTTGGGCCCGGCGGCGCTGGCCAAGGAACGGACCGAGGTGACGTTTCCCGGCCAGCGCGCCTATCCCGAAAGCATCACCGCCACTTCGGACGGCGCCTTGATCGCCGGCAGCCTGGCGCAGGGCGGGGTGTTCCGGGTGGCCCCGGGGAAGACCAAGGCGAAGCGCTGGATCAAGCCCGGCGAGAACGATTCCATGTCCACGCTCGGGGTGCTGGCGGACGAGCGCTCGGGCACGCTGTGGGTGTGCTCCAGCAACCTTTCCGCGTTCGGCGTGCAGCCGCCGGGCGGGGCCAAGCCGGTGGCACTGAAGAGCTTCGACCTGAAGACCGGCGCGCCGAAGGGCAGCTACCCGCTCCCCGGCGAAAAAACCCTCTGCAACGACATGGCCGTGGCGGCGGACGGCTCCGTCTATGTCACCGATTCGTTCCAGCCGCACGTGCTGGTGCTGCGGCCCGGTACCGTGGCGCTGCAGGTCTGGGCCAAGGACCCGGGCTTCGGCGGCGAGGGCGCCAACCTGGACGGCATCGCGATCGGCTCGGACGGTAACGTCTATGTCAACACGTTCAGTTCCGGGAAGCTGTTCCGCATCGACATGGGCCAGGACGGCAAGGCGGGCAAAATCACGCAGCTGAAGCCTTCGCAGCCGATCGACCATCCCGACGGCATGCGATCCTACGAGAAGAACAAGCTGCTGATGGTGGAAGGCGCCGGCCGGTTCGACGTGATCGGCCTCGACGGCGACAATGCGAAGATCGATGTCGTGAAGAACGGCTATCACGGCCCGGTGTCGGTGGTTCAGGTAGGTAACACCGCCTGGGTGCTGGAAGCGCAACTCGACACGCTGTTCAACCCGAAGAAGGCTGGCAAGCCGCATCCGTTCCACGCCTACGCGGTGAAGCTGCCGCAATAGCCGGGACTCCGCCGCGCGCGTGCGCTTTTACACGTTTCCGTGACTGCCGGGCGGCGCGCGAGCGCCGCCCGTGCAAATCCGCTAGCTTTTGGTGGCACCAAAAAAGGCCAGGGAGCCGTCCATGAAATTCCTGTTCTTCGTCCTGCCGACCGTTCCGGGCACGCTCGAGGATCGCGAGCGGCTGCGTCCGATCGGGCGCAATAACGATCGCTATCAGCAGATGCTCGGCGAGTTGCGCGAACTCGCGGTCATGGCCGACGATGCCGGCTTCGACTGCTTCGCGACCACCGAGCATCACTTCCATTCGGAAGGCTACGAAACCTCGGTGGCGCCGTTGCTGCTGTACGCGGACCTCGCCGCGCGCACCAAGCGGATCAAGTTCTCGCCGCTCGGCCTCGTGCTGCCGTCATGGGACCCGATCCGCGCCGCCGAAGAACTGGCCGTGCTCGATCACCTGACCAAGGGCCGCATCTATGCCGGCTTCGCGCGCGGCTATCAGGACCGCTGGGTGAACGTGCTCGGCCAGCAGTACCATGTGACCGGGGCGCCGATGGACGGCTCCTCGATCGACAATCACAACCGCAAGGTCTACGAGGAGACGCTGAAGGTCATCAAGAAAGCCTGGACCGAGGAATCCTTCGAGTACAACGGCGAGTATTACAAGGTGCCGTATCCGTACGAGGAAGGCATCCGGCGCTGGCCGGTCGCCGAATGGACGCGCAAATACGGCGCGCCGGGCGAAATCGACGAGCAGGGCGTCATCCGCAAGATCTGCGTCGTGCCGAAGCCGTATCAGCAACCGCACCCGCCGCTGTTCCAGCCGTTCTCGGTGAGCGAGAACACCATCCGTTATACCGCGTCCTCCGGTATCGTGCCCTGGATTCTGGTTTCGCATCCGCCGGAGTTCCAGCGCCTCTGCCGCGTGTATCAGGATGTCGCGATCAACGCCGGCAAGAACCTGAAGCTGGGCGAGACGGTGGGCGCGTTCCGCTCCGTTCACTTCGGCAACACCGAGGCCGAGGCGGTGGAGCTGTTGCGCAAGACCAACTATGCCGGATTCCGAATCTATTTCGGCGGCTTCGGGTTCTGGGAGGCGTTCCGCACGCCGGAGGATGCCGAGAAATATCCGCTAAACCCGTACACGATGCTACCGCCTTCGGAATGGACCGTCGAGCGCATGCGCAAGGTGAAATACGCGCTCGCCGGTACGGTCGATCAGGTAAAGCGTGAGATCGAGGAACTGCACAAGATCGGCGGCGACGGCGAACTGGAGTGGTTCGGCTGGTTCTTCGACCAGGGCTTCATGTCGCTCGACGAATCGAAGCGCCAGCTGGAACTGTTTGCCCGCCACATCATTCCGGCGTTCCACTGATCCGCGATATCCGCCGAGATGCCCGGGCAAAACCCGGGCATCTCGGCGCGGCACGGGCGCGAGATCGCCGGGTCAACGCCCGGCAATGACGACGGAAAAAGTCTCCGGCCTGCGATGAACGCGCTCTATTCTTTCGCGGGTGGCGTCTCGCCGGACTCGGCCGGCGGCATTTGCGATTTGTAAATGGCCGCCATGAGCTGGTGCAGCGGCACGGCAATGCGCGGATCGGCCTTAATCGCCGCGCTGGCATCCAGATAGTCGCTCAGCGCGGTGAGGGCGCGCAGAATTGAAACCATTCCGGGCGGCAGCTGCGACGCGGTGGGCTTACCTCCGGTCAGCTCCGCCCCGGCGCTGCGGAGTTCGGCGATCAGCTTGCCCCACGCCGCGCGGGGAGGTTGATCGCCGGCCGCGAGTATCGCGCTCCATGACACATCCGAATCGGCCACTTGCTGGTCCCGACCTGTTTTCGCCGCCCCCCCGGCTCGCCCGCCGCCGAGCGGGCTCGCGGATCAGACCGCGCGCTTCAGCGTCGGCGACGCCTTGAAGCGCACCGTCTTGCCGGCCTTCACCCTGATCTCCTCGCCGGTGCGCGGGTTAAGTCCCTTCCGGGCCTTGGTCTTGCGCACGATGAAGGTGCCGAAGCTCGGCAGAGTAAACCGCCCGTTCTTTTTCAGCTCCTTCACAATAGCGGCCATCAGGTCGGTCGCCGCGCGATTGGCGGCCATCCCGGTCAGTCCGGCCGAATCCTGAATGACTTCGGCCAGGAACGCTTTCGACATGTACACCTCGGTTTGTTGTCATTGCCCCCAGGACAGCAGGCGACCGCGGGACCAGACCGATGCCACGGGAATCGACCCCTGTCGCAAGTCGCGATCCTTATAGGATTGCACTGGCAGTTTTGCCAATGCACAAAATATCTCCCTGCGCGCTATGGTAAGCAGCTCAGATTTGTTCCGGCGATCTCGGTGGCGATCATAGGGTCGTTGGCCGGACAGAGGATCGGAACGGAGCCGGCGGTCGCGCCTGGCGCGGCGCCGCCGGCGCTCGGGGCACCGCCCGCTCGCGTCGGCATTGTCGTGGTCGGCGTGGCAATGCTGCCGGAAACGACGCTGTTGCCGCCGACGACGTTGCCCACGGCGCCAGTCGCCAAGCTGCCGCCGGGCGCAGCCGTCGCGGCCACCTGCGCCATCGCCGGGCCGCATAGGCACGCAAGCATGAACAGGGCGATCGCGAAACTCGGCATGCGACTCGTCCACGACAATCGGCCCTAATGTCGCGGCGGATCCGCGAATGCGCAAGCCATGGACGCGGCATAGGCGTCGGCGCATTCTCGACTTTCGGGCTGCCGGCAGGGGAACGCGGCATGAGCGGCGGGATGCGCAAGGGACTGACGAGCTATGGCGACGCGGCGTTTTCGCTGTTTCTGCGCAAGGCCTTCATCAAGGCCATGGGGTTTTCCGACGACGCGCTCTCCCGCCCGATCATCGGCATCGCCGATACCGGCAGCGACTTCAACCCCTGTCACGGCAATGTGCCGCGCCTGATCGAGGCGGCGAAGCGCGGAATCATGCTGGCGGGCGGGCTGCCGATGGCATTCCCCACCATCTCCATCCACGAGGCTTTCGCTTATCCCACGAGCATGTATCTGCGCAATTTGATGGCGATGGATACCGAGGAGATGATCCGCGCGCAGCCGATGGACGCGGTGCTGCTGATCGGCGGCTGCGACAAGACCATTCCGGCGCAACTGATGGCGGCGGCGAGCGTGGATTTGCCGGCGATCGTGCTGCCGGTCGGGCCGATGCTGGTCGGCCACTACAAGGGCGAGGTGCTCGGCGCCTGCACCGACTGCCGCCGGTTATGGGCGCGGTTTCGCGCCGGCGAACTGGGCGAGGCGGAGATCGAAGAGGTGAACGCCCGGCTTGCGCCCACACACGGCACCTGCATGGTCATGGGCACCGCGAGCACCGTTGCCTGCATGACCGAGGCGCTGGGAATGACGCTGCCGGGGGCCGCCAGCATTCCGGCTACCCATGCGGATCGGGTGCGCGCCGCCGAGGCGAGCGGCCGCGCCGCGGTTGCGCTCGCCAAATCCGGGCTCAAGCCGAGCGACATCATGACGCGCGCGGCGTTCCGCAACGCGCTGACCGTGTTGCAGGCGATCGGCGGCTCCACCAATGGGTTGATTCATTTCACCGCCGCCGCCGGACGGCTCGGCATCGACATCGATCTGGAGGAGTTCGACCGGCTTGGCCGCGAAGTACCGGTGCTGGTCGATCTGAAGCCCTCGGGCGAGCATTACATGGAGGATTTTCACTGGGCTGGCGGCGTGCCGCGTCTGTTGCGCGAGTTGGCGCCGTTCCTGGACACCGGCTGCACGACCGTCACCGGGCAGCCGCTCGCGCGCGCCATCGCCGCCGCCGAGGACGTGCCCGGCCAGACGGTCATCCGTTCTCCGGTCGACCCGATCAGCCGGGGCGGCGGATTGGCGGTGCTGCGCGGCAACGTCGCGCCCGGCGGCGCGCTCCTCAAGCGATCCGCCGCTTCCGCGAAGCTGTTGCGCCACGAAGGGCGGGCAATCGTGTTCGAAACGATCGAGGACATGACGCGGCGGATCGACGATCCGGCGCTGGAGGTCTCGGCCGACGACATCCTGGTGATGCGCAACGCCGGGCCCAAGGGCGCGCCCGGCATGCCGGAGGCCGGCTATATCCCGATCCCGCGCAAGCTGGCGCGCGCCGGGGTCAAGGACATGGTGCGGATTTCCGACGCGCGCATGAGCGGCACCGCGTTCGGCACCATCGTTCTGCATGTCACGCCCGAGGCCGCGGTTGGCGGCCCGCTGGCGCTCGTACGCACCGGCGACCGCATCCGGCTGGACGCCGAGGCGCGCACGATCGATCTGCTCGTCGAGCAGGCCGAACTGGGCCGGCGACGCGCGGAATGGCAGCCGCCTCCGCCGCGCCCCGAGGCCGCGCGCGGCTACGGCTGGCTGTTCCAGAACCATGTTCTGCAAGCGGATCAGGGGTGCGACTTCGATTTCTGCCGCGCTGACCGGGCGAGAACGGCCGAGAACGTCGGCGACAAATCATAAGCTCGTTATCCCCGTGGAATACGGGGATCAACGGCGGGGTCGATCAAGCGACCTGCCGCGCCGACGCGACGGGCTGTTCGGCCGCAGCGATGTAGTCGCGCGCGAGCGGCACGGCGGCCTGCTCGCGGACCAGTTGAATTTGAAAATTCACGTGACCCTGGCGGCGGAACGCCAGTTCCGAGCCGGCCAGATAGAACTCGAACATGCGGCAGAACCGCTCGTCGTAGAGCGCGGCGATGGCATCGCGGTTGGCGGCGAAGCGGCGTCGCCAATGGCGCAAGGTTTCCGCGTAATGCAGCCGCAAAACCTCAATGTCGGTGACGATCAGGCCGGATTTCTCGATCGGCGGCAACACCTCGCTCATGGCCGGCGAATAGCCACCGGGAAAAATGTACTTCGCCAGCCAGCGGTTCGTGCTGGCCGGCCCGTCGCTGCGGCCGATCGTATGCAGCAAAGCGACGCCATCTGGCGCCAGGCAGCGTTTCACCGTCTCGAAGAAGGCACGGTAGTGCACCAGCCCGACATGCTCGAACATGCCGACCGAAACGATGCGGTCGAACGTCCGGTCCATGGCGCGATAATCGAGCAGCTCGAAGGAGACGCGGTCGGCCAGGCCCTCGGCCTCGGCCCGCGCGCGGGATTCCGCCAGTTGCTCGGAGGAGAGCGTGATTCCGTGCACGCGCGCGCCGTAATCCCGTGCGAGGGTCAAGGCCAGCCCGCCCCAGCCGCTGCCGATGTCGAGCACCGTCATGCCCGGCCGGCCGAGCAGCAGCTTGGCGGCGATATGCCGCTTCTTGGCGGCCTGCGCCTCGTCCAGGGTTTCGTTACCGGTCGGGAAATACGCACAGGAGTACTGGCGGTCGCGGTCGAGGAACAGGCTGTACAACCGGCCGTTCAGGTCATAGTGGTGCGCCACGTTCCGGCGGGCGCGCGGGGCTGGGTTGAACTGGCTGAGCCGCCGCGCGCAGAGGCCGAGAAATTGCCGCAATTGCAGCGCCGGGTGTGCGCCGGCGGTGGTTGCCATGTTGGCGGTCAGCACGTCCAGCAGGTCGAATATGCCGCCATCGACCGGTCTGACGGTTCCGTCCATGTAGCATTCGCCGAACGCCAGCGCGGGATCGAACACCAGTCGCCGCACGGCGGCCGCGGTCGCGATGGCCATGCCCGCCCGTGGACCGGGCGCGCCGGCATAAGCGGTGGTCCGGCCGTCGGGCCAGACGACGCTCAACTGCCCGGTGGCGATGAACTGTCGGAGGATCGCGTCCAGCACGCGCTGCATGGCCAACCCCGTATCGTCGCGAGAATCGGCGCGGCAGAATGCGCAATGCCGCGCCGGTCGTCAAAACTTTCGGCCGAAGCGAGCCAAGCCCGCCGACCCCCGCCGAGACCCGGCGGACGGCAATGCGCCTGAACGCGCGCTAAATCCAGCCCTTCAGTCGAAACCAGATCAGGGGAATCAGGATGCTGATCGCGATCATCGCCCAACCCCAGGCATATCCCCAGGCCCAGTCGTATTCCGGCATGGACTTGAAATTCATGCCGTAAAGGCCGACGACGAAGGTGGGCGGAATGCCCGCGACCGAAACCACGGTCAGCACCCGGAACGTATCGTTCTGCTCGATATTGATGAACCCCAGGACGGCGTCGAGCAGGAAGCCGATCTTGGCCGTCAGTTGCTGGTCGTAGTCGTTCAAGGACGCGATGTCCTGACGCGCCCTGGTCAGCCGCTCCTTGATCGCCCCCGGCAGCCAGGCGGCGGTCTGCTGCGCATAAGCGACGATCCGGCCGAGCCCGAGTAGCGTATCCCGCAAGTTGCCGAGCGTGTCCCCGAGTTGGCCGACGCTGGTCAGGGTCCGGCGCTGATCGACGTTGTTGCCCCGGGAGCTTTTGCGTCGTTCCGGGTCCTCACGGCGGAACGTGTGCCTGGACAAGGCATCCAGATCCGCCCCGGCGCGCTCGAGCACATCCGCCACGCGATCGACGAGGGCCTCGATGATTCCGGCGAATGCTTCCGCGCCGGATGCATCCTTGGCCTGCGCGAACTGTCCCGCGAACATATCGAAAACAGGGACCTCGGCGAAGCGGATGGTTACCAATTTGTGTTCCGACAACACGAAGCCGACCGGGGTCACCGCGGAGTGACCTGTGGGATCGCGATAGGCGATCGGGGAGTTGAGGTAGAGAACGCCGTCGTCGGTCGAGACCCGGCTCGAATTCTCGATTTCGGCGATGTCGTCGCGCGTGGGCAGGCCGAATCCTGTTGCGTGTTCAGCTGCTGCGCGCTCCTGATCCGTCGGATTGACCAGATCGAGCCAAACCGCGTCGGGCGCGGAATCGATCGATGCGCGGGCGTTCCCGCTGGTAATGGCAAACAGCATGAGGATCCTTTGGCCGCCCGGCTGCCCTGGGAATGCCGGTAACGATCAGGCCGGAGGCGCCACGGACAGCCCACGCACGTTGTGCCGTTCGATCAGGCGGGCGACCAGGCCGGAGATCTTCGCCTCCTCGACGAACTCGCGCAGGAACGCGGCACCGGCGACGTTCTTGCGGGGCGTGCCGACCGCCTGCTGCACCGCGGTGAACCTGCCGTCGAGAATGCGGGCGCCCGGCAGGTTTTGCAGATCCGCAAGCAATCGAGGCTTCAAGCCGGCGAGCGCATCCAATTTGTCGCGGACGAACTGTTCGTAAGCGCTATCGAGGCTGTCGGACCGGACCAGTTCGGCGTGCTTGATGTTCCGATCGAGCCAGAGTCCGTAGGCGCTGCGGCCGGTTACCGCGATGCGCACACCCGCGGCGTCGACATCGGCGATCGCTTGCAGAAGCGACCCCGCCGGCACGAGATATGTCGCTTCGATCTCGGCATAGGCGGGAGAAAACGTGATCGCCTCGGCGCGCTGCGGTTCCGCGCCGATCAGCCCCACATCCCAGGCGCCCTCGCCGGCCGCATCCGCCAGTTCACCCGGCGATTTGAACGGCACGTACTTCACCGGCACGCCCAGGCGGAGCGCGATCTCGCGCGCCATGTCCGGCGCGACACCCTCGGGATCCCCGGCCGGGCTTCTTCCGGTTACCAGCAGGAAATTCGACAGGTTGATGCCGGCGCGCAAAACGCCGGTCGGCGCAAGCTCGGTGATAACGTCGGGGGACATACGGGTTGCCGTCCGATATGATTAGCCGAGGGCATTCTGCTTTGGGCGATCCCGACGGGCAAGGCAGTCGGGGCTTGCGGCGCGGTTCGGCGGCTTCGCCCCGCGCTCGAATGTTGCTGCGTCAACCAGTCGCCGATGCCCATAGCGGCTCCTTCAGGCGCGCGACGAACGCGGCATGGGCGGCCAGTTCGGCCTCGGTGGGCAGGATCGGGCGGGGCCTGCGCCCACGCGGCCCCTCGTAAACCACGATCGGCAGCGCCGCCGTTTCCGGCCCGGCCAGTATCAGCCCGCGCTGGCGCCCGCCGGTGAGTTCCACGTACACGTCGGCAAGCAGCCGGCAATCGAGCAGCGCGTTGTGCGTGGTGCGCGCGGAAACATCGATGCCGAAACGGCGGCACAGCGCGTCCAGGCTGTTCGGCATCCCGGGAAACCGGGTACGCGCGAGTTCCAGGGTGCAGAGCATGCGCGCCGGGTCGAGCCGCGACATGCCCAGGCGGGCCAATTCCGCGTCTAGGAAGGCGAAATCGAATGCCGCATTGTGCGCGATCAGCTTGCCGTCGCCCAGAAATTCGAGCAACTCCGTCACGATCTCGGCGAAGCGGGGCTTGCCGCGCAAGTGCAGCGCGGTGATGCCGTGCACGCGCACCACCTCGTCCGGCACGTCGCGCTGCGGATCGAGCAGCGTGTGATACTGCCGCCCGGTTGGCAGGTCGTTCACCAGTTCGAGCGCCGCCACCTCGATCACGCGGTCGCCCGCCCTGGGATCGAGTCCCGTCGTCTCGGTGTCGAACAGGACCGCGCGGCTCATTGCAACTCGCGGATCGCGCGGCGCAGGACGCGCAGAGCGTGGTTCCGCGACAGGCCGGTCGGCACCACCACGTCGGCGCGGCGGCGCTTCTCCCGGTCGGGCATCTGGCGCGCGAGCACGGCGGCGATCTGCCGCTCGCTCATCAGCCCGCGCTTGCTGAGCCGCGCGGCTTGCACGCGGGGCGGCGCCGATACGACGACGACCCGGTCCGCCCGCGATTCGCCGCCGGTTTCGAACAGCAGCGGAATGTCCAGCACCACGACGCGCGCACCGCGGCGGCGCGCGCGGGCGATGAAGGCGTGCTCGGCCTGGCGCACGAGCGGATGCACGATCGCCTCCAGCCGCCGGAGCGCTTCCGGGTTGCCGAGCACCGCGCGTCGCAGCGCCTCGCGGTCGACGGCGCCGTGGCGGACCGTGCCGGGAAAGGCGCGCTCGATCGCCTTCACCGCCCGCCCGCCGCGCGCCTGCAGCGCGTGCACGGTGGCGTCGGCGTCGAACACCGGAATGCGCGCGCGGCGGAACGCGGCGGCCGCCGTCGATTTGCCCATGCCAATGCCGCCGGTGAGGGCGATGATACGCATTCCGCGCTCAGTGTGACGCGCCGCCCAATTCGCGGTCCAGCAGGTCGGCGGCAACGAAACGATAAAGCTCCTCGTCCACCACGGGCTCGACCCCGAACCAGGCGGCGAAGCCGGGGCGGGCCTGGTGCAGCAACATGCCGAGGCCCTCCACGGCTCGCAGCCCGGCGTCGCTTGCCGCCCGCAGCAGCGGCGTCCGCAACGGCGTATACACGATGTCGGCCACCACCATGCCCGGCGCCGCGCGCGACAGGTCCAGCACGAGCGCCGGTGTTCCCTTCATGCCGGCGGAGGTCGTGTTCACCAGCAGCGCGTGGTCGGCCAGCGCATTCTCGCGCCGATCCCAGTCGATCACGGCGAGACCGGGCAGCGCAGCGAGGGCTTCGGCCTGCTCGCGGCGGCGGCTGGCGACCGCGACTGGCGCGCCCACCTCCATCAGCGCCGCCGCGATGGCACGCGCTGAGCCGCCGGCGCCCAGCAGCAAAGCCGGCCCCGCGGCCGGATCGACGCCGTGCTGGCGAAGGTTGGCGATGAAGCCGAACCCGTCGGTATTGCTGCCGAGGATGCGGCCGTCGCGAAAGACCAGCGTGTTCACCGCGCCGGCGCGGCGGGCGAACGGCTCCGCCTCGTCGCACAGCGCGAACGCGGCCTCCTTGTGCGGAACGGTGACGTTGGCGCCGGCGAACCCGGCGGCCGCGACGCCTTGGATCGCGGCCGCCAATTGCGTGGGCCGCGTCGGCAACGGGACGTAGGCGCCGTCGATCCGGTAGCGTTCCAGCCACAACCCGTGCAGGCGCGGCGAGAGGCTGTGCGCTACCGGCCAGCCAAACACGCCGGCGACCCGGGCTTTTCCTGTGGGAATCGGCATGCACGGCAGCATCCATGCTGCGCGATTCGCGATCAAGCCGGCACGCGCGGCGCTTGCCGCGCCCATCCCGCCGGGCTACTCCGCGGCCACCGGGCGAGGGAGCGGGGGATGCCGGCGAAGAGCGTAAAAAAGGTGGTGCTCGCCTATTCCGGCGGGCTCGATACCAGCGTCATCCTGCGCTGGCTGCAGACCACCTATCGCTGCGAAGTCGTCACCTTCACCGCCGATCTCGGCCAGGGCGAGGAGCTGGAGCCGGCGCGGCGCAAGGCCGAGCTGATGGGCGTGAAGCAGATCTTCGTCGAGGATCTGCGCGAGACGTTCGTGCGCGACTTCGTCTTCCCGATGTTCCGCGCCAATGCGCTGTATGAAGGCCAGTATTTGCTCGGCACCTCGATCGCGCGTCCGCTGATCGCCGAGCGGCAGATCGAGATCGCCGAGCGGGTGGGCGCGGACGCGGTGGCGCACGGCGCGACCGGCAAGGGCAACGACCAGGTCAGGTTCGAGCTGTCCTATTACTCGCTGAAGCCCGACGTGACGGTGATCGCGCCCTGGCGCGAATGGGATTTGACCAGCCGCACGAAACTGCTGGACTTCGCCGCGGCGCACCAGATCCCGATCGCCAAGGACAAGCGCGGCGAGGCGCCGTTCAGCGTGGACGCCAACCTGCTGCACTCCTCCTCGGAGGGCAAAATCCTGGAAGATCCGGCGGTCGAGGCCGAGGAGATCGTTTACCAGCGCACCATCCGCCCGGAGGATGCGCCGGACCAGCCAACCATCGTCGGCGTCGAGTTCGAGCGCGGCGATCCGGTGGCGATCGACGGGCAGAAACTCTCGCCCGCCACCCTGGTCGCGCGGCTGAACGAACTCGGACGCGCCAACGGCATCGGCCGGCTCGATCTCGTCGAGAACCGCTTCGTCGGCATGAAATCGCGCGGCGTCTACGAAACGCCGGGCGGCACGATCCTGCTGGCGGCGCACCGGGGCATCGAAAGCATCACGCTGGACCGCGAGGCAGCGCATCTGAAGGACGCGCTGATGCCGCGCTACGCCGAGTTGATCTACAACGGGCTCTGGTTCAGCCCCGAGCGGCGGATGCTGCAGGCGCTGATCGACGCGAGCCAGAAGTCCGTCACCGGCCGCGTGCGGCTGAAGCTGTACAAGGGCAACGCGACCGTCGTCGGACGCGAAAGTCCGAACAGCCTGTATTCGCTCAGCGTGGTGACGTTCGAGGAGGACCAGGGCGCCTACGACCAGCGCGACGCCGAGGGCTTCATCAAGCTCAACGCGCTGCGCCTGCGGCTTGGGGCGCTGGCGGGGCGGCGAGGAGGCTCGCTGTGATGGCGCGACCGCTGACCGCGTTGGCGCTGCTGGCGGTCGCGGTCGGGCCGGCGCATTCGGGCGGGGCAACCGAGTGCAGCAACGCGATGACGCAGACCGATCTGAACATCTGTTTCACCCAGGTCTATCGCCGGGCGGACACCGAGCTGAATCGCGTCTACGCTCAGTTGCGCGGACAGATCAGTCCCGCCGGCCAGACCTTGTTGCGTGACGCCGAGCGCGCCTGGATCGGCTATCGGGACAAGGAGTGCGACTTCGAAACCGCAGGCAGCGCGGGCGGGTCCATCCGTCCCATGCTGATCGCGCAATGCCTGACCGCGCTGACCAACCGGCGCATCGCGGAACTCGCGAACCAGCGCGATTGCAAGGAAGGCGATCTCTGCGGCGGGCAATGACGCCGACCCGGCGGAGGCGGAACCGGCTCGCGCCCGCCCGGCTACGATGTTGACCGGCGTCGGCGCAATCGTCTTCCCGCGTGACCGATATGGCCCGCCGCTTGCGCCATCAGCCCTGGGATCCGCATGACGGGATGGCGGAGCGTCATCTGATGGTGGTTCCGCCGCGCGCGCGCGAGCTTGCCCACATCGTCGCGCGAGGGTTTGGCCGCCGGGGCCTCGATCAACTCCGGCCCACCGTTCTCCGGCCGCTCGAGCGTGAGCGCCGAAAGCAGGTCGGGCGCGGTCGCCACGCGGGGCGTCATCGACGCCCCGAGGTCGAACATTCGCTCGAGCGTGGCGATGATCGAGGTGTGGTCGAACGGGCGCCAAGCCTGCCCGTCGGACGGCCCCGGCGGGCGAATGATGCTGCCGGCTGGCATGTAGGGCGAAATCAGCGCGGCCGGCACCCGAATACCGTATCGGTCGTAGCGGAAGCCAGCGGTGTATGGCGGGCCGGGCGGCACGGCCGGCGGCGGCGGCGCGTGGTCGTAGCAGCCGCCGTGCTCGTCGAACGTAACCACAAGCAGCGTCTTCGCCCAATTCGGCGACCGGCGCACCGCGTTGTACGTCGCGGCGATCAGTTGCTCGCCGTGGACGATGTTGTGCGGCGGGTGCTCGTCGTTCGGCATCTCGCTGAGCAGCGGGTTCGGATAATAGCGCGGCTCGATGAAGCTGTAATTCGGCAGCTTCCCGTCCGCGGCATCGTCGAGGAAATCCTCGAACAGGCGGAAATGCGTCGGGATCTTGATCCAAAGATCCACGAGCGTGGCGGCCTGCGGCGCGTCGTGGAAATAGATGTTCCAGCTTCGGGCATGCCGGCCGAGGCGGCGGAAGATGGTCGGCAGCAGGCGCGGCACCACATACGGGAAAGTCGGGCTCTCGTTGTTCACCCAGCCGCCGGCGGTGCCGCAATGCGCGAAATACCGGTTCGGCCAGGTCTCGCACGGTGCCGAGGCGTACCAGCGGTCCGACACGCCGAACGCGGTGGCGAGTCTGCTGATGACGGGGAGTTGCGTCGGCGTGAAATAGTGCATGATGGCTTTGGGGTCGTATGGCGACGTCGACGCCGCCTGGCGCATGTAGTTGTCGACGAAGCCGTCCATGGTCTCGGGACCACCCGGCGTGCCGCCCAGCCCGAAGATTTGCATGTTGATGTCTGCGAAATATTCACCCGGGTCGTGATCGGGCATGCGCGCGGTTTCCGGCCGCACGCCGGTATCGTTCCAAACGCCGATCTGTTCGACCGATCCGTCCGGCTTGTGCCAGGGATTCGAACTCGCTGCCGTCGAGCCCGTCGAACGCCTCGCTCTTCGGATAGAGATTGCCGAAGATGTTGTCGAACGAGCGGTTTTCGAGCATCAGCACGACAAGATGCTCGATCTTGCTCATTCGGACTCCCGTGAAAGTTGGGTCGGCCCCGGTTGTCAAACCGCCTGCGCGACCCTGATTTCCAACCGCTTGCCGAGCGCGAGCATGGCCGCTTCTACATCGTCCATCCTGGACTTGCCGAGATCACGAAACCACCCGGTTGCCGACCAGTTCGCTCACCGCCGACGGATCGGCCAGGGTCGAGGTGTCGCCGAGATTGTCGGTCTCGTTGGCGGCGATCTTGCGCAGGATGCGGCGCATGATCTTGCCTGAGCGCGTCTTCGGCAGCGCGGGGGCCCATTGGATCACGTCGGGCGAGGCGATCGGCCCGATCTCCCGGCGCACCCAGGCGACCAGTTCCTTGCGCAGTTCCTCGGTCGGCTCCACGCCGGATTTCAACGTGACATAGGCGTAGATGCCCTGGCCCTTCAGGTCGTGCGGGAAGCCCACGACCGCCGCTTCGGCGACCATCACATGCGCCACCAGCGCGCTTTCCACCTCCGCCGTACCCATGCGGTGACCGGAGACGTTGATCACGTCGTCGACGCGGCCGGTGATCCAATAGTAGCCGTCCGCGTCGCGCCGCGCGCCGTCGCCGGTGAAATAGCGGCCCTTGAACGTGCTGAAATAGGTCTGCACGAAGCGCGCGTGATCGCCATACACCGTGCGCATCTGGCCGGGCCAACTGTCGGCGATGCAGAGATTGCCCGCGGCGGCGCCGTGCAACTCGTTGCCGTCGCCATCGACGATCAGCGGCTTCACGCCGGGCAATGGCAGCGTCGCGCTCCCCGGCTTCTGCGGAATCGCGCCGGGCAGCGGCGAGATCAGGATGCCGCCGGTTTCCGTCTGCCACCACGTATCCACGATCGGGCAGCGCTCCTCGCCGACCACGCGGTAATACCAGAGCCAGGCTTCCGGATTGATCGGCTCGCCGACGCTGCCGAGGACGCGCAAGCTCTGGCGCGAGGTGCGCTTCACCGGCGTCTCGCCCTCGCGCATCAGCGCGCGGATCGCGGTCGGCGCGGTGTAGAAGATGTTGACCTTGTGCTTGTCGACCACCTGCCAGAAGCGGCTGGCGTCAGGGTAGTTTGGGATGCCCTCGAACATGAGCGTGACAGCCCCGTTCGCGAGCGGACCATAGACGATGTATGTGTGCCCGGTCACCCAGCCGATATCGGCGGTGCACCAGTAGATTTCTCCGGGATGGTAATCGAACACCAACTCGTGCGTGGACCAGGCCCAGACCATGTAGCCGCCGATCGTGTGCAGCACGCCCTTCGGCTTGCCGGTCGAGCCTGACGTGTAAAGGATGAACAGTGCGTCCTCCGCGCTCATCGGCTCGGGCGCGCAGTTCGCGGGCGCCGCGGCCAGCCTGTCCTCCCAGGCATGATCGCGCCCGCGCTGCATCGGCACGTTCGCGCCGGTCACGCGCGCCATCAGCACGTTCGCGACCGAGGGGCAGGATTTCAACGCCTCGTCCGCGTTCTCCTTCAGCGCCACGCGCCGCCCGCCGCGGCGGCCCTCGTCGGCGGTGATCAGCAGCGTCGAGTTGCAGTCCTGAATCCGGTTGGCGAGGCTATCGGGGGAGAAGCCGCCGAACACCACGGAGTGAATCGCGCCGATCCGCGCGCAGCCAAGCATGGCGACCGCCGCCTCGATCACCATCGGCAGATAGATCGTCACCACGTCGCCCTTCTTGGCGCCGAGCGATTTCAGCGCGTTGGCGCAGCGGCAGACCTGCTCGTGCAGTTCGCGATAGGTGATCGTTCGGTGCGTGGCCGGGTCGTCGCCCTCCCAGATGATCGCCACCTGATCGGGGCGCTCCGCGAGGTGGCGGTCCAGGCAACACGCCGAGGCGTTCAGCACGCCGTCCTCGAACCAGCGAATGGCGACGTCGCCGGTGAAGTTCGTGTTCTTGATCCGGGTCGGCGGCTTCATCCAGGGAATCCGCTTGGCCTGCTCGGCCCAGTAGCCGTCCGGATCGCTGGCGGCGCGCTCGTAGTGGGCGCGGTATTGCTCCGCGGTCATATGCGCCCGCGCGGCGGTTTCGGGCTTCACCGCGACGATCTGGTCATCGGACATCGCACTCATCCTCCCGGGCGGCGCGCCGGCAAGCGGCGGCCTTTACCGGCACATTCAACACAAGCGCGCGACGCCTTGGAAGGCCGGGGCCGGTCCACGCGTTTCGCCCGGCATTCCGAAAAGCGGAGAAAAGCACCATGGCCACGATGCGCGCGGTGCAGGTTTCCCGCCCGGACGGGCCGCTGGACCTGGTCGAGCGCCCGTTGCCCGAGCCGGGGTCGGGCGAGGCGCGGGTCAGGATCGAAGCCTGCGGCATCTGTCACAGCCTGACCGTCGAGGGCACGTTTCCTGGCATCAAATATTCGATCGTCCCCGGTCACGAGATCGCCGGGCGCATCGAGGCGCCCGGGGCGGGCGTGGTCGGCTGGCCCGGATGTCCTGACGACGGGCCGGTGAGGCACTGCGTGCCGGTCGGCAAACAGGAACATTTCAAGACCGCTTGGTTAACAGATCGTTGGCATTTTTGAGGTCCAATTCGCGGCAGCGAGTCTCGGGCGCGTGCCATAATGACGCTCGTCGCCGGAGGGACCGATGCGGATCAATTTCTTGTACGATCCGAGCGCACAAAGCGTACCGGCCGGATTCAAATCGGCGCTCGCCGCGGCGGCCGATTACCTGGGCAGGCTTGTCCTCGACCCGATCACGGTGACCATCGAAGTCGGCTACGGCGAGGATGCGGGACTGTCGCTCGGCGGCGCGCTCGGCATCGGGGGCCCCGCTTCCGGCGAGAACCTGACCTATTCGCAGGTGAAAGACGCGCTGGCGGCCCACGCGACCTCGGCGGCCGACGCGACCGCGCTGGACACTCTCCCGCGTGGCGACCCGGTTTCGCGCGGGTCGTATTTCGTTGCCGCCGCGACCGCGAAGGCCTGGGGGTTGTTGCCGGCCGACGGAGCCGAAATCGACGGCAGCGTGGGATTCAGCAGTAGCGCCGCGTTCAATTACGATCCGAACAATCGCGCCATCGCCGGCCAATACGACTTCCTCGGCACGGCCTTGCATGAGCTGACGCACGCGCTCGGGCGCATCAGCGACGCCGCGCCGATGGCGCTGTTCCAGTATTCGGCGCCGGGTGTGCTCGCCCTGACGAGCGGCCAGCCCGCGTATTTCTCCATCGATGGCGGCGCGACTGATCTCGGCAATTTCGACGTCACGTCGGACGACGCCGATTGGGCATCCGGCTCCGCGCCCGACGCGTTCGACGCCTATTCCGGCACCGGCCGCGAATACGCCGTCACGCCGACGGACGTGACCGAATTGGACGTTCTCGGCTTTACCGTCGCGCCGGGCCTCGCCCAGGGTTCGGCTTCTGCCATCGCCATGGTTCAGGGCGGGCAATGGCTGACCACGCCCGCCGGACAAAGCACGGTCGTCACCGACCAGAGCACCGGAGGCAACGTCGTCGCCAGCCAGGGGAACGACACCGTCAACTCCGGCAGCGGGTCGATCACGATCGTGAGTGCCACGGCGGGCGCGCAACTGCGCGTCAATCTCGGGTCGGGCGACGCGCTGGTTTTCCCGAGCGCCGCCGATGCCTCCATCGCGCTCGGGACCGGCGCCAGCACCATCGTCGGCGGTCCGGGCACGCTGACGATCTCGGGCAGCCCGTCGCCGGGCGGCGAGGATACGATTTTCGGCAGTTCCGTCAGCCTCACCGCAGTCTCGGGCGGCGCGGAAAGGATGCTGTTCGTCGGCGGGAGCGGAAGTTCCGCCGTCACGGTCGGCGCGGCGGGCGGTGGCGCGTTCGCCGGCAGCGGCGGGAGCACCCTTATCGCCACAGCGCCGAATACGTTTCTCGCCGGCAACGTGAGCGGCGATCAGCTCGTCGTGGCCGGTATCGGCGGCGATATGCTGGCGGCGGGCGGCGGCAACGAGACGTTGAACGGCGCCGACGCGGTCCGCCCGGACGTGATGTTCGGCGGTTCGGGCGACACGCTGATCCGATCGGGGCACGGTGACGACACTTTCGTGGGGACCGCCGGCGCGTGCACCGTGCTCGCCGGCAGCGGCAACGCGACCATGTGGGTAGGCGCCGGCGCCGATACGTTGCAGTTCACCGCCGGTCTGACCGGCGGCAAGGACGTGATCTCCGGCTTTCGCCCGGGCGTCGATCATCTGGCGATTTCCGGCTACGGCCGCCCAGCCGCGATCGTCGCGGCGAACGGCTCCAGCGTAGTCCGGCTCGCCGACGGCACCCAGATCACCGTTCTGGGCGTGAGCACGGAAAATCTTGCCATGCTCGCGTGAAGCTTGCCGACCTGACGCGAGCGCGCCGGCGCGCTCAGGTCAGGTATGGGCGCCCGCCTAGCCGATCACGATCCGTAGCGGAGCCGCCGCCGCGGTGACGACGATCGGCGTGTGGCCGGCGGGGTCCCCATCGGCCTGCGCCGGAACCCGCTCGTCCAGGAACTCGATTTGCCGCGCCTCGACGACCTTGAGGCCCGGCGCCTTGTGCAGACGATCGAGCGGCAGCGCGGCGCCATAGAACACCGTCGCGCCCCGCCCGCTCCAGGCGAATAGCGCGACCTGGAACACCGGCTCGCCCGGAGCCGCGCGCGGCGCCAGCGTATACGGCCCGGCATAGAACCGACCCTTGCTGACGATCACGCTGGCCGCCTCCATCGCCACGCCGTCCAGGCGCAACCGGATCGGGGCGTAGGGATAGCGAACGATTTCGCGCGCGGACTGCGCGACGTAGGCCCAGCGCCCGCACAGCCGCTTCAGGCCGAGCCCCACGTTGTGGACCACCTGCGCGTCGAAGCCCACGCCCAGCATCTGCACGAACAGCCGGCTCGCTCCGCCGCAT
Source organism: uncultured Alphaproteobacteria bacterium (assembly GCA_963761015.1). Lineage (GTDB taxonomy): Bacteria > Pseudomonadota > Alphaproteobacteria > Acetobacterales > Acetobacteraceae > CAVXFL01. The sequence continues at coordinate 254,702 of CAVXFL010000020.1, forward strand.
CGCGCGACGCCCGGAAACAGCGCGCGCGTGCGCCCGAAGGCCAGCGCGGCGGCGACGGCGCGGGGCGCGAATGGCAGGCCGAGTTCGTGCGCCAGCACGTTCGCCGTGCCGAGCGGAATGACGCCGAGCCGCGTTTCGCTCCCGGCAAGCCCGTTGGCGATCTCCGCAATGGTCCCGTCGCCGCCCGCCGCGACCACCAGCGGCACCCCCGCCCGCGCCGCCTCTCGCGCCAACTCGGTCGCGTGTCCTGGATGCGCGGTCTCCACCAACTCGAGACGCACGCCGTTGGCGATGAGCACATCGAGCACACGCCACAAGCCGCGCGTCCGGCGCGGGCCCGCGGCCGGGTTGAAGATAATCATCAAGGGCGGAGACGCGCTGACCGAATCATCACGACAACTGTAACTGCTGACATAAAAGTATTGCAATCAAATGTCGGGATTTGGTCGGGCCGATGACATTGGCTCGCCCGAACAGTGTGGCCTCTCGTCATGCAATCTTCACGTTCGCGAATCGGTGAATCCACCTATCTGAGGCGCACAGCTTCCTTGCGGTTCACAATCCCGCGCCGTTGCCGATCGAGGAGCAGGCCGACATCCGATGAACGCGCCGGCCCTGGCGGCGAGTTACCGCGCCGTATTCATATCGGACACTCACCTCGGGACACGCGGCTGTCGCGCCGATTTTCTCGCGGATTTCCTGCGCGGCATCACCTGTCAGCGTTTGTTTCTGGTCGGCGACATCATCGACGGCTGGCGGTTGCGCAAATCCTGGTACTGGGACGCCTGCCATGACGACGTGTTGCGGCTGATCCTTCGCCACGCCCGCGCCGGCACGGAGGTCACCTATATTCCCGGCAACCACGACGAGATGTTCCGGGCCTGGCTCTCGCTGGGCCTGGAAGTCGCGGGTATCCGGCTGCAGAAGGACGCCTGCCACCGGACCGCGGATGGCCGAAAACTCCTGGTGATCCATGGCGACGAGTTCGACAGCGTCGTCCGTTATGCGCGTTTCATCGCCCTGCTGGGCGATGGCGCCTATCGCGCCGCGCTCGTCGTCAATCAGTGGTTCAACGCTGTCCGCCGCCGGCTCGGCTATCCCTATTGGTCGCTCTCGGCCTGGCTCAAGCTGCGGGTAAAGGAGGCGGTGAAGGCCATCGACCGTTTCGAGGAAGCGCTGGCCGGCGAGGCGCATCGCCGCGGGTTCGACGGCGTCGTCTGCGGACATATCCATCATGCCGAAATGCGCGAGGTCGGCGGCATCCTCTACGCGAATGACGGCGATTGGGTGGAAAGCTGCACGGCGCTGGTCGAGCACCACGATGGACGGCTGGAACTGATCGAGTGGGCGACGGTCAACAACCTCTCGTTCTATGCCCCGCGCGGCGCCAGGCTTCCCGCGCGTGCTTGACGAGTGCGTGCCGGCGCGACCGGTTCCGGACCCGGTGGCGGCCGCGCGGTCCGTCCCGGACCCGAAGCTGCGGCGCATCCTGATCGTTTCCGATGCGTGGCTGCCGCAGGTGAACGGGGTGGTGCGCACGCTCGTCACCGTCGCCGCGGAGTTGACGGGGATGGGCTACGAGGTGGAGGTAGCCGGGCCGGACCGGTTCCGTTCCGTCCCGTGCCCGACCTATCCCGAGATCCGCTTGGCGCTGCTGCCGGGCCGTGGGCTTGCGCGGCTGATCGAGGCGTTCGCGCCCGACGCGCTGCACGTGGCGACCGAAGGTCCGCTCGGCATCGCGGCAAGTCGCTGGGCGCGCCGACGCGGCTTCCGGTACACGACCTCGTTTCACACGCGCTTTCCCGAATACATCCAGGCGCGAACGCGGCTGCCCCCCGCGGTCGTCTATCCCTGGCTGCGACGCTTTCACGGGCGGAGCAGCGGCGTCATGGTGGCGGCGCCGAGCCTCAGGGCCGAGTTGGCCGCGCGCGGCTTCCGCAACCTTTGCAACTGGTCGCGCGGGGTGGACCTTGATCTGTTCCGGCCGGCGCCGGCGGAAGCGTACGACCTCCCGCGCCCGGTTTTCGCCTATGTCGGGCGCATCGCGGTCGAAAAGAATATCGGCGCGTTCCTGGATCTCGACCTGCCCGGCTCGAAAGTCGTGGTCGGGGACGGGCCGCGGCTTGCGGCATTGCGGCGGAAATACCCGGCAGCGCTGTTCACCGGCGCGCGGCACGGCGAGGCGCTCGCGCGCGCCTATGCCGGCGCGGACGTGCTGGTCTTTCCGTCGCTGACCGACACGTTCGGCCTGGTGCTGCTGGAGGCGCTGGCCTGCGGCACGCCGATCGCCGCCTTCCCGGTCACCGGGCCGAAGGACATCATCGTCGGCGCGGCGGGTCGAATCGGCGCGGTCGATGCCGACCTCGAGCAGGCGGCCCTGAGCGCGCTCGGCGCGGACCGCGCCGCCTGCCGCGCCCATGCCGAACGGTTCAGTTGGCGGGCCTGCGCGGCGGCCTTCCTGGCCAATCTGGCCCCGATGCGAGAGCCCTGAGTTCGGCGTTTGCCGCCGCTGGCGTCGCATGCTACCGCGCCGCGATGATCGCCACTGCGCGGCTGGACCGATGCTGAGGCGGCTGGTCAAGCATCCGGCCGTGCAGCGGTCGGGCGCGCGGGTTCTCGGCCTCTATCTGGATTTCGCGCTGCGCAGCACCCGCTGGACGCTGCACGGCGAGCCCAATCTGGCGCCGTATCTGCGCGGCGCGCCAGCGGTGGTGGCGTTCTGGCACGAGCGTTTGCCGCTGATGCCGACGCTATGGCTGCTGGCCCGGCGCCGCGGCACCGCCGCGCGCGTGCATGTGCTGGTGAGCCGGCATCGCGACGGCCGTCTGATCGGTGCCCTGGTGCAGCGCTTCGCCGTCCAGGTTGTCCACGGCTCGTCGTCGAAGGGCGGGGCTGCCGGGCTGCGCACCATGGCGGCGCTGCTGGCCGGCGGCGACCACGTGGCAATCACGCCGGACGGGCCACGCGGGCCGCGTCGGCGCGCCGCGCCGGGCGTGGCACAACTCGCGGAACTGTCCGGCGCGCCGGTCCTGCCCTGCGCCGCCCAGACGACAAGGCGGATGAAGCTCGGCACCTGGGACGGCATGGTGCTCCCGCTGCCATTCGGCCGGGGCGCGATCGTGTGCGGGGAGCCGATTGCCGTGGCCCCGGAGGGCTGGCAGACCGCGCTGCCCATGATCGAGGCCGCGCTCAACGCCGTCACCGACACCGCCAACCTGCTGTGCGCCCGATAGCGCTCAGCCTGTACGCGGCCACCGCCACGGTCGCGGCGCCCGCGCTGCGCGGCACGCTTCGGCTGCGCGAGCGGCGGGGCAAGGAAATCGGCGAGCGCCTCGCCGAGCGGCGCGGCATCGCGCGCGGGGCGCGTCCCGAGGGGCGGCTGGTATGGCTGCACGCGGCGAGCGTCGGTGAAACGGTCTCGATCCTGCCGGTGCTCGCAAGCCTGGCGGCCAAGGCCGCCGACCTGACGATGCTGCTGACCACGGGCACCGTCACCTCGGCACGCCTGCTCGAATCGCGTCTCGCGGAACCGCGGCTTGCGGGCCGGGTGCTGCATCGCTTCGTGCCACTGGATGTGCCGCGCTGGGCCGAGCGGTTTCTCGACGAATGGCGCCCCGATGCCGCCTGCTTCGTCGAGAGCGAGCTGTGGCCGAATTTGCTCGCCGCCTGCACGCGCCGCGCCATGCCGCTGATGTTGATAAATGCCCGGATTTCGCCCCGCAGCTTCGCAAGTTGGCGGCGGATGCCGGCGGTGGCGCGTGCGCTTCTCCAAGGCTTCGACCGAATCGCGGCCCGCTCCGAGGACGACGCGCGGCGGTTGCGGGAATTAGGGGCGCCGGAAGTGAGCGTGCCGGGCGATCTGAAATTCGCCGCGCCGCCCTTGGCCGCCGATGCCGCGGAATGCGCTCGGCTGCGTGCGCTGCTCGACGGCCGCCCCGTCTGGCTCGCGGCAAGCACGCATCCCGGCGAGGACGCCATGGTGCGCGACGTGCATCGCGCCCTGGAACGCCGCCATCCGGGCCTCCTCACCATCATCGTGCCGCGTCATCCGGAGCGCGGTGTCAGCATCGCGGCGCTATGCGCCGGCCTAACCGCCACGAGGCGGGCTGCTCCGGCCGATCCGCCCGATCGCGCCGGCATCTACCTGGCAGACACGCTTGGGGAACTCGGCCTTTGGTATCGCCTCGCGCCCACCGCCTTCGTCGGCGGCAGCCTGGTGCCGCATGGCGGGCAAAATCCGCTGGAGGCCGCCCGGCTCGGCTGCGCCATCGCCGCCGGGCCGCACATGGGCAACTTCGCCGACGCAGTGGCGGCCCTCGCGGGGGCCGGCGCGATCTGCCGGATCGCCGATGCCACCGGTCTGGCCACATGGGTGGACACCATGCTGAGCGACCCCGCGCAGCGGCGTGCAGTCGGCGAGGCGGCGCGCAGGGCGGCCGACCGCTGGGCCGATCTGCCGGATCATTATGCCGATGCGATACTCGGCCTGCTCGGCGCGCGGACCGCCGGATAAATCTGCGTGCGCCAGAATTTTGGAACGCCGATGGCGGCCGCGTCGCGCCCAGGCTGCTGCGTCCGCTCGAAGCCATAACCGGCCGGCTGACCGCCGCGCGCGTCGCCCGCCTGAGCTGGCGGGCGCCGGTCCCGGTGCTCTGCTGCGGCAACGCGGGGGTGGGCGGCGCCGGCAAAACGACGCTGGCGCTGGATCTCGGACGACGGCTGTTGGCGCGCGGCGTTCGCGTGCATTTTCTGACGCGCGGCTATGGCGGCCGGGCACGCCACCCGACGCGCGTCGATCCCGCCCGGCACGATGCCGCCACGGTCGGCGACGAGCCACTGCTGCTCGCCGCGCTCGCGCCCAGCTGGGTGGCCGCCGATCGCGCCGCCAGCGCGCGCGCGGCCGTTGCCGCCGGGGCCGAGGCGCTGCTGATGGACGACGGCTTGCAGAACCCGACCTTGGCCAAGGATTTGTCCTTCCTGGTGATCGACGGAGCGGCAGGGTTCGGCAATGGCCGGCTGCTGCCCGCCGGACCGTTGCGCGAGCCGATCGCCGCCGCCGCAAGCCGCTGCGCCGCGGCCGTCCTGATCGGCGAGGATCGGTACCTGGCGCTTTCTGCCTTGCCGCCCGACTTGCCGGTATTGCGGGCGCGGCTGGAGCCCGCGCCGGCTGCGCATGCCCTGGCGGGGCGGCGCGTGCTGGCGTTCGCCGGGATCGCCCGGCCCGAAAAATTCTTTTCCACGCTCGCCGACATGGGCGCCATCGCGGCGGAGCGCGTCGGCTTCGCCGACCACCATCCCTATACCGAGCCGGAACTGCGGCGGCTGCGCGAGCGGGCGGATCGGCTCGGCGCGGTCCTGGTCACGACAGCCAAGGATGCAGCCCGCCTGCCGCCCGATTGGCGCAAGATGGTTTCCGTGCTCGACGTGGAACTCGCCTGGGAAGACGCCGCCAGCATCGACGCGCTGCTGAGCGAATGCGTCCGGTAACCAAGCCCCGGGCCACGATCCGGCGGCTGCAATACCGGATCGAGGCCGCCGTCGCGCGCCTCGCGCTCGGGCTGCTGCGCCGATTGGGGCCGGCGACCGCCTCCAACCTCGGCGGCGCCGTCGCGCGCGCGCTCGGCCCGCTGCTGCCGGTCTCGCGCGTGGCCCATGCCAATCTGCGCCTCGCCATGCCCGAGCTGGACGCGGCAGCGCGGCGGCGGATCGTGCGCGGGGTGTGGGACAATCTCGGGCGGACCGTGACCGAGTTTCCGCATCTGGCCAAGTTGCGGCGCAACGCGAGCGGCCCCGGCTGGGAGATCGTGAACGAGGACATCCTGCACGAACTCGCGCGGCGCGGCGGCCCGGCCATCTTCTTCTCCGGCCATATCGGCAACTGGGAGCTGCTGTCTCCGGTCGCCGCCGCGTTCGGGGTGCCGATCTCGGGCATGTACCGCCCCGCCGCCAATCCGCTGGTCGACGCGATGATCGCCCAACTGCGGCGCGAGGCGCTCGGCATAGACGTGCCGATGTTTGCCAAGGGCGCCGCCGGCGGGCGCGCCGCGTTCGCCCATTTGGCGCGCGGCGGATTTCTCGCCATCCTGATCGACCAGAAGCTGAACGACGGCATCGCGGTCGACCTGTTCGGCCATCCCGCCATGACCGCGCCGGCGCTGGCCGTGTTGGCGCTGCGCTTCCGCTGTCCCGTCATCCCCGGCCACTCGGAACGCATCGGCCCCGCCCGGCTGCGCTTGACCGCCGAGCCACCGCTCGAGTTGCCGGACACCGGCGATCGTACCGCCGACATCGCCACGTTGACGCGCGCGGTGAACGCGACCCTGGAGCGCTGGATCCGCGCCCGCCCGGAGAGCTGGCTATGGCTCCACCGGCGCTGGCCCAATTCAGGACAAAAGTAGAGTGGGCAGAAGCCGTTTCCGCGCCGCCCCGACGCCACCCAGACTACCAGCACGACGCAACGAACAGCTCAGCGGACGGCGAATTGCCGTTTCATGGCCGGCGCGACTTGGCGTATCCTGCGGGGCCTGGAATCTCGACCCCGACCTCCTCCGTCGTGCGCTGCCGGCAATAGCCGCGGTTGTTGCGCAGCGCCCAGTCGTGCCGCTCGGTGCTCAAGGTCGCGCAGGCGTCGGTCACGACCGTGACGAGATAGCCGAGGTCACAGGCGTCGCGTGTCGCGGAATCGATGCACTGGTCGGTCAGAATGCCGGCGAGGATCAGCGAACGCACGCCGAGATTGCGCAGCACGTAGTCGATATTGGTCGACATGAACGGCGAGGACGAGGTCTTCGGTATGACGATTTCGTCCGGCCCGGGTTCGATCTCGTCCAGCACTTTCGCGTCCCACGATCCGCGCGACACGTGCAGATTGCTGATCTTGTAGTCGAGGCTCCGGTCGCGCCCGTCTCTGGTCAGGCTTTCGATAACGGTATACATCACCTCAATGCCCGCGCGCCGGCAGCCCGATTGCAGGCGCCGCATGTTGGGGATTGCGGCTTCGCGCATGACGCGGAAAAAGTAGCCGTAGCGCGCGTCGCGTTCGGCCGGATCGAGCCCGGCGTAATTGCCGCCATCCGGCCGCGCCGTGTAGTTCTGCACGTCCACGAACAACAGCGCCGCGTGCGCGGGATCGATCGGCACGTCGCGGCTCAAGTCGCTCATCCAAACAATTCCCGAAACCGCGCGTCCGCCGCCGGAAGCAACCGCGCCAGCCGCGCGGCCCAATCGGCCTGGCCGGCATTCTCGGCGATGAGATCCTGGCGGATCTCGATCTCCACGTGCGGAATACCGCGCCGCTCGCCGTGCATGGGGATGGTGTAGTCGGTGGCATCGCTCACCGCGTACGGCGCGTTGTCGCCGACGACGAGGTCGCCTTCGTTGCGCAGCAAATCCAGCAGAATGCGCGGCAAGCGCGGGTCGCGATTGTAGAGGATGCCGACCTGCATCGGACGGCGCTCGCCCTTGAAAACCGGGGTGAAGCTGTGCATGGCGATCAGAACGCTGCGCTGGCCCGCCCGCGCGCGCGCATCCAACAACTCGCGAACATGGGCGTGATATGGCGCGAAAATCTCGCGCTGGCGTGCAGCACGTTCCACCGCGGATAGGTCACGGTTTCCGGGGATCGTGGTCGTTTCGCTGATCGCCGGAATCGAACTGCCTACGTCGTGGCCGCGATTGCAGTCGATCACCAGCCGCGAATAGGTCTGCAACACGGCTGGCGCATCCAGCGCGTCCGCCAGCCGCTCGGTCACCCCGGCGATGCCGATGTCCCAGGCGATGTGCCGCGCAAGCTCGCTCGCCGGCAGCCCGAGCGTACCTAGCCGGCGCGGAATAGCACGCCCGGCGTGATCGGCGACCAGCACGAGATCGGATTTACCGTCCGCGCGCAGCACGCGAACGGGCGCGGGCTCGTCGGACGCCAGCAGCGCGAAATCCTCTCCGCGCATCAATACACCTCGGCGTAGCGGGCGAAGATCGCCTCGGTGCCGAGACCGCCGAGTGCCCGCTGCTCGGCGCGCTTGAAGCGCAAATACACGTCGAGGAACAACTCGCCGAACCACTCCTGCGCCGCCTTCGTGGTCGAGAGCGCGGCGAGCGCGTCGGTGAGCGTGCGCGGCAGCGGGCGCGCGCCGGCGGCGACACGCTCGTCCTCGCTCATGTCCCAGAACCCGCGCGTGGATGGCGGCGGCAGGGTCATCGCTCGCCGCATCCCGTCCACCCCGGCCCACACCAGTGCGCCCAGGGCCATGTAGGGCGAGGCGGTCGCGTCGCAGACGCGGTATTCCAGGTGGAACTGATGCGCCGCTTCGGCCGGCGATTCCGGCGCGAACACGGGGCACACGCGCAAGCTGGCGCCGCGGTCGCGATAGCCCAGATTGGTCCAAGTGGGCGCCCAGCGATTGGGCGTCAGACGGGCATAGGACACCATCGAGGGCGCGGTCACTGCCGTGATGGCCGGCATGTGGTGCAGGATGCCGGCCGCGAAGTGCCGCGCCTTTTCCGCCAGGCCGTACGGCGCGGACGGGTCGTGCATGGCCGGCGCGCCGGCCTGGTCGCACAGGCTGAAATGGATGTGCGTGCCGTTGCCGATCCCCTGGGAATCCAGCATCGGCGTAAACGTCGCGCGATGGCCGAGCCGCCACGCCACGGCGCGGGCCATTTCGCGCACGATCACCGCCTCGTCGGCGGCGCGCAGCCCTTCGGTGGGCGCCACCGTCACCTCGAACTGGCGCGGACCGTATTCGGGCAGGAACGAATCGGAGCTGGCGCCGGCCGCGCGAATGGCGGCCAGGAAAGCCTCGCCGAACCCGGCCGCCTGGCGCAGCCGATCCAGCGAATAGCTGGACCCGGCGCGCTCCTCGACGCCGGTGTAGACGAATTCATGTTCGAACGCGGCGCGGATCGTCAGGCCCGAGGCTACCCGCAGCGCCACCAGCGCGCGGCGGAGGAAATGGCGTGGGCAGCACTCCCAGGGCTCGCCCTCGGTGGTCTGGATGTCGCCGAGATAGAAGCGTTCCGCAGCACCCGCGTCGAACGCGACCTCGACCCGCGTGGTCGGGTCGGGCAGCAGCATCAGATCGCCCTCGGTGCCGAACGGGGTTTCGTAAATCGGACCGAACGCGGACATCATGATGGCGCTGTGCACCAGCCCGACGCCTTTTTTCAGGCGCCTGGGCAACTCGGAGGCGGGAAAGCCCTTGCCGCGCACCAGCCCCGCGAGGTCGCAGGTTCCGACGAAGATCAGGTCCTCGTGCTGCATGTCCTATGGTCCCTGCCGCGAACGCCGGTTTGTGCCGCGCTGCGGGCCGGAACGAAAGCTCAGGCCTCCTCGGCCCCGCCGCCGGTGAGCCGGCTGAGGATCAGCGCGAACAGGATGATGGCGCCATAAACCGCGTCGATCCAGAACGCCGGTATCTGCGCCAAAGTCAGCACGTTCTGCAAAATGCCCAACAGCAACACGCCGGTCAGCGCGCCGAGCAACCGCCCGCGCCCGCCGTTCAGGCTGATGCCGCCGATCACCGCCGCGGCGAAGACGTAAAAGATCATGTTCTGACCCTGGCTCGTCACCACCGAGGCGATGCGGCCCGTCAGCATCAGGCCGGCGAGCGCCGCCAACAGCCCGCCCACGACGAACACCCCGCGCGTGATGCGGTCCACCGAAATGCCGGCCGCCCGCGCCGCCTCGGCATTGCCGCCGATGGCGTAGAGCGCGCGGCCGGTGCGGTGATAGCGCAGAAACAGGCCGAACAGCAGGTAGAGCAGCCCGGCGATCCAGATCGAAACCGGCACGTCCAGCCATCGCGCGGTGCCGAGATACAGATACGCGTTGGGCAGGTTGAACAGCGTCTTGCCGTTGGTCAGGCCGAGCGTGACGCCGCGCAACAGGATCAGCATGGCCAAGGTAACGATGAAGGCGTTGAGCCGCATGCGCACGACCAGCAAACCATTCAGGAATCCGACCGCCGCACCACACGCGAAGACCAATGCTATCGCGGCGTAAACGTTCAGGCCGATGCCCGATCCGCCGATGCCGGTATCCTTGATGATCAGCCAGGCGCCGAGCATCGGTGCCAGCCCGACGATGGATTCGAGCGAGAGATCGAACTTTCCGGTGATCAGAATCAGCGATTCGGCGATGACGACGACCGACAGCTCCGAAGATTGCTGCAGGATGTTGAGCAGGTTGTCCGTGGTGAGAAAAGCGTCGCTGACGAACGCGCCGACGATCAGCGTCACAACGATGGCGGGGAGCAGGCTGAGTTCGCGCAGCCGGAACGAGGCTGCCCGGCGGCGCAGCTCCATGCCGCGCGAGAGCGGAACCGCGGGGCCGACCATGTCTGTCATTGCGCTGCAACACCTTCGATGGCCGCAACCAGTTCTTCGTCCGTCCATTCGGCGCCGAATTCGGCGCCGAGCCGGCCGCGGAAAATAACCAGGATGCGGTCGCAGACCGTGAGTTCGTCGAGATCGTCGGAAACGAGCAGCACCGCGGTGCCGCCGGCTCGGGCCTTGGCGACGATGTCGAACAGCGCCTCCTTCGAGGCGATGTCGACGCCCTGCGTCGGGTAGACCAGCACCAGCACTTTCGGGTCGGAGGCGAGCGCGCGGCCGACGACCGCTTTCTGCTGGTTGCCGCCGCTCAATTCGCCGACCGGCTGTTCGGGCGAGGCGGCGACGATTTGCAGGGAAGCCATCATGCGCCGCGCCTGCCGCGCCTGCTCCCGGGGCCAAACCAGGCCCGCCGGCCCCAGTCGCTCGGGTATCGTCATCGTCAGATTCTCGGCGACCGATAGCAGCGGGACGATGCCGCGGGCGTGGCGGTCGCGGGGCACGTAGCCGACGCCTTTTTGGCGCGCGTCGCGCACGCGGCCGGGGCTGAGCGCCGCGCCGTCTACGGCGACCGATCCGGCATCGGGGCGGATCAGGCCGACGATCATGTCCGCCACTTCTTCCTTGCCGGAACCCACCAGCCCGGCGAGGCCGACGCATTCGCCGGGCGCAATCCGAAACCCGACATCGGCGACCGAGCCGGCTAGCGCGAGCCCGCTCACCGCCAGGGCCGCCGTCGGCTTGGTCGCGCCGCCTTGGTCGCGCGCGGGCGGGAAGCGGCGGCCGGCGCGGTTCACGGCCCCGCCGACCATGGCGGCGACCACCCGCTCCTTCGGCATCTCCGACAAAGGCCCGGTCGCCACTTCCATGCCGTCGCGGAGCACGGTGACGCTGCTGACAGACCTCGTAGATTTCCTCGAGGTGATGCGAAATATACAAGAAGGTGACGCCGCTTTCCTGGAGCCGGCGGATGCGTTCGAACAGGCGCTCGACCTCGCGGCCGTCGAGTTCGGCCGTGGGTTCATCCAGGATGATGAAGCGCGTGCCCTGGAGCAGCGCGCGGGCGATCTCCACCAGATGCCGCTGCTCGACCGAGAGCCGCGACGCATCCATGCCCACGTCGATGTCCAGACCCCATTCCTCCAGCACCCGCTCGGCGCGCCGGCGCAATTGCTGCCAGGTGATCCAAACGCCGCCGGCGGTCGGCTGGGCGTTGAGGAACAGGTTTTCGGCGACCGTGAGCGTGGGGATCACTTTCGAGCGCTGATAGACGCAGGCGACCCGCTCCCGCCACCGCTGGCGCTCGGCGAGGCCGGGAGCATCCGCGCCGGCCAGCCGGACCTCTCCGCTATCGGGCGCGATCAGCCCGGTCAGCACGCCGACCAACGTCGACTTGCCGGCGCCGTTGCGGCCGACCAGTGCGCGCGAGTCGCCGGCCGCGATGGTGATCGAAACGTCCCGCAGCGCTTGGCTCGCGCCGAAACGCTTTGAAACGCCTATCGTCTCGGCGATTGGCAGAAGCATTGCCGCCCCGGTAACCTGCGCAGCCACGAAGTCGACGCCGCGCGCTCAGCCTTTGACCTGATTTCCCCAGAGCTTCGGATTATCGACATTGGCCTTCGTGACCTCCGGCGACGGCAGGAGATCCATCAGGTTGCCGTGGTACTCCACGATGTGGCTGTCGTGATCTGTCGGGCCGGTGTGGAAGCTGTGCCCTTCGACAGCAGCTTCCAGATCGGACAGGCCGTATTTCACATAGAGATCGACCGGCTGAGAAATAGCGATGTCCAGCCAGCCCTCGCGGATTTTCTGCAGGCTGTACGGCGTGCCGTCGATGCTCACCAGGTAGATGTGTCCGGGTTCGCCGACTTTCTTCAGCTTGCCCGCGCTCTTCAGCACGTTCAGCACCCCTGACAGCATGACCGAATCGCTCTGCATGTAGATCGCGTTCAGATTGGGCGTGGAGCCAACGATGGTTTGCGCCGCCGCGGTCGCCTTGTCGGTCTTCCAGTAGGTAGGTTCCTGGATGACCTTGATGCCCGCGTAGTTCTTCTTCATGCACGCGTTGAAGCCGTTGGTGCGATCGCGACCATTGATGGTGGCTTGATCACCCATCAACGAGAGCACGGTGCCCTTGCCGCCGAGTTGCTTGCCGATGGCATGGCAAGCGGCTTCGCCCATCCGGATGTTATCGGCCCGCACGATCATCGCGACCTTGCCGCGCGCCGGTCCGATATCGATGGATACCACGGGCACATGCCGGCTGGCGGCGTAATTGAGCGCCGGAGCAATCGCGTCGCTGTCGGTGGGGACCACGATGATGCCCTTTGCCCCCTCGGCGATCAGGTTATGGAAATCGGTGATCTGCTTGCCGGCATCCTGGTTCGCATTCGCCACCGGCAGGACCTTGAGCCCGTCCTTGGCGGCTTCCGCCATAGCCAGGTTGGCCATGATCGCCTCGAATGGCGTCGAGAGGAATCCGGCCGAATAGCCGAACTGGAACGGCTTGGCCGCCGCCGCTGCGCTTAGGTGCGAGCCGCCCAGAGCAATCGAGCCGGCAAGAGCCAGGCCAATCCCAGCCATTGCGGTGCAAAACCGCGCGCCTCTGCGCTTCATCCCAAAATCCTCCCCAACGTTTCTGGATATCTCATAGATCCGGAGCGTGATGCGCGCCCGGCATGCTTCTTCGCAGCCCTCATCCCTTGACGTTGTTGCCCCAGAGCTTCGGGTCGGAGGCGTTCGCCTTGGTAACGACCGGCGCAGGCAGCAGGTCCATCGGGTTGCCCTTGTACTCGACGATCCGGCTGTCGTGCTTGGTCGGACCGGGAGGGAAGGTTTTGCCGTAAACCGCCGCGGTCAGATAGTAGAGGCCGTATTTCACGTAGAGATCGAGCGGCTGCGAGATCGCCGCGTCCAGCCAGCCCTCGCGGATTTTCTGCAAGGCGAGCGGCGTGCCGTCGATGCTGACCAGGAAAATGTGCCCCGGCTGGCCGACCGGCTTCAGCTTGCCCGCGCTCTTCAGCACGTTGAGCACGCCGGCCAGCATGACCAAGTCGCTCTGCATGTAGATCGCCGCCAATTTCGGCGTGGACGTCACGACCGTCTGCGCGACCGCGGTTGCCTTGTCGGTGTGCCAGTACGTCGGCTCCTGGATCACCTTGATGTTGGGAAAATTCTTTTTCATGCAGTCGTTGAAGCCGGTCGTGCGGTCGCGGCCGTTGATGGTGGCCTGATCGCCCATCAGCGACAGCACCGTGCCCTTGCCACCGATCGCCTTGCCCATCGCCTCGCAGGCATCGGCGCCCATGCGCAGATTGTCGGCCCGCACGATCATGGCGACCTTGCCGCCCGCCGGTCCAATATCGATCGAGACCACCGGCACGTGCTTGCTGGCGGCGAAATTGAGCGCGGGAACGATGGCGTCGCTGTCGCGCGCGACCACGATGATGCCCTGCGCGCCCTCGGCGATCAGGTTGTGGAAGTCGGAGATCTGCTTGCCGGCGTCGCCGTTCGCGTTGGCCACGGGCAGCGTCTTCAGCCCCGCCTTATTGGCTTGCGCCATGGTGAGGTTCACCTGGATGGCCTGGAACGGATCGGTCAGAAACCCGACCGAGTAGCCGAGCGTAAACGACCCTCGCGCGTACCCGCTGCCGGCTCCCAAGGCGGCCAGCCCGAGCGCCGCGCCCGCGCCCATGACCCAAGCACCCAGCCCAAGCCTGCGGCCCATGTTCCGTCTCCTCCGGTTAGTTATCGTTGCAAAACGACGATGCTGGACTTGATTGCCTCGGGTTCTTTGGTCGGTCGCGGTTCGGGCTGTCAAGGCGGCCGAGCCGCCGCCAAGTGGAGCCGAGCGGCCGATGGCGGGATTTCGGCCCGCCCACTTGTCCAAACGCGCGTCTTCGGCAAAAGCGCTCCGCTAATCGGCTGACAGGACCGAGCGCCCCCGTGCCCCGAACACCGGACGCAGAAACCCGCGCTATGATTTCCCGCCGCCTCGGCGTCGGGTTCGGACAGCGCGCGCGGCGGCTGGGGCGGGCAATCCGTCGCCGGCTCCATACCAATCTCTGGTTCCCGCACGTGCCGCTGTTCCTGGCGGTCGGCTGCCTCGGGCTGCTGCAACTCCGGCACGCGCTCGGCATCGGCTTCGTCGAGCACGTCACCGCAGCCGACATTCTGGACATGTCGAAGAACGCGCTTGCCGCCGTGGTCAGCGGCGCGCCGAGTGCCACCGCCGGCGTGTTCCTGGTGGTCATGGCCTTCGGGCTGCTGACCCGCTCGCGGCTCGCCTGGGTCATCGCGGTCATGGCGACCATGGTCAGCGCGATGCTGATCTGGCTGGTCTGGTTCGGCGCTCCGCCCAGCAAGACCGGCCTGCTGACCTACAATCTGTTCGTGCTGCTTGCGCTGCTCGCGGCCGGAGGCGCCTTCACCCGCTCCAGCCTGACCAGCGCCTCGCTGTTCGCCATCGCCAGCATCGTGCTGCTGATCGCCTACGCCGTGCTGGGCTCCTATCTGCTGGGTCCGGAGTTCAAGCCGCCGATCACCAATCTGGTCACTGCGCTGTATTTCGCCGTGGTGACCATGAGTACGGTCGGCTACGGCGACATCGTGCCGACGACTACCGAGACGCGCATGTTCGCGATTTCGGTGATGATCCTCGGCATCACGGTTTTCGCGGCCTCGGTCAGCGCCTTGTTGGTGCCCATGATCAACCGCCGCATGGAACGGCTGCTCGGCTCCAGGGAGAGAAACGTGTCACGCAGCAATCATTATGTGATCGTCGGCGACGGCTCGCTCGCCCGCAACACGTACAAGGAACTGGCCGCGCGCGATCAGGCGGTCACCTTCATTCTGGCGAATCCGTCGAAAGCGTGGGGCGACGCGGAGGACGTGGTGATCGGGGACGGCACCGATGTCGATGTGCTGCGCCGCGCCGACGCGCAGGACGCCAAGGCGGTGCTGGCGCTGAGCGACGACAATTCGGAAAACGCGTTCGTCGTCATGGCCGCGAAGGAGATTTCCGAGCGGCTGAAGACGGTCGCGGTGGTGAACGATGGGCGTAACATGCAGCGTGTGCGGCGCGTGCGCCCCGACGTCATCATCGCGCCGCAGGTGCTCGGCGGCGAGCTTCTGGCGATGGCGCTGTCCGGCGAAGCCGTGAATACCGATAAGCTGATGGAGCAGATTCTGCACGTAACGGGATAGCCCGTCGCGAACGCGGCGATCGCGACACCATCACAACACGAGGAAGATTTACGAACGAGTGAGCCAGTTCACTGCGCAACCAAAAGCGCGCGCGTAGATTGGAGGCACGGCGCGAAATCGAGGAACGAGACGAAGGCGCGTTCCGAAGTTTCGCATTTCCGCGGCAACGCGGATCGTGACTGGAGGATCGAACGCCATGAAGACCATTCTTTTCGCCACCGCCGCCATGCTCGGACTGGCCACCGGCGGCGCTGCCGTCATTCAGTCGGGACAAACGCGTGCGCACGCAACACAGCTCGCGCAGTCCGGCAAGCCGGAATCGCAAACCGGTACGCACGCGACGCAGGTCGCTGTACGGGCAATCTCCACCAACGGCAGCACACGGTTGGCCCAGGGCTGGCATCCGAGCGGGGACGGCAGCAGCCGCGGCACGCAGGTCGCCGCGTCCGGTTTGCCGAACTCGCGGACCAACGAGCGCGGCACGCAACTCGCCGCCTCGGGCATGCCGCAGGCCGAGACCAGCCGCGTCAGCACGGTTTGAATCCACCCGAGTAATCCGGACATCGCGTGACGGGCGCCGGGACAAGTCCGGCGCCCGAGCGCGTTACGCGACCGCGGCCGCTCAGCCCACCGCCTTGGCGGCTTGCATCACCTGCTCGGCGTGGCCGTCCACTTTCACCTTGCGCCAGATCCTGGCGATCCGTCCGTCTTTGTCAATCAGGAACGTGCTGCGCTCCATGCCCATATACTTGCGGCCGTAATTCGATTTCTCGACCCAGGTGCCGTAAGCCTCCGCCGCGCGCCCTTCCTCGTCAGACGCCAGCGGAAATTCGAGCCCGTATTTCTCGGCGAATTTCTCGATCGGTCCGATCTTGTCGCGCGAGACACCGATCACGGTGAGGCCGAGTTCGCCCAATCGCGGCAACGCTCCCTGAAATCCGCAGGCTTCGCGCGTGCAGCCGGGCGTGTCGGCCTTGGGATAGAAATAGAGCACGAACGGCTTTCCCTCGAGCGCCGCCAGACTGACGGTGCGCCCGCCGCTCGCAGGTAGAGAGAAATCCGGCGCCGCATCGCCTTCCCGCACGCTCATTCCACTCGCTCTCCCCCCGCGGGGGCCGACGCGTCGGGCCGGCCCACCAGCCGCTCGAAAATCCCGCGCACCGCGCGCGCGGTTGCCGCCATCGTGGCGCGCAGTTCCGCCACGTCAACCATGCCGGCGGCGCGCGTCAGCGCATCGGCGGACGGGCCCGGCAACTCCTCCCCGGCGTTGCGGCCAAGCGTGATGCGCAGCATCCCCTGCACCGTGCGCCAGAGACGGTCCGCGCGGATCAGGGCTTCCGCGTCGGCAAGCTCGATCAGGCCGGCGGCGGCGAGCCGCTCCAGCGCGATGCGCGTGGTTGGGTGCGGCACCTCCGGGTGGTCGCGGGCATGGGCCAGTTGCAGCGCCTCGGCGATGAACGCCACCTCCATGAGCCCGCCGGGGCCGAGCTTCACGTCCCACGGACCGGACGCCGGCAGGTCGCGGGCGAGGCGAGCGCGCATCGCCGCGGCATCGGCGAGCACCTGAGAGGGTGAGCCGATCGCGCCGACTGCGTCGCGGATGGCCGCCTCGACCCGCTCGCGCAGCGCCTTCGGCCCCACGACGACGCGCGCCCGGGTCAGCGCCATGCGTTCCCAGGTCCAGGCGGATTCGGCGTGATAGCGGCGGAACGAGGCGAGCGAGACCGCGACCGGCCCTTTGTTGCCCGACGGACGCAGCCGCATGTCGACGGCATAGAGCGGGCCGGTCGGGCCGGGCGCCGTCAAGGCCGCGATGAAAGCGTGCGCGGCGCGGATAAACCATTGGCTCGCGGGCAGCCGCCGCGCCGCGCCGCCGGGCGCAGCGCTGCTCTCCGTCACGTCCTCGGGGTGATCGTAGATCAGCATCAGGTCGAGGTCGGAGCCGGCCATCATCTCCGCCCCGCCCAGCTTGCCGAGCGCCACCACGACCATGCCGCCCCGCCGCACGCGGCCGAAGCGGCGTTCCTGCTCGGCCAATACCCGCGGCAGCAACTCGCCGAGCGCCGCATCGGCGAGCGCCGCGCGCGCGCGCCCCGCCGCGTCGGCGTCCAGCCGGTTCTCCATCGTGGCGACCGACAGGCGAAAATCCTCCTCGCGTACCACGCGGCCGATCGCCACGATGGCGTCCTCCAGCACACGGGCGTCATGCAACCGGGCGCGCAGCAAGCGGCGGAACGGCGGGCTGGTCTCCTCGGGCGACAGCAGCGCCTCCAGCGCCGAGGGCACGCTCGCCAGATGCTCGGCGAGCGAGGGCGCGGCGCCGAGCACCGCCGCCACTCGGTCGAGCAGCGCGGGATTGCGCTGGAACAGCGAAAGCGGCTGCACGCCGGTCGGCAGCCGGTCGAAAAACGCGTCGAATCGGGCGAACACCAGGTCCGGCTGTGCTTGCCGCGACACGGCGGCGAGCAGGTGGGGCAGCACGTCGTTCATCAGGGCGCGCGCGCGCTCCGAGCGCAGGGCGCGCGGCCGGCCGGCCCGCCAAGCGCGGATCGCCCCCGCCATCGCCGCCGGATTGGAAAACCCCATCGCCGCAAGCGCCGCGAGGGTGTCCGGCGGCGGGTCCGGGCCGCTGAAGTCGAGCCGCGCCGTGCCGTCCGGCGGCTCCGGCACGGACTCGAACAGCCCGGCGTAGTGCTCCGCGACCCCGCCGAGATGGCCAAGCAGGTCTCGCGCGAGCGCGACCGCGTCGGCATAGCCCATGAACACGGCGAAGTGTTCGA
Organism: uncultured Alphaproteobacteria bacterium; assembly: GCA_963761015.1. Taxonomy (GTDB): domain Bacteria; phylum Pseudomonadota; class Alphaproteobacteria; order Acetobacterales; family Acetobacteraceae; genus CAVXFL01. The sequence continues at coordinate 273,016 of CAVXFL010000020.1, forward strand.
GCTGGTCGCGCCGCTCCGGCAGGCGCTGGGTTTGGCGGTCGGCGATCATCTGCAGCCGGTGTTCGGCACGGCGGAGCAAGCGATAGCTCGCCGAAAGTTCGGCCGCTGCCGGGCGCGGCAGGTGCCCCGCCCGGGCCAGCAGACCGAGCGCCGGCAGCGTCTCAGCGACGCGCAGTTCCGGTTCCCGACCGCCCCAGATCAGTTGCAGGGTCTGGGTGAAGAATTCGATTTCCCGAATGCCGCCCTGGCCTACTTTCAGGTCGTGCCCGGCGATCCGCGCCACCGGGTCGGCGCTGCCTGTCCCGGACTCCGATCCGGGGATCGCGCCGCCCTTGTGTTCGTCGATGCGGCGTTTCATGGCGTGGATATCGGCCAGCATCGCGAAATCGAGATGCCGGCGCCACACGAATGGCCGGATCGCCTCCAGGAACGACGCGCCGAGCGCCAGGTCGCCGGCGACCGGGCGCGCCTTCAGCATCGCCGCGCGCTCCCAGTTCTGGCCCATGCTCTCGTAATAGCTTATGGCGGCGGGCACCGAGATCGCGGGCGGCGTGGCCGCCGGATCGGGACGCAGGCGAAGATCGGTGCGGAAAACATAGCCGTCCTCGTTTCTCGCCTCCATTATCGTCACCAGGGCGCGTGCAACTCGTGTAAACGTGGCGCCAATATTGTCGCCGCGCGCCGGTTGCGCGGTCGGGTCGTAGAGCAGCACGAGGTCGATATCGCTCGAATAGTTCAGCTCCCGCGCGCCGAATTTGCCCATGCCGAGCACCGTGAACCCGGCGCCTTCGGCGGGGTCGGACGCGGATGTCAGGCTGATCTCGCCCGCTTCCGCCGCCCCGAGCAGCAGATGGCTCACCGCCAACCGCAGCGCCGATTGGGCCAAGTCGGAGAGCGCCGCCGTGACGGTTTCGAGCGGCCAGATGTCGCCGATATCGGCGATGGCGGTGGCGAGCGCCACCTGCCGCTTGGCTTCGCGCAGCACCGCGCCGATGCGCGCCCGGGATGCCGAGGGCGGCGTCGCCGCGATCCGCCCCAGGGCTTCCCGGACCACCAATTCCGGGCCCTCCGCGAGCAGCCTCGCCACGCTCACCGCCTCGCGCACCGCAAGGTCGGAGAGATACGGGCTGTTGCCGCCGATCGCGTCCAGCAGCCGCGCGACCTCGGGCCGCGCCGCCATGGCCCGCTCCGCGCGCCCCAGTTCCGCCAATCGCTCGCGCAAGCGCGCGGCGGCAGCGGCATCGGCGGGACGTGGCCACGCCGCGGGCAACTGAAAATCCCCGGTCATTGGCGGATACGCTGGGGATGAGGCGGCTCGCCGGTCAAGCCGGGCGCGGCCTCACGCGCGTGCTCCACACCGTCCTGCACGTCGCGATCGGCTTCGCCGTGGTTATGATGGTCGCGGCCGGGCTGTTGGTCTGGCGGCTCTCGCAGGGTCCGATCCACCTCGACAGCCTGGCGCCCCGGCTGAACGCCAAGCTTAACGCCGAACTCGCCCCGCTCCAGCTTCGTCTCGGCTCCGTGGCGCTCGCCTGGGAGGGCTGGCGGGACGGGCTCGACCGTCCGGTCGATCTCCGGGTCGGCGGGCTCCGCATCAGCGACGCGGCCGGCGCGATCCTCGCGCGGATTCCCCGCGCGGGCGTCTCGCTCTCGTTCGGCTGGCTGCTGCTCGGCCGGATCGTGCCGCGCGCCATCGAGATCGACGGCGCGCATCTGCAGCTGTTCCGGATGCCGAACGGCGCGCTGTCCCTGAGCTTCGACGCCGAGGCCAGCGCCGCGAACGGCAACACCGAAGGGGTCCGCCAACCGGTCGCCGATCTGCTGGCCGTGCTCGGCCGCCCGCGCCAGACCGACAGCAGCGGCGCTCCGGCAGCGCACCCGCGGTGGACCCAGTTGCGCCGGATCCACATCGGCCAGGCCGACCTCGTCATGGTGGATGGACGGCTCGGCACGGTTTGGCATGCGCCACGCGCCGATCTCGACCTGCTGCGCCATCGCAAGGGCGGGCTGACGGCGAAAGCCTCGCTGTTGCTCGCGGTCGACGGTCAAACCGTGCCGCTTTCGGCGGAGGCGTCGCTGCCGGCCGGCGGCGGCGACGCGGCGATCCGGGCCCGGCTCGGTCCGGTGCCGCCGGGGGTCCTGGCCCGGCTCGCGCCCACCCTGGCGGGTCTGGCCTCGCCGATCGAGGCCCCGCTGCAGGCGACGATCAGCGCCGATCTGAGGCCAGGCCCCGGATCGGGGTCCGGGGTCGGCTACGTGTGGCGCAGCGGCGTGCTGCGCGCCGATCTTGGCCAAGGCGCGATCAAAATAGCGGACGACCCGGTTCCGATTCTGGGCGCCACCATGACCGTGGAAGCCACGCCCGACCACGCGCACCTGACCCGGCTTCGGGTGGTGCTGGCCGGTCGCAATGGCGGCGGGCCGATGTTGCAGGCTCGCGGCGACATCGATCGCAAGGACGGGCATCTGATCGGAAACCTGGACGGCAAGGTCGATCAGGTCGCGATCGCCGATCTCGCCCGCTATTGGCCGGCCGGCGTCGCCAAAGGGGCGCGAGCCTGGGTGATCCGCAACGTCACCTCCGGCACCGCCCGGGCCGCGCGCGTCTCGATGGCTTTTCGATCGAACGAGGACGGAACGCATCTCGACCTGACCGCGGCCAAGGCGCACGTGTCCGCCGACAATCTCACCATTCACTGGCTGCGCCCGGTCCCCCCGGTCGAGGGTGTCAAGGCGGAGCTCAGCCTGCTGTCGCCGGATGCGCTGGTCATCACCACGCATGGCGGGCGGCAGGCGGGAACCGCGCATCGCGGCATTCTCGCGCGGAGCGGCACCATCAAGATCACCGGCCTGATGGAGAAGGACCAGGTCGGCGCCATCGGGCTCGATCTGGTGGGCTCGGTTCCGGACGTGCTCGCGGTTTTGAAGCAGCCTCGGCTGCGCCTGCTGTCCAAGCACCCGATCGCCCTGCGCGAGCCCACCGGCCACGTGACGGCCGATCTTTCCGTCAAGCTTCCGCTCGACAGTCGCGTGACCCTCGATCAGATCGCGATCCAGGCCGACGGCAAACTCCACGCCTTGCACCTCGGCGCGGTGGCCGGCAAGGCCGACCTCGACGACGGCATGTTCGACCTGAAGGTCGACACGAACGGACTGCAATCGGAGGGCACCGGGAAAATCGGCGGCATTCCCGGCGACATCGGCGTGCGGATGGATTTCCGCGCCGGGCCGGCCACGCAGGTGCTGCGCCGCTACACGGTCTCCGCCACGGCGGAAGCGGCCCAGCTCGCCCGGTTCGGCGTCGATCCAGGCGATTTGGTTGCCGGTCCGATCGGCCTGAAGGCGAGCGTCTTGGAACGGCGGAACGGCTCCGGTGAGGCCGATTTGCAGACCGACCTGAGCCGCGCCGAACTGACGGTACGGCCGCTCGGCTGGCGCAAGCCACGCGGCCGCCCCGCCGATGCCTCGGCGCGCGTGTTGCTCGTCGGCGGCCGGGTGGCGCGGATCGACCGCATCACACTGCAAGGCCAGGGGCTGGCTGTGGCCGGCGCGGTCAGCTTCGCCGGCGGGCGCCCCGAGTTGATCCGGCTGGACCGCCTTGTTCTGGGGAACACGCGCGGTTCGGGGGACATCCGCCTGCCGGCAAGCCGCGGTGAAGCGGTGCGGGTTCGGCTCGCCGGCTCCAGCCTCGATCTCTCCCCGATTCTGGCGCGGTCCGCATCCGCCCGCCCGCCTGGGTCGCACGGGCGGGATGCCGAGCAGCCATGGGCGGCCGATCTTCGCTTCGACCGGGTGGTGCTCGGGAAGGGGCGGTCGCTGGCGGGCGTGGTCGCGCAAGTCCAGAGCGATGGCGACGTGATCCGCCACGCCCGTATCGACGGGCGCACCAGTGGGACCAGCGGCTTCGTCGTGTCGATCACCCCGGGCGCGCGGAACACGCGCCGGCTCACGGCCCAGGCAGCCGACGCCGGAGCGCTCCTCCGCGCGTTCGGCGTCGTGGCCACCATGGACGGCGGCACCCTGGCGCTTTCGGCCAACTACGACGACGGCGTTCCCGGGCATCCGCTGTCCGGGACCGCGGAGATCGCCTCGTTCCGCTTGCGCGACGCGCCGGCGGCAACCCGGGTCTTGCAGGCGATGACGCTCTACGGCCTGGTGGCCGCCTTGCGCGGACCCGGTGTCGGCGTCTCGCGCCTGATCGCCCCGTTCCGGCTGACCGGAGACGTGCTGGAACTGGACGAGGCGCGCGCTTTCAGCCCCTCGCTGGGGTTCACGGCGCACGGCTGGATCGATTTGGCCAGGCGGCTCGCCGACGTGCGCGGCACGATCGTGCCCGCGTATTTCTTCAACTCGCTGCTCGGCCACATTCCGCTGCTGGGCGCCCTGTTCAGCCCCGAGAAGGGCGGCGGCGTGTTCGCCGCGACCTACGCCGTGCGCGGCCGCCTCGACGACCCCGCCGTGACGGTCAATCCGCTCGCCGCGCTCACGCCCGGCTTCCTGCGCGGGCTGTTCGGCGTCTTCACCGGCGGCAACGAGCAGGCCCGTTCCGCGACGTCCCCGTGATCGTGAATAATTCGCGTCGCCGCGCGTCCGAACCTTGCAAAGCCGTCGCGGCTGCCGCATCTGAGCGGTGAAAACTCAACGCTTTGTTCCATCCGGAACCGAGCGGGGAGGTCGTAAGTTGCCGTTCAACCGGGCGCGCGGAATCCGCTGCGCCCGTTGTTTGTTATGGAGAGCCCCGTGCCCGCAACGCCGCTCGAAAAGATCCGCAATATCGGGATCACCGCGCATATCGACGCGGGGAAGACCACCACGACCGAGCGCATCCTCTATTACACCGGGATGTCCCATAAGATCGGCGAGGTGCACGAAGGCACCACCACGACCGATTACATGGAGCAGGAGCGCGAGCGCGGGATCACCATCACCTCCGCCACCGTCACCTGCGAGTGGAAGGACCACCGCATCAACATCATCGACACGCCGGGCCACATCGATTTCAACATTGAGGTGAACCGCAGCCTGCGCGTGCTCGACGGGGCGGTGTTCATCATCGAGGGCGTGGCCGGCGTGCAGCCGCAGTCGGAGACCAACTGGCGCCTTGCCGACCGCTACAACGTCCCGCGCGTCATCTTCATCAACAAGCTCGACCGCACCGGCGCCGACTTTTTCCGCGCGTTCGCGACCCTGAAGGAGAAGCTCGACATCGTCGCGCTGCCGCTGCAGCTGCCGATCGGCATCGAGGACAAGTTCGTCGGCGTGGTCGACCTGGTCGAGATGAAGGCGATCGTCTGGGAAGGCGGCGAGCTGGGCGCCAGGTATCACGATGCCCCGATTCCCGCCGAGCTCGCGGAGCAGGCGCGCGAGTACCGGCAGGGCCTGCTGGATACCGCGCTCTCGGTCGACGACGCGGCCATGGAGGAATATTTCGAGAAGGGCGACGTTTCGGTCGATACCCTGAAACGCTGCATCAAGGCGGGCACGATCGCCGGCACGTTCCGCCCGGTGCTGTGCGGCACGGCGTTCAAGAACAAAGGCGTGCAACCGCTGCTCGACGCGGTGATCGACTATCTTCCCTCCCCGCTCGATGTGCCGGGCGTCAAGATCGCCGCGGCCGAGGGCGAGGACGAGACGGCCGAGCGCCGGCGCATCGACGCGGACCCGAACGCGCCGTTCGCCGGCCTGGCGTTCAAGATCATCAACGACAAATACGGCACCCTCACGTTCGTGCGCATCTATGCCGGCACCCTGAAGACCGGCGACATGGTGCTGAACACGACGCGCGACCACCGCGAGCGCATCGGGCGGATGTTCCAGATGCACGCCGACAAGCGCCAGGAAATCAAGGAGGTCTCGGCCGGCGACATCGCCGCCTTCGTCGGCCTCAAGGACACCGCGACTGGCGACACCTTGGCCTCGCCCCAGGACCCGGTGGTGCTGGAGCGCATGGCCTTCCCGGTGCCGGTGATCGACATTTCGGTCGAGCCGAAGACCAAGGAATCGATCGAGAAGATGTCGCTCGGCCTGCAGAAGCTGGCCGGGGAGGATCCCAGCTTGCGGCTGCGCACCGATCAGGAATTGGGGCAGACGATCCTCTCCGGCATGGGCGAGCTGCACCTGGAGATCATCATCGACCGGCTGCGGCGCGAATACAGCGTGGAGGCGAATATCGGCGCCCCGCAGGTGGCCTATCGCGAAACGATCACCCGCCCGCACACCGAGACCTACACGCACCGCAAGCAGACCGGCGGCGCCGGTCAGTACGCCGAGGTGAAGGTCGTGTTCGAGCCGCTGGCCCGTAACGGCGGCTTCGTGTTCGAGAATCAGGTGGTCGGCGGCTCGGTGCCGCGGGAATACATCCCGGCGGTCGAGAAGGGCATCAAAATGCAGTCGGAAACCGGCGTCCTGGCCGGCTTCCCGACCGTGGACTTCAAGGCCGCACTGGTCGACGGCAAGTACCACGACGTCGATTCGAGCGCGCTCGCCTTCGAGATCGCGGCGAAGGCATGCTTCCGGGACGGCATGAAGAGGGCCGGCCCGATCATCCTGGAGCCGATCATGGACGTGGAGGTCACGACGCCGCAGGACCATGTCGGCGACGTGGTGGGGGACTTGAACCGACGACGCGGCATGATCCAGGCGCAGGAGAGCACCGGATCGACGGTGATCGTGCGCGCCCATGTTCCCTTGAAGGAGATGTTCGGCTACATTTCCGATCTCAGGAGCATGACCAAGGGACGCGCTTCCTTCACCATGCAGTTCCATCACTATGACCCCGTGCCGCGCAATCTGGCGGACGAGCTCATGGCCAAGAGCGCCTGATGGCACAGGCGCCGCGTCTGCACTGGACGCGGGGCCGCGTGGCGGCGGAGGGGGGCGAGCCGCGAACCCTCGAATGGATCGGTTTGGACGACGCGGGCGAGGCGATTGCCCGCGTCGTCCGCGTTCAGGGTCCGTTGTTCTCCGGATGGCGCCTCTATCGCGCGGTCGCGCTCGACCGCGACGCGCGCATCGTGCAGTTGCGCCCGACGCCACCCGACGGCGGCGACTGGCTGGCCTGCATCGGCGGCCAGGTGGTCGGCCGCGCGCCGCTCCCCTTGCAGGCGGTGCGCACGGCGGAGGCGGCGCTCGGCGGCTGAGTTGCCGCTTGCTCTTGCGCCCAGCGCTCGGGCGCCGTTACGATAACCGGACAGGGCGCGACTGGTGCCTGATGGTCGCTGCCGAGCGTCGACCCTGGCGCTGCAAGCGATTCCTACGGCGCAATGCGTCGGGCGGAACCCTAAGCATTCTGGAGAACGGCACCCTCGTCGCCGATCCGGATGCACAGCTTGTGCTGCCAAACGAATTTGGCCCGATCGTGTTGGACCTGCTGCTCGCGGCAACCCGGAATCGCGCCGCCTGAAGGCTACCTCGGCGGCGCAAGGCTTCGTTTCGCTTCGGGGAAAAGCTTGACACGCCCGTGCGGGCCGGCAAGTCTCGCCACGGCATATCATGGCTGACGTGCAATAGCGCCAGACTTACCGAGGCGGCTTGCCTCGGCCCGGATATGCCGCAACGAAGATGGGGGAACGTCCAATGGGTTCGTATCTGAGCGAGCGCGAGCTCGCGCAACTGGCGCCGGCCGATGAGGCAGCGTTCGAGTCGCCGGTGCCGACACAGATCATCAGCAACTGCGAGTTCAACCCGCTGCCGCAGAACGAGCGGCAGAAGCAGGTGGAAGCGCGGCTCAAGGAAATAGCCGACGTCAACGGCAAGCGGCTCGGGCTCGACCGACGCAGCTTCCTGCGGACCAGCTGCGGCATGGCGGCCGCCTTCGTCGCCATGAACGAGGTCTACGGCAACGTCTTCAAGGTCGACGCCGCCGAGGCGGCCGAGCCCGCGGCGGGGGCCGCGCGCGCCAACGACATGGCGAAGCAGTTCATCTTCGATGATCAGACCCACTTCGTCCGCGACGACTACAAGTGGGAGGGCCTCACCGGCCTGTCGAAATACGCCGCGACCCACTGGCGGCCGGAACTCAAGAAAGAGCGGGTCGGCCTGACCCTCGACCGCTACAAGTTCGAGAACTACCTGAAGGAAATCTTCCTCGACAGCGATACCCAAGTCGCCCTGCTGAGCGGCGCGCCGTTCGACAACCCCGATTACTGGTTCCTCTCGAACGACCAGATCAAGGAAGCGGCGGATACGGTCAACTCCATCGCCGGATCGCGGCGCCTGCTGTTCCACTCGCTGATCACGCCGAAGCAGCCCGGCTGGATGGAAGAGACCGAGCGCTGCATGGAAGTGGTGCGGCCGACGGCCTGGAAGGGCTACACGATCGGCGACCCGCTCTCGCCCAAGACCACGAAGTTCCCGTGGCGGCTGGACGACGAGAAGCTGATGTACCCCTTCTACGAGAAGGCGGTGAAGGCGGGCATCACCACGATCTGCATCCACAAGGGCTTGCTCCCGGCCGACTACGAGCAGTCCATCCCGGGAGGGCTGTGGCACTACGCGACGGTGGACGACTTGCCGAAGGCGGCGAAGGATTGGCCGCAGATGAACTTCGTCATCTATCACTCGGCGCTGCGCATGTTCCTGGAGGATCCGCAAGCCGAGCTCGACCACTTCGAGAAGACCGGCCACATCAACTGGGTCAGCGAACTCGCGGACATTCCGCGGAAATTCGGGGTGAACAACGTCTATTGCGACGTCGGCACCTCCTTCGCTGTCTCCGCGGTCGCCAATCCCCGCTTCGCGGCCGCGTTCTGGGGCACGCTGATCAAGGGCCTCGGTCACGACCACATCTTCTGGGGCACGGACTCTGTGTGGTACGGCTCGCCGCAATGGCAGATCGAGGCGTTCCGCCGGCTGGAAATCCCCGAAGACATGCAGAAGAAGTTCGGCTTCACTCCGCTCGGCCCCGCCGACGGGCAACTGAAGAGCGACGTCCTCGGCTATAACGGGGCGCGCCACTACCGCGTCGATCTGACGGAGAACTTCGAGGGCGACGGGATCGGACAGATCAAGGCCGCCTATCTGAACGACGGCCAGAAGCGCACGAATCTGGCCTACGGCTACGTGGTACCGCGCGCCTGATCGATACGCGGCGGCCGCGGGGCTTGGCGCCGCGGCCGCCGGCCTTTATTCATGCCCCGAATGCGTTTCAACCGCCCGAAATCGCGCCTGACGCGAACCGGGCCATGCCCCCAGGTCGACGTTCCACGTCGATCGAGAACCGGGCCAAACAGCAGCCCCCCACAGATCACGATTTCGTGAAGCGCCGCTTCAGGAATTAGTGACGATTAGGTCGGATCTTGGCGGGACTGTACCGCAGTTCGCCGGCACGGGGACCGAGCACGCCACTGCTCCGGAGATAAAAACATGGGCCGAGGCAATTGCCCGGGTTTCGGGAGGGCGCGCTCCCCCCAATTCCCGGCGATGTTTCATGTCCCTTATCAATCGTTGTTTGTGATAGGGAACATGCCGCACTACCGCCGCCGGACGCCTTGAGCCGCTATGCCTCTCATCGCTATTCTCGACGATCGGGCCACCAACCGGAACATCTACACCCGGCTCGCCGCCTCGCTCGAAGAAGGGGTCAGGGTTTCCGCCTTCGCCGATCCGGTCCTTGCGCTCGACTCGCTGGCCGAGAACCCGCCGGATCTGGTCATCACGGATTACAAGATGCCGGGGCTCGACGGGGCGGAATTCACGCGCCGGTTCCGGGCGCAGCCGTCGGGCGCCGACACGCCGGTGATCGTCATCACCGTTTACGAGGACCGCAACCTGCGGCTGCGCGCGCTCGACGCCGGCGCGACCGACTTCCTGCAAAGCCCGGTGGATCACCAGGAATTCCTCACCCGGGCGCGCAACCTCCTGAAGCTCAGCAAGCACCAGCAGCTCATCAAGCGCCGCGCCATCACGCTCGAGCGCGAACTCCAGGACAGCGAACGCTCCCGCCAGGCGCTCCTGCGGGAAAGCCGGGAGCGGCTGGCCCAGGTCATCGATACCATCCCGGCGATGATCAGCGCCTCGGACCGCGACGGCCGCTGCGTGTTCGTCAACGCCTTCCAGGCGGAGCTGGCCGGCGTGGACCCGAGCCTCGCGGTGGGCGAGACGGTGGATCCCTCGGGCGCGCTGGATCGGGAGCGGAGCCGCGGCCTGGACCGGATCATTTTCGAATCCGGCGAAGCCCTGCCGAGCTTCGAGGAAGAGATCGTCGACCGCGCCGGCCGCCGACGGGTCTTCCTGACCACCAAGTCGCCGTTACGCGACCAATCGCGCCGGGTGACAAGCGTGCTGACCACCTCGCTCGACATCACCGAGCGCAAGCAGGCGGAGAGCCAACTGCGCCACATGGCGCATCACGACCCGCTCACCAACCTGCCGAACCGCGTGCTGCTGCAGCAGCGGCTGCATCGCGAACTGGCGCGCGGCCGCCGCGGCGACCGCGGCTTTGCCCTGCACTTCATCGACCTCGATCGCTTCAAGGGCGTGAACGACGCGCTCGGGCACCAGCTCGGCGACCGGCTGCTGCAGGCGGTCGGCAAGCGCCTCTCGGAAATCGTCCGCGACGGCGACACGGTGGCGCGCCTGGGCGGCGACGAATTCGCCATCCTGCAGACCGACGTGGCGCGCATGGAGGACGCGGCGACGCTGGCGTGCAACGTCATGGAGCGTCTGTTGCAGCCATTCCACTGCGACGGCCAGGAGCTGTCGCTCACCGCTAGCATCGGCATCACCTTGTCCCCGGCCGACGCGAGCGGTGTCGACGAGTTGCTCCGCAACGCCGATCTCGCCATGTACCGGGCCAAGTCGGAAGGCCGCAACAGCTATCGGTTCTTCGCCCACGACATGAAGACCCGCGCGCAACGCGCGGTGACGCTGGAGAAGGATCTTCGGAACGGCTTGGCGCGCGACGAATTCGTCCTGCATTACCAGCCGCAACTGAACCTGCGGACCGGGCAGATCGTTGGCGCCGAGGCGCTGCTGCGCTGGCAAAGGCCCGGCGTCGGCCTGTTGCGCCCCGGCGAATTCCTGTCGGTGGCGGAGGAAAACGGCCTGATCGTGCCGATCAACGCCTGGGTTTTGCACGAGGCTTGCGCCAGGGCGGTGCTCTGGCAGCGCCAGGGGTTGCCACAGCTGCGCTGGGCGGTGAACCTGTCGCCGGTGCAGTTCCGTAAGCAGGACGTGCTCCATCTGGTCACCAGCGCGCTCAAGGAAAGCGGGCTCGATCCATCGGTTCTCGACATGGAGCTGACCGAGGGGATTCTGGTAGAGAACGCCGAGGCCGCCGCCCAGGTCCTGCGCGATCTGCGCGCGATCGGCGTCGGGTTCTCCATCGACGATTTCGGCGCGGGCTATTCGTCGTTCAGCTACGTGAAGAATTTTCCGGTGGATCGGATCAAAATCGACCAATCCTTCGTGCGCAATCTTAAGAGCGATCCCACCGACACCGCCATTGTCCGCGCCATCATCAGCCTCGGCCACAGCCTCAAGCTGCAGGTGATTGCCGAAGGCGTTGAAACCCTGGAACAGCTCACCCAGCTCGCGGCGGAGGGATGCGACGAGATCCAGGGCTATTATCTCAGCCCGCCGCTGGCGATCAAGGAATTCGAGGAGCTGCTGCGAGCCCAGCAGTCCAAAAATTCCGCCCGCTTAGGTGCGCTCAACGGCGATGCGACGCTTCACGCCTCGCCATAGGATAGCGCGCTCGGGCGCCGTCGAGCGCCGTCCGAGAGCCACATGACATCTCGGCTTCTGGGAGCGGTCTTCGAGGCGGCCCGCCGACGGCGGGCGGTGCGCGACCCCGAAGACGAGATGATTCGGAATCGCGTCTTCTTCAGCCTGGCGATCTTCACGTACCTGACCGTGACCGGGGCGACCCGGGTTTGGCAACTCCGCTGGGGCGCGGCGATTTACATCGCGCTCGGGATCGTCTTCCTGGCCCACAGCCTGATCTGGACGGCGCCGTCCCCGGCAAGGCGGTTGATCTCGATCGTCGCCGATCTCGGCGCCCTGTGCTACATGCTGCATCTGGGGCGCGAGACCACACAGATCTTCTACCCGCTGTATCTGTGGATCATTTTCGGGAATGGATTCCGCTTCGGCAACAAGTATCTGTTCGCGACGATGTTGCTGGGGCTCGCCGGGTTCGCGGCGGTTATCGCGACCACGCCGTTCTGGCAGCAGCATCGGATGCTTTCGCTCGGCCTGCTGATCGGCTTGCTGATTCTGCCGCTCTACACCTCGACCCTCATCCGCAAGCTCTCCCAGGCCAAGCAGGAAGCGGAGGAGGCCAATCAGGCCAAGAGCCTGCTGCTAGCCGGCGTCAGCCACGAACTGCGCACCCCGCTCAACGCCATCATCGGCATGGGACACCTGCTCCAGGATTCGCGGCTCGATTCCGAGCAGAAGCAGATGACGCGGACCATTGCCGCCGCCGGCAAATCGCTGCTGTCACTGATCGACGCTCTGCTGGATCTGTCGCGGATCGAGGCAGGCCGCATGTCGGTGAAGGTCGACGATTTCGACCTGCTGGCGTTGCTGTCCGAGGTTCGCGACGTCGTGGCCGCGCAGGCGCGCGCCAAGAAGCTGCGCGTCGGCTTGCACGTGACCACGCGCACGCCCGCGCTGCTCCGCGGCGATCGCCGGCATTTGCACGCCATTCTGCTGAATCTCGCCGGCAACGCCGTGAAGTTCACCGAGCAGGGGACGGTCGCGTTCACGATCGACGCCGTCCAGCAGAGCGACTCCGGCGTTCGCGTCCGCTTCGAGGTGTCGGATACCGGCATCGGCATCGCCCCGGATGCGATCGGCCGGATATTCGACCACTTCACCCAGGCCGATGAAAGCATCACTCAGCGCTATGGGGGCACGGGGCTCGGGCTGGCCATCTGCAAGCGGCTGGTCGAACTCATGGGCGGCGAAATCGGCGTAACGAGCGAGCCGGGCGTCGGCAGCACGTTCTGGTTCACGCTCGAACTCGGTCGACAGGCCGCGGCGGCATCCTCCGCGCGACCGCTGCCGCGGGAGGTCATCCTGCTCTCGTCCGATCCGACGCTATCCGAGCAGGTGACGGCATTGCTGGCGGGAATGGGCGTGACGGCCGTTCGCGCCGCCTCGGCGCGCGGCGCGCTGCCGCCGCCGGGCGAGGCCCATGCCAGGGACGCCCCCATTCTCGTCGCGGGCAGCGGCGCCGAGGCCGAGGTGGCGGCCATGCTCGGGCAGAGTTTCGCCGACCCGCCGCCACTGATCCGGGTCGGACCGCAGCAGCCCGGCGACGGTCTGCCGCCCGCCGAGCAGCGCCGGGTCTTTGTCACAGAGCTTTCCCCGACCTTCGCCGAGGCCGAATTGCGGGCCGCGCTGGCGATCGCGGCAGCAGGTCGCGAGATTGCGCCGGAACCCGTCGCCGCGCCGGCGCCCGCGCGCAAGCTGCGCATTCTGGTCGCGGACGACAACCGCACCAATCAGCAGGTGATCGCCAAGGTTCTCGAGCGAGCCGGCCACGAATCCGAGATCGTCGCCAACGGCGAACAGGCGTTGGACGCGCTCGACAAGTCGTCCTTCGATCTGGTGCTGATGGACGTGAACATGCCGCTCATGAACGGCATCGAGGCGACCAAGCTGTACCGCTTCGCCTCGCTGGGACAGAAGCATGTGCCGATCCTGGCGTTGACCGCGGACGCCACGCCCGCCGCCGCCAAACGCTGCATCGAAGCCGGCATGGATGCCTGCGTGACCAAACCGGTGCAACCGGCCCGGCTGCTCGAGATGATCGACAAGCTGGTGTCCGGCGAACCGGCTGTCCCCCCCGCCGCCCCGGCGGATGGCGAGCGGGTCAGGGATATCACCACCCATCCGCGCTTCCGTCTGGCGAGCGCGCCGGTTCTGGACGAGCGCGCTTTGGCCGACCTGGAGGCGCTCGGGGGGCGGGATTTCGTCATCGATTTGATCGACGATTTCGTCGCCGACGCGGAGCATCTGGTGGGCGAACTGATCGCCGCGGCGCGCGAGGTGGACGTGCAGAAATTCCGCAGCCAGGCCCATGCGCTGCGCAGCGCGGCCGCCAATGTCGGGGCCAAGAGTTTGTTCGAGCTATGCCTCGCCACCCGTCTGATCCAGACGCGCGAACTGCGCGAGCAGGGCGACAGCCTGATCGCTCGGCTGGCCAACGAACTGAAGCGCCTGCACCGGGCGCTGCTCGAGTACCGCTCGGGGCTGCAAAAGGCGGAGCAGCAGCACTGAAGCGCCGCGCGGACCATCGGGCGGCGGATTGGCGCGCGTCGTCCGGCCCCGAGTTCGTGATGTCGCGTTGCCGCGAGCGCGTCGGCTCCGGCTTATTCGGCCGCGACCATCACCCGCTTGGCCGGCATGCGCCGCCGGTCCTGGGCCACGGCCAACCGCTCGATGCGCCGCAGATCCGCCTCCGCAAGGCCTAGCGCCGTATCGACCCAGAGCGTTGCCAGAGCACGCAGATCCGCAAGGCGCACCGGCTGCACGAGTTGCCGCGCGAAATAAACCGCGCGCTCCGCCTGAAACCGGCGGACGTTGCGTTCCACGTACTCGCGAACCGCCTCTTCGCCGAACCCGTCCTCGACCACGACATCCACGATGCCCATCGCGTGCATTTCATCAGCGGAATACACGCGGCCGCTCAGAATGATCTTTTCCGCCCTTGCGGTGTCGAGCCGTCTGGCCAGGAAGTTGTACGCGCCCATTCCAGGGAACAGATTGAACAGAACTTCCGGCAATCCGAACTTCGCACTCTTCTCGGCGATGATGAGATTGCAGGCCAGAGCCGCCTCGAACCCGCCACCCAGCGCGTCGCCCTGCACCAAGGCGATCGTGACGATCGGCAGGTTCATGCCCACAGCCGCCGCGTGGACGACATCGATGCAGAGATCGGCGTAGTTCTGCAACGACTGCCGATCGGCCGTCCTGATCAATTGGCTGAACAGACCGAGGTCGCCGCCGAGATTGAAGACCCCGGGAACGCGCGACCCGAGAACCACGTATTTGAGTGGCGGCTCGCCGGTGTCGCGCCGCCGCGCGTATTCCTGGCAGATCGCAGCCTGCAACTCGCGAATTTGCAGGAGCAGCTCGCGCGTGAAGCAGGGACGCGAATGCGGCTGCATGAAAGCCCAGGCGATCGTTCCCTCTGGATCGATAGCGAGATCCAATTGCTCGAAATCGTGGAACCGCGACGTGGCCGCAGTCCAGTTGTGCACGAGCCCGTATGCATCCTCGGACTCGCCAACGGATTTGAAACTTTTCGGGAGGAATGTCATGGTGCTTCTCCTGGGGAACGGGTTCTCACGACCTCGACCCCGTGCGATGTTTGTCGAGGGTTCCGACCTCGGCAAACGGTGAGGTGAGACCTGCATTGTGCAAGCGAAATTCACGAATTGCTAATAAATTTATTGGCGAATACCATCGTCCGCCACTAGCTGCGACTCGCCGCACACGGGAACCCTCAGTGCGCAACCAGACAACGATTGGCGCAAGTGCAAATCGGTCTGCCACTCAGTACGATGGTCGGTTGAGATCACATGCCGCGTTTGCGCGTCCCGACGTGAGCGCACGGACCTAGCGCGCGTGCGTTGTAGGCCGGGGCGCCGAGGTGCTCACGGCGTAAACAAAACGCGTGTCCGAAAACGGTTGCAGCGGATCGGCGTGCGGCAACGTGCCGGCCCGGCAGCCATAACCAGTTAGCTGTTCTCGATTCTGGCGGACGGGCCGCTTGTGGCCGCCTTCCGTCAGAGCGATGGTGGCGCGGAACCGATGCGCGCCACCGCTGCCAGCCAGCCGCGAACGGCGGCGGCGTCACCGAATGTCTCCGGCACCCGAAGCCCCTTGCCGCCGAGTTCTCGCGCCGCCGCAATCGCGTCCTCGTCGGTCACGTCGTCGCCGACGAACACCGGGCGGCGCCCGGAAAAGGGCGCGCGCTCCATCAGCCGGACAACGGCGGTGCCCTTGTCCACGCCGCGCGGACGCACCTCCCAGGCCTTGCGCGCCGACAGCAGCGCGAACTGGTCCGGGCGGGATACCAGCAGGTTCCGGAGTGCGTTCAGCAGCACGTCGCGCAACTCCGGCGCGGCGCGATAATGCAGGGTGAAGCCGCGCCGCTTGCGCTCGAACAGCACGCCCGGATGGGACGCGGCGAGTTGCTCGGCCGCCGCCAGCCACTCGGCCGGCGGATCGGGCAAGGGCGGACGGTCGATCGGCGCGCCAGGGGCATGGCGGACAGCCCCGCCGTGCTCGCCGGCAACCGCGTACGGAATGCCCGGAAACAATTCATCTACCTTGTCGATCGGGCGGCCCGTGATGATCCCCAACGCGTCGCCGAGCAGCCTGCGCACCGTGCGCAGCGCATCCGGCAATCCCTCGTCCACGACGACGCCCTCCGGGGTGGACGCGATGTCCAGCAGCGTTCCGTCGAGATCCAGCAGCAGCGCCGACGCCTCCAACGGCGGCAGCTCCGGCCCGCCGCCCAGCGGCACCGGCGGGAACGCCGTCATGGCCAGACGCTCATGGCCAGAGGCTCCGGCCGCTCGGAAATTCCGGCTGCATATCGTCCACCGATCCCGGCAAAACCTAACGACAGGTCACAACGCGAACGTCGTATGCCGGATCCCGCAGCATCGAAACCGAAGGTTCCGCGGCCAGCATCCATCCGCTGAATCCCGGCGTGCCCGCCTGCGCGTTGGCAATTTGCAGAAACGCCGCCGCATTCGGCGCCTGGTCCGGTGGCCGCACCACGCAGGCGCGAACGGCAATGCTGAGGTGCTCGAACTGAATCGTCTGCCCGACCGGGACGTTCAACGTGGCCGAACGGTCGTCGATCTTGTTCAGCGCCGCGATTTCCGCGATGGCGCGCGGTTGCCAGGGCTGCGCCGCCGCCGTAGCCGGAGCCGGAGCCGGCTTGGCCGCCGGCATCGGCGGAGTCGGCTGTTCCGCGGGAGGAAGGGCTTCGAGCGGCAGTTCCGGCGGATCGTTCCCGTCAATGCCCGGCGCCTGCGCCAGGGCGTTCGGCATGGTCAGGCCCGGGCGAGCGGTCCAGACCAATCCCATGACCGCCAGCGAGCAAACCAGCCAGCGGCAAGCCATCAGGCGGTTCCGCCGCCCTTCGGCGACTTGAGGCCGCGCACCATGTCGGTCAGCACGCGGCGAAACGCTTCCTCGTCCACGCCCATCAGAACGGCGTCCTCGAACGCGTCCTGCAGCATTTGCGCCAGCTCGGCATGGTTTTCGGCCAGCACCCGCAGCTTCTCGCGGCAGGAGATCGGCGTCCCGTCCGGTTGCGGCCACATATCTGGCGCGGTCGCGATCATGGCTTGCCCCCGGGGCTCCCCGGCGCCCCCAGACCCGACCCGCCCGCCGGTGCGGCCGGCTTGGAGGTCGCCAGGTTCGCCGCGCTGAAGACGAATTTCCCGAGCAACTGCTCGATGTTGATCGAGGACTGGGTGATCGTGATCTGCCCGCCGGGCGGGATGTCCTGGAGATCGCCGCCGGGCTGCAGCGAAATGTACTTGCCGCCGAGCAGCCCCTCGCTGACGATGGCGGCGCTGCTGTCCTTCGGCAGCTTGATAGCGTTTTCCACCGTCAGGGCGACCGTGGCCTGGAAGCTCTTGGGGTCGATGCCGGTGGCCGTCACCGAACCCACTTTCACGCCGGCCATCTTCACGTCGGAGCCGGGGCCAATGCCGTCGATGGAGTCGAAGACCGCGCGCAGCGGATAGCCTGCACCGACGGAGCGCCCTGAATGGGCGACCGCATAGGCCAGGAATCCGGCCGCGAGCAGGATCACCACGGCGCCGGTAACGGTCTCGACGGCGTTGGTTCGACGGATCATGGCGAGGCTTGGTTTTCCGGCACCCAGGCCTCGTAATCGCCTGTCGTGCGCACCCGGCGCCCGCCGCTGTAGTCGTGCCCGCGCGGGCGGTAGCTGCCCGGCGTGCCGGTCAAATTGGGAATGTGCGGCCGCTGCCAGGGCCGGCGCGGCACGTCCATCAGCGGCGTTGCTGTCGTGTAGTGCAGCCAGACGTGCCATTCCGGTGGCACCATCGAGGCCTCGGCCGGACCGGCGTAGGCGACCCAGCGGCGGCGGCGGCGTCCCGCTCGCCCCCGCCGCTCCTGGTAATAGCGGTTGCCGAAGGAATCCCGGCCGGCGAGGCGGCCGAACAAGAGCGTGAACAGCCAAGTGCCGAAGTTCATGGCGCTCGATATACGCAGCCGGACCCGAGCGGTCCATGCCGGCCGCGCGCCTCGTGCAAACCGTCATCCATCCACAGGATTTTGTGGTGCTTTGCCGCGCGCACCCCAAGATGCGCCTTTGCTCGCGCGCTCCGCTGCCCTAGGATCACCCGGCAATGCTAACCAACCGCACTTGGCGGGGCGTGCGCATGCGCCGCCTCGAGATCGGCCCCGACCCTGACGCCGCGCCGCGCCGCGTCAGCATCCCGGCCGGCTGGGACGACGCCGCGGCGGCCGCGCTCGCGGCGCTGGCGCCCGGCAGCGGCCCGGCACTCCTGCCGGACGTCGCGGGGGACTGGATACGCCCTATTGCCGAGAGCGCCCGCGAGGCTGGCCTCGTCCCCGAGATCGGCGAGCAGCTCCACCAGCTACTGCTGCGGCGCCGCGGCGCACCCACCGTCGACATCTGGCGCGCGGAGCCCCGGCGCGCCGCGGCGATGCCCGGCTTCGTGCTGAACCTGCCGGCCTTCTACGACCCCGATTTCGACTTCGACGTCCATGGATTCACCGGCGCGGTCGATCTGGCGGTCACGGCGCTCACGGTCCTCCATCCATCCGCCGACCGGATCGGCATCGGCATCGCCGACCTGGACGGACTACTGGCCGCGCTCGGCCTCGACTTCGACAGCACGGCCTCGCGCCAAGTGGCGACCTGCATCGCGGCGCTGCTTCGCGGGACCGCCGAGGGCGCATCCGCCGCCCTTTCCGCCCGTTTCGGGGGTGGCGCGCCGCCGCGAGCGGACCTGCCGATCCCGCCCTCCGCTCCGATCCCCGGCTTGGCCGCCGCCGCTCGCGCGGCGCTCGCGGTCGCCGCTTCCGTCCCGGCGCTGCATCACCGCGCGACGACCTGCGTCAACGAGGCCGGCCCCGTCGAAGCGCTGCTCGGCGTGGAGACCGGCGGAATCGCGCCCGCCTTCGGCCTGGTTCGCGCCGATGGACGGCTCACCGCCGCCGCCGAGGCGCGGCTCGCCGCGCGCGGTTTGACGCCATCGGCCGCTTTGGCCGGATTTCTGGCGGGCACGAACCCGTTACCGCTTGCCGACGCCGCCGCCCATCAGGCCATGCACGACGCCGTCGCGCCGCTCATCGACATCATGCCGGTCCGACCCGCGAATGCGCGGCCAGACGCGCTGCCCGCCCGGCGCAGCGGCTACACGCAGCGCGCGGTCATCGGCGGGCATGCCGCCTTTCTGCGCACCGGCGAATACGGCGACGGCCGCCTCGGGGAAATCGCCATTGGCCTGCACAAGGCGAGCGCCCCGTTTCGCGCTCTGCTCGACAACTTCGCCGTGGCCGTCAGCATCGGCCTGCAACACGGTGTGCCGCTGGACCAGTTCGTCGAGGCCTTCACCTTCACGCGATTCGCGCCGTCCGGCGCCGTCGAGGGCGACCCGGCGGTTGACCACGCCACCTCGCTCCTCGATTACGCGTTTCGCCATATCGCCACGAACTATCTCGGCCGTTCGGTTCCCGCGGCCGAGGACGAGCCGCAGGACACGATCGGCCGCGACGGCGAGCACGCGCCGCTGCTGCCGCTCGATTTGCCACGGTCGGCCTCGCCGCGGGCCCGGCGCCGGCGGCTCCGGGTTGTGGGCAAATAGCGGGGAGACAGACGGATGGCCGGACGAATCGATGCGCGGCTCGCGGAGCTCGGCATAGTCCTTCCCGCCCCAACCGTTCCGATCGCGAACTACGTGCCCTTCGTCGTGACCGGCAAGCTGGCCGTGGTATCGGGCCAGGTGCCGGTGCGCGAGGGCAAGCTGACCCATATCGGCAAGCTCGGGGCCGGGATCGACCTGGCGGAGGGCCAGGCCGCCGCCCGCCAGTGCCTGCTCAACGTCCTGGCGCACCTGCGCACCGCCTGCGGCGGCGATCTGGACCGGGTGCGCCGGGTGGTCCGCCTCGGCGGCTTCATCGCCGCGACTGCCGAATTCACCCAGCACCCGCAGGTGATGGACGGCGCCAGCGATTTGGCGGTGGCGGTGTTCGGGGATAGTGGCCGGCACGCCCGCTCGACCGTCGGCGTCGCCTCGCTGCCGCGCAACGTGCCGGTCGAGGTCGAGGGCATGTTCGAGCTGGGCTGAGCCGGACGGTTCCCAAGCGGGTTTGACGCGGGCCGTCGCGGTTTTTGACTTCCCTGTTTTGCTGCGCTGCCATAAGCCGGAACTCATGCCGGACGGCGCCGTCACGCTCATGCTCACCCTGCATCGCGCCATCGCCGACATCGGCGCCGCCGCATGGGACGCCTGCGCCGGGGGCGAAAATCCGTTCGTCAGCCATGCCTTTCTGAGCGCTTTGGAGGACAGCGGCTCGGCCGGGGCGCGTACCGGCTGGCTGCCGCAGCACGCCGCCTTGCGCGACGAGGCCGGCCGCCTGGTGGCGGTTGCGCCGATGTACGCGAAATCGCACAGCTACGGCGAATACGTGTTCGACCACGGCTGGGCGCACGCCTTCGAGCGCTCGGGCGGGGCCTACTATCCCAAGCTGCAGGTGGCGGTACCGTTCAGCCCGGTGCCCGGCCCGCGCCTGCTCCGTCGCCCTGACGCCGGCATCCCGCCGGAAACGCTCGGCCAGGCGCTGGTGCAGGCGTGCCAGGAACTGGACCTCTCGTCCGTACATGTGACGTTCTGCCGCGAGGACGAATGGCGCGCGCTCGGCGAGGCCGGATGGCTGCGCCGCCTGGGCGTCCAGTTCCATTGGGAGAACGCCGGCTACGCGAGCTTCGACGACTTCCTGGGCGCGCTGTCGTCGCGCAAGCGCAAGCAGATCCGGCGCGAGCGGCGCGACGCCAACGCCGCCGGTCTCGAATTTCTCACATTGCGCGGCGAGGAAATCCGGCCGCGTCACTGGGATGCCTTCTACCGGTTCTACACCGCGACCGTGGACCGCAAATGGGGCAGCGCCTATCTGACGCGCCGCTTCTTTCCGCTGCTGTCCGAGCGGCTCGGCGACGCCGTCGTGCTTATGCTGGCGGAACATCAGGGCAAGCCCGTCGCGGGGGCGTTGAATCTCGCGGGCGCGGAGACGCTGTACGGACGCAACTGGGGTTGCCGTGGCGACTGGCCGTTCCTGCACTTCGAACTCTGCTATTACCGCGCCATCGAGTTCGCGATCGCCAACGGCCTGAAGCGCGTGGAGGCCGGCGCGCAGGGCGAGCACAAGATCCAGCGCGGCTACCTGCCCTGCCCGACCTATTCCGCGCATTGGATCGCCCATCCTGGCCTGCGCCGCGCTATTGCAGATTTTCTCGACCACGAATGGCCGGAGATCGCGGCGCGCATGGAAGCGCTGGCCGAGCTTTCGCCGTTTCGCAGGGATGACGAGACGGCGTAACCTGGATTTCGCTCGCGCCCCATCCGGGCTAGTTCTATGGCAAGCAATCAAGCAATAGCGGAGGGCGCCCATGCACATCCTGATCACCGGCGCGGCCGGCATGCTCGGCCGCAAGCTCGCCGAGCGGCTGGTCGCGGGCGGCTCGCTGGGCGGGCGGGAAATCACGGAATTCACGCTCGTCGACGTGGTGGCCCCGGACAAACCCGCCGGGTTCGGCGGCCGGGTCGCGACCCGCGCGGCCGACCTCTCGGCCGAGGGCGAGGCCGCGCGCAGCGTCGCATCCCGTCCCGACCTGATCTTTCACCTCGCCGCCGTAGTGTCGGGCGAGGCGGAGGCGGATTTCGAGAAGGGCTATCGCGTCAATCTGGACGGTACGCGCGCGCTGTTCGAGGCGATCCACCTCGCCGGGCAGAAGCAGCCCTACAAGCCCCGCGTCGTGTTCACCTCCTCGGTGGCGGTGTTCGGCGCGCCCTTCCCCGAGGCGATCGGCGATGAGTTCTTCCTTACGCCGCTCACCAGCTACGGCACGCAGAAGGCCATCGGCGAGTTGCTGTTGAACGACTACTCGCGCCGCGGCTTCTTCGACGGCATCGGCATCCGTCTGCCGACCATCTGCATCCGTCCCGGCAAGCCTAACAAGGCGGCATCGGGTTTCTTCTCCAACATTCTCCGCGAGCCGCTATCCGGGCAGGAAGCCGTGCTGCCGGTCTCCGAGGACGTGCGGCATTGGTACGCGAGCCCGCGCGCGGCCGTCGCTTTCCTGATCCACGCGGCGACGATGGATCTCGCCCCGCTCGGGTGGCGGCGCAACCTGAACATGCCGGGCCTGTCGGCGACGGTAGGAGAGGAGATCGCGGCGCTGCGCAAGATCGCCGGCGACAAGGTCGCGGCGCTGATCCGCCGCGAGCCGGATGCCACGATCGCGCGCATTGTCGAGGGCTGGCCACGCCGCTTCGACACGCGCCGCGCGCTGGGACTCGGCTTCACGGCGGAAAACTCGTTCGAGGAGATCATCCGCGCGCATATCGAGGACGAGTTGCAGGGCCGCATTCCCGCAGCCGGGTAGGTCGCAGCGCAATGGTGGATTTCGCTTCCCGCCCGACCAACTCTACGGCGTGGCGGCGATACGCAGCACGTACTCCGCGAGCGCGAGCGCGGCGGTCAAACCCGGCGATTCGATGCCGAACAGGTTGATCAGGCCGGGGACGCCGTGGGTCTCCGGCCCCTGGACGACGAAATCCTGTTTCGCCACGCTGGGCGGAACAATTTTCGGCCGGATCCCGGAATAGCCCGGGTGCAAGGCGCCATCCTTCAGCCCCGGCCAGTATTTTCGCACCGCATCGTAAAACACATCGGCGCGCTTCGGATCAACTTCGTAATCGAGCCGGTCGATCCACTCGACATCGGGCCCGAACCGGGCCTGGCCGCCGAGATCGATCGTCAGATGCACGCCGAGCCCGCCGGCCACCGGCACCGGATAGATCAGGCGCGAAAACGGGGACCCGCCGGAGAGCGTGAAGTAATTGCCCTTGGCGTAATACGGCGCCGGTACCTTGTCCGGCGGCATTCCCGCGATGGCGCGCGCCAGCGCCGGCGCGTGCAGCCCGGCGGAGTTCACCAAGAGATTGCAGGCGAGCGTCATCGCCTCGGCGCCGCCAACCTCGATTTCGATGTCGCGCGACGATGCGCGGCCAGCAACGACAGGGCTATGAAAAGCGAACACGGCGCCTTCGTTCTCGGCATCGCCTTGCAGCGACAGCATGAAGGCGTGGCTGTCGACGATTCCGGTGGACGGCGACAGCAACGCCGCCGTGCAGCGCAGATTGGGCTCCAGGGCGATCGCTTCGTTCGCGGACAACAGGCGCAGTTCGACGCCGTTTGCCGCCGCGCGGGCCTGGATACCGGCGAGTTGTGCGGCCTCGTCGCCGGACGTGGCGACGATCAGCTTGCCGCAGTTCCGGTGCGGAATGCCGCGCTCGGCACAATACGCGTACAGCGCGTGCTTGCCGGCGACGCAGGTGCGCGCCATCAGACTGCCGGCTGGGTAATAAATGCCGGCGTGGATGACTTCGCTGTTGCGCGAGGAGGTTTCGGTGCCGATGCCCTCGGCGGCTTCCAGCATCAGCACCTCGCGCCCGGCGAGCGCCAGCGCTCGCGCCACCGCCAGCCCGACAACGCCGGCGCCCACAACGATGCAGTCTACACGCTCCATATCGGCAGCACCTCGTGGTGCAGGCTACCCGCGCTTCGCCTCGCGCGCGGCGATGAAGCGGCGCACTGCGGCGCGGTGCTCCTCGGTCGAGGTGATCACCGCATAATGCGAGGAAATCAGGTCCAGGTTGGTGCGCAGGTCGTTGCGCATGCCCTGATAGATTGCGCGCTTGATCATGCGCACCGCGAGCGGCGGCGCCTTCGCGATCCGCGCCGCAATGGCCTCGACCTCGTGCATAAGGGAGTCGTCTGGAAAAACCTTGTTCACTAGACCAATGCGCAAAGCTTCGTCGGCATCGACAAAGTCGCCGGTGAGGAACAGCTCCAGCGCCTTTGCCACACCCACCAGCCGCGGCAGAAAATGCGCGCCGCCGGCGCCCGGAACCAAGCCGACCCTGAGATATGTCTCGGCGAACCGCGCGGAGCGGGCGGCGTAGCGCAGGTCGCACATCAGCGCCATGTCCATCCCGGCCCCGGTCGCGACCCCGTTCACCGCGGCGATCACCGGCTTGTCGAGATCCTCGAGCGCCAGCGGGATGCGCTCGATGCGGTTGAACAGCTCGTGCTTCCGCTGCTCGGGCGTCTGCGCCAGCCGGTCGCCCATTTCGACCACATCGCCGCCGCTGCAAAACGCCTTGCCGGCGCCGGTCAGGATCACGACCTTCACCGCGTCGTCGGCGCGGCACCGCTGCAAGGCGTCGTACCAGGCATCGATCATGCCGAAGGTGAAGGCGTTCATGCGCTCCGGCCGGTTCAGCACGATGCGTGCGATGCCATCCAAGACGCTGAATTGCAGATGCTCGCTCATGGATCGCCCCTCTCTCCCGGGCTTGGCGCCGGACCATCGGCGATCGCGGCGATCTGCTCGCGCGTGTAGCCGATTTCGGCCAGCACTTCGGCGGTGTGCTCGCCCTGACGCGGCGCGTGCCGGCGGATGCGGAAGGGCGCGGCGCTGAACGATACAGGCTGGCGCACCGTGCGGTAGCGGCCTTCGCTCGGATGCTCGGCGGTGCCGAACAGTTCCACCGCTTTGACATGCGGATCATCCGGAAGCTCATCGAGCGACAGCACCGGCATGCACGGAATGCTGACGCGATCGCAGAATTCGACCCACTCGTGCGTGGTGCGCTTGGGCGCTTCGTCGTCGATCATGCCGTAGAGAATGTCGATGTGGTCCACCCGGTCCGACAGGTGCTGGAAGCGCGGATCGGCGATGAACTCGGTGCGGCCGGTGAACTCGTAGAAATCCCGCCAGTTGCGGTCGGAATAGGGCAGGATGCAGGCGTAGCCGTCGCCGGTCTTGAAGGGCTTGCGCGCCGGATTCATCAGCCTCGCCCAACCGGCCTTGCCGAGCGGCGGATCGAACGCGTTGCCGACCATGTGCTCGACCAGCGCGAACTCGATGCTGGTCTCCAGCATCGGCACCTCGATCGCCTGCCCGCCGCCGCCGCGCTCGCGCTGAAACAGCGCCGCGAGAATGGCATAGGCGATCGCCTGGCCCGCGAGCTTGTCGCAGATCACGTTCGGCACGTACGCGGGTTCGCCGTGCACGGCGGCGATCAAGCCGGCGAAACCCGATCCGGCCTGGATCAGGTCGTCGTACGCCGCCTTGTCGCCATACGGCCCCTTGGCGCCGAAACCGTAAGCGCCGCAATAGACGATGTCCGGCTTGATCGCGCGCACCTGCTCGTACCCGAAGCCGAGCCGCATGATCGCCTTGGGCCGCAGGTTGTGCACGAACACGTCGGCGGTCGCGATCAGCCGGTTCAGCGCCTCGGCGTGCTCGGCGCGCTTGAGGTCGAGCACGATGCCGCGCTTGTTGCGGTGCAGGTTGAGAATGGGGCCGGGCATGCCGGGATGGCGGTTCGGCCGGTAGCGGCGCACCAAATCGCCCTCGGGGCTTTCCACCTTGATCACGTCGGCGCCGAGATCGGCTAAAATATGCGTCGCGAACGGCCCCATGATGACGCTCGTCAGGTCGATCACACGCACGCCGCCCAACGGTCCGTCGGGGTGGGTTGGCATGGCGGCGTTCACCCCCACCCCGGCGCCATCACGCGCCGACCAGCATCGGCCACAACGCCTCGCCGCCTTTCGCGCAGACCATGCGGCCGATGCGCTCCTGCCAATAAGTTTCGTTGCCGAACTCGTCTCGCCAGGACCACAGCCGACGGGTGGCGAAATGCAGCGGATGTTCCTGCGTAAAGCCCATCGCGCCATGCACCTGGTGCGCGATTTCCGCCACCTTGCCGGCCGCCTCGCCGGCGCGCGCCTTGGCGACCGCGACGGCGACGCCGAACTCCGGCGTGCCGAACGCCTCGGCCGCCATATCCGCTGCCGCGGCAGCCGCAGCGTAATGGCCCGCTGCCTCCGCCAGCATGTGCTGCACCGCCTGGAATTTTCCTATCGGACGGCCGAACTGTTTTCGCTCGTTCGCATAGGTCAGTGCATAGTCCAGCGATCGTTCCATGGCGCCGACCATCTGCTGGGCGCGCAATACCGCGCCGAGCGGCAGCAATCCGTCCGCGCAGATGTCCGGCGCGGGGCGAACGGAGGCGGCAGCCAATTCGATACCCGAAAAATCCAAGGTCCCGCGCGGCTCGAACGCCAGATTGCGGTGCGCGCCGAGATTCTGCGAGCGGCCCGGCAGCAGCACGAGATGCGCCGCGCCGGCCGCATCGCGCGCGAGCACCAGCACGTGCGCGACATCGCCAGCCCACGGCACGCGCCTCGCCTGCCCGTCCAGAACCCAGCGGTCGTGTTCGCGGCCGATGGCGATCGGATCCGCGGCGCCGGTGGGCGCGAGCGACATCGGCCCCGCGACCGTCTCACCGCCGGCTTCGGACCACAGCCAAGCGGCGACCATCGTTTCGGCGAGCGGCAGCGGCAGCGTGTGATAGGCGGCGCGGCGCACCAGCCGCATGGCGTCTCCGGCCGGCAGCCCGACCCCGCCGCGCGCCTCCGGAACCAGCGCCAGCGGCAGTCCCGCTTCTTCCAGCGCGTCCCAAATGGCCGATTGCCAGACGCCCGAATTGGCTTCGGCCAGCCGCTCCTTCGTCACGTGGCTCTGGAACAGGCGGTCCGCCTGGTCCAGCACGATGCGCGAGGTTTCGGCGGATGCGCTGTCAGACAACGCCTTCGCTCCTTTCCCGGCGAACGCCGGGACCCACTCTGCCGGCGCCTGAGGCGGACCGGTGGGCCCCGGCTTTCGCCGGGGTGAGGATCGAGGGCGCCGGGGTGGCGATGGAGGGGGCGTACATCGTCAACGCAGCCCCAGCCCGCGCGCGATCATGCCGCGCAGGATCTCGCGCGTGCCGCCGCGGATGGTGAACGAAGGTGCGTGCAACGCTACATGCGCGAGCGTCTCGGCGAAATCGTCCTCCGCGTCCAGGCTCGGTTCCACCTCCACAAGCCGCCGCGCTACCTCGGGCACCTCGCGCTCGAAATCGGTACCCGACATCCTTGACCAGCGCCGCCTCGGTGTTCGGATTCCTGCCGGCCTGCAACAGCCCTGCGATCGAGGTCGACATGCGCAACAGCGCCGCCAAATGGCTGACCAGACGGCCGACCTCCACCGCCTGCCGCTCGGACGGCTCCGCGCCGATCTTGTCGATCAAACCTACCAGCAGCCGGTAATCGGTGAGGAAGCGGTCGGGGCCGGAGCGCTCGAACGCGAGTTCCGAGGTCACCATGCGCCAGCCCTCGCCCTCGGCGCCGACCATCATGTCGTCGGGGACGACATAGTCGTCGAAGAACACCTCGTTGAACTCGTGCCCGCCCGCCAGATTGTGGATCGGCCGTACCGTCACGCCCGGCCGCGCCATGTCGATGATGAACTGGGTCAGGCCGCCGTGGCGGTCCGGCCCGGCGTCGCCCGTGCGGGTGAGCGCGATCAGGTATTGAACGCGATGGGCGTGCGAGGTCCAGATCTTGCTGCCGTTGATGACCCAGCCGCCGTCGCGGCGCTCGGCGCGGGTGCGCACGGCGGCGAGGTCGGAGCCGGAATCGGGCTCGCTCATGCCGATGCCGAAAAAGCAGTTTCCCGCGCAGATGCGGGGCAGGATTTCGCGCCGCGCCCGCTCACTGCCGTGGCGCAGAATTTGCGGGCCGGACTGGCGGTCGGCGATCCAGTGCGCGCCACAGGGTGCGCCGGCCGCCAGCATCTCCTCGGTGACGACGAACCGCACGAGCGAGGACTGCGCGTGGCCGCCGTATTCCTTGGGCCAGGTAAGGCCGATGAACCCGGCCTCGCCCGCGCGGCGACTGAACTCGGGATCGAAACTGTTCCACGAACAGCGGTGCGGCGCGAATTTGCGGGCCTGCCGCTCATCGGCCAGGAACGCGCGCACGCGCCGCCGCGCGTCCTCGGCTTCCGGCGGCAGGGCCACCGGATCGAACTGGAATGCTTGCATCGGGCTCGGCGTTCCCTTCCTGCCGCAGGATCAGCCCAAACCCTTTAGCCCGCAATAGAGCGGACACGCCCTTGCTTTCGCGGGGGAAGAAATTGGGATCAGGCCAAATACCGCACGCGCAAATGCGCCTCGAAATCGGCCGGGTCGAGCGGCTTGCCGGTGGCGTGGCGCATTAGTTCGTTGAACCCGAGCAGGCTGGCCATGGCATGCACTGTCCGGCGCAGACAGCCGATGAGCGGCGCCAGTTCGCCCCGGCCGAGCGCGACATCCAGCTCCGGCACGTCCCGCCGGGCCGCCGCCATCAGTTGCGCCGCCGCCATCGCCCCCAGGGTGTAGCTCGGGAAATACCCGAACCCGCCGTCGTACCAGTGAATGTCCTGCAGACAGCCAAGCGCGTCGCTCGGCGGCACGATGTCGAGCAGCGCGCGGATCTCGTCGTTCCAGGCGCCCGGCAAGTCGGCCACTGCCAGATCGCCGGAAACCAGCGCCTGCTCCAGCGCGAAGCGGAGGATGACGTGGGCCGGATAGGTCATCTCGTCCGCATCCACGCGGATGAAGCCGCGCGCGACGCGACGCCATAGCCGGCCCAGGTTGTCCCGCGCGTAACAGGCCGGATCGCCGCCGAACCGTTCATGCAGCACCGGGCCGAGCCAGGACAGAAAGGCGTCGGAGCGGCAGGCTTGCATCTCCACGATCAGCGATTGGCTTTCGTGCGCCGCCATCCCCGCCGCCTCGCCCACGGGCTGGCGCGCCCAGGCAGCAGGCAGGCCACGCTCGTAGAGGGCATGGCCGGTTTCGTGCAGCACCGCCATCAGGCTCTGGCTGACGTCGGATTCATCGTAGCGGGTGGTGATGCGCACGTCCGTTGGCGTCCCGCCGGAGAACGGATGCGCCGAGCGATCCAGCCGCGAATGCGCGAAATCCAGCCCCGCTCGCTCGGCGAGCCAGCGGCAGAGCGCCTCCTGCTCCGTGACCGGGAACGGGCCGGCCGGGCGTGACGGGCTTGGGCTGGCGCGCCTGTCGCTGCTCGGCTTCGGGCAGCGCGGTGCGCAGGAACGCCTCGTAATCGCGAAAGATCGGGACCACGTCGGCCGCGCCGATGCCGCGCTGGAACCCGTCCATCAGCGCGTCGTACGGGCTGAGGCCGAGCGCCGGCGCGAGCGCGTGCGCGGCCTCGCGCGTCAACCGAACCACCTCGTCCAAATGCGGGCGGACGAGGGCGAAATCGGCGGTGCGCCGCGCCTCGCGCCAGACCTTCTCGCACGCGGAGTTGGCGCGCGTCTGCGCTTCGACCAGATCCGGCGGCAGCGCGATCGCCCGCGTATAGGCGTGCCGCATCAGCCGCAGATTGGCCGCGCGCCAGGGTTCCGGGTCCGGGCCGGCTGCTTCCGCCAGGGCCAAATCGTCGCCCACGGCCGGCTCGATCAGCAGCCCATGTGCGATGCCGGCGAGCACGGCGAGCTGATCCCCGCGCGCCGCCGCGCCGCCCGGCGGCATCATGGCGGCGGCGTCCCAGCCCAGCATGGCCGAGGCTTCCTGGATCGTCGCAATCCGGGCGAAACGCCCGGCCAACCGGTCGTAGGCGGCGCTCGCGTTCATGGCTTCCGCTCTCGCCCGACCGCCTCGCGCGCCCAGGAGGCGAACACCGCGATCAAGCCGATCGCAAGTCCGAACCAAGTCAGCGCATAGAAGAAGTGATTGTTCGGCGGCCGCGGCAGATGGTGCGCGGGATCGGGTATTTTCCCTTCTTCCGGGCCGAGCGCGACCAGCACGAAGGGTGCGACCCGCTTCAGCCGCAGGGCTGCGCCGATCGCCTCGGGATCGAGCGCGTAGAAGCGCTTGCCGGCCATGTCCGGGCTCGGCGTGAAGGCGCCCGGACGTTCGGCGTGGCGGACGAAGCCCTCGATCGAGACCTGCTCCGAGGCAAGCTGCGCCGGAGTCACGCCGGGCAACGGCACCCAGCCGCGATCGACCAGGATGGGCGGTGCGCCGTCGCGCTCCAGTGGCTGGATCAGTTGCGCGCCCATGCGCGGGCCGCGCGGCGTCTGGCCGATCTCGTCGCCGAAATAGGCCGAGGAGATCCGTTCGCAAGCGCCCGCTCACCCGCACCTTTTCGAACGGCGACGGCTGGACGGGCAGGGCGACGGCCGGCGCCTTCTCGGCCGCGGTGATGCGCGCCAGCAGCGCGTCCTTCCAGACCATCCGCTCGACCTGCCAGACGCCGAGGCCGATGAGCACGGCCAGCATCGCCAGGGTCATGACGCCCGGCCAGAGCAGACGGCGGTATCCTCCCCCGGTGCGCGGAACCACCAGCGGCGGAAGCTGCTCGGTGCGAGCCATCAGCCGCCTGTGCCCATCTCGCTCGCCCGATAGCGGTATTGCGCCGCAACCAAGCCGGCTTTCACCACCCGCATCATCCAGACCGCAACGGGAACCGTGACGATCGGCCAGACCACAGCGTGCACCCAGAGCGGCGGGTAGAACGTGAACTCGACCCAGAAGGCGAGCCCCATGACAACCGACCCGAGCACCAGGATGACGAGCGCGACCGGGCCATCGCCGACATCGTGACCGGCGAAGTCCAGCCCGCAGACCGGACAGCGATCACGGATTTCGCAGCAACCCGCTGAACAACGGCCCCTTGCCGCAGCGTGGGCAGCGGCATCGCAGGGCCGCCTCCACCAGCGGAACCGGCCGGCCCGGCGCCGCCGGGCCGCCGGCGGGATCAGTCGACGGTGATGGCAGCGGCCCCGTACCAATAGATGCAGGTGAACAGGAACAGCCACACCACGTCGACGAAGTGCCAGTACCAGGCGGCGGCCTCGAAGCCGAAATGTCGCTGAGGCGTGAACTGGCCGGCTATCGCCCGGAACAGGCAGACGGTCAGGAAGCAGGTCCCGACGATCACGTGAAACCCGTGAAAACCGGTCGCCATGAAGAAGATCGAGGGATAGATGCTCTTGCCGAAACGGCCACGGCGCGGTGAAGAACTCGTATCCCTGCAAGCTGGTGAAGCAGAGACCGAGGATGACGGTCAGGGCGAGCCCGGTGACCAAGCTCTTGCGGTCGTTTTCCAACAGCGAGTGGTGCGCCCAAGTCACCGTCGTGCCCGACAGCAGCAGGATCATCGTGTTCAGGAAGGGAATGCTGAACGGCGCGATGGTCTCGATGCCGGCCGGCGGCCATTGGATGATTTTCGCGCCCGCGACGTGCTCCGGATACAGCGCGAAATTGAAATAGGCCCAGAAGAACGCGACGAAGAACATCACCTCGCTGGTGATGAACAGCAGCATGCCGTAGCGCAGGCCGATGCGCACGATCGGTGTGTGCAGGCCCGGCGTGCGGCTCTCCTTCAGCACGTCGCGCCACCAGAGGAACATCACCGACAGGACGATGGCTAGCCCGATCGCGAGCGGGTACCAGATGCCGTAATGGGCGTAGAAGACGATGCCGAGGACGGTGATGCCGCCGCCGAGCGCGCCCACGATGGGCCAGGGGCTCGGATCGACGAGATGATAGGGCTGTTTCAGCCCGGAACTGGTCACGACCGTCACGCCGTGCTGGTGAACGCCGTGCTGGTCGATGCTGCTGCTGCTCATGCCACTTCCGTAAAGGATCGATCGGGCCCGCCGCCTCGGCGGGCCCGGGCCCGGCGCATCATCCGCAAAAACCTCGCGCTGACAAGGCGTTGCCGCGCCGCATCAGAAGTGGCCCATCTTCACCAGCGCGATGCCGTAGAACAGCAGCGAGAGCGCCAGCAACGAGAGCAGCACGGCCCAGTTCCGCGGCCGGCGACGGCGCACCAACTCAAGCGACTCCGCGCGCGTGAGCGGCGGCAGGGGAGGTAGGGAAGAGAGCGAACCGTCCATGATCCTCAGCCAGAAAGCCTGTCCACGGCCAACGCGGCGAACAGGAGGAAGAGATAGGCGATGGAATAGCGGAATGCCGCGCGGGCCGGCAGGTCACCGGTCAGGCTGACGCCGCGCTCGTCCTGCTTGTCGCGCAGGATGCGCCACGCACTCACCGCGAACCCGAGGCCGAGCACCAGCGCCGCTAGACCATAGACGGCGCCCGCCTCGTGCAGCCACCACGGGACCAGCGACAGCGGCACCAGCAGCAGCGTGTAAAACATAATGTGCCGCCGGGTCTTTCGCGCGCCGGAGACCACCGGCAGCATCGGCACCCCGGCGCGCGCGTAGTCGCCATGCGCCCATAGCGACAGCGCCCAGAAATGCGGCGGCGTCCAGAAGAACACGATCGCGAACAGCAGGAGCGGCATCAGGCTGACCGAGCCCGTAACCGCGGCCCAGCCGATCAGCGGCGGAAACGCCCCGGCCGCGCCGCCGATGACGATGTTCTGGGGCGTGCGCCGCTTCAGCCACATCGTATAGACGAACACGTAGAACGCGATCGAGCCGGCGAGCACCACGGTCGCCACGGCGTTGGTGGCGAGCCACATCACCAGCACCGAACCGGCGGCGAGGATCACGCCGAAGCCGAGCGCCTCGCCCGGCTGAATGCGCCCGGCCGGGATCGGACGGCGCGCAGTGCGGCGCATCTTGGCGTCGATGTCCCGGTCGTACCACATGTTGATCGCCCCGGCAGCGCCGGCGCCGACAGCGATGCAGGCGATCGCCGCGAACCCGAGGACGGGGTTCAGATGGCCGGGGGCCACCAGCAGCCCCACCAGCCCGGTGAACACCACGAGCACCATGACCCGCGGCTTCAACAGCGCGATCCAGTCGGAGACCGAATCGCACGGCAGGGCGAATCCGGCGGCGCCGTTCAGGACGGACAAATCCATCGCCTGAGGCTTCGGATCGAGGGGCCGGTTCAGCGTGGTCAGAGGGCTGCTCATCCGGCACTCCCCGAAAGCGGTCCCGTCAGCGGATTCTCGGCAGTTCGGCGAAGGTATGGAACGGCGGCGGCGAGCTTACCGTCCATTCCAAGGTGGTCGCGCCCTCGCCCCAATAGTTGTCCGCGACCTTCTGGCCCGAGGTGAAGGTGCGGAAGACCACGTAGACGAAGACGAGGGTCGACAGGCCGCCGATGTAAGCGCCGATGGAGGAAACGAAGTTCCATCCGTGGAACGCGTCCGGATAATCCGGGTACCGGCGCGGCATGCCGGCCGCGCCCAGGAAGTGCTGCGGGAAGAACGTCAGGTTCACGCCGATGAAGAACGTCCAGAAGTGAACCTTGCCCCAGAATTCCGGATATTGCCGGCCGGACATCTTGCCGATCCAGAAGTAGAAGCCGGCAAAGATGCCGAACACGGAACCGAGCGACAGCACGTAATGGAAGTGCGCGATCACGTAATACGTATTGTGCACGATCGCGTCGATGCCGGCATTGGCCAGCACCACGCCGGTGACACCGCCGATGGTGAACACGAAGATGAAGCCGACGGCGAACAGCATCGGCGTCGGCAGCTCGATCGAGCCGCCCCACATCGTGGCGATCCAGGAAAAGATTTTGATGCCCGTCGGCACGGCGATCACCATCGTCGCCGCCATGAAATAGGCGCGGGTATCGACGCTGATCCCCGAGACGAACATGTGGTGCGCCCAGACCACGCAGCCGACGAAGCCGATCGCCACCATGGCGTAGACCATGCCGAGGTAGCCGAAGATCGGCTTCCTGCTGAACGTCGAGATCACGTGGCTGACGATGCCGAATGCCGGCAGAATCATGATGTAGACTTCGGGGTGGCCGAAGAACCAGAACAAGTGCTGGAAAAGCACTGGATCGCCGCCGCCCTGCGGGATGAAGAACGTGGTGCCGAAGTCGCGGTCGGTGATCAGCATGGTGATGGCGCCGGCCAGCACCGGGATCGCCAGCACCAGCAGGAACGCCGTCACAAGCATCGCCCACACGAACAGCGGCATCTTGTGCAAGGTCATGCCGGGCGCGCGCATGTTCAGAATGGTGGTGATGAAGTTGATGGCGCCGAGCAGCGAGCTGATGCCGGCCAGGTGCAGCGCGAACAGGGTGAAGTCCTGCCCGATCCCCGGCTCGAACGTGCTGTTGGAGAGCGGCGGATAGAGCGTCCAGCCGGTGCCGGACTCGCCGAGGAACAGGCCGGTCAGGATCAGCGCGAAGGCCGGCGGCAGCAGCCAGAAGCTGATGTTGTTCAGGCGCGGGAACGCCATGTCGGGCGCGCCGATCATGATCGGCACGAACCAATTGCCGAACCCGCCGATCAGCGCCGGCATGACGGTGAAGAAGATCATCAGCAGGCCGTGGGCCGTGACGATCACGTTCCATTCCTGGCCGGTGGCGACGATGTGCTGCCCGGGATTCATCAGCTGCGCGCGCATCAGGATCGACAGCCCGCCGGCGAACAGGCCGGCGATCACCGCGAAGCACAGATAGAGCGTGCCGATGTCCTTGTGGTTCGTGCTGCACAGCCAGCGCGTGAAGAAGCCGGGATAGTGCCCATGCTCCTCGTGCGGGTGATCGTGGGTCGTGGCACTCATTGTTTCGTGCTCCTTCTGGCGCCGTCCCGCCCGGGGATTAGCGCCGCAGCTCCGCCAGCCGCGATCCGCCGCGCGCCTTGCCTGCCGGCGCGGGCGCGTTGTCCGCGTTCTGCTGTTCCTGCTTGGTCTTCTTCACCCAGGCCTGGAACTCCGATCCGGTCACGGCGCGCACCTCGATCGGCATCTGGCTGTGCCCGGTGCCGCAGATCTGGTTGCATTCGCCGTAATACGTCCCGGGCTTGTCGATGCGCGTCCAGGTTTCGATCGTCTGTCCCGGAATAGCATAGCGCTGCACGCCGAGGCTCGGGATGAAGAAGCTATGGATCACGTCCGCGCTGGTCTCGAGAATGCGGATGTTCTTGTTGGCCGGCAACACCAGTGGGTGGTCGACACTGAGCAGCCTGATCTGACCGGGTTTCAGCCGGTCCGTCGGGATCATCCGGCTCTCGATATCGAGCCCGCCCTGGTCCGGATAGGTGTATTCCCAGTACCACTGATGCGCGGTCACCTTCAGCGTCAGCTGCGGGTCGCGCGTGCGGTCCTCGTAGTACAGCAGCCGGAAGGACGGAATGGCGATCGCCACCAGGATCAGGATCGGAATGGTGGTCCAGGCGATCTCCAGCACCGTGTTGTGGCTGATCTGGCTCGGCACCGGGTTGCGCTTCGCGCTGTAGCGCCACAGCACCCAGGCCAGCAGCGCGCCCACGAACACCGTGATGACGGTGATGATGATAAGCACGAACCAGTTGAGTTCGATGATGTCGCGCTTCACCGGACTGTACGCCGGCTGCATGTTCACTTCCCACGGACGCGGCACTCCCTGCGCCCAGGCGGCGTCCGCGAACACCACCATCGGCAGCATCCACACCGTAAGTGCCGCGAAACGTCGTCGGAGCAGGTGCATCGGCTGATGTCGTCCCGGGTTGCATGGTGGCGCCGTTCCGCCGACGCTCACGGCCCCTGGGCTACCCGACATGTGTATTTAGATCAAGATAGTGCGCCGCAAAATCACGTGCTTGCCGGCGCGTTCGGCAACCGCACCAGCGTGAACAAGCCGGCTGGCGGCACCGGATCGACCGTGGCGAGCCGCTGCTCCTCGCGAAGTCAGCAGCGCGTCCATCGCAAAATCGGGATGCCAGCCGAGCGCGCGGGAGGCCGGCGCCATTGCCCATTCGAGCCACCAGCGCGGGCCGCCGCGCGCCGCGAAATGGTTCACGAACAGCAGCGAGCCGCCGGGGCGGACCACGCGGCGCATCTCCGCCACCAGATGTCGCGGATTGGGCACCACGGAGGCCACGAACATGGCGACCGCGATATCGAAGGACGCGTCGGCGAAGCCGGTCGCCTCCGCATCCATTTCGCACAGTCCCTCGACATTGGCCAGCCGCAACCGTTGCACCCGCGCGCGCGCACGGGCCAGCATCTCCGCCGAGAGGTCGATCCCGGTTATGCGCTTGTCGGGCGTGTATTGCGGCAAGGCGAGCCCGGTGCCCACGCCCATTTCGAGCACGGTCTTGCCCGGCAGCCGGTTCACCGCGGCGACGGCGCGGCGGCGGCCGAGCGCCGAGATGCCGCCGAACACGGCGTCGTAGACGCCGGCCCATCGCCGATAGGCGGCGCGAACCGCGTCCGCGTCCAGCTTGGAGCGCGGATCGCTCCGCGGCCGATGAAGCGTCTCACTCATGCCATGCCTGTCCTTTCGCCGGCTCCCCCTAGGTCAGGCCGGCGTCCAGATGCAAGCGCGAGATCGGGACCGGGCCGGCCGGGTCAGTCGACCTTGGAAAGATTGACCGCCGCCGAGCGGCCGTTCTGCTGCTGTTCGATCTCGAATCCGAGCTTCTGCCCCTCGCTCAGCGTCCGCATCCCGGCTTTCTGCACGGCGCTGATATGCACGAAGATGTCCTTGCCACCGGTTTCGGGGGCGATGAACCCATAGCCCTTGGTCGGGTTGAACCACTTCACGGTGCCCTGCGGCATCGCCGAGCTGCCTTTCCTTTTCCGGGCGACGCGTCCGGCACGGCCGCATGCGCCTCGATGAACGCGGGGCTGAACACCCCTCTCCCAGGCAGCTTGCCGTCCTTGTTATGCCAGTCGATCCCGCCGCCCGGATAAACGATACGCCGCCGTCTCGGCTACCGCAACGGGCAGGATAAAGCGACTGCCGGTGTCGTTCAGGCGGCATCCTCGCGCCGGTCGCGGACGCGCACATAGGCCACCTGCGCATGTTCGTCGCAGTACCGGCTTCCCGGGAACGGCCGCCGCCTCGCAGAAGTGAAAGCTCGGTGTTCCCGGCTCGCCGATCGGCCAGCAGCAGGTGAGTTGGCGCCCGCCGATCCGGGACACGCCGCCCGAGGCGAACACGGGCATGCGCGGCCTCAAGGGCTCGCGGGACAGGCCGGCATCCGGCGCATCCAGCGGCCGCGGGCGCACCGCTGGCGCTTGCCGCGGCGCCGGCATCGAGGTCTGCGATTGCGCAGTGGCGAGCGGCGGCAGGGTGGGGCCTTCGAGCCGGCGCGCCGGGCGGCGGCGCGGTAGGCCCGGCGGGCGTTCCGGCCGGATCGGCGAGGGACGGCCCGGGAGCGACAGCCGATGCGCCTTGCCGATGATCGCATTCTTCGAGACCCCCAGCCGCCGTCCGATTTCGGCGGTGGAATGGCCCTCGTCCCAGAGCCCCCGCAGGCGGGCGATCAGATCCTCGCTCCACTCCATTTCGTGGTCCTCCAGCCTTGGCAACCACAAGATACAGTAGGGACGATCCAAAGCTCAATCGGTGCGGGAGTGAAAAGCTGTGGAAAACTCGGTCGGGGCGAAATTTTTCGCGCCGCTCCGCTCGGGCGGCTCGCTTCTGGGAATCCGGCCGCGGCGACACGACATCGATGCGCATCGGAACGCGGGAGGAAGCCATGGAGGAAGCGACGGCGGTCGGGACCGAGCGGGCGACGCTGGGCGGTGGCTGCTTCTGGTGCCTGGAGGCGGTGTTCCTGGAATTGCGTGGCGTCGGTTCGGTGGTTTCGGGTTACGCCGGGGGTCATGTCGCGCGGCCGAGCTACGAGCAGGTCTGCTCGGGGCGGACCGGGCATGCCGAGGTGGTGCAGGTCACGTTCGATCCGGCCGCGCTGAGCTATGCCGACCTGCTGCGCGTGTTCTTCACCATTCACGACCCGACCACGCCCGACCGCCAGGGCAACGATGTCGGGCCGCAGTACCGCTCCATCATCCTGACGCATTCCGACGAGCAGCGGCGGACCGCGGAGGCGGTGAAGCGGGAAATCGCCGAGGCCGGCATCTGGAACGCGCCGATCGTGACCGAAATCGTGCCGTTGGAGGTGTTCTATCCGGCCGAGGACTACCACCAGGACTATTTCGCCAATAACCCGAACACCGGCTATTGCCGGGTCATCGTCGCGCCCAAGGTGGCCAAGTTCCGCAAGCAGTTCGCCGAGCGGCTACGCGCGCAGGCGGCGGAATAGGGGCGCCCATCATCGAGCGTTGCCGGGGGAGGTTGGGCTCGGAGGAGCTAATTAGGACCTACCGACCCGGCTGCATCTGAACCCAGGCGTTGCCTTGACGCTGGTAATAGCCGCCGTCCGGTGCCCGCACATACACCTCGCCACCCCAATTGAACGGCTGTCCGGGCTGCGCCGCGTAGGGAAGCCACCGTGTCTCACCCGAATTGGGGTCGACGTAAGGAGCGTTCCCGCGGATTGCGCCCTCATTATAGTCGTGGAGCGCCCGATCCGTCGCCTCGCTGTTGGCGCGACTGCCCGCGTTGTAATCCGCATGGCCCTGCTGGACCGTTTCATGGGCTCTCTGCTGTCCGCGGAACCAGTCCTGCTGGGCCTGCAGGGCGCCCTGCACATTGGTGCCGTTGGCGGTCATCAACCCCCAATAGGCGAATTGCTCGAACGACATTGTGCCGCCCGCGGCGCGATGCGCAGCGTAGTTGCGCGCCAGCCAGTCGCGATTCTGCGCGATGTAGGTCTGAAAAAGCTGTTGCTGCGACATCGCGAGCTGGTTTTGCCGCTGCGCGAGGAAATTCTGCATGCACATATCGAAGTCCGGTCGGCCGAGGCAGTTCTGCGCCTGGGCCGTCCCGCCCAGCAGCAGCACCAACGAGGCAATCGCCAAGGCCCGAATCATCATGCCTCATCCTCTTCCGATATCGACCGATCGCAGCCGGAACATCGAGCCCAGGTCGGAATGCCTCGGCAAAGCCCCGAATTGAACCGGGATTCCCCCGATGAACGGCCATTTCGGGCGCTGCGGGGGCAGGATAGCCACCGAACCCGTCGTTCTGCAACGGAGATATCGCCGGGCGTCTACAGCCCGGCATCCTCCGGCACTTGCACGAGCCCGTTCGTGATCGTGACCGGGACGTTTTCCAGCCAGGCGCCCCGGCAGGGGCCGCGCAGGCAGCCTCCGTCCTCGACGGTAAACTCGGCACCGTGATTGGCGCAGATGATCAGCGCGCCATCCTCGCTCAGGAACTGGTCCGGGTTCCAGTTCAGCGGCAGCCCGATATGCGGACATGAGTTGACGTACACGTACACCCGCTCGGCCCGCCTCACCGCGAACAGGCCGGTGAACCCGCCCGGCGCCGGCCCGAAGCCGCGCGAGCCGCCGTCCGCAATGTCGTCGAGGCGGCAGAGCGTCCGCACGCTTAGTCCGTCCATCCACCCATCCGGCGGATATGCTCCCAATGCGCGGCGCTGATCGGCATGACCGAGAGGCGCGATTGGCGGACCAGCTCGATGCCGGACAGTTTCGGCTCGGCCTTGATCTCGGCGAGCTTCACCGGGCGCGGCATCGGGCCCACTGTCTTCACGTCCACCGCCACCCAGTCCCCGTCTCCGGCGGTCGGGTCCGGATAGGCCTCGCGAACCACCTCGACCACGCCGACGATCTCCCGTCCCGCGCCGGAATGGTAGAAGAACGCGCGGTCGCCCTTGCGCATGGCCTTCAGGTGATTCCGAGCCGCGTGATTGCGCACGCCGGTCCAGGGCTCCACCCCGTTCGCCACCTGCTGGTCCCAGCCGAACGCGTGCGGCTCCGTCTTGACCAGCCAATAGCCGCTCATTCCACCAGCTCGCCATCCCGGAAGACCGCCCGCAGCGGGCGGATGATCGTGCTCTCGAACAGGCCCGCCTTGGCATAGGGATCGCTCTCCGCGAACCCGTCCGCCTCGGCCCGTCCGGGCACGTCGATGATCAGCAGGCTGCCGCAGGGACGGCCATCGGGGTCGAGCGCCGGGCCGGCGAACAGCAGCTTGTCGTGATACGTCTCCAGATAGGCGAGATGGGTCGGGCGGGTCGCTATCCGCAGTTCCAGGCTGGCGGGCCGGTCGGTGCAGAAAATCATGAACAACATACGGAGTACCTCGTATGGCGACCGCGCGGGTTGAAGGTGACATTAAGATAACCCGCTCGCGCTTCAAACGGTGAGCCGATCGCTCTATGTTGCCGCCCGTGGATTTACCGACCGCCATCGCGCCCGCCGGGAACCGCCCGGCCGCGGGACGTTCCCTGCATCGGTTCGCCAATCCGGGACGCTTCCTGCGCCTCTCGGGCGCGGTGCTGCCCTGGCTTGCCGTCGCGGGCGTGCTGCTGACCGGCGTCGGGATCGTGTGGGGCCTGTTCTTCGCCCCGGCGGACTGGCAGCAGGGCGACGCGTCGCGGATCATGTACGTGCACGTGCCGGCCGCCTGGCTGGCTTCGGCCGGCTATCTGTCGCTGGCGATCTGCTCGGCCGTTTCCCTGGTTTGGCGACATCCCCTGGCCGACCTGGCCGCGGTGGAGATCGGGCCGGTGGGCGCCGGCTTCACCGCGATCTGCCTCTCGACCGGCAGCCTGTGGGGCAAACCCATGTGGGGCGCCTGGTGGGTCTGGGACGCGCGGCTCACCTCGGTGCTGGTGCTGTTCTTCCTCTATCTCGGGCATATCGCGCTGGTGCGCGCCTTCGACCAGCCGGAGCGCGGCTATCGGGCCGGCGCCATCCTCGCCCTGATCGGGGTGATCAACCTGCCCATCATCAAGTTCAGCGTGGATTGGTGGAACACCTTGCACCAGCCGGCGACGATTTCGCTGTTCGGCGCCCCGACGATCTACGTCTCCATGCTATGGCCGCTGCTGTTCACCGCCACCGGCTACACGCTGATTTTCGCCGCCCTGGTGGTCGCGCGCACTCGCGCGGCCGTGATGGAGCGGCGGATCCGCGGGCTGTTGATGGCGCGCGCCGAGCAGATGGAGGCGGCGGCATGACCCATCTGCCCTACATCGCCGCCTCCTACGCCATCGCGATCCTGGTTCCGGCGGGTTACGCGCTCTCCGCCTTCGCCCGCCTGCGTTTGGCCAAGCGGCGGCTGGCGGCGCTCGATACGCGCCGGCGCGGTGGGTCCCGCCAATGACGCGCAAGCGCCGCCGGCTGTGGCTGCTCGTGGCCTGCGGGGTTGGCCTCGGCTCGGCCGCCGCGCTCACGCTGTCCGCGTTCAGCGACAACCTCGTGTTCTTCGTGACGCCCTCGGACATCCTGGCGCGCCATCTCACGGGCGGACGCACGCTGCGCCTCGGCGGGCTCGTCCAGTCCGGCAGCGTGCATCGCGCGGTCGTGGACGGCCACCCGGCGGCGCGATTCCGCATCACCGACGGCAAGGACGCGATCACGGTTTCCTATGTCGGCATCCTGCCCGACCTGTTCCGCGAGGGGCAGGGCGTGGTGACGCTCGGCCGGCTGGAGCCGGACGGCACGTTCCGCGCCTCGGAGGTGCTGGCCAAGCACGACGAGAATTACATGCCCAAGGACGTCGCCGCCGCGCTGAAACGGGCCGGCTACTGGAACCCGAAAAAGGGCGCGCCGCCACCGGGCGCCATGTGGGACACCATGAACGTGCGCAAGGCGGGCGGCTAGGATGATACCGGAACTCGGTCATTTCGCTCTGGCGCTCGCCGTCGCGCTGGCGACCGCCCAGGCGGTGCTGCCGCTCTGGGGCGCGCACACGCGCGACGTCCGCCTGATGGCGGCCGCGCCGGCGCTCGCCATCGGCCAACTCGTCGCGCTGGCGACCGCCTTCGGCGCGCTGACCTGGAGCAGCGTCGTCTCGGACTTTTCCGTGCTGAACGTGGCGCAGAACAGCCAGGCGATGAAACCGCTGATCTACAAGATCAGCGGCACCTGGGGGAACCACGAAGGCTCGATCCTGCTCTGGTGCCTCATTCTCGCGCTCTGCGGCGGCGCGGTGGCGGCGTTCGGCCGATCGCTGCCCTCGGCGTTGCGCGCGCGGGTGATCGGCGTGCTGGGCGCCACCTCGGCCGGGTTCCTGCTGTTCGCGCTGACCGAGAGCAATCCGTTCCTGCGCGTCTGGCCGCCGCCGATCGACGGCCAGGGCATGAACCCGCTGCTCGAGGACCCCGGCCTCGCTATTCACCCGCCGATTCTCTACGCGGGCTATGTCGGCTTCGCGATTCCCTTCGCCTTCGCGGTGGCCGCGCTGCTCGAGGGCCGGATCGACGCCGCCTGGGGCCGCTGGGTGCGTCCCTGGGCGCTCGGCTCCTGGTGCTTTCTGACCTGCGGCATCGCGCTCGGCTCCTGGTGGGCCTACTACGAGCTGGGCTGGGGTGGGTTCTGGTTCTGGGACCCGGTGGAAAATTCCTCGCTGCTGCCCTGGCTGACCGGCACCGCGCTCATTCATTCCGCGATCGTCGTCGAGAAGCGCGAGGCGCTGAAGGTCTGGACGGTGCTGCTGGCCATCGGCACCTTCTCGCTGAGCCTGTCGGGCACGTTCCTGGTGCGCTCGGGCATCCTCAATTCGGTGCATGCCTTCGCCAACGACCCGGCGCGCGGCGTGTTCATCCTGGCGCTGCTGGCGATCGTCATCGGCACGGCGCTCGCGCTGTTCGCGTTCCGCGCGCCGGTGCTGGCGCCTTCCGGCCTGTTCTCGCCGATCTCGCGCGAGGGTGCGCTCGTCTTGAACAACATCCTGCTCTGCTCGATCGCGGCGGTGGTGCTGACCGGCACGACCTATCCGCTGTTCGCGCAGCTGCTGTTCGGGGCGCAGATCAGCGTCGGCGCGCCGTTCTTCAACGCGACGGTGCTGCCGCTCGCGATCCCGGTATGCGCGGCCATGTCGATCGGGCCGGTGCTGTCCTGGAAACGCGCGAGCCTCGGCCCGGCGCTGATCCGCCTGTGGTGGGCCGCGTTGGCGGCGCTCGCGGTCGGGCTGATCGCCGGGTTGGGCATCAAGCGGGCGCTGCCGGCAATGGCGTTCGGCGCGTCCGTCTGGTTGATCCTCGGGTCGCTCGCCGAGATTTTCGAGCGTATCCGGCTGTTCCGTACCCCAGCTCCGCGACAGTTTCGCGCGGCTGGCCGGGCTGCCGCGCTCGGTGTTCGGCGCGGCGATCGCCCATGCCGGACTAGGGGTGACCATCGCCGGCATCGCCGGCATGTCGCTGGCCGTGCACACAATCGTCGCGTTGCATCCAGGGCAGAGCACGCAACTCGGCGGCTATACCTGGACCCTGGAGGACCTGCACGACGCGCGCGGGCCGAACTACACGGCGCGGGTCGCGGATATCCGGGTCAGCCGCGACGGCCATTTCGTCACGAACCTGAGCCCGTCCCGGCGCAGCTTCCCGGTGCAGCGGCAGACCGTGACGGACACCGCCATCCGCACCAACCTGCTGTTCGACATGTACACCGCGCTCGGCGAGGAGCGCGACGGCGCGGCGGTGGTGCGGCTGCACATCAATCCGCTGGCGCCCTGGATCTGGCTCGGCGCGTTGGTGATGGCGTTCGGGGGCGGCCTCTCGCTCGCCGACCGGCGGCTGCGCGTGGGCGCGCCGTTCCGCCGCGCCGCGACGGTGCCGGCCTGAGCAGAGTTGCGTGCGCTGATGCGGGATACCTGCCCCTTGACCCTGGCCGATGACGGCGGAGCGAACAGCGACCCGTCGCGCACGGCGAGCGAAATCGACGCCAAGGCGATCCGTCGCCGCCGGCTGCTGATGCTCGCGCCGCTCGGCGTCGCGGGCGTCGTCGGCGTCGGGTTTCTCGCCATGCTGCGGGGACTGTCCACCGGCAGCTTCGACCCGCGCGGCGTGCCGAGCCCGCTGGTGGGGCATCGCATTCCGAGCTTCTCGCTGCCGGCCCAGCCGCCCGCGGCGCGCGGCTTCGACAGCGCCGACCTGCTCGCGGCCGGCCGGCCGGTGCTGGTCAACTTCTTCGCCTCCTGGTGCGTCCCTTGCCTCGCCGAGGCGCCGCTGCTCATGCAGCTGAAAAACCAGGGCGTGCCGATCTGGGGCGTGGCGTACAAGGACACCGAGAAGGCGGCCGCCGACATGCTGGCGCGCGGCGGCGATCCGTATGTTCGGCTGGCGCGCGACGAGCCCGGCCGCGTCGCCATCGACTGGGGGCTTTACGGCGTGCCGGAGACCTTCTTCGTCGATCGGGCCGGGATCATCCGCTGGCGCTGGGCCGGGCCGCTCACCGACGACGTGATCGCCGAACAGCTCAAGCCCCTGCTCAGGAAATACGGCTGATGCGCCGTCTGGCAATCCTGCTGGCGGTAGCCGCCCCGATATTCGCGTCCGCCGCCGCGTGGGCGATCAGCGATCCGGGGGAGATGCTGCCGAATCGCGCCCAGGAATTGCGCGCGGAGGCGATCGGCCACCAACTGCGCTGCCTGGTCTGCCAGAACGAGAGCATCGAGGATTCCAACGCCGATCTCGCGCGCGACCTGCGCCGTATCGTGCGCCAACGCGTCGCGGCCGGCAATTCGGACCGCCAAGTGATGGACTGGGTGGTGGCGCGCTACGGCGATTTTGTGCGTCTGCGCCCGCCGTTCCGGCCACTGACTTGGTTGCTCTGGTTCTCGCCGGCGATTGCGCTCGGGGCGGGCGGCACAGCCGTCCTGATCGCCCGCCGCCGCCCGAGCACCCCGCCGGCGCCGTTGTCCGACGCCGAGCGCGCCCGCGTGGCCGACCTGCTGCACGCGGATCGGCGTGCGGGACCCGCCCCGGACCGGGCTCCCGGGCAGGGTTGATGGGGGAATTCTCCCGCGCATGATCTGGGTCGCCCTCGCCCTGCTCGCGGCCGCCGC
The DNA here is from genome assembly GCA_963761015.1 of uncultured Alphaproteobacteria bacterium. GTDB lineage: Bacteria > Pseudomonadota > Alphaproteobacteria > Acetobacterales > Acetobacteraceae > CAVXFL01. The sequence goes on from CAVXFL010000020.1 coordinate 317,772, forward strand.
CGTCGCGCCCTTGGCCTGGTCGCTGCGCCGGGCGACGGTCGCGCGCGGCCGGCGAGAAGCGGATATCGCCCTGCACCGCGCCCAACTCGCCGAACTCGACCGCGATCTCGCCGAAGGCCGCATCGCGCCGTCCGAGCACGCGGCGGCGGTTCTGGAAGTGCAACGTCGACTGCTCGCCGTCACCGCCACGCCGGAGCGTGTTTCCGCCCCGGCCGGCCGCGGCACCGTCATGGCCACCATGCTGCTGGTGCCGCTGGCGGCCCTGGCGCTGTATCTGCCGGGCGGATCACCGAACCTGCCGGCCCAGCCCTTGGCCGAGCGCATGACCAAGGCCGAGCAACGCATGCGACAGGCGTCGGTCTTGGTGAACGTGTTGCGGCAGCGGCTCGCGGCGCTGGACCCGCACTCGGAGCGGGCGCGCGAGGGCTACATTCTGCTCGGCAATTTCGAGGATTCGGCGGGCAATCTGCCGGCCGCCGCGGAGGCCTGGCATAAGGCGCTCGACGCCCGCTTCGACCCGACGCTCGCCGCCCAGACCGCCGAAGCGATGACCCGCGTGACCGGTAAGGTGACGCCGGAAGCCGCCGCGCTGTTCCGCCACGCCCTCGCCGCGGCGCCGGCGAACGCTCCCTGGCGCCAGGTCGTGGAGCAGCGGCTGGCGGAATCGAAATCCGGCGAACCAGCCCCAGCACCGCGATAAGCGACGGCGTGGCGGCCAGCTTCTTTCACGCCCCCGCTTCGTCGTGCTCGGCGCCGATCGGGGTCAAGGCCCCGAAGGGCCCAAAAGCACCGGTTCGGGCAGGGTGACGAACTCCTCGTCGCCGGAATCGCCCGCACGGAACGTCAGGATCGCGAAGATCCCGTCGCGATCGAGCGGGGTCAGCGGATGGTGCCAGACGTCGGAGCGATACGTGATCGACTGTCGGCCGCTCGCCGCAAACACACGCGCCGCCGCCATGTCGGGACCGCCCGCCGGCGCGTGCGGCGCAACCACGACGAGATAGCGCGCGACATCGATCGGGACGAAGCTCTGCGAGGAGTAGCGATGCCGCTCCATCACGGTCGCCGTCAGCGGCAATCGCTGCCCGCCGACGGTCGCGAAGTCGAGATGCGGCCTGGCTTCCGCTCGCAGGTTCTGAAGCTCGTCGATCAGGCGGCGGCGGTGTTCGTCGGTGGCGTAGTCCACCACGGTTCCATACGGCGCGAACGCCGCCGCCGTCAGGGCCGTGATCGCCAACTCACGCATGGTGCGCGCTCTCGGGCGGGTGCCGCGCCAGCCAATGCCGGGCGATGTCGATGCGGCGGCAAATCCAGGCGTGGCGATGCCGCGCGACGTGGTCGAGGAAGCGCGCCAGCCCGGCCGCCCGCGCCGGATGCCCGATCAGCCGCGCATGCAGGCCGACCGACATCATCTTCGGCGTCCTGGTGCCCTCGGCGTACAGAAAGTCGAACGCATCGACGTGCATGGATATGTAATCCGCCGGAATTGTCAGGCCGCCGCCACCATATTTCATGTCGTTGTTCGTCAGGCTGTACGGCACCACCAGATGCGTCTTCCCGCCGACATCCATGTAATAGGGAAGCTCGTCGTTGTACGTATCGCTATCGTACAGGAATCCGCCTTCCTCGACCAAGAGCCGCCGCGTGTTCACGCCGGGTCCGTAGCGGCAATACCAGCCGAGTGGACGCTCGCCGACGGTTTTTTGCAGACTGGCGACCGCGCGCTGGATGTGCTCGCGCTCCTCGGCTTCGGGCAGCCGGAAATGCTCGACCCATCGCCAGCCGTGACAGCACACGTCGTAACCGGCCTCGCGAATGGCCGCCCCGAGATCGGGGTTGCGTTCGATCGCCATGGCGCAGCCGAACACCGTGAGCGGCAATCCGCGCTCCTGGAACAGCCGCAATATGCGCCACACGCCGATGCGGCTGCCGTATTCGAACATCGATTCGGCCGCGAGATCGCGGTCGCCGCGGGGCACCCAGGATTGGCCCACCTCGGTCAACGTCGCCTCGGAAAACCCGTCGCCGTTGCCGATGGCGTATTCCGAGCCTTCCTCGACGTTGAGCACGAAATTGACCGCGACGCGCGCCCCGTCCGGCCAATCCGGGTTCGGCGGATTGCGACCGTAGCCGATCAGATCCCGTTCGCCGTTCTTCGCGATCATTAGCCCCCCTTAGAACTGCTGCTCCTCGCGCCCGCGCACGATCTGCGACAATGTCACCGCAAGCACAAGCGCGCCGCCATAGAACATATCCTGCACGAACGAACTGACACCCAGGAACACCAGTCCGGTGATGCCGGTCACCAGGAAATACACGGCGACCAGCGATCCCCACGGATTGAACCGCCCCGGCACCACGCTGGTCGAGCCGAGGAACGCCGCCGCGAAGGCGGGCAACAGCAGCGACGCACCCGAAGACGGATCGGCCGCGCCCTGGGTTCCGGCGTACAGCACGCCGCCGATCGCGCCCATCAGGCTCGACGCCACCAGACAGCCGAGCCGCACCCGATCGGTGTCGATTCCCGACAGCCGCGCCACCTCGCGCCCGCGCCCCACGAACAACAGCCGCCGCCCCATGGCCGTGTGTTCCTGCACGTACCAGAGCGCGATGCAGACCGCGAGCGCGTAATAGAACTCCAGCGGAATCCCCAACACACGATCGACGATCACGTACTGGATCAGCGCCGGGTCGAGGCCGCTGATGGTCATGGAGCCGCTGATCCAGAGCGTGAGGCCGTGCAGAAACGTGCCGGTGCCGAGCGTCACGATCAGCGAATGAATCCGGAACACGGTGATGAACAGGCCGTTGATCAGCCCGATCAGCACGCCCGCCGCCATCGCCGCCGCCACCGCGAGCCAGATCGGCACGCCGAGTTGCACGTTCAGCACGGCGATCAGCATGGAGGAGAACGTCAGCACGTACGCGATCGACACGTCGAAATCGTTGGCCGTGAGCGGGATCAAGAGGCCGAGCGTGACCACCACCAGCACCGCCTGCGAGCCGAGTGTGCTGGACAGATTGGCCCACGTGAAGAAGGTGGTCGGCTCCAGGATGCCGAACCCGATAACCAACAGCAGCAGCGCCGCGATCAGGCCGTAGCGCTCGGCGAGGTCGATCAGTCGCTGCCGGTCCATGCGCGCCGGCGCGACCGGCGTTGGCCGGACGCGCTCGCTCATGCGGCGACCTCCGCGACCTCCGGCGCCGCCGCGCCGGCCTGGTAGCAATGCTCCGCGATCGCTTCCTTGGAGAGGTCGTCGCGCGACAATTCCGCCACGATCCGGCCGCGCGCCAGGATCAGCACGCGGTCGCAGATCGCGGCGAGTTGGTCGTAATCCGAACTCGCGCAGAGCACGCCGGCGCCGCCGACGGCCGCCTCGCGGATCGCCTCGAAAACCTTGAAGCGGGCACCGACATCGACGCCCTGCGTGGGCTCATCCAGCAGAATCAGTTTCGGCTTGCCTTGCAGCCATTTGGCTAGGACGACTTTCTGCGCATTGCCGCCGCTCAGCGCGGAAACCGGCAGCATCGGCCGGTTCGGCGTCACGTCGAAACGCCGCCCGAGTTCCGCCGCAAGCCGCACCATCTGCCGCCGCGCCAGGGCGAGCGGGCGAAATTCCGTGCCGAGCACGGGCATGGTGACGTTGTCCACGATCGGCAGCGCGCCGATCACGCCCGCCGTCGCACGATCGCCGGGGATCAGCACGATGTGGCCGGAAACCGCCTCGGCAGGCGTGAGCCGGGTCAGATCGCGCGTGCAGCCGTCGATCGCGATGCTGCCGGCCGAGGCACGCGTCGCGCCGTAGAGCAGATACGGCACCTGCTCGTAACCGGAGCCGAGCAGTCCGGTGATGCCGAGGATCTCGCCGCGTCCGATCCGCAGCGACAGATGCTCGATGAACGGTCCGGTCAATCCCTTCACCACGACCAGCGGCGCGGCGCGATTGACGACGGCGGACTTGCGCGCCACCGGCGCGAGCGCGCGGCCGATGATCAGCCGGACAAGATCGTCCTTGCCGGTCTCGCGCGTCGTGACGGTTCCGGCGACGCGGCCGTCGCGCAGCACCGTCGCGCGATCGGTGATCTCCAGCACCTCGTCCACGTCGTGCGAGACGAAAATCACGCTGGCGCCGTGGCCGACCACGGTGCGGATCAGCGCGAACAGCCGATCGACATCGTGCTTCGGCAGGAACGGCGTCGGCTCGTCCAGCACCAAGACGCCGTTCGCCGATTCGGCGATGCCACGCATCTCCTCCATCGCGCGCACGATCGCCAGCAGCGCGCGCTCGACACCCGATAGTTTCGATACCTGGACCTCGGGATCCAGCGCGAGATCGTAGCGCGCGAACACGCGCCGGGCACGCGCCGCTTCCCGCCGCCACGAGACGGCAACCGAGTGCGACGCCGCCATGCGCCCGAGGAACAAGTTCTCCACGACGGTGAGCGAGGGAATCAGCCCGAGATGCTGATGCACGAAGCTGATGCCCAGCGCGCGGAAGCGCCCCGCCGGCAGCGGCAGCACCACGCGCTCGCCGTTGACGAACAGTTCGCTGCCCGGATCGGGCGCGTGATAGCCAGCCAGCACCTTGATGAGCGTGGACTTGCCCGAGCCGTTCTGCCCGAGCAGCCCGTGCACCTCGCCGGGAAGGAGTTGGAAATCGACGCCGGCGAGCGCCTTCTGCCCGCCGAACGTCTTCGACAGATTGCGGAATTCGAGGGCGAGCGGAAGCGCGCTCGCCGTGGCACCGCTCATTTCAGCTCCCACAGCTTCGCGTAGCCCTCGAGATAGGCGTCGCCGTAGCCCTTCGAGAGTTGCGGCGGCACCCCCGCATCCTTGGCGTTCGCCTTCGTGAAGATGTAGAACGGGATGCGCGGGTTCACCATCGGCATGCCGCAGAGCAGGCGCATTTCGTCGTCGATGATGCCGTGCCCGATCCAGTCCAGGTTCTCGCCAATGTCCATCTGCACCTTGCCCTGCTGCACCAGGCCGAGCACGAAGGGCGTGCCGTTGAAGGCATCGATCTTCACGCGGTCTGCGCTGTTGGTGAGCGTGACGGCCGGCACCACGAACTGCGACATGCTGTCATAGATGACGATGATGTAATTGATCGATGGATCGGCAAGCAGCGCGGAGCGCACGTTGGGCGTGATGCGCGTCGCCCAGTCGACCACCGGCACGTTGATTACCTTCTGGCGGCAATTCGCGCAGTGCTTCATTTCGGCGTTGATGCCGTCCATCATCGACTTGGTGGAGAGTATCTCGCCGGAAATCAAAGTCAGCGCGTTCAGGTGGCCCTTCGTCTGCACCACCGCCCAGTCGACCAGCAGCGCGCCGGCCTTGAAGTAGTCGATCGGCACGTCGCCGTTGGCCCACTTCTTGACCTCGGCGCTCTGCTCCAGCCCGTTGTAGTGCGAGGCGATCACCGGGATATGGTGGGCGCGGGCCGCCATGACCTGCGGCACCAGCACGCGCGGATCGGTGCCGCCGAGCATATCGATCAGGCTGACGTTCTCGTTGATGGCGGCGTCCATGCCCTGGACCCATTGCGAACTCTGGCCCTGGTTCTCCCAGGTGATGAACTTGAACCCGGCCTGCGCCGCCGAGGCCGCCATCGCCTTCTCGATATTGGCGGTGAACGGATTGGCGCTGGAAACCGGGATGCTGAAGATCGACTTGCCCTTCATGCACTGACGGGCGTTGAACGCCGGGCCGGGCGCGACGAATTTCGGCTTCTTCACGAACGGCGCCAATTGCTGCTGGAAGAACGCAAGGTCGTCGGCCCTGGCCGATCCCGCGGCCGCCAGCAGTCCCAAGCCCAGCGCGAGCCCGCGCAACACGTTCCGCACCATCACCGCTCTGTCCCCCCTTCGTTGCGCGCCGCCGCGCATCCGCTGCGGCGCAGTAACGCAATCAGTAATGCAAGTTGAAGGCCAAACCCCATTGGGACGCAACCCGGATGCCGCGCGGCTTTGCGTCAATGCAGCGCCGCCGCGGCGCCCAGCACGGCCTGGAACGCGGTGAAGGAGCGCTCGATATCGGCGCGCACAATATCGCGCACGATGAAGACCAGGCGCGACTGGCGCCAATCCGCCGGCCAGGCATCGAGGTGCTGCGGCGCGTGCACCAGGTGCTGCACCGCGTTCACCACCACCGGTCCAGCCGCCCCGGCCACGCGCAACAGCCCCTTCACCCGCAGCACGTCCGCGCCGTGGCTGTGCAGCAGCAACGTGAACCAGACCGCGAAGACATTCCAATCCACGCTGTCGTCGAACGTCAGCGTGAACGCATGAATGCGCGCGTCGTGCCGGGCGCTGTCGCCGGTGTGCGCGTGATGCGCGTGGTCCTTCTCCGCCGCTCGGCGGTGGGCGCCGATCTCCGCCGTGGCAACACCGCTGTCGACCGAATCCTGCCGCAGCAGCAGGCTTGCCGGCGGCGGCGCGTTGGCCGAACGCCACCGCGGCGCGGCGGGGTTCAGCCTCTCCAGCCGGTTTTCCAAGGCGGCGATCGCCGCCGCCTCGGCAATATCCGCCTTGGTAATCACGATACGGTCGGCCAGTGCCGCCTGCTTTACCGATTCTGGCTGGGAATCGAGATGCGCCGCGCCGTTCACCGCGTCCACCGTCGCGATCACGTTGCCGAGCCGGAAATGATGCCGGATTTGCGGTTCGTGCATGATCGTCGAGAGAATCGGGGTCGGATCGGCCAGCCCCGTGGTCTCTACCACCAGTCGCGCGAACGCCACCTCGCCGCGCTCGCGCCTGGCATGAAGGCCGCGGATCGACGCGGATAGGTCGCCGCGAATCGTGCAGCAGATGCAGCCGGACTTCATCAGAACCACATCGCCGCGCACGTCCTCGATCAGGTGGTGGTCGAGGCCGATCTCGCCGAATTCGTTGATCAGCACGGCGCAATCGGCAAAGCCGGGACTGGTCAGCACGTGACGCAACAGCGTCGTCTTGCCGGAGCCAAGAAAGCCAGTGAGCACATGAACCTGAAATCGGCGTGCTCATCGGCGCGCGCGCTCGGCGATACGGGCGATCAACGCCGGGTCGAGCGGATCGAGGCGGCGGCCGAGCATGCGCCCGGCCTCCTCCCACGCTTGCGGCAGCGTGTCGACCACCGCGCGTTGTCCGGTCGCGCCCGAGACGACGAATTGCGCGCCCTGCCAGTCGTCGAGCCGCATGGCGAACGCGCCGAGCACGGCGTTGGCGGCGCGCACGCGGGCGAGGCGCTCGGCGCGGCGGGTTTGGCCGCCGCCGAACGCCTCGCGTGTCGCCCAATGCTCCTCGCCGAACGCGCCGCACAGCGCGCACATGAGGCCGCGCCTACTTCTTGCGCGGCGCGCGGCGCGCGAAATCGTCGGCCATCTCGTTCATCGTGACGAAGCGCACGCCGCGATGGCGGACGATGTAGTGATAGAGCCGCTCCAGCATCATCAGCACCTGCGGCCGGCCGGATACGTCCGGATGGATGGTGATGGGGAAGACCGCGTAGTCGTATTCGCGATACACCCAGTCGAACTGGTCGCGCCACAACTGCTCGATATCGTGCGGGTTGACGAAGCCGAAGCTGTTCGGCGCCTTCTTGATGAACATCATCGGCGGCAGGTCGTCGAGATACCAGCTCCCGGGTATTTCGATCAGATCCGTCTCGTGACCCCGCTTCAGCGGCATCATCCACTCGCTGGCCTTTTTCGAATAGTCGATCTTGGTCCAGCTATCGCCCACCCGGACGTAATACGGTTGGTGATCGTGGTGCATCAAGCTGTGGTCGTATTTGAAGCCCTTCTTGAGCAACAATTCGTTGGTGATCGGACTGAACTCCCACCACGGCGCCACATAGCCGGTAGGGCGCTTGCCGCCCAGCTTCGTGACCAGCTCGATGCACTTCTCGAGCACCTCCTCCTCCTGCGCCGGCGTCATCGCGATCGGGTTCTCGTGGCTGTAGCCGTGCACGCCGATTTCGTGGCCGGCATCGGCCACCATCTTCATTTGCTCGGGAAAGGTCTCGATCGAGTGGCCGGGGATGAACCATGTGGTCTTGATGCCGAACCGGCGGAATAATTCGACCAGGCGCGGCGCGCCGACCTCGCCCGCGAACAAGCCGCGCGAAATGTCGTCCGGCAAATCCTCGCCGCCATAGGACCCGAGCCAGCCCGCGACGGCATCGACATCGACGCCGAAACCGCAGAGAATCTCCTTCGCCATGCTTTCTCCTCCTTCTCCCAAACCCGACGTATAGGCCGCTCGCGTCAGCCCGCCAGCGCGGCGACGCGCTCGGCGATCTGTGCCGCTGACAATCCGGCGCCGAGCAGCACGGAGAGCAGCACGCGCGCCTTCACGCCGGTCAGATCGCCGGCGAAAATCGCCCCGGCATCGACCAGATCCTTGCCGCCGCCGTCGCCGTAGATCGGTTGCACGCGCCCTTGCGGGCAGCGCGAGGTGACGAGCACCGGCACGCCCGCCGCGACCGCCTCGCGCACCCCGGCGACCACGGCGAGATTGGCGTTGCCGCGGCCAAATGCCTCGACGACAAGGCCTCTGGCGCCGCTCTGCATGGCGCAGCGGATAAAGCGCGCATCCGAGCCGATCACCAGCTTGACCAGATCCACCGCCGGCTCGACCCGCCCGGTGGCGATCGTCGCACGCAGCAGTGGCCGGCGATGCAGCACGATGCGGTCGCCGTCGATTTCACCGAGTTTGCCGTGCTCCATCGAGGTGAACGTGCCCACGCGATAGGCATGTGTCTTGGTGGCATCGCGCGCGGCATGGAATTCCTGGTCGAACAGAACGACCGCCCCGAGCGCCGCGAGACCGGACGCCGCGAGACGCAGCGCGCCGGCGAGGTTTCGCGGTCCGTCGGTGTCCGGCTCGTCGGCGTGGCGCTGCGCGCCGGTGAACACGACCGGCTTGTGGCTCCCGACCACCAGGTCGGTGAGGAACGCGCTTTCCTCCATGGTGTCGGTGCCGTGCGTGACGGCGACCCCGGCGACATCCGCCCGAGCGAGATGCCGCGCAACCCGTTGCGCCAGACGAAACGCGGTATCCAGATCGAGGTTGAAGCTGGCGATCTTGCAGAACTCATCCACCTCGACGGCGATGTCGGCCAGGTTGTCGCGCAGCAACCCGACCAACTCGTTGCCGCTCGCGCTCGCCCTGACATTGCCGCGCGCCAAGTCCACCCGCGAGGCGATCGTGCCGCCGGTGCTGACCAGAACGACGCGCTTCATGCCGCGCCGACCTTCGCGCGCGCGGCGGCGAGTGCCGGCGCCGCGAAGGGCGCCTCGCCCGCGCCGGCAGCGGGGCCCGGGGTATTGCTCAGCGCGATGCCGACGCGATCGGCCGCGCGGGTGATGTGCAGGCGCATATAGTATTCCGCGCCGTCCGGGTCGCGCTGCGCAATCGCCTGCACCAGCTTCTCGTGCTCGTCCACCGTCTCCCACACGCGTTCGCGGCGCGCGACCGGAACGCGCTGGCTTTCCAGAAACACGGCGCGATAGTTCTCGTGCAGATCGGCGAAGATGCGGTTGTTGGAGAGCAGCATGATGCGGTGATGCAGCTCGAAATCCGCCTGCGACGAGGCGACGAAATCGAGCCGCCTGGTGGCGCCCTTGTGCTGCTGAACGATGTTGCGCAGCTCGGCGATCTCGGGGTCGGTCACCGCCATGGTCGCAAGCTGCGCGGCGTAGCTCTCGGTGAGCAGCCGGAACTGATAGACCTCGCGCAAGGTGTAGCGGTTTGAGAAGCGCCAGATCGGTGCGTGCGCGGACTCCGCCGTGTTTTCGGCTTCGGCATGGTCGGAGACGAAGGTGCCGCGTTGCGGCTCGATGCGCACGAGGCCCAGCGTTTCGAGCGTCGACAACGCCTCGCGCAACGACGCACGGCTCACCGCCAGTTGCTGCGCCAGCCGGCGTTCGGCGGGCAGGCGCTCGCCGGCGGCGAACTCGCCGCTCAGGATCATCGCCTGAATCCGGCCGACCGCCGATTGCGATACGGGCGATCGCACGCTGCTGCTCACTGTTCCTCCCACGGTCAGACCACGCCTGATGGTCGGACCAAACGCGTCGCGGGCCTTTAACGCCCATGACGCGAGCATATGCCCAGAATGGCGGCATCGGTCAATCGGGATTGACGACAACCCGTCGCTATGGTCATAGCTGCGGCGACGTGGTCTGACCATCGGCCGACGGGCTGCGGCGAACGGGCCACCACAAGGGCAGGGGGAGCACATCGATGACCGATCGCGCCGAGATCACGCGCCGCCCGAACCGGCGGCAGTTCCTGAAGGGCACGGCGGCCGCCGGCGCGGCGGCGGCGGTAACCGGTGCGCTCGGCGCGCCTCAGGAAGCGCACGCGCAGGGGCCGGCGAGCACTCTGGTCATCGCCGCGCCGGCGACGCCGCAAGGGCTCGACATCGAGTTCGACGTCAGCCTCGGCTCGATCGATTCGCTCGGCGCGCTTTACGAATACATGCTCGCCTACGAGAAAATCCCCGATCCGCACGACCCGAACGTGCTGCGCGAGGATACGGCGGTCCATCCTGACAAGAAATACGGCCTCGCCCTGCGCGGCCGGCTCGCGAGCGATTGGGAAATCTCCAACGACGGCCGCAAGGCGACATTCAAGCTGCGCGACGGTGTCCGCAGTAACTGGGGGAACACGTTCTCGGCCCAGGACGTGAAATGGACGTGGGACCGCAAATTCGACCTGAAGGGCCAGGGCATATTCCAGACCTCCGTGCTCGGGCTGCACCACCCCGATCAGGTGAAGATCGAAGGCCCGATGGCGGTCTCGTTCAACCTGGAGAAACCGAGCCCGATCCTCTTGAAGCAGCAGTGCAACCTCGCCAACCCGATCTACGACAGCAAGAAGATCAAGGAAGTCGGCGGCAAGGACGATCCCTGGGGCGTGCACTTCCTGAAGAACGAGAGCGCCGGGTTCGGTCCGTATCGCCTGCGCCAACTCACGCGCGGACAGCAGGCGGTATTCCAGGCGCGCGACGATTACTGGGGCGACAAACCGTTCATGAAGACGGTGATCATGCGCGAGGTTCCGACGTCGGCCGCGCGGCTCTCGCTGCTGCAGGGCGGCGCCGTCGACATCGCGCAGTTCCTGCAGCCGCGCGAGTACATGGCGCTGAAGGGCCACCCCAACACGGCGTTCGACGCGGTGAATGCGTCCTACATCATCTGGCTGGAGCTGAACGCGAAGATCAAGCCGTTCGACAACGTGCTGGTCCGGCAGGCGATGAACTACGCGCTGCCGCAGGAAGAGATCATCCGCACGATTTATTACGGCCTTGCCGATCCCGAGAAGGCGCCGATGCCGTACATTTACCCGATGGCCAATCTCAGCTACTATCATTACGGGTATAATCTGGAGCAAGCGAAGAAGCTGCTCGCCCAGGCCGGCTATCCGAAGGGCTTCAAGACCACGATCAGCTACAATGCCGGCGATCCGACGCAGGAGCCGATCGCGCTCTTGTATCAGACCGCGCTCAGGAAGATCGGCGTCGAGATCGTGCTCGATAAACTGCCGGCCGGCGTGTTCTACGAGAACGTCACCAAGCGGCAGAAGCCGATGATCTTCTACCTCGATTCGCCGTGGACGCCGGACCCCGGCTACTCGATGTTCCTGTATTTCCACAGCAAGAGCTATGTGGACTACAGCAACTATTACAACCCCAAGGTCAACCAGATGATCGAGAGCGGCCTCGAGACGCTGGACGACAACGCGCGGAAGAAAATCTACGACGAGGTGCAGAAGACCGTCATGGACGAGGCGCCGTGGGGGTTCATCGCCTATCCGAAATATACGCTCGCGCGCAAGGCAAACCTGAGGGGGTTCACCTACTACACGTCCAACAATCTGCGGTTCCAGGACTTCAGGCGCGCGTGATCGGGCGGCGAGCCACCCCGGCACAGGGCTTGCCTCTTCCGGGTCGGGTCTGCTGAGACTGAGGCGAGGCGCATTCGGTGGCTGGGATACTCTCCTCGCTCAAACTGCTCGGTCGCATCGCGCGGGTGCGGCCGCGCTTCCTCGTGGGCTACGGCATCGTTCTGACCGTGGTTCTCGCCGGACTGCTGGCGTCGCTGCTGACCCCGTATTCGCCGATCACGGCCGATCCGGAGCACTTCCTTCAGCCGCCGAGCTGGCAGCATCTGTTCGGCACCGACGCCGTCGGCATGGACATCTTCACGCGCACCATCTACGCGCCGCGCATCGACCTAACCATCGCCATCGTCGGGACGCTGATTTCCGCGCTGGCGGGCTCGTTCGTCGGCGCGCTGGTCGGCTATTTCAGCACCGGCCGGGGCATTCGCGTGCAGCTCTCTTACGCCGTCATGCGCGCCGCCGACGTGCTGCAGGCATTTCCGGTTTTCGTCTTCGCCATCGCGCTGGTGGCGAGCTTCGGCCAGAGCATCCAGACCGTGGTGCTGGCGATCGCCTTCGTGAACGCGCCGATCTATCTGCGGCTGATGCGCGCGCAGGTGATGTCGATCCGCGAAATGCGCTATGTGGAGGCCTCGCTGGTGGCCGGGCTGTCGGACTTCCAGACCATCCTGCGCCACATCATTCCGAACGCGCTGGGGCCGATACTGGCGCAGCTCTCGATCAACGTCGGCTGGGGCATCCTGCTGACGGCGGGGCTGAGCTTCGTCGGTGCCGGGGTGCGCGCGCCCACGCCCGAATGGGGCAGCATGATCGCGATGGGCTTCCAGAACGTCGTCACCGGGCAGTGGTGGCCATCGGTATTCCCGGGTGTGGCGCTGGCGGTCACGGTGTTCGGCTTCTCGCTGATCGGGCTCAGCATCGAGGTGTTCGCCGACCCGGTGAAGCGGCGCGCGCTGGTGCGCGATCTCGAAGCCGCGAGGCGGCGCGGCAGCCCGGCCGTCGTAGCCGCCGCGGAACCGGCGCTCCCCGCGGGCGGGGCGCCGTGACGGTCATTCCGTATATCGGGCGGCGGCTGCTGTTCATCATGCCGCAGCTTCTCGGCATCGTCCTCGTCAGCTTCCTGCTGGTAAAGTCGATCCCCGGCGATCCGGCGGTGCTGATGCTCGGGCCGACCGCGACGCCGGAGGCGATCGCATCGCTGCACACCAAGCTCGGCCTCGACCATTCGCTGGTGATGCAGTTCTGGATCTACCTGCGCGACCTGGCGCATGGCGATCTCGGCACCTCGTGGCAAACCACGCGCCCCGTGCTCGAGGATCTGTTCCAGCGCTTTCCCGCCACGCTCGAGTTGGTCACCCTGGGCCTGCTCGTGGCCGTGCTGATCGGCGTTCCGCTCGGCCTCGCCTCGGCATTTAACGAGAAGGGCATCGTCGCGCAAATCGCGAATTTCTACGGGCTCGGCGCCGGCTCGCTGCCGGATTTCTGGCTCGCGCTCGTGCTGATCTTCGTGTTCTACACGGTGCTGCACTGGGCGCCGGCGCCGCTCGGGCGCATCGACCTCACCGTCATTCCGCCGCCGACCGTCACCGGCGTGCTGACTGTCGATTCGCTGCTGGCGGGCGACTGGGAAGCTTTCCGCTCGGCGGTCGCGCATCTGATCCTGCCGGTGCTGACGCTCGGGGTAATCAACGCCGGGCCGATCCTGAAGATGACGCAATCGACCATGGAGAAGATGCTGCAATCGGATTTCAGCCGCTACGAGGTGCTGTGCGGCATGCCGCATCGGCTGGTGGTGCGCCACGCGCTGCGCAATGCCCTGCCCTCGGTGGTGACGATCATCAGCGTGCTCTACGGCTTTCTCATCGGCGGCGCGGTGCTGGTGGAGATCGTGTTCAGCTGGGGCGGGGCCGGGCAATACGCGGTGCAGGGCGTGCTGAATTCCGACATCTATCCGGTGCTCGGATTCGTGCTGTTCTCGGCGATCTTCTCACTGTTCGTCTACCTGGTGGTCGATCTGATCTATTTCGCGATCGACCCCAGGATCAGTCACTGAGGCGCGCGGTGCTCGCCGTCACGCAACCGCTCGAGGCGGAGGCCAACGATCCGGCCGCGGCGGCGCTGGCGATCGAGCGCCTGCGCGTCGAGTTCCCGACCGTTGCCGGCGCGCCGAAAGTGGCGATCCGCGACCTCGACCTGACCATCCGCGCGGGTGAAATCTTCGGCCTGGTCGGCGAATCCGGCGCCGGGAAGACGACCTTGGCGCGCTCCATCCTGAACCTGCCGCCATCGCCCGGACGGATCGCGGCGGGCTCGGTGCGGTTCGGCGGCGTCGATCTCGTCCGCCTGTCCGAGCGCGAGTTGCAGCTCATCCGCGGCCGTGACCTCTCCATGGTGGTGCCGAACCCGCGTGGCGAGCTGAACCCACTGCTGACGGTGGGCGAGCAGATCGCCAACATCGCGCGGGTGCATCTCGGCAAGAACCGCAAGGCGGCGCGCGCGATGGCGCTGGACATGCTACGCGCGGTGCAGATCCCCGATCCCGAGCGGCGCATGGACGCCTACCCGCACGAACTCTCCGGCGGCATGGCGCAGCGCGTCGTCATCGCCATCGCGCTGGTCTGCTCGCCACGCTTCATCATTTCCGACGACGCGACCAGCGGCCTCGACGTGACCGTACAGGCACAGATCCTGGACCTGCTGCGCGAACTGGCGCGGGAACGGCACAGCGCCATGCTGTTCATCACGCGCGACGTCGGCATCACTGCGCATTTCTGCGACCGGGTCGCGGTGATCTACGACGGCGAGATCATGGAAGTCGCGCCGCGGGAAGCGTTTTTCCTGGCCCCCCGACATCCGTACACGCTGATGCTGCTGTCGGCCTTCTCGCACAACCCACGTCTGCGCCGCGGCTGGACGGTGCCGGAGGCGCAGCCGCGCGGCGCGGTGGATGCGGCTATCGGCTGTGCGTACGCCGCCCGCTGCCCGCGCGCCGAGGCGGTTTGCCGGCGCGTCAAGCCGCCGCTGTCCGAACTGGCGCCTGACCAGTTCGCCCGCTGCCATTTCCCGGTGGACCGGCCATGAGCCCGGTCCTTGAGGTCGATGGCCTGTTCAAGCAATTCCCGATCGCCGGCTCGCGCAAGGTCGTGCAGGCGATCAACGGCGTGTCGTTCGCCATCGGCCCGGGCGAAACCCTGGGCCTGGTCGGCGAGAGCGGCTCCGGCAAGACCACGGTCGGGCGCTGCCTGGTCGGACTGATCGCGGCGTCCGCCGGGCAAATCCGGTTCAAGGGCGAGGATATTTCCCTCCCGCGCGCCCGGCGGCCGCGCCGGCTGCTCGGCAAAATCCAACTCGTGTTCCAGGAGCCAGCGGAGTCGCTCGATCCGCGCATGCGCATCGGCCGCACCATCGAGGAGCCGTTGCTGCCGCTGAAATCGCCGGCGGCGGAGCGGCGCGAACGCGTGGCCGAGGCGATCCAGCGCGTCGGGCTGCGCCGCGATATGCTCGATCTCTATCCGGCCGAACTGAGCGCCGGCCAGCAGCAGCGCGTCGGTATCGCGCGCGCCATGATCACCCGCCCCGAACTGGTGGTGCTCGACGAGCCCACCTCCGCGCTCGACCCGACCGCGCGTGCGGAAATCATCGAGCTGCTGATGAAGATTCAGGCCGAACTCGGCACGTCGTATCTGTTCATCTCGCACGACCTCAGCACGGTCCGCTTCATCAGCCACCGCGTGGCGGTGATGTATCTCGGCATGGTGGTCGAGCAGGGCAACGCGGCCGAAGTGTTCGCCGAGCCGCGCCATCCCTACAGCGTCGGCTTGCTGTCCTCCGTGCTGCTGCCGCATCCGCATCTGGTCGTGCAGAGCAGCGTCAGCCTGAAGGGCGAGATCCCGAGCCCGATCAATCTGCCGAAGGGCTGCTTCCTCGCGTCGCGCTGCCCGTTCGTCATCGCGCAATGCCGCGCCGAGATGCCGCCGGCCGTGGATGTGGGCGGCGGGCATTTCGTGCACTGCTTCCGCCATCGCGAGGTGGCAGAGATGGATCGCGCGGCCGACACGTTCGCGGAGTTCCAGCGCGAGGCGGAGCGGATTCTGGGCGTGCGCGATCCCGCGACCGCGGCCTGACCAGGGAGGAATGCGACATGGGTAAGCTCGACGGAAGAATGGCGCTCGTCACCGGCGGCGCGCGCGGCATCGGCCGGGCCATTGCGCTCGCCTTCGCGCGCGAGGGCGCCGGGGTGGCCATTCTCGACCTGCGCCGCGAAACCGCCGAGCGAACCGCGAAGGACGTGGCGGAACTCGGCGCGAAATCCTTCGCCGTCGCCGCCGACGTGGGCGAGGAAGCACCGGTAAAATCCGCCATCGCCGAGGTGGAGGCGGCGCTCGGCCGCATCGACATTCTGGTGAACAACGCGGGGATCGACACGACCTCGCGCGTGACCGACATGCCCATTGAAATGTGGGACGACATGATCCGCGTGAACCTGCGCAGCATCTTTCTGTGCACGCGCGCCGTGCTGCCGGGCATGCTGCGGCGCGAATGGGGCCGCGTCATCAACATCAGCTCGCAGCTGGCGCATAAGGGCGCGGCGGACATGGCGCATTACGTCGCGGCGAAAGCGGGCGTGCTCGGCTTCACCCGCTCGCTCGCCTACGAGGTGGCGCGCAGCGGGGTCACGGTGAATGCGATCTGCCCCGGCCCGATCGACACCGAGCTGTTCCGCAACATTCCCGAGGCGTGGCGGAAGAACAAGCTCGCCGAACTGCCGATGGGCCGCGCCGGAACGGTGGACGAGATCGCGCCGACCGCCGTGCTGCTCGCCTCGGACGAGGGCTCGTACTATCTCGGCGCGTCGCTCAACCCGAACGGCGGCGATGTCATGATCTGACATGAGCGTTGCCCGCCCAGTTCTGGAAGTGCGCGCCATCGGCAAGCGTTACGGCGCGACCGTGGCCTTGCAGGACGTGTCCTTTGCCCTGAATGCCGGCGAGGTGTGCGGGCTGTTGGGCGAGAACGGCGCCGGCAAGTCCACCTTGGTGAAGGCGCTGAGCGGCGTGGTCGTGCCCGATACCGGCGAGATGCGCGTCGGCGGTGCGCCGTTCCGGCCGCGCGACATAACCGCGGCGCGCGCGCACGGCGTCAGCACCGCGTTTCAGGAACTGAGCCTGGTGCCGACACTGTCGGTCGCGGTCAATCTGTTCCTGCCGCGACCCGCGACCAACCGCGCCGGTCTCGTGCCGATGCGCCGGCTGGAACAGGATGCCGCGCGCATTCTCGCCGCGCACGGCGTTGCCGACATTCATCCGGCGACGCCCGTTGGCGACCTGGCGCTCGGCCAGCGCCAACGCGTGGAAATCGTCCGCGCGATGTTTCGGGAACCGCGGGTGCTGCTGCTCGACGAGCCGACCGCGGCGCTCGCCGATCGCGACTGGCTGTTCGCGTTGATCGGCAGGGCCGTCGCGAACGGCGCGTCCATCCTCTACATCAGCCACAAGCTGGACGAGATCCGCAAGCTGTGCCGCCGCTGCGTCATTCTGCGCAACGGGCGCAAGGTGCTCGACAGCGAACTCGCCGCCATGAGCGACGAGGACATTTTCAGCAACATGGCCGGCCGATCGTTGGTCGAGGAGTTCACCACCGCCGCGTCGGCGATTTGCGAGGACCAGCCCCCCGCCCTGGCCGAGAGCCATCTGATCGGCGACGGCGTCGACGACATCAGCTTTGCCCTCGCGCCGGGTGAGATCCTGGGCATTGCCGGGCTGGAAGGGCATGGCCAGTCGCGGCTGTTCACGTCCCTGGTCGGTTTGCATCCGCTTCGGGGTGGCCGCATCGCGGTCGCGGGCGTTCCCCGCGCCATGCGTTCCCCGCGCGCGGCGCGCGCGGCTCGGCCTGGTGCTGGTCCCCGAGGAACGCAAGACCGAGGGGCTATTCGGGGATCTGACCACGATCGCCAATATCTCCCTGCCGGTCGTCGATCGGGCCAGTAACCTGCATCTCCTGAACGGCCGCAGGGAACGCGCGGAGGTGGCGCGCGTCATCCCGGCGGTGGACCTGTCGAACGTTATCTGCCCCTGAGCATCAGCGCCCTGTCGGGCGGCAACCAGCAGAAGGCGGTCCTCGCGCGCGCCCTGATCGCCGGGCGCCCTGCCTGCTTCTCTTCGACCCGACGCGCGGCGTCGACGTCGGGGCGAAGCAGAACATCTACCCGATGATGCAGCAATTCGCCCAGAAGGGCGGCGCGATCCTGTTCTACTCGACGGAACTCGACGAACTGATGCATCTCTGCGACCGCTGTCTCGTCCTCTACCGCAACGCCGTCGCCGGCGATGGAGCCGGCGACACTCACCCAGGACTGAATTCTTTCGCTCGCCTCCGGCCACGTCGCCGCCGAAGCGGCGCCCGGCCGGGATGCGCCATGAGCGACCGCGCTGGACAACCCTCCAGCCGTCTCGCTGGCGTGTCTCCGTCGGAGGGGCCGGCGACCGCCTTCGTGCTGATCTGCCATCATGTTCGCCGTCTATGCCGGCCGCCGCCGTCGGCCCTACCGCCTTCGGCCTCGGCAACCTCTGTCAACACGGTCGTGCTGGCGCTGGCGGCCGCCGGGCTGACCTTGATCGTCCTGATCGGCGAACTCGACCTCTCCGGCATCGGCGTGCTCGCCGTGTCGAACGTCGTCGTCGCGACGACGAGCGCCGGCTCGCTCGGAACCGTGGGCCGCTCGCCTGGTCCTCCTCATCGGGCTGTCGTCGGCCTCTCAACGGCTGGTCTGGTCGCCGTCATGGGGCTCCAGTCGCTGGCCGCGACGCTCGGCTCGATGATCGTCTGCCAGGGCGTCGCGCTCCTCATCCTCGCGGCGCCGGGCGGAGAGGTCACCGACACGATCGCCTACGGGCTGACCGACAGTTTCGCCGAGTGCCGATCGCCGCCATCGTCCTGGCCGGCGGCGTCCTCCTGTGGCTCTTCCTCAGGCGCACGGCGCTGGGCGTGGCGCTCTACGCGGTCGGGACGGACCGACCGCCGCGCAGCTTCGGGGCTAAAGTCCGGTTCACCCGGATCGCCGCCTTCGCCGGCGGCGGCCTGTGCTATGCGCTCGCCGGCTACTGCTTCAGCGCCGAGATCGGCTCGGGCGACCCGAGGGTCAACGACACCTTCCTGCTGTTCATGTTCGCCTCCGTGGCCATCGGCGGCACCTCGCTGATGGGCGGGCGCGGCGGCGTGATCGGCAGCTTCATCGGCGCCGGAATCCTGACCGTCATGCAGAAGATGCTGTTCGCGCTGGGCGTCGCCGAATTTTACACCAACGTCTTCAGCGGCCTCATCATGATCGTGGCGATTTTCTTCGGACAGATTATCGGTGCATTCTCGCCGGCTCGGCCGGCGCCGGTCCCGAGCGTGACGAGAGCTGAAGGAACAGATGACGACGACAGAGAACGCGGCAACGTCGGAGACCGGACGACATGCCTCTCGCCTCCGCGCCGGCGAGGCGGCTCGGGCCCGAGTGGATACCGGTCATCAGCGTCTTCGCCGCGACCTGCGCTGGTCGCCGTCACCAGCCTGCTCATTCCCGGCTTCGGATCGCTCGGGCAGCGATCGGCGATCTTCATCACCGCGATCTTCCTCATCGTCGCCTCCTTCGGCCAGGGCCTGGTCATCCTCACCGGCGGCATCGACCTTTCGGTCGGCGTCGTCATGGGCATCGGCGGCATGATGATCGCGACGCTCACCCACGGCAGCGACGAGACGCTGGCCTATGCGCTTCCGATGGCGCTCGCGGTCTGCGCGCTCGTCGGCGCCTTCAGCGGCATAGGCGTGGCGGTCGCCAAGCTGCCGCCGTTCATCATGACGCTCGCGCCCGGCACGACGGTCTTCGGCATAGGCCTCGGGCTGACCGCCGGCAGCGCCCAGCAGCCCGTCGCCCCGGCATTGCAGAACTTCATGCGCGACAGCTGGCTCGGCATCCCCCTGCCGATCATATTCATCGTGCTCTTCGTGTTCGTCGCGTTCGTCCTGCAGAACCGCACGGCCGAAGGCCGGAAGCTCTACGCCATCGGCAGCAGTCCCGCCGCCGCCCGGGTCATCGGATTGCCGATCGTGCCCCTGACGATCCTCGTCTACGCCGTCAGCGGCTTCTGCGCGGGGCTTGCCGGCTATCCTGCTTGCCGGCTATTCCGCCAGCGCCACGCTCGACATGGGCGACGCCCTGCTCCTGCCGACGATCGCGGCCGTCGTCGTCGGGGGTGCACGCGTGACCGGCGGCACGGGCCTCTATCTCGGCACCTTCGCCGGCGCGCTGTTCCTCAGCACGCTGTCGACCGTCATCACCGCCCTGAGCCTCTCGCAGGCCCTGCGCGACATCATCCAGGGCGGAATCATCATCATTGCCCTGCTGCTCCAGAGCGGCCGGCTCAACCTCCGATTTCGCCGGGACTGAAGCCCGGCCGAAACCGGCAATCCGCGATATAACGAAGAGGAGAATGGCAGATGACGAAGAAGAGGAAGGGCCGCTTCGGCCCGACGGCGCTCGCGGCACTCGCCGCGGCTGCCATGGTCTGGGGAGCCGGCACCGCACGGGCGGCCGACCACTACAAGGTCTTCCTGGACATGAGCTACAGCGGCAACATCTGGCAGGCCGCCGCCGCCAACGGCATCAAGGCGCTCGCCGCGACGCCGCCCTACGACAAGTCGGTCGAGTTCAAGACCCTGATTTCGGGAACCGACGTCCAGCACCAGATTTCCGACATCCAGAGCATGGTGGCCGCCGGCGCCAACGCCATCATCATGTATCCGCTGTCGCCGACGGCGCTCAACCGCGTCATCCACCAGGCCTGCGCCAAGGGCGTGCTCGTCTTCACCTACGACAGCACGGTGACCGAGCCCTGCGCCTACAACGTCAGCAACGTCACCGCCCACTACGGCGCCAACACGGCGCAGTGGATGGTCAACCAGATGAAGGGCAAGGGCGAGGTCGTCATCAATCACGGCGTCGCCGGAACGACGGTGACCACCACCTACGACGCCCAGGCGATGAACGTCTTCAACCGCTATCCGGGCATCAAGATCGTGGCGCAGTTCTACGGCAACTGGAACGACGCGACCTCGCAGGAAGAGGTTTCGAAGGTCCTGGCGGCCCACCCGAACATCGATGCGATCTGGACCGTCGACGGCACCTACGGCTCGCTGCAGGCGGTCATGAACCACCGGCCCGACCGCCTCGTGACGATCGCCGGCCAGTCCAACAACGGCTACCGGCTGATGATCGCCGATCCGGCCCTGCAGGCCAAGGGCCTGAAGGGCGTGTCCTCCAGCGCCGGCCCGGCGGTGGGCCCCTATGCCTTCAAGCTGATGATGGAAGTGCTCACCGGGCAAGAAGAAGCTGACGGCCCACAACATCGAGTACCCCCTGCCCTGGGTCCGTAGTCCCGGACGATCAAGATGTGCAAGGGCACGACCTTCGCAGAACGGCTGCAACATGTTCCCCGAAGGACAAGGTGTCGCCGCTGTTCATCGATACCTCGCTCAACGCGGAACTGCTGCCGGAGCTGAACCTCGACGCCGTCGAGCCCGGCAAGCCGATGCCCGGCACGACGATAAGGCCGCTGCCGGACGATCCACTACGCCGAGAACCTGCCTGGCGTGAACTGCCGCACTGCAAGGCGCCGGCCGACTGGCTGGAGCCCAACCTGGTGAAGCCGATTGCGGTTCCGAAGTAGGCGACCCGGCTAAATGCCGCCGTTCCGGCCGGCGCACCGGCGCCGGCTCGGAATCGGGCCGCCGGTCACCCGACCACCACGTCGCGCCCGCTGCGCGGCGCCCAGCGCAGCAGACGCAGCGACAGCGCGTTGAACGCGGCGTAGGTGATCGAGGCGTACAGGATGAACAGCAGCGCGACGAAGAACATCCGGTCGAGATACGCGAACTGCTCGGAATATACGATGATGTAGCCGAGACCCGATTGCGCGCCGAGATATTCGGCACCCAGCACCGCGGCCCAACCGGTGCCGAGACTCAGCAGGATCGTGGCGCGCAGTTCAGGAAAGATGGCCGGCAGAATCACGGTGCGATACAGTTGCAGCCGGCTCGCGCCGAGCGTGCGCGCGTTGTCGATGTAGATCTGCGGCACGTTCTTCACCGCGTTGACCATGCCGGCGAAAAAGACGACGCCGACGCCGTAGGCGACGAACGCCACCTTGCCGCTGAAATACGTGCCGAACCAAAGCTGGAACAGCGGCACCATGGCCAGCAGCGGCAACGTGCGCAGGAACTGCACCGGCGGCTCCACCAGCCGCCGCGTCCAGTTCGACCAGGATACCGCCAGCCCGAGCAACCCTCCGCCCAAGGCGCCGAGGATCAGCCCGGCGTAAAGGCGAACCACCGTGTCCCAGGAGTTGCCGAGAATGGCGAGGGACGCCGCCGCGTAGCTCGGCTGGCCGCCCCCGGCAACGCCCTGCACGCCGAACCCGCCCTGCCAATAATCGGAGAGCGACAGGAACGTCTTGGTGACCAGCACCTGCCAGCCCGGCACCATCGGCTCGCCCGGAACCGCCTCCGCGCGGTAGACCATCGAGAGCAGTTGCCAAGCGCCGGCCATGCCGAGCAGCACCAGGATGGTAATCCAGCGGCCTTTACGGAGTGGCGCCGGTGCCGCCATACGCTTCCTCCGTTTGTTTCGCGGCCGCGCCGGACCGGCGCGATTCCAGCCCCAGATGCCGCAGCAACACATGCTTGCGTTCCACCATTTGCGGCAGAAGCAGGCTGTCGGAATCGCGCGGCCGCGGCGCGGTGACGGCGATGTCGTCGATCACGCGACCGCTGTGCATCACCAGGATGCGGTCGGCGAGCAGCAGCGCCTCGTCCACGTCGTGCGTGACGAACAGCACGGTGCGGCGTTGTCCGGTTTCGGTTTCTTCCCACAAGGTCAGCAGCACGTCGTGCAACTGCCGCTTCGTGACGTAGTCGAGCGCGCCGAACGGCTCGTCCAGCAGCAGCACGCGCGCGCCGTTGGCGAAAACGGTGGCGATCGCGACCCGCTTGAGCATGCCGCCCGACAGCTCGCGCGGCCAGGAATGCTCCCACTGCGCCAGCCCGACCATGCCCAGATAGCGGCGCGCGGTCTCGCGCCGCTCGGGCCTGGCGATGCCGCGGCATTTCAGCCCGTATTCGACGTTGTCGCGCACCCGCATCCAGGGGAATACGCTGTCCTTCTGGAACACCACGCCCCGGTCCGGCCCCGGCCCCTTGACCCCCGCGCCGCCCACGGCGATGCGCCCGTCGGATGGCGGCAGCAAGCCGGCGACGATTTGCAAGAGCGTGCTCTTGCCGCAGCCGGACGGACCGACGATGCAGACAAACTGCCCTTCCGGAATGGCGAGCGACACCCCGGAGACCGCCGTGACGGTCTGCCCGTCGGCGCGGCGGAAGCGGCGCGAAACATCGGTCAGGGTGATCATCGGATCGGGCGAGGCGGCGTCCGGCATGTCGCTCTCTACGCCCTGCCCGGATTGGCCGCCACGCTCCAGGCGGCGATGCGAGAGATGCCGAGCGCGGCCAGCACGTCGCACAGAACGGCGACCAGCCCGAGCACCAGCAGCGCGGCGAAAATCCCCTGCACGTCGGTGGCGCCGGCCAGTACCTCGATGATCTTGCCGATGCCGTATTGCGACCCGAGCAGTTCCGCGATCGCCTCCAACCCCCAGCACCCGGCGAGCGCGATGCGAATGCCGCCGAGGATCTGCGGCACGGTGCCAGGCAGCAAAACGTCCCGCACGACGCGGCGATCGTCTGCGCCGAGCGTCCGCGCCGCGTCCTCGTAGACCGGGTCGAGGTTGTCGGCCGCGCGCTCGGCGAACACGTAGAGGATCACCGTGACATAGAGCGTGACCAGCAGGACGGCACTGGCACGCCCGACCCCGAACCAGATCAGGAAGAACGGCGCCGCCACCAGGATCGGCACCGTCCCCGCGGTCATGACGATCGGCTCCAGGATGGCGCGCACCAGGTGAAAGCGCGCGGCGAGCAGCCCGGACAAGGTTCCGACCGCCGTGCCGATCAGCATGGCGAGCACGACGTTCTCGCCGGTGTAGAGCATGCTGTTGAACAGGCTCGCATCCGGCAAGCCGTAGAAGGCCAGTTCGGGCGCGGCGAAGAAGTCGTGGGCGATGCGTGCCGCGACACTGCCCGGCCCGGGAAACACCGGGTTCGGCGCAACCCGCGTCACCCCCCACCAGAGCGCCAGGGTCACCGCGCTGCCGAGGATCCACAGCGGATCGAAGGAGCGCGGCAGCCTGCGGCGGAACAGCCCCTGCCTAACGATCGGCGAGTCCGCGGCGATCGGCTGGGTCGCCGATAGCGCCTCGAGTTCCGCCGCGCTGTTCGCGTGCGCCAAGCCGGACCCGTCAGGCGCCGGCCGCGCGCGCAAGCCGGTAGGCGTCGAGGAAATCGAACCACTCGTAGTACTGCTTCGCTTTCTTGAGCAGCGCCTCGCGGTCCGGGGCGAGCGTCTTGCCCTCCATCGACTTGAACAACCCATCGGCCTTGGTCCGATAATCGACCATCTGGTGCCAGATCGCGGCGGCCCAGATGATCTCGTCCGCCGTCACGGCGTTCGGCGGAATGATGCCGTGCGAGGCGTAGTCGCGAATGATCGCGGTCCAGGCATTCTTGTAGTAGAGCACACTGTTCTTGTCGTCGAAATACGTCTTGTCATAGGCGAACGGGGAGAGCGGATCGAGCACCTTGATGGTGTTCTCCACGCCCTTGCCGTCGAGACTGGTGCCGGCGACGCTGTTCAGGTAGGGCGCCTGCAATGCGAACAGCGACGGGTCCTTGTGCACCGCGTCGATGGTCCGCCAGACGACGGAGAGGAACCGCAGCACCGCGTTCTGGTGCGCGTTCACATAGTCGGCGTTGGCGCCGATGCCGACGATCGCGACCAGCGGCTCGATCGGCGAGTCGATGCCGGCCGGGCCGTATTTGTACAGGTCGCCGATATCGACCAGATTGGTCCAGCCCGCCTGCATCAACGTGTAGACGATCGGCGCGCCCTCGGGGTTCACGAAATCCTCGCGCCCGGATTTGGCGAGCACCAGCGATTTCGCGTCGTCGAGCACCTGCAGCTTCCAGTGGACGCCGGCGAATTTGGCGACCGCCTGCTCGAACGGGCGGTCGCTCAGCTCGGGCGCGCCGACCAGCGTCTTGCCCTCCATCGGGGCGATTGCGGCATAAATCGCCTGCTGGAAGTTCATGCCCTGCTTGATGTAGTCCTTGAAGGATTTCAGGTGCAGCTTCGGGTTGGCGAGGATCGCGTTGGCGAGAAAATTATCCACGAACGCGATGCATTTTAGCTTGTGGGAGCTTTTGTAGGTCGGCAGCATCAGCGGACAGTATTCGCTGGAAATATCGAGCTGGCCGTTCAGCAGCAGCGCCACCACGTTGGTGTCGGTTACCTTGAGCCCGTATGGCGACGGGACGATGTTGACGCCCACATCCTTGAACCAGCCCTTTTTCATGGCGATGATGTAGAACGTGTTGTCGGCGTAGGGCCGCATCCCGAACTTGACATCGGCCTTCGGAATTTCGATGCCGGGTTCGGCCGGAGCGGGCTTGTAGAGATCGGCCGCGGCAGCCGCGCTCGGGCGAAACGTGGCCAGCGCGCACGCGACCAGTCCCGCGAGCGCCACGGATGCCAAGACGGATGCAAGTCGTCGGTAAGCCGGGCGTAGTGTCGTCATCGAAACTCCCCCCAAGGAACGCTGTCGGTTTGCAGGCGGCGACCGGGTGTCGACGATGGCTGGTCATGTCCCGCCCGCGATACTAAACGACCATCGGACGCACGCAACGCTGCCCGGAGCGCATGCAACCACTGGGCCATTCGACACTGGGCCATTCGCGCGGGGTTCGCATGAAACTGCTGCTGCTCAATCCGAACACCAGCGCCACAATGACCGAGCGCATGGACGCGGTCGCGCGGTCGGTGGCCGGGCCCGGTGTCGTGCTGACCGCGCTGACCGCCTCGCGCGGCGTTCCCTACATCGCGAGCCGCGCCGAAGCCGACATCGCCGCGGCTATCGTGCTGGACATGCTCGCCGAGCACGCGCCGGGCCACGACGCGGCGATCATCGCGGCGTTCGGCGATCCGGGCCTGCTCGGAGCGCGCGAGTTGCTGGGCATTCCGGTGGTCGGCCTCGCCGAGGCGGCGATGCTGACCGCCTGCATGTTGGGCAACCGCTTCGCGATCCTCACCTTCTCGCCGACCCTTCTCGCGTGGTATCGCGACGGCGTCGCGCGCAACTGGCTCAGCGACCGCTGCGCCGGCGTCTTCGTGGCCGAAGGCGGGTTCGCTTCCATCGACTGTGTGCAGGCGGAGATGACGGAGCGACTGGTCGAGGCGGCGAACCGCGCCGTCTCCGAGGGGGAGGCCGAGGTGGTCGTGCTCGGCGGGGCGCCGCTGGCCGGGCTCGCCGAGCGCGTGAAGGATGGCATCCCGGTCCCGGTGGTCGACTGCGTCGCGGCGGCGGTGAAGCAGGCCGAAGCGCTGGTCGCGCTCCGTCCGCGCAAAGCAACGGCCGGATCGTTCCGCCGCCCGCCCGGCAAGCCATCGACGGGCCTCGCCGCCCCGCTCGCCAATCTGATCGCCGGCGGCAACTGAACGCCGAGGAGGACGCGCACGTGGAAAAATTCGACCTGGTGATTCGCGAAGGGCGCGTGGGCACCGCCGCGGAGTCCTTCGTCTGCGATGTCGGCGTGAAGGGCGGGCGCATCGCCGCGCTCGGCCACGAACTGGGCAAGGGCGAGCACGAAATCGCCGCGCGCGGGCGGCTGGTTCTGCCCGGCGGCCTCGACGGCCATTGCCATCTCGCGCAGCCGCTGCCCGATGGCTCCGAGATGGCCGACGGGTTCGACACGGGCACGCTCTCGGCCGCCTGTGGCGGCACGACCACCGTCATTCCCTTCGCGTTTCAGAACAAGGGCCAGAGCATCCGCGCGGCGGTGAACGAGTATCACGCGAAAGCGGAGGGCCGCGCGTATATCGATTACGCCTTCCACCTGATCGTCACCGATCCCACGGCGAACGTGCTCGGCCAGGAACTGCCTGCGCTGATCGCCGACGGCTACACCTCGTTCAAGATCTACATGACCTACGACGCGCTGAAGCTGGACGACCACCAGATCCTCGACGTGCTCTGGCTGGCGCGGCGCGAGCAGGCCATGACGATGGTGCATTGCGAGAACCACGACGTGATCGTCTGGCTGACCGAGCGGCTGCAAACGCTCGGCCACAGCGCGCCGAAATACCACGCGGTTTCGCGCCCAACCCTCGGCGAAGGCGAGGCCACACAGCGCGCCGTCAGCTATGCCGAGCTGCTCGAAGTGCCGATGCTGGTCGTGCACGTGTCCGGCCGCGAGGCAACCGACGAGATCCGTCGCGCGCAGTCGCGCGGCCTGCGCATTTTCGCCGAGACCTGCCCGCAATATCTGTTCCTGACCGCGGATGATCTCGACCTGCCGGGACAGGAAGGCGCGCGCTGCATCTGCTCGCCGCCGCCTCGGGACAAGTCGCATCATGCCGCAATTTGGACCGGGCTCGCCAACGGCACGTTCGCGGTGTTTTCGTCGGATCATTCGCCGTTCAGCATGAAAGCGCCGACGGGCAAGTTCATTCACGGCGCCGACGCGCCGTTCTGGAAAATCCCGAACGGCATTCCGGGCGTGGAAACGCGGCTGCCGCTGCTGCTCTCGGAAGGCGTGCTGAAGGGGCGGATTTCGCTCGAGCAGTTCGTGGCGCTGACCGCCACCAACTGCGCGCGCCTCTATGGCATCCCCCGCAAGGGCTCGATCGCCATCGGCGCCGACGCTGACATCGTGGTGTGGAACACCGATCGCGAGGTGCGCATCAGCAACGACATGCTGCATTCCGCCGCCGACTACACGCCCTATGAAGGCATGGTGGTCAACGCTTGGCCGGACGTGGTGCTCTCGCGCGGCGAGGTGGTGGTGGAAGCCGGCAAGCCGCTGGCCGGCCCCGGCCGTGGCCGCTTCCTGCGCTGCGACCGCCCGGAGCCGGCGCGCCCGATGGAGATCGGCGCGAGCCCAGCGGTGCGTATGAGCTGATCGGCGCAGCCACGCCGCGAAGCGCCAATCCCGGGGCGGTCTAGAAGGTCGCCCTCAGAGCACCTCGCCCGGCTCTGGCCATAGCGCGCGGATCTGGTGTGGTAGCGCGGTTTTTACCTTGTCGACCTGCTCGGGCGTGATGTGGCGGCCGATGACGGCAAGTACGGCCCGCGTCGCCGCGACCACGTCCACCCGCCGGGCGCCGGCCAGGTTGTCCGCGACCGCGCCGAGAAATTCCGCGTCGGTGCGCAACGGCACCGGCTGCTGCGCCGGACGAAAATGCTCGTAATACGCGCCACGGACGAGCAGCGGCAGTTGTGCGCCGAGATGCGCGCTCAACTCCACGGTGAGGCGGTCACGCAGGGCGCGGATCACCCCGCCCAGCACATGCCAAGCCAGATGCCGATCCGCCCCGATCACCTCCATGATCTCGTCGAGCCAGATGTTCGTGGTTTGCAGCGTGCGATCGAACGTCTCGAGGCCGGTGGCCGCCATCTTGCCGTCTCCGGAGTTGCTATTCGTTTGCCGATCGACGCAGCCTACCCGGGCGCGAAAGCCGTTCCTTGACTTGCATCAAGTCGCCGCGACGGTATCGGCATATGGCGGCTGGGGATGCAGATCCTTGCTCAGCAGCGCCGCCGTCGTTCGATGTCCGGCGGCGAGAAACTCGTTCTTCGTCTCCGGGCTGTCGTCGTGAATGACCGAGCGCACCGCCGCGCACCCCAACTCGCGGCCCATCCGTTCCAGCTCGGCCACCAATGCCTCGTGCATCGGGTGCGAGTCGAGTATGTCCATTGCGACGAAGTGCTCGGCCACGATGATCGCACCCTTTTCCGGATCCTGCTCGCGCCGCCAGCAGAACATGCCGCACGGCAGGGATCGCGCCTGGCGCGTCGCGGCGACGATGCCGCTCTGGGCCGATTGGCGTGGCGCGAGCAGGCGGCGGCCATAGCGCAGCCACGCCTCCAGCGTGACCGATGGCATCACGGCCCTGACCAAGGGATAGACCAGCGGCAGCCGATCGGCCGGCAAGGGTTGAACGATGAGATCGCGCATATCGATTTGCCTCGCGTTGCCGCCAAGGATGCGGATGCGGCGGCCGGGCGGCTTTGATGCAGATCAATTATACGCCTTCCGCCGCCGAATAGGATCGCGACCCGAAGGAACAGGGGGACGCGAGGGTTATGGTTGCGAAGTCCTGGCCGGGCCGGCCGGAGGGAAGCGGCGCGCCGGTTCGGCCGGTGCCGCTCGTCGTCGAGCGGGAGCGCGGGCCTGGCCCGTGCGCGACCTGCGACGCGCGCTCGTTCAGCGTGTGCAACGCCATCGAGGACAAGGATCTGGCGCGGCTGGCCGAACTCGCGCACGTGATGCAGATCACCCCCGGCCGAACCTTCATCCACGAGGGCGACAAGGCCGACGACTTCTTCAACATCACCGGCGGCAACGCGCGCATTTACAAGCTGCTCCCGGACGGCCGGCGGCAGATCATCGGCTTCGCGAGCCCCGGGCATTTCCTCGGTCTCGCCGTATCCTCGACCTATGCGTTCGGCGCCGAGGCCATCGATCACGTGCGGCTCTGCCGGTTCTCGCGCGGCCGGCTGCGCCATTTGCTCGACGATTTCCCCGCGATGGAGCAGCGGCTGCTCGAGGTGGCCGCCAACGAGTTGGTGGTCGCGCAGGAGCAGATGCTGTTGCTCGGGCGCAAGACGGCACGCGAGCGCGTCGCCTCGTTCCTGTGGGCGCGCACCGCGAGTGCATTGCCGTGCGGCCCGCGCCAGTTCCGGCTGACGCTGCCGATGACGCGCGGCGACATCGCCGATTATCTCGGCCTGACCATTGAGACAGTGAGCCGAACCATGTCGCAGTTGAAGAAGGAGCGGCTGATCGACCTGCACGGCCATTCCGAGGTCCACCTCCTGAACCCCGACCGCCTAGCGGAACTCGCGGGCGCGCAATAGCACGCCGGCTTGGTGCCGGGTGAGGGATTTGAACCCCCGGCCTTCGGTTTACAAAACCGCTGCTCTACCGCTGAGCTAACCCGGCGCAGATACCGGCGACCATAGCAAAGGCGCAACCGCGCGGAAATGCCCGCGCGGCTCGTCTGCACTCAGAGCCGCGCCAGTTCCCGCAACTCCGCCGTCGCTGCGTCCAGGCCGTGCGCATACCGCTCGACCATCTCGTCGATCTCGGCGCGGGTGACACAAAGCGGCGGGGAGAAGGAGGTGACTTCCAGGAACGGCAGCGCGCGCGTCAGCACGCCCTGTTCCAGCGCGCGCTTCGCGACGACCCGGTGCGGATTGGCGCCCGGCGCGAAGAACCGTTTCGCGGCCTTGTCCGCCACGAACTCCACCGCGAGCATCAGCCCCTCGCCGCGCACCTCGCCCACATGCGGATGGTCGCCGACCCGCTCGGTCAGGCGCTGGCGGAAATAGGGGCCGAGCGCTGCGGCATTCTCGATCAGCCGCTCGCGCTCCATGATGTCGAGATTGGCGAGCGCGATCGCGCCGCCGACCGGGTGCCCGGAATAGGTGAAGCCGTGCATCACCGGGCCGGCCTCGGGCGAGGCGTCGCGCAGCACGGTCCAGATGCCCTCCGACACCACGGACGCGGACATCGGGAAATACGCGCTGGTGATGCCCTTGGCCAAGGTGACGATATCCGGCTTCAGATCGTAGAGGCCGGTCGCGAACCAGGAGCCGAGCCGGCCGAACCCGGTGATGACCTCGTCGGCGATGAACAGGATGTCGTTCTCGCGCAGCAGGTTCTGCACCTGCGCGAAGTAACCGGCAGGCGGCAGCAGCACACCGCCCGTTCCCATCACCGGCTCGGCGATGAACGCGGCGATCGTCTCGGCGCCTTCCCGCTGGATCAGCTCCTTCAGCTCCGCCACCATCCGCTGCGTGAACGCCGTCTCGTCCTCGTCCGGCAGGCCGAAGCGGAAGAAATGCGGGCAGGCGGCGTGCAGCACGCCGTCCAGCGGCAGATCGAACGCCTTGTGATAGGCCGCGATGCCGGTGAGGCTCGCCGACGCGTAGGTCAGTCCGTGATAGCCGCCGGTGCGCGCGATGATCTTCTTCTTGGCCGGGCGGCCGCGCAGATTGTTGTAATAGCGGACCAGCTTGAAGTTCGTGTCGTTGGCGTCCGAGCCGGAGGTGCCGAAGAAGACTTTCGACAGATGCCGCGCGCCCGCCTGCTCGTGAAACAGCGTGAGCAGACGGTCGGCGAGCCGGATCACCGGCTCGTTCGAGGCCGATCCGAACAGGTGGTAGTAGCTGAGGTCGCGGATCGCCTGGGCGGCGGCTTGCGCGAGTTCCTCCCGTCCGTAGCCGACGTTGACGCACCACAGCCCGGCACCGGCGTCGAGCAGATCTCGGCCGTGCTGATCTTTCAGCCGTGCCCCGTGCGCGTCCGAGGCGATCATCGGGCCCGTCCGCAGGTGATCCGCGATCGAGGTCAGGGGATGGAACAGGCTCTCCTTGTCCATCTCCTCCAGCGGAAAGTTCTGTCGGGATGCCGCATCCATCGTCTGCTCCTTTTCCCGCGGGCGTTGCGAGGCGGATTATGCGCACCTCGGCGCGGAAACCTCCACCGGTGGCTTCGATGCCCGCCGGATCGCGCCGCGCCGCACATCGCGCGCGCCACATCCTGTGGTTGATTTATATCAAGGAAACTCGCGTAAACTGGATTACCTCTTCGAGGGTCGCCCTGAGAAGCGCGGCCGGCGGTTAGCCCGAGAGGAGAGTTCAACGATGCCGCAACCCCACGTGCCCGGTTCAACCGAGGCTTTGTCCATGAGCCCGCTGGTGCTTTCCGATCGCCTGCTGACGCTGGCGGAAGACGCGGGACGCGCCGGCCTCCCCCAGTCCGCCGAACAACTGCTTTCGCTGGCGATGACGGTGCTCGATCAGGGGCCGGCGAGCGGCGTGCCGGGGCCCGGTCGGGCGGCGGGGTCCGCCCGGGCGCGGCGGCACCGGCCAACCGACGTAATTCGCTCGCAATGAGCCATCAGCGCGACAACCGCGCGGCGAGGCTTTTGGCGGCGGCCTCTCCGCTGCGGTAGGCGCCGCCCACGGTGCCGGCGAGGCCCGTCTCGGCCACCGCTTCCCCGGCGAAGATCAGCCGGCCGTCGGCAAGCGGTTGGGCCAGAATGTCGCGCGCGGCGGTGTGTCCCGGCCGCGCATAGCAATACGCGCCGAGAAAGCCCGGCTCCTTGCCCCAGAGGGTGACCGCCGCGCCGGGGGCGAAGGCGCGGTCGGCGCGCGATCCGAACAGGGACCGCAACGCGCGGCGCGCGAAATCCTCCGCCGCGGCCGGGCCAGCCTCGGCCAGGCTCCAGGCGGCGCGCCCGCCGATGAAGCCGACCACATGGTCCATGCCGAACGGCCAGGCATGAAACACCATGGCCGGCTCGTCCGTGCGCGCGAGCCGCCGGTCGATCCCGCAGAACGCGGGCAAATCCAGCCGGTCCTCCCCGCTCGCTCGTAGCGCCACCTTGCTGAGCAGCCCCATCGGCAGGCCATGCACCGCCGCTTGCACGTCCACCGGCAAGACGGGCGAGAAACGGATGCCGCCGGAGGCCAGCACGCCGGTCGAAACCGTCACGATCACGCCGCGCGCTGAAACGGTGCCGGCCGTCGTTTCCACCGCGACGCGCCCGCCGGGCTCCTGCCAACAAACGCACATTACCGGCGTGTTCAGCCGCACCGGAGCGGATGCCGGGCCGAGCATGTCGCGGACCAGGGCGCCCAGGCCTCCCGGCACCGCGAGGTTGCGGCCCTTCAGCAGATTGTCAGCCCAATCCTTCAGGCTGAGATCGGCCGCGTCGGCCCCGGCGATGATCGCGCCCTCCCAGGCCGCCACGGTCGCGGCCCACGGGTCGGCCGCCGCGCCGAGTTCCGCGAACGCCTCCGCGAGGCTGACATCCGGCGCGTCCGAGCGGGCGCGCGCCTCCGCGGCGGCGACCAGTCGGTCGTAGGCTCGGTCGTAGGCCGCTGCCTCGGCGTCCTCCGCCGCGCGGCCGCCGATGAACGTGCGGTAGCTGCGCGCCGCGCCGGTGTCGACGAGCGCGCGCCCGGCGACCTCCGCGATGGCCACCAGTGGGTTGCGGTCGGCCTCGTGCAACCACGACGCGCCGCAATCGAACGGCGCGCCCCCGAGCACGGCCGGATACGCGGTCCAGGCGCGGCCGCCGACGCGCTCCCCGGCCTCGAACACGGCTACGCGCAATTGCCGCGCTCGCAGCGCGGCCGCGGCGGCCAGCCCGGCGACTCCGGCGCCGACCACCACCACGTCCTGCTCGGCCTCAGCCGACATGGCGCCAGCCAAACCTGCCACCGCTCCCCCGGCGTCCCGCCTCGTATGCTGTTCGGCCGAGGCCGACCTGCATGAATTGCATGCGTTATCCTATAGATTGCCTATCATAGCGCGCCTTATTGTTTAAGCCAGGAGACATCCAATGACCGAATTCAAGCCCGATCTTTTGTCGGTGCTGCATGATGTGGCCCGGCTCGGCCGCGTGATCGTCGACAAGCGCGCGCGTATGCATGACATGACCCGGGCGCAATGGGTGATGATGCTCTGGCTGGAACGCAAGCCGGGCATCACCCAGAAGGAACTGTCGGACCTGCTCGAGGTCGAGCCCATCACGGTGGCGCGACTGGTCGACCGGCTGGAGCAGCGCGGCATGGTGGAGCGGCGCGCCGACCCGGCCGACCGGCGCATCTGGCGGCTGCATCTGTTGCCCGAAGCCGTACCGCTGCTCACCGAAATCAAGGCGGAGCGTGCCGAGATTCGCCGCGATGGTGGCCGACGGCGTCGACCAGGCGGTGCTGGACACGATGATGGATGGCTTGCTGCGGATGCGCACGACGCTCTGCGCCGAAGTCCGCGGCAGTCGCCGGCCGGACGGTGCGCGCGAGGAGAGCGAGCCAGTCAAGCAAAAGGTGAAGGAAGTCGCTTGATGGCGTCCGCGACGACCGCTCCCCGCGTCATCGAGAAGGCGCCGGCGCGGCTGCGCCGCCGCGTGCGCCTGCTGCGGCCGATCTTGATGATCGGCGGCATTGTTGTCGTGGCGATCGGCGGGTTCACCTGGTGGATCACCGGCGGCCGCTACGTCTCGATCGACGACGCTTATGTGCAGGCCGCCATGCTGTCCGTGTCGACCGACGTGTCCGGCCTCGTCGCCGAGGTGGACGTGCACGAGGGCGAACGCGTGCACAAGGGCCAAGTGCTGTTCAGCCTCGACCCGCGGCAGTTTCAGATCGCGCTCGCCGGCGCAAAGGCCGACCTCGTCCAGGCCGGACTGACCATCGATGCGATGAAACGCGACTATCAGCGCATGTTGCGCGACATCCAGGCCAAGGCCGCGGATGTCGCGAACGACCAGGCGAATTACGGGCGCTACGCCAACCTGGTGAAAAGCGGCGCGGTCACGCGCGCGGAATACGACGCGGCGCGCTTCAAGCTCGCCGCCGACAAGGAAGCATTGAGCGCGTTGCGCGAGCAGGCCCAGATGCAGCTCGCCAAGCTGCAAGGCGATCCGAATCTTGAGGCCAAGACCGCCGCGACCTACCTGGCCGCCAAGGCGCGGGTCGACGAGGCGCAGCGGCAGTTGAACCACAGCGTGGTGCGCGCGCCCTTCGCCGGCGTCGTGACCAACGTCGACAAGCTGCAGCCCGGGCAGTATCTCGCCGCCTCGACTGGTGCTTTCGGCTTGGTCTCGGCCGACCGCGTGTGGGTGGAGGCCAATCCGAAGGAGACCGAGCTGACCTGGGTGAAGCCGGGCAATCCCGCGACCGTGGATGTGGACACCTATCCCGGCCAGGCGTGGCACGGGGTCGTGGAGACCATCGCGCCCAACTCGGGCTCCGAGTTTTCCATCCTGCCGGCGCAGAACTCCTCGGGAAATTGGGTGAAGGTGGTGCAACGGATACCGTTGCGCGTGCGCGTGGATCGCCGCCCGGGCGACCCGCCGCTCCGCGCCGGCATGAGCGTCGAAGTGACGATCGACACCGGCCACCATCGCACGCTCGCCGACCTGTTCTAGGCTCGAAGGTTACGGCCGTCATGGCTAGGCGGAGCTTCCCCCTCCCCGAACCGCTCCCGCCAGGGGAGGGGGCTCTTTTCGCGTGCGTCGCCTCCTCCCCTTGTGGAAGGAGGTCGGGAGGAGGGGGAATCCCGGGCGCTCGCCAATTCATTATCGGGGCATTCGGCTGATGCCCGACGCGAGCGGCGCGACGTACAGGGAACTGACTCCGGACCGGGTTCCATTCCGCGGCGTCATCACCGCCTGCGCGATGATCGCCACGTTGATGCAGGCGCTGGACGCGACCATCGCGAACGTGGCGCTGCCCTATATGCAGGGCTCGCTGTCCGCCACCTCGGACGAGATAACCTGGGTCCTCACCAGCTACATCATCGCCGCCGCCATCATGACGGCGCCGGTCGGCTGGCTCGCCTCGCGCTTCGGGCGCAAGAACCTGTTCATGCTCTGCGTCGCCGGCTTCACCTTCGCCTCGATGCTGTGCGGGGCGGCCGAGTTGCTGCCGCAAATGGTGTTGTTCCGCCTGCTTCAGGGTGTGTTCGGCGCCGCGCTGGTGCCGCTGTCGCAGGCCACCATCCTCGACATCTACCCGGTCGAGCGGCGCGGCTCGGCCATGGCACTCTGGGGTATCGGCGTCATGATCGGCCCGATCCTGGGCCCAACGCTCGGCGGCTACCTGACCGAGCTGTACAATTGGCGTTACGTGTTCTACGTCAACCTGCCGTTCGGGATCCTTTGCCTGGTCGGGTTGGCGCTCTGCCTGCCGACGTCGCAGGTCAAGAGCCATCTGCGCTTCGATTGGACCGGCTTCGCCGTGCTGGCGCTCGGGCTCGGCGCATTGCAGATGATGCTGGACCGCGGCCAGCTTCGCGACTGGTTCTCCTCGCGCGAGATCATCGTGGAGGCGGTACTGGCCGGCCTCGGCCTCTACCTGTTCGTCGTGCATCTGTTCACGGCGCGCCGGCCGTTCATCTCGCCCGCCGTGTTCCAGGACCGCAATCTGTTCGCCTCGGTGCTGATGATGTTCACGGTCGGCACGATCCTGGTTGCGAGTTCGGCGCTGATGGCGCCGTATTTGCAGAACCTGGGGAATTATCCGGTGGACACGACGGGGCTGGTGCTGGCGCCGCGTGGCATCGGCACCATGGCCGCGATGATGATCGCCGGCCGGCTCGCCAACCGGCTCGATCCGCGCAAGCTGATGTTTGTCGGCTTGGTTCTGCTGGAAACATCGGCGTGGATGATGACCGGCTGGACGCCGGACGTGTCGATCCGCGAGCAGATATTCGCGATCGTCGTGCAGGGGGCCGGACTGGGGTTCATCTTCACACCGCTGCAGGTGGTGGCCTTCGCGACCCTGCCGGTGGCGATGCGGACCGACGGGGCGGCCATGCTGAGCCTGTTCCGCAACGTGGGCGCGGCGATGGGTGTGTCGCTGACCTTCACCTTGCTGGCCCGCAGCATCCAGGTGTCGCACGAGCAACTCGGGTCGTTCATCAACCCGTTCAATCGCGCGCTGCAATCAGGGGCGGCGGCACGGATTCTCGACCCGGCGACGCCGCACGGGGCGGCGCTCTTGGACCAGATGCTGAACCGGCAGGCTGAGGTCATCGGCTACATCAACGTCTTCAAGTTCATGATGCTGACCACGCTGCCGGCGTTCCTCCTGCTGCTGATCATGACCCGCCCGCAGCGGGTGGCGGTGAAGTCCGACGAGCACGCGGCGGTGATGGAGTAGCGCTGGCCTCGCTCACGAACTGACCAAAAGAGGAAATCGAGCGCCGGGCTGGCGAACGCAGCCAGCGAGCGTGTTCGCGACGATTCCTCGCGCGAGCCGCTCCGCGTCGGCCTTGCGGGCGCAGGTGGTCATCGTAACCACATGGGACATGGCGTTCGGTCCTGCCGCGCCCGGTTATCCGCGCAGTTGCGGATTGTCGAAGCGCGGGTTGCGCAGGCGGTGCAGCGCTTCCGCAAGCGCCTTGGCGAGATCGCGCTTCTCCCGCTCGCCGAGCTTCGCCCCGATTTCCTCGCGCTTGCCGTGAACGGCGACCAGCAGCAGCGGCACCCGGCCGCGACGCTCCTGGAGGACGACATTGAGCCATGTCGGCGGCAACGCGCATTCCTGTCGCCGGCCGCGGGGGTCGGTACGCACGATCCGGAGCACGCGTTCGGAGAGCAGCACCAGCTCGCATTCGCGGGTGGCGCGGCCGTTCATGCGGATCAGCAGGATGGCCAGCCCGACCTCGACGCCGCTGAACCCGATCACGGGCCAGGCGCCCAGCAGCCAAAGCAGGGTCGTGATGTAGAGGCTCGTGGCGGCGAATATCGCGACCAGCACCTTGAAACCGCGCGGGCCGAGGCTGCGGTGCGGCACGATCGCCGCCTCGAACAGGGTCTGATCGGGGAGGACGCTATCGACGGCCTCGGCGGATCGCGCATCCATGCGGCTAATATTCCCGGCTCTGCGTGGGCTTGCCAGCCCGGGGGGCTCGGATCACAAGCTCTTGCATGCAACAAGCTCGGCCGACGCGGCGGCCCGCGTCACCGCGGAGCGGGAGCATGCCGGCCGAGGACGTGTGCCCGTTCATGCAGGCGCTGGCGCGCGCCAATCCGGACCCGCGCAGCGAACTCCACTACGCCGACCCGTATACCCTGCTCATCGCCGTCGTGCTCTCGGCGCAGACGACCGACGCGGCGGTGAACCGCGCCACCGCGACGCTGTTCCGCGAGGCGTCCACCCCCAAGCGATGGTCCGGCTGGGTGAGGACGGCGTTGCCCGGCATATCCGCTCGCTCGGCTTCTTCAATACCAAGGCGCGCAACGTGGTCGCGCTGTCGCGGCAGCTTCTGGAGCAGCATGGCGGGCGCGTGCCGCACCGGCTGGAGGAATTGGAGGCGCTGCCGGGCGTGGGCCGCAAGACCGCCAACATCGTGCTCAACGTCGCCTTCGGCCAGGGCACGATGGGGGTGGATACCCATGTTTTCCGCGTCGCCAACCGCACCGGGCTCGCGCCGGGCAAGACGCCCCGCGAAGTGGAGGACGCGCTGATGCGCCGCATCCCGGCCGAATTTCTGCTCAACGCGCATCACTGGCTCATCCTGCACGGGCGCTACGTGTGCAAGGCGCGGGTGCCGGAGTGCTGGCGCTGTGTCGTCGCCGAATGGTGCCGCTATCCGGCAAAGTCGCCGGCTCCAACGCAACAGCCGGCCAAGAAGCGGTAGCGGCCGGCGGCTTCAATGCCCGCCCGGCCGTCCGCCACCCGCCTTCGATGGCCGGAACAGAAACGTCAGCGGGACGACCAGGAATGCGGCGATGGAGGTGAGCGCGAACACGTCCATATAGGCGAGCAGCGACGCTTGCTGCAGCAGCATCTGATGGATGAGCCCGTTCGCGGCGGCGGTCAGCTCGTGCGGCGCGTATCCGAGCGCCCGTAACGAGCCTTTCAGTCGCTCGACCAATTGGTCGTAGGGCTGGTCGAGCGGCGAGAGATGGGCCGCAAGGTAGCTCTGGTGCATTTGCGAGAAATTCACCTCGAGCGCGGTCGCCACGGAAATGCCGATCGACCCCCCGATGTTGCGCATCATCACGTAGAGCGCCGTCGCGTCGTTGTTCAGGGCGCGCGGCATGGTGGAATAGGCGATGGTGCTGGTCGGGACGAACAGGAACGCGAGGCCGAAGCTCTGGGTCAGCCGCACCAGGCAGAGTGTCCAGAAGTCGATCTCCGGATTGATCATGAAATAGGCATAGGCGAGGGCACAGCCGAGCGAGAAGAAGCCGAAGCCGATGATGAACCGCGTCTGGACGTGCGGCATCAGCAAACGGCTGACGAAGGGAATGAGCAGCAGCACGAGCAGCGCACCCGGGGAGAGCACGAGCCCGGCGAGATAAGCGGTGTAGCCCAGATGCTGCTGCGCCAGTTGCGGAATCAGCACGGCACTGGAATAGAGGATGGTCGCGAAGGCGAAGATCATCACCGAGCCGAGGGTGAAATTCCGATCCTTGTAGACTCGGAGATTCACCACCGGTTTCTCGGCGTACAGCAGCCAGGCGATCGCCCCGATAATGCCTACCGCCCCGCCCAGCGCGTAGGCGCGGATCTGCGCCGAGCCGAACCAGTCCAGTTCCTCGCCGCGATCCAGCATGATTTGCAGGCAGCCGAGTCCGAGCGTGATCAGCACCAGCCCGGCATAGTCGACATCGGCGAGGGTGCTGCGCTCGCGCTTCACCCAGGGCGGGTCCTCGACCAGCCGCGCCACGGCGAAAAAGGTGAATGCCCCGACCGGAATGTTGACGAAGAAAATCCAGCGCCAGGTGTAGTTGTCGGTGATCCAGCCGCCGAGCGTCGGCCCGATCACCGGGGCGAAGATGACCGCGACGGCGACGACCGCGAAGGCGCGCCCGCGCTGCGCCGGCTCGAACGTGTCGAGGATGATCGACTGCTGATTGGGCTGCAGCCCACCGCCGAAGAACCCCTGCATGAGCCGGAACACGATCAGCTCGCCGAGGCTGGTGGCGGCGCCGCAAAGGAAGGAGCTGACGGTGAACATCGCGATGCAGATGAGGAAATACCGCTTGCGCCCGAGCAGCCGCCCGAGCCAGCCCGAGATCGTCAGCACGATGCCGTTGGCGACCAAATAGGAGGTGAGGGTCCAGGTTGCCTCGTCGTAGCTGACGGAGACGCTGCCGGCGATGTGCGGCAGGCTGACGTTCACGATGGTGGTGTCGAGGATCTCCATGAAGGCCGCCAGGGTGACGACCACCGCGATCAGCCATGGATTGGCGCGCGGGCGCCACTCGGCGTCTTGCGGGTGCGCCGCGTGCTCGCTCATGCCTCAGCCCCCTGCCGGCGAATTCGGGGCGACAACGCCGCTTCCGCCCGCCGGTCGCTCGGGCGAGTCGGCGACGGCGACGAGCCGATATTGTTACGGTATCAGAACCGTGCTGCCCGTGGTCTGCCGCGCCTCGAGCGCGACGTGGGCCTTGGCCGCCTCGCGCAGCGGGAAGGTCTGGTTGATCCGGATCTTCACCGCCCCGCTCCGCACCACCTCGAACAACTCGCGCGCCGACTGTTCCAGATCGGCGCGCTTGGCGGTGTAGGTGGCGAGGCTCGGGCGGGTAAGGAACAGGCTACCCTTGAGGCCGAGCAGCCCCACGTCGACGGCTCCGACCGGGCCGGAGGCGTTCCCGAAGTTGATCATGATGCCGAGCGGGGCCAGGCAGTCGAGGCTGGTGTAGAACGTGTCCTTGCCGACGCTGTCGTAGACCGCCGGCACCATCGCCCCCCCGGTGATGCGCTTGACCTCGTCGACCAGCTTATTGTGTCCGACGATCGTATGGGCCGCGCCGTGCGCGCGGGCGAGTTCGGCCTTTTCCGGCGTCGAGACCACGCCGATCACCGACGCGCCGAGATGCTTCGCCCATTGGCACATGATGAGGCCGACGCCGCCCGCCGCGGCATGCACCACGATCGTGTCGCCGGATTTCACGCGGTAGGTGCGCCGGAGCAGATACTGCGCGGTCATGCCCTGGAGCATCATCGCCGCGGCGGTCTGGAAATCGATGCCGTCGGGTAGTTTCACCAGCCTGTCGGCCGCGATCACGCGGTCGGTGGCATAGGCGCCGATCGGGCCCAAGGCATAGGCGATCCGGTCGCCGACCGCGACCTCGGTCACCCCCGGCCCGACGGCGCTCACGGTCCCCGCCGCCTCCATGCCGATGGTGATCGGCAGGGAGGGCGCCTTATAGAGGCCGGTACGGAAATAGACATCGATGTAATTCAGCCCGACGGCAGCATGGTGGACCAACGCCTCGCCCGGCCCGGGCTCCGGCGTCGGGACGTCCTCCCACTGCAAGGCTTCTGGGCCGCCATGAGCGTGGATGCGTATCGCCTTTGACATTACCTTCTCCGTATTGGGCCTGCTCCGTATTGGCCCGTTCGGCCGGCCGGCCGAACGCCAACGGCCTATGGGGCGTGCCGCATGCCGAGCGAGCGGCTCACACCCTGAAACCCCGAACGGCGGCGCCTTCCAGTTCCAGCAGCCAGCGCTTCGTCTCGATTCCGCCCTGCCCCGAATAGCCGCCGAGTCCCGGTCGACCCGCAGGTCCTTGGCTGGCCAGGACGCGATGACAGGGGATCAGGATAGGGATCGGGTTCTTGGCGTTGGCTTGCCCGACCGCGCGGGCGGAGCCGCCGACCTCCGCGGCAAGCTCGCCATAGGTCCGGGTGGCGCCGAGCGGAATCCGTCGGAGCGCCTGCCAAACGCGCTGGCGGTACGGCGTTCCAGCCGGAGCGAGCGGCAGTTCGATCCCGGGATCGCCGAGTTCGCCGTCGAAATACGCATGAAGCTGCTCGGCCGCCCGCCGCAACAATGGTGTCTCCGCCTGGTCGCGCCCCCAGCCCCAGTCGAGCGCGACGATCGCCTCCGCGTCCTGGAAGATGGTCAGGTCACCGATCGGGGTGTGCAGCGAAAGCTGGGGCAAGCCTGATCGTTCTCGTCATTGGCGGCGCCGAAGCGGGCGACATGGAGGGGATCTGCAACGGGCGATGTCAAGTCGGCTGGGCGTGGCGCCCGGCCAAGGCGGCGGCGAGGTCTGCGGCATCCTCGATTGGCAGCCCGCAGGCCTGATTGCGGCACACATAAGCGACGGCACGTCCCGGGGGTGCCGACTTGCCGTAAGCGGGATGGCCGGCGAGCAACCGCCAATCGTTCCCGCCACTCGCGCGCAGGACACAAACCGCCGGATCGGGCGAGGCGAGGGCCACCGCCAGCAGCGAGTTTGCGCCGGCCAGATCGGGATCGCCGCCGATGACCACGGAGGCTCCGGACTGCAGCAGGTCGGCGGCCGCGAGCAGGGTCGGGCAAGCGGCGAGCGACTTCCGATCGGCCGCTGAACGCGGCGATGACCGCTTCGGCGCGCTCGCGCCAGATCGGCTCGCCGGTCAGATGGAACAGCCGAGCCAGAACGTCCGCCATAACTCCGTTGCCGGCGGGGACCGCTTGATCGGCGGCGCTGCGCGGCCGTGCGGCCGGCCCGAGCGGCACGTCGGCGGCGTCGGAGGCGGTCGTGAAATACGCACCCTGCGGCGCCGAGAACCATGTGTTCGCCGCTTCGACGAGACGCAACGCCTGATCCAGGCGCCGGGAATCGCCAGTCGCTTCGAACAGCGCCAGGGCCGCACGGGCCATGCCTGCTTGATCGTCGAGCAGGCCGGGCGCGCTCACCCGCCCCAGCCGCCAGGCGTGCCGGATCCGCCCGTCCGGCGCGGCCATTTCGGTGAGCACGAAATCAAATGCGGTTTCCGCGAGCTTCAGCCACTCCGGCCGGCCGAACACAAGCGAGGCGCGGGCGAGGGCCGCCACGGCCAGGGCGTTCCAATCGGCGAGCACTTTGTCGTCTCGCGCCGGCGGCACGCGCCGTGCCCGCGCCGCAAACAAGGCGGCACGACTGCGCGCGAGCGCTGCCTCGGCCGCCGCGTCGCCTCGCGGAGAAACCCGGTGCAGGATCGTCTTGCCCTCCCAGTTCCCCTCAGCCCGAACGTCATAGGCGGACTTAAAGGCTGGGCTTTCCGTCCCGAGCAGCGCGTCGACCTCCGCTTCGGTCCAGACATAGAAGCGCCCTTCCTCGCCTTCGCTGTCCGCATCCTGGGAGGCGGCGAAGGCGGTGAGTCCGCCGACCGTTTCGGCCATCATCTCCCGCCGCAGCCAGTCCACGATCTGAGCCGCGCGCTCGGCGTACACGGCCAAATCGGAATCGCTCGGGGCGGAGCCGCCGCCGCGATTTTGCGCGCCGCGGCGATCGGCAGCGGCATAGGCCAGGCTCAACAGGTCGAGGATTTGCGCGTTGTCGTAGAGCATCTTCTCGAAATGCGGCACCAGCCAGTGCGCATCGGTGGCATAGCGCGCGAAGCCGCCGCCGAGGTGATCGTGGATGCCGCCCTCGGACATGCGGGTGAGCAGAAGCGTGACCGCGTCGAGCAAGTCGGCGCGGCCGGTTCGCAGCCCGAGCTGCCAGAAGAGGCGGAACAGGGGTGGATTGGGGAATTTGGGCGCGCCGCGAAGTCCGCCCTGCTGCGGATCGCAGGCGCCCAGCAATCCGACGCCGAGCCGCTCGATGACCTCCGGTGACGGCACTCCGTCCCCGGCCGGCGCGGAGATCGCGGCGAGCGCCTCGGCCAGCACGCCGGTGTTCTGCTGTACCGCCTCGCGGTCGGACTGCCAGATATTGGCCACCCCTTGCAGCACCTGCCGAAACGAGGGGCGGCCCCAGCGAGGTTCCGGCGGGAAATACGTGCCGCCCCAGAACGGCGCCCCGTCCGGGGTCAGGAACATGGTCAGCGGCCAGCCGCCTTGCTCGCCCAAGGCGTGCAGGGCCGACATGTAGAGGTGGTCGATATCGGGCCGCTCCTCCCGGTCCACTTTCACGTTGACGAAGAGGCGGTTCATCATGTCCGCCGTTTCGGGGTCCTCGAAGGATTCGTGCGCCATGACGTGGCACCAGTGGCAGGCCGCGTAGCCGATGGACAGCAGGATTGGCCGATCCTTCTCCCGCGCCTCCCGCAACACCGCTTCTCCCCAGGGGCGCCAGTGGACCGGGTTGTTGGCGTGCTGGAGCAGATACGGCGACGTTTGGTCGCGCAGCAGGTTGGCGGCTGGCATGCAGTGATCCTCGCTCATGACGCTGGCAGCAAGCTGAGTTTTCTACCTGGGCACTCGGCGCAGCCCTTGGGAGGTGACCATCAATTCGGATCGGGATCCGCTCGGCAGTGTTTCACATGAAACAACGCTCCGGCTCGACGCGCTCGTGAGCTTGCTCATGCAGTGGTCGAAGAAGGTAAATCTTGTCGGTCCGGCCGATCGTGATGTGATCTGGACGCGGCATGTCGCCGATTCCCTGCAACTGCTTCCGTTCCTCTCGGGGCGAGAGGGCCCCTTCGTGGACCTGGGATCCGGGGCGGGATTTCCTGGCCTCGTCCTGGCCATCGCATCGGCGCAGCCGTTTCATCTGATCGAGGCCGACCGGCGCAAAGC
Source organism: uncultured Alphaproteobacteria bacterium (assembly GCA_963761015.1). Taxonomy (GTDB): domain Bacteria; phylum Pseudomonadota; class Alphaproteobacteria; order Acetobacterales; family Acetobacteraceae; genus CAVXFL01. Next base: position 361,845 of record CAVXFL010000020.1, read on the forward strand.
GGCCTTCCTGCGCGAAGCCGCGCGCGCGACGGCGGCGCCGGTTTCGGTCCATGCGCACCGGATCGAGACCACGCCCCTGCCTCCGGCCTCGGTGGTAACCGCCCGTGCCCTGGCCCCGCTCCCCAAGCTGTGCGCGCTCGCTTGGCCGTTGCTGCGATCCGATGGCGTGCTCCTCGCGCTCAAGGGCGCAAAGGCACAACAGGAATTGACGGAAGCGCGAGCGCAATGGAACATGCGTGTCGTCGTGATCCCGAGTCGGTACCGACCCCGCCGCGAGCATCCTGCAGATCAGTGATCTCCGACGCACCCGCTAGCCTGGAAGCGCGCGCCGTGCCGTCAGCGGATGCGGCGAGCGCGCCGCGTATTTTGGCGGTCGCCAACCAGAAGGGCGGCGTGGGCAAGACGACCACGGCCATTAATCTGGCGACGGCGCTCGCCGCGACCGAGCAGCCGGTGCTGCTGATCGATCTCGATCCCCAAGGGAACGCCTCGACCGGATTGGGCGTTCCCCGCAGCGAGCGCCAGACGGGCAGCTATGCCCTGCTCACCCAGAGCCGAACGCTGGCCGACACGGCGCGCCCGACCTACGTGCCGAACCTGTCGCTGATCCCCGCCGAACCCGACCTCGCCGGGGCGGAGATCGAACTCGTGGCCACCGAAGGCCGCGAATTCCGCCTCCGCGACGCCCTCGCGCCGCTGCGCCGTCCCGATCCCGGCTACTCGTTCGTGTTGATCGACTGCCCGCCCAGCCTCGGCCTACTGACCCTGAACGCCCTGGTCGCGGCCGATTCCGTGCTGGTGCCGCTGCAATGCGAGTTCCTGGCGCTGGAAGGCATCGCCCAGTTCGTGCAGACGGTCGAATTGGTGCGGCGGCGGCTCAATCCGGCATTGCGCCTGCAAGGCATCGTGCTGACGATGTTCGACCGGCGGAACAGCCTGTCCAATCTGGTCGCCGCGGACGCGCGCAGCTTTTTCGGCGCCCAGGTCTACGAGACCGTGATCCCGCGCAACATCCGCGTCTCCGAGGCGCCGAGCCACGGCAAGCCGGTGCTGCTGTACGATTTCCGCTCCGCCGGCGCGCAGGCCTATGTGCGCCTGGCGGGCGAGGTGCTACGCCGCGAGCGCGCGCTGGAACCGGTCGGCGCATGAGCGCGCGCGAGCCGCCCACGAGGCTCGGGCGCGGGTTGGCGGCGCTCATGGGCGAAACGGCGCCCGTTTCTGCTGCAGCCCGAGGCGGCGGCGTGCGCGCCATCCCCATCGACCTTCTCTCGCCCGGCCCCTTCCAGCCGCGCGGGCCGGTCGACGCGGCGAGCCTCGCGGAGTTGACCGTCTCGATCCGTTCGCGCGGTGTGCTGCAGCCACTGCTCGCCCGCCCCGACCCAGCCGCGCCGGAGCGCTATCAGATCATCGCCGGCGAGCGCCGCTGGCGCGCCGCCCAGGCGGCCGGACTGCACGACGTGCCGGCGCTGGTGCGTGATTTCGGCGATTCCGACGCCATGGCGGCCGCCCTGGTCGAAAATCTGCAACGGCAGGACCTGAACGCCATCGAGGAAGCCGAGGGTTATCGGCGCTTGCTGGACGAGTTCGGGATGACGCAGGAAGCGCTGGGCGAGGCGGTCGGCAAATCGCGCAGCCACGTGGCCAACACGTTGCGGCTGCTGAACTTGCCCGCCAATGTGCAGGCCGAACTGCGTCGCGGCGCGCTGTCGGCCGGGCATGCCCGCGCGCTGCTCGCCGACCCCGATCCGGAGCGCGCCGCCCGGGTTGTGATCGCCCGTGGGCTGAACGTGCGCCAAACCGAGGCGCTGGTGCGGCGCGACTCCGCGACGGAGAAACCGCGCGGTCGCGAGCGCAGCCGCGATCCCGACACCGAGGCGGTGGCGCGCAGCCTCACGGAACGGCTGGGCCTGCGGGCTGAAATCGTGTTCGACGGCCGGCGGGGAAGCCTCCGCCTGCACTACGACACCCTCGACCAGTTGGACGCACTGGTCGCCTTGCTCACGCGCGACTGACGTCACGTATCCGGTCGTCGGCGCCCTGCCGAATGCCCCGACCGTTCGGCCACGACAGAACACAGGACAGCATGACCGGACTAGACGACTGGCTGGCGAATGCCGAGACGCTGCTTGCGGAAACCCGCCGGGCGGGTCTCGATCGCGCGATGGAGCGCGCGATCGCCGCCACCGTGTCGGCGTTTCGCGCCGGGCGGCCGCTGCTGGTTTGCGGCAACGGCGGCTCCGCCGCCGACGCCCAGCACATCACCGGCGAACTGGTCGGGCGCTTCCTGGCCGAGCGGCGCGCCTTCAAGGCGATCTGCCTCGCGGCCGATCCGGCCGTGCTGACAGCCTGGAGCAACGATTACAGCTTCGATACCGTGTTCAGTCGCCAGGTGGAGGCCTACGGCGAGGCGGGCGGCGCGCTGCTCGGGATCAGCACCAGCGGCAATTCGCGCAACGTGATCGCGGCGTTCGAAATCGGCCCGCGCCCTGGGCATGACCACGATCGGCCTCACCGGGGCGGGCGGCGGACAACTGGCGGGGCTATGCGACCATCTGCTGGCGGTTCCGAGTTCGTTCACACCCGCCATCCAGCAGATTCACCTCTGCCTGTACCATTACTTCTGTGCCGGAATCGAATCGGCGCTGGCTGACGGGTGAACGAGCCCGCGTGCCCGACTTGATCACGCCGCCTCCGCGGCCCGCCAGACCGCGAGCCGCGCCGCGCCGTGTACCCGCTCTCCGAGCGGATCGCCGATCGCGGGGACCGGCTCCTGTCGCCCGAGTTCGGCGATAACCGTCGCGTCGTGTCCGATCCAGCCGGCTTGCCGAAGCGCCCGGAACGCCCGCGGCACTAAATCGAACCCATAGGGCGGATCGAGGAAGATCAACCCGGCACGTGATCCAGGCGGGCAGCGCAGCACATCGCCCGCCACGATGGTCGATTGCGACGAAGCCCCGAGCGCGGCGACGTTGGCGCGCAAGGCCGCGAGCGCGCGGGGGTCACTTTCCATGAACGTCGCCGCCGCCGCGCCGCGCGAGAGGGCCTCCAACCCGAACGCCCCCGTTCCCGCGAAAACATCGAGCACGCGCGCGCCCGCGACAGAATCAGGTCCGGCCCAGGGCGCATGGCTCAGCATGTCGAATAGCGATTGGCGGACGCGGTCGGCGGTCGGGCGTGTGCCGTTGCCCGGCGGCGCCGCCAACCGGCGGCCGCGCCAGACGCCGCCCACAATCCGCATCATTGGACCGCCCCCGGATCACGGTCCGGGGCAGGCTTGGGCAGTTGCTCACGCAGAACCTTGGCCGGCACCTCGTCAAGCAGGCCGGGCCGCAGGTTGCCGAGCTGGAACGGCCCGTAGGCAACCCTGATAAGCCGCGTCACCGCCAGCCCGAGATGCGCCATTACCCGCCGCACTTCGCGGTTGCGGCCCTCGCGCAGCGCCACTGTCAGCCAGGCGTTGCTGCCCTTGCGGGCGTCGAGCCCGGCCTCGATCGGTCCGTAGCGCACGCCGGCAACGGTGAGGCCCCGCGCGAGCCGGGCCAGCGCCGCATCGTCCACCGGCCCGTGCACGCGCACACGGTATCTGCAGAATCCAGCAATTCGCCGGGTGTTCCAAGCTGCGCGCCAGCGCGCCATCGTTGGTCAGCAGCAGCAGCCCTTCGCTGGCCAGATCCAGCCGCCCCACACTGATGACGCGCGGCAAATTCGGGGACAGCTTCTCGAAGACGGTCGGCCGTCCCTCGGGGTCGCGATGCGTCGTCACCAAGCCGGCCGGCTTGTGGTAGCGCCACAATCGGGTGCGTTCCGGCGGCGCGACCAGAACCCCGTTGACCTGGACGAGATCCCCGCTGCCCACGAACGTCGCTGGCTGCGTGACAAGCGCGTTGTTCAGGAGCACACGCCCGTCGGCCACCAACCGCTCAGCGTCGCGGCGGCTCGCCACGCCGGCCCGCGCCAGCCACTTCGCGATGCGCTCCCCGCGCGCGCCGGAATCCGCGCTCACGATCGGCAGGCGGCAACCAGCGCGCGGAAGATGCGGCGATCGCCCGGATCGGCCAAAAACTCCGGGTGCCACTGCACCCCCAGGCAAAACCGGTAGCGCGTGTCCTCGATGCCCTCGACGACGCCGTCCGGTGCCACCGCGTTGACCGCGGCGGACGGACCCGCCTCCGCGACCGCCTGGTGATGCGAGGAATTCACCGCCATCGACTCGGTGCCGACGATCCGGTGCAACAAGCTGTCCGCAGCAATCGTGACCGGATGCCCGGGATGGTGGTGCTCGTGCTCCAGCGCGTCCGGGACCGAATCGGGGATGTGCTGGATGAGCGAACCGCCCAATGCCACCGCCAGCAACTGCTCGCCGCCGCAGATTCCGAGCACTGGCAGGTCCCGCGCCAGTGCGCCTTTCAGCAGCGCGAACTCCGTCGCGGTCCGCTCTTCCTTCAGCGATACCGTCGGATGGCGCTCGGCCGCCCCGTACATCGCGGGATCGATGTCGAACGCGCCGCCGGTCACGACCAGCGCCTCCAACCGGTCGAGATAGGCCTCGGCGAGCGCGGGATCGTGCGGCAGTGCCACCGGCAGCCCGCCCGCACCGGCGAGCGCGGCCATATAATTGGTGCGCAGCGCGTACCACGCCCATTTCGACCAGCCGCCCGGCGGCTCGGCATCCAGGGTCACGCCGATCAGCGGTCGGCTCCCGTCCCGCGACATGGACGGTTGCTAGACCGCGCGAGGCCAGGCCGGCAAGAAGGCGCGCATGACGGCGATGGACATGGCACTGCGGGAAGCAAGCCGCGCCGCCGAACGCGGCGAGGTGCCGGTCGGCGCGGTGGTGCTCGGCCCCGACGGCGCGGTGCTGGCGAGCGCCGGCAATGCGGTCGAAGCGCGCCACGACGCCTCGGCGCACGCCGAACTGCTGGCGCTCCGGATGGCCGCCGCGCGACTCGGCGCCGCCCGCCTGCCGGGGTGCGACCTGGTGGTCACGCTGGAGCCCTGCCCGATGTGCGCCCATGCCGCCAGCCTGTTCCGGATTCGCCGGGTCGTGTTCGGTGCCTACGACCCGAAGGGCGGCGGCGTCGAGCACGGCGCCCGCGTGTTCGCCGCCGCCTCCTGCCAGCACCGGCCGGAGGTCGTCGGCGGCGTGCGCGAGCGCGACTGCGCCGCCCTGCTCCGCGCCTTCTTCGCGGGGCTCCGGGCCTAAACCGCGGCATTTTCTGCGTCCCGGACGCACGGGTTGTGAACTGGGACCCGTCGTGGCGGGTTAATGGATCGATTTCGTGGCCCTACCGGAACGTGGACTCGACAGGAGGAGTGGGCGTCATGGCCGCAACAGCCGCGCGGGCGATCAGCGAACTGGAGCAGCGGACCATGGCCAAGGTGGCCCGCCGCCTGGTGCCGTTCCTGATCCTCTGCTATTTCGTTGCGTATCTGGATCGAGTAAACGTGAGCATGGCGAAGCTCACCATGGATGCCGATCTCGGTATTTCCGACTACCAGTTCGGTATCGGCGCCGGCATATTCTTCATCGCCTATTTCATCTTCGAGGTCCCGTCCAACCTCGCGCTCGACCGGTTCGGCGCGCGCAAATGGATCGCGCGCATCATGTTCACCTGGGGCCTGGTGTCCGGCTGCATGGCGGCGATCCAGGGCGTCGCCGGGTTCTACACGGTCCGGGTTCTGCTGGGCGCGGCCGAAGCGGGCTTCTTCCCCGGCATCATCTACTTCCTGACCCTGTGGTTCCCGTCGCTCTACCGCGCGCGCATCGTCGGCTACTTCATGGTGGCCATTCCCCTTTCCACCGTGATCGGTAACCCGATCTCCGGCGCCATTCTCAGCCTGCACGGCGCCTGGGGGCTTGCCGGCTGGAAATGGCTGTTCATCCTGGAGGCCCTCCCGGCCATAATCCTGGCGTTTTTCGTCTGGTTCTACCTGACGGACCGGCCGTCCGACGCCACCTGGCTTGAGCCCGACGAGCGCGACTGGCTGGTGCAGCGGCTGGAAGCCGAACGGCGGCAGCGCGTGGCGGCGCGCCACTACAGCGTCTGGGAGGCGCTGACGAACGGGCGCGTGCTGGCGATCGCCGTGATCTATTTCGGCGTGGTCGCCGCCAATTACGGTCTCAGCTTCTTCCTGCCGACTATCGTGGCGCAGTTCGGGCTCAGCTACCTCGCCACCGGCGCCGTCTCCGCGATCCCCTACTTCGTCGGCGCCATCGCCATGGTGGTCTGGGGCTACAGCTCCGATCATTTCCACGAGCGCAAGGCGCATCTGGCGATCGCGATCGCGATCGCCGTGGGTGGCTTGGCGGTCGCGGCGGTGTTGCACGATCCGACCGCGAAGATGGCGGCGCTGGCGGTCGCGGGATTCGGCATCTTCGCCAACCTGCCGGTATTCTGGACCTTGCCGACGGCCTTCCTGAGCGGCGCGGCGGCGGCGGGCGGCATCGCCATCATCAACTCGATCGGCAATCTCGCGGGCTTCGCCGGTCCCTATGCCGTGGGCGCCATCAAGGACGCGACCGGCAGCTTCGCCGGCGGGCTGTTCGCCATCGCCTTCCTGGCGTTCGTCTCGTTCCTGGTCGCGCTCGTGCTGCCGCACGATCCGCGGCTCGAACTGGCGCCGGGCGAGGGCAGGGACCAAGCGGTCGGCCTGCCGCATTAGCGGCGGCCAAAGGGGGAGGGCGATGGCGGCGCGCGCGGCCTATCTGGATTCCCGCACCGGGGAGACTTTTCCGCTCGACCAGCCGCGCTGGTGCGGGACGGAGCAACGCCCGCTGCTGCTCACGCCGCTTCCCGGCATAACGCGCGCCGATATCGACAAAGGCATGCGCGGACCTCTGGCGCTACCGCGCCGCGCTGCCGTTTCCGATCGACAACCCGATCAGCCTGGGCGAGGGCGGCACGCCGCTCGTGCCGCTCCGCCTGCGTGGCGCCGAGGCGCTGGCGAAATGCGATTGGCTGATGCCGACCGGGAGCTTCAAGGACCGCGGCGCCTCGGTCATGCTGTCGGCCTTGCGCGCGCAGGGCGTCACCGAGGTGCTGGAGGACAGTTCCGGAAACGGCGGCGCGGCGGTGGCCGGCTATGCGGCGGCCGGCGGGATGCGCGCCACGATCCTGACCCCGGAATCGACCAGTCCCGCGAAGACCGTGCAGATGCGGGCCTATGGCGCGAGGGTCGAGCTGGTGCCAGGCACGCGGCAGGACACGGCCGAGGCGGCGCTGCGGCGGTCGGGGTCGATCTTCTACGCCAGCCACAACTGGCACCCGTTTTTCCTGCACGGCACCAAAACGCTCGCCTACGAATTGTGGGAAGACCTGGGCTACGCGGCGCCGGACAACGTCATCGTCCCGTGTGGAGCGGGCAGCAACGTGCTCGGGTGCGAAATCGGCTTTTCCGAGCTGCTGCGGGCGGGCGAGATCGCCGCGCTGCCGCGCCTGTTCGCCGCCCAGCCCGCCAACTGCGCACCCGTCGCCGCCGCGTTCCTGGCGGGCACGAACGAGGTCGCCGCGCCCGCGCCCGACATCCGCCCGACCGTCGCCGAGGGCACCGCGATCGCCCGGCCGATCCGCCTGCGCGAAGTGCTGGGCGCCTTGCGCGAGAGCCGCGGCGGCGCGGTGATGCTGAGCGAGGACGAGATCGCCGCGGTCACGCTCGATCTCGCTCGGGCGGGCATGTTCGTCGAACCGACCGCGGCGCAGGTGGCCGCTGCCTTCGGCAAGCTGCTGGCCTCCGGCGCCATCGCCCCCGAGCAGCGCACGATATTGGTGCTGACCGGCAGCGGCCTGAAGGCGACGCCCCGGATTGCCGAACTGCTCGGCGTGGAACTCTGAAGCCTCGCCGCCGGTCGGACGTGCCCGGTTCGGCTTCAACGAAAAATTCACGGTTTTGCGCTAATCGCCGGACCTCCAGTCCGGAGCGGCGCCGCCATCGCGGTGACAATTCCGAGCGGGCGGAGAACCGGGCGAACTCGGGCGCGAGGCGGAACAGCGGAACATGACACGGCAGCCGGGCACGGCGCGGGCGATCGATCTCGGCATTGCCGTAACGGCGTTTTCACTCGGCCTGTTGTTTTGCGTATTCCTGTACCTCGTGCAGTTGCACGCTTACGGCGCTCGTTTCTGGTCGCAGCCGAGCGGCTTGATGCTGCGCGACTTCGGCTTCTTCTGGGGCGGGGCGCGGCTCGCCTGGCTCGGCCACGCCACCACGGTGTTCGACCCCAATGCGTTCAATGCCTGGCTGGCGCAGCAGATTGCCCCCGGGACGATGGAGCCGTTCGCCACCTGGAGCTATCCGCCCACGATGCTCCTGCCGCTGCTGCCGTTCGGCGCTTTCCAGCCCGCGATCGCGCTCGTGCTTTGGCTGGTCGCGACCTTTGGCCTGCTGGCCTTCGTGCTCGCCAAGATCTTCGCGGACCGGTGGCTCGTTCTGGCGATCCTGCTGAGCCCGGCCGCCTTCTATTCCCTGTCGTTCGGCCAGAACGGCGCGCTGACGGCCGCGCTGCTGATCGCCGGGCTTTGGATGGTCGACGTGCGGCCGGTTATAGCCGGCATATGTTTCGGACTGCTCACGATCAAGCCGCAACTCGGCATCCTGCTTCCGTTCGTCCTCGCGGCCGGCGGGCGCTGGCGCGCCTTTGCGAGCGCGGCCACCACGGCGGTCGCAATGTTCGCGCTCACGCTGGTTCTGTTCGGGATCGAGCCCTGGAACGGGTTCTTCCATAACACGGTGCCGCACATGTCGGCGCAGTTGCTGCATGAGTGGGGGATCCCACCGCAGCATGCGATGCCGACGATGCTGGTGACACTGCAGGGATGGGGGCTGAGCACACGTCTGGCGGGCTACGGACAGGGCCTCTGCATCTTGTTGGCGGTCGGGGCGGTGACCTGGGCTTGGCGATTGCGCGACGTGAATCGGAATTGGCGCAATGCGATGGTTTGCATTGCGGTGCTACTCGCGACGCCGTTCGGTTATGTATACGATATGATCCCGGCCTTGTTGGCCGTCGCGCTCTTGGCGCGCGCAGGATTTCGCGATGGTTTCCGTTGGTGGGAACGTCCAGTTCTGGTCGCTGTTTGGGTGTGGCCGGCGATCACCGTCCTCTGGACATACTATTTCAGTCTGCCTCCGATCGGAGGATTTGCTCTAGCCGCTTTGTTAGCGTGCGTCGGTGTTCGCGTTGCACAACAAGGCGCCGCGAACTGCGCGGTGATGGTGCCCCGGATGTTCGCCCGAGGCTGAAATCGTGCTCCTGACAGATGCGTCCGAGACCTGGCACGTGACTGCGCCGAGGCGCATCGATACCGAACGCCTAAGCACGACCGCAGCAGTGATCGCGCTTATTCTGCTGGCCTTTGCGCTGCGGTTGCTTCCGGTCCTGATCGCGCCAAGCCTGAACTGGGCGGACGAGATATTTCAGACGACCGAGCAGGCGCATCGGCTGGTGTACGGCAACGGCTTGGTGCCCTGGGAATTTCAATTGGGCGCTCGCTCCTGGATTCTGCCTGGCGCCATCGCCGGTCTGATGGAGTTCTCCCGCTTGTTCGGGGACGGTCCGCGCTATTACCTTCCGGTCATTGCAGGCGCCTGCGGGGTGCTGGCGATCGTGCCCGTCGTGTGCGGACTTTTATGGTGTCGACACTGGTTCAGCGGTCCCGCCGCTTTCGTCGGCGGACTTAGCGTCGTCGTGGCGCCCGAGTTGGTTTATATGGGCGATCGAACGCTCACCGAAGTCCTGGCAGCGCACGTTCTGGTTCTGGGACTTTATCTGCTCGATCCCGGATACCGAGTCGATTCCAGACCTCGCCTGTTCTGGGCCGGTGCGGTGCTCGGGCTCGCCTTTGCCCTCCGCATTCAGATCGCGCCCGCCATCGCGCTGGTTGCTGCCTGGACCGCCGTACGCGGCGGACGGCGAAGCTTCCTCACCGTGGCCTTCGGCGGCGTTTCCGTTCTCGCCTGCGTCGCCATGCTCGACGCGGCCACGCTTGGCTCGCCTCTCGCTTCGATCTGGCGTTATGCTTTGTACAATCTCTATTACGGAGTGAGCTCCACCTTTGGCGTCGAACCTTGGTACTTTTACGCGCTTCAAGAGTTCGCCATATGGGGCCCTTTTGCGCTGCTTTTCTCTATATTCGGTCTCTTGGGCGCGCGCCGGCTGTGGCTACCGTTCGCGGCGGCGGCGGCCATCGTTGCCGTGCATTCGTTCATACCGCACAAGGAATACAGGTTCATTTACCCGGCCGTCGTGCTGATTGCGGTAGAGTCCGGTCTTGGGCTTGCGGCATTGGTCGATCGGGCTCGTGATCTCGTGGCGGGCTCAGGTTCCGCGCGCAAGCTTGCCCGGCGAGCAGTTCCCGTTGTTATCGCCGTCTTGTGGTGCGCGGTGTGCTTCCGGGCTTGGACGGGGACGGCCATGGCGATGCTCCGAAGCAGCAGTAATGACCAACTCATGGCGGCCTCGTTCGCTTCTCGCCAGTCCTCGGTGTGCGGCATTGGAATGTACGCGAAGGACAACCAATGGATGGCCTACGGCGGATACAGCCGCCTTCATCTACCGGTCCCGCTCTATTGGATGCACGACCAGGCCGAGCTGACGAGCCGGTCCCGGAACTTCGATATCTTGCTGTATCCGGTGAAGCTTAAATTGAAAGCTACAGTGCTGCCTCCGGGCTTTGTCGTGCGGCGGTGTTTTGGGAACATTTGCGTTGCACGGCGGGAGGGGCCATGCGAGCCGCGGAAAATGACCCCCTTGGCGCTTCCGTCGCAGCTGCGTGGCCTTGCTCCGCAAAGATGAAGGGGCCACCCACTGAGGCTCCGCTCCGGGGTGCGACGGAACGGCCAAGCCATGGTATGATCAACTCCGCCCTCTCGTCGTGTATTCTCACGTTGGCATCCCTACGTGGAAACATTGCGCCAACCACAGCCATGTCGCTGTTCGGCGGATTTTCTCTGCTGTACTGGCTTGGACCTAAAGGCTTCTACATTTCGGCTCTGCGCGCCTACGGCTTCGAACCCTTCCACACCCCGTTCATTGACATCGGCGCTCTATTGGCTGCATGGCAGTGCACTCGACTTGGCATAGACGTTTTGGCCCAAAATCCATGTGACGTTCTCGGTCGCCTGCACGTCTATTCACCGGCATGGCTACGACTGTCGTGGGTCCCACTTGATGTCGGTTCGACCGAGATTTTGGGGTGGGGGCTCGGTCTGTCATTTCTCGTTTCGCTCTACATTATTCCGAAGTCGCGGTCCTGGTCCGAAACCGCGATCGTAACTGCGGCGAGCACTTCGAGCATGGTCGCTTACGCGGTGGAGCGAGCCAATCCGGACCTCATCATTTTTCTGCTGGTAGTTCTCGGCGGGCTGCTGCTCAGGGGGCGTGGCCTCCAGCGCGCCTTCGCGTACTCTGCCTTCGTGATCGGCGGCCTGATCAAATACTATCCCTTCGCGCTGCTGATCCTAATGCTGCGCGAGAACTCGACAAGGTTGCTCCTGTTCGGCGCGGTGATCGTGGGATTGGGCTGTGCCTTGGTGGTCGGCGACTACAGCGAGGTCCGACGCGCATTGGCGCTTATCCCAGAGGGCTCGTACTTTGGCTTGAACTTTGGCGCCAAAAACCTGCCGTTCGGGTTAGCCAAGCTTCTGGGCATCGAGCAGGGCCCACTAAGGCTCCTATTCCTGGCCAGCGTGTTCGTTATTCTGCTCGGCTCATGCGCGGCAACGTGCCGCAAAGTGCTCCGGAACAGCGACTTTCGGAGGAACTATCTGCGGTTGGCGGAGCCCGAACGCGTCTTTATGAGCATCGGGGCGATTATGCTGGCCGGTTGCTTTTTTGCCGGTCAAAACAACGGCTATCGTGCTGTGTTCCTGCTCCTGGTTATCCCCGGTCTGCTTGCAATCTCGCGCGAGCGAGGTTACCAAGGTCAAACAATGTGCAGAACGGCTGCAATCGTTGCCGTGCTGCTCATGTGGGAGCCGCTCGTCTATGATCTGCTGGCGAATCTTCTTTCCGGGAAGAGCGACGCCTTGCGCGTGGTTCGCGCCAGTATTCTGTTCGTGGTTTGGCTGTCGCGCGAACTGGCGTGGTGGTGGATTGCAAGCGTTCTCGCGAGCGTGGCGCTCTGTTGCGTGACCGAGAGCCAGGTAATCGCGCAAACAACCAAGAACTTCCGGACCGTTCTTGTGCAAATCTTGCGAGTTTGAAATCGACAGCTGTGATCTTCGAGCGACCCTGAAGTACTCTCTCCGAAATCGCGAAAGCCCAGAATCGCTCGGCCTTCAGCCCGCCGGGAACTCTGCGTTCTCGAGGCCCGTGAGCGCTCGCGGCTGAGCTACGAATGGCCGCCCGCCGCTCGGTTCGCTGTCCACCATCCATCCCGGCACCGTTTTGCGCCATGCACGAGGATCGGAAAACAGGGCGTGCAGCAAACGGTTGTTCAGCGTGTGGCCGGAGCGGTGCGCCACGAAACGGCCGTGGATGCCGATTCCGGCCAAGGCCAGATCGCCGACCGCGTCCAAAAGCTTGTGGCGGACGAATTCGTCCGGCACCCGCAGGCCGCCGGGATTCAAGACGCGCGCCTGGTCGACCACGATGGCGTTATCCAGGCTGCCTCCCTTCGCCCGTCCCATCGCCTGCAACTGCGCAACCTCGGAGATCAAGGTGAAGGTGCGGCAGCGCGCCAGGTCGTGACGGAACGCATCCTCGGTCAGCCGCAGCGACAGCGCCTGACGGCCAATCGCCGGGGCATCGAAGGCGATCGACATCGCCATCCCGAGGCCGCGAACCGGCGACGGGCGCAATTCCGCGTACGCATCGGCGGCTTCCACGCGGATCGGGCGCAGAATCTCGATTTCGGCGCGCACGGCCGGCTGTTCCACAATGCCGGCGCAATCGAGCAGGAAGACGAACGGTGCCGACGATCCGTCCAGTATCGGCACTTCCGGCCCGTCCAGTTCGATCAGCACGTTGTCGACGCCGCAGCCGAACAGCGCCGCAGTCAGATGTTCGACCGTTCCGACCTGCGCGTCCGGCCGGTCGGGCGCGGCCAGCCCGGTGCAAAGCCGCGTATCCACGACACGATCGAAGCGGGCGGGAATATCGATGGGCTCCGGCGCCATGTCGACACGGCGGAACACCATGCCGGTGCCGGGCGGCGCGGGATGGAGCGTCACCCGCACGCGCCGGCCGCAATGCAACCCGACGCCGACGCATCCGATGGAGCGCTTCAAGGTGCGCTGCCTCGCGGCGGCGTCCGGAATGAATGCGTCGAGCGTGGCCGGATCTGCCAGCACCGTGTCGGGGAATCCGTCCATCGTCACGTCCCGTCAGCCGCAAGTTCGTGCGGTCGCCGTAGCGACCGCAGGCCAGGCAAACCGCTCGACGGTTCGCTCGGGGACGCGGCAGGGCGCCGCGGCCGGGTGCAAGCTAGGCAGCTTTGCGCCCGGCCGGCCAGTCAATGTTTATTTCTGAGTGTTTCCGTATAAGTTGCTGATTTAACAGCAAACAATTCCCGATGGTGCAGCGCCCTCACGAGGATTGCCGGCGCAAGAAGGCGGGAATGTCGAGTCCCATCTCCTCGCCCGCCGCGACTCGCACCGAGGCATGCGCTTGGTCCGGGTGCTCGTTGTAGGCATGGCCGTTCCGGCCGACCGGCGTTTCGGCCGTCGCCGCGCCGGCGGGGCGGCCGCGGCGAATCGCGCCGGTCACGATGCCGAACAGGCTCGCCGCGCGCGGCTGCGCCGCCACCTGCTCCGCCCGCTCGACATCCTCGCTGGTCGGCATTGGCCGCGCGTGGGGAGCGAACAGGCCGCGATGCGCCGACCGCGGCGGCTGCGCGGGCTCCTCCGCCGCCGGCGCCACGGGGGCGCGATTGGCCGAAGGGCGCTCGGCGATCAGCGCCGCGACGTTGCGCGCGTGCGAATGATCGGGCGCCGCCTCTTCCGCTGGCGCGCGAACCGCGCCCGCCAGCACCGGCTGAAACGCCGGGGCCGCGTTACCCGAAACGGACCGCGTAAAGGGACGCATTCCCTTCAAGGCCGCCGCCGCCGGCGCGGCAGCCCGGGCCGTCGCACCCGGGCTGAACTGCGTGGCGGCCGGCATAAGCGCTCCCCCGGGACGGCCGCCGTCGCTGGCCGCGCGCGCGCCCTCGCTGTTCGAGCCCACCGCGACGAGGTGCGGGCGTTGCGCGCCCAGCAGCGCCGGACTGTCGATACCGGTCGCGACCACGGAGACGCGGATCTTGCCCTCCATCACCTCGTCGATCGCCGAGCCGAAGATGATGTTCGCGTCCTCCTCCACCTCCTCGCGGATCCGGTTGGCCGCCTGATCCACCTCGAACAGCGTCATGTCCTCGCCGCCGGTGATGTTGATCAGCAGCCCGCGCGCGCCCGCCATGCTGGTGTCCTCCAGCAGCGGATTGCTGATCGCGGCTTCCGCGGCGCGGATCGCGCGGTTGTCGCCGTCGGCCTCGCCGGTGCCCATCATCGCCTTGCCCATTTCCGCCATCACGGTGCGGATATCGGCGAAGTCCAGGTTCACGAGGCCCGGCGAAACCATCAGATCGGTCACGCCGCGCACGCCCATGTAGAGCACGTTGTCCGCCATCTTGAACGCCTCCTTCCAGCCGGTGCGCTCGTTGGCAAGCCGGAACAGGTTCTGGTTCGGGATGACGATCAAGGTGTCGACGAACTGCTGCAACTCCTCGATGCCGAGATCGGCGACGCGCGCGCGGCGGCTGCCCTCGAAGGAAAACGGCTTGGTCACCACGCCCACGGTCAGGATGTTGCGCTCGCGAGCCATGCGCGCGATCACCGGGGCGGCGCCGGTGCCGGTGCCGCCGCCCATGCCGGCGGTGATGAACACCATGTGCACGCCGTCCAGGTAGCGGCTCAGCTCGTCAGCCGCCTCCTCGGCGGCGGCGCGGCCGACCTCCGGCTTGGCGCCCGCGCCGAGCCCCTGGGTGATGTGCGGGCCGAGCTGGATGCGCCGCTCTGCCGCCGAATGCATCAACTGCTGCGCATCGGTGTTGGCAACCACGAAATCCACGCCCTTCAGATCGAGCGCGATCATGTTGTCGACGGCGTTTGTGCCGCCGCCGCCCACCCCGATCACGGTGATCCGTGGGGTGAAGTCGGAATGCATTTGCTGGTGCGGAACGGTCAGGTTCAGGGTCATCGGGATTTTCCCCCTCGGAAACACGATGGCGATTGCAAACGGTGGCGTACCGAAGCGCTGGGCATCACAGACGCTCGCGCAGGAAATGCAGGATGCGGCGGGCCAGGCCGGGCGGCCGTTGCGCATCGAGGTCGATATCGGGCAGCTCGCGGCCCTCGCCGGCCGCCCAGCAGAGCAAGCCCGCGGCGGTGGCGAACGCGGGGCCGGAGGCGGCGTCCGGCAGCCCGCGCAACTGATGCGGCCGCCCGCGCCGGATTTGCTTGCCGAGAATCTCGGCCGCCATTTCGCGCGCGCCCGGCAATTGGCAGGCGCCGCCGGTGAGCACCACGCGCGCGCCGGCGGCCTTCGCCAGTCCCGTGGCCTCCAGCCGGTCGCGCGCCAGCTCGAAGGTTTCCTCCAGGCGCGGGCGGATGATGGAAACCACCATGCTGCGCGGCACCTTGGCGATGTGATGATCGTCCTCGCCGACCAGCGGGACCGGCAGCATCTCCTTGTCGTCGTCGGGGCTCGGCCCGGCGTTGCCGTAGAGCGTCTTCAGCCGTTCGGCATGGCCGATCGTGGTGGACAACACACGGGCGATATCGTTGGTGACGTGCACGCCACCCACGGGCAACTGCGCGGTGTGCAGCACCTGACCTTCGGCGAAGACCGCCATCCCGGTGGTGCCGCCGCCCATGTCGATGACCGTGGCGCCGAGCTCGCGCTCGTCCTCGACCAGGGTGGCCAGGCCGGCGACGATCGGGGCGGACACCATCTCGGCCACGTCCAGATCGCAGCGCGCCATGCAGGCGTCGAGGTTGCGCAACGCCGTGGCGGTCGCGTCGATCAGATGCAGCCGCGCCGTCAGGGTTTCGCAATGCAGCCCACGCGGGTCCGCGATCCCCACGGTATCGTCCGTGGCGAAACCGAGCGGCAGGGCGTGGACGGTCTCCCGCCCCTCCGCGTAGGCGCGCGCCCGCGCCTCCCAGATCATCCGCCGCACGTCCGAATCGGTCACGGCGCGGCCACCAACCGGCCATTGCACGTTGAACAACCGGCTTTCCGGCTGGCCACAGCTCAAATTGAGCGTGATCGCGCGCAACCGCGTGTCGGCCATCTCCTCGGCTTGGCCCACGGCCGCGCGGATGGCGCGCTCGGCCTCGTCCAGGTCGACCACACTGCCGCCGCGCACGCCGCGCGCCCGCTGCCAGCCGCAGCCCAGCACCCTGAGCGTGCCATCGGCTTCGCTGCGCCCGATCAGGCAGACCACCTTGGTGGTGCCGATATCCAGCACGCCGAACGGGCCGGCGCGCAGATGCCGCCGCGGCGGCGGCTCCTCCGGTTCGCCCGGAGGCGGCAATACACGGCTGGACATCTCGTTCATGCCGCCTCTCCGTTCATGTCGCGTTTCGTGGGGCGGACCGCGCCCCGTGGTGGCGGTTGGCCTCGCCGCGTCCCTCGCCCCCGTGGGGGCCGTTGGCCGGGTCGATCGGCGGCGCGGGCCGGGGCCGCAGCACCAGCCGATCGGGAAGGCGCATGTCGATCGCCTCCAACGGCCGGTCGAGCAGATCGTGCGAAGTCTGCAGCGTCACCAGCCGCGCGAGCGCGGCCGGGGCGTGGCCCTCCGGCAGCAACACGTCCATGCCGTTGCGCAGGCGCAGGTTCCAGCGCCGGCCGCCCACGCGCACGACCGCGACGACCTTCGCTTGCAGCGCCGGATAGCGGGCGAGCGCGTCCAGCACGCCGGCGGCCTGCTCGGCGGCCCCCGCGCCGACGACCAGCGGCAGGAACCGGAACTGGCTGAAATCCTGATCCGTCAGCACGTGGCCGGCCCGGTCGATCAGCCGGAAACGGCCCTGGTGCTGCCAAATGGCGTACGGGCGCCGCTCCGTCAGGTCGACAATGATCGTGCCGGGCAGCCGGCGCTCGACGGTGGCGTGCGCGACCCACGGCAGGCTCTCGATGCGCTCGCGCATGCCCGTCAGCGAAACGCCCAGCACCGGATCGCCCGGCGAGACGGCGATGGCGGCGCGCAACAAGGGCTCCGGCGTGTTGGCGCGCCCCTCCACGAGGACGTGCCGCACGCGCCAGCCGAGCGTGCCCGACAGCTTGCCCAGGCGCTCGCGCGAGGTGGCGACGCTGCCCTCGGGCCCGCCGCCGGGCATGGCGGTGTGAACCAGCGCGGCCGCGGCCACGATCAAGCCGACGCCGCCAGCGATCCACGGCACGGGCGGCAGCAAGCGCCGGCCGCGACGCAGCAACAGCTTCCAGCGCCCCGGCCGGTCCTGCACCCGCCTGGCCTTGCGGCTCACGCGCGGCACGCGGCGTGCTCCACCATCCAGGCGCACAACTCGGGAAACCCGATGCCGACATGCGTGGCCTGCTCGGGCAACAGCGAGGTCGGCGTCATCCCCGGCTGGGTGTTCACCTCGAGCAGCACCAGCCGGCCGGGTTCGCCCTTGGTGTCATCGTAACGGAAATCGACGCGGCTCGCGCCGGAGCAGCCGAGCGCGCGATGCGCCGCCAGCGCGGTTTCCAACGTGCGCGTGTAACTGTCCGGGTGCATGCGCGCCGGCAGCACGTGGCGCGAGCCGCCGGCCGCGTATTTGGCTTCGTAATCGTAGAAGCCTTGGCGCGACACGATGTCGGTGACGACGAGCGGCCGCTCGCCCAGCACGCCGACCGTCAGTTCGCGCCCCGCAACGTATTCCTCGACCAGCGCGTTGCCGCCGAACGTCCACTCCTGCGCGAGCACCGTGCGGCGATTGTCGCCGGCCTGCAGGATCGCCACGCCGACGGAAGAACCCTCGTTCAGCGGCTTCACCACGAACGGGCGCGGCATCGGATCGGCTGCTGCGAGATCCGCGACCGCAACCACTTTGCCCGCCGCGACCGGCAGGCCCGAGGCGGCGAACACCGCGCGCGACGCCTGCTTGTCCATCGCCAGCGCCGAGGCGCGCGCGCCCGAATGCGTGTAGGGAATGCCGAGCCAATCCAACATGCCCTGCACCGTGCCGTCCTCGCCGAAGCGGCCGTGCAGCGCGTTGAACACCGCGTCCGGCGTCGCAGCCGTGAGCGCAGCCACCAGCGCCTGAAGGTCCGGCCCGACTTCGATCGGCGTAACGTCGAAACCGGCGCCGCGCAGGGCGTCGATCACCTGCGTCCCGGAGGCGAGGCTCACCTCGCGCTCGACGGAAATGCCGCCGTACAGGACCGCGACGCGCATCAGGACGTCGCCCCATGATCGCCGCCCCGGCCAAGCTCGGCCGGAACGCCAATGCGGCGGATTTCCCATTGCAGCGCGACGCCGCTCGCCGCGAGCACGCGGCGGCGCACCTCCTCGCCCAAGCCTTCGAGATCGGCCGCGCTGGCGCCGCCGGTGTTGATGAGGAAGTTGCAGTGCAGTTCGGAGACCTGCGCCGCGCCGCGCGTGAGCCCCCGGCAACCGGCGGCGTCGATCAACTCCCAGGCGGCAAGGCTGCTCTGATCGGGCGGCGGGTTGCGGAAGGTCGAGCCGCCGGTGCGCGAGCGGACCGGCTGCGTGGTTTCGCGGCGCGCGCGGATTTCCGCCATGCGTGCGGCGATCGCCGTCGGCTCGCCGGGGGCAGCGCGCAGCCGGGCGCGCACGACGACGCTGCCCGGCGGCAGGTCGGAGTGGCGATAGGCCAAACCCAACTCCGCGAGCGAAAGGCGGAGCAGTTCGCCGGACCGCGTCACGATTTCGGCCCAGTCGAGGCAGCCGGCGACCTCGCCCCCATAGGCGCCGGCATTCATGGCCACCGCGCCGCCGATGCTGCCCGGAATGCCGGAGAGGAATTCGAGCCCGGTCAGCCCGGACGCGGCGGCGTGCTCGGAAACGGTCACGTCCAGTGCCGCCGCTCCGGTGATCACGCCGTCCGGCTGCACCTCGATGGCGCCGAACCCGCGCGCGAGCCGGACGACCACACCCGGCACGCCGCCGTCGCGCACGATCAGGTTGGAGGCGGCGCCGATCGCCGTCACCGGCACGCTCGCGGGCAGACCTGCTAGCAGCGAAGCCAAGTCCTCGACATCCGCCGGCCTGACCAGCACCTCGGCCGGCCCGCCGGTGCGAAACCAGGTCGAGGGTCCGAGCGGCGCGCCGGGCTGCACCCGGCCGCGAATGGCGGGCAGGCCGTCGGCCAAACGCGCGCCGGTCGCCGGCGTCATGCCGCGCCGCCCGCCCGCCGCACGGCGGGCGCGATCGGCGCGGCGGCCGGCGCGGGCGAGCGCAGCGCGGCCAACTGCTCCGGCAGCGCCTGCGCCCAATTCGTGATGTTGCCGGCGCCGAGGCAGACCACGTAGTCGCCCGCCTTGGCGATGGCCTGCACCATTTCCGCCAGGTGCTCGGGAGCGGGCAGCGGCACCACGCTGCGATGGCCGTTGGCGCGCAGACCCTCGACCAGCGCGTCGCGATCGACGCCCGGGATCGGCGCCTCGCCCGCCGGATAGACGTCGGCCACGATCACCGTGCCGGCGTCGTTCATGCAGGTGCAGAACTCGTCGAACAGCGAATGCAGCCGGGTGAAACGGTGCGGCTGCACCACGGCGACGACGTTGCGCGCGCCGGCCTGCCGAGCCGCCTTCAGCACCGCGGCGATCTCCACCGGGTGATGGCCGTAGTCGTCGATGATGGTGACTCCACCGACCTCGCCCGTCTTGGTGAAGCGCCGCTTCACGCCGCGGAAGCCGGCGAACGCGCCGCGCAACGTTTCGTCGGGGATTTCCATTTCGGCCCCGATGGCGACGGCGGCGAGCGCGTTCAGCACGTTGTGCGCGCCCAGCATCGGCAACCGGAACGGCCCCATCCGGCGCGAGCGGTTGCGCAACCGATCCGTCAGCGCCACCTCGAACGTCGAGCCCAGCTTGTCGGCGATCACGCGCTCGGCACGCACCTCGGCCTGCGGCGAGAAGCCGTAGGTGACGATGCGGTGGTCCGAGAGATGCGGGATCATCTGTTGCACCGCCGGATGGTCGATGCACAGCACCGCGAAACCGTAGAACGGCACGCCGGCGACGAACTGGTGGTAGCCGGCGGCCATCGCGTCCACCGTGCCCCAGTGATCGAGATGCTCGGCATCCATGTTGGTGACGACCGCGACCACCGCGGGCAGGCGCAGAAAGCTGCCATCGCTTTCGTCCGCCTCGACCACCATCCAATCGCCCGTACCGAGTTCGCGTGTTCGTCCCGTAGGCATTGATAATGCCGCCGTTGATCACGGTCGGATCGAGCCCGGCCGCTTCCAGAACGGCGGCGACCAGGCTGGTGGTGGTGGTCTTGCCGTGCGTGCCGCCGACGGCGATGGACCATTTCAGCCGCATCAGTTCGGCGAGCATTTCCGCGCGCCGGACCACCGGAATGAAGCGGGCGCGCGCCGCGGCGACCTCCGGATTGTCGCGCTTGACCGCGCTGGAGACGACCACCACGCGCGCGCTGTCGAGGTTGGCCGGGTCGTGGCCGATCGCGACGGGGATCCCGGCCTGGCGCAGGCGGCGGACATTGGCGTTGTCCGCGATATCGCTGCCCTGCACCGTGTAGCCGAGAGTGTGCAGCACCTCGGCGATTCCGGACATGCCGATACCGCCGATGCCGACGAAATGCAGCGGGCCGATGTTGAGCGGAAGCGCCCTCACGCGAGGGCCTCCATCAGCGCCGGGGCGGGTTCGCGCGCCTCGATCAAATCGGCGAGCACGTCGGCCAGGCGCGCGGCGGCGTCCCGCCGTCCCGCCCTCATCGCCGCCGCTGCGGCGCGCGCCAGTTGGTCCGGGTCGGCAAGCAATTGCGCCAGGCGCTGCGACAGCGCCTCGGCCGTGAACCCGCGCTGATCGATGGTCCAGGCAGCGCCGGACGCCGCCAGAAACCGCGCGTTGGCGGATTGGTGGTCGTCGATCGCGCCGGGCAGCGGCACCAGGATGGCCGGCCGCCCCATGGCGGCAAGCTCGGCGACCGTTGAGGCGCCGGCGCGCGCTATCACCAGATGCGCGGCTTCCATCCGCTCCGGCACGTCGGAAAAGAAAGTTTCGGTGTCGGCGGGAATGACCGCGGCCGTGTAGGTAGCGCGCACGCGGGCCACGTCCTCCTTGCGGCATTGCTGCGTGACGTGAAGGCGCCCGCGCAGGCCCGCCGGCAGGCGGGTCAGCGCCGAGGGCACCATTTCGCTCAGCACGCGCGCGCCGAGCGATCCGCCGAGCACCAGCAGTCGGATCGGCCCCTCGTCGCCGGGCGGCGCGTACGGTTTCGCGCCGAAGGCCGAACGAACCGGATTGCCGGTGACGACGCACTGCGCCCGCTTCGGCACGCGCGTCGTTTCCGGAAAACTCAGCGCCAGCCGGTCGGCATGGCGCGCGAGAAAACGGTTGGCGCGGCCGAGCACCGCGTTCTGCTCGTGCAATACCACGGCCGGCCGCCGCGCGAGCAGGCGCGTCGCCAGCACCGGCGCGACCGACGGATAGCCGCCGAATGCGACCACGACCTCGGGTTCGAGTTCGGCGAGAATCGCGCGCGCCTGCAACGTGCCGGCGGCGAGCGCGGCGAGCGCGGCCGCGCCGCGCAGCGGGCCGCGCCCGGCGATGCCCGCGCCCATGATCATGAACCGCTCGCGTCCGCGGAACACCGGGCTGTCCATGCTGCTCGACCGCGCATCCGCCAGCAGCACGATGCGCCGGCTGCGCCGCGCCAGTTCCGTGGCCAGCGCCTCGGACGGGAACGTATGCCCGCCGGTGCCGCCGGCGGCGATCACGATCGGCCGCGTCGGGTCGCCTCTCATGCCGCGTCCCCGTGATGGCGCCGCCGCGTCAAGGCCAGCAGCATGCCCATCTCCAGCGCGACGGCGAGCACCGAGGAGCCGCCGTAGGAGATAAACGGCAGGGTCATTCCCTTGGTCGGGATCAGATGAAGCGTGGAAGCCATGTTCACGAAAGCCTGCAATCCGAAGCTGGTGACGAGACCGGATGCCGCGAGCACGATGAACAGATCGTTCTCCTCGCGGAGTCGCAGCAAGCCGCGCGTGACGACGAAGGCGAAAACGCCCAGGACCAGCAGGCAGACCACCATGCCGAATTCCTCGCCGGTCACGGCGTAGACGAAGTCGGCATGCGCGTCGGGAAGAATATCTTTCACGCGACCTTCGCCGGGGCCGCGCCCGAACAGCCCGCCGTTGCCGAACGCCTGCAACGCCGTCGTGACCTGGTAATGATCGCCGACGGCCGGATCGAGGAAGCGCTGCACGCGACTTTGCACGTGCGGAAAGATGAAATACGCGCCCACGCCCGCGCCGGCCATCGCGGCGATTCCGGCGGCCACCAGAAACAGATTGACACCGGCCACGAACAACTGGGCGAGAAACACCGCGGTCACGACGGTGAGCATCCCGATATCCGGCTGCGCCTTCAGCACGAGCAGGATCGGGGCGAACAGGCCGAGCGCGATCAGAGTTCCGGGAAAGCGCCGTGTCCGCCGGCCCTCCGCGATCAGCCAGGCTGCCAGCACGGCGAAACACGGTTTCAAGAACTCGCTCGGCTGGATGGACAGGCCGGGCAGCGCGATCCAGCGCCGCGCGCCCTTGATCTCGACGCCCATGACCAGCGTCATCGCGGTCAGGACGAACGCGACGATGCAGCCGATAAGCGCCAACCGCCGTACGCTGCGCGGCGTCAGCAGCGAAACCGCGACCACGATCGAGGCGGCCACGGCGAGGAAGGCGACCTGCTTCAGAATCAGCGTGTCGCGCGACTGGCCGATCCGTTCCGCGACCGCCGGGCTCGCCGCCAACATCATAACGTAGCCAAAACAGATCAAGACGCCGACGGCGAACAGCGTCCAGCGATCGACCGTCCACCACCAGCGCCCGAGCAGCGAGGTGTCGCGGCGCGACAGCGCGGGCATCAGGCGCTCTCCGCCACGGCAGGTTGCGGCCGCGCTGCGTCCGCATCCGCCATCGCGCGGACCAGTTCGCGAAAACGATCGCCGCGCGCGTCGAACCCGCTGAACTGATCGAAACTCGCGCAAGCCGGCGACAGCAGCACCACGGCATCGTGCCGCCGAGCGGCGCTCCAGCACTCGGCAACCGCCGCGTCCAGCGTGCCCACCACACGGTGCGGAACGCCAGCCTCGGCCAGCGTGCGCGCGAGCATCGGCGCGTCGCGGCCGATCAGCAATGCCTCGGCGATGCGCGGGAAGAACGGCGCGAGCGACTCGATCCCGCCCTCCTTCGCCATCCCGCCGGCAATCCAGACGATGCGGTCGTAGCAGGCGAGGGCACGCGAAGCGGCGTCGGCGTTCGTGGCCTTGCTGTCGTTCACGAACAGCACGCCACCGATCCGCGCCACGCGTTCCTGCCGGTGCGGCAAGCCAGGGAAACTTGCGATGCCGCGCGCGATCGCCGTGTGCGGCACGCCGAGCGCTGTCGCCATCGCGACGGCGGCGGCGGCGTTCTGCGCATTGTGCGCGCCGGGCAGGGCAGCGGCCGTGGCCATGTCGAGAATCGGCCCGTCCGAGTCGCGCAGAACGCCGCGCTCGCAGCAGAAGTCCGCCGCGCGCGCGCCCGACACCGTGACCACGATCCGGCCGCGCAACGCCGCAGCCATCGCCGCCGAGCGCGCGTCGTCGATGCCGATCACCGCGGTGTCCCCGGCGCGCTGGCGGTCGAACACCGACCGCTTCGCCGCGACATAGCCGTCCATGTCGCCGTGGCGATCCAGGTGGTCGGGACTGATGTTGAGCATCGCCGCGACATCGAAGCGGAGTGACGCGAGTCGCTCCAACATATAACTGGACATCTCCAGCACGTACACGCCGCCGTCATCGAGCAGCGGCAGCGCCAGCGCGGGCGTGCCGAGATTGCCGCCCGCCGCCGCCGCCCGTCCGCTCGTTTGCAGGATGTGCGCGAGCAGCGCGGTCGTGGTGGACTTGCCGTTGGTTCCGGTGATGCCGGCGAAAAGCGCGCCTGAACCCGCCGCGCGCACCGCGCGAAACAGCAGTTCCGCGTCGGACAGGATCGGCACACCGGCCGCGCGGGCCGCCTCGGCGATCGGGTGCGGCGCCGGAAGGTGATGCGGAATCCCCGGCGACAGCACCAGCGCATCGAACGCGAATTTCGGTCCCAGCGGGTTGCCGATCGCGATCCCGGCGCGTGCCGCGGCGGCGCGGGCCGGCTCCGAATCGTCCCAGGCCTGAAACTCCGCGCCCATCTCGCCAAGCGCGCGCGCCACGGGAAAGCCGTTGCGGCCGAGCCCGACCACGGCGAATCGCTGGCCGGCGAAAACAGCGGGAAACGCGCTCATCGGATCTTCAGTGTCGCCAGCCCGGCGAGTGCCAGGATCATCGAAATGATCCAGAAGCGGATCACGATGGTCGGTTCGGCCCAGCCCTTCTTCTCGAAATGATGATGCAGCGGCGCCATCAGGAACACGCGCCGTCCGGTGCGCTTGAACCAGAACACCTGCACGATGACGGAGACCGTCTCGACCACGAACAAGCCGCCCACGATGGCGAGAACGATCTCGTGCTTGGTCGCGACCGCCACGGCGCCGAGCGCGCCGCCGAGCGCCAGGCTGCCGGTATCGCCCATGAAGACGGCGGCGGGCGGGGCGTTGAACCACAGGAAGCCCAATCCCGCGCCGATCAGCGCGGAGCAGAACACGCCGAGTTCGCCGACACCGGGCACCGGATGCAGTTGCAGGTAGTCGGCGAAGATGCGGTTGCCGACGAGATAGGCGATCAGCGCGAACACGCCCGCCGCGATGATGGTCGGCACGATCGCCAGCCCGTCCAGCCCGTCGGTGAGATTCACCGCGTTGGACGCGCCCATCATCACCAGCGCGCCCCATAGCGGGAACGCGTAGCCGAGCGGGATCAGCACGTCCTTGAACACCGGCAGGGCGAGCCCCGTGGCGAGTGGCGGGTGCATGAACCGCGCGATCCAGATCGTCGCGCCGAGGCCGAGCAGCGCCTGCCCGAGCAGCTTGCCGCGCCCGGCCAGCCCGCGCGAACTGCGGCTCGTGAGCTTCAGGTAATCATCCGCGAAGCCGAGCGCGCCGTAGCCGACGGTGACGAACAGCACCGCCCAGATGAAGCCGTTGTGCAGATTGGCCCAAAGCAGCGTCGAAATGACCAGCGCCGATAGAATGAGCACCCCGCCCATGGTCGGCGTGCCCTTCTTCTCGATCAGATGCCGCTCCGGACCGTCCAGGCGGATCGGCTGGCCTTGGCGCTGCAACGATTTCAGCCGGCGGATCAGCGGCGGGCCGATCACGAAACTCACGATCAGCGCCGTCACGCACGCCCCGCCCGAGCGGAACGTCAAATAGCGGAACAGATTCGCCAGGGGGGAATGATCCCCGTAGAGATGCGCGAAATCGTACAGCATTTCAGCGCGTCCCTCGCTCCAGGGCCGCGACGATCAGGCCCATGCGGCTGCCGAGACTGCCCTTGACCAGAACCGCGTCGCCGGCGGCCACGGCGGCGGCGGCGATCGGAGCCAGCGCCGCCGAGTCCGGCGCCCAGGCGCCGCGCCGATCCGGCGCGACCGCCTCGAACAGGTGGCGCATCAACGGACCGCAGGCGAACAGAACGTCCGCGTTGCGCGTCACCGCCTCCGCGAGCCCGGCATGCTCGGCCGCTCCGGCCTCGCCCAGTTCCAGCATGTCGCCGAGCACCGCGACGCGGCGCGCGGCCGGTTGCAGCGACAGAACGTCCAGGGCGGCGCCGACCGAGGCCGGCGAGGCGTTGTAGCTCTCGTCGAGCAGCAGCGCCTCGCCGCCGCCGACGGCGATGTTGCGCCGCGCGCCGCGTCCGGTAAGGGCGCCGAATCCGGCCAGTTCCGCTGACCGCGCGTCGCGCGTCGAAGCCGAGCGCCTCGGTCGCCGCGAGCGCGGCGAGCGCGTTGCTCACCATGTGCCAGCCCGGCGCGCCGATGCGGAAATCGTGGCTCCAGCCGCCGATCCAGGCAATCACGTCGGTGCCCTCGGCATCGTAGTCGAGCGCGATCAGCCGCGCCCGCCCGCCCATGCCGAACAGCATCACGCGCGCGCCGCCGGCCACGTCGACGAGCCGCGGCAACAGCGGGGAATTGCTCGGCAACACCGCAGTTCCGCCGGGCGTCAACCCTTCGCAGATCGTCGCCTTCTCGTCGGCGATCGCCTCGATGCTGCCGAGATGGCCGATATGCGCCGGGGCGATCGCGGTGATGACGGCGACATCCGGGCGCGCGAGACGCGACAGCGGCGCGATCTCTCCCGGATGGTTCATGCCGATTTCCACCACCGCCACGCCGGCGTTCCAGGGCAGCCGCGCGAGCGTCAGCGGCACGCCCCAGTGATTGTTGTGCGAGGCTTCCGCGACATGCACGGCGGTCTGCGGCGCCAGCAGGGCGCGCAGCATTTCCTTCGTCGTGGTCTTGCCGACGCTGCCGGTGATCGCGGCGAGGCGGCCGGTGAAGCGGTCGCGCGCGAACGCGGCCAGCCCGCGCAGCCCGTCCAAGGTATCGCGCACCAGCAACAGCTTCGCATCCGTCGGCAGCCCGCGCGGCATCCGATGCGCCATCGCGCCCGCCGCGCCCTTGGCCAGCGCATCGGCAATGTGATCGTGGCCGTCGCCGCGGTCGCCGACCAGCGCGACGAACAGATCGCCGGGCTCGAGCGTGCGCGAATCGATCGACACGCCGGTCGCCGCGAACGGCGCGGTCAGCTCGCCGCCGGTCGCGGCGGCCAGTTCTTCGGCATCCCAGAGCGCCGTCACGGGGCACCCGCCAGACGGCGCACGACCGCGACATCGTCGAACGGCAGCACGGTCGATCCGACGATCTGGCCCTGCTCGTGACCCTTGCCGGCCACCGCCAGCACGTCGCCGGGGCGAAGCTCCCCGAGCGCCGCCGCGATAGCCGCCTCGCGACCGGCGATTTCGCGGGCGCCCGGGCAGCCGGCGAGTACGGCGGCGCGGATCGCCGCCGGGTCCTCGCCGCGCGGGTTGTCGTCGGTGACGATCAGCGCATCGGCGTGTCGCGCCGCGGCCGCGCCCATCAGCGGACGCTTGCCGGGATCGCGGTCGCCGCCCGCGCCAAACAGCACGTGCAGCCGGCCGGCGGTGTGCGGGCGCAGCGCGGTGAGCAGCCGCTCCAAGGCGTCCGGCGTGTGGGCGTAGTCCACGTAGACGGCGGCGCCGTTCGGCAGCCGAACCGCCAACTGCATGCGCCCGCGCACGCCGACAAGGCGGGGGAGAAAATCGAGCGCCCGTTCCTCGCCGAGCGCCAACGCCAGCGCCGCCGCGAGCAGCGCGTTGTCCGCCTGGAACCGACCCGGAAGCGCGAGGTCGATGCCGCGCTTCGTGCCGCGTACGTCCAGCTCCAGCGCCTGCCCATCGGGCCGGGGCACCGCGCGGATCAGGCGGATCGCCGTTCCCGTTTCGCCGACGGTGCCAAGATCGAGCCGGCGGCGCGATGCGATGTCGCGAACCGCCGCCATCGTCGTCGGATCCAGGTCGGAATGCACGATCGCCGGGGCGCCTTCGGGCAGCAACTCGCTGAACAGCCGCAACTTCGCGCGCCGATAGGCGTGCTCGGTGCGGTGATAATCCAGATGGTCGCGGGTGAAATTCGTGAACCCGCCGGCGGCCAGCCGCACGCCATCGAGCCGAAACTGATCGAGCCCGTGCGAGGACGCTTCCATCGCCGCGTGCCGCACGCCGCGCCGCGCCAGCTCCGCCAGGGTCTCCGCCAACGCCACCGGATCGGGGGTGGTCAGCCCGGTGGTGGTGGTTGAAGTGCCCGGCGCGATCACGCCGAGCGTGCCGAGGCTGGCGGCCGGGTGGCCCGCCAAGCTCCAGATCTGGCGAAGGAAATCGACGGTGCTGGTCTTGCCGTTGGTGCCGGTGACTGCGGCGATCAGCTCGGGCTGCGGCCCGGCCAGTTCCGCCGCCATGCGCGCCAGCACCCGGCGCGGTTCCCGATCCGTGACCAGCGGGCGCGCGGGAACGTCGCGCGGCCAAGCGGTGCCTTCGGGCGCGAGCACCGCGACCGCCCCGCGGCTCACGGCCTCACCGATGAACGAGCGGCCGTCAACCCGCGCGCCCGGCAGCGCGGCGAACAGGAAGCCGGCCGCCACGCGGCGGCTGTCGGCGGTGACACCACGGATGTCCAGCCCGCCGGACACCGGCCCCAGGCTGCCGTCGCGGCGATGTCCTTCCAAGGCCGCCAGCATCAGATCACCGAACCGCAAGATCGGCCGTGCCGCGGGCTTCGGAGTGCGCCCGCAGTTCCGCTTCGCGCCGCCATTCGCGATGCCCCGGCAAGGTCGGGCGAGCGGCGCGTTCCGGCTTGGCGGCTTCCCGCCGGCCGGCGTGCGGAGCGATCTCGCGCTCGGCGGTGGAACTGCCGGTTCCCGTATAACCGCGCGCCGGCTGCAACGGGATGTCGAGCGAGGCTTCGACCGCCTCGAGGTTCTTGGTCACGGGGAACAACCCGAGCATCGGGCCGATCCGGGCAATGACGCGGCCCGCCGCCGGCGCGCTCACTTGCCCGGCGGTCGAGTAATAGCCGGTGCTTTTATCGCCGTGCGGCTCGTCCAGCATCATGTAGACGGCGTAGCGGGGCGCATACATCGGAAACACGCTGACGAACGCGCTGACGTTGGCGTGCCGCTTGTAGCCGTGGGCGCCGGTCTTCTCGGCGGTGCCCGTCTTGCCGCCCACGAAATAGCCGGGGACGTCCGCCTTCTTGCCGTATCCTTCCGTCACCACGAGCCGCATCAGCTTGCGCATCACGTCCGATACGCCCTCGCGCATCAGCCGCGGCCCATGCTCCGTCACCTTGCTGTCGTCCTCGGCGAGCAGGGTAGGCCGGATCAGGATGCCGCCGTTGGCGATGGTGGCGACGCCGCGCACCACGTGCAGCGGCGAGACCGCGATGCCATGGCCGAAGCCGACCGTCATCACGGTCGCCTCCTTCCAGCGGGCAGCCGAAGGGATGATCGGCAGCCCGGCTTCCGGCAACTCGATCGGCACGCGCGCGAACATGCCCATCGCCCTGAGCCACGCGCGCTGGCGTTCGGCGCCGACCGTGAGCGCGATATGGGCGGCGCCGAGATTCGACGAGTAGGCAAGCACTTCCGGCAGGTATAGCCAGCGGTGCTTGCCGTGGAAATCGGTGATCGTGAAGCGGCCGATGTGGATCGGATGCGCCGCGTCGAATTGATCCCACAGATGCGCGGTGCGGTAATTGAGCGCCATCGACGCGGTTTGCAGCTTGAACGTGCTGCCCGGTTCGTACATGCCCGTAACCGCGCGGTTGAAGCGATCGGTGGGTGGCGCCGATCCGAAGGCGTTCGCGTCGTAGTCGGGCAGGCTCACCATGGCCAGCACCTCGCCGGTGCGCACGTCCATGACGATGCCGCAGGCGCCGATCGCCCGGAACTCCTGCTTGGCCTTGGACAGTTCGTCGCGCACGACGGCCTGAACGCGTACGTCGATCGAAAGGCGCAATGGGTCGGCATTGGTGGCGAGTCGGTGATCCATCGCCTTTTCGATGCCGGCGACCCCGTGCTCGTCGATGTCGACGCCGCCGAGAACCTGGGCCGCGACGCGGCCGAGCGGATAGTGCCGGCGCTCCGAGGGCTGGAAATAGATGCCCGGGATGCCGAGGTCGTTGATGCTCAATTCTTCGCGCGGCGAAAGGCGGCGCGCCAGGTACACGAACGCGCGGCCGGAGGACAGCCGCTGGCGCATCTCCTTCTCGTCGAGGCGGGGCAGCGCGCGCTTCAACCGATGCGCGACCTGCACCGGGTCGATCATTTCGCGCGGATTGGCGTACATCTCCGCCGTGGGGAGCGAGATCGCGAGGATTTGCTCGTTGCGATCGACGATCATCGCCCGCCTGACGAGCGGCGGCGGCGGTTTGTCGAGTTGATCGGTGACGATCGGCAGCGCAATGATCGGCCGCGGCTTCATCGGCTGAACGATGGTCGCGTCGGCAAGCTTCAGCGCGACCGCCACGAACAGCACGCCGAAGCCGAAGGCGGCCAGCGACAGCCGCCGCCGGGTTCGCTGCATCGCCGCCCGGCGGGCGAGGTCGGGCGCGGTGACGCGCACGTTCTCGATGCGCGGCACGGCGCCCCGGCGCGGCGCGCCGGCGGTACGGTTGGGGATGCCGGACGCGCCCGGATCGGGGACCGGAAGGTTCGCGGCACGCCCGGGCGGCGGCTGGTCCGGCGGCGGCGGTTCGTTCTCGAACGGGTCCACCGGGTCGGGGGGCAGCGAGTCGCTCATCGCGATCGCGGCCAGGACGAGACGTCGGTGACCGGGACCGGCGGCGCCACGGCGGCATGCACCCCGCCGAGCAGCGATCCGGTGAGCGGCGGCGTCCTTGGATACGGGCTCGCGGGGCGTTCGGGCGCGTAAGCCGCGACCGGCCGGATCAGGCGCGGTTGGTGTTCGGTGCGGGACACGCGCGCATGCGGCTCGGCAGCCGCCAGGACGGAGCGGACCGGCGGACGCGCAACCGATGCGGTCGCAACAGCCCGCGTCCGCCGCGCCGGCAGTTCATGCTCGGCAACCCGCGTGGCGCGATGTCGCTCCATCGGCTCCCGACGCACGCCGGGATCGTGCCGCGCGGATCGGGCCTCGGTGGCGGCGGATTGGTGGCGGAGCCCATGCTCGCCCCGCTCATGCCGGGGCTCCACACGGTGCGCGGATACCAACTGCACCGGCGGCTTCGCCGGCATGGACGGAGCGGCCACGGTGGGCGGCGGTTGACCGCTCCCGCGATCCTCCGACGAGGCGACCGCGGACGCAGCCGGGGCCGCCGGCAATGCTTCGGCAGGCTTGGCCCGGTCGGGGGCCGGCTCCGCCGGGCTCGCGGCATCGGCCTCCTTGGCCTGGTTCGGCGCCGGCGCCTGATCGGTCGTCCCACCCGCCTGCGCGATGACCGGCTGCGGCGGGGGCAGGCGCTGGTCGAGGTCGGCGAGGGTGACGAACTGCGTCGGCGTGACCGGCTTCAGGGCGAGGAACCGGTCGCCCAACTGGGCCAGTCGCTCCGGACTGTTCAGCAGCGCCCATTCGGCCTGCAGAATGCCGACTTTCGCGCGCGTCGCCTCGATGTCCTTCAGCGTCCGCTCGATCTGGCGGTCGAGCATGAGCGTGCGATGCTTCGCCTGGTAGAGAAACAGTCCCGAGCCGCCGGCCAGCAGCGCGCAGATGCAGGTGACGGGTCGGATCATCTGGCGGCGTTCTCCCCGGCTGGCGTGAACGACTTCGCGCCGGCGGCGCTCTCGCGTTGGATGGCCCGCAGCCGGGCGCTGCGGGCGCGCGGATTGGCGGCGATCTCGGCCTCGCCGGGCCTGACCGGCTTTGGCGTGAGCAGCCTGTAAGCGCTGACGGTCGGCACGGAGCCGCCAGCCAGCCGGCTCGGATCGTGGCGCGAGGGTGCAGGCTGGCGTCCGGCGGCGGCCTGCATGAAGCGCTTCACGATGCGGTCCTCGAGCGAATGGAACGCGACCACCACCAGCCGCCCGCCCGGCGCGAGCAGCCGCGCCGCCTGGTCGAGTCCCCGCTCGATCTCACCCAACTCGTCGTTCACGCGGATGCGCAGCGCCTGGAAGCTGCGGGTCGCCGGGTGGATGCCAGAGGCGTCCGGCGGCACCACCGAGCGCACGATCGCGGCAAGCCGCGCGGTGGTGAGGATCGGGGACGCCGCGCGCGCGGCGACGATGGCGCGGGCGATGCGCCGCGCCCGGCGTTCCTCGCCGAATGCGAACAGGAGATCGGCCAACTCCGCCTCTGGCAGACGGTTGACCAGATCCGCCGCCGTCGGCCCCTCGCGTCCCATGCGCATGTCCAGCGGACCGTCGGCGCGGAAACTGAACCCGCGCGCCGGATCGTCGAGCTGAAAGGACGAAACCCCGAAATCCAGCACCACGCCGTCGAGCGCGCGGACACCGGCACCGGCGAGCAGCGGGAGCATGTCGCCGAAGC
The DNA here is from genome assembly GCA_963761015.1 of uncultured Alphaproteobacteria bacterium. Lineage (GTDB taxonomy): Bacteria > Pseudomonadota > Alphaproteobacteria > Acetobacterales > Acetobacteraceae > CAVXFL01. The sequence continues at coordinate 393,974 of CAVXFL010000020.1, forward strand.
AGCCCTCGATCAGGTGCAGCCGGCCAGGGAAGCGCGCGGCCAGCGCGGCGCCGCGGGCGATGGCATCGGGATCGCGGTCGATCGCCCAGACGGTGCAGGAGGCGGCTTGCAGGATCGCCGCGCTATAGCCGCCGCCGCCGAACGTGCCGTCGGCATAGCGTCCGCCGTCGCGCGGGGCGAGCGTGCGCAGCACCTCGGTCAGCATGACAGGGTGGTGGCCGCTCATGCCGCCTCCCGCGCGCCGGGCAGGGTCAGCCGGTGCTCGCGCGCCCGCTCGCGGGCTTCGCGCCGGCGGCGCTCGGCGGCTTGCGGTTCCCAAATCTGGAAAATGCGGCCGAGCCCCATGAACACCACGCTGTCGGACAGGCCGGCATGGGCGGCGAGGTGCTCGGGCAGGACGATTCGGCCCTCGCGATCGGTCTCCACCGGAAACGCGTCCGCGTAGAGCGCGGCGGCGAGGTCGTCATGCGCCTCGCTGAAAACGTCGAGCCGCTGCAGCGGCGCCGCCAGGTCGTGGAAGGCGGCGGCGGGCCAGGCCTCGATGCAGGCGTGCTTGTGCGAGGGGCGCAGCACGAGGGAAGCGCTGGCTTCGCCGTTGCCGTTGCCGTTGCCGTTACCCAGGGCGCGCAGCGCCGCGCGGAACGGGGCAGGCACGGAGACGCGGCCCTTGGCGTCCAATCTGTTCTGGTGGGTGCCCATGAATTGGGTCATCCGGCCAGGGCCGCCCTCCCCAGGTCAAAGCGCCGGTTTCGGCGCATGCGCTGCGATGAACGGAGGCGGTGCCCTCCGGCTGTGGTGCCCCAGCAGGGCCCCCTCTCGTGGGAGAGCGTGGGATAGCATGGGCAACCATGGGCGTCAAAGGGAAACGTCCGGTTACAACCGCGAATCGTCTGGTGTTTCTCGCGAATCGGCGGCGTTCCAGCGCGAACCGCAACTTAACGATCGCGTGACGGAGTCGCGGAAAAATTGTTCCGCGGCGAGACACACGGGCCGACGGGGCGCGACGGGAAATCAGCCAGACGGCCTGTAAGCCGGATTCTGTACGCCCCAAGCGAGGCGCGACGGCCATTCCTCTGCGACGCGCCTCGCGGCGCGCCTGATGCGACCAACCCGGGCGGCGGGGCGGGAATGCCCATGCGTCACGCGAGCCGGGGAAGTGTCCCGATCCGCGCCGCCGGCCGCCCCTATTCGGTCTTGCTCCCGGCGGGGTTTGCCATGCCGCGACCGTTACCGGCCGCGCGGTGCGCTCTTACCGCACCATTTCACCCTTGCCCGCGGGGCGTTTTGCCTGGGGTCCCAAGCAGCGTGCTGCCGGGGGCCCCGCGCGGGCGGTATATTTTCTGTGGCACTTTCCCTGGGGTCGCCCCCGCCGGCCATTCGCCGGCACCGTATTCCCGTGGAGCCCGGACTTTCCTCCAACATCCTCAGGATGTCAGCGGCCGTCCGGCCGTCTGGCTCGGCAGCAGATAAGCGCGTCCGGCTGGCCGCTCAAGCGGCCGGATCGAACCGCGCATGATTGCGGCCGATCCGATCGAGGTTGCCGCGGCCCTCAGATCAGGGAACCGCCGGCCAACAGCGCATAGATGGCGGCGGCGGCGCCGAGCAGCCCGCCGGCAACAAAGAGCCAGATCGCGCCGGTCACGATCGCAAGCCCGGTTACCACCACCCCGATTTGCAGCCCGCGCGCGCCCAGTTCGAGTTCCTCGTGACGCCGCAATTCGTGGTCGCGGATATGCTCCTCGGCGGTGGCGCGACTGCTCAGTTGTTGCATGCCGGTCTTCTTGCGCGGATCGGAGATCATCCGCGCGGCCTCGCTGCGGGCCTTGTCGATGCGCGCGCGGATCGCCGGATCGACATTTGCGCCGCCGAGGCTGGCCAGAATCTCGGCTTCCTGCGTCAGCACAACCCGCCGGGTCGATTTCGCCTGATACTCCGACCAGATGTCGGCGGCCGAGACGTGATGGGCCAGATAGGCCGTTTGCGCGTCGTTGGCGCTCATCTCCACGATCACCGCGATGGCGGCAAGAACGGCGATCAGGATCGCTGCACGCTTGTGCCAAGACAGTTCCGCGCGCTCGCGCCGCTCAGCTTTTTCCAGATTGTCCTGCGCCAACTCGACATTGTCCACGGAACGCGCCTCCTGCTTACCGGGGCGGGTCAATGCGCGAAGCCGGCCGAAATGGGAAGGCTTTTGGCGTGGACCGAGAGGCGCGGCCGCGGGTCAGGCGAAAGCGCCGGCACGAAGCTCCTCGGTCAGCCGCCGGAGATACGCCTTCTGGCGCCGGCGCAACTCCTCGGCGCCCCCGAGCCGCCGGGCGGCGACGCGATGAACGCGGCGGATTTCATCAATGTGCCGCTCCGGATCGAGCTGGCGCGTCACGCTGGCAACGTGACGCCGATGCACGTTCAGGGGCGCCGCCACGTAGGCGACGCTGGCGGCGGCCTGCTCCGTGAGCACTTCGAGATAAAGCCGCCAGTCGCCGGCCATGCGGTAGCTCGCCAGTTCGGCCTCGCACCGCCGCAGCGCATCCAGTAGCGGTTGCCGCCGCCACACCGCCGAACTGACGTTCAGGATGAGATTGCGCTCGGCGAGAAAACGTTGCGCGAAGCCACCGGCGAGGAACACGTCGTCGCGCGCCAGCGTTCCGGCACCGGCCGATTGGGCGAAGTATTCCCGATAGCTGGGCCAAACCGGCCTGTCGTCCTCGTCAACCGAGCGGCTGTCGCTGAACGCGAGCACCGGATCGACGGCGAGCGAAAGCGCCTCGGCCAGCCGTTCCAGGAATTGCGGATCGGCTGCATCGTCGGCCTCGGCGATCCAAAGAAAGTCGCCGCGCGCCAACTCGGCCGCGCGCCGCCATTGCCGGAACACCGAGCCGCTATTGGCGTCGTTGCGGACGACGACGAGATCGCGCCGCCATTCCGCCGCCGTGGCCTCGGCTACCGCCACGCTGTCGTCGCTCGACGCATCGTCCAGCAGCAGAACCTCGCAAACCGGGTAGGTCTGCGCGAAGATCGAGGCGAGCCGCGCGCGCAGGTAGCGGGCGTAGTTGTAATTCGTAACCGCCACCGAAATGCGCAGCAGCCGCGGCTGCGCTAAACGCAGCAAATCTCCCGCGTAATCACCGAAATCGAAATGCTCGCGCGCGATGGCGCCCAGCCGCGCGCGATCGGATGCTTCGTCCGCGCCGCGCGCTCGCGCAACCACGCCGCGCGCCATGGCGTCGGCATCGCCCAGCCCGACCACTTGGCCGGCGCGATGGGCGCGAAGCATGTCGGGAATGCCGCCAGCCCCCTCGAACGCAATCGTCGGCGTGCCGGCCGACAGTGCTTCCAAGACGACGGTCGGAAACGCATCCTCGCGCGAGGTCAGCAACAGGACGTCGGCGGCCGAAAGCCAATCCGCCGCGTCGTCGCGGAAGCCGAGCAGATGGAACGTGCCGCTCGCTTCCGCGGCCGTGATTTCGTGGCCGAGATAGGCTCGCAGCAACGGATCGATATCGCCGATCCAGAGCAGACGCGCGTTCCGGCTTCGCCGGCGGACGGCGCGCCAGACTTGCAGAAACAGATCGAACCCCTTGCGCAGATCGGCATAACCGATGCCGATGGCCAGGACCGCCTCGGCAGGGATCCCGAGTTGCCCGCGCAGCTTCGTCCGCGCCGTCGCCGAGAACCGCACCTCCTTGTAGCTGCCCTGCGGCCGAATCACCGCGCGCTCGGGCGCGAACGGGATCAGCTCCGCGAATTTGTCGCGCACGTAACTCGAGGCGAAGACCAAGTGGCGGGCGGCTTGCGTGCCCTCGCGTGCGCCGGCCAGCAGCTTCTTTTCGGCGATGATGCTGGGCAGCTCATGCAGCAGCAGCGTGCAGTCGATTCCCAGCCGGGCCAGAAGCGGACAAAGCCGCGCGGCGGCCGCCGTGTTGACGATGGCCGGTCGTAACGCCTGCTCCTCGGCGATGCGGGCCAGCGCGCGTTCCACGGCCGGCTCGTCCCTGGCAACCGTGAGCGGCGCCACCTCGGCATACGCGGATTCGAGCGCGCCGCCCCCGAGCAACAGAAACTCGATTTTCACGCCATGCCGGCACGCCAGCCGCCGCCCGAGATGCAGCAACAGGTACTGCGCGCCGGCCGGAAACGCATCGTGCCCGACCAGCAACAGCCGCCCGACCGCGCTCCGCGGCGGAATCCCCGCGATCGCGCGTGCGGTGGCGTTGAGAAAGGCGCTGCCGAAATGGACATCGGGCTCCAGATAGGCGCCTTCCGCCCACTCGTTCCAGGCATTGATGCAGACGATGGGCGTGCCGAAGAACGGACGTGCCTCGGCCTGCCGCACCAGCCGATCCATCCAGGCCTGGTATTTCGCGGGAGTCGCTCCTTGCACCACTAGGCCGCTGCCTTGCCGGCGCGGATCGTTGTCCCAGCCCGGAATGGCCGTCTTGATCAGCGGGAATTCCGCGGGTCTGGCGCCGAGCGATCGCTGGACCAGGGCGTCGTAGCCGTAAACTTGGCCGCTGAATTCCGGATCGAGGTAATGCAGCTTGTCGTTCTCGAGCGCCAATCCCTTGACGAGCTTGTGGGGCGGGAATTCGACGGCGCCATCGAGGCCGAAGGCCGCCGGATCGGCGTCGTCGAAGCTCTGCGCCATGACAAGCAGCGGGTTCTCGCCGTGGCCTTCGTCGAACAGTCGGCGCCAGCGCGCGATCGTGCCAGCCGCATCGGGAACGAGGCCCGGCCGGTAGAGGATCAGCAGAGGGCGCCCCGCGAGGCGGATATAGCGGCGGTCCGCAAAATGGCGGGCAAAGGTGGCGATCAGGGCCGGCTCGTCTTCCGGCCGGTAGTCCTGGGAAATCAGCACGTCCCGTTCCGAGCCGTCCCACCGCCGGCTCCAATTCTCGTTCGCCCACATCAGGCAGAACGGAAAATCGAGCGTGGTATCGGCGAGGAACGCTTCGAGTGGCCGGTCCAGCAGGCGCTTGCCGTTGAACCAGTAGAAATAGAACGCGAAGCCGTGCACGCCGGCACCACGCGCCAGTTCGATCTGGCGGCGCATGACCTCGGCGTTGTCGAGCGAATAATGACCCAGGTCGCGCGGAATGCGGGGTTGGTAATGACCGGCGAAACGCGGCACGCCGCGCGGCAGATTGGTCCATTCGGTGAAGCCGCTACCCCACCACGCGTCGTTCTCGGCGCAGGCGTGAAACTGCGGAAGGTAGAAGGCAAGCGCCCAGGCCCGGCGCGGCGCGGAGGCGGGCAAGGGGCGCGCCGGCTCGAAGTCCGGCCCCGGCTGGGCAAAGCGCCGCACCTCGCGCGGGATCGTCGTTTCGTGCACCGGCATCGCGGTGTGCAGGCCTGGCTGGTCCCGGTTGCGCAAATAGTGGAGCAGCGGATTTTCGTCGAACGAACCGTGCAGATAACGCTGGCGGTAAAACCGCGTATCGAATGTCGGCGAGGGATTGCGCGATTCCTTATAGCCCTGGACCAGGAAATGCTCGAACGGATCGATCCCCGCCGCGGCGACATCCGGATATGTCTCCAGATACCAGGCCGCATCGAACTCGGCGACGGGACTCACCTTGCCCTTGTGCCGGTGTTCCAGGAAATGCCGCAGGCACGGCGCATTCTCCGCGAGATTGTTCGCGGTGCGATACCAAGCCGGATCGAAATGCGGCCCCGGGCGCCGCCGTTCCCGTTCGCCATAACGGATATAGTGCGGCAGCGGATCGGCCTCGGTGCGGCCCACGTCCGGGTTCCGTTCGCGATAGAAGACCGGATCGAAATAGGGATTCGGGCGATAGCCCAGCCGCCAGCCCTGCTCGTGGTAGTGGCGAGCCGGATCGGCTGCGGCCGCGCCCAGGTCCGGATGGGTCTGCTTGTACCAGCAGGCATCGAACAAGCCGGAGTGGCGGATCAGGTGCAGATCCTCGCCCGGGAACTCGGGGGCGGCGATTGCGTCCCCGGCCAGCAGCCGCGACAGGTCGAAGATTTGCTCCGTGGACGCGCCGCCGATGAGCTTGGCCAAACTCAATGGCGGTTTTCCTGCGCGAAATTTGGCTCGCCGCCGTCCCGACTGGCGGGCAGCCGCGCGATTCGGGTCCGCCGCGGGATTACCGACCCGTGTTCGACGGCCAGCACCGTCCACCGCTCCGGCGCGAGAACCTGCTGAAGCTGTCGCGTTTCCCGCTCCTCGGTGAGGCGCTGAATGGCGCTCCACCAGTCGGGCTGGATCGGCTGGAAGTCCTGTTGCGGCGCGGACTGAGCCGGGCCGGGCGATATCGAGCCCTGGTCGGCGGGCCACGCGGCCTGGCATGGCGGCGCATGGGCCAGGATGGCGGCGATCGTTACGGCCAGACCAAGGACGGCGACGAGGCTTGCCAAGCCGGGCGAGTCCTGGGCATCGCCGGTGCCGCCCGACTCGCGGGTGGCAGCGCGACGGCGAGGCGCGTGTCGCATGATTAACCTCGGGTAAAAAGGACGGAGGCTGGGGGTCGCCGGCCGCCGTTATCAACCTATTGGTGAATTTTCATGTGGTCAATAGAAATCATCGGGAGAAGTCGGTGTAGGTTGGCGCGTCTAGGTCCGACGCTTCACCAGCGGCGCCACGAATTGCGGTTCGGTGTCCCACGGGAACAGAATCCACGTGTCCTGCGAGACCTCGGTGATGTAGGTGTCGATGCAATTCCTCCCGGCCGGCTTGGCGTAGATGCAGGCGTAATGCGCGCGCGGGAGTAGCGCGCGCACCGCGCGGATGGTGGCCCCGGTATCGACCAGATCGTCCACCACCAGAAACCCCGTGCCGTCGCCGGCCGCCGAGGGCGGCTTGGTCACCACCGTCGGGCCGGGAACTTCCTCGTCGTAGGAGATCACCGAGACGCTCTCGATGAACCGGCACTCCAGTTCGCGCGCGACGATCGCCGCCGGAATGAGGCCGCCGCGCGTGACCGCCACGATCCCGTGCCAATCGCCGCCCTCCGGGCCGCGCCCCATCACGCGCCATGCCAGCGCGCGCCCGTCGCGATGGAGCTGGTCCCAGGTGACGGTGTAATAGTGTTGCGCCATCAGAACAGGCGGCCGCCGTTCGGCGCGAGGAAATCCGGGCGGATCAACACCACGTTCCCGTCCTCGTCCGGCACGCCGAGCGTCAGCACCTCGCTCGCGAAACCGGCGATCCGGCGCGGCGGAAAATTCACCACCGCCAGCACCTGCCGCCCGATCAACTGGTCCGGCTGATAATGCACGGTGATCTTGGCCGAGGACTGCTTGGTCCCGAGTTCCGGGCCGAAATCGATCCAGAGCTTGATCGCCGGTTCGCGCGCCTCCGGGAACGGCTGCGCATCGACGACACACCCCACGCGAATGTCGAGTTTCTGGAAATCCTCGATCGTGGCGCCCATGGCCGGGTCTCCCGTCTGCCGCTTCCATGTTGCCAGTCCGGGCAGTGTTGCCAAGGCGGGATGCCCATGCCAGCAATCCGGCACCGATCCGCGAGCGGCAAGCCTGGAGCTTTGGATGCGCGATTTTCACCTCCCCGGCCGCAGCCCGGTCTACGCCACGCACGCGATGGCCGCGACCTCGATGCCTGCGGCGACGGCGACCGCGCTCGACGTGCTGCGCGCCGGCGGCAATGCGCTGGACGCCGCCGTGGCCGCGGTCGCGGTGCTCGGCGTGGTCGAGCCGCAATCCACGGGGATCGGCGGCGACTGCTTCTGCCTCTACGCCCCGGCCGGTGCCGGCAAGGTGATCGCGTTGAACGGCTCCGGCCGGGCGCCCGCCGCCGCGTCCCTGGACGAACTGGAACGGCGTGGCGTGACGGCGCTCGAGCCTACCAGCCCGCACGCGGTCACGGTGCCCGGCGCGGTCGCGGCCTGGGAAAAGCTGCTGCATGCGCACGGCAGCAAGGGACTGGACGAACTGTTGCAGCCCGCGATCCGCTTCGCCGAGGACGGCTGGCCGGTGCATCCGCGCATCGCGCACGACTGGGCCGCCGCCGCCGACAAGCTGCGCGCGAGCGGCGCGCGGGCGTTCTTGCCGAACGGCGCGCCCCCCGAACCCGGTTTCGTGTTCCGCCAGCCGGCGCTCGCCGAAACCTTGCGCGCCATCGCCTGGGGCGGCGCGCGCGCCTTTTACGAGGGGCCGATCGCGGCCGATATCGTCGCCACGCTACGCGCACGCGGCGGATTGCATACCGAGGCCGACTTCGCCCAGGGGCTGGACGGCCCCGAGTTCGTCACGCCCATCCATGCCAATTGGCACGGCTGGGATGTCTGGGAATGCCCGCCGAACGGTTCCGGCCTCCTGGTGCTGATGATGCTCGGCATTCTCGGCGGGTTCGACACGGCGCCGGACGGTCCGCTCGGCGCGCTCCGACTGCACCGTCATATCGAGGCGGCGCGGCTGGTCTATCGCGACCGCGACGCCTTCCTGGCCGATCCGAAACAGGCCGATGTTCCGGTCGCTCGCCTGACCAGCCCGCAATACCTCGCCGCCTTGCGCGGCCTGATCGACGATGCGCGCGCCTTGCCGGTGCTGCCGGCGCCGGGCGAGACCTTGCTGCCGCCGCACCGCGACACCGTCTATCTCTGCGTCGTCGATCGCGACGGCAACGCGTGCAGCTTCATCAACTCGCTGTTCAAGAGTTTCGGCTCCGGCATTCTCGCCGAACGCTCCGGCGTCGTGCTGCACAACCGCGGCTTCGCGTTCCGGCTGGAGCGCGGCCATCCCAACTGCATCGCGCCGCGCAAGCGGCCGATGCACACGATCATTCCGGGCATGGTGACCATGAACGGCCAGGCGGTGATGCCGTTCGGCGTCATGGGCGGGCATTTCCAGCCGATGGGGCAGACGCTGTTCCTGACCAACATGCTGGAATTCGGGCTGGACATCCAGGAATTGCTCGATCTGCCGCGGCTGTTTCCGTTCGGGGGAAAAGTCGAGGTGGAGCGCGGCATTCCGGCCGAGGTCACGCGGCAGCTCGCGCGCATGGGGCACGAAATCACCGGCATCGACGAGCCGCACGGCGGCGGTCAGGCAATCTGGATCGACCGCGCGCGCGGCGTGCTGGTCGGCGGCTCCGATCCGCGCAAGGACGGCATGGCGCTCGGCTACTGACGATGGCCGAGCCCTGCGATCTGGATGCGGTCGAAGCCCGTGCGCTGATCGGCCGAAAGCAGCTCTCGCCCGTCGAGTTGCTGGAGAGCTGCATCGCCCGCATCGAAAGCGTGGACCACGCCGTCAATGCGCTGGTCGCGCGCGATTTCGAGCGCGCCCGCGCCGCCGCGCGCGTGGCCGAACAGGCGGTGATGCGGGGCGATCCCCTGCCGCCGCTGCATGGCCTACCGCTCGGCGTGAAGGATCTGGAGGATACGGCCGGGCTGCGGACGACCTACGGCAGTCCGATCTTTCGCGACCATATTCCGCAAGCCGACGAGCGGCTGGTGGCCGCGGTGCGCGCTGGCGGCGCGATCGTGCTCGGCAAGACCAATACGCCGGAATGGGGCGCCGGCGCGAACACGCGCAACGCGGTCTATGGCGCGACCGGCAATCCGTTCGATCCCATGAAATCGGCGGCAGGCTCGTCCGGCGGCTCGGCGGTGGCGCTCGCCTGCGGCATGGTGCCGATCGCCACGGGGTCGGACATGGGCGGCAGCCTGCGCAACCCCGCTGCTTTCTGCGGCATCGCCGGCTTCCGCCCGACACCCGGCCTGGTGCCGAGCGAAAAACGCGTCCAGGGCTGGTCGCCGCTGGCCGTCCTCGGCCCGATTGCGCGCACCGTGCCGGATGTCTGCCTGCTGCTATCCGCGATGGTGTCGGACGATTTGCGCGACCCGCTGGCGACCACGGTGCACGGCAAATCCATCCGCCGCGCGAAGGATTTTGCCTCGCCGGCGCCGATCGACCCGTCGCGGCTGCGGGTGGCGCTGACCCCGGATTTCGGCTTCGCGCCCACCGAGCGGCATATCGCCGAGGTGTTCGCCGAGAAAACCGGGCTGTTCCGCCACGTCTTCGCCCGCGCCGAAGATGGCTCGCCCGACTGCGCCGGCGCCGACGAGGCGTTCGAGACATTGCGCGCGGTCAGTTTCCTGGCTGCGCATCTGGACCGCGTGCGCGCGCGCCCGAACGATGTCGGGCCCAACGTGCGGGCGAATGTCGAGGCGGGGCTGCGCCTGTCGGCCGCCGACGTGGCGCGCGCCGAGGGTTTGCAGACCGCGCTGTATCGACGCTGGCAAGCGTTCTTCCGCGATGTCGACGTGATCCTGGCGCCGTCGATCACCATCAGTCCCCGGCCCTGGACCGAGCTCTACCCGACCGAGATCGACGGGAAGCGGACGCGCACGTATTTCCACTGGCTGGCGCTCGCCTATGCGGTGACGCTCGCGGGACATCCGGCGGTGTCGCTGCCGGTCGGGCGGGACCGGAACGGGATGCCGTTCGGATTGCAGATCGTCGGGCCGCGCGGCGGCGATGCCCATGTGCTCGCCGTGGCGGCGGCGCTCGAGCGGATGCTGGCGGGCGATCCGCGAACCGCCAGGCCGACACCCGATCTCGCGCGGCTCCGCTCAGCGGCGCCGTTACGCGAAACCCCCGGATTCCTCGGCTTCGAAGCGGGGTAGTCGAGCGGCTTCAGCCAGACTGGAAGCCTGACCGGTTGCGTGATGCCGAGCGGCTCAGTGTCGAAAGTGGCGCATGCCGGTGAACACCATCGCCGCCCCGGCCGCATCCGCCGCGGCGATCACCTCGGCGTCGCGCACCGAGCCGCCGGGCTGGATCACCGCCGTGGCGCCGGCCGCGAGCGCCGCCTCCAGCCCGTCGGCGAACGGGAAAAACGCGTCCGAGGCGACCACGCTCCCTTGCGTCAGCGGCTCGGGCAAGCCGGCAGCCTTCGCCGCCTCGGCGCCCTTCCAGGCGGCGATCCGCGCCGAATCGACCCGGCTCATCTGCCCGGCGCCGATGCCGACCGTCGCGCCGCCACGCGCATAGACGATCGCATTCGACTTCACGTGCTTGCAGACCCGGAAGGCGAACAGCAGATCGGCGAGTTCCGCCTCGCTCGGCGCACGACGCGTGACGACGCGGAGCTGCTCGCGCGCAACGCGCCCGCTGTCGCGTGTCTGCAAAAGAAATCCGCCCCCGACGGCTCGGAACGTAAGCCCCGGCGCGGCCGGGTCGGGCAGCGCGCCGGTCAGCAGGAGCCGTACGTTGCGCTTGCGCGCGAGCACCGCGAGGGCCGCCTCGTCGGCCCCCGGCGCGACGATCACCTCGGTAAAGATCGCCGCGATTTGTTCCGCCACCTCGGCGTCGATCGGGCGATTGAGCGCGACGATGCCGCCGAACGCCGAAACCGGATCGCAGCGCAGCGCCAGCTCCCAGGCGGCGGAAAGGCTCGCACCTGTGGCCACGCCGCACGGGTTGGCGTGCTTGACGATGACCACGGCCGGATCGTCGAACTCGGCCACGCAGTCGAGCGCCGCATCGGCGTCGGCGAGGTTGTTGTACGACAGGTCCTTACCCTGCGCCTGCCGCGCGGTCGCCATCCCCGGACGCGGCGCGCCGGTCGCGTAGAAGGCCGCCTGCTGGTGCGGATTCTCGCCGTAGCGGAGGCGCTGGCGAAGCGTTCCGGCGATCGTGAGCCGCTCGGGGAAAACGTCCTCGCCGGCGAACCAGCCGGCCACCGCCGAATCGTAGGCCGCGGTGAGCGCATAGGCCTCGCCAGCCAGCCGGCGGCGCGTTGCCAGGCGCGTGCCGCCATGCCCGGCGATCTCTGCCACCACCGGCTCGTACTGGGCGGGATCGGTCAGCACGGCGACGAACGCGTGGTTCTTGGCCGCGGCGCGGATCAGCGCCGGGCCGCCGATGTCGATGTTCTCCAGAGCGGCGTCGAACGGGGCGCCCATCGCGACCGTCTCGGCGAACGGATAGAGGTTCACGCACACCAGATCGATCGCCGCGATGTCGTGCGCCCGCATCTGTTCCTGGTGCCGAGCATCGTCACGCCGGCCGAGAATGCCGCCATGGATTTTCGGGTGCAGCGTCTTCACCCGCCCGTCCAGCATTTCGGGCAAGCCGGTATGATCCGAGACATCGACCACCGCGATGCCGGCGCTACGCAGCGCCCGTGCCGAGCCTCCGGTGGAGAGAATCTCCACCCCGCGCCCGGCGAGCGCGGCGGCGAAACGTTCGACTCCCGCCTTGTCGGAAACCGAGATCAGCGCGCGCCGGATCGGGACGATGTCGGTCATGGTCAGCTCCGCGGGAAAACGCCGGCGCCCGCTTAGCACCGGCGCCGCCCGGCGGCGACCTACAGGCCGAGCAGGTCCAGCGTGCGCTCCACGACCTTGTGCTCGTCGTAGAGATCGAGCGCGCGCGCGCGTCCGGCCGCGCCCATCGCCGCGCGCAGGGCGGGGTGCTCGGCCAGATGCCGGATGGCGCGCGCCAGGGGCGCGGCCTCGCCGCGCGGCACCAAGAACCCGGTCACGCCGTCCACCACCTGCTCGCGCGGGCCGCGTATATCGGTGGCGACCACGGGCAGGCCGGCCAGCATGGCCTCCACGATCGACATCGGCAGGCCCTCGAAATGGCTGGGCAGGGCGAAGATATCGGCGGCGGCGAGGATGGCCGGGATGTCCGCGCGGTAGCCGAACCGCCGCAGCCGCGGCGCCGAGGCCGCAGCTCGCAAGCAAGGCCTCCATGTCCGCGCCGCGATCGGAGGCGAGCCGCTCGCCAACCACCCAAAGCTCGGCCTCCGCCAGCTCGCGCATGGCAGCGATCAGTTCGGGATAGCCCTTGATGCGCACCAGGCGGGAGACGGCGACCACCACCACCCGGTCCTCGGGCACGCCGAACTCCGCGCGCAGCCGCGCTCGCGCCTCTGGATCGGGGCGAAACAGGTTCGGGTCGCGGCCGTTGCCGACCGCCACGGCGCGGCGGCTGATGCGCAGCCGGCGCGCGTCGGCGGCCTCCTCGGCGGACACGGTCAGATAGATGTCGGTCAGCCGCCCGGCGGCCCATTCCAGCGCCAGCGACGCGGCGCGGCGCGGCCAGGGGCTTGGCTGGTTGAACAGATAGCCGTGGCACGTGTAGGCGATGCGCGGCACCCTGGCGACCCACGCGGCTGCCCGCGCGAGCAGGCCGCTGATCGGCATGTGGGCGTGAACCAGGTCCGGGCGCTCGGCGCGCAGCGCCCGTACCAACTCGCGAAACGCGCGCGCTTGCGCGCCGGGCGACAGGCGGCGCGCCATCGGCACCGGCAGGACGCGGAAACCCTCGGCGCGCACCGGCGCGAGCAGCGGACCGTCGGCACAGATGCCGATCACCTCGTGCCCGCGCGCTCGCGCGCCGCGCATCAGCGGCAGCACGAACTGATAGAGCGAGAAATCGACGTTGGTGACCTCGACGACCTTCATGCCTCGGTCGGATCGACGTCCAGCCGCGCGGCAATCCCCGACAGCTCGGGGCTGGGAGCCGGATAGCGCCGCATGACCAGCGGGTCGTGGCCGGGGACGATATGCGCCGGGCTCGGCGCGGCGGCGATCAGCCGCTCGAAGCTTTCCAGCATGTCGCCCACGCTGAACACCGTGGTGAAGGGACGGCCGGTCTGAAAATTCTCGTAGAAATGCGTGGCGTCCGAGGCGAGCACGACGGGGCCCCGCCTCGTGTTCACCCGGACGAACTGCAAGCCGACCGAATGCCCCGGCGCCGGATGCAAGGTGATCCCGGGCGCGAGTTCGGCGACGCCGTTATAGAGCCGCACGCGGCGCGCATAGTTCAGCCGCACGATGCCGACAACTTCGTCGATTTCGAACGGGCGCGCGAGCACCGGGTAGCGCATATGCCGCCCGACCGCGTAATGCAGTTCCGCTTCCTGCAAATGGAAATCCGCCTGCGGGAAATGGTGGAAATTGCCCACGTGGTCGTAGTGCAGATGCGTCAGCACCACGTCCGACACGCTTTCCGCATGCACGTCGAAGGACGACAGCGCGTCGATCGGGCAGCGTAGGAAGGTACGCCGCCGCTTCTCGGCCATGTCAGCGGTGAAGCCGGCATCGACCACGATGGCGCGTCCGGCGCCGCGGATGAGCCAGACGAAATAGTCCATCGGCATCGGCCCGTCATGCGGATCGCCACCGATGAAATGCTCCGAGCGGTTCGCCGCGCGCATGGCGTAGCGGATGGCGAATACCTCGTATTCGGGCGCGGATTGCGGCACCGTCACGTCCTCCTGCTGCCAGTCTGCTGGGCGGGTGTGCTGGGCGGCCGATAGCATGGTACGAATACCCCGGCCACTCATTCCCCGAGGTATCGAATGCCAGCCTGTTCCGCGCTGCTTTCCGAATGGGCGAGCCGGTTCGACTACGCCGACCTGCCGGAGCGCGTGGTTGACCACACAAAGCTAAGGGTGCTGGACGTGATCGGGCTCGCACTCGCCGGGCTCGGCACGAATTTCGGCCAGTCGGTGGTCCGGGCGGTCGGCGACATGCATCCGGCGGGTCCTTGCCGCATCCTCGGCACGGCGGCCCGGTCGAGCGCGCCCGGCGCGGCGCTCGCGAACGGCGCGCTGGCGCAGGCGCTCGAATACGACGACACCCATAACGAATCCATCGTCCATATGAGCAGCCCGTCGGTCGCCGCGGCGCTGGCGCTGGCCGATAGGGCGCCGGTATCGGGGCGCGCATTGCTAAGCGCCATCGCGCTCGGGAGTGAAATTGCCTGCCGCATCGGCAGCATCGCGCCCGGCCAGTTCCACCGCCGCGGCTTTCACCCCACCGGCCTGTTCTCCACGCTCGGCACCGCCTGGCTGGCGGGCAAGCTGCTCGGGCTCGATCCGCCTGGCATGACGGCGGCCGCCGGGATCGCCGGCAGCTTTGCCTCCGGTCTGCTGCAGTGCTGGGTCGACGGCACGCAATCGAAGTTCCTGCACCCCGGCTGGGCGGCGCAGGGCGGCATCGCGGCTGCCTTTCTGGCGCGCGCCGGCGCGACCGGGCCGGCCGAGATCATCGAGGGCCGGTTCGGGCTTCTGCAATCGCATCTGCAAGACCCGCAGGTGGCGCCGAACTACGCCCGGGTCACGGACGGTCTCGGCACCCATTGGGAAAGCGAGAACGCCTCGTTCAAGCCGTTTCCGGTCGCGCATGTGATCCACCCGTATATCGACGCGCTGCTCCGGCTGCGCGCCCGCCACGGCATCGATCCGGCGCAGGTGGACCGGATCGTCTGCCCGGTTGCGTCCTTCATCGTGCCGATCGTCTGCGAGCCGGTCGCGGAGAAGCGCCGTCCCAACACCGATTCGCACGGGCGCGTCAGCCTGCAATACACCCTGGCCGAGGCTTTGGCGCGCGGCGGCATCGGCAAGGCCGCGTACGCCGCCGCAAGCCTCTCCGATCCGTCGATTCTCGCCATTGCCGACCGGGTCGATTACCGCATCGATCCGTCTTTTCCCGGCCCTGAACAATTCAAGGGCGTGGTGATCGTGACGATGCGTGACGGTCGCCGCTACGAGGAGGTGGAAGGGCACAACCGCGGCTCCCCAGCCAACCCGATGCGCCCCGGCGAGATTGCGGCCAAGTTCGAGGAAAACGCGGCCGACGTTCTGTCCCCCGCCCGCAGGCGCGAAATCGTGGACATGGTGCTGAACCTGCACGGATCGGCCGATGTCCGCGACCTGACCGCGCGCGTTTCAGGGCCCAGCGTGTAGTCTCCGTCGCCTGACCACGGCGGAGATCCGCGCCATCATGCCTCAGCCATATACCGCGCGAGCGCGTGCGAAATCGGCTGATCGGTGTTGGCCTCGTAGAACGAGAAGGCCGGGGACGGATTGACCTCGAAGCAGAACACCTCGCCCGATGGCGTGATCTTCAGATCAATGCCGGCGAACGGCAGATCGAGACCATGCGCGAGCGCGATGCAGCGCCGCGACACGTCCTCGGGCAGATCCGTGGCGCGCAGCTCGGCGGTGCCGCCGTTGCGGCGCGCGTAGCGGTAATCGAGACGATCGCTGACGATCTCGGTCGCGTACGCCTCGCGATCCACGACGTGGACACGCACGTCCGTCCCCGGAACGCAAGCCTGGAACTGCACCGGGCACCAGCGGATGTCCTCGATCCGCGCGAGATCGTCCGGGCCGAGCGCGGTCACGATGGAACGCACCCCGCTGATCGACTTGTAGATCAGTGTGCCGTGCTCGCGTTGGAACGCGAGGACCAAATCGGGATCGCTGGTGATGAGGGTCTCCGGCACGCGCAGCCCGTATTGCATGATGAGCTGCGCCTGATACGGCTTCGATCCGTTGGAGCCCTGCGGATCGGCGCGGTTGACGATCCGGCCGGGCGCGATCTCCAGCCAGCGCGTCAGCGCGTCGTGGAACCCGCGCGCGTGCCGGCGCGCGGGCGATCCCTCCGGCTCGCCTTCCAGCTCGGGCAACAGCCGGTCGTCCATCAGCCGCACATAGGCGGCGCGCACATCGGCGAGGCGGATCGCCTCGTCGTCCAGACGCAGCGTTCCGTCGATGACGCCGTCCACGATTTCCCAGTCGATCGCGTAGTCCGCGACCCGGCGCTGATTGACGAACCGGTACTCGGCGCCGAGCGTGTCGAGCGCGCGCGCAACCAGCCGTAGCGGCGTCTCGCTCGGAATGCCGCAGAGAAGGATCACGCGCGCCCGGTCACGCCGTCAGCGCTTCGGCAAGCGCCTCGATCAGCGCCTCACCGCCGGCGATGAGGTTTGGCATCACCGACGCGCCGGCAAAACGCCACGCCCGCGCCTCGCCGTCCGGGGCGAAATCCGTGCCGAGCAGCGGTGTGCCCGCGAGCGCGGCCAGGCGCCGGCAGCCGTCATGCAGGGACACGCCCAGCTCGGGCGGCGCGATCACCCGCTCGCCGACCACGATCGCGGTCGCGCCATCGGCGGCAACCCGGGGCTGCCAGCTCGCCGCCGGGTCGTCCCTGCTGGAGAGGCGGTAAGCCGCGACCGGCAATCCTGCCCGGCTGGCCAGCGCCATCCAGGCCGAGGGATGGCGGTGATTGCCGCACAAGCCTTGCGGCATCGGCGGGTTCAGTTTTGGCCCGGCGAGCGCGTGCAGCCAGCTCAGGCAGAAGGCGTACAGCTCCTGCACGGCGTAGTCGCGGTCCGGACCGCCGATCCGCCGCAGCCACGCGGCGGGCAGGAACGACAGCCGGTTGAGCACGCCGCGGACCTCCACGCCGCAAATCACCCGGCCGTCGGCGAGCCGCACGGCGAAGCCCGCGCCGTCGCGCCCGATCCGGTGCTCCCATGCTTCCGCCGAGGCGAGGTCGGCGCCCGAAACGAGCTGGACGGCGAGGCCCGCGTCACGCAGGCGTCCCGCCGCCCAAATCGCCGATGCGTCCGCTTCCTCGCAGAGAACCAGGATCAAATGCGTCCGGTCCCGCCCAGGGAAATCACCCGCCCTGACCGCCGGACGAGGATTGCTCGCCGGACAGCGCGCCGCGGCTCAGATCTGGGCGTTGCGACTGCGTGATGAAATGCTGCATGGATGCCATGCTTTGCTCCAGCGCGCCTAGGCGCTGCTCGATCGGATCGCCGGGATTGCCCGGGCCCTCGACCAGTTCCTTGCCGTCCTTCTCCTTGCCCTGCGGCTTCTCGCCCTGTTCGAGCTTGGAAATCTCCTTGTTCTCGAGCTTTTCGATCTTCTCCTGCTTGCCGTCCTTGTGCTC
Organism: uncultured Alphaproteobacteria bacterium; assembly: GCA_963761015.1. Classification (GTDB taxonomy): domain Bacteria; phylum Pseudomonadota; class Alphaproteobacteria; order Acetobacterales; family Acetobacteraceae; genus CAVXFL01. Next base: position 411,655 of record CAVXFL010000020.1, read on the forward strand.
CTTGATCTCGTTCTTCTCGGCCTTCTCGTGCTTGGCGTCCTTGTGCTCCTTGGCCTCGTTCTTCTCGAGCTTCTCCTGCTTGGCGTCCTTGTGCTCCTTGATCTCGTTCTTCTCGATCTTCTCGAGCTTCAGGTCCTTGTGTTCCTTGGCCTCGATCTTTTCCAGCTTTTCGACCTTGAATTCCTTCGTTTCGATCTTCTTCTCGATCCGCTTCGTCAGATCCTGGCGCCCTGACGCCTGGTTCTCGGACTGCGGCGTTTGGTTTTCCGACATGCTGTTTCCTCCGGTTTGCTTGCGGCAGTTGCGCCACCCGATCGTATCCCGGGTGTTCGTTGCGATGCGCATAGCTTCTTCCCGTGTAGAAGGCAACGTAGGCGAAATGAGAATAGCTAGATTGTGATCGGTGCGACGCATCAGTTCGCGACTCGCCGATTCTCTTGTCGCGCAATTTGATCGATTCGATTGTGTTCCCGCTCTCGTGTGACGAATATTTCCAGCGACCACGTTTGCCAGTCAGCGGTCGAGGCGCGACGACAGCGGCGCAGCCGGTTTGCGGACATGCAACGCGGCTCGACAAAAGCTGGCTCACCGCTGGCCGAAGCCGCGCGGCTTCTGTAGAGCTTTGAGCAATCAATGAGCACGCCGCAAATGGGGAGGACATCATGGGTTCATGGCGAATTGGGCGGCTGGCGGCTTTGGCCGCGATGGGCTTGGCGCTGACGGCGGGCGCCGGCCGGGTCCGGGCGGCCGAACCGCCCATCACCATCGGGCTCGGCATGGCGTTGACCGGCGGCTTGGCGCCAAACGGCAAGGCGGCGCTGCTCGCGATGCAAATCTGGCGGGACCAGGTGAACGCCAATGGCGGGCTGCTCGGGCGGCAGGTGAAGCTGATCTACTACGACGATCAGACCAATCCCGCGCTGGTGCCGGGCATCTACACGAAACTGCTCGACGTCGACAAAGTCGATCTGGTCATCAGCGGCTACGGCACGAACATGATCGCGCCGGCGATGCCCGTGGTGATGCAGCACGACCGCACGTTCCTCGGCCTGTTCGGCCTGGACGTGAACAGCGTGTTCCATTACCCGAAATACTTCTCCCTCGTGCCGACCGGCGGCCCGCACCCGAAGGAGAGCTTTTCGCGCGGCTTCTTCGCGGTCGCCATGCAGCAGAACCCGAAGCCGAAGACCGTGGCGATGGTCGGCGCGGACGCGGAATTCGCCAAGAACGCGCTGGACGGCGCGCGCGGCCTGGCGAAGCGGGCCGGGCTGAAGATCGTCTACGACCGGACCTATCCGCCCAGCACGGTCGACTACACGCCGATCGTCCGGGCCATTCAGGCCACCAATCCGGATCTGGTGTTCGTCGCGTCATACCCGCCGGATTCCGTGGGCATGATCCGGGCCGCGAGCGAGGTCGGGCTGAAGCCCAAAATGTTCGGCGGCGGCATGGTCGGGCTGCAGAACACGTCCATCAAAACGCAGTTGGGGCCGCTGCTGAACGGCATCGCGGATTACGATTTCTGGCTGCCGTTCGGCCAACTCGCGAACCCCGAGGCGCTGGCGTTCCTGAAGGCCTATCAGGCGCGGTCCGGCGCCGCGGGTGTCGATCTGCTCGGCTATTACCTGCCGCCGTTCGCCTATGCCGACATGCAGGTGCTGCAGCAAGCCGTCGAGGGCACGAAGAGCCTCGATCAGGACAAGCTCGCCGCCTACCTGCGCTCGCACACGTTCAAAACGATCATCGGGAACATCGCGTTCGGGGCGAACGGCGAATGGCGCGAGGCGCGCGTGCTGGAGGTGCAGTTCCAGGACGTGAAGGCGCACGACGTCGCGCAGTTCAAGCAGCCGAAAACCGAGGTCATCCTGTGGCCGGAGCGGCTGAAGTCCGGAAACATGATCTACCCCTACGCCCGGGCGCAGCACTGAGCGGGGTGACGGCAACGAACGCCGGCCAGGCGGCCGAACCCGCGCGATGCGAGCCCGCGCGATGCGGTTCTATCGGTTGAACACGTGCTCCTCCAGCAGGAACGCAAGCCCGCGGGTCCAGGACTGGTCGGTGTCGCCGCGGATATCCACGCTGCCGCCCTTCAGCATCTTGCCGGAGTCCGCGCTTTCGATGACGAGGTTGATGTTCAGGATCAGGTTGCTGACCTTCTGCACCCAGCCATAGGCGGCTTCGCTCGCGCCGAGCTTGCGGGCCAGTTGCAGTTCGCAGCCGTTGCACGCGCGGACGCCGCCGAGCTTTTCGAGTTCCTTCCGCACGGGCGCGGTGTCCACGACCTCGTATTGGCCGGACTTCTCCAGGACCGCCCGGAGCTGGTCGTCCAACCGGCCGAGGCGCGCCCGCTCCTCCCGGCTGGTCGGCTGAAGCGAGGTGTTGACCATCTCGAAGCCGAAGAACGCGATGCGCGGTTTGGCGGCCCATCCGGGCGCCGCGGACAAAATCAGCAGCGCCAGTGACGCGAGAACCACACGAAGACCGCCGGCCGAATGTCGCATTCCGCTCTCTCCTCAGCCCCAGCCGGTTGTTCCGCCGGAGGAATCCGACTGGCGCGACCTGGGGCTTGCGCGCAGTATCCGGCCGCCTTAACGCGCAACCGTGGTCCCAACCGCGGGCCGGCACGGTCGCCGCCGGCGCGGAAATTACGATCCGAGGAGGGATTTGGCGAATGGGGGTCCGCTTCGGTCCGCGGAGGGCGCTTCTCGGCGGTGTCGTTCTGATCGGCGCGCTGCTGGCCGGCTTGCCGGCGGCGGTCCCGACCCACGCTGCCACCCCCGCCGTACCCGCCGCCGCACCCGCAGCCGCTCCGGCCGTGGTGGACATCGTCTGGCTCGGCCTGTCGGTGAAGCGTGTCTGGCCGGAAACCTGGCTCGACCAGCCCCCGGCCGACGAGGGCATCCAGGGCGGGCGGGTCGCGCTGGCCGACGACAACACCACCGGGCGCTTCATCGGCCAGAAATACCAGTTGGAGCAGGCGGTCGCCCCGAACGCCGCCGGTGTCGTCGCGGCGTTCAAGAAGCTGGTGGCCGCCGGCCGCCGCAACTTCGTCACCGACCTGCCGCCCGCGCTGCTGCTCCAGGTCGCCGACCTGCCCGAAGCCAAGGACGTCACCCTGATCGACGCCACCGATCCGGACGACATGCTGCGCGCCGCCGGGTGCCGGCGCAACGTGCTGCACGTGCTGCCGAGCCGCGCCATGCTGGCCGACGCGCTCATGCAGTACCTGGTGGTGAAGAACTGGAAGCGGATCATGCTGGTCACCGGCAAGACGCCCGATGACAAGCTCTACGCCGACGCGATCCGCCGCTCGGCACGCAAGTTCCAGATCAGGATCGTCGCCGACAAGCCGTGGAGCTTCAATCCGGCGGCGCAGCAGGCCGATACCGGCCATTTCGAGGTGAACACCGAGGTCGCCAAGCTGACCCAGGGCGAGTCCTACGACCTGCTGGTGGTCGCCGACGAGGAGGACAATTTCGGCGACGAGCTGAGCTATCGCACCTTCGAGCCCCGCCCGGTCGCCGGCACGCAGGGGATGGTGCCGACCGCCTGGGCGCGCGCCTTCGACGAAATGGGCGCGACGCAGTTGCAGGCGCGGTTCCTCAAGCTGGCGCATCGCTGGATGACGGCGCGCGACTACGGCGGCTGGCTCGCGGTGCGCGCCTTCGGCGAGGCGGCGACCCGCTCGGGCAGCACCGATCCGGCGAAAATGGCCGCCTTCCTGCACGGCACGAAATTCGAGATGGCGGGGTACAAGGGCCCGCCGCTCAGCTTCCGCCCCTGGGACGGGCAGCTCCGCCAGCCCGTGCTGCTGGCGGACGACCGCTCGCTGGTGTCGATCTCGCCGCAGCCCGGGTTCCTGCACCAGTTCTACGAAACCGACACGCTCGGCATCGACCGGCCGGAGACCAAATGCCACATGCACTGACGCGCGGCGCCGTTCTTGCCGCCTTCGTCCTGATCGGAACCGTCGTCGCGGGCGCCGCCCGGGCGGAGCGGCTGTACGTCTCCAACGAGAAGGACAACACCATCACGGTGGTGGACGCGAAGTCGCTGAAGATCATCAAGATCGTGCCCGTCGGCGCCCGCCCGCGCGGGCTGGTGCTGTCGAAGGACGGCAAGGACCTCTACATCTGCACCAGCGACGCCGACCACATCGAGGAGATGGACACCGCCAGCTACCAGGTGGTCCGCATCCTGCAGAGCAATCCCGATCCGGAGTTCTTCGCGCTCAGCCCCGACGGCAAGACGCTGTACGTCGCCAACGAGAACGACAACATGGTCTCCATCCTGGACATCGCGAAGGGGCGGGTGATCGACGAAATCCCCACCGGGGTGGAGCCGGAGGGCATGGCGGTGAGCCCGGACGGCAAGACCATCGTGAACACCTCCGAAACCACCAGCATGGTGCATTTCTTCGACGCGGCGACGCACAAGATGATCGCCAGCGTCCTGGTCGGCACCCGTCCGCGCTTTGCCGCGTTCACCAAGGACGGAGCGCTGGTCTGGGTCTCGTCCGAAGTGGCCGGCACGGTCGCGATTGTCGACGCGCACGCGCACAAGGTGCTGCACACCATCCATTTCGATATCCCTGGCGTGCCGAAGGAGGCGATCCAGGCGGTCGGGATCAATTTGAGCAAGGACGGGAAGCTCGCCTTCGTGGCGCTCGGCCCGGCGAACCGCGTCGCGGTGATCGACGCCAAGACCTATCAGGTGAAGAAGTATCTGCTGGTCGGACAGCGGGTCTGGCACATGGCCTTTTCGCAGGACCAGAAGCGGCTGTACACTGCCAACGGCATCAGCAACGACATGTCGGTGATCGACGTGCCGGACCTGCGGGTCACGAAATCGGTGCCGGTCGGCCAATCGCCCTGGGATATCGTCGATGGCCCGTGACCCCGCCATAGCGCTGGATCAGCGGTCCGGGCAGGTCATCGAGCGCCCGGGGGCCGGCGCGGTCGCCGAGGCGGGGCCGCCGCTGGAGGTGATCGGGCTCAGCCATTCCTTCGGCGCGCGGCGCGTGCTGAACGATGTCGGGTTCACCATCCATCGCGGCGACTTCACCGTGCTGCTCGGGCTGAACGGCGCCGGCAAGACCACGCTGTTCGCGCTGATTACCCGGCTCTATCACGCCCGTACCGGGCGGATCGCGGTGTTCGGCCACGACATCCGCACCGAGGCGCGCGCCGCGCTGGCGCGCATGGGCGTCGTGTTCCAGCAGTCGACGCTCGATCTCGACCTCACCGTCGAGCAGAATCTGTTCTACCACGCCTCGCTGCACGGCATCGGCCGCCGCGCCGCCGCGCCGCGCGTCGCCGCCGAACTGGAGCGCGTGGGCCTCGCCGAGCGGCGGCGCGACAAGGTGCGCCAGCTCTCCGGTGGCCAGCGCCGGCGGGTGGAACTGGCGCGCGCCCTCGTGCATGACCCGCCGTTGCTGCTGATGGACGAGCCGACCGTCGGGCTCGACATCGAAAGCCGGCGCTTCCTGCTGGAGCACGTCCGAAAACTGTGTGCCGAGGATGGACTCGCGGTGCTCTGGGCCACGCATCTGATCGACGAGGCGTCCGAGGAATCGCGCGTGATCGTGCTGCACCGCGGCAACGTGCTGGCGCAAGGCGCGGTGCCCGAGGTGGCGGCAGAGAGCGGGGCGGCGGATTTGCGCGAGGCGTTCGACCGGCTTACCCATGAGGATGCGGCGGCAACGCCACGTTGAGGCGATGGCAGCTCCGAAGCAATCACCGACCCGTTCTGTTCGCGCCCCCGCCATCGCGCCAGATCGGGGTCACCATCCCGGCGCCAGCCGGGAACCGCTTCTCCGCCCGGTATGCGGCCCCGTGAGCTCCGGTTTTCGCCGCGGTCGCAATCCGTGTTCCGCTACGAGAGAGCACCGCTGATGAAAGCCCACGCAGTCACCGGATACGTCCCGCAGCGCGCCGGCATGTCGCCGGCGCAGTACGCCATCTGCCTCGGCGGCGTGGTGCGGCGCGAGGCGCTGCGCTGGCTGAAACAGCGCGGACGCTTCATCTCGGCGCTGGTGCGCCCGCTGGTCTGGCTCGCGATCTTCGCCGCCGGATTTCATTTCGTCCTCGGCGTGTCGATCATCCCGCCCTACGAGACCTACATCCCGTACGAGGTGTACATCGCGCCCGGCCTGCTCGCGATGATCCAGTTGTTCAACGGCATGCAGAGTTCGCTCTCGATGGTCTACGACCGCGAGATGGGCAGCATGAAGACGCTGATGATCAGCCCGTTCCCACGCTGGTTCCTGCTGATCGCCAAGCTGCTCGCCGGCGTCGCGGTTTCCGTCGTCCAGGCCTACATCTTCCTGGCGATTGCGTGGTTCTGGGACATCCAGCCGCCGATCACCGGCTACTTCGCCGTGCTGCCGGCCCTGGTGCTGTCGGGGCTGATGCTGGGTGCGCTCGGTCTCGTTCTGTCGTCCTTCGTCGAGCCAGTTGGAGAACTTCGCCGGCGTGATGAACTTCGTGATTTTCCCGATGTTCTTCACCTCCTCGGCGCTCTATCCGCTGTGGCGGGTGAAGGAGGCGAGCCCGGTCGTCTGGTGGATCTCCGAAATCAACCCGTTCACCCACGCGGTCGAACTGATCCGCTTCGCCATGTACGACAAGTTCAACGCCCTGTCGGCGGCGGTCGTGCTCGCGTATCTGCTGGTGTTCACGGCGCTCGCGGTGATCGGCTACGACCCGGGCCGCGGTTTGATGGCGCGGCGGGCGGGCGCCGAATGAGGGCTTCGGCCGGAGCCGTGCTGGTCCTGCTCGCGGCCGGTGCGGCGGCATTCACGACGGTCTCCGCCGGGGCGGCACCACCATGGCAGACGCCGGACTGGCCGTGCCCGCAGCGCCTGGTTCCCGAATTGACCGCTGGCACGTTCTGGAACGGACCGCCGGCGCCCGCAGGCGCGAACTGGCGCGACGATCCGAAGATCGCCAATCTGGTGGGCGCCGTGGCGCCCCGCGATGTGCCGGTCGCGGAGGGCGAGAAGAAACTCGCCACCTTCGCCGATAGCCTGTCCCCGGAGCAGCGGCGGAAGGTGCTGCCGGAACTGTTCGCCGCGCTGGTCGACGCGGTGAACGACCAGCGGCACACCGTCATCGTCGATCTCAAGCAACTGGATCGCCGCCAGAAATCCGTGGCCGCGCTGGTAAACAAGGTTGCGGACGAGGAAAACGGCGTGCCGGCCGACGCGATCGGCGCCGCCGCGGCGCGGCGCGACGAGATCGAGCAGCGGCGCGATTTCCTCATTCGCATGTTTCAGCAGACGCAGCAGACGATCCGCTATGCCTGCCGGGTCCCGAGCGAGATGGAAGCGCGCCTCGGCCGCTACGCGCGCGTCTTGCAGGCCAAATTGTAGCGGATGCCGCCGCACCACTGGCTCGCTTTCGCTGCCGCTTCGGCCCTGCTTCTGCTGCTGCCCGGCCCGACCGTCCTGATGATCGTGTCGCACGCGCTGGCGCATGGGCGAAAAGCCGCGGCGGCGACGGTGGCCGGCGTGGTGCTCGGCGATTTCGCCGCCATGACCGTCTCCCTCGCCGGACTCGGCGCGCTGCTCGCCGCCATCAACGCCGGATTCTATGCCCTCGCGGCTTCAGCCGCGCGGCGGGCCATCAGCCGCCCGCGCGTTCAGCGTGGCGTCAATCGCGCCGGCGGCACGTTGCTGATCGGCGCGGGCGTGCTGGCAAGCGGACTGAGATAGACTTCGTGGTGCTTACGCGAGGTGCAAGACCTGCTGGTCATGGCCGAACTTGATCCGGCAATGACCAACCGTGTCTCGCTCAATGCGAGTTTGCTTCGGTGATCAGGTGATCTTGCTCGTCGAGCAACGGAATATGATAGTCGAGCAGGATGCGGGTGATGTCCGCCCGGTGCTTGCCAATGCTCCGGTTGAGCGTCCGCCGCCACGTGGCTTCGCCGTGCCGCACGCCCATGGCGATGCGATAATCGAGCCGCGGGCCGCCCGGATCGCTCGCCAACAGCGCCGCGTGCAGCGGCAGGTGGTCGCGGGCGATGAAATAGCCGGCGTACGGCCCCCACAGCAGCGCCACGTCGATTTTCCTCGCGACCAGATCGCGCAGCATTTCCCGCGCGGACGAACTGTAGCGCGTGTCGATCTGCAACTCGTACGGCGTGGCGTGCGTCATCAGATTGTGGCGGACAAGAAGGTCGGTCGGCGGCGTCCCCGCGATGACCCCGAAGCGCTTCCCGGCGAATACCGGATCGGCGAGCGAGGTCGCCGCGAGCCCGTCCGCCGATCGCGTCACGATCATATAGGCTGAGCGATAATACGGATTGGTGCTGTCGGTTTCCCCGCCACCGGCGACCGTGCCCATCACCACATCGCAGCGATAGGCGAACAGCGTGCGCCGCAAAAAGCCGACGGTGCGCGGATACCACGTATAGCTGACCGGCTCGCGCAGGTCGCGCGCCATCAGATCGGCGATCTTGTTCTGGAATCCCTGCAACTTGTCATCGGAGAATGGCAGATTGCTCGGATCGGCGCAGACGCGAAACTTGGTGCGCGAGACCAGATCGATGGTCTCCTGCGCGCTCGCCCCAAACGCCAATCCGCCCAGCACCGCCGCGAAGACGAGAAGCTTGAACTTAGTCATCGCTCTCGCCGATGCGCTTCGGCCGGCCGCGGCCGATCTTTCCTTCCGAGCGGCCCTTCAGATATTGGTAGATGTCGTCGAGGTGGAGCACGACATCGGCGACCGTCCCGAACGCGGGCATCACGTTTTCGGTAGCCGTGGTGACGTTTTTACGGCCGTTGATGACGATGTTCTTGAACTGAAATTCGCTCAGGCTCTTGAGCGAATCCACAAGCGACGGGGCGTAGGAACTGCCGGCGCCGTCCGGGCCATGGCAGCGCAGGCAGGACTCGCCGTAGAACAAATAGCCGTGGAATATGCCGATGCCGACGCGTCCGTTCTGTATTTCATACGGGTTCGGCTGCTCCGCGGCGCGCGCGTAATTCCGCAATCCAGCGGCGGTGCCAGCGAGGAGAAGCCCGGCGGCAATCGATGTCACCAGCGGGCGAGGGCGGCTCATACGATTCCTCCTTTTGCGAGCAACCGCGCTGGTCCGATGCTAATTGGCCGCGGTTGATCGGCCGCATTATGTCAGCAATGCGCGCACGGCAAAAGCGCCCCGCTCGCGCGCCCGGCAAGAAAAAGGCCCCGGCCGGCGGCGCGCCGGTCGGGGCCTCGAAGGCTGGCTTTGTGTTATTCGACGGCGAACACCGTCAGCACACCGCCGAGCTGCGTGTAGTTGTTGAGCGCCTTATAGGCACCGACGGCGCCGAGGCCGGCGGTGTCTTCGGTCAGACCGGCCGCCATGCCGATACCGGCCCAGCCGCCGACGCCCGACAGCACGGCGATGTACTCCTTACCCTTGTGTTCGAACGGCGTGACGTTGCCGATGATGCCGGATGGCGTCTTGAACTCGTAGAGCAGCTTGCCGGTCTTCATGTCGACCGCCTTCAGGTAGCCCTCCAAGGTGCCGTAGAACGCCACGCCACCAGCGGTCGTGAGCGCGCCCGACCACACCGAGAACGGCTCGGGATCCGACCAGACGATCTTGCCCTTGTTCACGTCGTAGGCGATGAAGTTGCCGAGGTTGTTCTGCCCCTTCGGCGGGAACATCGACAGCGTCGCGCCGACGTAAGGCTGACCGGCGGTGTAGGTCACTTTGAACGGTTCGTAGTCCATGCAGACGTGGTTCGTCGGCACGTAGAACATGTGGGTTTCCGGCGAGTAGGATGCCGGCTGCTCGTCCTTGGAGCCGAGCGCCGCCGGGCAGATCATCTTCGTGTTGTGGTCCTGGCCCATGTCGCCCGGAGCCTTGTCCTTCACGACCTGCGGCACCCCGGTCTGCATATCGACGTGAGTCGCCCAGTTCACCGCCGGGTCGTATTTGTTGGCTTGCAGGAGCATGCCGTTGGTGCGGTCGAGCACATAAGCGAACCCGTTGCGGTCGAAATGCACCAGCGCCTTGGTCGGCTTGCCGTTCACGTTGGTGTCGGCCAGGATCATTTCATTGATCCCGTCGTAGTCCCACTGATCGTGCGGCGTCATCTGGTACGCCCATTTCGCCATCCCGGTTTCCGGGTTGCGCGCCCAGATCGTCATGGACCACTTGTTGTCGCCCGGCCGCTGCACCGGGTTCCAGGTTCCGGGGTTGCCCGACCCGTAATAGACCAGGTCGAGCTGCGGGTCGTAGGAAATCCAGCCCCAGGTGCCGGCGCCGCCGGTCTTCCACTGATCGCCCTGCCAGGTCTTCAGCGACGAATCCTTACCGATCGGCTTGCCGAGAACGGTGGTCTTCTGCGGATCGATCAGGAGCCGTTCGTCCGGACCGTTGTTGTACGCCTTCCAGGCGACTTTGCCGTCCTTCATGTTGTAGGCGGTCATGCGGCCCTGGATGCCGAACTCGCCGCCGCTGATGCCGATCAACACCTTGTCCTTGACCACGAACGGCGCCGAGGTGCCGGTCTCGCCGACCTTCGGATTGCCGTCCTTCACCGACCAATCCACCTTGCCGGTCTTGGCGTCGAGCGCGACCAGCGTGGTGTCCGCCTGGTGCAGGAAGATCTTGCCGTCGCCGTATGCCACGCCGCGGTTGACGGTGTCGCAGCACATCACCGGGATCACGTTCGGATCCTGCTTCGGCTCGTACTTCCACTTGATCTTGCCGTTCTCGTTCAGGTCGAGCGCGAACACCGCGTTCGGAAACGGCGTCACCAAATACATCGTGTCGCCGATGATCAGCGGTCCGCCCTCGTGCCCGCGCAGCACCCCGGTCGAGAAGGTCCACACGGGGCGCAGGTTGTGCGCGTTCTGCACATTGATCTGCTTCAGCGAGCTGAAGCGATGGTTGGCGAAGTCGCCCGTGGGCATGAGCCATTCGCCGGGATGCTGATCGGCGTTCATCAGATCGGCTTGCCCGGCCGCGCGCGCCGCGCCGCTACCCAGCAGGGCGCCCGAAGCGACCAAGGCGGTCGACCACGCGATCAGACGGTTGCGAGATTTCACTTTTGCCTCCCATTGGGTGTTGAATCCGTACGGCTGCGCGCCCTGTTCCGAGCTTGTTGTTGGCGGAGACGCTCCTCCGCTGCGATGCAGCAAGGACGAAAAACGAGGTCCTTCCGATTTTTCAGAATCTTAGCGCCGGCACGCCACGGCTCACAAGACACAAACGCGCGGAACTGCCGACATTCACGCGTTCGCGATTTGCGCGCCGGTCGAGCGGAGAAACTATTACGCCCGTTTTTGCGGTGGGACGTTCACTTCGCAGCGCCATCTGGCCATGCGCCATTCCGGATGTGCGTTCACGTATTGCTGTCCGACGAATTGCGCGTTCATCATGCAGCTCATCGGGGTCAGCGGCCGCTCGAATACCGGCCGCGTCTCGATGCAGGTATTCGTATGGGCGATCAGGCAATAGACGATGACCAACTGGATCACTTACCCATCCTCCGCAACTGTCGCCCGGGGCGCGCGCTCGCCCGGGATGCCGGCGAACGTCCGCCGCGCGCCGCCAGGCCGCATTACGCGTATCCTGGCGGCAGCCGGATCGGCCTCGGTCGGCGCGGTGGTTGCGAGCATGCTTGCCCTGGGGCCGGCGGCGGCAGCGACGGATACGCGGCCGCTCAGCGCCGCGCAGGTCGAGCTATTCGAGACGCCGCATCTGCAGAACATCGACCACCCGGAAACGCTCGAATACCGATTCCAGCGCGAGGGCGCGGGCGGGTTCTCCGACACTATCGCCGAGCGGATCGAGAAAATCCATGCCGACGGAACCAAATACGTGGATTTCGATTTCCTGACCGGCGCGCATCACGTGTTCTTCCCGGCGATCGACAATTTCCACGCCAATCCGCTGCTCATGCTGTTCCTGGAGCGTGACGTGCGGGAAATGCAGGCGGCCACCGGGGTCGCCACCGGGTATTTTCGCCATCGCATCCGCGAAGCGTTCGTCGACCGCGCGCATGTCAGCGACATTCGCGTGACTGTGGACGGTAAGCCGGTCGACGCCAAGCGCATCACCTTGCAGCCGTTCCTGAACGACCAGCACCTGACCCGGCTGCCCGCGATCAAGGGCAAGACCTATACCTTCGTTCTGTCCGATCAGGTGCCCGGCATGCTCGACGAACTCAGCGCCGCGGAGCCGGTCGACGCCAGCACCGGAACCGGCAAGCTGGTGGAGCGAATCACGTTCACGGCCGAGAAGCCGCTGGGAGCAAAGCCATGACGCGCACCGCCTTTTTCCTGCCGGCGCTCGCGGCCGCATTGGCCATCGCGCCGCCCGGCGCGCGGAGCCAGGAGCCTGTCCATCCGAAATACGATTATCCGACATCGGCGCGCGCCGATTACGTGATCGGCTGCCTCGCCGCGAACGGCTTCAATCGGCTGTATCTGGAAAAGTGCTCGTGCGGCATCGACACCATCGCCAATATGCTGCCGTACGACGATTACGAGAAAGCCTCGACGATCCTGTCCATGCAGCAGGGCGGCGGCGGGCTGCGCGGCGCGCTGTTCCGCAACACGCCGATCGCCAAGGAGGAGCTGGACAAGCTGCACACGGCGGAGGCCGAGGTGAACCTGCGCTGCCGCTGACGCGCGGGCGGCGCGCGTGCGCTAGCCGAGCCGTTTGGCGGCGCGCGCGACCAGCGCTTCGCGTTCGGCCCGCAATCCGGCGCCGCGCTCGCGAACCCGCGCGAGCACGGAAGCCCGGCACCGCTCCGGCGTCCCCGCGTCGAACGGCGGGGCCGGCGCGTATTCGAGCGTGAGTTGGATGGCCTCCGCCGCCTCGCGTCCCGCGACCTCGGCCACGAGCGTGAGCGCGAAATCGATCCCGGCGGTAACCCCGCCGCCGCTCAGGACATTGCCGTCCTGCACGACGCGACCTTGCACCGGGACCGCGCCGAGCGGGCCAAGCAGGTCGTGAAACATCCAGTGCGTGGTCGCGCGCTTGCCGCGAAGCAGCCCGGCCGCGCCAAGAACCAAAGCGCCGGTGCAGACCGATGTCACATAGCGCGCGCCCTCCGCCTTGGCGCGCAGAAAGCCGAGCGTTTCCTCGTCTTCGAGTAGCGCGTTGATCCCGGCGCCACCCGGCACGCAGAGAATGTCGAGCCGCGGACACTCCGCCATCGTCACCGTCGGCCGCAGCACAAGCCCGGTCGAGGACGTGACCGGCTCGAGCGTCTTCCATACGAGATGCACGACGGCGTCCGGCAACGAGGCGAATACCTCGTAGGGGCCCGTCAGATCGAGCTGCTGCACCTTTGGGAATAACAGCAAGCCGATTTCCAGGGACATCGTGCTCCCTTGCTCGTGCGTCGGCTCTCAATCGCCGGATGAACCGTTCCCGCCGAAGGGCTGCCGCTCGGTTGCGGGGGACGCTCGAGAACCGGCGACCCGCTGACCGATTGCGCCGCCGGCCGCCAATCCGCGCCGGAGCAGTTCCCGCACGGCGGCGGCCCGGCTCGCCATGCGATGACCGAACCGGAAATCGTCGACCGCCTGCAGTTCGCTATCGTCCAGCATGATCTGCAGGCGCTCGCCCCGGCTCAACGGATTGCCTTTGGTCGTGGTCTCTTTCATCCGCGGCGCCCGGAATACAAGCAACGCTATCTACTCATTCGACCCCAATGGGGTCAATCCCTCATTTGGGTATCTGAATGCTCAGCGCCGAATGTGCCGAAGGAGTAGGGAGCACACTCCACTCAGTCCGAAAGCGCTGGACCGAACGCGGAACCTCGACTTTATTGCGGTGATTGACATCCATCGACTGGCTCGCCGGTTTTGAGAGCCGATTTGTGTTCGCAGCGAATTTGGAAACCATGTCGCTTTCTGATCGGATTTTCGAAGTATTTGTCCATAAGCGGCCGTTGGCCGGGTGGCTGACCGCCTGCGCGGCCACGGCGGCGGCGATCGCGATCAGGCTCGCTGGCTGCATTCCTTCCGGGGTTTTCCGTTCGTCACGTTCTTCCCCGCGATACTGCTCACCGCCGTCGTGGGCGGCTGGGCTCCCGCCGCGGCCACGGCCGTCGCCGGATGGGTGTTCGCCTGGTATTTTCTCTATCCTCCAACGTCCAGCTTCGCGGTCTCGCGCGACCTGGCCATCGGCATGGCCGGCGATCTTGTCGTCGCGGCCATCACCATCGCCCTGGTGGAGATCATTCGCATCGCCGGCCGGCATCTGCGCGACCGGCAATGGCAGACCGCAATCCTGCTCGCCCAACAGGAAACGATGTACCGCGAATTGCAGCATCGGGTCGCGAACAACATGCAATTCGTCGCAAGCCTGTTCAGATTGCAGGCGAACAGGCTTGCCGAAGGAACCCCGGGCAGAATCGCCTTGCAGAGAGGGCGCGTCCCGACTCGTGCTGCTCGCCAGCCTGCACCGCAAGCTGCACAGCCCGCAACGCGCGGCGAAAGGCTTCGAGGTCGTCGCGCGCGAGGTGCTGCTCGACCTGTTTCGCGGTACCGGTTGCGCTCATCTCCGCCTGGAGGTGCGCGCCGATCCGATACCGCTGCCGGCAGATGTGGTCATGACCCTCATTCTGATCGCGACCGAAATCACCACGAATGCGGTGAAGCACGCCTTCTCACAGGGAAACGGAACGCGGTTCACTGTCGAACTGCGCCGCGTGGCCGAGAACCGCGCCGAACTCGTCTTCACCGATGACGGGCCGGGGTTCCCGGACGCGATCGAACACGCCGCGGGACTCGGCCGCAAGATCCTGGATTCGCTCGTTCGCCAACTGGACGGGTGCATCGACCTTCGAAGCGACGGCGGCGCCGTGGTCACGGTCGCGTTTCCGCTGTCTCCGCGGGCCGTTCATTGCGAGCCCGACAACAGATGTTGACTTGCCGTTACTCCGCCGGCTCGAACGAGGGCTGCGCGGCGGGGGCGGCGGAGGAGAGGCCCCCGATGCGGCGATAGACGAAATCGGGCGGTTCGCCGCTGCGGCTCCGCGCGACTTCTTCCATCAGGTGATGGTCGGGCGACAGCGCGCAGGCGGGATCGGTACGCGCGGCATCGCCGGTCATGGCGAAGGCCTGGCAGCGGCAGCCGCCCCAATCGATTTCCCGCCGGTCGCAGGACGCGCAGGGCTCGGGCATCCAATCGGTGCCGCGGAAACGGCGAAACGCCGGATCGTCCGCCCAGATCGCGGCGAGCGAGGTGTCGCGCACCGAGGAAAACGTGAAACCGGGCAGGGTCTCGGCGGCGTGGCAGGGCATCGCCTTGCCGGAGGGCGAGATGTTGATGAACCGCCGCGCCCAGCCGCCCATGCACGCTTTTGGACGGCGCGCGTAATAGTCCGGCACCACGTAGTCGATGACCATGCGCCCCTTCAGCCGGGCGCGCGCCAATTCCACCTCCTCCGTCGCCGCGTCGAGTTGCGCGCGGCTCGGCAGCAGCGCGTCGCGGTTGCGCAAACCCCATCCATAATACTGGACGTGCGCGATCTCGGTGCGGCTGGCGCCCAGGTCTTCCGCCATCGCCAGCATGCCGGGAAGGTTATCCAGGTTCTGCCGGTGCACGACGAAATTCAGCGTCAGCGGCAGACCGGCATCCTTGATAAGCCGCGCCGCGACCAGCTTTTTCGCGTGCGCGCCGGGCAGACCGGCGATGCGGTCGGCATTGCCGGCCGCGATATCCTGAAAGCTGAGCTGGATGTGATCGATGCCCGCATCGACCAGCCGCCCCATCATCCGCTCGTCCAGCGTCACGCCGGAGGTGATGATGTTGGTGTACATTTGCAGCGTCGCGGCGTGGCGCACCAGGTCCGGCAGGTCGCGCCGTGCGGTGGGCTCGCCGCCGGTGAAGTGCATTTGCAAAACGCCGAGCGCCGCCGCCTCGTCGAGCACGCGCAGCCAGGTCGCGGTATCCAACTCGGCGCCGGCGCGTTCCAGTTCCAGCGGGTTCGAGCAATAGGGGCATTGCAGCGGACAGCGATGCGTGATCTCGGCGATCAGCCCCATCGGCGGTTCGAGCGTGCTCATAGCCGGATCGCTCCTTTTTCGGCCAGGTCGCGCAGCATGGCGCCGACATCGCCGGCGATCAGGTCACGCGGCGCGTTGAAACGGGCCGCCAGGTCGTCGATGATCGCGCCCAGCGTGCGCTCGCCGTCGATCAGCTTCAAGATCTCGACGGCCTGCTCGTCAGGAAGGAACAGCCGCTCAGGCGCCAGCACGACCCAGGCGTTGCGGACGGAATCGAGGCGGAATTTTACCCCCGCCGCGAATTTGGGGACCGCGCTGTCGCCGGCGGCTTCGCTCATCCATGATCCTCGGGTACGAAGGCGCCGGGCGGAATGTACCCCGGCGCGACATAAGCAAAGTGCAGCGCATCGAGCTGCGACCACAGCACGTCGCACTTGAACCGCAGCGCCGCCAGCGCGAGCTGCTGCTGCTCCGGCGTGCGCGCATGCTCCTTCACGTAGCCCAGCGCGAAGTTCACGTCGCGCGGCGCCTGCGTCAGCCGCGGTGTGAAATAGGCGAGCGTGTCCTGGGTGATCCAGTCGTAGTTGGCGAGCATGCCGGCGACGCGCTCGCTGATGATGGTCGGCGAGAACATCTCGGTCAGCGACGAGGCGACGCCTTCCAAAATCGAGCGCTCGCGCACGAAATGGACATACGCATCGACCGCGAACCGCGTGCCGGGCAGCAGGCCGGCGGTCGATTCGACATACGCGCGATCAAGCCCGACGCCTTCGGCCAGTTTCAGCCAGCGCGCCACGCCGCCCGTTCCCGGTGAATCGCCGTCGTGGTCCACCAGCCGCCGCCGCCATTCGCGGCGCAATTCCGCCGTCGGCAGGCGCGCGAGCAACGAGGCATCCTTGGCCGGAATGCTGCTCTGATAATAATACCGGTTCAGCGCCCAGGCCTGCACCTGCCCGCGCGTCAGCTTGCCGCCGTGCAGGGCCTTATGAAACGGGTGCAGGTTGTGGTACTGCTCGGCGCCGATCGCGCGGAGCGCGGTTTCCAGCCCCTCGGGCGTGAGCGGACGTTCCAGGGTCATGACGTTCATAGACGCGCCTCCATGCCATCGAAGGCGACTTCCCAACCCGCCGCCCCCAGTTCGCTGCGTTCGGGCAAGTCATCCAGCAGAACCGGGTTGGAGTTGTTGATGTGGATCAAAATTTTCCGCCGCACGCCGAGATCGGCGAACGCGGCGATGGTGCCGTCCGCGCCGCAAAGGCTCATATGCCCCATGCGGCGCCCGGTCTTTTCGCCGATACCGGCGCGGATCATCTCCTGATCGTCCCAGAGCGTGCCGTCGAAGAACACGAGTTCGGCGCCGCGCAGGCGCTGGCGCAGCCGGTCCGTCATGGCGGCGCAACCGGGAATGAAAAACAGTTTCTTGCCCCCGTGGGCGATCGCGAGCCCGACCGTCTCCTCGCCCTCGACGATCGGCGGCGCAGACCCTTGCTGCTCGAGATAGAGCGGCACTTTTCCCGGCACGGCGAAGGCTTCCACCGTCAGCCCGCTCGGCTCGCCGGTTGGGAGGTCGAGCGAGACCGGCCGTTCGAGGCGAAGCGGCTGGCGCTTCACCACGTCGCGGGCCAGCACCTCGAAAATCGGGTTGGCGTCCAGCACGCCCAGCACCTTGGCGGTCGCGTAGATCGTGAAGGGCTGGCGCTCGCGCAGCGTGAGCAGGCCGGCGATCGCGTCCACGTCGCCGCCGTTCAGCACCACCCCGGCAATCGGCGAGGACCGCAGCCCTTCCCGCGGCTGCAGCACCGCCGCGCCCTCGATCTGCGCCCGCAGATCCGGGGCGGCGTTCAGCACGAACCAAGATTTGGAATCGGCGGAAACCGCGACCGAGGCCTGGTTGCGCGGCTTCGCGGCGGGATCACCTTGCCGGGCCCGCCGGCACCCCGGCGCATTGGAATTCCACTGGGGAAAGCCGCCACCCGCGGCAGCCCCGAGGACGACGGCGCGCATCGCGTTCAACCATGATGTATCGGGCAAATCATCGCGCGCCGCCAAGAGCCATGCCCAAGGCGGCGCGCAACTCGGTTACTTCACCTCGGCGCAGGCGTAGCAGTTGATTTCCGCGCCCAGGGCGATTTCGATCAGCTTCGGTGTGGTCCAGCTCATGGTTTCCTCCAGAGGTTGCCGAAAAAGTGGAGGGCTCGCCGCCCTCTCGGGAATTTGCCGATCGCCCCAGTCAACCTGATTTGGTGGCGATTGACAAAGCCAGTCAGAGATTCACGCAGCGACTGCGCGCCTGACTGGGTTATAATATAGGAATACCTGCTCGGGCATTCCAATTGATTGTTTAATTATTGCTCATCGACGGTTCCAATGCCTATCGGGGCACGCGAAAGGCGGCAACGGAGACGGGAACCGACTGAAGGCCGCCGAAACAGCGGCTACTTGCGCGTATTCTCTAAAGCCCAGTTCGCGCCGCCACGGGCAGGCCCGACGGCGGCGCTCCCGGGTCGAGTTACTTCACCTCGGCGCAGGCGTAGCAGTTGATCTCGGCGCCAAGGGCGATTTCGACAACTTTCGGGGACTTCCAGCTCATGGTTTCCTCCACTGAAGCTTCGGGAAAAACATACCTTCGGCAGGCACGCTACCGATATTAGCCTCCCGGCCGCGGCGAAGGCAAGCGGTCGAGCTTGCACACCGGCGCGGGGCGACGACGGCCCTGATCGGCAAGGCGCCGCCACGGTCCAGAGCTACCCGCTCGCCGTGGTCGGGTCAATCGTACGGCGGATCTCGGTGATCTTGTTGGCCGGGAAGCCGCTCAGCTCCGAATGCTTGCGGATCGCCTCCTCGTTCTCGGCGAGGTAGACGCAAAAGGTCTTGTTGTCGGCCACGTAGCTTTCCAGCCACTGCACCCGCGGCGCGAGCTGGGCCAGCGCCTCGTTGGATTTCGCCGCGGCGCCCTTCAGGGTCTCGCGGTCGGCGCTGCCGACATTCGGCAGGTCGCGCTCGATGATGTATTTTTGCACGGTTTCGTTCCTCCTCACGTCCAGAGGCCGGCAGAATGCGGCGGAACAGGAGTAGGAACAAGCAGGACTGGGAACAAGCAGGCCGGCAACCCGATTCGGTCGCCAGACGTTAGCGCGGCATGAAACCGTTCACCGTCGCGTTGCTGGCGGCATTCGGCACCGTGGCCGCCGCGATGAACGCCGGCCCCGCGCCAGCCGCCGAAACCGCGCCTGCGACGCCGCCCAAGGTCGCGCCGCCCGCGCGGCCGCCCGCCCCGGCGATGCCGCCGCCGATCGCTTCGCACGGCGACCCGAACGCCCCGGTGCCGACCAATCCACCGGAGAAAATCGCGCCGCCCGCCACGCCGAGCGGCACGACCGTTCCTCTGCCCTCCCGGACGACCCAATAGGCCCGGCCAGCCCGCTCGCGCGGCAATCTTGATCTAGCTCAAGGCCGGGGGCGGCAATCCCTCGCACAAGAACCGCCGAGCAAACCGGAGGTTGTCGTGCACGGAGCGCAGCCGAGGCGTTCATCCGCTCCATCGCGCCTGACATCCCCGCCGATCGGGACCGCCGAACTTCCGCCCGCGCGCAACCGTAAGTTATCGAGCCTGCCGGAGCTCGATCGGCTGGTGCATGCGGCCGAGGGGCGGCTCACGGCCGGGTTGTCGCCCACCGCGCTCTGGCTGGCGTTCCTGGACTGGGGGCTCCATATCGCCAACGCGCCGTTCCGGCGCATGGCGCTGGCGCAGCTCGCCTTCGCCCAATCGTGGCGCCTGCTGCAGGCGCCCGGCCGCGCCGCCGCCATCGTCCCCTCCCCCGGCGATCATCGCTTCGGCCATCCGGGCTGGCGAAACCCGCCGTTCGCCCAGCTCCAGCAGGCGTTCCTGGTGGCCGAGGAATGGTGGGGCGAACTGGCCAAGCCGCCACCCGGCACGAACCGCGCGAACGGCAGAATTGTATCGTTCGCGATGCGCCAGTGGATCGACGTGTTCTCGCCCTCGAACGTGCCGTGGCTCAATCCGGAGGTGATCGAGACGACGTTCGCGACCGGCGGCCTCAGCCTGCTCCAGGGCTGGGCCAATTTCGCCGCCGATCTGCGCGCGGCGCTTGGCGGCAAGCCGGCCGCGCCCGAAGGTCTCGTGGTGGGGCGCGACCTCGCGGTCACGCCGGGCAAGGTGGTGTTCCGCAACGAACTGATGGAGCTGATCCAGTACGCGCCGGCCACGCCCGACGTGCGGCGCGAGCCGGTGCTGATCGTGCCCGCCTGGATCATGAAATACTACATCCTGGACCTTTCGCCGCGCAATTCGCTGATCGGCTATCTGGTCGCGCAGGGCCATACCGTGTTTGCCATCTCGTGGCGCAATCCGGGCGCGGAATCGCGCGATCTGGGCCTGGACGATTACCGCCGCCTCGGCGTGATGGCGGCCATGGACGCAGTCGGCGCCATCGGCGGCGGCGCGCCGATCCATGGCTGCGGCTACTGCCTGGGCGGAACCTTGCTCGCGATCGCCGCCGCCGCGATGGCGCGGGATGGCGATCATCGTCTGGCTAGCCTCACGCTCCTCGCCGCGCAGACGGATTTCGACGAAGCGGGCGAGTTGCAGCTCTTCATCAACGAGGACCAGCTCGAATTCCTCGGCGACCTGATGCGCGCGCAAGGCTTTCTGGACAGCCGACAGATGGCCGGCGCGTTCCAGATGCTGCGCTCGAACGATCTGGTCTGGTCGCGGGCGATCAACGCCTACGTGCTCGGAAAACGTCAGGAAGCAAGCGATCTGATGGCCTGGAATGCCGATGGCACGCGTATGCCGGCGCGCATGCATGCGGAGTATCTGCAAAGCCTGTTCCTGAACGACGACCTCGCCGAGGGGCATTTTCGGGTCGACGGCAGGCCGGTCTCGCTCGCCGATATCCGCGGCCCGCTGTTCGTCGTGGGCACCGAGACCGATCACATCGCGCCCTGGCGGTCGGTCTATAAGATCCTGTTGCTGAACGAGCACGACGCCACCTTCGTGCTGACCTCGGGCGGCCACAACGCCGGAATCGTCAGCGAGCCGGGGCATCCGCACCGGCACTACCGCATCCGCGAGCGTCCGTTCGGACACCCCCTATATCGGTCCGGAGGATTGGCTGGATGTCGCCGCATCGCGGGACGGGTCCTGGTGGCCGGCCTGGCACGAGTGGCTCGATCGCCATTCCGGCGATCGGCAGCCGCCGCCGGGGCTCGGGTCCGCGGATTATCCGCCGCTCGACGATGCACCCGGGCGATACGTGCTCGAACGCTGACGGCGCGGCGCGTGGCGGCCGATAACGGCCTGCTGCTGCTTACCGACCTCTACCAACGCGGAATCGGCACTCCTCGAGGCCGTCCGAACCGATCAAATCCGCCACAAAGAGCGCGGCGCGGGATCGGCGGACATCGGCGCGGACGTGCGTAATGCCGATCCGGCGTTTGCCTGGGGTTTCGCCGAACACGACGTCCGGCGGATGACATTGCGCCGCGTGCCGCGTGGATCGGGGCCTCTGTACGGGCCGAAGATAATCGGCGGCAGCGACCTGGCCGGCGGTTCCACCATGGCGGGGCGCGTGGGGTCGGGTATCTTGACGCAGGGCAGTTCGCGCGCACCGGCGGCTGCCGCTTCGTGAAACGCCGCGCCCACCCGCGATCCAGCTTCATCCCCGACCCGATCGGCGCGGGCAGCTATTGGCGTCGCCGCAAGGCTTGCCACGGCCACGGCGGCGATTGTCGCTGCGAGAAGCCGAGGGGTTCGGCACACGCGTGAGTTGAACATCATCAAATGTCCTCTATGGCCGCGGAACCGCCTGGCGGCAGTGCCGCAACCGTTCAGCTGACCTTCGACGTAGGCCCTGCGCGAGGCACCAACATTGACCTGGATCAACATTGCTCCACTGCGTCCGCGGCGGAGCCCGGTGGCTATTCCGCCGCGCTGCGCAGAGCCGCCCCGGCGGCCAGCGGGCAGAGCGGCAGCGCCACTGCCAATACGGCGCAGAGCAGCAGCAGATGCGGGCGCGGGCTGAGACCAGTGGCGACAGCGTCCGCTGCCGCGGCGCCGAAGATCAGCACCGGCATGGCCAGCGGCAGCACCAGCAGCGGCAGCAGCACCCCGCCGCGCCGCGCGCCCAGCACGATCGCCGCGCCCGCCGTGCCGAGCAGCGACAGGGTCAGCGTCCCCGGCAACAGGCCGCCGAGCAGCACGGGCAACGATGCCTCCGGCATGCGCAGCATGATCGCGAGCGGCGCGGCCGCCAGCAGTAGCGGCAGGCCAGTCACCAGCCAGTGCGCGCCTGCCTTGGCGCTCGCGACCACGCCGGCCGGCAAGCCGCAGAGCAGCAACTGATCGAGCGAGCCGTCCTCGTAATCCGCGCCGAACAGCCGGTCCAGCGGCAGCAGCGCGGCCAGCAGCGCGCAAACCCAGACGATGCCTGGCGCCAGGCGGGCGAGCGTTTCCGGCGCCGGCCCGATCGCCAGCGGGAACAGCGCACCCACGACCAGAAAGAACAGCAGCGCCGCCGCCGTATCGGCGGAATGCCGAAGCGAAAGCTGCAACTCGCGCGCCAGCAGCGCGGCGAAGGCCCGCATCCCCGGCGCTAGCCTAGCCGCAGCTCCGCCGCGCGCGGCAGCGGCAGCGGCGCGTGCGTGGAGGCGACGATCACGCCGCCGTGCGCGCAATGTGCCGCCATCGTCCCGCCGAACGCCGCCACCGACGCGCTGTCCAGCCCGGATGTCGGCTCGTCCAGCAGCCAGATCGGCGCCGCCGACAGCGCAACCCGCGCCAGCGCCAGCCGTCGCCGCTGGCCCGCCGAGAACATCCGCGCCGGAAGCTCGGCCAACTCCGCCAGCCCCACCGAAGCGAGCGCCTCGGCGATCGAGGTGCGCGCGAGGGTGGCGGCAAAGCGCAAATTCTCGGCCGCGGTCAGCGCGGGCTTCACCCCATCCTGATGCCCGAGATAGGCCACCCGCCTGGCGTGCTCCGTCGGTTCCGCCAGCGCGTCGGCGCCATTCCAGAACAGCTTACCCACGGCAGGGCGAAGCAGCCCCGCCAAAAGCCGGAGCAAGGTGGACTTGCCCGCGCCGTTGGGGCCGAGCAGCACCAGCGCCGATCCCCTGGAAACCGCGAAGCTGATCTCGTCCAGCACCAGACGCTCGCCGCGAAACGCCGCCAATCCCTCGGCTTTCAACACCCGCGCGCACCCTCTGCAGCGCATTTCGCCGGGGTATGGTCTCAGGGCTGCTGCGGTGCAATGTATCGCCCGCGCTGAACCTCGGAACGAAAGCCGCTCGCCATGACTCAAATCGGGCAGGACAGCCTCAACACACGCCGCACGCTGACCGTCGAAGGCCGGGACTACGAGTATTTCTCGATCCCCGACGCGTCCGACCGGCTCGGCGATATTTCGCGCCTGCCGGTCAGCCTGAAGATCCTGCTCGAAAACGTGCTGCGGTTCGAGAACGGCCAGAGCTATCGCGTGGAATTCGCCCACGCGATCGCGGAGTGGCTGCGGGACGCGCGCTCGGCGAAGGAGATTCCGTTCCGGCCCACGCGCATCCTGATGCAGGATTTCACCGGGGTTCCGGCCGTCGTGGACCTCGCCGCCATGCGCGACGGGATCGCCCGGCTCGGCGGCGATCCCGCGAAGGTCAACCCGCTGATCCCGGTCGATCTGGTGATCGATCACTCGGTGATGGTCGACGTTTTCGGGCGCGCGGATGCGCTGACGCGCAACGTCGACATCGAGTTCCAGCGCAACCGCGAGCGTTACGAATTTCTGCGCTGGGGGCAGCAGGCGTTCGCCAATTTCCGTGTCGTCCCGCCCGGCACGGGCATCTGCCACCAGGTGAACCTGGAATATCTCGCGCAGGGTGTGTGGACCGCCGAAATCGGTGGCAAGACCTACGCCTATCCCGATACGCTGTTCGGCACCGACAGCCACACCACCATGGTGAACGGGCTCGGCGTGCTCGGCTGGGGCGTGGGCGGGATCGAGGCGGAAGCGGCGATGCTCGGCCAGCCGATCGCCATGCTGATCCCCGACGTGATCGGCTTCAAGCTGACCGGCCGGCTGCCCGAGGGCACCACGGCGACCGACCTCGTGCTCACGATCACGCAGACGCTGCGCCGGAAGGGCGTGGTCGGCAAGTTTGTCGAGTTCTTCGGCCCCGCATTGCAACACCTGCCGGTCGCCGACCGTGCCACGATCGGCAACATGTCGCCCGAATACGGCGCCACCTGCGGCTTCTTCCCGATCGACCGCATGGCGATCGACTACCTGCGGCTGACCGGGCGCGACCCGCACCGCATCGCGCTGGTCGAGGCCTACCTGAAGGCGCAGGGCATGTGGCACGACGAAACCACGCCCGAGGCGCGGTTCACCGACCTGCTGGAACTCGATCTGACCACGGTGCAGCCGAGCCTCGCCGGGCCGAAGCGCCCGCAGGATCGCGTGGCGCTGAAGGACGCGGCCTCCGCATTCAAAACGGAATTGACAAAGACGTTCGGCGTCGCGGCGGACAAGGCGGGCGCGAAAACGCCGGTGCGCGATCGCAACTACCAGATCGGCCACGGCGACGTGGTGATCGCCGCGATCACGAGCTGCACCAATACATCGAATCCCACCGTGATGATCGGCGCCGGCTTGGTCGCCCGCAAGGCGCGCCAGCGCGGGCTGCATCCGAAGCCATGGGTGAAGACCTCGCTGGCGCCGGGCTCGCAAGTGGTCACGGAATATCTGGCGAGTTCCGGGCTGGACAAGGATTTGGACGCGCTCGGGTTCAATCTGGTCGGCTATGGCTGCACGACCTGCATCGGCAATTCCGGCCCGCTGGACGAGCCGATCGCCGACACTATCGAGGACAACGACCTGGTGGCGGTGTCGGTGCTGTCCGGCAACCGCAACTTCGAGGGTCGCGTGCATCCGAATGTGCGCGCCAACTATCTGGCGAGCCCGCCGCTGGTGGTGGCCTATTCCCTGCTCGGCACCATGACCGAGGACATCACCACCGCCCCGCTCGGCGTCGGCGCGAGCGGCGAGCAAGTTTACCTGAAGGACGTCTGGCCGAGTTCGGCCGAGCTGACCGAGATGGTGCAGGGCAACGTCAGGCGCGAGCAGTTCCAGCGCCGCTACGCCGAGGTGTTCAAGGGGCCGCCGCAATGGCAGCGTATGTCGGCGGAAAGCGGCACCGCCACCTATCGTTGGAACGACGGCTCCACCTACGTGAAGAACCCGCCCTACTTCGCGGACATCACGCCCGAGCCACCCGGCGCGCACGATATCATGGGCGCGCGTATCCTCGCCGTGCTCGGCGATTCCATCACCACCGACCACATCAGCCCCGCCGGCAGCATCAAGAAGGACTCGCCGGCTGGCGAGTATCTGTTGCAGCACCAGGTGCGGCAACCGGACTTCAACAGCTACGGGTCGCGGCGCGGCAATCACGACGTGATGATGCGCGGCACGTTCGCGAATATCCGTATCCGCAACGAGATGGTGCCGGGCGTGGAGGGCGGATACACGAAGCACTATCCGTCCGGCGAGCAGATGCCGATCTACGACGCCGCCATGCGTTACCGCAACGAAGGCGTGCCGCTGGTGATATTCGGGGGCAAGGAATACGGCACCGGCTCCTCGCGCGACTGGGCGGCCAAGGGCACGCTGCTGCTCGGCGTGAAGGCGGTGATCGCCGAAAGCTTCGAGCGCATCCACCGCTCCAACCTGGTCGGCATGGGCGTGCTGCCGCTGTTGTTCAAGGAAGGCACGGACCGCAAGACGTTGGCGCTCACCGGGGCCGAGGTGATCGACATCGAGGGCCTCGCGGATCTGGCCCCGCGCATGGAACTGACGATGGTGATCCATCGCCCCGACGGTCAGACCGATCGCGTTCCGGTGCTATGCCGCGTCGACACGTTGGACGAGGTCGCCTACTACAAGCACGGCGGCATCCTGCATTACGTGCTGCGCGAGATGGCGCGGGCGGCGTAGTAATCCCTCGGATGGGTATTGACCTGATTTGGGCCACCCCGCCCCAAGGCGCCGAACCCGGTTCCGCCGCCAGCGCGGCCCCGGTTCACGGTCTTTCAGGTCGGCCGCAGTTATGGCGTCGTCTTCCCGGAGCTGCCGCTATCAATTCCGCAACGTAGAGGAACCGCATTTCCGTCCCAGGAATGAGGAACGTCTACTCGCATCCGAGGGTCTCCAAATACGCGAAGGCGCTCTCGGGCGAGACGCAGTCTATCTGCTTCCTCACCTTCACTCAAACGGGCGTGCCGTTCCGGTTCCTCACTAGTCGGAGGCCCAGCCTCTCGTGGTGTTTGGGATGATTCTGACATCGTGCGGTTCACCTTCTCTGATGGCTGAGTCCCATGTTTTGTGAAGAACCCAGCGGAACGGCCTATCTGTGGTGATGACTGCTATCTCTACGGGGCCGCCACAGCGTTGTTGATGCTGTGAGAACTTCATGGCCTTGATTGTAGTGAGAAGGCACGTATGGACAAAATCGACCGCCTCCCTAATAGGCACCGTTGGCGGATGAGCCAAGCTGTGCTGAAGGATGATTGAATTTAATTCAGCCTCAGTTCCCTGCCACCTGCCAGACGCCAAAATGGCCTGACGAACTTCCTCTGCGCACCCAGTGATCAGCCGCAAAATGAGAGCTGGCATTCCCCAGAACGAATGGCCCATTCTAAGCTCAACGGGAGCGGGTTGACCGGCAGTTGGATAAAAAACGATTTCAAGCGCCGCTGGCTGCCGATCGGTTGGCACGTATCCGCCGATGCAGAATCCAGCAGTCAAACTCGCGAGCGCCTCCGCCAAAACGCGTTCCTCGTGCAATGTTCTGGCGTTTGCTATACCGGCGGTAGGATTGTACGGCGGCTTGTTACTAAGCGCGCGACACAAGCTTATCTGAGGCGCGAGCGAATGAGAGTAAGCATTCCAGAACAACCCCGCCCAACGATCGGCCACATCGCGGACGCTAGACGGGTTATTTGCTCGAAGATCGTCGTTGAGGCGTGCAACTAGTGTCCTGCCTCGCTAATGCCGACTAGAATCCCTTGCACGCCGATTCGCAAGGGGGGCGCATGTCACAGCAGATCAGACGGCTGACGGCGGAGCCCGATGTGCTGGCGGAGTTGCGTCGGCGGTCCCGCGCCAGCGCCATCAGCATGCGCGATCGGGACCGCGCGACGATCATCCTGTTGCGGCTGGAAGGGCTCGGCGTGGAGGCCGTCGCGGCACGGCTGAACACCACGCCGAAGCGGGTTTCGCTGTGGTCGCGGCGCTTCGCAGCCGCGGGTCTGGCCGGGCTCAACGATCGTCCCGGGCGTGGCCGCAAACCATCCATCCCGGCCGCCACGCTGGCGCGGGTGGTCACCGAGGTGACGCGGCCGCCGGCGGGACAAACCCGCTGGAGCATCCGCGCGATGGGCCGGCACGCCGGGGTTTCCGCCAGTTCGGTGCAGCGCATCTGGTCGCGCAACGAGCTGAAGCCGCACCGCGTCAGGACGTTCAAGCTGTCCAACGATGCGAAGTTCGAGGACAAGTTCTGGGATGTGATCGGGCTTTATCTGGACCCGCCGGCCAAGGCGCTGGTGCTGTGCTGCGACGAAAAGAGCCAGTGTCAGGCGCTCGAACGCACGCAACTCGGGCTGCCGCTGGCGCCGAAGCGGCCGCGCACCATGACGCACGACTACGTTCGGCATGGCACCATCACGTTGTTTGCCGCGCTTAACCAGCTGACCGGCAAACTGATCGCGCGCACCGAGGCGCGCCACACGCACGTCGAATGGCTGCGGTTCCTGAAGCAGATCGATCGCGAGACGCCGCGCGGGCTCGACCTGCATCTGATCGCCGACAACTATGCGACCCACAAGCAACCGAAGGTGCGCGCCTGGCTGGAGCGGCACCCGCGCTTTCACATGCACTTCACGCCGACCTCGTCGTCGTGGCTCAATCTGGTGGAGCGCTTCTTCGCCGAGCTGACCGGCGCCGTGATCCGTGCCGGCAGCTTCGGTTCGGTGAACGAGTTGGTGCGCGACATCAAAGCCTATCTCGCGGCCCGCAATGCCACGCCCCGGCGGTATGTCTGGCGGGCAGAAGGCGCCGAGATCCTGGCCAAGATCACACGCGCCCGCGCCGTTCTCGGCCAAGCGAGGGCCGCATGATTTTTGGATGGCAATTGGGAATCGGGACACTAGCATCGTCCCTCCGCCTTCCGGGTATCGGTTCCCGGTTAACATTCTCTGTAGCAACTCGCCGTCAATTCGTCCACGATTTTGAGAATGAGGCGCATTTGATCCTTCAAGGTGAGTTCTCGTAGGCCACACCTTATGGCGAAATATGTATAGATTGTTCTACCTATGGGCGCAACTGGCCGGGGCAGAAGAGATGCCGCCGAACCTCACGCGAGATGCGGGGTCAAACCCGCGCATGACCGGACTGCAAGCGTTTGCCCCGGTCTCCTGGCGGTGCAAAGGCGGACCGCCAGCGCTCATCGTATCGTCGGCTCAGATCAACTCCCCCCGCCAGCTCACGCCCCGGCGCACCACGCTCGCCGGGTTGCCGGCGGCGACGCAGTTGGCGGGAATCTCGCGCGTGACCACCGAGCCGGCGCCGATCACCGAATGGGCGCCGATCGTGACCCCCTTCAGAATCAGGCTGCGCTGCCCGACCCAGACGTGATCGCCGATCCTCACGTCGCGCGCCGGATTGAGCCGCTCGCCGCTCGCCGCGTCCACGATCGTATGCATGTCGCTGACCGCGACATCCACGTCGCCGCCGAACAGGCAGGACTTGCCCACCGTGATCCGCCGCGCCTCGTGCAGCAGCAGCCGCACCAGCCCATTGAACGCGGAGCCCGCTCCGATCGTCAGTTCGGCGCCATCTTCCGTGTGGATCTGCAAATTCCCGAGCACGCAATGCGGGCCGATCACCACGCGCGAGCGCGACCCGAGGCTGATGTGCAGATTGTGCGAATGCGCCGGCGCCCCGATCGTGATGCTGTTGCCGTCGCCGCGCAGCTCGACATGCCCGCTCAGCTCCTCCACCAAAACCGGGAGGATCATCACGTGGTTGTCGCGGCCGTGATCCTCAATCCGCAGCGGCATGATCAGCACCGGCGCCCGAACGCTTCAGCCGTTGGCGGGAGGGCGGCTTGGGTGGCCGTCTGCTAACGGCTGGTTCGGCCGCGCCTAGCGCGACTTCCGTCACCCGCGCGACTTGGCGCTGCTTGCACCCGATATCCTCGCGCAAGACGTGGTCCGTCGCAACCAAATCCAGCAACGGATTGTAGAACGGATCGCCGTCCGCGAAGTAGCGCGCCCAGCGCGCGCGCAAACGCTCGGCGTCCTCGGGATGGAGCACCTCCCTGGTTTCGGAACGGGTGGCCGATTCGTGGTGCAGCAGCATCGTGTGACCGTCATAAATCACCTTCAGCCCGCGCTCGCGAACCCGCAGACAAAGATCGGTGTCGTTGAAGCCGATCGCGAATGCCTCGTCGAAGCCGCCCAGGCTGTCGAACACCGATTTGCGCATCATCATGCAGGCGGCGGTGACGGCGGAAAAATCCCGCACCGACGTGAGCGAATCGTTGTACCCGGGGTTGCGGCGCGCGCCATCGCCGGTCGTCGCGGGAAGGAATTTGCCCACGTGCTCGGC
Source organism: uncultured Alphaproteobacteria bacterium (assembly GCA_963761015.1). Lineage (GTDB taxonomy): Bacteria > Pseudomonadota > Alphaproteobacteria > Acetobacterales > Acetobacteraceae > CAVXFL01. The sequence continues at coordinate 441,299 of CAVXFL010000020.1, forward strand.
GCCGTTGTTGAACCCAAGAATGACACCCGCGTGCTGAACGGTCCGGTCGTCGTAGAGCAGCAGCGGTCCGACGGCGCCGACATCCGCCCGCCCGGCAAGACTGCGCAGGCGTGGCAGCCAGCCGTTCTCCAGTGCCTCGATGTCGTTGTTGAGGAACAGCACGAACGCGGCGTCGGCGCCACGCCGGCGAACCGCCAGATTGTTCATGGCGGCGAAATTGAATTTTCCCTTATACGGCATCACCGCATGTCGCCGCGCGATGCGCCGCAGATACGCGCGGCTATCGGCCTCGTCGGACTCGTGGTCGACGACGACAATGCGATAGTCGGCGCGATCGGCCGTCCGCTCGATGGAATCGATGCAGGCGCGCAGCAGGTCGTGCTTGTTGCGCGTCGGAATGACGATCAGGATTTGCCCGCCGGGGTCCGGCCAGTCGATGCGGAACTCGTTGAAGCCGAACCCGTCGCTCACCTTGGCCGCGATCCCCCGCCGTTCCAGGTGGCGGCGAATCGCGCCCCTGGTCGTTTCCATGACCTCGGATTGCTTGGCGTGGCCGGCGCTCGTCTCGTGCGTGCGCCAGCGGTAGAGCACCGCCGGCACGTGCGCAACCTTCTCGGCGACTTCCAGCGCGCGCAGCACGAAGTCGACATCGGCCGAAATCGGCAGCGATTCGTCCCAGCCCGCCACGCGATGCGCGATGGCGGTACGAACACACAGCATGTGCACGAAATACGGATGCGACAGGTAGTAGTCGTACGAAAATGCGGGTCGCGCGCGTACTTCGACCACGCTATTCAATTCCCGCCCCGTCAGCACCTCGTCGGAATACAAAAGATCGGCCTCCGAGTCCTGGATCGCGCGGATCAGCCGGTACACCGCGTCGGGTTCCAGGAAATCGTCATGGTCCATGAACGCGATGTACGGGAACCGCGCCGCGCGGACGCCGAAATTGGTCGCGCGCGCGATGCCGCCGTTCGGCTGGGCCGAAATCACGCGGATGCGGCGGTCCGCGGCGGCGTAACTCTTCAGCATCTCCGCGACATGCGGCTCGGTGGAGGCGTCGTCGACGCAAACCAATTCCCAGTAGTCGCACCACTGGCCGCGCACGCTGTCCAGGGCCTGGCGCAGCCATTTTCTGGGCGTATTGTGAACCGGCATCACGATCGAGATCGCCTGCCCTCGCGCGCGATGGTTCAGGCGGTGTTTCAGGCGTGCGAGTTTGGCGCCGGTAAGCTCCGCCCTGCTGTCGAGAAATCGCCGAATATTGGGGTTTTCCCGGGCAATCCGCGGCGAGCCGGGGAGCATGAAGGGCAGCCCATGAATGCGCGCGGAAACTTCCTTGCCGATGCAGGCGCGAAATTGGTCGCCCAGATCGATGCGGAACCCGCATCTGCCGGGTGCCCGGCCCGACGCCTCGACATCAGCGCGATAGATCTGCGCGGTCCCGGCGGCGAACACGCGGTCCTCGCAGACGATCTCGACTTGCACCGGCCTGTCCGGCGCGTCGAGATCGCTGGCCCAGCCGCCCGCGATCCGGCCCTGCAACCCATCGAAATTCCCGATCAGGCGGTCAGCCGAACGCAGCGCGACCGGGCTGTTCGCCAGGTGCGTTCCGCTGCCCGCGATCACCACGCCGAGCGTGCGTGCCGACTTGCCGTCGCGGGGCTGCGGAATCGGAAAGGCGAAGCCGAGATTGCCATCGCCGAACCCGATCGCATGCAGGTCTTCGCGATACGCATTGGCCTTCCTGGTCGCGATCACCGCGCCGTCGGCGAGGAAGTCCAGCATCACCGGCTGCTTCCGGTGCGGGATGCGCGTTGCCCATCCGAGCACCGCCTCGCTGGTGGTCTTCTCGATATAGCCGATCACGCCGAGCCGCTCGTGGGTCAAGGCCATGGTGGCGGCGGTCTCCGCCGCCGCGCCCGCGACGCGGACGCCAAGCGTGTAGCCCTGGTGCAGTTCCGCCAGAACGGGAAGCGGGGTTGTGAACGCGTAGATGAAACCGGCGGCGTTGTGCCCCTGGCGCCGCGCGTCGCAACCCGCGATCGGCTCCGCGTCCTTCAGCAGGTGCACCCAAACGAGATCGCCGAGTTCGGGCGCGATCGTGAACCGGCCGCTCAGCGTGAACCCGTCCAGCGCGATGGACTCGATCCGCAGCCGGTAGTGCCCGGTGAGATCGAACCCGTCGAGCAACTTTCGTCCGCTGCCGCAATCCACGATGTCCAGGGTGACGGCGACGCGGTCCGGCGGCAGGCGCACCAGGAGTTTCGCCACGCCGTCGCGGCCGCGCCGGAGCGGTTCGGCGAAGCCGGCCGGCTCCCCGTTCAACAGGATTCTGAGCGGGCCCGGGCGCGACGCCCCGGCGGGCCGCCGCTCCATGCGCACCTGGACGATGCGCACCTGGACAATGTCGTCCTTCAGCCCGGTGATCTCGGCGCGCCAATGCGTCATTGGCGCGGAGCCACGCCCAAGCTGGTAGCGATTTCTTTGCTCGGATATGCCAAAATGCCAGTCCTGGTCGGTTGCGGCGCCCCCTGGCTCTGCGTTGCCGGGGTTGGGCGGCGCTGCCAAGCTAGCGCCAATTTTATTAAGGAACGGGAACAGGAATGCGGATTCTGCTCACCGGAGGCTGCGGCTTCATTGGCTCCGCCGTGGTCCGGCACCTCATTCGCGCCACACGGCACACGGTCGTCAATGTCGATCGCATGACCTACGCCGCCTCCATCGAAGCCCTGGAAGAGGCGTTTACCCATCCCCGCCATACCTTGGTCCGCGCCGACGTGACCGACGCGGACGCGATGCGCCAGGTTTTCGCGACCCACCGGCCCGACGCGGTGATGCACCTGGCGGCGGAAACCCATGTGGACCGTTCGATCGACGGCCCCGCCGCCTTCGTCCACAGCAACATCGTCGGCACTTTCACGCTGCTGCAGGCCGCGCGCGAATACTGGAACGGGCTCGATGCCCCGGCGAAACAGCGGTTTCGCCTGCATCACGTCTCGACGGACGAGGTGTTCGGCGCGCTCGGGCCGGCCGACCCGCCGTTCACCGAAACCACGGCTTACGACCCGCGCAGCCCGTACTCGGCCAGCAAGGCGGCCTCCGATCATCTGGTCCGCGCCTGGTTCCACACCTACGGCCTGCCCGCGCTCATCAGCAACACCACGAACAATTACGGCCCCTGGCAATTCCCCGAGAAGCTCATTCCGCTGGTCATCCTCAATGCCCTCGACGGCAAGCCGCTGCCGGTCTACGGCGACGGATCGAACCGGCGGGACTGGCTGTTCGTGGAGGATCATGCCGAGGCGCTGGTTCGCGTGCTGGAACGCGGCGAGCCGGGCGCCACCTACGCTATCGGCGCGCGTCAGACGCGCAGCAACCTGGAAGTCGTGCAGGCGATCTGCGCCGTTCTGGACGACATGGTGCCCGACCCGGCCGGTCCGCGCGAGCGGCTGATCCACTTCACCGTGGATCGCCCGGGCCACGATTTCCGCTACGAAATCGATCCCGCGCGCACCGAGGCGGCGTTGGCCTGGCGAGCCCCCCATGATTTCGCGACGGGCCTCGCCCGGACGGTCCGCTGGTATCTGGACAACCGTGCCTGGTGGGAGGGTGTGCGGGCCAGCCGCTATGGCGGCGAACGGCTCGGCACGGCGCCGGGAACCCCGCGGCTGGCGGCGGTGGGCTGAGCCGGAATGAAGGGAATTCTGCTGGCCGGCGGCTTCGGCACCCGGCTCTACCCGATGACTTTGGCGGCCTCCAAGCAGATGCTGCCGGTCTACGACAAGCCGATGGTCTACTACCCGCTGACCACGCTCATGCTGGCGGGTATCCGCGACATCCTGATCATTTCCTCGCCAGCCGACCTGCCGCAGTTCCGCCGGCTGCTGGGCCAAGGCGAGCGCCTGGGCATCCGGTTCAGCTACGCCGAGCAGCCCAGGCCCGAGGGCATCGCGCAGGCCTTCCTGATCGGCCGCGATTGGCTGCAAGGCGAGGCCTGCGCGCTGGCGCTCGGCGACAATCTCATCTTCGCCGACCATCTCTCGCAGTTGCTGCGCCGGGCCGCCGGGCGCCGGGAGGGGGCGACGGTGTTCGCCTACCGCGTGCGCGACCCGGAGCGCTACGGCGTCGTCTCGTTCGACCAGGCCGGAAAGCCCGCCGAGCTGGTGGAAAAGCCGGCCGCGCCGCTCTCCGACTGGGCCGTGACGGGCCTCTATTTCTACGACCATCGGGTGAGCGAACTGGCCGCGGCGATCGTGCCGTCGGCGCGGGGCGAGTTGGAGATCACCGACCTGAACCGCATCTACCTGGAGGAGCACCGATTGCACGTCGAGCGGCTGGGCCGTGGCTGCGCCTGGCTGGACGCCGGCACGCCAGACAGCCTGTTGCAGGCGGCGACCTTCGTGCAGACGATCCAGTCCCGCCAGGGTATGCTGGTCGGGTGCCCGGAGGAGGTCGCCTATCGGATGGGCTACATCGACGCCGACGCGCTCCGCAGCCACGCGCATGCGCTGGGCAAGACCGAACTCGGGCGGGTGCTCGGCGAACTCGCCGACGGCGAGCACGAGTGAGCCGAGGATCGCGCCCGTGAACGCGCAACGGCTGGCGATTCCGGATGTCATCCTGCTGGAGCCGCCACGGTATCGCGACGCGCGCGGCTTCTTCTCCGAAACCTACGCCGACGCGCGCTTCGCCGCGGCGGGAATCGAGGCCCGGTTCGTTCAGGACAACCACAGCCAGTCGGTCGAACGCGGCACCATCCGAGGCCTGCATTGCCAAATCGCCCCGAACGCGCAGGGCAAGCTGGTGCGCTGCGTGCGTGGCGCGATCTGGGACGTGGCGGTGGACATCCGCGAGGGCTCGCCCAGCTACGGCCGGCATGTCAGCGCCGTCCTCGGCGCCGAGAACTGGCAGCAGCTGTGGATTCCTCCGGGTTTTCTGCACGGCTTCTGCACGCTCGAGCCCATGACCGAGGTGATCTACAAGGTGACGGCGCCGTACGACCGCGCTGCCGAGCGCGGCGTGATCTGGAACGACCCGGACCTCGCTTTGCCCTGGCCGGTTCGAGCGGAGGATGCCGTGCTATCCGACAAGGATCGCCTCCTGCCGCCGCTCGCCCAATCCGCCGGCTGGTTCCGTTTCCAGCCGTGACGGCGCCCATTCTGATCACCGGCGGCTCCGGCCAACTGGCGCTTGCCCTCGACGCCGCGGCACGGGCGCGGGACTGCGCATTTCGCCGGGTCGGCCGCCCGGAATTCGATTTCGATCATCCCGCCACGATCGATGCGGTCTTTGCCGCGACGCGGCCCTCGCTGGTGGTGAACGCGGCGGCCTACACGGCGGTGGACGCGGCCGAATCCGATTTGGCGGCGGCGATGCGCGCCAACCGCGACGGGCCGGAGCGGCTGGCGGAGCTATGCGCAGCTTCCGGCATTCCGCTGATCCATGTTTCGACCGACTACGTCTTCGACGGACTGAAAGGCGCGCCGTATATCGAGTCCGACCCGACCTCGCCCACGGGTGCCTATGGCGCGAGCAAGCTCGCCGGTGAAGACGCGGTGCTCGCCCGCTGTCCCTTGGGCTTGGTGCTGCGGACGTCCTGGGTCTATTCGGCGACGGGCAAGAATTTCGTCCGCACCATGCTGAATGCGGCGCGGAAGACGAATTCGGCTCCGTGTGGTCGCGGATCAGCGCGGCAGCCCGACGCAAGCGGCGGATCTCGCCGCCGCGATCCTCGACATCGCGGCCAGTTTGCGGTCCGGGTCGCCGGCTGCGGTCGCCGGCATCTATCACGTCTGCGGCACGGGATGGACCACCTGGCATGGCTTTGCCGAGGCGATTTTCCAGGACGCGGCGCGCTACGGCGCCCCGGCGCCATCGCTCGAGGCCATCCGGACCGAGGATTGGCCAACGCCGGCGCGGCGGCCGGCCGATTCGCGGCTCGACTGCGGCAAGCTCGCGCGGGTGTTTGGCGTGCGCCTGCCGCCCTGGCGCGAGAGCCTGGCGCGGACGGTCGACGAGATTTTTTCCGATTTGGCAACCACTCCCCCGGTATCTCTCCGCGCATAGTCCTGGCCGGCAAAGGGTTTGGGCGTTCGCATGAGCGGACGGATCGCGATCCTGCTCGCCACGTTCGAGGGCGCACGCTTTCTCGACGGGCAGCTGCAGAGCTTTCTGGCTCAGACGCATCGCGACTGGGTGCTCTACTGGCGCGACGACGGCTCCTCGGATGCCACGGTCGCCATGATGCAGACTTTCGCGGCCGGGCAGCCGGCCGGGCGGGTGGTGCGCGTCAGGGCGCCGGAAGCGCGGCTCGGGGCGACCGATAGTTTCATCCGGCTGCTTGCCGCCGCTCTCGAAGCGGACCTGGACGCGCAACGCTTCGCCTTCGCCGATCAGGACGATGTCTGGCTGCCGGAGAAGCTGGCGCGCGGCGATGCCGCGCTCGGCGAGGCGCCCGCGGAGACGCCGGCGCTTTATTGCGGCCGGCAGGTGCTGGTCGATGCGGGGCTGCGCCGGCTCGGGCTTTCCCCCGCGGTGCGTTGGCCTGGCTTTCCGGCGGGGCTGACCCAGAACGTCGCCACCGGATGCACGATCATGCTGAACCGCGCGGCGGCGGCGCTGATCGCGGGATCGCGACCGCCCCCCGCCAGCATGCACGATTGGTGGTCGTATCTGCTGGTCGCGGCGGCGGGCGGGCGCATCCTGGCCGATGACGAACCGGTGGTGCTGTATCGCCAGCACGGGGCCAACACGATCGGCGCCCCCTCTTCCCTGCCGCGCCGCGTCGGGGCGGCGCTGCGGCGCGGCTCGCGCGCCTTCATGCGGCTGTTTCGCGAGCACGTCGCGGCGCTCGCGGCGCACGCCGATCGCCTGACGCCGCAGGCTCGCGCCGAGCTTGCCACGATCGAGCGCGCCTTGCGGGGCGGCATGCTGGATCGCGCCGCCGTTCTGCGCATGCCTGGCTTGCGGCGGCAGACCTGGTACGAGACGTTCTTGTTCCGCCTCTGGTTCGTTCTCGGCTGACCCGGCGCCCGGGGTTGTTCGGGCGCGCGAACCGGGCATCATATGCCGGCATTGCCCCGGGAGAGCCCAATTGGCTGCAATTGCCTCGTTCGAAACCGGTTACTACCGTATTCCGCTGCCGACTCCGCTGTCGGACAGCACGCACGGGACCATGCGCGCCTTCGAGCTGATCGCGGCGCGGGTGCGCGATGCGGATGGCGCCGAGGGCGTCGGCTACACGTATACCGTGGGCCGCAACGGCGGGGCGGTCGCCGACATCCTGCGCCGCGACATGCCGGAGATCGTCGCCGGCGCCGATGCCGACCGGATCGAATGGATGTGGGACCGGCTCTGGTGGCACCTGCACTACGGCGGCCGGGGCGGCGCCACCGTGCTGGCCATCTCGGCGCTCGACATGGCGCTCTGGGACCTGAAGGCGCGCCGCGCCGACCTCCCGCTGTGGAAGCTGCTCGGCGGCCACGATCCGCGCGTGCCCTGCTATGCCGGCGGCATCGACCTGGAGCTGCCGCTCGACGATCTGCTGCGCCAGACCGACGGCAATCTCGCCAAAGGGTTCCGTGCCATCAAAATGAAAGTTGGCCGCGCGAGGCTGTCCGAGGATGTGGAGCGGGTCGCCGCCATGCGCCGCCACCTCGGCGACGGCTTCCCGCTGATGGCCGACGCCAACATGAAATGGACCGCCGATCAGGCTGTCCGCGCCGCCCGCGCCTTCGCGCCGCACGATCTGACCTGGCTGGAGGAGCCGGTCTCGCCGGAGGACGTGGCCGGCCACGCGCGGGTGGTGCGCGAGGGCGGCGTGCCGGTGGCCTCCGGGGAGAATTTGCGCTCGCTCTGGGAGTTCCGGCAATTGATTACGGCCGGCGGAGTGACCTATCCCGAGCCCGACGTGACCAATTGCGGCGGCGTGAGCGCGTTCATGAAAATCGCCCACCTCGCCGAGGCCTTCAACCTGCCGGTCACCTCGCACGGCGCGCACGACGCGACGGTGCATCTGCTCGCCGCCGTGCCGAACCGCTCGTATCTGGAGGCGCACGGCTTCGGGCTGGACCGCTACATCGCCGAGCCGCTCCGGATCGAGGACGGCGTCGCCATCGCCCCCGATCGCCCCGGCCACGGCGTCGCGTTCGACTGGAACGCACTGGCGTCGCTGGCCGTCTGAGGGGCCCGGACCCGTGCGCATCCATATCCATAACGACCCCGGCGATCCGCTTTACCTGATCACGCGCGCGCACTGGGACGCGGCGGTGGCGCGGGTGGGCGTGATCGGCGCCGGGAACAAGGTCAGCATCGGCGAGACGGATGCAGAATTCGCCGCGGCGATCGGCGAGGCCGAGGTGCTGCTGACCTGGCCGCCGGTGATCCTGCGCCACTTCCCGACTGCCGCGCCGAAGCTGCGGTTCATCTACGTGACGGTCGCCGGGGTGGACCGGCTGGCCCCGTTCGACTGGCTGCCGCCGGGTGTGGCGCTGCTGAACAATCGCGGCGCCCACGACAAGGGCGGCGAGTTCGCGATCATGGCCGTGCTGATGCTGGTCAATCACTTGCCCGGCCTGATCGAGCAACAGCGCGCCCGGCGGTGGGAGCAGCTTCACGGCGGCGTCTTGCAGGGCAAACGCCTGACCGTGATCGGGCTCGGCACCTTGGGCGGCGCCACCGCGCACCACGCGCGGCATTTCGGCATGCACGTGACCGGCGTGCGCGCCCGTCCGGAGCCGCATCCCGACTGCGATCGCGTGATAACCACCGCCGACTTGAATGCCGTGCTGCCCGAGACCGAATTCCTGGTGCTGGCCTGTCCGCTGACTCCGGCGACCCGGGGGCTGATGGACCGCCGCCGGCTTCGGCTGCTGCCGCGCGGGGCGGGCGTCGTCAACATCGGTCGCGGCCCGGTGCTGGATCAGGACGCCGCCTGCGATCTGCTGGACGAGGGCCACCTGGGCGGCGCGGTGCTGGACGTGTTCGCCGAAGAGCCGGTCCCACCCGGTCACCGGCTTTGGACCACGCGCAATCTGGTCCTCACGCCGCACGTTTCCTCGGACGATCCGAGCAATTACATCCCGCGCAGCCTGGACATCTTCTTCGCCAATTTACGGGCGCTGCGCGACGGCAGGCCGCTGCCGAATCAGGTCGATTTGGCGCGCGGCTACTAACGGCTAGAGCGGGTTCACTCGGACTGGAAACTGTTGCGTCATTGCCGGACTCGACCCGGCAATCTCGCGGCCGTGCGGCGCCGAGATGCCCGGGTCTTCGCCCGGGCATGACGACCCTGAGTGCAAATTCACGGTTCCAGTCAGTCCGAAAGCGCTCTAATTCTGGCGTCTCACCGATCGGTTGCTTACCAATTCGCTTTGAGCAGAATGGCACAGCGCCAAACCCCGCGCGGCGCAGCGGTTTCCGAAGATCTGGCCGCCAGCCTCGGGGTGGTCGTTGGGCTGGCCGCCGAGGGGAAAATCGCAAGCTCTCTTGGCCGCGTGGCAGCAGGCGGCGGCGACTCGGCGGGAGCCGAACAGGTCGCGCGAGCGTTGGTCACGGACGGCGCGCGGGCGCTGCTCAGCTTCGGGCTCGCGGGTGGACTCGATCCCGACTTGCGGCCGGGCAGGCTGATTGTTCCGCGCGCGGTTTTATTGGGGTTAGACGAATCCGGTCGTCCTGACGATGCCGCGGGTGATGTCGGGCGCTGCGCGGCCAATCCGGCAATGGTCGAGTCGCTCGGGGGCGCGACCTGTGAGCTGATCCTGGGTGCATCGGAGGTCGTCAGCGACGCGGCGACGAAACGGCGGCTTCGCGAGCAAACCGGGGCCAGCGCGATCGATCTGGAAAGCGGCGCCGTCGCACGCATCGCGCGCGAGCGCGGGTTGCCGTTCGCGGTGCTGCGCGCGATCTGCGACCCGGCGGAGCGCAGCCTGCCGCCCGCCGCGCTAATCGCGCTCGGGGGAAGTGGCGAAATTCAAATTCTGAAGCTGCTGGCTTCGGTGGCCGCGAACCCGTCGCAAATCCCCGGCCTGATCGCGCTGGCGCGGGATGCGGCGGCGGCGCGGCGGGCGTTAATCCGCCGCGTCGCTGAACTCCGCGATCGGCTTCCCCTCGTGTAGCCGCGCGACCGCCTGCTCCACGTGGCGGCTGAACACGTATTCGGCCGGGCGCTGCTTATCGAGCGGGATCTCGGGCGCCATCGCGCCATCGGTGCGCGGCCCGCGCATGGCCACCCGCGCCGCCTTGATCGGGTGCTTCACCGCATCGACCACGGCGGTCGCCTCGTAGCCGGAATGCACCATGCAATCGGCGCATTTTTCGTAGTTGCCGGTGCCGTAGGAATCCCAGTCGGTGGTCTCCATCAGCTCCTTGAAGGTCGTCGCGTAGCCCTCGCCGAGCAGGTAGCAGGGGCGCTGCCAGCCGAACACGTTGCGCGTCGGGTTGCCCCAGGGCGTGCAGCGATACTCCTGGTTGCCGGCGAGGAAATCGAGAAACAGCGGGCTCTGCGTGAACTTCCAGCCCTTCTCCTTGCCGCGCTTGAAGATGTCGCGGAACAGCTGCTTCGTGCCCTGGCGCGTCAAGAAATGCTGCTGGTCGGGTGCGCGCTCGTAGGCGTAGCCGGGCGAGGTCATGATGCCGTCGATCCCGAGCGCCATCGCCTCGTCGAAGAAGCGCGCCGCGCGCTCCGGATCGGTGCCGTCGAAGAACGTGCAGTTCACCGAGACGCGGAAGCCGCGCGCCTTCGCTGCCCGGATCGCCGCGACGGCGCGGTCGAACACGCCCTCCTGGCTCACCGCCTGGTCGTGCATCTCGCGATCGCCGTCCAGATGCACGTCGAAGCTGAAATAGGGATTGGGCGCGAACTGATCGAGCTTCTTTTCCAGCAACAAACCGTTCGTGCAGAGATAGACGAACTTCTTGCGCGCCAGAATTTTCCGGGCGATCTCGCCGATTTCCTTGTGCAGCAGCGGCTCGCCGCCGGCGATCGCCACCACCGGCGCGCCGCACTCCTCGACCGCTTGCAGACAGTCGGCGACCGACAGCCGCTGATTGAGTATCGCCGCCGGATAGTCGATCTTGCCGCAGCCGGCGCAGGCCAGGTTGCAGCGGAACAGCGGCTCCAGCATCAGCACCAGCGGGTAGCGTTTGCGGCCCGTCAGGTGCTGCTTCATCACATAGGCGCCGACGCGCAGCGCCTGCCGCAACGGAACGGCCATGTTCTCTCCCCTCAGGCGGCCGCCGCGGCGCGGTCGCGGGCCTCGTCCATGTCGCGCAATTCAGGCGGGAAGCGGAAGCGCACGTCCTCGGCCACGCCGTTGGTGGTCGATACCTCGATCTCCCCGAATTGCCGCAACCCGTCCAGCACCTCGCGAACCAGCATTTCCGGCGCGGACGCGCCGGCGGTCACGCCGACCGACCGCACGCCCTCGAACCACTCCGGCCTGAGCGCGGTGGCGTCGTCGATCAGATAGCTGGGCTTGCCGAGTTGCTCGCCGATTTCGCGCAGGCGGTTGGAGTTGGAGCTGTTGTCGCTGCCCACCACCAGGATCATGTCGACCATGGTCGCCAACTCGCGCACGGCGGTTTGGCGGTTCTGGGTGGCGTAGCAAATGTCGCGGACGTCCGGCCCCCTGATCCCGGGGAAGCGGGCCTTCAGCGCGGCGATGATCTGGCGGGTGTCGTCCACCGACAGGGTGGTTTGCGTGACGTAGGCAAGCTGATCCGGGTCGGCGATTTCCAGCCGCTCCACATCCTCCACCGTCTGCACGAGATACACGTTGCCCGGGATTTGCCCGATCGTGCCCTCGACCTCGGCGTGGCCGGCATGGCCGACGAGCACGATTTCCCGCCCGCTCGCCGCATAGCGCCGGCCCTCGGCGTGGACCTTGGCGACCAGCGGGCAGGTGGCGTCGATCACCGGCAGCCCGCGGTCCTCGGCCCGTTCCTGCACCTCGCGCGCCACCCCGTGCGCGCTGAAGACGGTGATCGAGCCGGGCGGGATCTCATCCAGGTCGTCCACGAACACCGCGCCACGCGTGCGCAGGTCCTCGACCACGTGGCGGTTGTGCACAATTTCGTGACGGACGTAGATCGGCGGGCCGTACTTCTTGAGCGCGCGCTCGACGATCTCGATCGCCCGCTCCACCCCGGCACAGAAGCCGCGGGGCTGGGCCAAAACGACACGCAACATGATCTGGTCTCCAGCAGCGACGGCGCTTGGTCGCGGTCCCGCTCCGAAATCCGGGGAATCCGCAGGTTCGCCCGGATATTGCATCTGCCCCCCGCCGCGACAACCGGCAACGGTCCACCGCCGCCCGGAGCCGGCCGCCGGTGGCATCGGCGCGACAGTCCGGCCGCGCGCGGAACGCGAACCTCTCTGACCGAGAAAAGACATGCCGCCATGTGGTTGCCGAGGAATCTTCACAAGTTAAGTTGATTGTTTGCACCGGTTGGGCAACTATGACGCCCGCGTCAGGGGTTTGCCGGCGCGATCGGCCACGGAGACCAGAATGCCCGCCGAGATCCGCATCGCGCCGGGAATGCCCCGGATCTCACAGTTGCTCGGGTATGCGCTCGCGACGGTGCTGGTTTGCGCGCTCGCCGGCTGCGGCGGCGGCAGCAGCGGCGGCTATCGCGGCGGCTATGCCGGATCGGGCAACTACAGTCCCCCCGGACCGCCCGACGATCCGTGGGGCCCGTACATCCGCGAGGCCTCCACCCGCTTCAACGTGCCGCAACGCTGGATCCGCGAGGTGATGCGCCAGGAATCCGGCGGGCATCAATACCTGCACGGCCGGCTGACCACGTCGGCGGCCGGGGCGATCGGGCTGATGCAGGTGATGCCGGCGACCTACGAGGGGCTGCGCCAGCGCTACGGGCTCGGCCGCGACCCCTACGATCCGCACGAGAACATCATGGCGGGAACGGCCTATATCCGGGAAATGTACGACCAGTTCGGCTACCCCGAATTCCTGGCCGCGTACAACGCCGGGCCAGGCCGCGTGTCCCAATATCTGGCCGGCGGCGGATCACTGCCGAGCGAGACGGTGAATTACGTGGCCTCCATCGCGCCGCGCATTTCTGGCACAACCGAGCCGAGTGGCCCAAGCCCGGCGTCCACGGATAACCGGCAAGTCGAGGTGGCAACGGCCGAGCCGGCCCCCGCGCCGGTCGCGCCGACGGCGTCCGTCATGACCGTCGCCATGGTCTCGCCGGCCGGCTGCGACCCGAACGCCGCGTATGACCCGGAGCGCCCGTGCCGGCCGGCGGCGCCGATGGTCGCGGCGACCCCCTCGGTGATTGCCATGGCGCCGATCGCCGATCCGGAAGACGAGCCAGGATACCAACCGCCCGTGCCTGCCGAGCAGGTCGAGCCGGCCGAGCCGCCGCGCATGGCGCGGACGCCCCGAGTGCAGCCGCCACTCCGGCCAAGAGTGCAACTGGCCGCGATCAGCGCGACCGAGACGCCGTTCGCGCGCGGCGGCCAATGGTCGGTGCAGGTCGGCGCCTTTTCGAGCCGCGCGCAGGCGCGCGCCATCGCCGAGGCCGCTCGCTTCGCCGCGCCCGACGCGCTCGGCAACGCGCGCGTCGCGGTGCCGGTCAAGCCGATGGTCGGCGGGGTCCTCTACCGGGCGCGCCTGACCGGTATTTCCTCCGGCAGCGCCGCCCGGGCCTGCGCCCGTCTCGGCGAGCGTAAGCTGCCTTGCGTGGTGGTCGGACCCGGCCAGCTTTGGTGAGCGCGGGCCGAGGCGCCAACCTCACCCGTCGGCGCCTCGGCCTGCTCGCTTCCGGGCTGCTGGTGTCGCCGGCGGCCCAGGACGCCGCACCGGTTCGCGTCGGCTCCAAGCCGGATACGGAGGGGACGCTTCTCGGCCACGTCATCCTGACGATGCTGTCGGCGAACGGCATTGCAACCGAGAACCGCCTCGGGCTCGGCCCGACCCGCATCATCCGCGCCGCCATCCTCGCGGCCGAGATCGACCTCTATCCCGAATATACCGGCAACGGCGCGTTCTTCTTTCATCGGCAAGGCAATCCGGCCTGGCGGAACGAGCAAGCCGGCTGGGCGCTGGTGCGGCGGCTGGACCGTCAGCGCAACCACTTGGTATGGCTCACGCCCGCGCCCGCCAACAATTCCTGGGCGATCGCCGTGCGGGCCGATCTCGCCGCCGCGCATGCGCTGACGACGATGGCCGACTTCGCCCGCTGGGTGAACGCGGGCGCTCGGGTCAAGCTCGCCGCCTCGGCCGAGTTCGTGGAGAGCCCGGCGGCGCTGCCCGCCTTCGAATCGACCTACGGATTCAAACTGACATCGGATCAGATCCTGATGCTCGTCGGCGGCAACACCGCCGCCACCCTGCGCGCGGCCGCCGAGAACATATCCGGGGTGAACGCCGCCATGGCCTACGGCACCGACGGTGCGCTCGCGGTCCTGCGCCTCGCGGTCATGCGCGACACCGAGCACGCGCAGATCATCTTCTCCCCCGCGCCGGTGGTGCGCGAACCGGTGCTGGCCGCGCATCCCGCGATCGCCCGCCTGCTCGATCCGGTGTTCGCGACCCTGACCGCGCCGACCTTGCGCCGGCTGAACGGCGAGATCGCGGTCGATGGCGATCAACCCGCGACCGTCGCCCGGCGCTTTCTCCAGCGCGGCGGGTTCCTGACCTGACCGACGAAGCCCCGGCCTCTCGTCGGGACTTGCCGGCAGCTTGGCGAGGCGCAATCACGTTTGGATGCCGCGCAACCGTGTGCTGCTGGTGCTCGCCGCGATCGGGCTGTTCGCGGCCTGGCGCCTGGACTTCCTGACCCTCGCGCCGAACCGGCTGGTCAGCGGCGCGCCGGTCGCGCTGGGTTCGGCCGTCCACGGCATGCGCGGCCTTGCGCTGCTGCCCGGCGCCGCCTTGGCGGGCTTGGCGTTCGCGCGCCCCTCGCGCCTGGGCCATTGGGGGGCGGTGCTATGCGCGAGCCTGTTCCTGGCCAGCTTGGTTTGGCTCGCGGGCAGCGAGGCCGCGATTCTGAGCGCCACCCGGCCGGCCGCGGCGCGCGTCGGGCTGGGCGGCGGATTCTGGACATTGTTCGCCGCCGCCGCGTTTGCCTTGGCGGACGCGCTGCGCCGGTTATCGCCATCGCCCGCGATCCGAACCGCCATCGGCATCGCGGCGCTCTTGCCGGTCGTGGCGCTGATCGGCGCCGGTCAGGCCGAACATCTTGGGCTCACCCGCGAATATACCGCCGAGCGGGCGGCCTTTGCCGCCGCCGTCCTCCGCCATGTCGAACTGGTGATCGGGGCGCTCGTGCCGACCTTGGCGATCGGGGTGCCGCTCGGGCTGCTGGCGGCGCGGCGGGCAGCATGGCGGGCGCCCTTGTTCTCGGTTCTGAACGTGATCCAGACGATTCCCTCGATCGCCATGTTCGGGCTGCTGATGGCCCCGCTCGGCGCGCTGGCGCATGTTGCCCCGGGCCTGTCGCGTATCGGGATCAGCGGCATCGGCATGGCGCCGGCAATCGTGGCGCTGATGCTCTACGGGCTGCTGCCGATCGCGCGGAACACCCAGGCCGGACTGGCCTCGGTCGCCCCGGCCGTGCTGGAGACGGCGCGCGGCATGGGCATGACGGCGCGGCAGATCCTGTTGCGGGTGGAACTGCCGCTGGCGCTGCCGATCTTCCTGGCTGGCGTGCGGATTACGTTGGTGCAGTTGATCGGCCTCGCGGTGCTCGCCGCGCTGGTCGGCGCCGGGGGGCTCGGCGCCATCATGTTCCAGGGCCTGTTCGCCGACGCGCTCGACCAGGTGCTGCTCGGCGTGATCCCGGTCGTGCTTTTGGCAATGCTGGCCGATGTGGCCATGACCCTGCTGATCGCGCTCGCGCGCCGCCGATGATCGCGTTCGAGGACGTCAGCAAACTGTTCGGCGAGCGCATCGTCGTGGACCGGTTGTCGTTCACGGTTGCCGCCGGGGAGTTCTTCGTCCTCATCGGCCCGTCCGGGTCCGGCAAGTCGACCACGTTGCGGCTGGTCAATCGGCTGCTGGAGCGCAGCGCCGGGCATATCCGCTTCGCCGGAAAGGACATCCGGGATTTTCGGCCCGAGGATCTGCGCCGCCGCATGGGCTACGCGATCCAGTCCATCGGGTTGTTCCCGCACCGGACCATCGAGCAGAACATCGCCACCGTGCCGCGCCTGCTCGGCTGGAGCCGCGCGCGCATCCGCGAGCGCGTCGGCGCCTTGCTGCGCCTTCTCCAGCTCGACGAGGACTGGCGGGGCCGCTATCCGCACCAGCTTTCCGGCGGCCAGCAGCAGCGCGTCGGCGTGGCCCGGGCGCTGGCCGCCGATCCCGAATTGCTGCTCATGGACGAGCCGTTCGGCGCGCTCGATCCGATCACCCGCGACGCGCTGCAGGCGGAGATCGCGCGCATTCACCGCGAGACCGGGAAAACCATCGTGTTCGTCACGCACGACATGCAGGAGGCGCTGCGGCTGGCCTCGCGCATCGCGATCATGGATCACGGGCGGCTGGTGCAACTCGGCACGCCGGAGGAACTGTTGCGCGCCCCGGCCAACGAGTTCGTGCGGAATTTCGTCGGCCAGAACGATCTCGGCATCAAGCTGCTGTCGGTCGAAAAGGTATCGGAACGGCTTCGCCCCGGCGATGCCGCGCCTGGCCCGCCGATCGGCATCGCGGACACCTTGGAACAGGCGCTGTCGCGCATGATCGAACTGGGGACGGACCGGCTCGCGGTCACCGATGCGTCCGGCCGGCACGTCGGTTCCGTGCACCTCGCCGACTTGCCGCGGCGATGAACAGGCGGCGTTCGCGGTGGGCGTGGCGCGATCCGTTGCCGTGGACCGCGCTGGCCTTGATCGCGCTGACCTTCGGCATGCCGGCCCTGCGCCCGCTCTTCGCCGCCGCGTTTCCCGGGCTGGAACGGCCGTACTACGAGGGCGCCAGTTTTCCGGCGCTGGTTGCCGCGCATCTGGAACTCGTGGCCGCGTCCAGCGCCGCTTCGGTGTTCCTCGCCGTGCCGGCCGGCATTTTCGCGACCAGGCGCGCCGGCGAGGAGTTTCGCGGCACCATCGAGACCCTGGTCGCGGTCGGCCAGACCTTTCCGCCCGTGGCGGTGCTGGCGCTGGCGGTCCCGGTCATCGGGTTCGGGCTCTGGCCGGCGCTGATCGCGCTCGCGATCTACGGGCTGCTGCCGATCGTGCAGAACACGATCGCCGGCCTGGAGGCGGTACCGCCCACGACCTTGGAGGCGGCGCGCGGGCTCGGCATGACAAGGGGCCAGAGGTTGCGCCGGATCGAACTGCCCCTGGCCGCGCCGCTCATCCTTAGCGGCATCCGCACCTCGGTGATCATCAACATCGGCACCGCCGCAATTGCCTCGACCGTGGGCGTGCGGACGCTCGGCGTGCCGATCGTGCTCGGGCTGATCGGCGCCAATATCGCCTATGTGATCCAGGGCTCGGTGCTGGTCGGGCTGTTGGCGGTGGTGATCGACCTCGCCTTCGAGCGGCTCACCGCCTTCGCGCAACGCTGGCGATCCGCCTGAGGCACGACGAATATGCTCGGCGCGAGAACGGCCCGCGCGATGTCCTCAATCGGACGTCAGCAAGCAGCACTTCTTGTATTTTTTCCCGCTCCCGCACGGGCAGGGATCATTCCGGCCGACGTGGCGCAACGGATTGATGTACGGCGCGTCGGCGGACGACGCGATCCTGTTCTCCCGTTCCGCCGCCCAGCGTTCCCGGTCCAGTTGGAATTTCTCGGTAAACGCGTACCACCTCGATAGCGTGCCGATCGTGTCCGCGAAGGGAGCGACCCGGTCACGTTCGAATCCGGCCATGCGTTCCGGATCGTCGAGGGTCAGGCGGAGTTGCTCGCGGAAGTCGTCGCGATCCATGATCTGTTCGCCGACAAAACCGCGAGTGATCAGCGTCTCGGCGTCGGCGCCGAAGTCGCTGTAGCCGAGATTGGCGACGGCGGAGACCCACGCTTCCCAAACGAAGCATTCGTCCTGCGGCCGCATCTCGGCGAGCAGGTGCCGCAAGTAGTTCCGCGCGTCTTCTTCGGTAAACATGCCGGTGCCGGCGAGGTACGCCCAGGCGTCGAGCGCGGCGGCGCGCACGAACTCGTCGGCCGCCGTGAATTCGATCAGCCGCTTCAACACCTGCGGATCGCCGTCGTAGGTGTTGATGAGGATGCCCCGCAGGTTCTCCGTCACGGCATCGCCGAGCACGGATTCGCTGAGTTCGGCGTTCTGCAACAGCCGGCAAAGCGACGGGAACGCGTCCGTCTCGCGCTTTTCTCCGAGCAGATGGATGATGAAGAACAGCGCGCTTTTTGTCGCGTCGCTGCGATCGAGGCCCTCGGCGCAGCGGTTCAGCAATTCCAGGAACCGCGGCCTGGCCAATTCCCAATCGTCGAGCGCCGCGCGCAACGCGAACTCCGGCAAGACATCGCCGGCGTCGTCGAAGGCGCGAACGATGTCGTCCACGTGCATGGCTGCCGACCTCAGTTCGGCAGCATGACCGCGGCAGTCGCGCCCGCATCGACCGGCAGAATCGTGCCGGTGACCCAGCGCGCGTAATCGGACGCGAGATAAAGCACGGCCGCGCCGGTGTCCCAGCCCGAACCCTCGGTTTGCAGCAGCGACCGCTTGCGCCGCGCCTCGCGCATCTCCTCGGACATGCCGCCCGCGTACATCATCGGCGTGTACACCCATGCCGGGGCAGACGCAGTTCACGCGAATGCCGTCCTTGCCGTGCTGCGCCGCCATGGCGCGCGTCATGTTCACGACCGCGCCCTTCGATGTCGCATAGAGCAGGTTCGGATGGCCGCCGCGCAGCCCGGCCACCGAGGCGATGTTCACGATCGCGCCCTTCTTGTGGCGGAGCATTTCCGGAATGGCGTATTTCGCCATCAGCATCATGGAGGTCACGTTCACCAGCAGGCCGTGATTCCAGGCCTCGAGTTCGACGTCCACGGCCGTCCCCGGCGGCCCCCCGATGCCGACATTGTTCACCAGGATGTCGAGCCGCCCGTAGCGCGCCACCGTTTCGGCGACGATCCGGCGGCAATCCTCGATCCGGCTGACATCGCCCGCGATCACCAGCGAGTCGCCGCCCTCGGCGATGATCATCTCGCGGGTGCGCTCCGCCCATTCCGGGTTGGAGTCGACCAGCGCCACCCTGGCGCCCTGGCCGGCGAGCAGGATGGCCGCGGCCCGGCCGTTGCCGATCCCCTCGGCGCGCGAGCCCGCGCCGGTGACGATCGCAACCCGCCCGTCCAACCCGCTGTCGATGTCGTCCATTTTCACCCTCTTCAGGCTTGGTGGGGGGCCAGCGCGCCGGTCCCAGCGTGCCGGTCAAGGATTGCCGATATGGGCGGCGGAGGAAATATCGGTCCGCGCGAAATCGTCGCCCTTGAACAGCAGCGGCAGACCGCGCGACTTGGCGAGCGCATAGGACGCGCAGTCGCCGAGGTTGAGCGCCGCCGCATGGCGCCCCTTGCCGAAGCGGATGAAGGCGTCGCGCGCCGCCAGGGCAAGCTGATGATCGAGCGGAACGATCTCGATGCCGCCGCGGTCGAGCATTTGGTCCAGGCCACGCCAGACTTCCGGACCAGTCCAGCGGCCGGCCAGGACCAGCGAGGCTTCCTCGACGCTCAGCGCCGACATCAGACACGGGTTGGCTCGGGCGATTGCCCGCATGAACGCATCCGCCTCGGGCTCCATCCGCAGGATCGCAATGATCGCCGAGGTATCGACGACCATCACGCCGGCAGGCCGTCCGGGCCGTACAGATCGTCCTCGGAAAACCGCGGCAAGCCGGCAAGCTCCGCCGCGCTCCGCTCGGCGATGGCCTTCAGCGCGCGGTATCTCGTTTCGGCGTCCTCGGGAAGCTCGCGGCGCCGGCGCACACCGCCCTCGATGAATTCCGCGCCGGCGTCTTCCAGCGCCCGGCGAACGCCGTCCACCGTGGCCTCGGCCACGCGATCGGTTCCGCTCGCCGCCTCGATCCGGCGGATGGTGATCGCCGAAACGTGGGCCCGCCGGGCAAGCTCGTTCTGGTCAAGCCGCAACAGGGCCCGGGCAGCGCGAATCTGTTCCGGCGTGATCAGCATGATCGTTAGATATCATCGCCGATCACAACAGCTCAATCCCCGAGGCCTAGCCGGCGCGTGATAACCGCTCAGCTCGGCCTGACGGCGGGATGGACGCGGAATCCGGCCTCGGTCTTGGCGCGCAGTTCGTCCACGCTCACGCCCGGCGCGATGTCCACCAGCGTCAGCCCGGGCCGGCCGGGATGATCCACCTCCAGCACGCCGAGATCGGTGACGATCAGGTTCACCACGCCCGCCCCGGTCAGCGGCAGGTTGCAGCGCGTGAGGATCTTCGGCTCGCCCTTGGCGGTGTGCTCCATCAGCACCACCACCCGCCGCACCCCGGCGACCAGGTCCATCGCGCCCCCCATCCCCTTCACCATCTTGCCGGGGATCATCCAGTTCGCGAGGTCGCCGTTCTCGGCCACCTGCAACGCGCCCAGGATGGAGAGGTCGATATGCCCGCCGCGGATCATGCCGAACGAGGCGGCGCTGTCGAAGAAGCTGGTGGTCGGCAGCTTGGTCACCGTCTGCTTGCCGGCGTTGATCAGGTCGGCGTCCTCCTCGCCCTCGAACGGGAACGGCCCGATCCCCAGCATGCCGTTCTCGCTGTGCAGCTGGATCGACATGCCCTCGGGGATGTGGTTGGCGACCAGCGTCGGGATGCCGATGCCGAGATTGACGTAGAAACCGTCGTGCAGCTCGCGGGCGGCGCGGGCCGCCATCTGGTCGCGGGTCCAGGCCATGGCGTGTTCTCTCCCTCAGCTGCGCGGATACACGGTGCGCTGCTCGATGCGCTTGTCCACGCGCGCCAGCTTGACGATGCGTTTGACGAAGATGCCGGGGGTGACGATGCAGTCGGCCTCCAGCTCGCCCGGCTCGACCAGCTCCTCCACCTCGGCCACCGTCACCTTCGCCGCGGTCGCCATCACCGGATTGAAGTTGCGCGCGGTCATCCGGTAGATCAGGTTGCCCTCGGTATCGCCCTTCCAGGCGTGAACGATGGCGAGATCGGCGAGCAGCCCGCGCTCCATCACGTACAGCCGGCCGTCGAACTCGCGGCTTTCCTTGCCCTCGGCGATCTTGGTGCCGGCGCCGGTCGGGGTGAAGAACGCCGGAATGCCGGCGCCCCCGGCGCGGATGCGCTCGGCGAGCGTGCCCTGCGGGTTGAACTCGATCTCCAGCTCCCCGGCCAGGTATTGCTGCATGAAGGTCTTGTTCTCGCCCACGTAGCTGCTGATCATCTTGCGGATTTGCCGTGTCTGCAGCAGCAGGCCGAGCCCGGCGTCGTCGATGCCGGCGTTGTTGGAGACCACGGTGAGGTCCTTCACCCCGGAGTCGCGCACCGCCGCGATCAGCGCCGAGGGAATGCCGCAGATGCCGAACCCGCCGGCATGGATCATCATGCCGTCCCGCAGCAGCCCGGCGAGCGCCGCGGCGGCGTCCGGGTAGACTTTGTTCACGGCCATGCGGGCGCCTCCCTTGCTCGACCGCTTTCATACGCGAGGCGCCGCGCGGGGTTGAAGGCGCCGCCTATCCGCTGCCAGAGCCTCCGCGCCGCTTGTTCTCCCCCTCCCCTTGGGGGAGAGGGCCGGGGGGAGGGCTCGTTCCGAGTTGGGAGATAAAAGCATGTTGAAACAACGCGGCAAATTTTAGTTTAGCCAACGCCAAACACGAAACGCACAGGAAGTCAACGCAGCAGACCTTTAAAGAGACCCAAATAGATTGGTCATTCTTATTTTCATCGCATCGGCGCTCATTCTGAACTCCCGAGCAAGCCCATTTACAAGCTCGAAGTCGTCGATATCGATCACGCCGTTGCCTAACGCACGGAGCAAGAGCGTGCGCGGCATCGTTAATTCTGCCGCGAGAATCTGTTCGCCTCGATCTCAACTCGCTCTGTACCCGTTGCGGACGTATCGTCCCGCCGCAACACTGCAAATTTCTTGTCGACGTGAACTTCCTGCGTGATGAGGTGCCGATGCAAGACGAGATGGCCGCACTCATGGCCTATCGTAAACCGCTGTCGATTTGGCGGATGCAAGGCGTTGACCCCGATGATTGCAATACCATCTTTGATGTAGATCATTCCGGAAATCTCACCATCAAAAGGTGAGAATTGAACGTGGGCCCCGAGATATCGCGCAATTCGTTCGACAGGCACCGGAGGTTGTGTGATTTTGAGGGCCGCAAAATCCTTGTTGCTTCCCCCTGGACGCTCTTTCGGCCCCGTGCAGCCATCTCACTCCCCTTCCGCCGTCGTGGTTCTGCGGGTTATGGCGGAGCTGAAAACGCGAGCGACTTGGGCCTTCTGTTCCGAAGTAAGTCCTTTGGGCATTGGCAGTTCTTTTGACTGGTTGGGATCGAGCATCTCTTTCGCCGCAGGCAACAGGTCGCGGACATTCATTTCTCTCGGAAGAGGCAAAAGATCATGTACGTTCATATCGAGCGCTGCGGCGAACCGATATAGCTGGTGCAGAAGTACATTTCTGGCGGCCGGTCTCGATGTTGGCCAGGCCCCCGCGGGAGATGCCGAGACGACCGGCCAGTTCTCCCTGAGTAAGGTCGAGCACTCTTCGTCGGCGCCGGATCAGGGCACCTACCTCACGGTAAAAACTCGAAGCGTCCATCGACCCGCGTGTAAAACTAAACGCGCTAAATGTCAACCACCTAGTCGTAATGCGTTTATTACACGCATTGCGTTGCGTCTATTGACGACCACGAGCAAATCGCACTAGTTGCCTTCCGTGATCGGACGACTCCGCTCTGCTCGGCTGACCAGCTTGGGCACTGCCGGATCATGAGCCTCACGGGAGATCGCGATGTACGAGATTGACTTCTTGCCTGTTGGGACGGGCAACGGTGATGCTGTATGCATCCGCTACGGCAATGACCAGGACGGCTACTACCTTCACGTTGTTGACGGCGGATACACCGACACCGCTGACACGATTATCAACCACATCGAAACGCACTACGGGAAGCACTACTTCATCAACCATATGGTTCTGTCACATAGTGACAACGATCACGCAATGGGCCTGATTGGTGTTCTCAAGCGTTTCGAGGTCAGAATTCTCTGGATGAATCGCCCATGGCTCTACGCGGCGGAGAAGTCTTCCTCACTTCCACGGCAACTACTCCCTTGACGGATTGATCCAGAAGATTTCGGAGACTTGCACCCGTATCTCGTCGAGCTTGAGAAGATCGCTAAATCGAAGGGCACAATCGTCCGCGACGTGTTCCAAGGCGACATTATTGGACCGTTCCGCGTGCTCGCGCCTTCGCGGAAACGCTATATCAGCCTGCTGCCTAATCTCGATAAGACCCCGACTTGGTACAGGACGCACAGGTCGCTGCCTTCTTGAAGGGAATGGTTGAGACCGCGAAGAACTGGTTGGATGAGACGTGGGATGTTGAGACGCTCTCGAGCAATCCCAATCCCCGACCTCGGCTTCAAACGAAACCTGCGTCGTACAGCACGCCATCATCGAGGGTCGCCGTATCCTGCTGACCGCCGATGTCGGGCCGGACGGGTTGAACGAGGCGGCCGACTACGCGTCACTCGCTTGGTCTACTAAAGCCGCCCCATTTCGTTCAAGTTCCGCATCACGGCAGTCGCAAGAACGTCACGCCGGCAGTTCTTGACCGCTGGCTCGGTTCTCGGAGGGCAAAGGGCGAGAGTTACGGCACCGCGTTTTGCTCGGTCGGCGAGGACAAGTCCGACTACCCCCGCGGCCAGGTGAAGAACGCGTTTCAACGTCGCGGGTACCCGGTGCATGTCACGCGCCGGGGGACCAAAACCCACTTCCACGGCCGGGAACTCCGCGCCGGATGGGTTTCGTCCACTCCTGAGCCCTTCGCCGACACCGTAGAAGCCTGATGTCATTCTTCTTCCTCGACGCCTACACGCTGCGAGCACGGCTCTTCCCGGCTGCGCTGGCAGCGGCGCCGGCGCTCGCCGCGCTTGGGCTTCTGATTTCCTGGCAAAAGATTGCGCTGTCCAACACGATCGCGACGGGAGCACTTCTTGTAACTTTGTTCGCTCTCGCAGACTTCGCGCGTAAGCTGGGCCTTCGGATCGAGCCAAAGATATATAAAGAAATGGGCGGCAAACCGTCGGTCACCATGATGCGACGCACCGCCGACGGCACGTTCGATGAGCATACAAAAGAAAAATACCGAGCGTTTCTCGCGGGCAAGATCAAGCGCCGGGCGCCAACGGCGGAAGAAGAAGCTGTAAATCAAGCCGACGCCGACGCATTCTACGAACAGTGCGGCATCTGGATGCGTGACAACACGCGAGATGCCAAGAAATTCCCGATCCTGTTCAGTGAACTCGTTACCTACGGCTTCCGCCGCAACCTGCGGGGGCTAAAGTGGCCGGCTCTGACGTTGAACCTGATCGTGGTCGCCATCTCGTTCGGCCTATTGTGGCATCGCGGCATTTGGGACATGACCAATGACATCACGATGCGCACGGGGAGGCGGGACTGATGGTCGCCGGTATCCACGCACTCTACATCACTTTTGTAGTCACGAGAGGCGGGGTAAAGGAAGCTGCACGCAAGTATGCGCGCGAACTGATCCTGTCCTGTGAAACCCTGTCGAGGACGGCGAAAACAGTTCCATCACATCGGAAGCACAGAGGCAAAGCGACCGCCACCTGAAGTCCGACGTCGTCCGCTCCAGTTAGCAAGCGTAGGGAAAGCGAAGCGCATTCCGCCGATCCTGCTCGCCCCCGCTGCCGGACCCATTCATGCCCGACCATACCGGTCGAACGTACCACGGCGGACAGGTGCGGAATGCGCGTCGCTTTTCCGACCTACGTTGCTGGCGGCGGTTCGTCTGCCTGCCCCGGCAGCGGCACGTCGGCGTAGATGTCGGCGAGCGGGAGGTCGATGCCGATCTCGGGCATTGGCAGCACGCCGTCCTCGGTCAGCGCGCATGGCAATCCAGTTCGAGACCGAGCCGCGAGAAAACCGTCGCGCCGATGCTGTCCTGTTCCAGAATGACGTAGCGCTGGATCGACGCCGTCGCCTGGTATTCCCGGAGCTTGTCGATCCGGTCGGTGCGCGAGGTGCCCGGGCTGATGACCTCGAACACCACGACCGCGTCGCGGATGACCGTTCCTCCGGCTCGACCGGCCCACAGCTCACGAAAGCGTCAGGATAGCGAATGCGCCCCGCCACCTCGATCTTAAGCGTCGGACCGTGGACCAGGCAGGGCTGCCGCGCAATCGCTCGCGCAGGAGCGCCCGCAAAACGCCGCCGATAACTTCGTGCCCGTCGGTTCCCCCGGTCATGGCGACCGGCTGTAAGCCGTCGAACTCCCAGCGCAATTCCTGCCGCTCTTCCCAGGCCAGGAACTGCTCGACCGTCATCGGCTTGCGCAAGGCGATGTTCATGGCGCCATCATAAGCGGGTATCGGCCGCGCCTGTAGTCCTCCGGCGGCCGGAGCACGCGCTGCGCGGTCGCCGGGAAGCTTGTGCCGGTAGATTTACTAACGCAAACTGCGCCGCCATGTTAGACACCGCCGCACCGAACCGCCCCGATCCTGCCCCCGCGCTTGGTCCGGGGGCTGACCCGGACCTCGCCCTTCGGCTTCCGGCCGACGCGTATTGGCACCTCGTCCACACGCTCCGCCTCACGCTGCCGCCACCGCCCGGCGACAGCGCCGAGGATCTGCTCCGGCGCGATCACGCCGCCATCGCCCGCATCGCCGGCCTCTGCCCGGCCAATGCCGCCGAGGCCGATGTGGCCGCGCAGTTCGTCGCCGCCTCGGAGCAGTGGAAGGACTGTCTTCG
This sequence comes from uncultured Alphaproteobacteria bacterium, assembly GCA_963761015.1. Taxonomy (GTDB): domain Bacteria; phylum Pseudomonadota; class Alphaproteobacteria; order Acetobacterales; family Acetobacteraceae; genus CAVXFL01. The sequence goes on from CAVXFL010000020.1 coordinate 467,205, forward strand.
CCTCGCCCAGCTCCCGGAAACGACGCCCGAATGGGCCGCGAAATGCCGCGCCCAGGCGATGGCGATGATGCGCCAGTCGAACGCCGCGCTCAGGCTGCTGCTGCGCCTGCAGCAAGCGCGGCACAAGCACGAAGCGAACCGTGAAACGGCCAACGCAATGGCCTGGAGCGAACATTGCGCCATCAGGCTGATGGCCGAGGCGCTGGAAGCCCCGCCGGCGCCGCGGGCCATGCCAGCCGCCGCCGGCCCGCCGACGGCCGCGCCGCCGGAACCCGCGGTCGCGGCGGCAGCGGAGAGCGCCGAGGCAAGGCATGAAAGCCCCGCCCCGGCCGGGATTTTTGCCACGCCGCGCTGCGGCCCCGAGCGGGCCGACCAGGCGCCGGCCGCCGCCCTTGCGGCAGCGGAACAATGCGCCGTTCTCCATCCGGCGCGCGCCGGGCGCACGCCGGCGTTGGCCGCCGCCAACCCGTCCGCGCAAAATCCGTCGGTCTCGCGGGATGCCCCGGCCGCTCGAGCCCGCGCGGCATAGCCCGCCGCAATCGGCGGACATAACGCCCCTATTCCAACCGCACGAAGGCTTCGTCGCCGCGCTCGTCGCGATGACGGGGAACGTCACGGTCCACGGCGGTCTCCCCCTCCCCTTGCGGGAGGGGGCCGGGTTCAGCCGTGCAGCGCGGCACCCGCTCCCGCTGGCGTCTCACCCGGCGATCCGTCGTCTCGCATATCGCGCAAATGAGACGGCGATGAGACCGCCATGCCCATCCAGCGCCTCAACCCTGGCGCAGCAGGCCGAGCAGCAGGTCGATCACCTGCTCCGGCTGTTCCTGCTGCACCCAGTGGCCCGCGCCGTCGAGCAGGTGGGCGCCGACCATCCTTGTGCATGCGCTCTTCCGCATCCGCTCGAAGCTGCCGGGCACCTGGTAGGTGCCCCAGTCGCTCTTGCCGGCAATGAACATCGCCGGCACGTCGATCGTGCGGCCGGCGAACAGCATCAGATCGGCGTTGGAACGCCCGCTGGTGCGGCAGCGGTAGTGCTGCAACCCGCCCTGAAACCCCGTGCGCTCGGTACTCGCCGCTGTAGACCGCGAGTTCGCGCTCGGGCGGGGGGGGGGGGGGGGGGTGGTGGTGGTGGTGGTGGTGGGTGGGTGGGGGGGTGGTGATGATGATGATGGTGATGAGTGAGTGAGTGGTGGGTGGGTGAGTGAGTGAGTGAGTGAGTGAGTGAGTGGTGAGTGAGTGAGTGAGAGAGAGGTGGGGTGGGGGGGGGGGAGTGGGGGGAGTGGGGTGACGGGGAGGGTGGGTGGTGGCGGCGAGTGGTGGTGGTGGTTGAGAGTGTAGTGAGCGGCGGGGTGGGGCGGGAGAGGTGGTTGAGTGTTGGTGGTTGGTGGATTGGTGGTTTGGTGGTTGGTGGGTTGGTGGTTGGTGGTTGGGTGGTTGGTGGTGGAGTGGTGGTTGGTGTGGTGGTGGTGAGTGGGTGACGAGAGAGTGATGATGAGTGGTGGAGAGAGTGGTTGGTGGTTGGTGGAGAGTGGTTGATTGAGTTGATGATGAGGTGGTTGGTGGTGAGCATTGGTGAGTGGGTGAGTGGGTGGCGTGGGTGAGTGGTCGGTTGGTGAGGTGGGTGCGTGGTTGGTCGGTGGTTGGTGAGTGGTTGGTGGTGAGTGGTGGTTGGTGGCGTCGGTGGTGGCGTCGGTGGCGTTGGTGGCGTGGATCGGTGGTGGTCGTTGGTGGCGGCGTGCGTTGGTCGTGGTGGCGGTGTTGGTGGCGTTGGTGGTGGTCGGTGGTGGCGGCGTTGGTGACGTTGGTGGCGTGGCTGTTGGTGGTGGTGGTGGCGGTGGTGGTGGCGTTGGTGACGTTGGTGGCGTTGGTGGAGTTGAGTGGTGTGGTTGGTGGCGGCGTGGTGGCGTGGCGTTGGTGGCGTGGCGTGGCGTCGTTGGTCGGTGGTGGCGTGGTGGCGTGGTTGGTGGTGGTGGTTGGTGAGTGGTGGTGGTGTGGTGGCGTTGGTGAGGTGAGTTGGTGACGTTGGTGGCGTCGTTGGTGGCGTTGGTGGCGGTTGGTGGTTGGTGACGTGGTGGGTGGCGTGGTGGCGTTGGTGGCGTGGTGGCGTTGGTGGTATGGTGGTTGGTGGCGTTGGTGGACGTGGTGGCGGCGGCGGCGTGGTCGGTTGGTGGCGGTGGGTGGCGGCGGCGGCGTTGGTGGCGGCGTGGTGGCGGGTGGCGGCGGCGTCGTTGGTGGCGGCGGCGTTGGTGGACGATTGGTGACGTTGGTGGTGTGGTGGTTGGTGGTTGGAGTCGGTTGGTCGGTGGGTGGTTGGTGACGATGGTGGTGCGTTGGTGCGGTCGGTGAGTGGTTGGTCGTTGGTGGCGGCGACGTTGGTGGCGGCGGCGGCGTCGAGTGATGCGTCGTTGGAGGATGGAGGAGGCGTCGGTGGGTGGCGGTGACGTGGGGCGGCGGCGGCGGCGGCGGCGACCTGGTGGCGAGGGGGACGAGGGGGGGGGGGTGGGGGGGAGTGAGCGGTGGCGTGAGTGGGGGGGGGGGGGGGGGGGGGGGAGTGGGGGGGGTGGGGGGAGTGGGGGGGGGGGGAGGGGGGAGGGGGGGGGGGGGGGGCGGGGGAGGGGAGGAGGGGGGGGGAGCCACCGGCAGGCCGCGATGGCCGCCGCCGACGGCATTTCCGGCGCGACCGTTTCGGCCATCGTCTTGTCGCGTTCCATGATGTAGTAGGTCGGCATCTTGGCCAGCTCGGCGGCGCTCCATGAGGCGAGCCGGAACGGGCGGTTGCCGGGCCAGTCGGCGCTCTTCATGTGGAAATAGGCGCGCAGGAACGCCTGCACGCCCTGCGGCGCCCGGTGCATGTCCCCGTTCGCCGGCCGCGTGGAGTAATACCACCAGTAATGTTTTCGCGGCGGATCGAGTTCCGCGAGCCCGGCGTCGGGCTCGCCCCGCGACGGCGCGCCGGGCTTGGCGGGCAGGCCCTCGAACGGCGCGCTCATGATGGCGACGGAGCGGAACACGTCGGGCCGGATCAGCGCGGCAAGGGCGGCGACCGGCGCGCCGAAATCGTGTCCGGCGACCCCCGCGACCTCGCGATAGCCGAGCGCGCTCACCAGCGCGAACGCATCGAGCACGACGTTAAACATCCGGAACGAGGCCAGATCGGCGTCGTAGCCGGGGTCCCAGCCGGTCGTGCGGCCGAAGCCGCGCTGGTCGGGCGCCACCACGTAGTATCCGGCCCCGGCGAGGGCCGGCATCACCTTGCGCCAGGAATAGGCGATTTCGGGGAATCCGTGCAGCAGCAGGACGCAGGGCTGGCCGGCGCTTCCGGCCTCCAGCACGTGCATCCTGAGCCCGTTCACGTTGTCGACGAACCGCGCGCGGATACCCTCCGGCAGCAGGGTTGTGTCCAGTGGTTCGACCTCGGGCATCGTCACGTCCTCCGAATCGTTTGACCGGCCGCGCGCGCGCTGGCTATGCCGCTCGCCGAACCATCGCACATGAGGGGAGCGGGCGCATGGCCCTTGATGCCATCGAACACAAGCCGCAATCGGCGGAGCCCGAGGTGGGCGGCATTGCCGCGGACCGGCTGCGCAGCATCGTCGAGCGCATCGAGCGGCTGGAGGAGGAGCGCCGGGCGCTCGCCGGGGACATCAAGGATATCTATACGGAGGCCAAGTCGGCCGGGTTCGATGCGAAGGTGCTGCGCGCCCTGATCCGCCTGCGCCGGCAGGAAACGGCCGAGGTCGAGGAGCAGGAAACCCTGCTCGACCTCTACCGCCGCGCGCTCGGCATGGCCTAGCCGCGCCGGAAGGCGAGGCTCACGCAGAGGCCGGGACGAGCGTCGGCGAGGCGCAGGTCCGCGCCGTGCAGGGCGGCGACGGCGGCGACCAGGCTGAGCCCGAGCCCGCTGCCCGGCGTCGTGCGGCTCTGCTCCAGCCGGTAGAACCGGCGCAGAATGTGCTCGCGCTCCGGTTCCGCCACGCCGGGACCGTTGTCGGCGACCGCCAACACGGCGCGGCCGTTCTCGCCGCTCAGCGACAAGCGGATCGCGGTGCCCTCGGGCGTGTGGCGCAGCGCGTTCTCGACGAGATTGACCAGCGCCTGCGTCAACAGCTCCCGATCGCCTTGCACCGCGATGCCCGGGGCGACCTCGGCGACGAGGGCGTGGCGCTCGTCCTCGGCGACCGGCGCGAACGCCTGGGCCACCGTTTCGGCGAGCGCGCTCAGATCGACGCGGCGGAACGCGGCGCGCTGCGCCCCCGCTTCCACCTCGGCGATGCGCAGCAGGGCGGCGAACGTGCCGAGCAGCGCCGTCACGTCGGCCTTGGCGCCCTCCAGCGCGCGCTCGTACTCGGCGGGCGAACTGGCATGCGCGCGCGCGTCCTCCAGCCGCTGGCCGAGGCGCGACAGCGGCGTGCGCAGGTCGTGCGCGATGTCGGTCGACACCTGGCGCACGCTCTCCATCAGCTCGGCGATGCGGTCGAGCATGCGGTTCAGGGTTTCGGCGAGCCGGTCCAGATCGTCGCCGGTGCCGCGCACCGGTACGCGTCGCGCGAGATCGCCGCCGATGATCGCCTCCGCCGTGCGCGAAATGGCGTCCACCCGCCGCAGGAAATGGTGGCTGAGCCAGGCGCCGCCGATCGCGCCGAGCAATACGGTCGCGCCGATCGCCCAGGCAAAGGCGCCCAGCACCGCCTCTTGCGCCTCGGCGCCCCGGCGCAGGTCGTCGCCGACCGCGACGACGATCCCGCCGGGCAGCGCAACGGCGAGCGCGCGGAGCGTTTCCGGCTCCTGCTCCTGTCTTTCCTCGGGGGGCTCGCGTGCCACCAGCCGCATCCAGCCGAGCCGCTTGCCCACCGGCGGAAGCTCGCCGGCCAGCCGGCTCCCGTCCGGGGCCTGCACCAGGTAGTCGAGCGCGCCCGGGCCGCGGCCGCGTTTCGTCACGTCCGCGACGAGCTGCGCCAGCCCGCCCGAGCGGGTACTCGTCGGCGAGGTAGCGCAGTTCGGTCACCACCCGGGCGGCGAGTTGCTGGTCCAGCGCGGCGCGCGTCGTCCAGAACACCACGCCGCCCAGCACGACGGCCGAGGCCGCGAACAGCAGCAGATAGAGCGCCGCGAACCGGAAGCTCGCGGTGCGGAGGAATCTGAGGCGTCGGCAACTTGGTCCGGCGCGCGCAGCACATAGCCCGCGCCGCGGACGGTGTGGATCAGCTCCGGGCCGCCCGATTGCGCGAGCTTTTGCCGCAGCCTGCTCATATGCGTCTCGACGATGTTGGTCTTGGGATCGAAATGGAACTCCCAGACCGATCTCCAGCAGCATGGTGCGGGTGACCACCTGCTCGGCGTTGCGCATCAGGTATTCGAGCAACTGGAATTCGCGCGGCTGCAGGTCGATGCGATGGCCGCCGCGCGTGACCGTGCGCTTGAGCAGGTCCATCTCCAGGTCGGCCACGCGCAGCACCGTTGGCACGTCGACGAGCGGCGGACGGCGCGCGAGCGCGTTCACGCGGGCGAGCAACTCGGCGAACGCGAAGGGCTTCACCAGGTAGTCGTCGCCGCCGGCGTCGAGCCCGCGCACCCGGTCGCCGACCCCGCCGAGCGCGGTGAGGAACAAGACGGGCGTGCGCACGCCGGCGGCGCGCAGGGTCCGGACGAGTCCGAGCCCCTCCGTGCCGGGCAGCATGCGATCGACGATCAGCACGTCGTGCTCGGCGGCGCCGGCGAGGAACAGGCCGTCGCGGCCATTGGCGGCGTGATCGACGACATGGCCGTGCTCCCGCAGCCCGCGGGCGACGAAGTCGGCGGTTTCCTGGTCATCTTCGATGAGCAGTATCTTCACCGCGACCTCGTCGCCCGCCGCCGCTCGCGGCTAGTCCTGCTCGGGGCCGGCGTGCGTGCCCAGGATCTTGCCGCTGTTGGCGTCGATCACCACGGTCTGCACGCCCTTGGGTCCGTTCGTCTCGACCGAGATCACGGCCTTCCCGTGCTCCACATCCGCGCCGGCGTCATAGGCCTGGCCGCCGGTGTGCTGCTCGGCGAGGGTAATGGCCTGCGGCAGCGTGAGTTTCGCGTGCTGCAGTGCTGTCGCCTCGCGGCTTTCCCCGGACGTGGCCGCATGGGCGACCGGACCGGCGAGGCCGCCCGTGGCGAGCAACCCGGCAAGGGCGAGAGTGGCGAAGTTTCTGTGCATGATGCAAGTCTCCTTCAGCAGCCCGACGCAGCGCCGGGCCCGAAGCCGATAATGGCGCGCGGCAGGTTGGGCCGGTTGGTCCGTCGCTATACGAAGCCCCAAGGGTCGGCGGGGCGTCATGCCCGTTCCACCACCTCGCCCGGATGCGTGCCCGCGCGCTGGGGCAGCACGAACACGCACAGCAGGATGAACGCCGCGATCACCACCGAGGCGAGCGGGCGGCTCAGCGCCAGCCCGCCGTGGCTCACCGGCTTGTCGAGGAAATCGCCCACCGTGGCGCCGAGCGGGCGGGTCAGGATGAAGGCCACCCAGAACAGCAGCACGCGCGAGACATCGGTCCAGAAATACAGCGCGGCAACCACGGCCAGTCCCGCCGCGAAGACCAGCGCGCCGCCCTCGTAGCCGAGCCCGCCGGTGTCGGCCAGCCAGTCGCCGAGCGCGGTGCCGAGCGTCTGCGAGAAGGTGATCGCCGCCCAGTAGAACGCTTCCACCTTCGGCGTGCTGACGGTGTTCACCGAAATCGTGCCCTGCGACCAGTACCAGAGGCCGAGCACGGCGATCAGGCAAACCAGCAGCAGCGACGACCCGCCGGTATAGCCGATGCCGAGCGAGCGGTCGGCGAAATCGGCCATCGTGGTGCCGAACGTCGTTGAGGCGACGATCGTGGCCCAGTACCAGTACCGGGTGGAATCGCTTGGCGATGATCTGCGCCGCGACCAGCACCACGAGCACGCCGGCGAACAGGGCGGTGCCGGCGAGATAGCCCCAGTTCAAGGTCATGGTGACGGAATCGCCACCGGTCTCGCCGAGCGTGGTCGCCGCGACCTTGATGATCCAGAAGATCAGGGTGACTTCGGGGACCTTGCTCAACGCGGCATGAATCGTTCGGTCCACCGTGGCCGGCGGCTGAAACAGCGCTTGCATCGTCGTGCAACCCTCGATTGGGAGGCGGGCGGATGCCCCGCAGGCTCGAAGTTAGGGAGCGCGCGGTTGAATGACATCCGCCCACGGATTGAGGATTCCCAATGTAGGACCGCAGACGCGCACCGCGCGGGGCTCACGGACAACTCGCCTGTTGCGGGTAAGCGGTGCGCGGACGTAACATCCGCGCTCGCCGGGGGTCTTCCTGACCGCCCGCGCGGCCGTCCGGGAGAAGCAAGCAGCCGAAACAGGAGAGATCCATGCCAGCTATCGTGACCGCGACGGTCATCCGTTGGCGCGTCGTGGACCGAGCGGGTCATCAGGGCGATCACTGCGTCCCGTGCGTCGCCTTCGAGGATTGCGAAATGGACTGCTTCTACATCGGCGAGGGCGGTAACGTTCCCGACCAGTCGCCGATCATCGCCCAGTACATATTGAAGAAAATCAAGGCCAATCCGCAGGTAAACCGCGACCAGTTGCTGAGCGACGCCGCGAACGGCTTGCTTCAGGTGGTGGTCCATAACCGCGTCACCGTAGCGCCGCCGCCCGTGCCGGTGGGACCGTTTGCGTCCCCGCCGGCGGGGCCCACGCCAAAGCCCCCCAGGTAGTCGCTCCCCATGCCGGCGGAACCGGGCGACCTGCTGAGCACGCGGAACGTCTATCGCCTCGTCGACAACTACGTCCGCTTCGTCGAGGATGTGTGGGGCCGGTACTGGAACGTGGCCGCGAGCAGCCTTCGGCGGGCGGTCCGCATCGTCGAGCAGGGCACGCTCCAGCCGTTCAACGCCGAGCGCCTGTTCGCCAGACTGGCCAGCGAATACGCGAATTGCATTTCCGGCCTGGCGACCAGCGCGCCGATGGCCGCCGAACTGGCGGCGGGCAGAATGCCCGGCGAGGCAGCGTACGTCCCGGGCCAGGACCAGCCGTTCACGCGCGGCGAAGCGCCTCGCCCGCTCGGGACATTGTGCGAATTGGCGGGAGACGGAGCCGACGGGCCGCGCACCGTCGCACTGCCCGCGCGCATCGTCGACGCCTCGCAGGGCTGGGCCGTTTACGTGGTCTCCGGCGACACCGCCGTCTCGGTACTCGGGTCCGCCGCCGATGTGGTGACCCCGTTCGACATTGGCGGCCGGCGAACCTTGCTCGCCGTCCTCGGCCTTGACCATAGGGTCAGCGACCTCGGCTCCTACCAGGAGATCGCGCTCGCGCTTGCCGTCACGCCGGGCAACGACCAAGCGCGTCCGCCCGGCGCCATGTTCGTCGGCATCGGCGTGAGCGGGGCCTTCTCGCGCGACGCGGGACGGGACATCTGGGGCATCCGGAAGACCTACAACCCGCAGCTTTCGGCGTCCTACTCACCGGGGCAAGCGCGGTTCGGCATCCTCGATGCGATCCCCGGCGCGCTCACACTCGGCTTCCCGCGCTTCGGGACCTGGCGCTCGGCCAACGTACCGCTGCTGATCTATTCGCGGCCCGCAAGCGCGAGCGCCGGGAACGCGCCCACGCTGTTCTCGCGCATGACGCTCGGGGGTCAGGGCGAGGGCGTGCAGATCGGCGGCTCGGTCTCGATCCGGCTCGGCACCGCCAATCCCGCCGGCTGCGTCTGCCAGGGCGCGCTGGACCAGTGCCTCTGCGCAACGCTCGAGCGCTTCGAGGTGAAGGATCGGCTGCCGGCGGCGAACGGCTGGACCGAGCATATGACGGCCGCGCTGGACGCGCCACGTGCGCTCGCGCCTCAACCGTTGGGAAACAGCGCCCGATAGGCTTTCCCGAGCGCCCCGCCGGCCATCGACATCGCCGCGGCCGCGCCAACCAGCGGCGCGCCGGCGACGACCATCGCCTCCACCAGCGGTGCAGGATAGGTGTCCGGCCACTGCATCGTGATGGGCGCGCCGAGCCCGTGCCGGCGCCGCACCGCTTCGGCGGCCTGCAAGCCGCTCGCGACCGCGCCCTCGACGGTGACCACATCGATCGGCGTGCGGCAGAAATCCCCGGCGATGAACAGGTTCGGAATGGCCGTCGTCGCGGTCGGCCGATAATGCCAACTGCCGACCTGGTTGATGAACAACTCCTCGCCGACATTCGTCTTGAGGTGGGTGCGGTGCGGCTCCAGGTCGGCGTCCTCGAAGCGCACGAACCGCTTCAGCTCGGCAATCATCAATTCGATGATCTGCTCGTCGCGGTAATTGACCAGGATCTTGGCGTCCGAGGCGATCACGTCCAGGAACGTGCCGCCGTCCCAGTCCCGCCAGATCTGGGCATTGTCGAGGAAGCTGAGATCGAATTGCGACCCGAGCAGCAGCGCGACGCCCTGCGGGATGCCGGGAAGCCGGCGGTTGAAGTACAGTTCGAGCGATATCATCGGCTCGGAGCGCAGCCGATGCACGTCCGCCAGCGCCGGCGCGCGCCGCACCACGTCCAGGCTGATCAGCTCGGCCAGGGGGCCCGGCGGAATGGCCAGGATCACGTCCCCGTTCACGACCACGTCGTAGGTGTAGCTCGGATGCACGCGGTCGCCCCGGCGGGGGGTTCGCCGACGCGGCATGGCGCCGACCCCGAGCCGGTCGATGCGCCCGGTTTCGGTCGAAAGGCCGAGTTCCCGCACGCCGGCCAGCATCTGCAGGTCGAGCCTGCCCCAACTCCCGTTTCCCGCTCGCGTTTCCAGATGCGAACGCCAGGGGGCGAACAGCGCTTCGGCGGTGTTGCCGTCCAGGAGCCAGGTGGAGGGCTCGGGCAGGCGGAAGCCGTAGGCGAGCCAGGAGCGATAGCTGCGGGCGGAGCTGAGATAGGTCGGGCAGGCGAAGGCTTCGGCCAGATTGCGCGAATGGCTCTCGATCGCGGTCTCGGTCGCGTAGGGTCGGGCCGACAGGAAGGCGTAGACGCTGGATTTCTCCAGCATATCGCCGCGCAGCATCGGCGCGCTGAGCAGGTCGAGCAACGAGTAGCCGTAGACGAAGGCGCTGGCGGGATCGGAGACGCCCGCGAACAGATTGCGCCACGCCGTCCACGGCGAGCCGACATTGGCGAGCTGATACGCCTTGCCGTATTGTTCGGGCTTCAGATGGCTGATGACCGGCATCGGCACGAACCGCCGCCGCACGCCGATTTCGTCCATGAGTCGCCCAGAAATTGTGGTACCAGTTCGTGTACTGGTGGTAACAGTGCTCGTGCCAGTCCGGCTGGCCGGCGTCGTGGCAGGCGCCGAGCTTGCCGCCGAGGAAATCGTTGGCCTCCAGCAAGGTCACGTCGAACCCGCGCTCCAGCAATCGATGCGCCGCCGCAAGCCCGGCGACGCCTGCGCCGACAACGATCACCTCGGGCATATCCACCTCGGGTTCGTGAGGGTAAGCTCGTTCGCTTTCGTGTTGTTCTACGCGGAGCCGCCTCGAACGGAGGGATTCCCTTGGGCCCGGATTACCGTAACATGTTTTGCGCGCTGGTCGCGATGCAATCGGCCGCGTTCGGCGCCGCGCTCGCCACCGGCGGCCGATGCGCGGAGTTCGCGCTACGCCAGACCGGGCTCGGCGTGCAGAGCGCCTTTGATGCCCTGCGCGCGCCCGCGGGGATGCGGCAGCGCGCGTGGGAGGACGCCATGCAGTGTTTCTGGGAACAGGACATGCAGGCCGCCCGCCTCATCGCGGGCCTGCCGCGGCTCTGGACGATGCTGTTCCTCGGCGAACTGGATCGCATCCGCGGCCCCCGAGCGGCCCCGCCTGCCGGCGATTTCGGCGCGGGCGCGTAGTCCCGGACGGGAGCGCATCGGACCGGCGGCGTCTCGTTTGTAATCCGTTTCCCTTCGGGTGTAGCGTGCCGGTCGCGAACAGCTTCCATTCTCGGGCGAAACGAAGCGCGATGTCAGAATCCGATGTCAGATCCAGGGCCTTCGTTCAGTCCCGGCGGCGGCAGCGGCGCGGTCAGCGGCGGGGGCAACCCCGTCAGCGACGTGCTCGTCGCCATGTGCGATGCGTGGACGCTGGCACTGTCGGGCCTGCGGGCCGCGGCGGCGGGCCTGGGATCGGCCCCGATGGGCAGCGGCCGTTTCCCAGCCAGCGGCGATCCGATCGCGGCGCTCATCACCGCGATGAGCAGCTTCGGCGGTGCGATCGGCGATCTGGCGGGCCAGGCGGCGGGGCCGCGGTTCTCGCCCGCAGGCGCCGGGTCTCAGGCGCAATCGGCCGCCGCGCAGGCCGCGGATCTGGCCGCCCCGATGGCGCGCGCCTGCCTGGTGGCGGCCGGCAGCACCTTGAATTACTGGCGCAGCCTCGCCGAGGTGTACGCGCGACACCAGGCAACCTTGCTGCAACTCGTGGCGCAGCGGTCGGCGGGGGATTCCGCCGTGCCGGGTGCCGAGCGCCGGCTGCTGGCGGACGAATTGCGCGCGTATTTCCGCGAGGTGGGCGAAGTGGCGGTGCGGGAGGCGCGCCGATTGCACGCCGAACTCGAACAGATCGGCGAGGCGGTCGCCTCGGCCACCGAGCAGCCCGATCCGTCCGCCCCGCCCGAACGCCATTGGAAAGCCAAGGGATAGCGGACCGGCGATGTTCGACGTCGGGCCGAACGGCGCGGCCGGCAATATCGTCGCCGAACTCGGGTTCGAGTCGGAAATGGCGTGCCTGCACGGCCGGATCGCCGAGTGGGTCGCGCGCGGCAGCGACGAGATGCGCGAGGCGCTGGAGTGGCAATTCCTCGCCGGCGCGAAATACTTCCGTCCGCTCACGATCTTTTCCTGCTATCGCGCGGCGCACGCAGGACCGATTCCCGATCGCATCGTGAATGCCGCGGTCGTGGTGGAGCTGTTCCACAACGTCTCGCTGATCGTCGACGACATTCTCGACAAGTCGGAAACCCGCCGCGGCCGCGCGACCCTGCACGCGCGCTTCGGCGAACTGCCGGCGCTGATGGCCTCGGGTTACATCGTCGCGGACGGCTATCTGCTGCTCGGCGACGACATCGAGGCGATCGCGCTGTTCTCGGAGTTGTTGAAGCGGCTCGGCGTCGCCGAGTGCTTGCAATGGCGCCTGCGCCGCCGACCGCTCGGGGTCGAGGATTGGCGCCGCATCGCCGGCGAGGACACCGGATCGATGTTCGAGATCTGCGCCTGTCTCGGCGACCGCAGCGCCCGGCTGCGCCGCTTCGGCGGGCTGCTCGGGCTGTTGTATCACGGCTGCGACGACGTGGCCGACGTGCGCGGGGCGGCGGCGCTCGGGGGCGGCGGCGAGGAGGATTTGCGCGACGGCATTCTCACGTTGCCGGCCGCGCTGGCCATCCGCGACCCCGAGGTGGCGGCGCTGTTCGTCAAGCCCGAGCCCGAGCCCTCGGAGCTTGCGGCGCTGGCGGCCGCGTTCGCGGCGAAGCTGCCGCAAGCGGAGGCCTACCTCGACGGCATCGCCGACGAAGCGATCCTGGAGGCGCGGCTGTTCTCCGCCACGCCCGATCCCTTGCTCGCCATGGTGGCCCAGACGCGGCGGCTGAGCGCCCGATAGCCGCGAGCCGGCAGCGCAGCGCAAGCGGCCTCAGCGCAGCCCCGCGTGCTGCGCAGCGGCCAGCCCGATCGCCGGGCTGGTGAGCGGGGTGCCGTTGCGGGCGAGCGCGGCGGCGCCGGCCATGGAGGCCTGGGCCAGCGCGACCACGTCGGCACCTTCGGCATAGGCCGCGTCCGCCGCGGTGGCGATCAGCTCGGCATAGCGCGTCCGGTCGCCGTCGCGGAACGCCGCCCAGGCGCCGGGGGCCAGCCGGACTTCGACCCTTGCGCCGGTCAGCCGGGCGTGGTGCTCGAACAGCGCGCGGCTCGGCTCCATCGTCGTTTCCACCGCGCACAGCACCACCACGCGGCCGCCGCCGCGCACCGCCGCTTCGGCAAGCGCCTCGTCGACCCGCAGCACCGGCACCGAAGCCCGCGCGCGCGTCACCGATGGCCCGAGCGTCGAGCAGGTAAGCAGCACCGCCTCTGCGCCCTCGGCCAATTGGTCGAGATCGGCGGCGGTGCGCGCCGCGATGTCGTCGGTCAAGCCGCCTTCCCGCTCGGCCTCGCGCAGCAGGTCGTCGCGCAGCCGGTGCCGCAGCGTGACGCCGAGTTTCCGCGCCTCGGCATCGAACACCGGGATCAGGCTTTCCACCGTGTGCAGACAGGCGATCATGACGCGGCCACCATCTGTGGAGCTGATTTGCGCTTGCCTTTCGGACGCGGTGTCTGCGCGAGCGCCTGCGCGACCGCGCCGACCACGCTCGGCCAGTCGCCGGGGCGTGGCTGGCGGAACAGGCGCATGGTCGGGTACCAGGGCGTATCGGCGCGATCGAGCATCCAGCGCCAGTCCGAGGGGTTCGCCAGCATCAGCCAGACCGGCCGGCCCAGGGTTCCCGTGAGATGCCCGACGGCCGTGTCGATGGTGATCACCAGGTCGAGATTGCAGATCGCCGCCGCGGTTTCGGCAAAATTCGTCAACCCGTCGGAGATGTCCACCAGCCCGGGCAGCGCCGCGAGGTCGCCCACGTCGCGCTGGGGGATTTTTTGCATCAGCGAGACGAAACCGACGCCCTCGACCTGCCCGAGCGGCGCCAGATCCGCGAGCCGCATGGAGCGGCGCCGGTCGTTCGGGTGCGTCGGCCGCCCCGACCAGGCGATGCCGACGCGCAGCTTCCCGGCCGGAACTTTCTGCCGCCAGCCGCTCCGCCCAGGCCTGCACCTGCTCGGGCTCCGGAGAAAGATAGGGAACGTCCGCTGGAATCGTATCGGCCTGGACGCCGAACAGATGCGGCAGGCTGGACAGCAGGCAATAGGCGATGTGGCGCGGAATTTCGTTCCAGCGCGTATAGGTTTCCTTGATGCCGGGGATCTTGCGCAAGAGCGGCGCCAGATCCGGGCTGCAGCCCAGCAGCACTTCCTGGCAGCGCTCGGCGACCATCGGAATGAACCGGCAGAATTGCAGCGTGTCCCCGTAGCCCTGGTCGCCGACCAGCAGAATCCGGTCGTTCGGTAGCCGCATGCCGTTCCACTGCGCCGAAACCATCTTCGGCAGCATGCCCTTGGCCATGTCGAGTTGGTTGCGCCACTCGTATTCCAGCCAGCCTGGCGTCGTGTCGCCGCGGGCGAGCAGGATCTGGCCGATCGCGAGATGCGCCTCGGCATTGGTGGCCTCGCGCCCGAGCGCGGTCAGGAATGCGGTCAGCGCGGCGTCGCGGTCGCCCGCGTCCACCAGCGCCTTGCCGAGGTTCACGTGGAAGCGCGCCAGATCGGGCCGCAACTGCACCGCGCGCTGGGCGGCGCTGACCGCCTCGTGCACGCGGTACTGCATGCGATAGAGGCCACTCAGATTGCTGTGCCAGGCCGGGACGTTGGCGTCCTTGCCGATCGCGCGCTCCAGGAACGAGGCGCCGCGCGCCAGATCGCCGCGATGGCCGAGGATCGCGCCCAGCAAGGCCAGCGCCGGCGGATGATCCGGATTGGTCTCCAGCACGTCCTGGCAGATTCCGACAGCCTCGTTGTAGCGCTTCGCCTGTAGCGCCTGCTCGGCGCGCAGCAGCGTCTCGTGCACCGCCTTGCGCCGCTCCGCCTCAGGATCGGGCGGAGGCTGCGCTTGCGCCGGCTGCTGCGCTTGCGGCGGCGGCTGCGCTTGCGCGTGGGCCGTCGGCTGTTGTCCTTGTGCCTGCGCGGCCGGCTTCGCTGCCTGGCTCAAGCCTGTCTCCTCTCACCTGCCTCGCCACCGGGGGCGTGTCCGCCGGACCACCCCATGCCATGCGGCGGGGGCTTCGCGCCAGAGGTTTGCGAGCCCATCGGGGCTTCCGGAGTCGCGAATTCATTCCGCGACCCGGGTTGTCAAAAAGCTAATTTTCTCTACCTGCACGCGAATTACCGTGCTATGATTAATTTCTGAGACGATCGTATGTTTTCGTGAACGAGGCCGGCAATGGACAAGACCTGGACCGATCTCCAAGGCGGCAATTGGGCCGACCCCAACGCGTGGTCGCCGAGCGGTGCCCCGGGCTCCGCCGATACGGCGCTGATCACGAGCGCCGGGACCTATGGCGTCCTGATCGGCCAGTCGGAAACCGTCGGTGCGCTCGCGGTGTCCGACCCGAACGCGACCATTCTGGTCAGCGAACTGGCCGGTGCCCCGCCGACCACCTTCGCCATTGCCGGCGGCATGACGCTCGATGCCGGCACGCTGGAACTGGCCGGCGCGTCGCACACCGGCCTCGGCCTCGGCGGCAGCATCTATACCATCGACACCCCGGCCACGCTGGCGCTCTCGGGCGGCATCGGCACGAGCGCGGGCGCGGCGGGCGGGGCGATCGCGGCGCGCATCGCCACGCTCGACCTGATCGGCAGTCAAACCATCGACAACGTCACGCTTGTCATGAGCGACAGCGTGGAACTGCAGGCCTCGGCGGGGACGACCACCTTCGGGCCGGGCTTCGTGCTGGAGCAGACCGGCAGCCTCGACGGGCTCGACGGCTCGCTGATCAATCGGGGCCGGATCGACTTCGCTGGCGCACCCTGGGTGCAGATCGGCGGCAGCCAGCCGAGCGACCTCGCCAACGACGGCACGATCACCACCGGCCCGGAGGAAGTGCTGGCGACGTTGCGGGACTTCGCCAATGCCGGGCTGCTCGACATCGCCGGCGCATTCGAGTTGAATGTCGCGGGCAGTTACGCCAATAGCGGCACGATCGCCGTGGCCGCCGGGGCGACCTTCGACCTCACCGCCGACACGACGCTCGCCGGACTCGGCCGCATCGACAATTCCGGCGGGGAGATCGGCATCGGCGGCACGCTGGATCTCGGCGGCGGCACGCTGGCCCTGGCGCCGGGCGGCCCCTTCTCCGATCTGCTGCTGAGCGGGACCGTGCGTGGCGGCACGATCGCGCCGGCCGGCGGCAAGTTGGCCGTGCAGAGCGGCACGTTCGACGCGGTGACCTACGCCGGCAGGCTCGATCTCTCCGCGCTCGGCACGCTCGCGACCTTGGACGTGGTGAACGGCTTGTCCGTCCAGGCCGGCACGGTGGACGTGACCGGGGCGGGCGACACGCTGCAATTCCTCGACAGCGAAACCCTCGATCACCTCACGCTCAATCTCGGCTCCGCCGCGGGCAGCGACGCCGCGCTGCGCGGCGACCCAACCGGCACGCTCGCGCTCGGTCCCGACACCGTCCTGAACGGCGCGGGCGGGCAGATGACCGTCTCGGCCGATGCGTTCGTCAATCAGGGCCGGATCGCCGAAGCCGGCGGCGTGCTCGGGATTTCCGCCACCACCACGCTGACCAATGCCGGTACAATCGTGGTCGGCGGGACCGCGAGCGGCGCGACCCTGCAAGCGGCCAACCTCTCCAACAGCGGCAGCATTGCGATCGGCGCCGGCGATACGCTGGTGCTGCAATCGGTCACCTACGACGGCCAGCCCGCGCCGGCCGGCTTCACCAATACCGGCACGATCCAAATGACGCCGGGCAGCGAACTGGTGCTCGACACCTCCACGACCCTGGCGCGGCTCGGCGCGGTCGGGGGCAGTGGCGGCACGCTCGAGATCGCGCCCAGGCAGAATTGGTTCTCGTCGCATACCGGCGGTGTGCTCGACCTCGGCGGCGGCACGCTGGTGATCGGCGGCGCCAGCCCGTTCAGCGAGTTGATCCTCGACGGCACGATCGAGAACGGCGTGGTGCTGGTCATGCCGGGCGGGACCCTCGATCCGGCAGCGACGAGCGCCGAGACGAACGTGGTGCAACAGGCGCCGTGCTATCTGGCCGGCACCCGCCTGCGCACGCCGCGCGGCGACGTTGCCGTCGAGCAACTGGCGGTCGGCGAAGACCTGCTGACCGCCGCCGGCGAGGCCAAGCCCATCGTGTGGATCGGGCATCGCCAGATCGATTGCCGCCGCCATCCCCAGCCGCAACTGGTCCGGCCGGTGCGGGTGCGCGCCGGCGCGTTCGGTCCCAGCCAGCCGCAACGCGACCTGATGCTATCGCCGGACCATTCGGTGAGCGTCGCCGCGGCGGATGGAAGCGGGAAGGTGCTGATCCCGATCAAACATCTCGTGAACGGCCTGACCGTCCTGCAGGAGCCGGCCGATAGCGCGCATTATTTCCACATCGAACTGGCCCGGCACGACATCCTGCTCGCCGAGGGCCTGCCGGCCGAAAGCTATCTGGATACCGGAAACCGCGCGATGTTCGTGAACGCCGGCCCCGGACCCCGATCCGGCGGCAGCGAACCGGTCGCGCTCCACCCCGATTTCTGGGCGAAAAGCTGGGCGAATGCCTGCGCGCCTTTGCGTCAGGCCGGACCGGACGTGGAGGCTGTGCGCCGGCGGCTGCTGGCGCGCGCCCGCAGCCTGGGCCGGCCGTCGCACGGCCGCGCCGCGCTGCACCTGATGGCGGACGGACGGGCGATCGCGCCAGCCTCGGTGCAAGGCCGGTTGCATCGCTTCCTGCTGCCGGATGGCACGCGCGATGTGTCCGTCGCGACGGACATGGCCGCGCAACTCCGCACGGTCTGCATCGGCAGCGTTGTTCTGAACGGCCGCGTGCTCGATCTGGCAAGCGCCGCGTTCGGTCCTGGATTCCATCCCATGGAGCGCGGCGCGGGAGCGGCGTGGCGCCGGGCGGACGATCGCGCCCGGTTGTCGCTACCCGGCGCACGCGGGCGGCTGGTCCTGGAACTGCTGCTGCGCGATGGCGCACCGGCTCGGGAGCAATCTCGCCTTGCCGCCTAATCCCACGCCGGCGCGAAGCCCGGATTGATGAAGCGCTCGCGCTTGGGCAGTTCGGCGATCGCCGCGCGATCCTCGTCGTCCAGCACGAGTTTCAACGCATCCAGATTGGCCTGCTGACTCGCGCGCCGCGCGGCCTTCGGAACGGCGGCCACCATGTCCTGATCGAGCAGCCATTTCAGCGCCACCTGCGCCGCCGACGCGCCGTGCTTGCGTCCGATCCGCTGCAGCACCGGATCATTGGCGAGCCGCCCCCTTCCGAGCGGACTGTACGCCGTGACCGCCATGCCGTGCGACCGCGCGTAATCCAGAACCGCGGACTGGTCGAGCATCACGTGATACTCGATCTGATTGCAGGCGAGCGGCGCGCCGAACGCCTCCACCGCGCGCTTCATCAGCGCCACTGGAAAGTTGGACACGCCGATCGCGCGCGCCTTCCCCTCCTCGCGCAGCCGCGCCAAGGCTGCGAGCGCTGCCCCGAGATCCATATCCGGCGCCGGCCAGTGGATCAGATAGAGATCGACGTAATCCGTTCGCAGCGCCTTGAGGCTGCGATCCAGCGCGCGGCGCATCGCGTCGGGCGCGAGATGGTCGGTCCAGACTTTGCTGGTGACATGGATCTCGGCGCGCGGTGCCACCCCCGACGCCAGCGCCTCGCCCACCGCGTCCTCGTTGCCGTAGCTCTCGGCCGTGTCGATGTGGCGATAACCGAGCGCCAGCGCCTGCTCCACGGCGGCACGGCATTGCGCGCCGGACATGGCCCAGGTGCCAAGTCCGAGCTTCGGCATGCGCATGCCGTGCACGGTGATGACCTGCATGTCGGAATTCTGCATCACGACCTCTTCGAAAAATCCACCAGCGCGGCGAAGCCGGTTTCCGTTCCGAACGCCAGCCAGGCGCCGTCGAAACTCCAGGCCAGCGCCGAGACCGGGCCGCGTCCGGGCGCCGCGACCGGCAGCACGCGCGCCGAGGCGATGTCGGCCGCGACCACCAGCCCGTCGCTGAACCCGGCGGCCACGACATCCTGCTGGGGGTGGCATGCGACCATCGTACAAAGCGCGTTGTCGCCGCCCGCGAGTTCGGTAGCCGGCTTGCCCATCGGCCCGCCGCCGAAGAACGGCCAAAGTACGATGGAATCCGCGCCGCTGCTTGCCAGCCACTTGCCATTGCGGGTGAAAGACAGCGCGCGCGCTTTGCCAGGATAGCCGCTCATGCGCATATCCTGGCCATCGGACAGCCGCCAGCCGTGCAGCGCATTCTCCTGCATCGCCGTCACGACCGCATCGCCGTCGGGATGAATGGCGATGCCGATATGGCTGCCTTTCCACTCCAACCGGCGCGGATTGTCGCTCTTGGACGCCACGAACCAGAGGCTCGCGCCATTGTAGTGCGACGCGCCAATGCGTTTTCCCCGCGCGTCGAAGGCAATTCCCGTGACACTGGACGGGTGTTCGAGGGTTTTCAGCGCGGCTCCCGTGCCGTCGAACAGATGCACGGCTTTGCCGACCGCGCAGGCGAGCACCCCGCGCCCCTTGTCGCCCGCGTGGCTGGCGACGTGCTCGACCCACTTCGCGCCGTATTTGCCGATGTCCGTGAGCCCTCCGTCCGCGGCGATTCGCCGGAGCCGCCCGTCGTCGCCGCCCGAGAGGAATCCGCCCGCTCGACAATCCGGCGCGAGCGCGAGGATGGCGCCGTCGTGCGCCGCCACCTCGTTCCAAGCCTCGCGATCGGCAAGCGCAACGAGGCGCAACGTGCCGTCGCCGAGTGCGAACGCCGCGAGCTTGGAGCCGCGATCGAACGCCACAGAAACGACGAACGCCTCGAGATCGCGATGGATGCCGCGGCTTTGCAGAATGAAATCGGGGCCCGCCGCGCCGCTCATGCGCGCGCCGTTTCGCGCTTGCCACCGTCATGCCCGCGCTTGCCGCGGGCATCCACGCCTTCAGTGCGCCGCGAAAAAGCCGTGGATTGCCGGAACAAGTGCGGCGATGACGAAGTGGATCGGTGCGGCATGCGCTGTCAATCGGCCTGGCAGCTCTCAAAACCGCGCCGAAGTTGCGGGCGGTTGAGGTTGCGGCCGATGAAGACCAACCGAGAACGGCGCGGCTCGCCATCGCGCCACGGGCCGATGAAATCGCCGTCCGCCATCATGTGCACCGCCTGGAACGCGAAACGCCGATTGTCGCCGGTGTAGTTCAGGATGCCCTTGGTGCGCAGCAGATCCTGCCCCTTGGTCGCCAGCAGGCCGGTGATCCAGGCGTTGAATTTTTCCGGGTCGATCGGCCGGTCCAGTTCGACGCTGACGCTCGTGATGTCGTCGCCATGCTCGTGGGCGTACTCGTCCAGGAAACCGGGCTCCATCACCAGGATGCGGTTGAGATCGAACCCGCCGCGATCGAGCACCTCGGCAATCGGCAGCGCCGCGCGTTCGGTGCGATGAATTTTCGCGAACCGGTTGATGGCGCGGATTCGGCCCTCGACCTGCTCCAGTTCCTCCGGGGAGACGAGATCGGTCTTGTTCAGCACGATCACGTCGGCGAAGGCGATCTGATCCTCCGCCTCGTGGCTGTCGGCAAGGCGCTGCGGCAGGTGTTTCGCGTCGACCACGGTCACGATCGCATCGAGCCGAGTCTTCGCGCGCACGTCCTCGTCGACGAAGAAGGTCTGCGCCACTGGGGCGGGATTGGCCAGCCCGGTCGTTTCGATCAGGATACCGTCGAACTTGCCGCGCCGCTTCATCAGCCCGCCGAGGATGCGAATCAGGTCGCCGCGCACCGTGCAGCAGACGCAGCCGTTGTTCATTTCGAACACTTCCTCGTCGCTCTCCACGACGAGGTCGTTGTCGATGCCGAGTTCACCGAACTCGTTCACCACCACGGCGTAGCGGCGGCCGTGCTGCTCGCTCAGGATGCGGTTGAGCAGGGTGGTCTTGCCGGCGCCGAGATAGCCGGTCAGCACGGTCACGGGAATCTGTTCGGAGGTGGTCTCCGGCATCGGGCGCTCTCCGGGGATTGGGCGAGGGTCTGGCGTGAATATAGGGCCGCGCCGGCTCATGCCAGGATGCGCGCGCGCCAGCCATCCAGGGCCCGCACGGCTTGCGGCAAGTCGAAGCGGCGGGCGCGCTCGCGTCCGGCGGCGGCCAGCGCCGCGCGGCGCGCCGGATCGGCCGCGAGCTGGCGGATGGCGGCCGCGAGCCCCGCCGGATCATCGGGCGCGACGTAGAGCGCGGCCTCGCCGGCCACCTCCGGGAGCGCACCCTGGCGCGTGCAGATCAGCGCGGCACCGCATGCCATCGCCTCCAGCGCGGTCAGCCCGAACGGCTCGGCCCAGCGGCTCGGGACCGCCACGATCGCGGCTTCCGCCATCGCCCGCAGCACTTCGTCGTGCGGCCGGTAGCCGAGCATGGCAATGCCGGCGCGGCCGGCGGCCCGGCGCAGGTCGCGCAGGAAATGCGTTTCCGGGCTGCCGGGACCGAACCGGTCGGCGCCGATCATCGTGGCGCGCCAGCCGGGCAGGGCGGGTAGCGCCCGCGCGCAGGCGGCCACGAACGTATCGGCCCCCTTGTCCGCCACCACTCGCCCGGCAAACAGCACGTCGGCGCGGCGCCGGTCGGGCGGCATTGGCCGCGGCAGCGACGCGAGATCGATCGCGTTGGGCAGGATTTCGACGCGACCGGCCTCGTTCGGCGGCAGCCCGTCGAGAAACCGGCCGCGCAGATACGCCGAGACGGCGGCCACGCCGGCAAGCCGCCCGAGCAACACCTCGCGTTGCGCGGGCGTCCGTGCGGCGCGCATGCCGTGCGGGTCGTTGTGCAAGACCAGAACCGTCCTGGCGCCGCCTACGCGCCGCGCGATCCGCAGCGCGAGTTCCGGCTGATTGTGCACTTCGACAAGCGAGGGTCGCATTTGGCGGAGCGTCCGCACAACGCCTGACGCGTACGCGGCATTGATGCCGAACGGCGACCAGCGCGGCAGTCGCACGGGCAGAAACGGCACGTCCGAATACGGCGCCTGCGCCGATGCGGCGCCGATCACCGCCGCCGGAAAACCCGAGCCGGCGCGCGCCAGCCGGTGCACGATCAGGCTGATCGCGCCGCTCGCCTCGGGGGCAAACGCCTCGCGCGGCGGCAGGACAATGGCGGCGGCGGCGCTCAGCCGCGCAACCGCCGCGTCCACGCCGCCAGCGCGTCGAGCAGTTTCCGCACGAACTCGCGCGTCGATTCGTCGGTGAGCTTGCCCTCGGCATCGAACCGGTTACCCGCGTTGCCGATCAGCACCTCCGGCTGGCTGAGTAGCAGCCCATTCAGGAACACGAAGCTTTGCCGCAGATGCATCTGCGCCCGCACCGTCCCGAGCACGCCGGGGCTTACGCCCATGATGGCGATCGGCTTGCCGTTGAACGGCTGATCCGGCGGCCGCGAGGCCCAGTCGATCGCGTTCTTCAGCACGCCCGGAATGGAATGATTGTACTCCGGCGTGACGATCAGCAGCGCGTCGGCGGCCTTGATGCGGGCGCGAAACTCTTCCACCGCCGGCGGATAACCCTGCAACCGCACGTCGTCGTTGTAGATCGGAATCGGCGCGAGATCGAAGCTTTCGATCGTCATGCCGGGCGGCGACAGCTCCTGCGCCGCCCGCAGCGCGGCTTTGTTGTACGATCCCTGCCGCAGGCTCCCCGCGAAACCCAATACGGTCAGCGCGCCATTATCCATCGACCTCGTCCCCGATCTGCTTCCGGCTGGAAGCAGTGAACTTGCCTGATCCGGCCCGAGGCGTCACGTTCCGCCCCAAATAAGGAGGTCGGCCGCCATGGACGAGATCGCAGCACCACGCCCAAACGATCTGGAATCCTTCTGGATGCCGTTCACCGCCAACCGGACGTTCAAGGCGGCACCCAGGATGCTCGCCCGCGCCGAGGGCATGCACTACTACACGCCCGAGGGACGCGAGGTGATCGACGGCACCGCCGGGCTCTGGTGCGTCAATGCCGGGCACGGGCGGCGCGAAATCACCGAGGCGATCCAGCGCCAGGCCGAGGTGCTGGACTACGCGCCGATCTTCCAGATGGGTCATCCGCTGGTGTTCCAGGCGGCGAGCAAGGTGGCGGAGCTGACCCCGCCGGGCCTGGACAAGGTCTTCTTCGTCAATTCCGGCTCGGAGGCCTGCGACACGGCGCTGAAGATCGCGCTCGCCTATCACCGCGCGCGCGGCGAGGGGCAGCGCAACCGGCTGATCGGGCGCGAGCGCGGCTATCACGGCGTCGGCTTCGGCGGCATGTCGGTGGGCGGCATGGGCGCCAACCGCAAGCAGTTCGGCCTGTTGCTGCCCTATGTCGACCACCTGCCGCACACCCACTCGCTGGAGCACGCGGCGTTCAGCCGCGGCCAGCCGGAATGGGGCGCGCATCTGGCCGACGCGCTGGAGAACCTGGCGGCGCTGCACGGCGACACCATCGCGGCCGTGATCGTGGAGCCGATGGCTGGCTCCGCCGGCGTGCTGATCCCGCCGAAGGGCTACCTGGAGCGGCTGCGCGCGATCTGCGACCGCCACGGCATTCTGCTGATCCTGGACGAGGTGATTACCGGCTTCGGCCGGCTCGGCACGGCCTTCGCCGCCGAGCGGCTGAACGTCCGCCCCGACATCGTGACCATGGCCAAGGGGCTGACCAATGCGGCGGTGCCGATGGGCGGCGTCGCGGTGAGCGACGCGATTTACCACGCGATCGTGGACAATGCGCCGGCGGGGATCGAACTGTTCCACGGCTACACCTATTCCGGCCATCCCCTGGCCGCGGCCGCGGCGGTGGCGACCATCGATCTGCACAAGCGCGAGGATCTGCCGGCGCGGGCGCGGGCGATGGAGGGCTACTTCGAGGCCGGCGCGCATAGCCTGCAAGGCCTGCCGAACGTGATCGACATCCGCAATTTCGGCCTGGTCGCCGGGATCGAGCTGGCGCCCCGCGCCGGCAAGCCCGCCGACCGCGCGGTGCGCGTGCATCAGCGCTGCTTCGACTCGGGCGTGCTGATCCGCACGACGGCCGACATCATCGCGCTCTCCCCGCCGCTGATCGTGGAGAAGCCGCATCTCGACCGCATCTTCGGCGTGCTCGGCGAGGCGATCAGGGCTGAGGCTGCGTAGGCCCGATCACCTGCGGGACATGTGCGACCGGCGACGGGTCGCGGACCTGCGTGCCCGTCAGATCGAGCCTTTGCAGGGCGGTCAGTCCGGCCAGCGGCGCGAGGTCGCTGACTTGTGTGGACCTCAGATCGAGGCTTTGCAGGGCGGTCAGTCCGGCCAGCGGCGCGAGGTCGCTGACCGGTGTGTGCTGCAGATCGAGCCTTTGCAGGGCGGGCAGTCCAGCCAGCGGCGCGAGGTCGCGGACCTGCGTGCCCGTCAGATCGAGCCTTTGCAGGGCGGTCAGTCCGGCCAGCGGCGCGAGGTCGCTGACTTGTGTGAACCTCAGATCGAGGCTTTGCAGGGCGGTCAGTCCGGCCAGCGGCGCGAGGTCGCTGACCGGTGTGCCCGTCAGATCGAGGCTTTGCAGGGCGGTCAGTCCGGCCAGCGGCGCGAGGTCGCTCACCCGTGTGTCGCTCAGATTGAGGCTTTGCAGGGCGGGTAGTTCGTCCAAAGTCGGTATGTGCTGGATTCGCATATTGCTGAAATCGAGTTCCCGAATCCGCGGCAGCCAGTGGTCCGGCAGAGCCAGGCCACCCAGCATCATCTCGCGCGCCAGCGCCTCAACGTTGTCAGGAATCGCCAAATCAGGCTTTGGAACAGGAACACTTACGGCGGCGCGCTTCTGTCCGTCTAAGCGGTCGGCGACAACAAGGAGGGTATCTGCGGTCCTCCGGATTTCATCCAGGTAAAATCTCACATGGTTGCGTTGGAAGTCGTGCCATCGATCAACTAAGGCCTCCGCGATGTCGACGCCGATCCGAATCCCATTTGCCGCATGCCGGATGACATCGGGAAGGTTGTTGAGAGCGCTCACGACCCCGCGGTACCAGCTCACAACCACCCGCGGCATTCGCAGCTCGGCGCGGGCAAGGCGATTCAGTCCAAGCCCGTCAAAAAGCTGGCGTTTCAGGCTGTCGGCCCGCTGCGACGTTGGATTGGTCGTTTCCTCGACGATCTTCGTTGCGTCGGTCAGACCGGCTTCCAACCGTTCCGACTGACTGACCGCTTGATCCGCGAGTTCAGGCGATACGGCGACCGCCGGTTCCGGCTTCGGTTCCTCCTTGGGCGCTTCGGCGGCGAGGTGACGGTACGCGTCAAGCGCCGTCGTTACCGAGGTTATGAGTCGGCTCAGCCGCTCGTCGATCAGCGAGTTGCGCAGCACGGGCGGCGCGGCGTGCGCATCGCGCGTCGGTACATCGAGCTCCTCGCTCAGGATGTGCTCGCGCCGGATCGTCGGCAGGCGGTTGCGCGCATAGTCGAGCGCCGCGCGGCAACCCTCCGCAGTGCCATCCGGCAACTGCGCCAGCGAACGGCAAATATCGAGAAGCTGAGCCTTCGGGAAATCGCGCGGCAGCTCGAAATTCAGTTCCCGCGTCAAGGCGGCGATCAGAGCGTTGGCATCGCGCGCCACTTCGCGCAACTCGCGCGCCAATCCCGGTTCAGGCTGCGAATATTCGAGGGGCATCTACAACCCGTATCGCGCCCAGCCTTTCATCGTGCTGGGCGATGAAAGTCGCGCGTAGTCGCGCATAGGGCGCAAACGCGGAGCGCATTGCGCCACGGCGGAAAATGGCCGGCCAAGGCACGAATGCCTTTGGCGGGCGACCGGCGAACGTACCGAAGCAGCGCGATCCGCTGGGCCTTGAGCAGAGAGGCTACTGCTTCTTTTCCTGCTCCGTCCCCTCGGTGTGCCCCATCGGGGCTGCGGGCTTGGCACCGGCCTGCGAGCCGGACTGGGCCGACGTGCTGCTTCCCGAGCCATTGGCTGTCGGCGCCGCCGTCTGGGTGGGCGCCTTGGAGGACTCGTCGTTCGGCGAGGGGTCCGTCGCGGTGTTGGGCGAGGGATCGGCGGCGGCTTGGACCTGCGGCACCGCGGGCGCCGCCTTCGCCTCGCGCGCGAGTTCCTCGTCGACCGCCTGCATGTCGCAGGCCCAGGCCGCCGCCGGGATCGCCGCCAGGCCCAGGCACAGCACGGCCGGTCCGAGCACGCGGGCCGACAACGTCTTCCAGTGAACGGCGCTCATCACAACCTCCCCTCAGTCGCGGAACAGATTGGCAGGAGACGGCGCCGCGCGCGAGTACTCGTTGGCGCAATACGCGCCGCCCTGGTACCGCTCGGCCACCGAATCGCCGCTCACCTTGCCGCCGAGCTGGGCGGCGAAGCCGTCCGCGCTGTCCTGCGGCGCCCAGCCCAGCTGCTCGCGCGCGTCCTTGCCCCAGAAGGTACGGCTGTTCGCCGACGCGCCCCAGATCACCGCGCAGCCGACCCGCTCCGCCAGCACGCAGCGCTGCATCAGCCGCACCAGATCGGCATAGGAGAGCCAGGTCGCCAGCATCCGCGCATCCACGGGCTCCGGGAAGCAGGAGCCGATGCGCACCAGCACGCTCTCCACCCCGTGCTTGTCCCAATAGAGCCGGCCCATCAGCTCGCCATAGGCTTTGGACAAGCCATAGTAGCTGTCCGGGCGGAACTGGCAGTCGTGGTCGAGCCGCTCGGATCGCTCGTGGAAGCCGATCGAGTGGTTGGAGGAAGCGAACACTACGCGCGCCCGCTCGCGCCGCGCCGCCTCGTAGACGTGATAGAGGCCGCGGATGTTCGGCCCCAGCACCTGCTCGAACGGCCGGTCCACCGAGGTGCCGCCGAAATGCAGGATCGTGCCGCAGCCCTCGGCCAGCCGGAGGATAGCGACTCCGTCGTTCAAGTCCGCCGCGGTGAACGCGGCGTTCGCGGGCAGCTTGTCCGGGAACGGGTTGATGTCGGTCAGCCGCAGCGTCCAGCCGAGCGCGCCCAGGCCCTTGGTGATCTGCCGGCCCAGCGCCCCCGAGGCGCCGGTCAGCAGGATCGGCTTCGTCGGTCCGTTCATTCCGCCCCTCCCTGGCATCCGCGGCGCACGACGGCTGCGCGCCACGGCGCTTCATGCCACGTCGTTGCCGGGGAAACACCCCTGGTTCGGCGCGCGTCCAACGTGTATGCGGGCCGAAAGGCGCGGGAGGGCAAGGGCCGCATGGCGGAATCGGGGTCGTTGGCGCGGGTGTCGCACCGGAACCTCGGCCTCGACCTGATTCGCGCGCTGGCCATCCTGCTGGTGCTGGTCTCGCATTTCGGCGACATCTTCGCCTCGTTCTACGGCGCCCGCTCGCCGCATTACGTGTCGATCGCCGGCATGTTCGGGGTCGAGCTGTTCTTCGTGCTCAGCGGGTTCCTGATCGGCACGCTCTTGCTGCGCATCGTGCGGACGCCGCCCACGCGGCGGGACTGGCTGGTGTTCATGACCCGCCGCTGGATGCGCACCCTGCCGCTATATTTCCTCTGGATGGGCGTGCTGCTGCTGATCTGGCCGCCGTTCGACGGCCATGTGCTCTGGCATGTCGCCCATTACGCGACCCTGACGCAGAACCTGCTCTGGCCGATGCCGCGCGACAAATGGTTCGGCGTCTCGTGGTCGCTCACCACCGAGGAATGGTTCTACCTGCTGTTCAGCGCGACGCTGATCGGCGCGGTCGCCCTCACGCGCGGGCGCAAATGCGCCTGGTGGGTGATCGCCCTGTTCATCGTCGCCCCGCTCGCCGCGCGGCTGATCCTGCCGCCCGCCGGGGATTGGGCGCAGACCACCTACGAGACTGCGGGGCTGCGCCTGGACGCGATCGCCTACGGGGTCGTGCTCGCCAAGCTGCTGGAGCAGCGGTCCGCGCTGTTCCGCCATCCCTGGCTGGCGCTCGGGCTCGGGGTGCCGATGATCGTCGTTCGTCTGGGCGCAGGCGAGCGCGGAGGTGTTCCCGATTCCCCGTGCGCTGTTCCACGCCTTCGTTCTCACGGTCACCTCGACCGGATTTGCGCTCTGCTTCCCCGCCGCGATCCGGCTGATCGATAGCGGCCGCTGGCTCGCCTGGCCCGTCCGGCAACTGAGCGCGCAGTCGTACGGCCTCTACATCATGCACCTGTCCATCCTGCAGCTCGTCGGCTATGGCGTGCACGAACGCCGTCTCTCCGCCGCCACTGGGATCCTGCTTACGATCGTGCTCAGCTTCGGTCTGTCCTACGCTTCGTTCCGCTGGTTCGAGTCGCCTATTCTGGCGCGGCGCCCACGCCAGGATGCCGGGCGCGAACCGCGCGCGCCGACGGATTACGCCGCGCCGGTGCCCGAGGTGGCCGAAGCCTGACCATGCCGGACGGATATTCGGACCCGCTCGACCGGCTCCTGGAACTCGCCAGCATTCCGCCGCCGCCGCCCCCCGCGGCGGAACCGGAACCCGAGGTCGGCACCGCGCCCGATCTGGCGCGGCTGCTGCCGCTGCTGCGCTGTCCCGAAACCGGCCAGACGCTGGAACGCGCGGACGGCGCGTTGCGCACGGTAGACGGCAGCCGGACCTGGCCGCTCGTCGCCGGACGCCCCAACCTGTTTCCCGGTCTGGACAACCCGAAGGTCCACGCCGACTCGCATGTCAGCAATCCGCTCGACCAGCCGGCGCTGCGGTTGATCCGCCAGACCGACGGCTGGGTGCTCAACCTCAGCGCCGGGGGGACCGTGCGCAAATTCGAGCATGTGGTGGAGGTCGAGGCGGGCGTGTTCCGGCACACCGACGTGCTGGCTGACGCGCACAGGCTGCCGTTCGCCGACCGCTCCTTCGCCTGCGTCATCGCCTACAACGCCTTCGAGCATTATCACGACCCGCGCCGCGCGGCCGACGAGATCTATCGCGTGCTGCATCCGGGCGGGCAGGTGTTGATCCGCACCGCGTTCCTGCAGCCACTGCACGAAGCGCCCTGGCACTTCTACAATTGCACGCGCTTCGGCATGATGCGCTGGTTCGAGGCGTTCGAAACCGAGCATCTGAACGTCTCGGAAAACTTCCATCCCGGGCACACGATCGGCTGGATCGCCTCGGAGTGCGAGGCGGCGCTCCGGCGCGACGTTTCCAGCACCGCCGCCGATCTGTTCGCCAACGCGACGCTCGGCGAGTTCATCGCGATGTGGCGCGATCAGGCGCCGCGCACGCGGCCGCTGTGGCGCAACTTCCTGCGGCTGACGCAAGCGTCGCAGGACATCACCGCCGCCGGGTTCGAGTTCCTCGGCCGGCGGCCCAAAGCGTAAGCTCTCGCCGAGCAACCTCTCGGCGAACCCTGACGCTCACGCCCCGCCGGGCAGCGTGATGCCGGTGAGCGCCTGCCAGACGCGGATCACGAACGCGTCGTCGCGCCCGCCGTGGCCGGACGCGGCGGCGGCGAGGAACAATTGGTGCGCGGCCGCGGCGAGCGGCAGCGGAAAGGTCAGGGCGCGTGCCTGATCGAGCACGATCCCGAGATCCTTCACGAAGATGTTGATCGCCGAGGAGGGCGTGTCGTCGCCGGCCAGGATGTGCGGCACACGGTTCTGCCACATCCACGAACTGCCCGCCGAGGAGGAGATCACGTCGAACAGTGTCTTCGGGTCGGCGCCGGCGCGGATGCCAAGCGCCAGCGCCTCCGCCGCCACCGCGATGTGCACCCCGGCGAGCAACTGGTTGACCATCTTCACCGTGCTGCCGGCGCCGATCGCGTCGCCCAGGTTCCAGACTTTCCCGGCGATCGCGTCGAGCACCGGCCGGGCGCGCTCGAACGCCAGCGCCGAGCCCGAGGCCATCACCGTCATCGTGCCGGCGCGCGCGCCGGTGGCGCCGCCGGAGACCGGCGCGTCCAGCATCGGAACGTGCCGCTCGGCCAGCCGAGCGGCGAGCGAACGCGCGGCTTCGGGCGCCACGGTCGTGCTGCAAATCACCACGGCCCGGTCCGGAAGCCTGGCCGCGCAGCCGGCCGGGCCGAACAGCACGTCCTCGGCTTGCGCGGCGTTCACCACCAGCACGATCAGCGCGGCAAGATCATCCGGCAGGTCGGCGGGGCGCCCGACCGCCTCGCCGCCGGCCCGTTCCAGCTCGGCCCTGGCCGCCTCGCGCAGATCGCAGCCGTGCACCGCGTGCCCCTTCGCGGCGAGGTTCAGCGCGGCACCCATACCCATCGACCCCAGGCCGATCACGCCGACTTTCATGGCGTCTTCTCCCTGCCGTTAGCGCCGATTCAAGCACGGAGGGCGCGCGGGGTCACGGCGCGCCCGGCGCCGGCGTGCCGCTTACATGCATGTGGCCGCTTACATGTGCTTGGAATGGCCGTGATGCGGCCGGCGATGGCGGACCGGCCCGCGCCCCAGCGCCTCGGCCATCGAGAGATGCTGCTGGAGAATTGGCAACGTCTGCTGGGCGAACGCCTTCACCTCCGGATCGGAGCCCTGCTGCGCCTCCTGCTGATACAATCCGATCGCCTGCTGGTGGCCGGTGACCTGTTCGCCTACGTACTGCCGATCGAAGGCGTGCCCATGCAGGTGCTCGAGTTCCGTCATCTCGGCCATTGCGTGCTGATCCGGGGCGGTCGGCACCGAGACGCCCTTGCTCTGCGCCAGGCTCATCAGCGTCTGATTATTCTTGGTGTGGTCGGTCACCATCTGCTGGCCGAACTGGCGCACGGTCGGGCGCGCCCCGCGCCGGGCGGCTAGCCGGCCCTCCTGAATTTCGCCCAGATCGATCGCCGCGGCCTGGTCGAGGAAGGCGGTATCGGCGCTGCTCAATTTCGGCGGCGGCGGGACCGGGGCCGGCATCGGCTTCTCGCGGCCGGTACAGGCGGCCAGCGGCAACAACGAGAGGGCGAACGCCCACCGTGCATAGTGTCTCATCGGCGCCTCCTGTTTTGTTTGTGCGATGGGTGCGGGCACGCGAGCGCAACCTAGGGCGAACCGCGGAAACCGAATAGTTCACGGCTGGGATCGGCCGCGTTCGGCGGATTTACGGCCGTCTACCGTGGCGGAAACGCTCCACCGCCGCGATCAGCCCGCGCCTGATGCCCGGCTCCAGCGCGGAATGCCCGGCGTCCGGCACGAGGGTCAGCCGGGCCTGCGGCCAGGCGGCGGCCAGCTGGAAGGCCGCCTGCGCCGGGCAGATCATGTCGTAGCGCCCCTGCACGATCTCGGCGGGGATGTGCGCGATGCGCGCCATGTGCCCGAGCAGCCCCTCCGGCGGCAAAAACAGCTCGTGGGCGAAATAATGCGCCTCGATACGGGCGAGGCCCAGCGCGGTGCGGTCCTGGGCGAACGAGGCGACGGTCTCCGGGCTCGGCAGCAGCGTGCTGCAGGAGCCTTCGTAGACCGACCAGGCGCGGGCCGCCGGCATGTGAACGGCGGGATCGGGGTCGCTCAGGCGCCGCAGATAGGCGCCGAGCACGTCGCCGCGTTCGGCCTCGGGCAGGAAACCCACGAAATTGGCGTGACAATCCGGGAAGATCGCGGCCATGCCGTGCAGAAACCACGCCACCTCCGCGCGCTGGCCGAGGAATACGCCGCGCAGAACGCAGCCGATGACGCGCTCGGGATGCGCCTGGGCGTAGGCGAGCGCGAGCGTGGAGCCCCAGGAGCCGCCGAACAGCAGCCAACGCTCGATGCCGAGATGGCGGCGCAGGATCTCGATGTCGCGCACCAGGTCGGGCGTGGTGTTCTGAACCAGCCCGCCGAGCGGCCGCGAGCGGCCGGCCCCGCGCTGGTCGAAAATCACCACGCGCCAATAGGCGGGATCGAAGAAGCGGCGGTGCACCGCGCCGGCGCCGGCGCCAGGCCCGCCGTGCAGGAACAGCGCCGGCCGGCCACGCGGATTGCCGACCTGTTCCCAATACATCACGTGCCCGCCCGAGAGGGGCAGGTAACCGGTCTCCAGGGGAGCAACTTCGGGGAACAGATCGCCGCGGGGCATGACGTGGGCCGACTATAGGTGCGCGAGGTCGGCTCTGACGAGGCCTGCTCGCCGCCGCCCGGACGAACTCAAACCGCTGTGACCGAGGTTGCGCGGCGACGCGCGGCGGCAACTCCCGGCCCGCAACCGGTGTTCTGGTACCGCCGTTTGGGGTCGGGGGCTGCGGCCGCCCGCCGCGTTTGGCGCTGCATTCCCCCTCCCATTCGTTGGCAGACAATGGAGATACCGCATGGTAAACGTCCTGAAATACGGCGCTCTCACCGCGATCGCCGCCTTGCTGGCGGTCCCGGCCATGGCGCAGCAGAGCCCAGGGTCCAGCTACAATCCGGGGTCCAACTACAATTCCGGCTACAGCAACAACAGCGGCTACAGCAGCGAGCCGAGCCGGTTCGGCAATGGTTCGTATGACCAGAGCTACAACGGCCCGGGCGGGAACGAAAATTACGGTCAGCAGAATGGAATGGGCCCGCAGGGCGGCATGCACACCGGCTGGAACAGCAGCCAGGGCAACGGCTGGCAAAATCAGAACGGCCGGAACCAGAATCAGAACGAATTCGGCCAGGGCGGCCAGATGGGCAACGCCAACCAGGGCCAGATGGGCTATAACGAGAACCCTGGGCACATGGGCTACAATCAGAACCAAGGCCAGATGGGATACAATCAGAACCAGGGCCAGATGGGATACAATCAGAACCAGGGCCCAATGGATTACCAGCATGGCATGAACACCGGCTACAACGAGGGTCCCAATAATCAGGGCAATTTCAATCGGAGCGAGTACCGGCTCGAACCAGGGCCAGGGCTTCCATCCGAACCAGGGCGGCAACTGGAATCCGCAATCCAGCCAGCAAGGCTGGAACCAGGGTTACGGGCCGCAGAACATGGGCCAAGGCGGTCAGTTCGAAGGCCAGGGCGGCCAGTTCCAGGGCGGCAATGCGGCCTATGGCAGCAACTCGAACGATAACCTGAACGGCGAACACGCCGCGTGGGACGAAGGCTACAACAACGGGTTCCAGAGCGGTTTCAACGCCGGCTACAACAGCGCCTATCAGCACCTGCGCAGCGCCAATCTGGGGAACCAGAACAGCGGGGCGAACATGGGCCATCAGGGCAACGCCGCCAATCAAGGCACCGGCTGGCAGACTCAGCAGGGGGCCGGCGGTAGCGCCAGCAATCAGCCGTCCAGCGGTTCGAGCACGAGCGGCTCGGCCTCGAATACCGGCTCGAACGCGACCAGCACGGACAACACCGCAAAAACGTCCGCGGCGACCAGCGAGAAGAGCGGCAATTCCGAAAGCGGCACGGCCATGAGCGGCAACACCGGCACGAGTTCGACCAACCCGACCGGCGCCAGCAGTGGGACGAGCGCCGGTTCCGGCGCCGAGACGAGCGCCGCGTCGGGCACTAGCGGGACCTCGTCCTCCACCAACAAGTGAGCAGCCGAGGCAGGCTGGGCCGATGCAACAGGGCGGGCCGATGCCACGCATCGAATCCCGCTTTCGTTGCACGGCCGGGTCTCAAACCCCCGTGACCGTAGCGCCGGGCGGCGGCAACCGGCCGTGCGACCCGGCGTTGGCGGTGCGTTCGGCGGAGGCGAAAACGAAGCCGAATCGCAATCGGAACGTGTGTCGCGGTCGCGTTCGGAAAGGGAAGCAAGCTCCCTTTCCGGGTTTGGCCGCGCGGCGTTCAGAAGGGGAGGTCGTCCGTGCAGATTGCGGGGAACGCGATCTCCTATCCCCTGCCTTCGTGACGATTGAACAGGAGTGCAAGCAATGCATGCTATTCTGAAATACGGCGCTCTGACCGCGCTCGGAGCCCTGCTCGCGACGCCGGTGATGGCGCAGAACCTGCAGAACACCCAGAGCGGCCAAAACACCCAGAACTGGAACACCGACCAGTATGGCAACCGCTTCGCTCAACCGAGCGAGAACATGGGCCAGAACTACAACGGCCAAATGAACGAAGGCCAAATGAACGAAGGGATGAACGAGCAGTCCAACAACAACAATCCGTCTCAGAATTACAACGAGGCGTATAACAACCAGGGCCAGACCTCCGATAACCAGAACCAGAACTACAGCCAAAACTACAATGCCGAGGAGCAGAACGAATACGGCAACAACCAGCGCCCGAGCCGCCAGGAACTGCAAGGCGAGATAAGGAATCGCCTGCACTACGGTAATCAGAGCTGGAACAACAACAATCAGGGTTGGAACGACAACAACAATCGCCGTTTCAACAACGACGAAAGCTACAACCAGGGTTGGAACAACGGGCAGAACCACGGAGCCCAGGGTTGGAACAGCGGCCAGAACTACAACAACAACGAATACGGCCAGAACCGCTACGGCGAGAACAACGAGAGCGGCCAGAACCGGAACCAGGGCTGGCAGCACCAGTACGGACAGAACCAGTACGGGCAGAACCAGAACGAATACCAGGGCAACTGGAACAATCGAACCGGCCAGAACGGGTACGGCCAGAACAACCAGAACTGGCAGCACTGGCACAACGCGTTCGGCCAGGGCAACGGTCAGTACGGGCAGAACTGGAACCAGAACCAGAACGAAAACCAGGGCAATTGGAACAACCGGTACGGCCAGAACAATCAGTATGGCCAGAGCAACCAGTACGGCCAGAACTGGAACCGGAACCAGGGCAACTGGAACAATCGAGGCGCGCAGAACTGGAACGGCAATCAGGGCTATAACCAGGACAGCCGTTTCGGCTCCCGCAACTACAGCCAGAATTACGGCGAGAACAACTCGGGCTCGGCAAACAGCCAGGCCAACCAAATGAGCTACGACCGGAACGGCACTCCCATTAACGAGTAGGCGGCCCGTCCCTTAGTCCGGACTAATGCACCCAAGTGGGGCCGCTCGAATCGGCGGCCCCACTTTTCTTGTACGCGAAAGGCGGAGGCCCAAGTGCCGACGGGGAGTGCCGACCGGGGCCGGCCGCGGCGCAAGCTCAAGGCACCGTGAGCCCATAAAGGCAACCAGCCGGGGCGCGGGGGCGTTAAGTCATCAGTTCGGCGAGCGGGACGCCGGGCGTGCAATCGGAACACATCGCGATGGTCCGGGGAAGCATGTCTTCCTTCCGGCGCCGCATATCGAGCGGCGGTCCTGGCGCGTGTTCCGGCGAGCGCCGCGCCCTCTCGCGCGACGATCAGCCGCGCCTCTTCGCGCGACGATCAATTGAACAGGAGGACATCCATGCATCGCTTCATGAAGTACGGCGCCTTGACGGCGATCGGAGCTCTGCTCGCCGCTCCGGCGATGGCGCAGGGCTGGCACCCCGCCGAGCATTGGCACGCCCAGGCGACCCCCGTCGCTTTCAATGAGCAGGGCGGCCAGAATTACGGCACGAACTATAATGAAGGCGCGTTCGGCAACCAGAACCAGGCGTACAATCAGAACAATAAGCAAGGCTGGATGGGCGGCGAGAACTACGGCAACGCCCAGAACCGGTTCGCCAACCCGTCGCAGTATCGCCCGTTCACCAGCAACGAGGGCCAGTGGAACCGCAGCCACGGCTATAGCGGCGAACACTACGGCCAGCGCTACTCCGGCAGCCAGCAGGGCTATCCCCAGCAGTACGGCTCGGAGTGGAACCACAACTGGCAGGGCAACCAGGGTAACTGGCAGGGCAACCGGAACAATCGGTTCGGGCAGAACCAGAACTGGAACGCCACCCAGGGCAATAACGAGTTCGGCCAGAACTGGAGCGGCAATCAGGGCCGGATAGCCCATCACGGCTGGCGCAACTCGCAGAACTGCAGGCGGACCCCCTCAAGTGGACCACTGAGCCGCTCGGCTTAATTGGAATTCGACCGCTCCTGATTCTCACATTATGCCGCTTGTGGCTGCTGCTGCTGCGGTTGTGGGCATGTGGATAACGCGCCAGCGTTATCCAAGCGCAGCGTCATGTCCACAACCGTTTCGCTCTTGCCGGGCAGCAACCGTTTCGCTCTTGCCGGGCAGCCCCTCGCGCCAAACCGCCATCGGCGGGCGATTTCCCAGCGCCTGATGCGGCCGCCGCAGATTGTAAAACGCGATCCATGCGGCAATCCCGGCCCGCGCCTCGCGGCCATCCGCATAGCCTTTCAGATACACGTCCTCGTGCTTCAGCGAGCGCCACAACCGCTCAATGAACACGTTGTCCAGCCACCGCCCGCGCCCGTCCATCGACACTTTGATCCCGGCCGCGAGCAGCGTGCCGGTGAACGCCGCGCTGGTGAATTGGCTCCCCTGATCGGTGTTGAAGATCTCCGGCTTGCCGAACCGCCTCAGCGCTTCTTCCAGCGCGGAAACGCAGAACGACACGTCCATCGTGTTGACAACCGCCAAGCCAGCACCGCCCGGCTCTGCCAGTCCATGATCGCCACCAGATACAAGAAGCCGCGGCCGATCGGGACGTAGGTGATGTCCGCCGCCCAGACCTGGTTCGGCCGCTCGATCGGCAAATCCCGAAGCAAATACGGGAAGATCTGTGCCCCGGCGCCGGCTTGGTGGTGCGCGGCTTCGGCCCGAGTGCGGCGATCCCCATCCACCGCATCAACCGCTGCACCCGCTTGCGGTTAACCGCGCGACCTTCGGCCCGCAGCAGCGCCGTGATCCGCCGCGAACCGAGAAACGGCCAGCCGTGAACAGCTCGTCGATGCGACGCAGCAGCGCGAGTTCGTTGTCGTTCGCCGCCGTCGGCTCGCGATACACGCCGGATCGCGCCAGGCCCAGCAACGCGCATTGGCGGCGGACCGATAGGTTGGGGTGGTCGCGGTCGAGCCGGGCGCGCCGGTCCGGAGTGCTCATCTTCCGGACCTCCCGGCCAAAAAATCGCGTTCCACGGTCAACTGCCCGATCTTGGCGTGCAGCTTCTCGATCTCACGTTCGCGCTGCGCTTCAGCCTCGTGGCCGACCTTGGCATCGAATGCCCGTGCCGCCTGCTCCTGAAGCTGCTTCTTCCAGGCGTAGATTTGGTTCGGGTGCACCCCATAGCGCTGCGCGAGGTCGGTCACCGTCGCGGTCTCCCGCAATGCCTCCACCTGTGTTCGCGGTCATGGGGCACACGGCCGAAATTTCGGCGATCTTTCAATAACTTGCGACAGGCGGATTCGGGGCGTGTGCCTAAGCCGCGGCGACCGCCTGGGGCGCCTCTTCGACAGCGAGGATCTGCTTAGGCACTGATATGCCTAAGGTTTTCAGCATCGCGGACAAATCGGCGGCGATTTTCGTCCGCTGAACGATTGTCCGGCTCTCGCAGCGGTAGCGCACCGCCTTCAGAGTGCCGAGCGCATGGGCGATCCACGCCCAGGGAAGCTGGCAGCGGATCTCGGCGGCCCTTTGCATCTGCAGCGCCAACACGCAGAGCTTGACGTGGGCCTCGATCCGTCGCGGCGTCCAATGGAACATCGGCCGCACTTCAAGCCCGGTCTGCTTCATGCGACGGAAGCAAGAACTCGATGATCCAGCCGCCTTTGTATCCCAGAGCGATATCCTCGGCCGACAGCGTGTCGTCGTTGCTGATCACCACGAACTTGCCGTCGAACTTCTCCGCCGCCTTGATCTTGGCGAAGTCCAGCTGCGGCCGACCGCGCCAATCCGCGCTCAGATAGCGGCAGAAGCGGCGCGAGGCCAGCAGCGCACAGGCCGCCTTCGGGTGATCCTCCGCACGGTTGTCCAGCAAGGCCAGTTCGGCATCGAGTTCGCGCAGCAGCTGTGCACGGTGCTGGCGTTCGCGTTCCGCCTCGTGCGGATTGAGGCAGAGGACGTAGCGTTTGCGTCGCTCGCCATCGCCGACCCAGACCTCCTTGACCTGCAGGTTGTCGGCCACCTGTTTGTAGCGCCCCGGGCGGGTCAGCACTGCGGTCTCGATGTCCTTCACCTTGCGCATCGGCACCGCCAGGATGTAGCGGCCCAAGCCGCGGCTGAGTGCTGCAAGGTTGTCGGCCGAATACATCCCGGCATCGCCGACGAACAGGCAGCGTCCAAGCCGCCAGGCCCGCAAATCGTCCTTGATACGCGCGACTGTCGTCACATCCGCGGTGTCGCCGGGCAGCACCCAGGAGCGAACCGGCATGCCGTCGCGGGTCACCGCCAGTGCGATGATCACCTGCGGCTGGTTGTCGCGCCCTTCCTTGCTGCGGCCTCGCCGACGCAGCGGTGCGTAGAGGCGGCCGGCGAATTCCTGCTCGGTCTCGTCCGGCTCGTCGATCTCGAAATACGCCGTGGTGGTGTCGTAGAAGATCAGATCGACATCGAGGCGGAACAGATCGGCGGTACGCAGGAACACGTCGCGCTCGATCTCATCGGACCAGACCGCCAGGAAGTCGAGGGCGCGGTAGCACTGATCGACCGCGAGCCCGCTTGCATCAGGCAACCAGGCAATGTCGGGCAGCCAGCGCGCCGCACACGCCAGTTTGGAGATTGGATCGTCGAGACGATTGGCGGCCATGGCAAACAGCGCGGTCTCGTGCGGGGCGGTCAGCCCGGCGCGCGCAGCGCAGGCACGGATCGCGGCCCCGATGCCGAGTTCCTCCCACAGCGTACAGGGCGGCAAGCACGACGCCGAGTTCGAACACCCGCTCGATGTCGATCTCCGGAAGGCCGGGTACACTCTTTGCTGCACTGGTGCCCGCGCCACCATCGAGCACGCGGTTGATGCTGTTCACCAGCCGTTCGAGCGCGGCTCGATCGAGCTGATCGGCGCGGCCGAAACTATGCACCACGCGCGCCTCTCGCCGCTTTGCGTCCGGGTTCCAGATACTCTCTGCGAGAGCGTAGTAGGCGACCGTCGAGCCGTCGCAATTCTGGCGCTGGGTAATCCGCAGATACATGCCCCACGGATAGCGCAGCATACCGTTTCCTACAACAGTGCAATTGCCATGTCGTGTGCCTAACTATTTGAGCAGTCTGCTGCCAGATTGCCGATCGGAATCAAGTCATGTCAATGAGTTGAGCAGGCTGCGAACGACCTTGTATGCCCAATGACCGCGAACTCGGGCTCCACTGCGATCTTCGCCTTCAGCGCCGCATCGATCTTGCGTCGTGTTCGCTTCGTCATCTCCCGCTCCGTCTATCAGCGGAGCGGCCTCTCTCCAATCAAGCCACCGGTCCTGAATTCGGGGTATTCGAACCGCCCGTACACGGCGCAGGGCAGGATGGGCTGGGGCTCCGAAGTGGGCTACAGCGGCCAGACTGGCTTCTCGAACAACTACGTGCCGAACGGCTATCGGAGCAACATGCCCGAGACCAGCCAGAACGGCCGGTTCACGCAGAACACCGGCAATCAGCCGTATAACGCCCAACAATTCAACCGGGGCCGGATGGAAAACCACGGCCAGAATAATGCCCAGAATAACGCGATGACGGGCCAGGGCGAGATGGCCAATCACGGATGGCGCAGCTCGGCGAACGCGCCCTACACGACGCCGAGCAGCGCGAGTTGGGGAACGAAGGTCGGCTATAGCGGCCCGACCGGCTTCACCAACAGCTACGTGCCGAACGGCTACCAGAGCAACATGCCGGGCACGAGCCAGAACGGCCGGTTCAGCACCAACGCCGCCAACGCGCCGTTCAATGCCCACGGGCAGCAGGGCCGCAACTTCGACCGTGGCCCGAACTTTGCCGCGAACCAGTCGGCTTATGGCAACGAGCAGAATTACGAGTCCGGCCGCGGCGCCCAGGCTGGCCTGCAGAACTACACGCAGGGCAGCAACTCGGGCAACGGCTTCACGAACATGACCGGCAACTCGGAGTAAGCTAGCCAAGCAATACCCGCGTTGGGAGCCGGGCCGCGAGCCCGGCTTTTTTTTGTCCGGGATCGCGCCGTCGCTGCCCTTTACAGTTCAGCCGCCCGGGACAATTCCAGTCGGGCCGGACACAAGCGGCGCGAGCGACAGAGGAGCGGGACCATGAGCGGATCCAATGGCGGCGAACACGATCCCATGAAGCTGTTCCGGGATTTGAAGCTGCCCGCCCTGCCCGACATGGAATCGGTGTTGTCCACCTATCGGCGCAACATCGAGGTGATGTCGCAGGCCAATCGCGTGGCGCTCGAGGGCGCGCAGACCGTGGCGAAACGGCATATGGAAATCCTGCAGGAGATGATGTCGGAGCTGAGCGAGAACATGAAGGCGCTGACGGCCGTCGAATCGCCGCAGGCCAAGGCGGCGAAGCAGGCGGAACTCCTGAAGGGCGCCTATGAACGCGCGCTGGGACATACCAAGGAGCTCAGCGATCTGATCCAGAACGCCAACAAGGAGGCGCTGGGACTGCTCAATCAGCGCTTCATGGAGGCGATAGACGAGGTGAAGGCGCTGATGGAGAAGTCGTCGACCGAAAAACCCTGAGACCCGCGGCCGGCGCGGTCGCGCGGGCGATCATACCGGCAGGCGGATGCGCGCGCGCAATCCGCCGAGCGGGCTTTCCTCGAGGACGATTTCGCCGCCGTGCGCGCGGACGATGTCGCGCGCGATCGTGAGGCCGAGCCCGGTGTGCCCCGGTGCCCCGCTTTCAAAGGGGCGGAACACGACCTCCCGCCGCTCGCTCGGGATCCCCGGGCCGTCGTCGTCCACCGTCACCTGGACCATGCGTCCGCCCTGCGCCAGCGCGCTCAGGGTAACGCGCTTGGCGTGGCGGCGGGCATTGTCCACCAGATTGGTGACGGCGCGACGAACGGCATCGGGGCGCAGCAGCAGCGTCAACCCGAGCGGAGCGTCGAGCGCCACGTCGGCGCCGGCGCGCCGCGCACGATCCGCCACCTCCTCGAGCACGGCGGAGAGATCGACCTCCTGCGGCTGCTCGGTCCCCTCGCCGCGCGCGAAGGCCAGATAGCCGCCGATCATGCGGTCCATCTCCTCCACGTCCGCCGTCATTTCGCCGATATCGTGGCGCAGTTCCTCGCGACGCGGCAGCATCGCGAGCGCGAGGCGCAGCCGGGTCA
Organism: uncultured Alphaproteobacteria bacterium; assembly: GCA_963761015.1. Lineage (GTDB taxonomy): Bacteria > Pseudomonadota > Alphaproteobacteria > Acetobacterales > Acetobacteraceae > CAVXFL01. The sequence continues at coordinate 507,899 of CAVXFL010000020.1, forward strand.
ACGGCGTGCGCAGGTCGTGCGATACGCCAGCCAGCATTTCCGTGCGCTGCGACAGGAAACGCCGGATTCGCTCCTGCATACGGTTGAAGGCGGTGGCAGCCTGGCGCACCTCGACCGCGCCCTCCGGTTTGATCGGCCCCTGGTCACGCCCCATCCCGAACGCCTCGGCCGCGGCGGCCAAACGGCGGATCGCCCGCACCTGAATGCGCATGAACAGCGCCGCGACGCCGAACAGCAGCAGCGCGGAGCCGACCAGCCAAGCCATGAACATATAGATCGGAGTCGCGTACAGCCGCTTGCGTGGCACCCGCACGTCGAGCACGCCGTCCCAGTATTGAATTTGCACCAGCACGTTTTGCGGATAGGTGATCCAGTCCATCCGGAAGGGCAGACCGACCTTTTGCTGAAGCGCCAGGGACAGGTCGTCGTCCATGGTCATCGGCCCCGGCATCGTCCGGCTTTTCATATTGGTCAGAAAGGCGTTCGCCTTGACGTCGAGGACGAGATCGAACTCGTCGTGCGCGGTGCGCAGGACCCAGTCGCGGTCGGCGGCGCCCGGGTATCGACGGAGCAGGTCGAGCGTGTAGCCGATTTCGCCGGAGACCGCGTTGGCCAGCCGGCGCGAGACCAGCTCAAGATGGCTGCCATAATAGATTTGCAGCGCAACCGCCTGCAGGATCAGCAGCGGCAGCAAAATGATCAGCAGGCTGCGGCCGAGCAGCGAACGGGGCAAAACCTTCTTGACCATTCGCGCGGGGGTCAGCCGCGGCATCTCAGGCCCCGGGCCGCAGCACGTAGCCGCGGCCGCGCATGGTCAACAGGAAGCGCGGTTCGCGCGGGTCGGTCTCGATCTTGCGTCTGAGCCGGGTCACCTGCACATCGATCGCCCGTTCGCCGGCCTCGTCCATTCCCAGCGCGGCCACGAGGTCCTCGCGCGACAGCACTTCGTGCGGGCGGCGTGCCAGCGCGCCCAACAAGGCAGCCTCCCCGCCGGTGAGCCGGATGGTCCGCTCGGGGCCGCGTAGCTCGCCGCGCTCGGGGTCGAACTGCGCCGCGCCGAGCTGGACCGGAGCGGCCGGGATCGGCGAGGGGGCGACCCGGCGCAGAATGGCGCGGATGCGCAGCACCAGTTCACTGGGCTCGAACGGCTTGGGCAGGTAATCGTCGGCCCCGGCCTCGAAGCCGGCGATCCGATCCTCCGGGCCGCCACGCGCGGTCAGCAGCAGGATCGGCAGGTCGAGCTGGTCGCGGCGCAGCGCCTCCACCAGGGACAGCCCGGATTCGCCGGGCATCATCACGTCGAGCACGATAAGATCGGGTTGCAGGAAGGCCAGTTTCTCGCGCGCCTCGGCGGCGTGTTCCGCGATCGTGACACGGAACCCTTGCTCGCCGAGGAAGCGCGAGAGCAGCCCGCGCAATCGGGCATCGTCGTCCACCACCAGAATATGCGCCGCCTCCGGCATTCGCCGCTCCCCGCCGCCGATGCCGAGCCTAGCCCGGCCCGAAACGGCGGCGCTCACGTCCGCCATCCGCATGGGTCCCGCCCGCACGGGTGCCGGCCGCCTCCACCCGATCGACATAGGCGCGCGCGGCCTCGTCCATGATGCCGCGCATCACCCGGCGAAAGCCGTCCACCGCCGGCCCGCCCGCCTCGCGGTAGGCGGCGACGAGGCGCTGCTTCTGCCGCTCGAACAGGCGCCGCTCCAGCGCCTCTCCCGCCGCCGTCAGGGTGAGCAGGCGTTGGCGCCGATCGGCGTGACCCTGGTCCTGGGCCACGTAGCCGCGCTCGACCAAGGCGGCCAGAACCCTTGCGAGGCTCTGCTTCGTGACGCGGAGGATGCCGAGGAGATCGCCGACCGGAATGCCGGGATTGCGGCCGATATAATGCAGTGCGCGGTGGTGCGCCCGGCCCAGGCCGAGTTCCTCCAGGAGCGCGTCCGCCGCGCCGGTGAAATCGCGATAGGCGAAGAACATGAGTTCCTGGGCCAGCCGGATTTCCTCCTCGCGCAGGAACAGCAGGTTGGAACCGGCAGGCGCCTTGGCGTCGGACGCCGCCGCGGCGAGCCGCGGGGCCTGGGGCGCAACAACCTTCGAATCGGGCAAGTCCGCCATCCCCGGACCATCTCGGAGTCTTTGCCGTAACCAAGCGGGATTATAGCGTATCGGCCGGCTTGGGAATGGTCGGCGGGCATGGAGCCGGCACGGAGCGCGACGCCCCTATTCTCGACGCCCCTGCTGCTTCTTCTCGGATAGCTCTCGCGCCTCGGCTTCCCGCTCGAGTTTGCGCCTCGCCTTCCGGTCTTCCTCGGTCGGGTAGGGCGGCATTTGCGGGGCGACTCCCGGCGGCACGGCATCGCCCGGATCGCGGTCGCCCCACCCGTGGTCGTCGCTCGGCATCAGTCCAGGCCCGCCCGCCGCTGCGCCATGCGCGCCAACACGGCCCATTCCGCCTCGCCCTGACCGGTCGCCACCGCCGAGAGCAGGTTGTCGTGCGCCAAGCCGGCGAGCGGGAGCGGCATCTGGAATTGCTCGCCCGCCGCCAACGCCAGGCGCATGTCCTTGAGCCCGAGCCGGGCCGTGAACAGCGCCGGCAGGTATTCGCCCCGGGCGATCCGCCCGCCGTAATTGGCGTAGACCGGCGAGGCGAACACCGCGTTCACCACGGCCATGAAATCCTCAGTCCCGATCCCGGCCTTGCGCATGAGGCCGCAGGCCTCGCCGACGCCCTCCATCATGGCGCCCAAGAGCATGTTGTTGGCGAGCTTCACCAAATTGGCTCGCCACGGCTCGGCGCCGAATTCGGTCACGCCCCGGCCGACCGCATCGAACAGCGCGCGCACCTTCGCGAGCGCCTGCTCCGCCCCGGCCGCCATGATCCACAGTCTCGCCTGCGCCGCGACATCGGGCCGCCCGAGCACCGGCGCGGCCACGTAATCCCGGCCACGTTCCTGATGTTGCTTGGTCAGATGCTCGACCGCCGCGACGCCGATGGTGCTCATGGAAACGTGGACCGCGCCGGGCGCCAAGCCGTCGAGCAAGCCGCCGTCCACGACGGACTGCACGGCGTGGTCGTCAGCGAGCATGGTCATCACCGCCTCGGCGCCTTGCACCGCCTCGGCGATGCTGCGGGCGAGGCGAGGTTTGGCGTCGAAGGCGTCGAGCGGCTTGGGGCTGCGGTTCCAGACCGTCAGGTCGTGCCCGGCCTTGGCGACGTTCACCGCCATCGGCATGCCCATCGAGCCCAGTCCGAGGAAGGCGACTTTCATGGCTGATCTCCTTGGCGGATGACCTCACAAGAGGAGAGAGAGAGCAGAGCGAAAGCCCGCTCCCTCCGGGACCGGGTTTGGGTGAGGGCTGGCGCGCCGACCTCTCCCTATTGCCGCATGCCGCCGCCGCGATTCCAGCCGCGACCGCCCTCGCCGTACATCACGTAGCCGTCATCCTGCACCGCGACCGTGTCTTCCAGCTTGATGAAGCCGCGGCGCGGATGCTGCAGCGTCGTCTCGATCGACAGCACCATGCCGGCCTCCAGCGGCCGGTCGGCGTCCTCCGCGGGATAGGGTACAGGGCCCTTACTGGTCAGGTGCGGCACCTCGTGGCTGATCAGCCCCATGCCATGCGCCACGAACTCGATGTGCTTGTGGTTGGCCGCGCGGGACATGGCGCTTTCGGCCGCGGCATAGACGTCACGGCCCAGCACGCCGGCGCGGATCGGACGGAAGGCGGCCTGCTGCACCGAATCCACTTCGGCCAGCATGTCCGCGAGTTCGGCGTCCGGCTCGCCCAGGATCGCCATGCGGCAGATGTCGCCGATATAGCCGTGGTAATTGCCGCCGGAATCGAGGGAAAGAATGTCGCCGGCGTTCCAGGGCTGGTCGGACGGCGCGCGGTTCAGGCTGGTCCCGGCGGTGATCAGGCAATACTCGAAGGTCAGGCCGCGCGAGACCTCTTCGCGCCGCAGCGCCTCGACCAACTGCCGCTTCGTCGTGCCGGGGCCGTGGCTGCCGATGACCGCGAGCATGGAGCCGATCACGCGCTCCGACGCCTCGCGCAGCTTCTCCAACTCCTCCGGGCGCTTGCGGGCGCGCAGCCGTTCCAGCACCCGCAGGGCGTCCACGATGCGCGCCTCCGGCAGTTCGCGTTGCAGCGCCGCGTGCGCATCGGCGGGCAGGAAGGCGGATTCGATGCCGATCCGCGCGGCCCCGAGCCCGATCTTGCGGATGTGCTCGGCCGCGAGCGCGACGGCGTCCTCGGTGCCCATGGCCGCCGTCCGCATCTCCGGCACCCAGAAATGGCGCACCTCCTTGTCGTACGCCTCCATCCGGCTGGCGAAATAGGCGGCGCGGTCGAGCCCGCCTTTCGGAATGACGAGCAAGGGCAGGTACCGGCTCTGCCCGATCGCGTCCATGTAGTCGAAGAAGAACGCGCGATAGCCGCCGAGCAAATACTGGACGTTGTGCTTGGAGGAGACCAGCAGCACGTCCATGCTGGCCTCGTCCATCAGCCGGTCCAGACGCGCGGCGTCGAACGGAAGGTCGGCCGCCGCGGGCCGATCCAAGATGGTGCTGGACATAGGGGCGTTCCTTCCCTTGCGGAGCGGGCCCGAATTGATCCCCCGGACCGGGCGCCGTCAACGCCGCCGCCCAGCCGGCGTTGACCTTTCCAGACATCAGCGACCGAGCGGGAGAGAAGCCAATGGAAGCGCGCGTCATCGACGAGGGCCAGCAGCGCACCTTCGCGATCGTGTTCCGGACCGGCGACGAGGTGGTGAAGGGGCTCACCGAGTTCGTCCGCGCCCACGACATCGCGGCGGCGGATTTCCGCGGCATCGGCGCGCTCAGCGACGCCGTGCTCGGCTACTTCGATTGGGACGCCAAGCAGTACAAGCGCAATCCGGTGCGCGAGCAAGTCGAGGTGGTCAGCCTGCTCGGCAACGTGGCACTCGGTCCCGACGGCAAGCCGAGCCTGCACCCGCACATCATCCTCGGCCGCTCCGACGGCATGGCGATGGGCGGGCATCTGCTGGAGGGGCATGTGCGCCCGATCCTGGAAATCGTGCTGACCGAATTGCCGGCACATTTGCAGCGCCGCAAGGACCCCGAAACCGGCCTCGCGCTGCTCAGGCCGTAGACGCTACCTTCGCGAAAGCCTGAACGCAAGAAAATCCGGGGGCGGGCTGCTCGGGTTTCGGCGGCCGGCGGCCGGCCGCTAGGCCGCATCGGGCAATGCCGGTGGCGATTGGCGCCGTGCCGCATGAGCCTCGCGCACGAACAGTTCCAGCACGCGCGGTCCGTCCGCCGGTGGGAAACGCAGCGTCGCGCTGGCGTTCGTCCAGCGCCGGCGCGGACCTTTGCCGTCCAAATTCCGAGGCTCACCCCGAGCGACGGCTCATCCGGGTCCAGCGCACGGCCATCCAACACATGCCGGCAACGCAAACGCCGAGGCGGCGCGGGTTGCTCGCGGCCAAATCGATCTGCACCGGAAGGGCGGGACGCGACACGATCCTTGCCTCCGCCGCGCCTGCGGGCAGCAGGAACCGATATAGGTTTCCCTTGACCGCTGCCGGGCGGATGGCGCGGCCGCCGACCTCCACATGCAGTCCGCGCATCGCGATCTGGCGCTCGCGCAAGCGGCGCCGGACCGCCACGACGGCGGGGCCGTCCAGGCATAGCGGCGCGCAGCCGTCGTCCCAGGTCAACGCCGCGAAATCGGGATGCAACATAAGGTTCGCGCCACCATTGGCGAACGCGCGGCGATTGCCGGTATCCAAATAGCTTTCAGCCGGCAGGCTTTCAGCCAGGATCACGTCGTGCGATTCCAGTTCGAGATGAAAATAGTGTACGAGGTCGGTGCGTTCCTGCACCACCGTCGCGGCATTGACCAGATGTCGGATCGGGATAAGCACATTTTCGCAAAACACGCTGTGATCGGGCGAAAGAAGCAGATCGCGTCGAGGCAATCCGTCGCCAAACGCGCCCGCCTGCACGCGCACCGGCCATACCTTGTCGGGCGCGGCATGACGGCAGCAATCCACCTTGCGATCGCCGATCCACACGATCGGCTTCGACTCGCCGGCCAAGGTGACGACCAGGTCGCCCTCGCGCAGATCCTCGATCGCGATCTCCCCGTTCGGCGTCAGTATCCGCGTGCCGCGCGCAAAACAGGGAATAGGGGTTGGAGACGTGGTACCCGAAAATGCCACGTCCGTCCCAAACGCATTATCGGATACGGCGCTGAAGGTTCCGGTATAACTGCCGGCCAGGTGGATCGATACGGTACCGATCGTGCCCGTCGGATCGATCATGCCCGTGAGCGTCAGATTTCCACTGTTGGAATCGTAACTCACCGTCCCTTGCGAAACCACGGCGAAGTCAATCGTGTCGCTGCCAGAAACATCGAATTCGTAGAGCGAATTGGCGGTCGGGGTCGGCACCACACTCTGACCGAGGCTGCCCAACATGAAGACGTCGTTGCCCGCCCCCCCGGCGAGAAGATTGCCGCCGGGCGAGAGATCGGCGATGGTGTCGCCGCCATCTCCTCCGATCACCCTGTCCGGTGGCAAGCTGGTGGTGCCGTTGACAACGATCGCGAGGCCGGCCAGCGCATTGGCGTGGAACTCGACGCCGCTCTGCGTCAGATCCACCTCGGCGATATTGGTGATGTTGCCCCCCATAACGGCAATGCCACCACCGCTCACCGCCAGATGGTCGCCGCCGCCATGCCCGCCACGGATATTGGCCGCAATGGAGGTGGCCGAAACCTCGATCGTGTTCGTCTGCCCCTGATCGATCACCGTCGCGGATGGATTATTGACGATAACGGTATTGCCGGTGCTGTAGCCCTCGAACACGATCGGGTCGGAACTGTCTGCGCCGATGAATGTGTTGCCGGTCCCGCTTGCCTGGATGTCGAACGGCAGGCCGGCGCGCAGCGTTATGGTCTGGTTGCTGCCGTTGGTCACCAGATCCTGGAAATTCGTGAGCACCGCCGGCGCGCCGAGATCGAACGCGCCGGAGCCGGACAGCACGATCTCGTTGTTGCCGCCGGCCCCGTCGATCGTCTGTCCGGCGGTGAGCGCGCCGGCGTCGATGGTCAGCACGTCGTCGCCGGGCGATCCGATGAAACCGGTCGCGCCGGGCGCGATCGTGGCGTTGTCGACCGTGCCACCCGCGGGCGCCGTATAGGTAATGTCCGTGCCGTTGGCGCCGTCGGTCGTCGCGCTGAAGCTGCCCACGTTAGGCGCGCCGGGCAACAGGAACGTGACGGTGCTGCCACCGTTGGTGACGGTCAGTGTCCCGGATGCGAAGCCGGCCGAGACCGACTGCGAGTACGGCATGTCGGTGATGTCGATCGTATCGGGCGTGGTCAGCCCAAAGGTATCGCTCACGTTCGGCAGGAAGTTGAACGCTTCGATGGTGGTGCCGTCGAGCTGCGCCCCGCTGCCGCTCAGCAGCATCGAGAACAGCAGCGGCGCAACCACGGTATCGCCGCCACCGTCGGGCTGCATCTTGACCAGGCCGCCAAAGCCGGACGGGGCAATTCCCGTGTCGATCCGGTCCTGTCCACCGCTGCCTTGAATGATGCTCGGCGTATCGCTTGTGAGCCAGAGTTGAGTTGGCGCCGCCAGGGTGACGGTACGCACGTCGGCGGCGCCAAGCCCAACCACGCCGCCATTGAGAACCGAGATTTGCCCGGTCGATCTGAACGAACCCTGCAGATTGTCTGACACCGGGGCGCCGCCCGTCGCCGCGTCGGTGTAGACGACATCCGCGGGAGCCCCGCTCAGCTGCACGCTTTCCCGCGCGTCGCCGAGGTGGATCACGTAGCCCTGGGCGTTGCTGTAGTTTTCGACCACGCTGGAGATGATCGCGGCGTTCGTCGCGCCGAACACGGTGTCGTGCCCGGGGCCGAGCGTCACCGGCACGCTGAACCCGTCGCGCAAGGTGATCGTCTGCGGCAGGCCGGTCGTGCCGCCGATTTGCTGGCCCGTGGTGTCACCTTGAATCGCGGAGATGCCGGTCAACACGGCCGGTGCGCCGAGATCGAAACTGCCGGCGCCGAGCAATTCCAGGGTGCTTTGGATGGCGCCGGAGTACGTGTTGGCGCCGCCGTTGATCGTATCGGTCGCATTCAGCGTCTGATCCGCGGCGAAAATCACGTTCGGTGCGGTCGCCTCGATGGTGTCGGCGCCGATGGTGAGCGTGAACACCTGTGGAAAGAATTTCAGCAGCGTGCCGGATGCGCCGTCGCCCTGTGGCACGAAGCTACCCGCGGCCGGCGCGCCGGGCACGTCGAGCGTGATGACGTGCTGCCCGTCGCCGAGTTCGTCCACCGTGAGCGTACCGCTCGCGTACGAGATCTTTTCGGCGCTGCTGTACGCAAAATCGGTGATGTCGATAGCGTCGAACGTGAATGAAACCGGCGCGAAGTTGAAGCCGTCGATGGTAACGCCGTTGAGATCGGCTGCCGTATCGTAGAACCGCACCGAAGCGGCGGGCGTGTTGGTGTCGGACGGCTGGATGATATCAAAAACGTCGGCGCCGCCATTCCCCTTTATGGTGTAGCCGCCGTATGGGGTATCGATGGTGATGGTGTCAGCGCCGGTGCTTCCAAGAACCACCGCGCTGGAGGACCGTGCATGATTGAGGGCGAGCGTGGTCGGCGCCGCCAGTTCGATCGTCTGGGCAGCCACGTTCGTGCCAAGCGTAACGAGCCCGCCGCCGACGATATCGAGGGTGTTCGCGCTCTCGATGGTCGCGCCGGCATTGGCGGCATCGAGACTGACCATGTTCGCGTAACCCACGGTCTCCTGCGGTCCACCGACGACCACCGTATCGGCGCTGCCGAACGCGGTGATCACATCGCTGTTCGCGGCGCCGATGATCGTGGCACCGCTGCCGCCGAAATTCGCGGCCGGCAGGTGCACGTCGATCGAAGTGCCCGGGCGCAACGTGATCGTCTGGCCGTCATCGGTGAACAGGACCTGGGTGATGTTGGCGAGCGTGCCCGGCAGGGCGAGGTCGAAGCTGCCGGGGCCGATCAGGTAAAGGTCGTTGATGCCGCCGCCGCCGTCGATCGTGTCGGTGACATTCAGATCGCCGGCATTGGCATAGATCGCGGTATCGCCCGCGCCGCCGGCCACGGTATCGGAGCCCGTGGTCAGGAAGAAGGTATCCGGCGCGACCGGATAGGGCTGCGCGCCCTGCAAATTGCTGGGGTTTTGCGGTGGTCCGAAGGCGTTTGCCAAGAACGACCCGGCCGGGAACTGCGTCGCGCTGATCACCGGCTGCGCCGTGCTCGTCGCCGGATCGGTGTACCAGACCGTGGTGGTGCCCGCAGCGCCGGCAGCGACGAAGAACACCAGCCCGTTCGATGCAACGATATACGGATTCGTCGCGACGCCGGAGGCGACGATCTGCTCGACCGCGCTGCCGTCCGAACGATAGAGACCCGTGCTGCCGTTCTGCGTGGCGGCGAAATAGAACCAGGTGGTGCCGCCCGAAACCACGGTCGCGGTGGAAGCTTTCGCCGGCTGCCACGAGAAGCCGCTGGTCCCGCCATAGGGTGCAATCAGCGCGCCGGATGGCAGGAGCTGCTTGGTTCCGGCCGCCGTGCCGTCACTGACATAGAGCGCGGCTTTCGCCCCGTCGTCAAAATAGACACTGGTTCCGGATGCCGTGAAATCACCAAAACCGCTGGAACTCGACGCGGGTTCGCTCGCGAGCAGGGTCGCGGTCGTGCCGTCGGTGGCGACCGCCTCGACGCTGCTTCCGTTGGTCACCGAGACAAAATAAAACCCGTTATCTTCGGCGATCGGTTGAATAGAAGTGTCGAACGTGGCGCCCGCGAAGCCAATATCGGCCGGCGTAATCGGCGCGGTTCCGTTCAGCGTGTAGAGGCCGATATCGCCGCTGCCGTTCTGCAGCAGTGCCGCCCAGCCGAGGCTGCCGACCGCCGCCGGGTTGGGCGTAAGGGTTCCCGGATTGAAGAGCCCGGCCCCGAGGTCCTTGACCTCCTTCGTTCCGCCGACGGTGCCGTCCGAACTCCAAAGCTGGGTGTCGCCGCTACCCGGCTGTTGCAGGAAGTATTCCAAGCTGCCGGCGTTGAGCAGGTCTAGGATTTCGCTGCTCAGCCCCTTGGCCGGGACCAGCTGCTCCAAAAGAACCGGCGTCGTCGCCGTGTTGCCGATAAAGTACAACAGCGAATCGTCGGTGAAATCGCTGCTGTCCGTACTGTAGGTCGGGCCATAATCGATGGTGGTGAACGTGATAAACGCGCCGCCGGGGCCCGCCGCGAGCACGCCGCTGTTGGCCAAGGTGGCGTTGCCCGACAGCGGCACGGTGAAGGTGGTGTCGGGCGAGCCATGCGAAATGGTGAGACCGACGGAGGAGAACCCACCACCAAGTCGGAAACTCAGCGCGCCCGGTGGCGCCTGGACGCCGCTCTGAGTCCCGGGCAGGGTCCCGTCGGTCGAGCCGAAATTGCCTCCTCCCGCGTTATTTGTCTGGTCGTAGGTCACCAGCGCGCCGGTCGGCGTCGTCGTCAGCGACGGGCCGGGGACGATATTGGCGAGCGTGGCGCCCTGAACGTTGGGCGTGACGTTCGACACCAGCGCGGTGGACGTTCCGTCCGATTTCCACAACTCGGCGCCGCCAGCGCCATCATTGGCCGAGAAATACAACTCGCCGTTCACCGACGTGAAGCTCGCTGGGTTGGAGCCGGTGGCGCCGGGACTGACGTCGTCGAGCAGCGACGTGCCACCCGGCGTGCCGTCCGATTTCCACGGCTCCATGCCGTGCGTGCCGTCGTCGGCAGCGAAGTAGACATCGCTGCCCATGGCGTAGAGACTGCCCACCGCATCGAAGCTGCCGAGCACCGTGACCGTGCCGGCATTGGCAACCAGCACCTCGTTGCCGTCCTGGAAGAACACCCGGGTCGAGCCGTCGGCAGCCGGCATAACCTGTTGCGGCGTCGCGGTGAACGTGCCGACCTCGGTCGGCGCGTTGTTGGAGGCGTCGCTGGTCCATAATCCCGCCTGCGTGCCGCTGTCGGTCACGACGAACAGTTCGTTGTTGGCGTTAGTGATCGAACTGACGGCGACGCCCGCGCCGAAGTCGAAAACCGTGGTGGCCGCCGTCGCTCCCGCGGCCAAGGCGTCGAGTTCGCCGTGGCCGTTCGCCGCGCTTTCGCCAAGGAACAGCCGCTGTCCGGTCGTGGCGTCGGTGGCGAGCGTCAGGCTGTCGATCAGCGGCGCCGAAAACAGCTTGGTGGTGCCGAAGCTGGTGCCGTCGGTGCGGTAAAGGTTCGACACGCCGCTGGCATTGCCGTCGACAAAATACACGTTGCCGCCAAACGCGGTGAAGTCGGTCACGTATTCTGGGGAGGACTGGGATTGCGCGGGGATGGTCAGCAGCAAATTGGTTCCGAGATCGGTGAAATCGCTGACGCCCACCCTCGCGAAATTAGGCCCGCCGAGCCCGCCAACCAACGTGCCGGGATCGAGGAACGCGAATTGCGAGTTGAGGGCCTGCGGAGTTGCTGGAATCGGGCCGAAAGGGAATGTGGTTGCGAAGCCTAGCGAGCGGGTGGACTCCGAACTGCCGAGCGTGCCGTCGATTACCGTTTCGCCAGGCTGCGTGACGACGAACGCGAACACGCCGCCGTAACTGAGCGCGCCACTGAGGCCGACCGACGAACTATAGCTCGTGACTAGATGCGTGCCGGCCGCCGTGCCGTCGCTGACCCAGAGCGCGGTCGGATAGAAGCCGCCGGTAGCGGTCGTGGTGAAGTAAACGACGTTATTGGATCCGCTTCCCCCGCTCATCGTTCTCTCCCCCTGCGAATTTTTCTGCTCCCGGATCACGCGGGCGCGTGGCGATCGGGATCGCGACGCCATCCTCCAGGCGCACAGCGCGGTCGGCGATGTGCAGAATGCGATCGTCATGCGTGGCGAGCAGCACGGCACAGCCGATCTGCTCGGTCAGGCGGCTAATGAGACCCGCCACGGCGAGGCTCGCCTCGCGATCGAGATGCGCCGTCGGTTCGTCGGCGATCAGCAGCGCCGGACGTGATACCAGCGCGCGGGCAAGGGCAACGCGCTGCTGCTCGCCACCCGACAGTTCGGCCGGGCGGGCGTGTAGTCTTTCTCCCAATCCAACGTCATTGAGCATCGCCATGCTGCGGCTGCGGATGAGGGCGGAATTGCCATCGACGCTGGCCAGCCCCACCTCCACATTCTGCAACGCGGTAAGCGATGTCAGCAAGTGATGACGCTGAAAGATGAAGCGTACGGCGCGCCTGAACCGTGCCAGCGCTTCCGGGCCGAGTTCTCCGAGATCGGCGCCGAGCGTCACGATTCGCCCCGATTGTGGCCGGCGTAGCCCGCCCGCCAACGTCAGCAGCGTGGTTTTTCCCGAACCCGAGCGCCCGGTCACCAGCATGATCTCGCCGCGCCGCACGGCGAGGGCGACGTCGCGCAACACGATACGCGCGCCAAATCGATACGTTACGCTGGTTGCATCAACCGCTATGGTGCGCGCAAGCATCGGCCGTGCGCGCCGTGCCAGGACGTTCCGCCTGACCGTGATGGGTTCGGGCTAGCGCAATATACGAGCAGCGGCCCCGATCCGCACCTGAGCCGCCGCCCGTAGCGGCGGACCTATTGGCCCGGAACGATCTTAAGCACCCCGAACGCCATCCGATCGATTAAATTTTCTGTAATGTTCCGAAAGATCCGGTTGCCGGGGTGGCGGCCCGCGCCAAGCCTCGCTAAGGCCGGCACTCGGACGTCCTTCTCCGAGCTATGAGCCCGCATCTCATGCACCGTTGTCGTCGCAGCCCATGACGCGGAACGCCAGTTGGTCTGGCTGCGGGACGAGCGGCCCGACTACATCGTCCTTGAACGCGCCGCGCCAGCCGAAGCAGTTTCGCTACCTTCTGACCCCGATCGTCCGCCGCCTCGATGTGGTGCTGCGTCGCTGGTATGAGATTCGCGAATTCACCGCGGACCCGACCTGTTTGCTCCGGGTTGAACTGACCCGGGCTCGTTCCTGCGTGACGCTGTCCGATGGCGCGCAAATCCGCGCGGGCGACTTCGTCGCGGTACTGCACCTCTGGAACGAGCATCTGCCGCCCTATGCCGAAGGTCCCAGCCTCCGTTGGGCCAACGTGATGGGCCGCCGCTTTCAAGTCTCGCTCGGGGCGGTGGCCGAACGGATGCGGCTGGACCCGGCTTGGCGCGGCGTGCGGGCGCTGCGCGCCAGACCTGCCATGTCGCACCGGCAAAACGCGGTTCAGTTGGGACGCGTGGCGGCGCGCTTCGGTTTCGAAGCCATCACCTCCGAGCGCGCCGCGATCGGCCAGTTCCGAAGGCTGAGCTGCGACTGCCTAGCGTGGCTGATGACCTGCGCGTTCAATCCGGCGGCGCTCCGGCGGCTGGCGTTCCGGCGCGCCCGGCAGGATTTTTGGATGTCGCGCGAGCGCCTCCTGGCGCAGTACGCACGCGCCGAGGTTCCCTCATGCGTATCGACCCATGATCAACCGAACAACTCGACCGGGTCGCAGGTGCGCAGGCGACGGGCGGCGACGATGGCCGCGATCAGGCACATCCCTAGCGCGGCCATCACCCCGATGCCGCCCTGCGACATCTCCAACCGGATCGGCAGCCCGCTCGGTCCTTGGATCACGGCGATCACGCCCGCCGCGACCGCAACGGCCGGCACAGTCGCCCCGAGCCCGATCGCCAGCCCGACCGTGAAGACGACGCCGTTCAGGAACAAGGTGGAGTAGCCGAGCGCACGCAACACCGCGTACTCGCCCAGGCTTTCATGCACGACGATGTACAGAACCTGATAGGCGAACGCGATGCCAACGACAAAGCCGATCAACAGCACCAAGTCGAACATGAACCCGATCGGGGTGTGCTTAGCCCAGAAGGTCTGCTCGGCGGCAATCAGTTGCGGCTTGCGCAAAACACGGGCAGCCAACCCGATCCGCGCCTGCACAGCAGCCTGAACCCGATCGACCGGCTGTCCCGGAGCAACTTTCAGGACGCCGAACATCACCTGATCGAGTGAAATGCCGGTTATGTCGTGGAACGTGAGATCGCCGGAGATCATATCGCCAGTGACCATGAAACCCGCGCCGAGACTGTACCGAGCCCGCCACCTTGACGAACGGGTCCAACCCGTGGCGGTCGTAGGCGAGCGCAACCGGCACCGATCCCGACCGCGCAAGCCACAAGGCGATCTGCCCGAATTCCGGACGCGACTTTCGGTCGAACAGCACCGCCCCTGGCTCGCGTAGAACCTCGGTTTCCCGGTTCACCTCGGGGAGCAGCAATACCGGCTCCGCAGGATCGAAGGCGAATAGGTAAATCACCCGGGGCAGACCAGTGATCGGATTGCGCCAGCGCGAGACGTCCGCATAAAGCGGTCGCGCCGACATCACGCCGGGCGTGGCCGCAGCCTCATACAGCAGATGAATGGGAAACCGCTGCATGTCGAGCAGCGTGTTGAATCGCGGGGCTACCAGCACGAGATCGGCGTCGAGGCTGCGCTGCAGCGTCACCGAACTGTCGTACAGCGAGGCGCGCATGCTGGTCAGCACCAGAATGAGCGTGATCGCCACGGCGACGCCCACCAGACTGCCGGCGAAGCGCTGCGGATGCGCGGCGAGTTGGCGAAGCCCGATCAGCAGGGCGAGCCGCGCCCTCACCTTTCGAGCGCGATATTGGCGGGCGCGCAGTCGCGACAGCGCCGCGACGCGAGGGCGGGCATGGGGGCTACGCCGATCGCCACCCGCACCTCGCCACCGATGATGGCCGGCGCCGTCGTGTCGAGCCGGATTCGGACCTGCACGACCCGCCCGCCGCGCGCGTTCACGGGATCAACGCCCTCCATTCGTCGCGGACTGGTGATGAGCCCGACCGATGCGACCGTGCCGTACCGCGGCGGCGACAGCGCGCGGCCGCTGATCGTTGCACGCTGACCGACGCGCACCAGGCCGGCATCGGCCTCGTAAATATCGGCCACCGCGAGCAGATGCTCGGTGTCGCCGATCTCCGCGAATCCATCGATGCCGAGCTGCTCGCCCGGCCGGGCAATGATGCGCAGCACGCGCGCGGCCCTCGGCGCGCGCAGCACGGTGCGTTCAACATTGGCGCGCGCCTGTTCGACGGCCGCCTCGGCCTCGGCCAGTTCGGCGATGGCGATGGCGATCCCGCTCGTATAGGCCGCTTGCGCCTCGGCCCGTTCGCTGTCGGCCTCGGCAACGAGCGTGGCGTCGCTGGCCACTTCCAGC
The DNA here is from genome assembly GCA_963761015.1 of uncultured Alphaproteobacteria bacterium. Classification (GTDB taxonomy): domain Bacteria; phylum Pseudomonadota; class Alphaproteobacteria; order Acetobacterales; family Acetobacteraceae; genus CAVXFL01. Next base: position 523,199 of record CAVXFL010000020.1, read on the forward strand.
TCCGCCTGATCGTTCTTTTCGGCGGCGACGTCGCCGGAGGCGAGCAGCGGCTTCGTGCGCGCGAGTTGGCGCCGCGCGTATTCGAGCTTGAAGCGGGCCGCGGCCAGGGCCGCCTCCCGGATGCGGATGAGGGCGGCGGCCGTTCCGCCCCTCGCGTCCGCGAGGCGCGCCCGCATGAGATCGCGGTGGCGCTCGGCCACGGCTAGAGCGGCTTCGGCCGCCTGGTGGTTTTCCAGGATCGCGAGGACCTGGCCCGGCGCCACCCGGTCGCCCTCGGCGACCAGCAGCCGCGCCACCACCGAGGCGCCGAGATCGATCGGCGCCCCGATCCGGATAACACCGCCGTCCGGCTCGATGCGGCCGGGGGCGATCACGACGGTCGGCGTGGGTGCCGACAAGGTGGCCGGCAATGGCGGCTGGGCGCTCGGGGCCGCGAGCGCGAGCAGGTCTGGAACACGCGACAGGGGGATGCAGATACCGGCCAGCGCGACGCCGAACAGCAGAACCGCCGCCCCGGCCTTCATCTAACCGCCGATCCCCGCATCGCGTGGAATGGTCCCGGTCGTTCCGCGGGACGCGCGCCGTTGTCAGCCCTGGCGAGCGCCGCCGGGTCAGGGCAGGGCTCGGGTCTTCTTGTGCGATCGAGAACACTGGCCGACATGACGCTGCCTGCCATTCTGGCCTCCCATTCCGGGCCAAGCCGACCGTATCGGATCGGTTCGGCAATAGGCAATGCGATTTCCAACGGCGGCGGCAGGAACTTTCGCACGGATTTAGAGGGATCGCTTTCGTGACGGTGCCGCACACGACTGCGAAACCAGCGAGTTCACGATGAGCGACCCGGCTTTGCTCGGCAACCGCTGCCGTCAGCGCGATCGGACTTCGGCGGCCACCGCGTCGCCCTTAGCGGCGAGTGCCGCGTGTTCGCTCGCGCGGAGCGGCCGCAGCGCGAACAACGCCAGCAGGACCACCAGCAGGTTCAGGGCCGCGGTAACGGCGAAGACGGCGTGCCAGCTCCCCGTCGCCCCCTTCAGCACGTTCGCGAGCGGCACCAGCCAGGCCGAGGTGCCTTTGGCGGTGTAGAGCAGCCCGGCGTTCACGGTCGCGAAGCGGGGGCCGAACGTGTCGGTGCAGGTGGACGGAAACAGGCTGAAAATCTCGCCCCAGGTGAAGAAGATTAGGGCGGCGAAGACCACGAACAGCACGGGATTCGCGCCCAGCGCGCCGAGCAGCCAATAGCTCGCCGCCCCTAGCCCGAACGCGATCGCCATCGTGTATTCGCGGCCGATCCGGTCCGACAGCCAGCCGAAGAACGGCCGCGCCGCACCGTTGGCGAGATTGTCGAAGATCAGCACGAGGCTCAGCGTCGAGGCGCCGAACAAGAGCGCGCTGTTGGCAATGCCGTAATCGCGCGCGATCACCGCGATCTGCGCCGTCGCGACCAGTCCGCTCGCCGACACCAGAACGAACATCAGATACAGCAGCCAGAAGGTCGGGCTGGCGAGCACCTCGCGTGGCGAGCGGCTGAACGCCGCTTGCACCAGCCGGCTCGCGCCACGCGCCGGCGCCTCACTGGTTTCCGGGGCGCGGACGAACAACGCGAGCACGATCGCGACGGCCCCTTGCGCCAGACCGAACCACAGGAATGTCGGCGCGTAGCCGTGCGCGGCGATGCTCCAGCGGATCGGCAGAACGGTTAGCGCCGCGCCGGCGCCGAACCCGGCCGCCGTGAGCCCGACCGCGAGCCCCCGGCGGTCGGCGAACCATTTCGCCGCGTTGCCGACGCAGATGGCGTAAATAGCGCCGGCTCCGCTCCCTGACAGTGCGGCGCCGAGATAGAGTCCGGACAGGCTGGCGGCCATCGAATTGACCGCCCACCCGGCCGCCACCAGTACGCCGCCGGCGGCCACCATCAGCTTCGGGCCGAGCCGCGACGGCAGGCTGTCGGCCACCCAACCGGCCAGCGGTGTCAGCCAGGTTTCCAGCGCGACGAAGATGCTGAACGCCACCTGGATCTCGCCGACCGGCCAGCCATGCGCGCGGTGCATCGGCGCGACGAACAGCGTCCAGCCGTATTGCAGATTGGCGATCGTCACCATGCAGGCGACGCCGATCGCCAGTTGCAGCCAGCGCCGCCCCGGCGCGCCGCGCTGCTCGGCCGATGCAGTTCCCGACATTCCCCGCCCTCTCCGGCCCCGCCGCTTGCTTGATCGGCCGTTCCCGCCCGCCGTAAACCGGCCGGACGCATCGGGCAATTCCCGATGTCGGCGGAGGGACGCGGAGCATGGAACAGCGGATTGCGGTGATCGGCGCCGGCGCGGTCGGCGGCTATGTCGGCGGCCATCTGGCGCGGCTCGGGCACGACGTGACCCTGATCGACGCGTGGCCCGAGCACGTCGCGGCGATCCGGGCCGAGGGGCTCGACCTTACCGGCGTGACGGAGGCCGAGCATTGCGTCGTCCGTGCCAACGCGATGCACATTTCCGACGTACAGGCGCTCGGGCGGGAACGGCCGATCGATATCGCGATCGTCTCGGTGAAATCCTACGACACCGAATGGGCGACCATGCTGATCCGGCCCTATCTCGCGCCGAGCGGCTACGTCGTGTCGCTGCAGAACTGCATCAACGAGGATCGCATCGCCGCGATCGTCGGCTGGGGCCGCACCGTGGGCTGCATCGCCGCGCGCATTTCCGTCGAGCTCTACGCGCCCGGCCGCATCCGCCGCACCGTGCCGATGGGCGGCGAGGCGCACACCGTGTTTCGCGTGGGCGAGGTGCACGGGCGCATCACGCGCCGCGTGGAAGCATTGGCGGCGATGATCCGCGGCATCGACAGCGTGAAGGCGAGCACGAATTTATGGGGCGAGCGGTGGTCGAAGCTGCTGCGTGAACGGCATGCGCAACGCCGTCTCCGCCGCGACCGGGCTTTCCGGCAACGACATGGACAAGCACGACGCCGTTCGGCGCTATTCCATTCGCTTGGGCGGCGAGGCGGTGCGCGTAGGCCAGGCGCTCGGCTACGAGTTGGAGCGCATCAACAATCTCGATCCCGAGCGGCTGGCGCTCGCCGCCGAGGGCGACCGCGCGGCGCTCGACGAAGTGGAGTCGGTGCTGATCGCGGCGAGCAATTCGGGCGCGCGCAACGAATTGCAGCGGCCGTCGATGGGCCAGGACATTCTGAAGGGCCGGCGCACCGAGATCGATTTCATGAACGGCTTCATCGCCGCGAAGGGCGAGGAAATCGGCCGCCCCGCTCCCGCGCACGCCGCCATCACCGATCTGGTGCGACGCATCGAGCGGCGCGAGCTTGCACCGAGCCCGAACAACCTGGCCAATTCGTAGTCAGCGCTACAGCGCGCTCGGGCAGAGCGGACGTATTCCTGGATCGTCGCTTGTCTTGGCCGGGCCGGACCCGGCCATCTCGGGGCGGCACCGACGAGATGCGCGGGTCGAGCCCGCGCATGACGTGTCGAAGCGTCGACGCGGTTTCAGTCGGGCGGCGCGCCCTTCACCCGGCGCGCGATATCATATCCGCCGCCTTCTCGGCGATCATGATGGTCGCGGCGTTGGTGTTGCCGGAAACAACGGTGGGCATGATCGACGCGTCCACCACGCGCAGCCCGCCCATGCCGCGCACCCGCAACTGCTCGTCCACCACGGCCATCGGCTGTGGGCCCATCGTGCAGGTGCTGGTCGGATGGAACGTGGTGCCCGACGTCGCGCGCACGTAATCGAGCCAGGCCTCGTCCGATTCGACCTCGGCGCCCGGCATGAACTCGCCGCACACCAGGTTGCGCATCGCCGCGCTCTGCAACACCCGCCGCCCGATGCGCAATCCGGCCAGCATCGTGTCGCGGTCCGCCTGGGTCGCCAGGTAATTCGGCTGGATCGCCGGCGGCGCCGCCGGGTCCGGCGAGCGGATGCGCAGCCAACCGCGGCTTTCCGGGCGGCACGGAATCACCACCGCCGTGCAGCCGGGGAACTCGTGCATCGGATCGCCGGCCTTGGGCGAGCTGCCGGCGAGGAACTGATACCACACGTCCGGGCTTTCCACCTCCGGGCGCGTGCGCGCGAAGAGCCCGATCGGCGCCGCGCCCATCATCAGCATCCCCTTGCGCGCGAGAAGATACTGCGCGCCGGCCAGCGCCTTCAGCCGCCAGCTGCGCGATACGTCGTTGATCGTGTTGCGGTTCGCGCAGCGATAGACGACGCGCCCGCCCAGATGGTCCTGCAAATTCTCGCCGACACCAGGCAGATCGTGCGCCACCTCGATCCCATGCGCGTGCAACAGATCGGCCGGACCGATGCCGGAGAGCTGCAACAGTTGCGGCGACTGGATTGCGCCGGCCGCCAGCAGCACCTCGCGCCGCGCGCGCGCCCGCAGGATGGCGCCGTTCTCTGCGTATTCCACGCCGATCGCGCGCTTGCCCTCGAGCACGATGCGCCGCGTGGGCGCACGCACGGCGACTTTCAGGTTCGGCCGCTTCATCGCCGGGCGCAGATAGCCGAACGCGGTGCTGGCGCGTCTTCCCTTGTGCACCGTCACCTGCAACGGGCCGGCGCCGTCCTGTTCGGCGCCGTTGAAATCGCGGTTGTAGGGAAAGCCGATTTCCTGCGCGCCGGCGATGAAGGCGTCGTGCAGTTCGTGATCGGCGCGCAAATCGGAGACGGAGAGCGGGCCGCCCGTGCCGTGGAACTCGTCGGCGCCGCGCTCCTGGTTTTCCGCCTTGCGGAAATACGGGAGCACGTCGTCGTACGACCAACCGGCATTGCCCATCTGGCGCCACATGTCGAAATCCTGACGCTGGCCGCGGATGTAGATCAGGCCGTTGATGGAGCTGGACCCGCCGAGCACTTTTCCCCGCGGCCAGGTGACGCGGCGGCCGTTCAGCCCCGGCACCGGCTCGGTCTCGAACACCCAGGCGACTTTCGGGTTGTAGATGTTGCGGTAGAAGCCGGCCGGAATGTGGATCCAGATGTTGCGGTCGGGCCCGCCCGCTTCCAGCAGCAGCACGCGCGTGGCCGGATCGGCCGAGAGCCGGTTCGCCAGCACGCACCCGGCCGAACCGGCGCCCACAATGATGAAATCGTATTCTTCCGCTGTCGCCTGCATTCTTTCCTCCCGGAGCGCCGGCACCATATCGGTGAGCGCGGCAGGGTCAAAGACCTGCTCTAGACTGGCCTCAACATTGCCGGAATCCGCCGCTGGTTCGAAATCGGGGGCGCTGGAGTGGGTTGTTTGCGGCTCGCAATTGGTCTCCCTGGGCTGTCCTATCACGGGGTTCGCCATGAACGCCCGGTGGAGCAACTGACTTTGCCCACGCTTCCAAGGACGCGATTTTCTCGGGAGACGATTTCCTGGTTGATTGCCCAACGTGATAGTGAGCCAAATCAGCGATTTCGTGGGGCACTGGAACGCCAGCGTTTCCCCAGTACCAAAATGGCTCAAAGATCAGACAGTTCCTGCCTTTGAGATCACGAGCGCGGCTGTGCTCGTCAGCGTGGTAGTCGGTGCGAAGAGGCACCAGAACTTCCTCTCCCGAAGCGGAGCGCCGCAAGCTATAGATCGCATCAAGCCGACTAGAGAATTGTTGCTCGTATTCGCCTAACGGGAAAATCTTTCCGACCCGCCCTAGCCAAGCTACGTGAGCGAGCTTGATGCGCTTCGGCACGAACCCGACAACCCAATCGCCAACGCGGGCGCTTTCTCTGATCCTCGGCTTGCAACAGCACAGAGACAGCCACTTGTTTTCGACGCAAGGGGCCATTCCGTTGTCGGTGGCGAGCACATACCGCCAGATGCGGCTCATTTCAAATTCTCTTGGAGTAGCGCGCTTAACCAGTCGACCGCATTGTGCTCACTGTGAGGCACTGCCACAAACTCCTGTCCTCGCGCTGCGATTTGGACCGTTCCATCCTCGCCCCAGCGGAGCGGCGGATGATAAGTCATCCCCGAACCGCCATGTTTTGGATTAAGCCAATCCGGTACCCGCCAAGTCGAAGGCCTCGCTTCCGCGCAGGAGAGGCGATAGCCGGCCTTGAAAACACCAGATCCAGCCAGCGGCAGCACATGCGAGCCAAGAACAAGCTCGCGGGAAGCAAGATACAAGACATTCTGCGCGCCCCATCCAGCTCGCGTATGGGGGTGATCGCTCAACCATGGCCGCTCGGCCACCGCGTGAGAGCCATCCGGTCCTAATTCAATAATCTCTCCTATTTGCAACCAGCCCCAAATCCTGTGCTCTCGCATTCCGACGAACTTCCAATCGCCGTCATTCTTCACTGGCCGGAACAGCCCCCAGAAAATGAACAGATCGCCTCGCGCCACGCGCTGATTGGCGAGATGTCCTTGTGCCGCGGCTACTTGTCCGAAGGCGCCGCGCCATCCCATTTTGCGCGGCAAGCTCCTTTCGTTGATGTCCGGATCGAGATGGCACCAATCGTCCGGAGTCAGTTTGCCGCGCGTCAGGTCGTTTACGAGGTTTCCGTAGACACCGCCGTGCAAGTCGCGAAACCTGGTCGGCGTCCGCATTTTTGATGGAATGGGCAGCGACAAGGGCTGCCCATCGACAATCGGGCTAGGACAGCCGCCGGCCGTTCCGTCAAAGCCCTTCCGACTGAAAATTATTTTCATAAACGGGTCCGCCTGCTCACCGCTATCGCAGTTCGCTGAGGTTGCCCCAGCCGGTCACCCGCTCGACCCGGATGGCGATAACGGGAAGGCCCTTGATCCGCATCGCCCGCAACTGCGGATAGCGCGCGCGCAGCAGCACCTGGGCGCGGTCGTGCTCGGCGCCGGCTTCCAGGATCTCCGCCCGCCCGCGCAGCATGACCCAGCCGAGCAGCGACCAGTCCTCGTCGTAGCGGTCGGCCACCAGCGCCACCGCCGGGTTCTCCACGATGTTGCGCAGCCGCTTGAGCGGTCCCGCGCCCTTCGGCTTCTCGTCGATCGTGATGTACGCGGTTTCGTCCGCGACCGCGAAGCAGACCGGCACCGCGTGCGGTGCGCCACGCGCATCGGCCGTCGCGAGATGCGCCACCCGCCGCGCCTCGAGAAACCGCCGCTGTTCATCGGTCAGCATGGGGCGCTGCCTGCCGGACCGGCCGCCCGGATTGTCTCGGCCCCGGCGCGGGTATAATCGTCGCGCTCGAACCAACGAGGACAAGGATCAGCGCGATGGATTTCGGCGGATGCATGTTCTTCACCGATTACTCCATGACCCCGGCCGAGCTGGCAATCGCGCTGGAGGAGCGCGGCTTCGAATCCATCTGGGCGCCCGAGCACTCGCATATCCCGACCTCCCGCCGCTCGCCCTATCCGGGCGGCGGCGACCTTCCGAAACCCTATTACGACGCGCTCGACCCCTTCGTCTGCCTCACCCAGGCGGCGGCGGTGACGAAGCGGCTGCGCGTCGGCACCGGCGTCTGCCTGGTGATCCAGCGCGACGTGATCCAGATGGCCAAGGAAGTCGCCTCGCTCGACATGCTCTCCGGCGGGCGCTTCCTGTTCGGCGTCGGCGGCGGCTGGAACGCCGAGGAAATGGAGGACCACGGCACCGTCTTCAAAACCCGCTTCAAGCTGATGCGCGAGCGCATCGAGGCCATGAAGGAAATCTGGACCAAGAAGGAGACGGAGTATCACGGCGAACTGGTGAATTTCGGGCCGATGTTCGCCTGGCCGAAGCCGGTGCAGAAACCCTATCCGCCGATCGTCGTGGGCGGCGCGTTCCCGAAAGCGGCGCAACGCGCAATCACGTATGGCGACGGCTGGATTCCGCTGGCCCGCGCCGATTTGGGCGCCCAACTGGTCGAGCAGGTCGAACAGTTCCGCAAGATGGCCAAGGATGCGGGGCGGGATCCGAATTCGCTTTCCGTCTCGGCCTTCGCGGCGCCGGACAATGCGACGTTGCTGAAGCAGTTCCGCGACGCCCGCTTCGACCGCGCGATCTTCGTCCTGCCTTCGGCGAAAGCGGACAAGGTGTTGCCGCTGCTCGATCGCTGGGCCGGGCTCGCCCGCGAAGCCGGGGGCTGACCCGGCTCAGCGCTTGGATTTCACGGCGTCGTGGGTGGGTTCGGCCGGCCGCTCGCCCTGATCGGTCAGGAAGCCCGGAACGTCGGCCTGATTTTCGACCGCCTCCTCGACCTGTTCGGCGCTCGGCCGCTGGTCCGCCTGGGTCATCGGATTGGGCAGAACCCCGGCCTCGGGGTGGTCGGCGATGGCCTCGAGTTCGCGCGCGCGCTCGAAATACTCGGCCTTGCGCCCGGCGGGCCGGCCATCCTGCTCCCATAGCGTCCGCGCGCGAGCGGCGATGCGCTCCTCGGCTTGCGGCTGGAGTTCCGGCAGCGGGTCGCGCTCCGCGCCGGGTCGCAGGCCGAACTGGCCCGCAAGCGCGACGAAGTCGTCCCACACGCTGATCGGAACCGGCAGGCCCACGCGCGCTAATCCGCGGCGCGCTTCGACGGCTTCGTCGGCGTGCCAGAAGCGCGTGAACGCGTCGACAAGGTCCTCCGCCGAACGGCACGACCAGAGGCTCTGGCGCCGGTCGCTGAACTGCTCCTGCAGCACCTCGAAAGCCGCCCGTTCGCCCGCTTCCACGCCTTGCGGATCGGCCGCCAAGATCGGCTGGAACAGCCGCTCGTCGAGGAACGTCCGCAGTCTACCAACCGCCTCGGCATTTGCCATCGCGCCATCAGCCTCCCTCAATCCGCTCACCAAGCCAACGGACGGTCCACGGCAGGGTTGCGGTCGAACGGGCGCCCGCCAATCCGCGCGGCCTGACGCGCCGGTCGTGCGTGAAGCCGCCTAGCCCTGGTCTTCCTCGTCGTCCTCCGCATCGCGGCGCACGAATTTGAAGAACCGGCTCAGATGCCCGTCCGCGGTGCGGTCCTGGTGGAGAAACGCGAGCTTGCGGTCCTCGAAGGTCTTGAGGAACTCGTCCCAGGGCACCGCTTCCAGCGACGGCTCGGGCTCCTCGAAGTCGATGCGCAGGATGCCGCCGCCCTCGTTCGTGTCGTGGCTGCGCTTCACGACGGACGGACGGCCGTTGCGCGCCTCGGCCCAGGCGCGGATCTCGTCATGGTCGATGGTCCGCTTTGCCGAGCCGCCCGGCTTCTCGTGCCCGCCGGATTCGCGCTTCGTCGCACCGCCGGATTTCCCGCGTCCACTCGGGGCGGATTTCGCGTGCCCCGATTTCGCGGACGACTTCGCCTGCCCGCCCGGCTTGTCGTCCTCGTGCTTCTTGCCGTCCTCGTGCTTCAGGACCGCGTCGGCCGCGTTCGGATCGAGTTGGCGCGCTTCCTCGGCGAGGAATTTCCCTTCCTCGGTGTTGCCGTGCTCCAGTTCCTCGGCCGCTTCCCTGGCCAGGTTCTCGGCCTCGTGGCGCTTTTCCGGATCGGCGGCCCGCTGTCTCTCGGCCATGCTCGCCTCCATGCGATCAGCAATGATGCGGCTTAACCGGTGACAAGGTGGCACGGTTGCATCGCCGGGGCCGGGCCGTTCGCGAAGCAACCGATTGTTCCCGAAGGCGTTACGCGGGCGTCGCGGCGGCTGGCGCCGCAACTGCTTGGAAGGCGGGCGCGGTGGGCAAGGTTCGGGTGGCGATCGTCGGGGTGGGCAATTGCGCGTCGTCGCTCGTGCAGGGCGTGACGTTCTACCGCGACGCCGACCCGGCCCTGCGGGTTCCCGGCCTCATGCATGTCGATCTCGGCGGCTACCATGTCCGCGACATCGAATTCTCCGCCGCCTTCGACGTCGCGGTGGGCAAGGTCGGCCGGGATCTCGCCGAGGCGGTGCTGGCGCGGCCCAACAATACGCATGTCTTCGCGTCCGTGCCGCCCACCGATGTCTCCGTCCGCCGCGGCCCCACCATGGACGGCATCGGCCGCTATCTCGAGGACGTGATCGAGGAAGCCGAGGAGCCTCCCGCCGATGTGGCCGCCGTTCTGCGCCGGACCGATACCGACGTGGTGGTCTGCTACCTGCCGGTGGGGTCGGAGAAGGCGGCGCGGTGGTATGCCGAGCAGGCCCTCGCCGCCCGCTGCGCCTTCGTCAACTGCATTCCCGTGTTCATCGCTTCCGACCCCGAGTGGCGGGCGCGTTTCGAGGCGAAATGCCTGCCGCTGATCGGCGATGACGTGAAATCCCAGGTCGGCGCCACGATCCTTCACCGCGCGCTCGCCAGCCTGTTCGGCGAGCGGGGCGCGCGGGTGGACCGCACCTATCAGCTCAATTTCGGCGGCAACACCGATTTCATGAACATGCTGGAGCGCGACCGGCTGGAATCGAAGAAGACCTCGAAGACCCGCGCCGTTACCAGCCAACTCGCCGAAGCCCTTCCCGATGCTGCCGTGCATGTCGGCCCCAGCGATTACGTCCCGTGGCTGACCGACAGGAAGATCTGCCTACATCCGCGTCGAAGGCACGACCTTCGGAAACGTCCCGATCTCGGCCGAGCTGAAACTGGAGGTCTGGGATTCGCCGAATTCCGCCGGCGTCGTGATCGACGCGGTTCGGCTCGCCAAGCTGGCGCTGGATCGCGGCATCGGCGGCGCGCTCGACGGGCCTTGCGGCTACCTGATGAAGAGCCCGCCCGAACAGGTAGACGACCACGCGGCCCGGGCAGCGACCGACAGCTTCATTCGCGGCGAGGCGGTAGCCTCGGAGCGGGTACGGGGCACGTTCTGATCGCGCGCATGCAAGGGGCGACGACGTTCCACCTGATCCGGCACGCGAGCTACGATCTGCTGGGGCGCGTGCTGGCCGGCCGCTCCAGCGGGCACTCGCTCGGCCCGGTCGGACGCGCCGAAGCCGAGGCGCTCGCCGCCGCGCTCGCGGCACGGCCGATCGCGGCGGTGGTGTCGAGTTCCGCTCGAACGGGCGCGAGAAACGGCGGCGCCGATCGCGTCCCGGCACGGACTGCCCGTCGAAATCGAGCGCGATCTCGACGAGATCGATTTCGGCGAATGGACCGGAATGGCGTTCGACGTGCTCCACGCCGATCCGGCCTGGCGGCACTTCAACGTGTTCCGCAGCACCGCCCTGATTCCGGGCGGCGAGACCATGCTGGCGGCGCAGGCGCGTGGCTTGGCCGCGATCCTGAGGATACGCGCCGCCTATCCCGATCGCGAGGTCGTCCTGGTGAGCCATGGCGACGTGCTGAAATCCGTGCTGGCGCATTTCCTGGCTACGCCGCTCGATCTCATGCGCCGCATCGAGATTTCGCCCGCCTCGCGCAGCGTGCTCGTCCTGGATGCGGCGGACGCGCGCGTCGAGGCCATCAACGTGCCGGTGCCGCGCTGAACGCTCCGGTGGACGCGCTCTAGCAGCGGACGGAGCTTCGGTCGGATCTTCGTTCCCCGGCGCTCACGAGGTCGATTGCCAAATTGGCGAGCGGATCGCGCCAATCGCCGGCAACGATCTGTCGATAGAGCCGGAAACTCGGATACCAGGGCGAATCGACGCGGCTCCGCATCCAGCGCCAATCGGCATCCGCTTTCAGCAACAGCCAGGTCGGGCGGCCGAGCGCGCCGGAGAGATGCGCCACCATGGTATCCACCGTGATGACCAGATCGAGCGCGCCGATCAGCGCGGCCGTTTCCAGCACGTCGCGCAAGTCCCCGTCCGGATTGACGAAGCGCGGCGCCCCGGGCTCGGTGGCCTCGGCGGCGGCGGGACCTCGCTGCAGGCTCACCAGACGGATCCCCGGTCTCGCAAGATACGGCGCGAGCAGGCGCAGCGGCACGGAGCGTTCGCGGTCCCAGTCGCCCGCCGACCAGCAGAGCCCGACAGCGAGATCGGGCGAACCGATGCGCCGGCGCGCCGCGGCCACCTGGGCGGGGGGCGCGCTCAGGTAGGGTACGCGGGCCGGCACCGACGCGGGCGTGGCGCGCAGCGCGTGCGGCAGTTCCATGACCTCGAGGTCGCATTCCGCCGGCGGATGTGGCGCCTCCACGCGGAACGGGATCAGCCGCTCCGCTCCGGGCATGCCCGCCAGCAACGGGATCAGCTCGGGCTGCGTCTCGACGGATAGCGACCGAACGCGCTCGCGCAGCAGCGGCAGGAACCGGGCGAATTGGATCGTGTCGCCGAGCCCGTGATAGCAGCGCACCAGCACGCGCTGCCCGGCGAACGGCCGGCCGTCCCACACCCAGCGGCGATGATACGGCAGGCGCGGATCGTCGCGGCCGGCGGGATCGCGCGCGGCCAGCACCGCGTCGCTGACCGTCCAGGCAGCGGCGAAGTCGCCACGCCGCATGGCCGATACCCACTCTGCCTCGTGACTGGACCCCACTCTGGATTGCGCCGACGTTTCCCACGAACTCGGTGTTTCTATAACTCCGCCGGCTTCCGCAACGTCGTCCGCCAGCGCGCGTTGCCAAGGCCGGCCCTGGATTCGGGAACTGCATGCCACGCCAGGACATCCGGCCGGCCGTCGCCGGACGCTTCGCCGCGTTGCTCGACTTCTTCCATTCCGAAATCGCCGGCGGCGCGGTTTTGCTGGCGGCCGCCGCGATCGCGCTCGTCTGGGCCAATTCTTCCGCAGCACCCAGCTACTTCGCCATGCTGAAGCTGCCGATCGGGGTGAGCTTCGGCACGTCGGGGCTCGTCTGGCCGCTGCAGGTCTGGGTGAACGACGCCCTGATGGCGTTCTTCTTTCTGCTGGTGTCGCTCGAAATCCGCCGGGAGATGACCGAGGGCGAGCTGGCGTCCGTCCGCCGCATCGCCGCCCCGGCGCTCGCCGCGCTCGGCGGCGTGATTCTGCCTGCCCTGATTTACAGCGCGTTCAACTGGTCGAACCCGGCCGCGATGCGCGGCTGGGCGATTCCGGTCGCGACCGACATCGCCTTCTCGCTCGGCGTGCTCAGCATTCTCGGCCGGCGGGTTCCGATCGCGCTCAAGGTGTTCCTCGCGGCGCTCGCCATCATCGACGACCTGGTGGCGATCGTCGTGATCGCGCTGTTCTATTCGCACGAACTGGCGCTGGTGCCGCTGGCGATCGGCATTCTCGTCTGGCTCGCGCTGTTCGGCTTCGGCCGGCTCGGCGTGACCACGCCGCTCGTTTATCTGGCAGGCGGCGCGGTAATCTGGGCCGCGCTGAAGCAGTCGGGCGTGCATCCGACGCTCGCGGGTGTGGCGCTCGCCTTCGCGGTGCCCGGCAGCCGCCCAGACGACGAGCGCCCGAGCGTGGCCGCGCGTCTGGAATCCTCGCTCGAAACGCTGGTGCCGTTCGTGATCGTGCCACTGTTCGGGCTGACGAATGCCGGGTTCAGCTTCGGCGCGATCAAGCTGTCGATCTTCGCCGATCCGGTTCTGCTCGGCATCACGATCGGCTTGGTCGTCGGCAAGCAGTTCGGCGTCTTCGGCGCAACCATGGCGGCCTGGCGAATCGGGATCGCCAAGCCGCCCGGGCAGCTTACACCCGTGCAGCTTTACGGCGCGGCGCTGCTCTGCGGCATCGGCTTCACGATGAGCTTGTTCATCGGCGATCTGGCGTTCCGCGGCCAGGGGCGCGAGGCCGAAGTCAAGCTGGCGGTCTTCCTCGGCTCCCTCATCTCGGCCCTGGCCGGGCTCGCGGTGCTGGCGCTCGCGGCCCGCCGGCAGGCACGCGCCGCCGCGATGGCGGCCGTCGACGCCGCCGAAGGCCTGCATCGCGGCTGATCCGACCGAGGCCGCAATGGAACCACCGCCGGGGTTTGTACGTTGCCCGAGCCAGCAGAGGAGGGCGCCCCGCCGGTCATGAATTGATGCCGCTTCAGATCGTCATTCTCGGGCTGTCCATCACGTCCTCCTGGGGGAACGGGCACGCGACCACCTATCGCAGCCTGGTGCGCGGCTTGGCGCGGCGCGGCCACGCGGTGCTGTTCCTGGAGCACGACAAGCCCTGGTATCGCGCGCACCGCGATCTGCCGCACCCGCCCTACGGCGAGACCCGGCTGTACGACGGGCTGGAGGAGCTGCGCGACCTTTACCGCCAGGCGATCCGCCACGCCGACCTGGTCGTGGTCGGCTCCTACGTCCCCGAGGGGATCGCCATCGGCCATTTCGTGCAGCGGACGGCGCGCGGCGCGACCGCCTTCTACGACATCGACACGCCAGTCACCCTGGCGGCACTGGCGGCGGATCGCTGCGCGTATCTCTCGCCCGAGTTGATCGCCGGCTTCGACCTCTATCTCTCCTTCACCGGCGGCCCGACCCTGCACGAACTGGAGCGGCGCTGGGGCGCGCGGCTTGCCCTGCCGCTCTATTGCTCCGCCGACCCGGAGGACTGCCGGGCGGAGGCGCCCGCGGCGCCACGATGGGACCTCGGCTATCTCGGCACCTACAGCGAGGACCGCCACCCCGCGCTCGAACGCCTGTTCGGCGCCCCGGCGCGCGCCTGGCCGGAAGGCCGCTTCGTGGTCGCCGGCTCGCTCTACCCTCCGGAGATCGCCTGGCCAGGCAATTGCGCGCGCATCGACCACCTGCCGCCGGCCGAACACCCGGCGTTCTATGCCGCCCAGCGCTGCACGTTGAACGTGACCCGCGCGGAGATGGTCCGGCGCGGCTTCAGCCCGAGCGTCCGCCTGTTCGAGGCCGCGCTGTGCGGCACCCCCATCATCAGCGATCCCTGGCCCGGCCTCGACACGCTGTTCCGGCCCGGCGAGGAAATACTCGTCGCCGAGAGCGGGAACGACGTGCTGGGCTGGCTGCGCCGGCTGCCCGAACCTGAGCGCGTCGCGATCGGCGCGCGGGCGCGCGAGCGCGTCCTCGCCGCCCATACCGGCGACCACCGCGCGGCCGAGTTGGAGCGCTATGCCAGGCAGGCGTTGGACATGCGGGCACGAGCAGGGGCGCCGGCATGAGGCTGGTCATTTTCGGCCTCTCGGTCAGCTCGTCCTGGGGCAACGGCCATGCCACGCTGTGGCGCGCGCTGATCGCCGCGCTGCTGCGCGACGGACACCGCGTGACGTTCTTCGAGCGCGACGTTCCCTACTACGCCGAGCACCGCGACCTGTTCGCCCTGCCGGATGGGGGCGAGCTGGTGCTCTATCTGGAGTGGGATGCGGTGCTGCCGGCAGCCCGGCGCGCCTTGGCCGAGGCGGATGTCGGCATGGTCACCTCCTATTGCCCGGACGGCATGGCCGCCTCGCGCCTGGTGATCGACGGGCCCGCGCCCATCCGCTGCTTCTACGACCTCGACACGCCGGTGACGCTGGCCCGGCTCGCGGCCGGCGAGCCGGTCAGCTACGTTCCCCCGGAGGGGCTCGGCGGGTTCGACCTCGTGCTGAGCTACACCGGCGGCGGTGCGCTCGATGCCTTGCGCGGCCAGCTCCAGGCACGGCGCGCGCTGCCGCTGTACGGGTCGGTCGATCCCGAGGTGCATCGCCCGGCGCCGCCGCAGGCGCACTATGCGGCCGCGCTATCGTATCTCGGCACCTACGCCGAGGACCGGCAAACCGCGCTGGCGCAGTTGTTCGTGGAACCCGCGCGGCGGCGCCTGTCGGAACGGTTCGTCATCGGGGGCGCCATGTATCCGGAGGCGTTCCCCTGGGCGCCGAACATCTACTTCGTGCGCCACCTGCCACCGGGCGAACATCCGGCCTTCTATTCGTCGTCGCGGTTCACCTTGAACGTCACCCGCGCTGCGATGGCCACGATGGGGTGGTGCCCCTCGGGGCGGCTGTTCGAGGCTGCCGCCTGCGGCATCCCGGTAATCAGCGATTGCTGGGACGGGCTCGACGCGTTCTTCGAGCCCGGGCGCGAAATCGTGGTCGCGCGCACGACCGACGACGTGCTGGCGGCGCTCGCTATGCCCGAGGCCGATCGCGCCGCGATGGCGCGGCGAGCGCGGGAGCGCACGCTGCAGGAGCACACGGCGGCGAGGCGGGCGCGGGAGATGGTGGCGGCGCTGGAGCAGGCGCCTTCGCGCGGCGCGACGGTGGAGGCATGAGCGGCATGTGGGGCATCATCCCGGCGGCCGGCAGCGGCACGCGCATTCAGCCGCTGGCGTTCTCGAAGGAACTGCTGCCGGTCGGCAGCCGGCGGGACGACGGCGTGGAGCGCCCACGCGCCGTCGGCGAATATCTGCTGGAGCGGATGCTGGCGGGCGGGGCGGACAAGCTCTGCTTCGTCATTTCGCCCTGGAAGTCCGACATCATCCAGTATTTCGGCGGCGCCTTCGGCGACGGCGCGCACGTGGCCGACATCGCCTATGTCGTGCAGGGCGAGCCGCGCGGCCTATGCGACGCGATCTTCCGCGCCCTGCCGCTGATCCGCCCCGATGAGCCGGTGATCGTCGGCCTGCCCGACACGATCTGGTTTCCCGCCGACGCGCTCGCGGCGCTGGCGGACGATCGGCTATCGTTCCTGCTGTTTCCGGTCGCGCGGCCGGAACTGTTCGATGCCGTCGATGCGGATGAGGAAGGCCGCGTGCGTGAGATCGAGGTGAAATCGAAAGCGGCGCGTTCGCGCTGGATCTGGGGCGCGTTCAAGATGCCGGGCGAGACCTTGGGCGCCCTGCACGCGCTTTGGCTGCGGCGCGAGCGTCGCGACGAATATTTCGGCACCTTGGTGAACGCCTGGATGGACGAGGGCGGCACGGCCTGGGGCGTGCGGGCCGGAGAGAGCTATGTCGATGTCGGGACCTTGAACGGCTACCGCGAAGCGATGCGCCTGCTTGGCGAAGCGACTGAAACCGCCGCGCTCGCCCCGGCGCGGCAGGGCGTCGCCAGGCGGAGTTTGGTCCCACGGCTCTGGCAGGCGCGGGCGTGAGCGCGGCCGCCAAGCAACCGGCCGGGTTTGGCTGGACGCCAGATCGCATTCGCGAGCGGGCGCGGGCGCTCGGTCCCTGGTTCCACAACCTCGACCTGAACGGCGTCCGCACCGCGCCGGAGCATTTCCTCGGCGACTACCCGATGGTGAAATGGCGGCACTTCGCCGACGCGATTCCGGCGGATCTGCGCGGCCGCACGGTGCTCGATATCGGCTGCAACGCCGGTTTCTATTCCCTGGAGATGAAGCGTCGCGGCGCCGACCGCGTGCTCGGCATCGACTCCGATCCCAATTATCTGGCGCAGGCCCGCTTCGCCGCCGAGGTCGCCGGCCTCG
The DNA here is from genome assembly GCA_963761015.1 of uncultured Alphaproteobacteria bacterium. Classification (GTDB taxonomy): domain Bacteria; phylum Pseudomonadota; class Alphaproteobacteria; order Acetobacterales; family Acetobacteraceae; genus CAVXFL01. The sequence goes on from CAVXFL010000020.1 coordinate 540,287, forward strand.
ATGTCGAATACCGCCGGCAGTCGGTGTACGACGTGGGCGCGCTCGGCGAGCGTTTCGATGTTGTCCTGTTCATCGGCGTGCTCTACCACCTGCGGCATCCGCTGCTGGCGCTCGATCTGATCCACGAACACGTGGCGCGCGATCTGCTGGTGTTCCAGTCGATGCAGCGCGGCAGCGAGTATGTGCTGCCGCTGGCGAACGATTACGAATTCACGCAGACCGATATTTTTCACGAATCCGGCTTTCCGAAGCTGCATTTCATCGAGCGGAGCTACGCGCACGACCCGACGAACTGGTGGGTGCCGAACCGGGCCTGCACCGAAGCGATGCTGCGCAGCGCGGGTTTTGCGATCGAGAGCCATCCCGAGGAAGAAGTGTACATCTGCCGCCGCATCGCGCGCGATACCGGCGACTATGGCGCTGTTTATCCGGCGCGGGCGGGCGAGGGCTCTCGTCATGGCCGGGTTTGACCCGGCCCTCTTGCCGCCCCGAAGCGATGCGCGGGTAAAGCCCACGCATGACGTCATCGGGGTGTGGCTCCCCGATTTCGGTGATGAACCTGCTCTAAACAGGTCTGAGGAGCTTCAGCACGTCCTCGGTGTATTCGATTTTCCCATCCCAGAAATCGATCAGCGCCTGCCAGTTCAACGCGACCCAGCGGCGAAGCAGATCCTCGTCCGCCGACGCGAGCGGTGGTCCTTCGACGTGCCGGAACGGGCGCACCGCGTACAGTTCCCAAGTCCGATGGGTTCTTCAGCCTCGGGCTATGGCCAACCTTGACCCGAACGTCGTGGCGCGCACCCGCCCGTTGCGAAATCCAGACCACGAACGGCAGGGCCGTCGTTTCCGGCCGAAGGTTTGCCATTTCGAACGCGGCTTGGCCCTGGTTCTCGATATCGACAAAACTGTCCATGCCAGTGAGTTAAGCCCCGCCCATCGGCATTGCAAAGCCCGGCGGTCGCGCAGCGAGGCACGATGATCGAAGCGGCGATGATCTGGAACGAGCCCAATAACAAGTCGCATTGGGACTTGGAGGCGGACCCCGGATGGGAGGCGTTCGCGCGCATGGCGCGGCTGGCGGGGCAGGCGATCGCGGCGGAGGCGCCCGGATTGCCGCGCGTGCTCGGCGGCATTTCGCCGATCGACCCCGATTTCATCCGGCTGCTCGCCGCCCAGGGCGCGCTCGCGGAGATGGACGCCGTCGCCGTACACGGCTTTCCGCTCGACTGGAACCACTGGCTGATCCACGACTGGCCGGCCAAGCTCGACGAGATCCGCGCCGTCACGCCGCTGCCGGTGTGGGTTTCGGAAGTCGGCGTCTCCACCTTCGGCGCCGAGGAGGTGCAGGACTGGGGCTTGCAGCGCACCGCCGAACTGCTCGTCGGCCGCGCGCCGCGCATTCACTGGTACAGCCTCTACGACCTGCCCGCCGCCTGGCCGGCGACGACCCGGCACAAGGAGGCGGAGGGCTCGGCCTATTACCGCCATTTCCACCTCGGGCTGCTGGACGAGCACGGCAATCCGAAGCTCGCCGCGCGCAGCTTCCCCGCGTTCACGCCGGAATTCGGCATCTGCCAGTGGTTCCATTTCGAGGATCACCGGCTGGACGACGCGGTGCGCTGGCTCAGGAATTTGGGCGTCAGCTATATCCGCACCGGCCTGAGCTGGGCCGACTGGCTGCGGCCGAACGCCGAAGCATGGTTCGACCGGCAGATGCGCGCGCTGGAGCCGTTCGACGTGACCGTCACCTTCTGCTTCACGCCGGAGGACAAGGGCGTCTGGCCGCATCATACCGCACCGCCGCGCGCGCCGGCGGAGTTCGCTGAATTCTGCGCCACGATGATCCGCCGCTACGCGCCTGGGCGCGCGGCCGGGCGTATTGCAGCGTCCACCGCCGCGCCGCTGACGGCCTGAGCGCCGGCGAGCGCAGTTTCATGGACGCCCACCGGAGGCTGACCGTGCTGAGCGTCGCCTACCCGCTGGCGCCGGTCGGACCGGACGCGGTGGGCGGCGCCGAGCAGGTGCTCGGTTCGCTCGATCAGGCGCTGGTGCGAGCGGGGCACCGCTCGATCGTGGTCGCCTGGCGCGGTTCGGACGTCGCGGGCGAACTGCTCGACGTCCCGGCGCTCGCCGATGCGCCGCTCGACGAGGCCACGTGTGCCGCCCAACGCGCGGCGGTGCGGGCGCGCATCGCCGAGGCGACGCGGACGCGGCGCATCGACCTCGTTCACCTGCACGGCCTCGATTTCGCCGATTATCTGCCGCCGCCCGGCCCGCCCGTGCTCGCGACGCTGCATTTGCCGCCGGAATGGTATCCGCCCGAGGCGCTGGCGCCGTCGCGCCCGAACACCTGGGTCAACTGCGTGTCGGAAACCCAGCAGCGCGCGCTGCTGGACATCCTGGGCGCCGCTAACCCCGTCGGCACCACTAACCCCGTCATGCCCGGGCTCGACCCGGGCATCCGTCCGCGGCCGGCCGGCCGGCGAGATGAAGGCGCCACCGCGGCCTCATGGATCGTGCCGCCGATCGCGAACGGCGTGCCGGTCGAGGCACTCGCGGCAGCTCGCCACGCACGCCGCGGGTATGCGCTGGTGCTCGGGCGCATTTGCCGGGAGAAGGGGCAGCACCTCGCCATTGCGGCGGCGCGGCGCGCGGACGTGCCGATACTGCTGGCCGGACAGGTGTTCGCGTATCCGGAGCACCTGGCGTATTTCGCGGAGCAGGTCGCGCCGCTGCTCGGTCCCGGCTGCCGCTTCGTCGGGCCCCGCGGGTTCGCGCGCAAGCGCCGGCTGCTCGCCGCCGCGCGCTGCGTGCTGGTGCCGAGCCAGGTCGCCGAGACCAGTTCGCTCGTCGCCATGGAAGCGCTGGCCTGCGGAACCCCGGTGATCGCCTTCGCCATCGGCGCGCTCGCGGAGATCGTCGATCACGGCCGCACCGGATTTCTGGTGCGCGACGTGGCGGCGATGGCCGCGGCGATCGGGCGCTCGGGCGCCATCGAGGCCGCGACGTGCCGCCAGGCGGCGCGGGAACGCTTTTCGCTGGCGCGCACGACCGCCGCCTATCTCGACCTCTACCGGCGCCTGGCCGCCGGCGACGCGGCCGGCGACAAGCCGGTCCCGCCGGCTGTCGCCGCGTGAGCACGCTCGCGATCGATCTGGCGCTGACCGACAACGCGTTGCGCGCGCTGGCGCCGGCTTGGGACGCGCTCTGGCAGCGGGCGTCCGGCACCACGCCGTTCCAATCGCCGGCTTGGCTGCTGCCCTGGTGGGACCAGTTCGGCACCGGCGAGCCCCGCGTCGCCGCTATGCGCGCGGACAACGGCCGGCTGCTCGGGCTGCTGCCGCTCTACGTGTTGGACGAGCCGCCCCCGGGTCGGAGCGCGGCGCAGGCCGAGCGGAAGCTGCTGCCGATCGGCGCCGGCACGACCGACTATCTGGACCTGCTGCTCGACCCCGAGGCGCCCGCCGACGCCGCCGCGCGCCTGCTCCAAGCCGCGCTCGCCGGCGTGGCGGAAACCGGGCATCACCTCCTGCGACCTGACAAACCTGCCGCCCGGCTCGCGGCTGCGCGAGGCCGGCCCGCCGCCGGGCTGGCGCGACGCGTCACAATGGTCGGAAGCCGGCACGATGCTGGCCCTGCCGTCTGGCGCAATCGGGCTGAACGACCTCGTGCCGCCCCGCAAGCTGCGCGATCTCCGGCTCGCCCGCCACCGTGCCGAGGCCGCTGGCGGCTGGACCACCGAATTGGCGGATCAAGCCTCGATCGGCGCTGCGCTGAATGAACTGATGCGCCTGCATCAGGACCGCTGGACCGCGGCCGACGAGCCCGGCGTCTTCGCCGATCCGCGGGTGCAGGCATTCCACCGCGCGGCTTCCCCCGACCTGCTGCGCACAAACATGCTGCGGCTCTGGATGCTGCGCCTCGGCGGTCGCGTGGCGGCCGCCTATTACGTCTTGCTCGCCGACGGTGGGCGGCTGCTGTTCTACCTGTGCGGCTTCGATCGCGCCTGGGCCCGGCAAAGCCCGGGGACTCTGTTGCTCGGCGATATCGTCGCGCAGGCGATCCGGGAGCGCTGGCGCGAGCTGCATTTCCTGCGCGGCGGCGAAGCGTTCAAATACCAATGGGGCGCGGTGGAGCACCCGCTGCTGTCCCGCCGGCTGGTCCCGACGATCACGCGATGAGCGCGGACGATCCGATCGATCTTTGCCTCGCCGGCCGCATCTCGCCCGAGGTGGCGCTGGCGCGGCTGGTGTTGGCCGGGCTCTCGCCGGCGCACATCCAGGCACGGCTAGGACACGTCGTTCCAGCGTCAAGCAAGCATGTCACGAATGCCCCGCCCCCGTTGGCGGCGACGGGGGCGGGGGTTACGGACAACGCCCGAGCGCTCGCGCAATTGCTCGCCCACCACGGCGGCGATCTCGATCGCCTGGCGCGCATGCTCATCGATTCCGGGCTGGATCATACGCCGCCAAGCAATGCGCCCGATGCGGCGCTCGCCCGCTTGCGCTCGGGCTTCGACCGGGCCGTCGCCTGCTCGCCGGAAGCCGCCGTCGCGGCCTATTCGCTCGGCGATCCGGCGATCCTGGACGCGGCGACGGCGGAACTGATCGCGTGGTTGGCGGCGGAAACGCTGACCGGCCCGGATCGCGACGTGCTGGATCTCGGCTGCGGCATCGGGCGGGTCGCGGCGGCGGTGGCCGAGCGCTGCCGTTCCGTGCTCGGCCTCGATCTCTCGCCCGGCATGATCGGCGAGGCGCGGCGGCGGCACCGGGCGCCGAACCTGCGCTTCGAGGCGACGTCCGGCAGCGATCTCGCCGCCTTGCCGGACGCGGCGTTCGATCTGGTGCTCGCGGTCGATACCTTTCCTTATCTGATGCAAGCCGGCGCTGGCCTGGCCGAGCGGCACATCGCCGAGGCGGCGCGGCTGCTGCGGCAAGGGGGCGACCTCGCGATCCTCAATCTTTGTTACGGCCGCTGCCTTGCCGTGGATCGCGCGGACGCCCGGCGGTGGGCCGGCGCGCACGGGTTCGAGGTGATCCGCGACGGCGCGACACCGTTCCGGCTATGGGATGCCACCGCGTTCGTGCTGCGCCGGCCGGCGTGATTGGCGGAAAACCGCGGCGGCCCGCGCCGTCCGTGGATAGTCATTGTGCGGCACGGAACCGCGCTGCGGGGGCTCCGTGAGCGCCCCAGCCCAGCGTTGCACCGCGACATCGCCTGTTGCGGTATCGCCACAGTGTCATCCCGTTTTAATCATGACGTCCCTGATACGGCTGGACCGCGAAACCAATCGGGCGGCAAACTAGCTTCACACCCGGAGCCGGCAGGTTCCTGGGTTATGGGTTGTCACTGACCGCCTGTTCGCTATTCAGATCGGGAGGGGATCGAGGATGCAAGCTTCGACCGTTACACGCCTGCGAAGCGCCGCGATGTCGGGCGCGTTCTTGGCGGCCAGTTGGATCATGGCCAGTCCCGGAACAGCGAACGCGCAAGGTCAACCGGTGGCGGACCCGCCGCCCGGCTACATGTTCGACATGTCCACCATGGGCAAGTCCTGGGGCGAGATGCTGAAGAGCTACGGCATCTACCTGAACGGCGGTTCGGAAACGAACTTGTTCGGATGGGTATCGGGTGGCCGTAAGACCGGCATCAACATGCAGGGCGAAAACACGCTCGGCATGGATATCGACCTGAACCACATGCTCGGCATTCCCGGTGCGGCCATCCACATCAGCACCGACGAACGCTGGGGCCAGAACCCGGGGGCCTTTGCCGGGATGGGCATTCTGACCACGGCGAACTACGGCCCGCAGGACCAGTACCGGCTGGGCGAATTGTCGTGGGATCAGGACCTGTTCAACGACCACGTGCGCCTCTTGGTCGGCCGCATCGCCGATAACATCGACTTCAACACCACCGGGCTGAACTGCCGCTTCATCTTCGACGTATGCGGCAACTTCAGCAGCATGTGGTATCTGAACAACAACAACCCGAGCTACCCGGTGGCGACCTGGGGTGGCCGCGTCACCATCAAGCCGACGCTCGAGACATACTTGCGCTTCGGCGCCTACCAGGAGACCTCCGACCAGGCCGCGGGCAGCTCCGGCATCACCGGTGGCGGGTTCTGGCGTTCATTCGACTTCGGCCACGACCTCGGCGTCTTCATCCCGGCGGAGATCGGCTACAAGACCAGCTTCGCGCAGGATCCGTTCCCGCGCGGGCTCTGGATGGGCGGCTGGTACGACAGCTCCCGCTACACCGACCCGTTCGGCCATGCCGAGCAGGGACGCAGCGCCGTCTACTTCGGCGGTCAGCAGATGATCTATCGGCCGAACATGAAGAGCGAGCGCGGGCTGACCCTCTACGCCGAAGCCATGTTCGGCACGTCCAATCTCGCCCCGATCTCGGAAGAACTGACCGCCGGCATGTCGTGGGTCGGCCCGCTGTGGAGCCGCCCCGCGGATAAGCTGAACTTCGGGGTGATCTGGGATGGCATGAACCGCAGCGCCCAGCAGGCTTGGCGCCAGGGCTGCGTGGGCAACGCCGCATACTTCCCCGGCCTGACCAACAAGCGCGCCCGCAGCAATGCCTGCAGCCCGTTCTCCCAGAGCGAGTGGCAGATCGAGCTGAACTATACCTACGCGGTCGCGCCTGGCATCTCGTTCATTCCGGTGGTCGCCTACTTCATCAATCCGGATATGGGCACGACCTTCCCCGGCCTTACCGTGCCGCCGACCTTCACCAGGGCAAAGAACGCCTGGATGGTTGGCGCGCAGCTCGCCATCGGCCTGAACGGCGCGTTCGGCCTGCCGGCCTTCGCCCGCACCGACTGATCGCTTGCACGCTCCCCTGCGGCAGGGCCCGGTCCACCTGGACCGGGCCTTTCTTTTGCGCGGCTCTGCTATCACGTTCTTGGTCCGATCGGCGGCCCGCGGGCCAACAAGCGTCGCGGGCGGACCGGATGAGAACAAAGGGGTAAGCGCATGAAGCTGCGCAAGGAACTGCTGCTTGGCGCGGTGTTCGCGGCCGGCGTGGCCGCCGGGTCGGGCGCGGCGGTGATCGGCTGGGAATTGGGTATGCGGCCGGGCGCGACGCCCGCGGTCGCGGACGAGGCCACCTCGCGCGAAACTTACCGGCTGCTCAGCCTGTTCGGCCGCGTCTTCGAAATCGTGCGCGCCGATTACGTCCAGCCGGTCTCCGACAAGGATTTGGTCGACAACGCCCTGAACGGCATGCTGACCGGCCTCGACCCACACTCCAGCTACATGGATGCCAAGGCCTTCCGCGACATGCAGGCGGAGACGCGCGGGCGCTTTGGCGGCCTCGGCCTCGAGGTGACCCAGGAGAACGGTCTCATCAAGGTGGTCAGCCCGATCGACGACACGCCGGCCTACCGCGCCGGCATCAAGCCCGGCGACCTGATCGTGCTGCTCGACGGCAAGAGCGTGCAGGGCATGACGCTGACCGAGGCGGTCGACAAGATGCGCGGCGACCCCGGCACCAAGATCCGGCTCACCATCAAGCGCAAGGGCGTCGACAGGCCGCTTGAGGTCGCCGTCACCCGCGAGATCATCCACACCAAGGACGTGCGCAAGCGGCTGATCGAGGACATCGGCTACATCCGGCTCACCAGCTTCGACGAGCAGGCCGCGAGCGCCCTGCGCCAAGCGATCACGAGCCTGAAGCAGGAAGGCGGGCCCCGGCTGCGCGGCTTCATTCTCGACCTCCGGAACAACCCGGGCGGGCTCTTGGATCAGGCGGTCGCGGTGGCGAACGAGTTCCTGGACGGCGGCGAGATCGTCTCCACGCGCGGCCGTCACGCCGACGACGCGCAATCCTGGCACGCCCGCCCGAACCGGGACGCGATCGAGGGCTTGCCGCTGGTGGTGCTGATCAATAACGGCTCGGCCTCGGCGAGCGAGATCGTCGCCGGCGCGCTGCGCGATCACGGCCGGGCGGCGCTGCTCGGCACCCGCAGCTTCGGCAAGGGCTCGGTCCAGACGGTCATCCCGCTCGCCGGCGACGGCGCGATCCGGCTGACCACCGCGCGCTACTACACGCCGTCCGGGCGCTCGATCCAGGGGCTCGGCATCGCGCCCGACGTGGTCGTGCACGAGAGCCGCACGGACGAGACGCAGTTCTGGCCGGCGCACGAAGCCGATCTCTCGCACGTGCTCAGCCGCAAGTCGCTCGGCGACAAGGGCCCGCAAGCCTCGGCGCCCCCACGCGAGGATTCTGCCTCCGATCGCCAAGCAGATACCGCACGGTCCTCCCGCGAACTGGCCGAAATTTGATCCGCAAAAGCCGGCGACGGATTTCCAGTTGCGCGAGGCGCTGGTGCTGGCTCGCGCCATGGCCGGGCAGGCGCGCGCCTCCGCCAAGTAGGGCTGCGCGCCGGCTGGCGGCATTCCCTGCCGTGAAATCTCGGTTACACTCCGCCGGGAACGCGCAATACGGGAGGGAATGAATGTCGGCATCCGCAAACGCCGAACCAAGGCGGCCGCGTTCGGTCGCCTTGGTGGGTCCCTATACCAGCGGCAAATCCACCCTGTTCGACGCTCTCGTGGCGGCCGCGGGCGGGGCGGTGAAGCGCGGCGGCGGCGGCCGCACCCGCACCATGAGCACCATGCTGCGGCTCGGCCATTGCTCCTATCTCGGCGATCCGTGGTCGATCCTCGACTGTCCGGGCTCCATCGAGTTCAGCTTCGAGGCGGCCTCGGCGATGGCGGTCGTGGATCTGGCCGTGGTGGTGTGCGAGCCGATGCCCGACCGCGCCCTCGCGGTGGCGCCGGTGCTGAAGGCGCTGGAGGAGGAAGCCGTCCCCTACGTCGTCTTCGTCAACAAGATCGACACCTTCACCGGGGCGGTGCGCGACACGCTGGCCGCGCTGCAAGCCTACTGCAAGCGCCCGCTGGTGCTGCGGCAACTGCCGATCCGCGAGGGCGAGTCGATCACCGGCTACGTCGACGTGGTGAGCGAGCGGGCGTACCGCTACCGCGAGGGCGAGCCTTCCGAGCTGATGTCGTTCCCGCCGCAGATGCGCGAAGCCAAGGACGAGGCGTTCTCCGGCCTGGTCGAGGTCTTGGCCGATCATGACGATGCGCTCTTGGAAAAGATCCTGGAGGACGTGACCCCGACGCCACAGGAGATCTTCCGTCAATTGCAGAAGGACCAGGCCTCCGGCGAGGTCGTCGAGGTGCTGATCGGCGCGGCCGACCGCCAGCAGGGCGTGCGGCGGCTATGGAAGGCGCTGCGCCACGACGGCCCCGACCCGCTGGTGACCGCCGAGCGGCGCGGCGTGGAGCCCGATGGCGAGCCGCTCGCCCAGGTGTTCAAGACCGTTCACGCCGGCCATACCGGCAAGCTTTCCTACGCTCGCGTTTGGCGGGGACCGATCCGCGACGGCGCCACCCTCAACGGCCAGCGGCTCGGCGGCATCCACAAATTCATGGGTGACGAGCCGACCAAGGTGGCCGAGGCGGATACCGGGGAGGTCGTCGCGCTCGGCCGGTTGGAGACGGTCGCGACCGGCGACACCGTCAGCCCGAGCGGCACCGCCGAGCGGCTGCCGTTCCCCGCGCCGCCGGAGCCGGTGTACGCGCTGACCATTCACACCGAAGACCGCAAGGACGACGTGAAATTGTCCGGCGCGCTGCAGAAACTCGCCGACGAGGACCTGTCGCTCAACATCGAGCACGATCAGGAGACCAGCGAGACGATCCTGAAGGGCCAGGGCGAGATGCATCTGCGGGCGCTGATCGATCGGCTCGCGAAAGCCTCGAATCTGCACGTCAGCGCCGGAAAGCCGCAGGTCCCCTTCAAGGAGACGATCCGCCGCGCCGTGCATCAGCACGGACGGCTGAAGCGCCAGACCGGCGGCCACGGCCAGTTCGCCGACGTGAAGATCGACATCGAGCCGTTGGGGCGCGGCGAGGGGTTCCGCTTCGTCGATCGCATCGTCGGCGGCGCGGTGCCGCGCAATTACATCCCGGCGGTCGGCGAGGCGGCGGAGGTGGCCACACGCAAGGGGCCGTTCGGCTACCCGGTGGTCGACCTCAGCGTCACCTTGGTCGACGGCCAGTTCCATTCCGTCGACAGTTCCGACATGGCGTTCAAGACCGCCACGAGCCTCGCCATGCGGGAAGGCCTGCAGAAGGCCGAACCGATGCTGCTGGAACCGATCGACCACGTGACGGTGAGCGTGCCCAGCGAATACACCGCCAGCGTGCAGCGCGTCCTGAGTGGCCGGCGCGGACGCATTCTCGGCTATGCCGAGAAGCCGGGCTGGTCGGGCTGGGACGAGGTGGAGGCGCTGGTGCCGCAGGCGGAAATGCACGACCTCATCATCGAACTGCGCTCGCAGACCATGGGGCTCGGCACCTTCCGCCGCCGCTTCGACCATCTGGCCGAGGCGCGCGGTCCGCTGGCCGAGCGGGTCATGCACGAAGCGACCGCCCCGGCGCGCTGAGCGGCGCTGCCCATTCCGCCCGCGCGGCTTGACGCGACCACGCGGCCGGTTCGACAAGCCGCGCGAATTCTCGGGGATGCAAACGATTCCGCTCGGACCAGCCAATTCGACCTGCAAGCGGAAGGACGGCAACGAATGCCCCGCATGAAGATCCCGCTGATCCGGCCCAATCCCGCGAAACTCAGCGGGCTCGGCGCCGAGCTCGCGGCCATCGAGCAGTCCGCCGTGTTCAGCAACTACGGCCCGGTGAACACGCGATTCGAGCAGGAGGTGGTGAACGCGATCTTCGGCGGCGTCGGCGCCTGCGTCACCGTGTGCAACGCGACGATCGGGCTCATGCTGGCGATGAAACAAGCCGTCGGACCACGGCCCGGCAAGCGCCACTTCGCCCTGATGCCGTCGTTCACCTTCGCCGCGACGGCGCATGCCGCGCTCTGGGCCGGGCTGACGCCGCTGCTCTGCGATATCGACGAGGACACCTGGCTGCCATCTGCCGCTGCGGAACAGGCGCTGCTGGACCGCTTCGGCGAAGAAATCGCCGTCCTCGTGCCGTACGCCACCTTCGGCAACGATCTCGACCTCGATCGCTACGACGCGCTGTCGCGGCGCCACGGCATTCCGGTGGTGATCGACGCGGCCGCCTCGCTCGGCACCACCCGCCGCGACGGCAGCGGGTTCGGCGCCGGCTGCCGTCATCCGGTGGTGTTTTCGTTGCACGTCACCAAGGCCTTCGCGACCTTGGAGGGCGGATTGCTCTATTCCGCCGATCCGGCGGTGACGGAGACCCTGCGCGCGATGGGCAATTTCGGCTTCGCCGCGCCGCGGGTGGCGAGCATGCCGGGCCTGAACGCGAAACTCAGCGAAGTGACGGCGCTGATGGGGCTGCACAAGCTGGCCGAGTTCGACCGGGTCATCGCGCATCGGGTCGACCTCGCCGCGGCTTATCGCGCCGAACTCGACGGCTGGACCTTCCAGAGTCTGCTAGGCCAGCGGCACGCCTTCACGTTCATGCCGGTGCTTCTGCCCGAGCCCATCGCGCCCCGGCGTCCGCGGATTCTGGAGCGGCTGGCGGCGGAGGGCATCGGCGCGGGCAGCTATTTCAGCCCACATCTCGCGGAGCATCCGTATTTCCGCCAGACCTGCCGCTGGGGCGAGCTTCCGGTGACCGAGCGTGTTGCCGCCCGCATCCTCACGCTGCCGATCTCCGACGGAATGACCCGGGACGAGGTGAGCCATGTGTGCCGGGCGCTGCGCTCGGCCGCGACGGGCGGCACGTCCCATTCGCATGCGATACAGGCTGCACCTTCCGTTCGATCGCACGAGCGCTCCAGCCGTCCTGCATGCAACACCGCCGCCGGAGGCCTGGAACGGAACGGACGCTAATGCGCTCGCTGCGGATCGCCCGTGTTTCGCGCCGGGTTACTGTTGCACCTAGCAACAGGTTATTTTTACTGTGCGCGATTCCAGCGGATCAGGCGGCCCTCGGCACACCCTCGCGCAGAACCGCCCGCAAGGCGTCGACCAGCCGGTCCATCATGCCGTCCGTATGCAACGGCGTCGGGGTGAAACGCAGGCGCTCGGTGCCGCGGGGGACGGTCGGGTAGTTGATCGGGGTCGCGTAGATGCCGAAGCGGTCCAGCAAGTCGCGGCTCACCTCGCGGCAGCGCGCCGCCTCGCCGATGCGCAGCGGCACGATGTGGCTCGCCGAGGCCATGCGCGGCAGGCCGGCGGCGTCCAGCCGGCGCTTCAGCGTATCTGCCCGCTCGAACAGGCGGGCACGCAGGGCAGGGGTCTGGCGCACGTGGCGCACGCTCGCCAGCGCCGCGGCGGTAATCATCGGCGGCAGGGCGGTGGTGAAGATGAATCCGTCGGCGGTCGAGCGCACGTAGTCCACCACCTCGGCGGCCCCGGTGATGTAGCCGCCATGCGAGCCGAACGCCTTGGCGAGCGTGCCCTCGATGATGTCGATCCGGTGCGCCACGCCGTCGCGCTCGGCCACGCCCCCGCCGTTCGGGCCGTACATGCCGACCGCGTGCACCTCGTCCAGATAAGTCATGGCGCCGTAGCGCTCGGCCAAATCGCAGAGCGCGCCGAGCGGGGCGATGTCGGCGTCCATGGAATAGACGCTCTCGAACGCGATCAGCTTGGCGCCGATGCCGGCGCGGCGCGCAGCAGCGCCTCCAGATGGTCGAGGTCGTTGTGGCGGAAGATGTGCCGCGCCGCGCGGCTGCCGCGCATGCCGGCGATCATCGAATTGTGGTTCTTCTCGTCCGAGAAGACGTGCCACGGATTGTCGTCCCCGGCCGGGCAGCTGTTCAGGATGGTGGCGAGCGTCGCCTGGTTCGATGTGTAGCCGGAATTGAACAACAGGCCCGCCTGCTTGCCGTGCAGGTCGGCAAGCTCCGCCTCCAGCGCGTCGTGCAGCGGCGAGGTGCCGCTGATGTTGCGCGTCCCGCCCGCGCCCGCGCCCATCAGCCGCGCCGCCTCGCAGGCGGCCTCGATCGTCACCGGCGAGGTGCCCATGCCGAGATAGTCGTTGGACGACCAGACCAGGATTTCCTGCGCCTCGCCGTCCACCTCGCGGGTGTAGAAGGGAAAGCGCCCGGTCTGCTTGGCCAGCGGGGTGAAGGTGCGATAGCGGCCCTGCGCCCGGATCTCGTCGAGCGAGCGGCGGCAGAAGGCGTGGAATGGGTGCATGTCTCGCGTTCTCTCGCTGGCCGGATGCGCCGCGGCCCGAGCCGCCGTCCCTGCGCCGCCCGGCCGCATTTCCTGCTTTACGCCGTGCCGGCGCCGTCGGCCAGTTATCGTGCCACGATCCGGCTTCATCAAGCCGTAGATATATGTACCGGCCGGCCCGTTTCGTTTGACCTCGCGCGGCCGCGTGCCTAGGTGAGCGGAAAGACACACCGCGAGGACGCGCCATGACCGAGGCCTGCATCGTGGGCTGGGCCCACACGCCGTTCGGCAAGCTCGAGGACCCCGATGTCGAGGCGCTGATCGGCCGGGTCGCCGGCGCGGCGATCACGGACGCCGGCATCGCCCCCGCGGATATCGACGCGACCTTCGTCAGCACCTTCAACGGCGGCTTCCAGAAGCAGGACTTTCCCTCCTCGCTCGTGCTGCAGCACCTGCCGGAGCTGCGCTTCAAGCCGTCCACGCGCTACGAGAACGCCTGCGCTTCCGGCACGGCCGCCGTGCATGGCGCGCGCGACTTCCTGGCCGCCGGGCGCGGGCGGTTCGCGCTCGTGCTCGGCGCGGAGAAGATGACCGCGACACCGGGGCCGGAGATCGGCGATATCCTGCTCAAGGCCTGCTACCGGCGCGAGGAGGCCGACATTCCGGCGGGCTTCGCCGGGGTGTTCGCGCGCATCGCCGACCTGTATTTCCAGCGCTACGGCGACCGCTCCGACGCGCTGGCCGCCATCGCCGCCAAGAACCACCGCAACGGCGTGGATAATCCTTACGCGCAGATGCGCAAGGATTTGGGCTACGAGTTCTGCCGCACGCCCTCCGAGAAGAACCCGTTCGTGGCGCCGCCGCTGAAGCGCACCGACTGCTCGCTGGTCTCCGACGGCGCGGCCGCGTTGGTGCTGACCGACGAGGAGACCGCGCGCGGGCTCGGCAAGGCGGTGCGCTTCCGCGCCGCGGTGCAGGTGAACGACTTTCTCCCGATGTCGCGCCGCGACATGACCCGCTTGGAAGGCGCCTCCGAAGCCTGGCGCCGCGCGCTGGACCAGGCCGGGCTGGCGCTCGACGAGCTGTCGTTCGTGGAATCGCACGACTGCTTCACCATCGCCGAACTGATGGAATACGAGGCGATGGGGCTTACGCCGCCGGGCCAGGGCGCGCGCGCGGTGCTGGAGGGCTGGACGGCGAAGGACGGCCGGCTGCCGGTGAACCCGTCCGGCGGGTTGAAGGCGAAGGGCCACCCGATCGGCGCCACCGGCGTTTCCATGCACGCCATCACCGCGATGCAGCTCACCGGCCACGCCGGCGCGATGCAATTGCCCAAGGCGGACCGGGCCGGAGTCTTCAACATGGGCGGCGCCGGGGTCGCCAATTACGTATCGATCCTGGAAGCGGTCCGGGCCTGATCTGGTCCACCGGGGGAGGTCGGCCGGCCACAGCAACGGCGGCAAGCACCGAACGGTCTCGTCGCGTTCGCCGGCATGAGTAGGCGATTCAACGCATGCTCTCGGCGATGATGCTCCGCACGCTCGGCGACTCGCGATAATACTGGTGCGAGGTCAGGAGATTGAAACCGTAGTCGCGGTACTGTGTGCAATCGGTCATGTCGTACTGCGCCGGCGGAAACCGCGCCGGGTCCGAGCGGTCGCGCGGGCCGTTCTGGCCGAGCCGCTGCGCGCCGAGATTCACAACCTCGGCGAATTTCAACACGGCGTCGGCATGGCTGTAGTAGATCGAAACCCGTTCGGCGAGGCGCGACAACCCGCTTAGCGCGGCGAGGTTCGGCTGCTCAAACGTGTCGTAGGCGCAATCGCCGGCGGCGAGGATGGCCTGGTGAAACATCATCGCCTCGCCCTTGCCGTGCAGGAACCAGCTTTCGACCGCGGCTTGCAGCGCCAGAAGGCCCATGCTGTGCGCGAGCAGAATTGAACGACGGCCGTTCGCGCGCGCGGCCGCGAGGATCGGCTGTAGCACGGCCAGGAAGCTCATCAGGTGGAAGCCCGAATTGCGCGCCATCTGCTGATCGTGGTGGTAGTCGCCCGACGGAATCGGCAAATCGAAAATCCGCCCCAGCCCCAGAGACGGCCAACTGAACGCGATCACCGAGGTGGCCGAGCCGTCCAGGCCGGAGGCGGCGATCCATTCGCGGTTGTACGCCGCGCGCGTCACCGCGTCGGAAAACGTGTTGTCGAACCCGTGGACGAACACCAGCAGGTTTCGCCCGGCGTTGGCGAGATCGCCGATGTCCTCCGGCGAGAATCCGCCCTTGTTCGTCTCGGCGATCTGCGACACCACGCCCTGCGCATGGCTCGGCACGTCCACGCCGTCGACGAACGCCGTTCCGTAGGTCATTCTGTCCGTCGAGGACGGTGAGACAATCCGCGGCGGATAGCCGCCGATCGCGTCGTCGGGGTTGGTGACATCCCGGTTCGTCGCGAAAAACACCGTCGTTGGCATAGCGATCCCCCTCGCTGACGCGGCACTCTGCGCCCGCCGGCTTCGGTCGCGCAACGGAATAATTGCGCATTGCAAACTCGCGCGGCGGGCGCCCGTCCCCCGCGCCCGGATGGCGCCGCGACGGCGATGATGCCAAATTCCCGCGCAATCACGCATACCGGCCGAGCCGAGGACAACGACATGACCGAGACATCCCAGGCGGCGCTGGTCGAGCGGCAGTTCGGCGCGCGCGCCAACGCCTATCTCACCAGCGCCGTGCACGCCGAGGGCGACGATCTGCGGGCGATCGCCGCCATGGTCGAGGGCCAGTCGGACGCCGTCGTGCTCGATCTCGGCTGCGGCGCCGGGCATGTCAGTTTCGCGGTGGCGCCGCACGTCGCGGCGGTCACGGCGTGCGACCTGTCGGCCGCCATGCTCGACGTGGTCGCGCGCGCGGCGGCCGAGCGCGGGCTGGGCAACATTTCGTTGCGCCAGAGCGTCGCGGAACACCTGCCCTTCGCCGGGGAGGAATTCGATTTCGTGTTCAGCCGCTTCAGCGCCCATCATTGGCACGATTTCCGCCGCGGCATCGCCGAGGCCGCGCGCGTGCTGAAGCCGGGCGGTCGCGCGGCGTTCGTCGACGTCATCGCCCAGGACTCGCCGGTGCTCGACACGTTCCTGCAAACCGTCGAATTACTGCGCGACACCTCACACGTGCGCGACTACGCCAAGCGGGAGTGGGAATTGGCCCTCGGCGACGCGGGCCTGATCCTCTGGGCCGCGACGCCGCGGCGGCTCCACCTCGACTTCGCCGACTGGGTGACGCGCATGCGCACGCCCGAGGTTCACGTCCAGGCGATCCGCTCCGTGCAGGCGGCGGTCGCCGACGAGGTGCGCCGGCACTTCGCGATCGGGCCGGACGGCAGTTTCTTTCTGGACACGCTGATGCTCGAGGCGATCCGCCCCTGACGGCTCGGCTCAGCCCCGGCCGGTGGCGGAGATCCCGCGGCCGGTCTTCTGTTGCAGGGCGTCGATCCGTTTCGAGGCCTCGGCTTTGGTGAGGGTCGGGTCGAAATCCTCGCCGGCTTCCTCGCTGAGCGTCTTCAGGTACGACGCCTGCGCGCCGGTCATCGGTTCATCCCCGGTCGTCCACTCGTCCGGGTCCTTTTCCAGGTTCGACTTGTGCTCGGGGTCGATCGGGACTTTCGCCTTGGTGCTCATGCGCGGGTAACGCCGTTGTCCACGATTTGTTCCAGTTCGGCCGCGCTCAACCAGGCCGCCGCCGCGCTCGCCGCGGCGGGGATCGAGAACCCGCGCCTCGAAGCCAGGCTGTTGCTGGGGCATGCGCTCGGAAAAACGCAGGAGGCGCTGCTGCGGGATCGCGGCATGGTCGAGGACATGTCGGGGCTGGCGCCGTTGCTCGCGCGTCGCCTTGATCGTGAGCCGCTGGCCTACATTCTGGGCCGGCGGGAATTCTGGGGGCTCACCTTCGCGGTGTCCCCGGCCACGCTGGTCCCGCGCCCGGACTCCGAAACCCTGATCCACGCGGCGCTCGCCTGCTTCCCCGATCGCGCGCGGGTCCGTTCGGTGATCGACCTCGGCACCGGCACCGGTTGCCTGCTTCTCGCCGCGCTGAACGAATTTCCCGGCGCGCTCGGCGTCGGCGTGGATCGCGACCCGGCCGCCGCCGCTCTCGCCCGGCGCAACGCTGCCATGCTCGGGCTGCAATACCGCGCCGCTTTCCTCGCCGGCGACTGGGCTGCCGCGATCGCTTGGCGGTTCGATCTCGTGCTCGGCAATCCGCCGTACATTCGGTCGTCCGTGATTCCCGGCCTTGCGCCGGAAGTCGCGCGGTTCGAGCCCGAACGCGCGCTCGACGGCGGTGTGGACGGGCTCGACGCCTATCGCGCGCTCATCCCGGCGTTGCCGCGCCTGCTCGCGCCGGGTGGCGCCGCGATCCTGGAATGCGGCGAGGGCCAAGCTGGCGCCGTGGCCGCGCTGGGCCGCGCGGCGGGGCTTGATCTCGGCCGAGTTCATGCCGATCTCGCAGGCATCGCGCGCGCCGTGGTGTTTCGCGCTGCCGGGTCGCTGAAAAAACATTTGGCTCAGGGCCAGGAGACGGTTAGCTTGACACGGCACGGCAGGGATCGCCGCGAGTTGGCTGATCCCGATGCCCCGGCCGGATCGACCCTCCGCTGAAATGGTCGTGGTCGGCCGCTGGGGCGCTGCGCAGAAGCCAATGTTGAACAGGTTTGCCCCCGCCGGGGTGTGTGGCGTCTTGCACCATGCATCCGCCGCCCTGACGGGGACAGGCTGCGAACAGGAAGGCGCTACGGCACACTGATGAACATGAAACGTATGCGCGGACGAAGCCACCGCGGCAGCGGCGGAGGTGGCGGCGGCGGCGGTCCTCCGCGGCACCATCACGGCGGCATTCCGCTCAATCGCAATCACGTCTTCGACAGCAACGGCCCGGATGTCCGCGTGCGCGGCACCGCCCAGCAGTTGTTCGAGAAATACCTGCAACTCGGTCGCGACGCGACCAGCTCGGGCGACCGGGTGATGGCGGAGAGCTATTTCCAGCACGCCGAACACTACTTCCGCATACTGAACGCGATGACCCAGGCGCAGCAGCAACAGCAGCAGAGCGTGCCGAACGGGCAGCACGGGCCGATCCAGCAGCGGCGCCCGTCCGGGGCGGAGCCCGAGTTCGAGGATTCGGAACAGCCGCTGGCCGGCACCGGCGACCAGCCGAACGAGCCGCGCGAGATCCCCATCGCCGCCGCGCCGCCGGAGAGCTGATCCGAGGCCGCTTGCCCGGCCAAGCCACGCTCGCGCGCAACTCCCCCGACGATCGGCGGTTTCCTTACCGCCGCGCGACCGCTCATGCGGCGGGCGGCAGCGGGGAGGCTACCATCATGTCCGAGGCAAGTCGCAGCAGGATCGGCGCCGGATTTCTGGCCGGGATGTTCGCCGTCGGTGTGGCCGCGGCGGCGCTACCCGTCCGAGCCGTCGCCGCAGGCATGGTATCGCGGCGCGAGGGCAACGTCTGGAACTGGCAAAAGCATCAGCCGAGGCGCGGCGGCACGGTCGCGAAGGAGCGTGCCGCCGGGGTGGCGCCGCCGCAAAGCCGGCGCGCCCGGCTGAATGCCGAGGTGGAGCGCCTGGACCGCCGGCTATTGTCGCGCGGGCGCGTCGGGACGGCTTCCCAGGCCGGCGCCGCGACGCAAGCCGGACGCTAGCAAGATGGCTGGCCTTATGGGAACGCGCAGCCGGGGCGCATGCCGAGCGCCTTGAAGATGCGCGCCGCCGGGCAGAACCCGGTAAAGCCGGCCTGCAGCATATTCGCCCCGGCGAAGGCGGCGAGGAGCAGCCACCACGGGCTGACCAGCCAGCCGAGGACCACGCCGATCAGCACGACGATGCCGGCGAACGACAGCACGGCGTTGTCGATAGTCATCTGTACTTCTCCCTTGAACGTCAGGTTGTTGCCCCGGATCGCGCGGCCACGTGCCGGCGGGTCCACGCGACGATGCCGCGCGCGTCGCGCGCGCCGGCCTCCTGCGCCAGCACCTCGCCGCGATCGAACAGGACCAGGGCCGGGATGCCGCGGACACCAAGCCGCGCGGTGATCTCCGGCGCCTGATCGGCATTCAGTTTCAACAGGCGAACGTCCGGCTCCAGCGCAGACGCCGCGCGCTCGAACATCGGCGCCATCGTCCGGCACGGGCCGCACCAGGGCGCCCAGATGTCCACCAGCACCGGAATGTCGTTACTGCGGACGTGACGCTCCATGCCCGCGGCGTCCACCGCCCGCGGCCGGCCGTCGAACAGCGGCTCGTGACAGGAGCCGCAGCGCGCCTCGGCCGCCTTCCGCGCCCGCGGCACGCGGTTCAGCGCGTCGCAATGCGGACAAACCAGATGGATATGATCGCTGCCGGCCATGGTGCTGTTCCCGGCCGGGACTCATGGCGAATCTCGGCGCGCGCCGCCTTGATGCAGATCAAGCGCGCGGCGGCGTCAGACCCGGTCCGGCCCCACGCGCACCAGCAGCTTGCCGAAGTTGCGGCCGCGCAAGATGCCGATCAGCGCGGCGGGGGCGTTCTCCAGCCCCTCCACCACGTCCTCGCGGTATTTCAGGCTGCCGTCGCGCACCCAGGGGCCGGCGAGCGCCCGCCACTCGGCGAAGCGCTCCGGCTTGTCGCTGACGATCAGGCCCTGAATGCGCAGCCGGTTGCGCACCACGCTCATCAGGTTGGGCCCCGGGCGCGGCGCTGCGTCGTTGTACTCCGCCACCATGCCGCACATCACCACGCGCCCGAACGGGTTGAGCAGGCGAAACGCCGCCCGCTGCACATCGCCGCCGACATTCTCGAAATAGACGTCGATCCCCTTCGGACAGGCCCGTTCCAGCGCCGCGCCGATGTCCCCGGCGCGATGGTCGGCGCAGTCGTCGAAGCCGAGCGCCTCGGTGACGAAGTGGCACTTCTCCGTCCCGCCCGCGACGCCGACCACGCGCGCGCCGGCGCGCTTGGCGATCTGTCCCGCGACCGACCCGACCGCGCCGGACGCCGCCGAGATCACCACCGTTTCGCCCGCCTTCGGCTCGCCGATGTCCTTCATGCCGGAATAGGCGGTCGTCCCCGGCATGCCGAGCACGCCGAGATAGGTGGACAGCGGCGGCCCGCCGCGCTCCAGCTTCACCAGCCGCTCGGCCGGGGCGACGACATGGCTCTGCCAGCCGCGCGGCCCGAGCACCACGTCGCCGGGCTTCAGGTCGGGCGCGTTCCCGGCGACGACCTCGCCGATCGTCTCGCCCTCCATCACCCCGCCCACCGGCACCGGCGCGGCGTAGGATTTCGCCCCGCTGATCCGCCCGCGCATATACGGGTCGATGGAGAGCCAGATCGTGCGCGTGACGACCTGCCCCGGCCCCGGCTGCGGGACCGGGTCTTCGGCCAAGCCGAAATTGTCCGCCTTCGGCTCGCCCTCCGGGCGGCTCTTCAGGATCACCGACCGGCGCACCGCTTCCGCCATCGCAACGCTCCCCTTCCCTTGCACCGTCATGCCCGGCCTTGAGCCGGGCATCTCGACGGCATCCCGAGATTGCCGGGTCAAGCCCGGCAATGACGATCCCCTTATGGTGCTTGTCCGCAACGACCTTTGGGTTACGCCGCCTCGGCCTTCAGCACCACCCGCCCGGTAACCTTGCCGTCGCGCAGGCGCATGAGCGCGTCGTTCGCCGTCGATTGCGGCACGGTCGTCACCGGCAGCGGCTTCACAGCGCCGTTCTGCGCCAAGGCCACCAGCTCGCGCAGATCCTTCACCGTGCCGACATAGCTCCCCTGCACCGTCAGCGCGCGGATCGCCATCAGCGGCAACGGCAGCATCAACTCGCCGCCGAACAGCCCCACTTGCACCAGCTTGCCGCCCTTGCGCAGCGCATCGAAGGCGAAGCGCGCGGTCTGCGTGCCGTTCACCAGGTCGATGATGCCGAGCACCGGGCCGTTGCACACCTCGAAGATGCGCTGCCGCACCTCCGCGACCGCCTCGACGGTATCGGACGCGCCGGCCTTTTTGGCGGCGGCCAGCTTCTCCGGGTTCACGTCGACGACGACGATCTTGCGATGCCCCATCGCCTTCAGGATGGCGATGGCGTTCAAGCCCAGCCCGCCGGCGCCGATCAGCACGATGGCCTCGTCCGGGTCCATCGGCATCAGCTTCTTGATCGCGGAATAGACGGTGATGCCGGAGCAGGCGTAGGTCGCGGCCACCGCCGGATCGATGCTGCCCGGGTTGATCAGGTGGCGCGGATGCGGCGCCAGCACGTGCGTGCCGTAGCCGCCGTTCTGATAGACGCCGAGGCTGCGCGGCGTGAGGCACATATTGTCCTCGTCGGCGCGGCAGAAGCGGCACTCGCCGCAGCCGAGCCACGGGTAGACGATGCGGATGTCGCCCACCTTCACGCCCTCGGCCTCGGGACCGAGCTTTACCACGCGCCCGACGACCTCGTGCCCCATGGCGAGCGGCAGCACCACGCCGCGATCCTTCAACGACATCTTCTTGCCGCCGCCGACGTCGTAATAGCCTTCCCAGATATGCAGGTCGGAGTGGCAGACCCCGCAATAGGTGGTTTCCAGCAGGACCTCGGTGCCCTTCGGCTCCGGCGTCGGCATGTCGATTTCCTGAAGCGGCGCTCCGTTCTCGACCACGGCCCAGGCGCGCATGGTATTCCTCCCCTCGATGCTGTTGGGAGGAGGGGATACCGGCCGAAGAGGCGGGTCAAGGGGCTGTTGCCGAGACGTTTGGACGATACCGCCGGCATCGCGTTCGCCTATTTCGGCATCAGCCCGGCCGGGCGGGCGCTGGACCGTGACATGCGATCGCTCGGCGGCGATCCCCGTTATCCGATGCGCAGCCGCGAAATCCTCGTCGAACTCACCTATCAGGCGCAACTCACCCCCTGGTGGCGGGCGCAACCGTTCGTCCAATATGATCTCCGTCCGGCCGGCGGCATTCCCGATCCGGTCAATCCCGGCAAAATCATCGGAAACGCGACGGAGTTGGGCATGCGCATGTCCGTGACGTTTTGAATGGCCACTGACCGGCGCTCGCGGCGCGCCCGCCTGATGTTGGCGGGCGGCGCGATGCTGTTCGGCACGGCGAGGCACGCGGCCGGCGCGGGCGACGGGTTCGATGTCACACTGCCGCCCTCGTACGCGGCCGATCCGCAAGCCGCCCCGCCTAGCCCCGGTCCGCGCATTAATGCGGACGGACCTGGCTCGTATCTGGCGGACTGGGGCGAGCGGGTCGCGCGAGCGCGGGCCAGCCAGCCGAGTTGGAGCAGCCCGCTCGTGACCACCACGGGCCTGTTGGAGCAGCGTGTTCGTTTCGATATCGCGCGCCAGCATTCCGGCAACGGCACGGATACCACGGTGCTCGATGGTGGCCGCGGCGTCGACCTGATCGTCGGCGAGCAAACGGAAGTACAGATCGGCGCCGATCCGTACTACATCCGCAGCGGCGTCAACGCCGGCTCGATCGCGCCGCTGAGCGGTTTCGCCGACTGGCCGGTCCTGCGCCTGGAACAGCGGCTGGCGAGCAGCCCGGCCGACGCGGGCGATTACGTGGTGACCACCTGGGTGCAGATACAGGCGCCGACCGGGATCGACCGGCTCACGAGCGACGCGTGGCAGTTCGTCCCGACACTCGCCTTCGGCGAGGGATGGGGGGATTTCGACGTGCAGGGAACAGTCGGCGCCGTCCTGCCGGCGGCCCGCGCCGAGACGATCGGCTACGCGATACAAACGAACGTCGCGTTCCAGTATCGCGTCCTGCGCGTCTTCTGGCCGGAACTGGAAGTGAACTGGACATATTACGCGACTGGCCAGCGCGGTGGGCTGAGCCAAATCTATCTGACTCCGGGCCTGGTAGTCGGGCGGTTCGCGGTGACGGACGGGCTGCGATTCACCTTCGGCGTGGGCTATCAGACCGCGGTAAGCCCCGGCTACCGCGCCAAGCCGCTAACGCCCGCGTACGATCACGCCTGGCTGTTCACGACCCGGTTGAATTTCTGAAGGCAATTTCGCCGTAAGACCGTTGCCGTAGCGCAAGGACGTCCGGAAGTACCCATGGACGCCGCAAAGGAGGAGCGACTCTAAGGCTGCGCGGCCGGGCTTTCACCTCCCGCCCAACTCTTCGCCGCGCGGTCACCCATGGGCAGGTGGAGCCTATCACCCGCGCGACAAAAAGCACGCCCGCTCACGCAAAAGCGACTGGTAGACCTCCGCCGGGGTTTCGTGTCCTATCGGTCCAACAATCCGGTCCGGCATGGGAGGAAACACATGCAGTTCGGCTTCAACGCCCCGGCGAGCGGTCCGCTCTCCGAGCGCGACAGCCTCGTTCGCCTCGCCGTCGAGGGCGAGGCGATGGGCTACGATTACATGACCTTCAGCGATCACGTCGTGATGCCGGCGGATATCGAGGCCAAGTATCCGTATTCCGAAACGGGCGAATTTCCCCAGGGCGGACGCGGCGACCGCCACGAACAGCTGATGATGATGGCCTATATCGCGGGCAAGACCGCGCGGGCGCGACTTGTCGCCTCGGTCATGGTGGTGCCGCACCGCGCGGCGGTGCTGGCGGGCAAGATGCTGGCGACGCTCGACGTGCTCTCCGGCGGCCGGCTGACGGTCGGCATCGGCGCGGGCTGGATGCGCGAGGAGTTCGAGGCGCTCGGCACGCCGCCATTCCCCGAGCGCGGCGCGGTCACGGACGAGTACCTTGCGGTCTTCCGCGAACTCTGGACGGGAACCGAGCCGAGCTATTCGGGCAAATACGTGAAGTTTGCACCCATCTCGGTTCTGCCCAAGCCGGTGCAGAACCCGCTGCCGATCTGGGTGGGCGGCGAAAGCGGTCCGGCGCTGCGCCGCGTCGCGCGCTTCGGCGACGGCTGGTATCCGATCCCGAACAATCCGCAGCATCCGCTCGATTTGCTGCCGCGCTTCGCCGCCGGAATTGAGAAGATGCGCAAGGTCGCGCGCGAGGCCGGACGCGATCCGTCGCGCATACAGATCGCCACGCGGCTGCAATCCTTCGGTGACAAGCTGCCGCCGAAAGCCGGTGACGGCGAGAAGCGGCTGTTTTCCGGCAAGCCGGCGGAGGTCGTCTCCGACCTGCGCGCCGTGCGCGACCTCGGCGTGGAGTTCGTCGATTTCGGCTTCGCCGAGGCCACCGCCGACGCCACGCTCGCCGACATGCGCCGCTTCCGCGAGGAGGTGCTGGCGCGGGTGTGACCTTCACCCCAGCCCTCTCCCTCAGGGGGGGCGGGTTGAGGTCAGAACAGGAGGGTTTTGCGGATGCGGCTGGGCTTGATCCTGGGGCTGTCCGGCGCGAAGCCCCGGCTCGACATGGCGTTGGTGCTGGAGGCCGAGCGGCTCGGCTACGATTCCGTCTGGAGCAGCGAGTTCCGACAGCACCGACGCGGTGAGCCCCGCCGCCTGGGTCCTGGCGCGCACCACGCGCATCAAGGCGGGCACCGGGATCATGCAGATGCCGGCGCGCACGCCGGCCTGCGCGGCGGCCACCGCAATGACCTTGCAGGCGCTGTCGGGCAACCGCTTCCTCTGCGGCATCGGTCCGTCCGGGCCGCAAGTGGTCGAGGGCTGGCACGGCGTGCCGTTCGGCAAGCCGCTCGAGCGCACGCGCGAATATATTGCCATCATCCGCAAGATCGTCGCGCGCGAGGCGGCGGTCACGCACCAGGGCGAGCATTATCAGATCCCGTATGCCGGCCCCGGCGCGAGCGGGCTCGGCAAGCCGCTGAAGAGCATCATCCACGGCGATCCGAGCCTGAAGATTTATACCGCGACCGCATCGCCGGGCGGCCTGCGATTGGCGGGCGAAGTGGCCGACGGCACCTTGCCGATCTTCATGTCGCCGGAGAAACCGGAGCTGGTACTCGGGCCGATTCTGGAGGGGATCGAGAAAAGCGGCCGGTCGGCCTCGCTGGACCGTTTCGATGTCGCCCCGTATGTGCGGATACGCATGGGCGACGATGTGGCGGCCTGCCGCGACGCACTGCGCCCGGACCTCGCGCTCTATATCGGCGGTATGGGCGCGCGGTCCAAGAATTACTACAACGATTTCGCGCGCCGGCTGGGTTACGAGGACGCGGCGGCCCGGATTCAGGACCTTTATCTTGCCGGCCGCAAGCGAGAGGCCGAGGCCGCCGTCCCGGACGCACTGATCGACGAAATCTGTCTGGTCGGCCCGCCGGATCGCATCAGCGACCGGCTGCGGGCGTGGACGCCGCTCGCCAAGGACCACCGGCTCGGCACGATGATCCTGGGCGGCGCCACGATGCCGGCGCTACGCGTCGTCGCCGAGGCGGTGCTTTAGGCGCTCGTCCACCCTTCGCGGTATGTCGCCTCAGTTGCGGAACGTGTTGCCGAAGAAGCGGAATGGCTCTGGTGGCAGGGTGAAAATGCCGTAATCGAGCTGGGCCGGAATCGAACCGGCGTCCTGGTAGACGAAGCGCACGAAACAGAAGGACGGGTGCGCGGAGGCATATTCCTCCAGCTCCCGCCAGTTCATGCCCTGGCGCGGCCCCCAGTTCCACAGCACCCCCGCGCCGGCGCGGAACCGCTTGTTCACGGCGGCGAGTTGGGGGAAGAAGTTGATGTCCATCTCGCCGCCCATCGTGTGCGCGAAGGCGTGGCCGCGATCGCGTCGCGGGTAGTATTCGCGAAACGTCTTGGCGCCTCGCTTGCGTTGGGACGGGGTGGGGCTAAGAAAGCCGGCTTCGCGCGCGTGGTCGCGGGTGCTTCCGGCTTCCTTGCGCGACACGCCCCAGACCGCGGCGAGCCGACCCGCCGAGGCGGCGTTCTCAAGGTCGAACAGATAGGTGCGGTAGGCATCCGGATAGTCGCCGAGCGTGACCGTCAGCAGTTCGGCCGGGTCGCGCGGCATCTTTTCGTAGCCCGAGGCGAACAACTCCAGGAGTTGCTGCTCCAAATAGGGCAGCAGATTGGCGCGCCCGACCGGGTTCGGCGCACCGCGCGCGAGCGCTTGGTAATCGGCCCAGAGCGACTGGCTCAAGATATCCTCCTCGCCGGCCTTCGCCTTCATACGCGCGGGCCGGAAACCAGGACGCACGCTTGCGGAATTGTTCCCGGATTCGTGTCCCGCCGAGCGGAGCTTGACCCAGATCAAAGCGGCGAGGCAGGCGAGCGCGCAGGGTGCGCTGGGCGGTGACAGACGCGTAGCCGCGAATAGCCACAAAGGATCAGGACCGAATGAAAACCCTCGTTCTCGCCAGCCTCGCCGTGCTCGGTTTGGGCATCGCCGGCGCCTCGGCCGCGGACCATCCGGCGCGCAGCGACGCCTGCGTCGCCTCCAGCGGCCTGCCCACGCCGGATACCACCAAAAAGAGCCAGGTTGCGGATATTCATAAACCCTGGCCGGGGCAGGCGAAGCCGTTCGATGTCTCGGGCGCCAAGACGGCGCCGGAGGCGGGCAAGCCGATCCACGTCGCCGGCTGCGAGTAGCCGCCAGCGCCCGGTTCAGTCCGGCCGCGCGCGGCCTTCGTAGAGGAAGGTGTGCGTGCGCGGACCGGGCAGCCGGCTGTGGCGCATCGCATCGACGCGGAACCCGGCGGCTTCGATCAGCGCGTCGATGCGCCGGTTGAGATGGCAGCCGCCCGCGATCGGCGACCAGAACGGGTCGAGCCGGTCCTGCCAGCGAGCCACGACGGGTTCCGGCGCCCGGCCGTGCTCGACGAAGAGCAGGCTGCCGCCGGGACGCAGCACACGACGGGCCTCGCCGAGCGCCCGCGCCGCGTCCGGAATGGTGCAAAGCGTCCAGGTGGTCACGACCGTGTCGATCGAGCGGTCCGGCAGCGGCAGGGCCTCGGCGCTGCCTTCGACGAGTTCGACCGGTACCGAGGCGGCGGCCGCGGAACGCTCGGCACGCGCGAGCAAGCCCGCCGAGGGTTCGAGGCCGATAACCGAGGTGACGCCCTCGCCGTAAAGCGGCAGGTTCAGCCCCGAACCGATGCCGAATTCGAGCACGCGGCCCTCGGCGGCGCCGGCGACGCTCGCCCGATACGGGCGGAGCACCTCGGCGCGCATGGCCAGATGGATCAGCGGCGGCAAGACGATGCGTGCGTAAAATCCCATGCGGCTCAGGGCTCGGCCGGGCCCGAGCCGATTGGGGGCGGCGCGGCCGCGGGCGGCGGCGCGCGTTCGTAATCCGTCGGTACCTGGAAGGCTTTGGCCTTCAGCGGGCCGTAGCGGACCGACAGCGCCCGCACCAAAGGTCGGCCGGCTTGCTCGGCGCGCAGCAGCACGCCGTCGGCGGTGACACAGAGCTGCTTCGCCTCGCCCTCGCTTGTCGCGACCCGCCATTCGGTGCAGGACAGCCCCGCGACCTTTGCTTGTCCCGCGCGGACAAAGGCGGCGGACTCGTCGGGCTGGAGCGCGGTCCGGCTCGGCGCGTCCAGCTCCAGCACGGAGCGCCTGGCGGTATCGACCAGCCAGAGATGATGCGTCGCGTGATCGACGATCATGTAGATTGGCCCGGGCGGATCGACCCGCTCGAACTTCGCGGCGGCGAGCCAACGCACGCGCTCCGTCAGCGTCCGCCCGGATTGCGTCACGCGGTAGGTAATGTCCACGTCCCGCAACGGGATGAATTGCGGGCGGGATTGGGCGGAGGCCTCGCCGGCGGCAAACAGCGTCAGGGCCGCGGCGGCGAGAGCCGGCCTCACCTCGGCAGCGCGCGCGCCGCCTGCGAGATGTCGATCTGCTTGAAGCCGGCGGGCGGCACGAACAGCGCCATCGGCTGCGGATCGTAAGACACCTCCTCCGCCTGCAAGCCGCCGCCGCTGCCGTTCTTGTCGCGGCCGCGCCCGAGCAGCAATACGCCGTCCTTGGTCACGCACACGGTGCCGTTGGCGCGCGAGGACTCGACCTGCCACTCGGTGCAAGGCTGGCCGGCGATCGTTTCGCTGGCTCCGCGGACGAACTTCATATCGCCGTTCAATATGAAGCCGGTCGCCATTTCCGCATTGAGCGGCATCTGGAAGTAGACGTGCTGCTCGCCCATCACCACCGTCATGGTCTTGGCGGTGCGGTCGATGATGAGGAAGCCGCGCCGATTCGGCGTCTCCAGCCGCAGCCGGTTGGTCCTGGCCGAGAAGTACATGTGCGCCTGCTTCGCCGCGCCCGGACCGTGGTGGTCGATCGTGTAGGTGACCGCGACGTCGCGCGTCGGCAGATAGAGCGGATGGTCCTGCTGGGCCCATGCCATTCCCGCCGGGAGTAGCGCGGCCACGCCGCAGAGAGCAAAGATCTTGGTACGTGACATGAAGTCGCCTTGCCTAGGTTCGGATCACCAAGTCCGGTTATGACGCCTCGCGAAGGCGCGATCAATGGCCGGCCAGCGCGCGGATCTCGGCCTCGAGCAGCGCCGGGTCCGGGTTCGTCAGCCAGCGGGCGCGCAGCGCGACCGAATCGGCGAGCAGGCGCTTGTAATCGTCGCGCGGCATTTCCTCGGCGCCGAACTGGGCCAGGTGCGCCGTGACGAACTGGGTATCGAGCAGGCGGAAGCCGCCGAGCCGGAGACGCGCGACCAGATGCACGAGCGCCGCCTTCGACGCGTCGCGGACACGGCTGAACATGCTCTCGCCGAAGAAGGCCGCGCCGATGACGACGCCGTAGAGCCCGCCGACCAGCCGCCCGGCGTCGCGGCACTCCACCGAATGGGCATAGCCGAGCCGGTGCAACTCGCCGAACAGCCGCTCGATTTCGGCGTTGATCCAGGTGTCCTCGCGCCCGGCGCTGGCGGCGGCGCAGCCCTGCACGGTGGCGGCGAAGTCGGTATCCACTGTGACCTGAAAGCGGCCCGAGAGCACGGTCCGTTTCAGCCGCCGCGGCAAGTGGAACAAATCCAGCGGCAGCACGCCGCGCTGTTCCGGATCGAGCCAATAGAGCCGCTCGCCGCGCCTTGTCTCCGCCATGGGAAACAGCCCGGCGCGATAGGCCCGCAGCATCAGCTCCGGCGTGATCTCGAACGAGCGCCTGGACATGGCTCGGCATTAATGACGTGGACCGGCTGGGTGTTCCAGAGTGGCCTCGGAGATTCCGGCGGCGATGCGTCTCGCGCGCCGGGCCGCTGTCGCCGTATCGTGGCGCTTCAGGCGAGCGCGAAGGGGGCGTCGATGCGAACCACCGGACGGCGGCTGTTTCTCGACCTGCTACGGCAGGAGGGCGTGACCGCCATTTTCGGCAATCCCGGCACGACCGAGTTGCCGCTGATGGACGCGATGGCGGCCGAGGAGGCGATTCGTTACGTGCTCGGCTTGCAGGAGGCGTCGGTGCTGGCGATGGCCGACGGCTATGCGCGGGCAAGTGGCCGGCTGGCGGTGGCCAACCTGCACGTCGCGCCCGGGCTCGGCAACGCCATGGGCATGCTGTTCGACGCGCAGAAGGCGGGCTCGCCGCTGCTGGTGACGGCGGGGCAGCAGGCGCAGGGTTTCGGGATCACCGAACCGAATCTCTACGCCGAGTTGCCACCGCTGGCGCGCCCATTGGTGAAATGGGCGGCGGAGGTGCATTCGCTGGCGGAACTGCCGCTGCTGCTGCACCGTGCGGCGAAGACCGCGCTGGCGCCGCCGACCGGCCCCGTATTCCTGTCCCTTCCGGTGGACGTGATGAACGCCGAGGGCGAGGCGGAGCTAGGCGCGCCGACGCGCGTGGCGCCGTTCATCGCCGGGGATCCGGCGGCGATTGCCGCGGCGACCGAGCTGCTGGCCGCGGCCGAGCGGCCGGTGATCATCGCCGGCGACGCGGTGGCGGCGAGCGGGGCGCACGAGGCGCTCGTGCGGCTCGCCGAGCAACTCGGCGCGCCCGTGCACCTGGAAGGCGAGGCGAGCACCCTGCCCTTCCCGCCGCGCCATCCGTTGTTCCGCGGGCCGGTGATCCGGCTCGGCCATCAGATCCGCAAAATTCTCGACGCGCACGATGTGCTGTTTTCGGTCGGCGCCGACCTGTTCACGCTGTCGCTGCCGCCGGACGTCGCGCCGGTGCCGCCGGGATTGCGGATCGTGCATCTCGACCCCGATCCCTGGCAGCTCGGGAAGAACTACGCGACCGACGCCGCCATCCTCGGCGATCCGCTGACCACGCTGCCCGAACTCGCGCGCGCGATCATGGCGCGCATGACCGATGGCCAGCGCGAGCGGGCGAGCGCCAGGGGCCGCGCCATCGGCGCCGCCATCGCGGGCGAGCGGCAGGAGTTGCACGCGCGCGCCGAGCGCGAGGCGGACCGCTCGCCGATGTCGCCCCTCGCCCTGATGCGCGCGGTCGGCGAGGTGCTGCCGGCGGAGGCCGTGGTGGTGGACGAGTCGATTTCGTCCGGCGCGGGGCTGTTCCAATTCCTGAAATCGGCGCGGCCGGGCAGCCTGTTCGGCAATCGCGGCGGCGGCATCGGCTGGGGCTTGCCGGCCGCGATCGGCGTGCGGATGGCGCTGCCGGAACGGCCGGTCGTGGCGCTGATCGGCGACGGCAGCGCGATGTATTCCTGCCAGGCTCTCTGGACCGCCGCGCACGAGCGCGTGCCGGTGACGTTCGTCATTCTCAACAATCGTTCGTATCGGATTTTGAAGCAGCGGCTGAACGCGGCGCGCGGCGCGGCGGCGCAGCGCGACCGCTATGTGGGGATGGAGTTGACGGAACCGGCGATCGACTTCGTAGGCCTCGCCACCGCGCTCGGCGTGCCGGCGGTTTTAGTATCTGGCATCGCGGCGTTCAGCGATGCGCTACGACAGGGGATTGCCTCCGATCGACCGCTGCTGATCGACGCCGCCGTCGATCCGAGCTTCAAGCCAATATGATGTCGCTCGCAGTTCATTGCCGGACCCGTTCGGGTGCGCTTTCACGCCGCCCGGACGCGCAAATCGCCGCGATTCCATGCCCGCACCGAACCGTGACGCAACAATAATCGCCAACGCTCGTGCAGCGCATGGAGGACATCCATCCGACGCAATCCTGGGTCGGCCGCGCGATTCCCCGTGTCGAGGATGCGACGCTACTGACGGGAGGCGGTCGCTTCATCGACGATCTCGGCACGCCCGCCGGCACCCTGCGCGCCGCCATCCTGCGCTCACCGCACGCCCATGCCGAGTTCGCGTCCATCGACACCGCTCACGCGCGCGCCGCCGACGGTGTCGCGGCGGTGATCACCGGCAAGGACGTCCGGGCCTATACGAACAGCCTGCTCGTCGGCGTGCGCGCGCCGATAACATGCTGGCCGATCGCTACCGATCGCGTGCGCTATGTCGGCGAACCAGTTGCCGTCGTGGTCGCACGCGACCGCTACCTCGCGGAAGACGCGCTCGATCTGATCGAGGTTCGCTACGATCCCTTGCCCGCGGTAATCGACCCGCTGGCAGCGCTCGGCTCCGATGCGCCGGCAATACATCCGGGGCTGAACGGCAATCTCGCGAGCGACCGTTCGTTTCGCTACGGTGATCCCAAAAGCGTGTTCGCCGACGCGCCGCACCACATCGCCATCGAGGCGCGGTATCCGCGCAACGCCTGCACGCCGATCGAAACATATGGCGTGATCGCCACCTACGATGCCGCCGAGGATGCCTATGATATTCTCGCCAATTTCCAGGGACCGTTCAGCCTCCACGCG
Organism: uncultured Alphaproteobacteria bacterium; assembly: GCA_963761015.1. Taxonomy (GTDB): domain Bacteria; phylum Pseudomonadota; class Alphaproteobacteria; order Acetobacterales; family Acetobacteraceae; genus CAVXFL01. The sequence continues at coordinate 572,079 of CAVXFL010000020.1, forward strand.
GTGATCGCGCGCGCTGAAGGTGCCGGGCAACCGCCTGCGGCTGCGCACGCCGCCCGACTCCGGCGGCAGTTTTGGCGTCAAGCAGGGCGTGTTTCCGTACGTGGTGCTGATGGCGGTGGCAGCGCGGCTCACCGGGCGGGGGGTGAAATGGATCGAGGACCGGCTGGAGCACCTCGCCGCCTCCACCTGCGCCACCAACCGCGTCGTGAAACTTGCCGCCGCGGTGGGCGACGACGGCCGCGTCCTGGCGCTCGACTGGGACCAGATCGAGGATTGCGGCGCGCATCTGCGGGCGCCCGAGCCGGCCACGCTTTACCGGATGCACGGAAACATGACCGGCGCTTACGACATCCGCCATGTCGCCATCCGCAACCGCGTGGTGCTGACGAACAAGATGCCGACCGGGCTCAATCGCGGATTCGGCGGGCCACAAGTCTATTTCGCGCTCGAACGGCTGATGCAGCGCATCGCGCGCACGCTCGGGCTCGATCCGCTGGAGGTCATCCGCCGCAATCTGGTGCGCGCCTTTCCATATCGCACCGCGACCGGCGGCCTGCTCGATTCCGGCGGATACGAGGCGGCGGTCGCGGCCGCACTCGAGCAGGGCGGCTACGGCGACCTCGCCCGCCGCCGCGGAAGCACGCGCCGGTGGAAAAATCTACGGCATCGGCTTTGCCGCGGTTGTCGAACCCAGCGTCTCGAACATGGGGTACATCACCACCGTGCTGAGCGCCGAGGAACGGCGCCGGGCCGGGCCGAAGAACGGGGCCGAGGCGACCGCCACCATCGCCATCGATCCGCTCGGCAGCATCAGCGTGCACGTCGCCTCGACGCCGCAAGGCCAGGGGCATCGCACCGTGCTGGCGCAGGTGGTGGCCGATGTGTTCGGGTTGCGCCCCGACGAGATCCGGGTCGTGACGGAACTGGATACGGCAAGGGACGCCTGGTCGATTGCGTCCGGCAACTATTCCAGCCGGTTCGCTCCGGCGGTTGCCGGCGCCGCGCATCTCACCGCGACGCGGCTGCGGGACAAGCTGGCGCGGCTTGCCGCCGCGCAACTCAACGTCGCGGCGGAGGACGTGATCTTCACCGCCGGGCGCATCCTTGCGCGCGATAATCCGGACAACTCTCTCCCGTTCGCGCGGGCGGCGGCCACGACGCATTGGGCGCCCGCGCTGCTGCCCGCGGGCATGGAGCAAGCCGCGCGCGAAACCGCGTATTTCTCGCCGCCCGAACTGACCGCGCCCACCGAGGCCGACGAGATCAACAGCTCGCTCTGTCACGGCTTCATCTTCGATATGTGCGCGGTGGAAATCGACCGCACGACGGCCGCCGTGCGCATCGACCGCTACGTGACCATGCACGATTGCGGCCGCGTGCTGCATCCCGGCATGGTCGCCGGCCAGATCACCGGCGGCTTCGCCCACGCGCTCGGCGCCGCGCTGTTGGAGGAACATGCCTACGCGCCCGACGGCAGTTTTCTCAGCGGCACCTTCGCCGATTACCTGGTGCCGACCGCCATGGAGGTGCCGGACCCAATTACTCTTCACAGCGAGACCCGCTCGCCGTTGACGCCGCTTGGCGCCAAGGGTGTCGGCGAGGGGAACTGCATGTCGACCCCGGTGTGCATCGCGAACGCGGTCGCCGACGCGCTCGATTTGGACGACATCACGTTGCCGCTGAAGCCCGCGCAATTGGCCGAGCACATCCACGGCAAGGAACGCGGCCCCGCAACCGTTCGCCAAACGCCCGGCGCGGAACGACTTCTGTTCGGTGAAGGCTCCACGGAAGTTGCCGCGCCGCGCGAGAAAGCCTGGGCCATGCTGCTCGATCCCGACGTGCTCGCGGGGATCATGCCGGGCGCGCATGAGGTGCAGCGGATCTCCGGGGCAGAATTCCGCGCCGAGGTCACGCTCGGCGTTGGGCCGGTCAGCGGGCGCTATCGCGCGCAAATGCGCCTCTCCGAACCCGATCCGCCGCGTGCCGTCACGCTCGCCGGATCGGCGGACGGCGCGCTCGGCTTCGGCCACGGCAGCGGTAGCCTGACGCTGGAGGAGCTTGCGCCGGACCGCACGCTTGTCGCTTGGCGCTACGAGGCGGCGATCGGCGGCAAGCTCGCAACGATCGGCGGCCGTCTGCTGGACGGCGCGGCGCGCGTACTCATCGCCCGGTTCTTCGCCGCCCTCGCGGAGCGCGCCGCCGGTGCGCCTCACCGAGGGTGGTTTGCGCGGTTGCTGCGGCTGTTGGGACGGCGGGCGTGAAGCCGGCGCCGTTCGATTACGTGCGCGCCGAAACCGTGGACCAGGTCACGGACGCGCTGCGCGAAGCTGGCGCCGAGGCGCGAATCCTCGCCGGCGGACAATCCCTGATCCCGATGCTGAACATGCGGCTGGCGCGCCCCGCCGTGCTGATCGACCTCCTGCATGTCCGCGAGTTGCAACGGACCGATCGCCACGGCGACGCTATCCGCATCGGCGCGGCGGTCCGGCAGGCGGAGTTGCAACGACTGCCGGATCTGCGGCGTTCGCACAAACTGCTGGCCGCCGCCTTGCCGTGGGTCGGCCACGCGCAGACTCGCAGCCGCGGCACCGTATGCGGCTCGATCGCGCACGCCGATCCGAGCGCGGAATTGCCGCTGGTGCTGCTCGCGCTCGGCGGCGAGGTGCATCTTCGGTCCCGTCGCGGCGCCCGGCGCGTGCCGGGAGAAGTATTTTTCAGCGGCATGATGACGACCGCGCGGCGGGACGACGAGTTCATCGAGGCGGTGTTGCTGCCCGCCGCGCGCCCAGGTCACGGCTACGCCTTCCGCGAAGTGGCGCGCCGGCACGGCGACTTCGCCATCGTTGCGTGCGCCGCCGTGGTGAAACAGCGCATCGTCCCGCCTCGCCATCGGCGGGGTTGCCGACCGGCCAGTCGCACGCGAGCTTCCGATCGCCGGCTCGGCGCTGGACGAGGCGCTCGACGCCTTCGCCTGGGAACTGGACGCGCGCGACGACATGCACGCGACCGGCGCCTATCGGCGCGAACTCGTGCGCCGCGTCGGCCGCGCGGTGATCGCGGAGGCCGCCGCGCGCCGCGGCTGAGTGCGGCCGCGCGGCATCGTGTCCGCTTCACCCTGAACGGCCGCCCCGTCGAGGGCGAGGCCGAGCCGCGGCTGCTGCTGTCCGACTTCCTGCGGCACGTGCTCGGCGCAACGGGCACGCATGTCGGCTGCGAGCACGGCATTTGCGGTGCTTGCACGGTGCAGATCGACGGCGCGCCTGCCCGCGCCTGTCTCGCCCTCGCGGTGCAGGTCGAGGGCGCCGAGATCCGCACCATCGAGGGCCTCGCGCCATCGCCGGGCCGGCTCTCGGTGCTGCAGGAGGCGTTTCGCGAGCACCACGCGCTGCAATGCGGCTTCTGCACCGCCGGCATCCTGATGTCGCTGGACGCGCTGCTGCGCGAGTCCGAGACGCCGACCGAGTTGGAGATTCGGGCGATGCTCTCTGGTCATCTGTGCCGCTGCACCGGCTACACGCCGATCGTGCGCGCCGCGCTTGCGGCCGCGGCCCGGCCACACCAGGACAAGGGCGATGCTTGATCTCGGGACCAGCCTGCTGGCGAGCGCCGCGCGCGATCCCGACGCCGTCGCCGTCATCGATGGCGTGGTGCGGCTCGACTACGCCGATCTGTGGCGCAAGGCCGCCGCCGTGGTTGCCGGCTTCGACGCGCTCGGGCTCCGGCGCGGCGATCACCTCCTGACCCTGTTGCAGAACCGCTGGCAGACGGCGGCGATCCATTGGGCCTGCCAGATCGGCGGGATCATCGTCACGCCGCTGAACTGGCGCGCCAAGGCGGACGAGATCGCGTTCTGCCTCGACGATGCCGACGCCCGCGCCGTGGTCTTCGAGGATGCGTCGGCCGATTCGGTTCGACAGGTTCCCATCGCGGCGCGCCTGCCGCGCATCGCGCTGCTCGAGGCGGAGTCGGGCGAGATCGCCTTCGCGGACATTGCCGATGCCGCCGCACCGGATGTATCGCCGCGCGCCGGCGCGGAAGACTGGTCGCTGATGCTCCACACCTCGGGCACGACGTCGCGCCCCAAAGGCGTCCCGCGCCGCCATCGCGCCGAGCGGGCAGCGGCGGTCGCGCATGTCGCGCAGAATCTGTATGCGCGGGGCGAGCGCACCCTGGGCGTCATGCCGCTCTATCACACGATGGGCGTGCGGTCGCTGCTGGCCATGTCGCTCATCGGCGGCGCCTTCGTCTGCCTGCCGCGCTTCGATTCCGCCGCCGCGATCGACCTGATCGCGCGCGAGCACGTCACCAATCTTTACCTGGTTCCGACGCTTTACCACGATCTCGTCAGCCATCCGCTGTTCGCGTCGGCCGACATCGGCTTGGTGCGCAAACTCGGCTTCGCCGGCGCGCCGATGACCGAGGCGCTGCTGCGTAACCTCACCGCCGCGTTCAATCCGGAACTGTTCGTCAACCATTATGGCAGCTCGGAAGTTTACACCTGCACGGTCGCGCCGAACGCGGCGGCGAAACCCGGCTCCGCCGGCAAGGCCGGGATCAATCAGATGATCCGCGTGGTCAGGCTGGGCGCGCGCGGCCCCGCCGATCGCGCCGCGATCGGCGAAGAGGGAGAAGTCATCGCGCTGCTCGCGGGTGACGAAGCGTTCGAAGGCTATTGGCGGCGGCCCGAGGCCGACGCAAAGGCGTTGCGCGAGGGCTGGTACTTCACCGGCGACACCGGCTATGTCGACACCGACGGCGATCTGTTCGTCGCCGGCCGCGTCGACGACATGATTATCAGCGGTGGCGAGAACATTTCGCCTGTCGAGGTGGAAAGCTGCCTGTCGCTGCACCCGGTCGTCGCCGAGGTCGCGGTCGTCGGCATGCCGGACGAGCGGCTCGGCCAAATCGTCGTCGCGTTCGTCAAGCCCGCCGCGAAGGTCGGCGCCGTCGCGTTGGCCCGGCACTGCCGCTCGTCGGACTTGGCCGATTTCAAGCGGCCACGGCGCTACGTGTTCGTGGCGGAAATCCCGAAATCGCCGGTGGGCAAGCTGCTGCGGCGCAAGCTGATGGCCGGCGAGTATGTTCGAATGGCGCCGGGGGAGACCACGGCATGAGCGAGCACCCGACCGATCCGCGATTGCGGGATTTGGACGGATTCCGGGTGGAGGTGGACGGCGCTCGTGCGCGCGCCGACATCGTGCTCGACCGGGCGCCGTACAACGTCATCACCATGCCCGAGCGCGACCAGCTTCGCCGCGCGTTCGAGGCGCTGGACGAGGACGATGTCGTGCGGGTGATCGTGCTGCGCGCGACCGGGGAGCACTTTTCCTCCGGCGGCTATATCAAGGGCTTTCTGGAAGCCTCGCCCGAGCACGTGAGCAAGCTCGCTTGGAACATCGCGGCGCCCGCGCGTTGCGGCAAGCCGGTGATCGCGGCCACCCGCGGCTATTGCTTCGGCGTCGGCTTCGAGCTGGCGCTGGCCTGCGATTTCCGCCTCGCCTCGGAAACCTGCCAGTTCGCGCTGCCCGAGCAGCGCCTCGGCCAAATTCCTGGCTCCGGCGGCTCGGCGCGGCTGCAAAAAATCATCGGTACCACCCGCACGAAGGACATGGTGATGCGGGCCAGGCGGATTCCGGCGCGCCAGGCGCACGACTGGGGCATCGTCACGGAAACGGTTGCCGACGATCGGCTCGAAATCGGCGGCCGATGCACTGGTGGCGGAGTTGATCGGATTCGCGCCACTCGCCCAGCGCACCGCCAAGCGGCTGCTGAACGAGACCGAGGATGCGAGTCTCTCGATCGCCATCGAGCTCGAAGGTCACTGCTACAGCCGCTTGCGCGGTTCGGAGGACTTCGCCGAAGGCGTCGCGGCGTTCCACGAGAAGCGCGACCCGGTTTTCCGAGGACGGTGAGCGAGAGCCTCGCGTTGGGCGCTTATCGCGGTCCTGGCTGACATTCGCTGCCCGCGAGGGCATAAGCTCCGTGGCCCGCGAACGGAGGCGATCCCATGCCGGAATTCGAAAAGCGCCATATCGGGCGCACCGCAGTCGAAGTCACCGTGTTCGGCCTCGGATGCGCGACGCTTGGCGGAAGGCGCGTCAAGGTCACGCGAGAAGAGGCCGAGGCGATCGTGCATGCCGCCTGGGCCGAAGGCGTTCGCTACATAGATGCCGCCCCCTACTACGGCTTCGGCCAGGCGGAGCGCGCGGTCGGCGACGCGCTGCGCGGCAAGCCGCGCGATGCCTGGCTGCTCTCGACCAAGGTGGGCCGGCTGCTGCGCCCGCTGCCCGACCCGGAAGCCGCCGGCCACCAGCACCCGATGCCGTTCGCGGCGGTGTTCGACTACTCCTACGACGGCGTGATGCGCTCGTTCGAGGACAGCCTGCAGCGGCTGGGGCTCGGGCGCATCGACATCCTCTACGTGCACGACATCGGCGCGATGGAGCACGGGCGGGAGGCGCATCCGCGGCTGATGAAGACCCTGCGCGAGGGCGGCTACCGGGCGCTGGAGGAGTTGCGCCGGGCCGGCACGATCGGGGCGATCGGCATCGGCGTGAACGAGCGCGAGGTGCTGCTGGAGGCGCTCGACTGGGGCGAGTGGGACGCGTTTCTGCTTGCCGGGCGCTACACGCTGCTGGAGCAGGCGCCGCTCGACGATCTGTTCCCCAAATGCGCCCGCGCGGGCGTGTCCATTGTCATCGGCGGCCCGTTTAATTCCGGCGTGCTCGCCGGACGTGACACGTTCAATTACGCCCCCGCGCCGCCCGATGTCATGGCGCGCGTGCAGACGATCCGGGCGATTTGCGAAACCCACGGCGTCCCGATCGCGGCGGCGGCGCTGCAATTCCCGCTGGCGCATCCGCTCGTCGCGTCAGTGATCCCGGGGCCGCGCAATGTCGATGAGTTCGAGACGAATCTGAAGCTGCTCCGCCACCCGATTCCGGCGGCACTCTGGTCCGATCTGCGCACCGCCGGATTGCTGCACCCCGACGCGCCGACCCCGCCCGATCTCGTTACGCCCATCCCGGAAGAGCAAGCGCCGTGAAGATCACCGCCATCGAAACCGTCCGGATCAAGGATTTCGCCAACAGCCTTTGGGTGGAAATCCACACGGACGCCGGCATCGTCGGCCTGGGCGAAACGCATTTCGCGGTGGCACCGATCGAGACCTGGGTGCACGAATGGGCCGCGCCCTATCTGCTCGACAAGGACCCGTTACAGATCGAGGCGCACAACCGGTATTTTCTCACGTTTTATCTTGGCTTTGCCTCGACCGGCATGGAGGTGCGCGGCGCGTCGGCAATCGACATCGCGCTCTGGGACATTCTCGGCCAGGACTGCGGGAAGTCGATCTGCCAATTGCTCGGCGGCGCGAGCCGCGAGCGCATCCGCACCTACAACACCTGCGCCGGTTATCAGTACATGCGCAGCAAACCGGAGCAGAAGGTGCACAACTGGGGGCTCGGCGGAGTGGCCGATCCGAAGCGCCCCTACGAGGATCTCGACGCGTTCCTGAACCGCGCCGACGAGCTTGCCGAAAGCCTGCTCGCGGAAGGCTATCAGGGCATGAAGATCTGGCCGTTCGACCCGTACGCCGAAGCCTCGAACGGCTCGCATATCTCGGCGGCCGAGCTCAACGTGGCGCTCGCGCCGTTCGAGAAGATCCGCAAGGCGGTCGGCGGTCGCATGGACATCCATGTCGAGTTCCATTCGCTCTGGAACCTGCCAATGGCGATCCGGCTCGCGAAGGCGCTGGAGCCCTATCAGCCGGTACTGGTTCGAGGACCCGCTGAAGATGTCCAACCTGGACGCGCTGGCGGACTATGCGCGGCGTACCAACGTCTGGGTGACGGCGAGCGAGACGCTCGGCACGCGCTTCGCCTTTCGCGAGCTGTTTGAAAAGCGCGCGGTGAGCGTCTGCATGTTCGATATCGGCTGGACCGGCGGGATCACGGAAGCGAAGAAGATCGCCGCCATGGCCGAGGCGTACCACCTGCCGGTCGCGCCGCACGACTGCACCGGCCCGGTGCTGCTCGCCGCCGCCGTGCATCTATCGCAAAACGCGCCCAATACGCTGGTGCAGGAGGTCGTGCGTTCCTACTATCACGACTGGTACTGCGACATCGTGACCGAGCTGCCGCCGCTGGAAAACGGCTACATCCGTATTCCCGACGGCCCCGGTCTCGGCACGCGGCTGCTGCCGGACCTGAAAAAGCGGCCGGATGCCATCGTCAGGCGGAGCACGCGCGACTAACGGTCGCCGAGGTCGCTGCCACCATCGTTGGGCGTGGTGAGGAAATGAACGACGGCGGAACGCAGCCGGATCGCATGGAGGGACAGCGTCGTCGTCGGTCCGTCAGGGCCGGCGCGCTGGCGCTGCTGCTTTTCGCCGCCGAGGCGCTGGTTCCGGTCGTTGCGGCGGTCCCTGTCGCCACGGCCTGGACTGCGGCCGCGGAGGCACGCGGATTCCGGAGCGGCGGCTACCATCTACCGCACTCGTTCGGAAGCACGGGCTCGTTCTTCCATGGCCGGACGCCCTCGTTCAGTGGCGGCTATCACCTGCCGACGTTCTCGACCCCGCACGCGCCCTCGTTCGGGGGAGCCGGGGCTGGCGACCGGGCGTTCTCGCGCGGGCGTTCCGCCGAGGGGCTGCACGCCTTTCAGACGCCGCGGCAGACGCCGCGCACCCCGAGCACCTCGGGCGGCACCTCGAGATGGAGCAGCGGACGGACTTGGTCTGGCTGGGGCGGGACGAGATCGGTACGGTTACGGCCGATCGGCGCCGTCGCCGGGCACCTGGTTCGCGCGCCGCGGCTGGTCGGCGCCCGGTTACGTCTATCAGGGACCGCGCCATTTCGGCATCTGGGACGGACTGTTCCTCTGGTTCCTGTTCGATCATCTGTCGCAGCCGGGCTACGGGACCTTCTTCCATAACCACCAGAACGACCCCGGGTATCGCCAATGGCGCTCGCAGGCGGAGCAGGTCGCGCAAAACGACCCCGCCGTCCGCAACAAGCTGGGCCAGCTCGATCAGGATTTGGCCCAGAACAAGAACCAGCCGCGCGATCCGCATTACCTGCCCCCCGGCATTCCAGCGAGCGTCGCGACCGGGCAAGGTGGGCGCACGCCGAGCACGCTCGGCGCATCGCATCACGAGCCAGGATCGGCGATCGTGTGGGCCGTGGTGCTTAGCGGCGGGGTCGGTCTGGGTTGGCTGGCGTGGCAGCGGCGCGCGGCGCTGCGGCCGATGAAGGGCGCGCCGCCCGGCCCCTGGAACAACGCGAGGAGTGGCGGCGCGATGAACGGAACCGGCAGCACCAAGGACACCATTTTGCGCCAGATGGACCGGCTCGGCCCGGTCGGCAGCATGTTGCGACACAAACTGTCGGGCGAGTCCTACACGCCGCAGCGCGTCCGGGTCGGCATGACGCTGACCTGCGACCCGACACCGTTCCTGCTGTCCGCGGGGAAAACCAAGGTTGGCCAACCCGAAGGCGCCGGAGACAACCTGCTGATCAATGTGCAGGCGGTGGGGCGCGCCGGCGAGGGCGCGGCGCAGCTCGTCCGGCTCTATCTGCCGGACCGGCGCAGCATGTTCCAGCTCCACTTCAACCCGGCCGGCGACCCCGACGAATCGCGCTACTTCAGCCAGATCGACGAGGTGACTCCGGCCGATGCCGGCGAATGGGCGGCCTGGCTCGACCAGCAGCAGGGCATGATCGGCTGGCCGCAGTTTCAGACCAAGGACGGCAAGCTGTATGACCGGGTCTGGGCGCCCGGGCCAAGCCGCATCGCCCCGTACGCCCTGACCGAGACGATCGACAGCGCGCACGGCCAGCACTCCGTGCGCAGCCAGTCGATGCTCTACGGCGCCCCGACCGGGCTCGCTCCGCCCGCGCCGCAAACCGAGTATATTCTGGTCAGCGCGGTCGATACCGGGGCGCAAGCCTGGGTGGAGATCGCCGCCGGCATCGACATCAACCCGGCCGCGCTGGCGCTGAGCTGAGCGCGCGCCCAATCGCTGGAACCCGCATCGCCATGCATACCGTTCTGGGAACCCTGGGGCTCGGCCTACCGGTACTGGTCACACAGTTCCTGGTCACGCTCGGGCTGCTCGGGGTCGGCGTGCTCTGCTACGGCGCGGTGACCCCGTTCAACGAGCTGCGGCTTATCCGCAGCGGCAACAATGCCGCCGGGATCGTACTGGCCGGCACGCTGTTGGCCCTGGCTATTCCGCTATCGGTGACCTTGGCCACCAGCCTGGTCGTCCTCGACATCGTCATCTGGGGCGGCGTCGCGCTGCTGATCCAACTGCTCGCCTTCGGCCTTGCCACCGTCTTGATTCGCGATCTGCGCCGCATGATCGAGGAAGGGAACACCGCCGCGGCCGCGCTGCTGGTGGGCATTCAGCTCGCGGTAGCACTGCTCAACGCCGGCGCGATGGCGGGCTGAGCTTCTTTATCGGACGGGAGGTATTCACATGTTCGCGTTCATCCGCAATCTTCTGGGCGTGAAGACCGATCAGGCGGTCAACAGCGCGATCGAGGCGATCGTCCGCTGGGACCCCAAATCCGCCACCGAGGCGGAGCTGCGGACGATGGAGCAGCAACTCGACCAGCTCGGCATGCAGGTGGCCGAGGCGCGCCTATCCTTCGATAAGGAGCGCAAGGAGGCCGAGGCCATTCAACAGCTCTCGCATCAGCGCATGGCCGCTGCCGAGCAGTTGCAGCAGCAAATGGACGCCCAGGCCGACCCGGCCCGCAAGGCGGAACTGGAGCGCAGTCTGACCACGCTGGTCGGTCTGCTCGAACACATGGCCCCCGATATCGACCGCGAGAAGCAGGACGCCGTGGACGCCAAGGAATTCCTCGAATCGCTCGAACAGACTTACGCCGAGGCCGGCCAGAAGCTGAAATCGGCCCGCCAGGAGCTGGCACACGCCCAGCGCGACATGGGCCGGGCGGCGCAGCAGCGCGGCATGGCCGAGCGCCACGCCGAGGCGGCGCGGCAGGCGGCGGGCCTGTCCGGTGCCACCAGCGGGCTCAGCGTCGCGTTGAAGGCCATGCAGGACAGCGCCGCTCGCGACCTTGCCGCAGCCGAGGCGGCGAGCGCCAAGGCCAAGCTGTTGAAGCCGACGAAGCCGGAGGTGGACGACCAGAACATCGCCTCCGCCATGCGCCTGGCGTCCGGCGCACCCGCGGCAACCGCGAGCCTGTCCGACCGTCTCTCGCGGCTCCGCCAATTACAGGCCCCAACCGCAGCACGCCAACTCGGCGGCCCCAAGCCCGGTTGAGCCGGGCGGCATTCACGGCAGCGGCAAGTACTCAGCGCGTGCCGATGCCTAAAAGGTCAGGAGGGAAAGGGCCTCACTCGGCCATCGCGGCGACCGAGATCGGCGCCGCCGTGCGGCCGCCGTCGACCACGTACTGCGCGCCCGTGACATTGCTCGCCAGATCGGAGCAGAGGAACAGCACGACGTTGGCCACCTCCTCGACCGTACCGTAGCGCCCGGCGGGAAATCATCGACTGGTAGCGGCGCGCGACGCGCGACGGATCGTCCGGGCTCACCTGCGATTCCAGCGAATGGATCATCCGGGTGTCGATCGGGCCGGGGCAGACCGCGTTTACTCGCACGCCCTGCCGCGCCACCTCGCCGGCCGCCGTCTTGGTGAGCCCAAGTACCGCGTGCTTGGAGGCGACATAGGGCGACATACCGGGCGAGCCGATCAGCCCGGCCACCGAGGCGGTGTTCACCACCGCGCCGCCGTTCTGTCTCAACATGACCGGCAGGACGTGGCGCAGACCGAGGAACACGCCCTTCACGTTCACCGCGATCACCGCGTCGAAATTCGCCTCGTCCTGCTCGGCGATCGGCGCGATCTTGCCCTCGATTCCGGCGTTGTTGAAGAAGCAGTCGATGCGGCCATGGGCGTCGAGCGCCGAGCGCACATAGGCCTGCACATCGGCCGAGCGCGTCACGTCGGCGGCAACGAAACGGGCCTCACCGCCCGCCGCGCGAATCTCGCCCGCGACCGCTTCGCCCTGCTGGCTGTCACGATCGACGAGTATGAGACGCGCGCTGCGTCGCGCGAAGCCGAGCGCGGTCGCACGCCCGATCCCGTTGGCGGCGCCGGTGACCAGCGCGACCTTTCCCGCGAAATCCATTTCGTTTCCCCCATTGAATGCCGGCGAACGCGCCTAGCCCACCTTACGGAACTTGTGCAGCGAGCGGAGGTCGGTCGGCCGCGGCTTGTCCGGATACAGTTGCGGCCAGGCGGTCCACGCCACCTCGCCCACGTAAAGATCGCCGCGCGAATCGGCCGCGAGCCCGTGCGGGGCCAAAAATTCGGCCGGACCGAGCCCGGCCTGGCGCGCGCCAATGCGGCCGATTCGGCGGCCGGTGTGATCGACGATGGTCACGCGCGGCCCGAGGTTGGGAATCTCACGGTTGACCGGCATGGTGGGGCCGAGTTCGCCGATGTAGCAGATCGGGCATTTACCATGCGGCATGAACAGCCCGCACGGGCGGTGCAGATTGTTCCACTGGGTTTCGTAGCGCCCGTCGCCGTCGAACACCTGCACGCGATGGTTTTCGCGGTCCGCGACATAGACCCAGCCATCTGCGTCGCAGGTGATGTTGTGCACGATGTTGAACTCGCCGGGGTCGCTGCCGGGCTCGCCCCAGGAGAACAACAGCTTGCCGTTGGGCGCGTATTTGTGCACGCGGGCATTGCCGTAGCCATCGGAGACGTAGATCTCGCCCTTCGGCGAGAGTGCCGTGTGGGTGCAGCGGTGGAACGGCTCGCCGCTCAGGAACGGCGCCGGCTTGCCGGGAATGCCGAGCGTCAGCAGCACCTTGCCGTCCAGCGTGCACTGGCGCACCGAATGGTCCCCATCGTCGGTGAGCCAGAGCGTGTCGTCCGGCCCGACATGCAGGCCGTGCGCGCGCACGAACAGCCCCTCGCCCCAGGAGCGAAGGAAGTTGCCGTCAGGGTCGAATACCATCAGCGGGTGTTCGCCGCGGTTGAACACGTAGACGTTGTCGTTGCTGTCGACGCCGACCGAGCCGATCTCCTTGAACGACCAGCCTTGCGGCAGCTTGGCCCAGTTTTCGACCGGCTCGTAGACGAAGTCGCCCGATCCGAGCATGACCGGCTTTTCCATTGTCACGGACATTTCGCCCCCCTATTCGCGACGTATCGGCATGAACCGGGGGGCAGCCTAATCGCCGGTTTGCCCGCTGTCACACGGTGCCACGCCGCGTCAGAAATCGATGCAGCGGCCGTTGCGTTCCCAGTCGCCGTAGCGCGTGGGCTCCGGTCCCTCGGGGCCGCCGATTTCCTCCGGCCGCGAGTTCCGGCCTTTCCGGCGGCTTCGTCGGTTCTGGAGCCGTCGGGGCGGGCTTGCGGGCCGCGAGTTCGGGCGAGAATGGCTTTCGGGATCATTTCCCGGATTTGGCGACGCGGAACCCGGCTGACAATCCGGCCGGCGGCATTCGCGCCGCTTCCGCGCGCGGGCGCGGGCGTGGTTAGCTCGCTTCGGCATGGCAGTCGCAGCGAAGCCCGCCCGGGCGGACCACCGGCTCAGCATTCGCGTCGACCTCGCTGGGGGCGTCCGCATCGGACCCGGCAAGGTGGCGCTGCTGGAGCAGATCGGCCGCACCGGCTCCATTTCGGCCGCCGGACGGGCGTTGCGGATGTCCTACCGCCGCGCCTGGGACTTGATCGAGGAATTGAACCGGACGCTCGGGTGCCCCGTTGTGGCCACGACCGCCGGCGGATCGGGCGGCGGCGGCGCCAGCCTGACCCAGGCGGGCGAAGCAATAGTGCAAGCGTACCGAGCCATTGAGGCGGATGCCGAGGCCGCCTGCCGGCGCCACATCGCCGCGCTCGCGCGGGTGTGCCATCGGCACTGAGTTGTGTCCGCTCGCACCGGCCCGATCTCTCGGCGCGCATCCAACGGAGAGGCCCATCATGAAGCTGTCCGCGCGCAATCAGATCCCCGGCACCATCACCGAGGTGAAACCCGGGGCCACCACGACGCATGTGAGGATCGATATCGGCTCGGGCGTTACCGTCACCGCCTCGATCACGAACGAGGCCGCCGCCGAACTCGGCCTGAAGGCGACGGCGGTGATCAAGGCGTCGGACGTGATGGTCGGGGTCTGACGGGCGCCGCCCTCGCCCCGCCTTCTCGCGGGTCACAGCGCGCCCCAAACCTCCCGCGCCACCTCGATGCAGAGGCGCAGCTTGGCCCACTGTTCGTCCTCGGTCAGCTGGTTGCCTTCCTCGGTCGAGGCGAAGCCGCATTGCGGGCTGATCGCCAGCCGATTGAGCGGCAGATACTTCGCCGCCTGATCGATGCGGCGCTTCAACTCGTCCTTGCTTTCCAGCGCGCCGGTCTTGCTGGTCACCAGCCCGAGCACCACCAATTTGTCCCGTCCCGCCCCATCGCGCGGGACGAAGCGGAGCGGCTCGAAACCGCCGGCGCGCTCGGTATCGAATTCCAGGAAGTATCCGTCCACGTCGATCGCGTTGAACAGCACCTCGGCGACCGGCTCATACCCACCGGAGGCGATCCAGGTGGAGCGGAAATTGCCCCGGCAGAGGTGCATGGTGATCGCCATGTCGTCCGGCCGCCCGGCGATCGCGCGGTTGATGAGATCGGCGTAGATTCGCAACAGTCCCTCGACGTAATCGCCGCGCGCCTTCAGCCCGGCGATCTGTTCGGGGTCGCAGAGATAGGCGATGTTCACTTCGTCGAGCTGCAGGTAGCGACATCCCGCCGCCGCGAAGGCTTGCACCGCGTCGCGATAGGCGGCGCCGAGATCGGCGAAGAATCCGTCCAGATCCGGATAGGTGTGCGCATCGATCGCGCGCCGTCCGCCGCGGAAATGCAACACGCTCGGCGAAGGGATCGTCTGCTTCGGCACCGCGCGGGTAACCGTGTCGGCCAGGAAGCGGAAATCGTCGATCATCACCGGCTCGCGCCAGCGCACCGGGCCGGTGATGCGCAGCGCGTGCGGCAAGGTCGCGCCCTTGAATTGCACCTTCTGCTCGGGCTCGTATAGTTCCACCCCGTCGAGTCCGGCGAGGAAATCGAAATGCCAATAGGCGCGTCGGAATTCGCCGTCCGTCGCGTCGCGCAAGCCAATTTCTTCCTGTCGCCGAACGGCTTCGCGGATGCAGCGGTCTTCCTCGGCCCGCAACGCTGCCGCGGAGATCTCGCCGCGGGCACGCGCGCTCCGCGCGCTGTGCAATGACGCCGGGCGCAACAAGCTCCCGACATGGTCGGCGCGAAACGGCGGCCGGCCGCGCGACCCCGGGGCCGTTCTGTTAGCCGAAGACGCTGCCGCTGTCGCCATCCGCACTCCTCCGCTCACCTGTTGTTTACCAGACGCATAGACCCGACGGCGCAATCAGTGGCTAACCTACTTGTAATGGTTGGCGCGCGAAACCGCCGTGCTATATCGCGCGTCAACTGCGCCGGTCGCCAGAGCGACGCCGAGGAAACATGCCAAGATGGCTGCGATTTTCCAGCCCGAAGCCAATGTCGGCGCCAAGCTCGTTCTGCTCGCTCTTGGCGCGGCCGTGGCCGGCGGGCTCGTCTGGTGGTTCACTTGGCAGCGCACTGACTGGGAACGCCGCACCGCGTTCATCCTGGAACAGCCGGTGCCGTTCAGTCATCAGCACCACGTCGCCGGGGTTGGGATCGATTGCCGCTTCTGCCACACCGATGTCGAGGTGTCGTCGAACGCCGGCATGCCGCCGACTTACACGTGCATGACCTGCCACTCGCAGATCTGGACCAATGCTGCGATGCTGGCGCCGGTACGGCAGAGTCTTGCCGACAACATCCCGATTGTGTGGAACCGCACGAACAATCTACCGAAATACGTCTTCTTCGATCACAGCATTCACATCGCCAAGGGCGTCGGCTGTTCGGAGTGTCACGGTCATGTCGACCGGATGCCGCTCACCCTGAAGACCGAGCCGTTCACCATGGAGTTCTGCCTCGGCTGCCATCGCGATCCAGGGCCGCATCTGCGTCCGGCATCGGAAATCTACAACACCGAGTGGCACCGCACCAACTCGACGCCATCGCCCCAGGAGCTCATGAGGCTGTACCACGTTCCGGACCGTGACCTCACCGACTGTTCGATTTGCCACCGATGAAGCGGCATTGGCGCACGCTCGCGGAACTTGCCGACGATTCCGCCTTTCTGGCACGCGCGGCCGAGGAATTTCCGCACCTCGCGGAAGCCTTGGCCGCGCCAGTCAGTCGCCGGCGCGCCTTGCAACTGATGGCGGCGAGCATGGCGCTCGGCGGACTTTCCGGCTGCGGTTCACCGGGCACGCCGTTCGACAAGATGACAGTCGCGCCGGTGCAAGCGCCGGGCATCATCGCCGCGTTGCCCAACTATTACGCGACCGCATCCGTGTTCGATGGCTACGGCGCCGGCGTGATCGTCAAGCACCTGATGGGACGGCCGATCAAGGTCGAGGGCAATCCGCTGCATCCGGCGAGCCTCGGCGCGACCGATGTCCACGGCCAGGCCATGCTGCTCGACTTTTACGATCCCGCGCGCGCGGTGCCGCTGTTTCATCAGGGCGAGCCGATCGACCGGCAACAATTGGAATGGGCGCTGACGCATGAGCGCAGCCATCTCAAGAAAACCCGGGGCGCCGGTTTCCGCATTCTGACCGGCAGCTTCACCTCGCCGACGATGGCCGCGCAGATCGCAACACTGCTTCATCTGTACCCGGAGGCGACGTGGCATCCCTGGGATGCGATCCCGCGCGACGCGGTGCGCAAGGGCGCCGTGCTGGCGTACGGGCGCGAGGTGGAAATCGTGCCGCATCCGGCGGAGGCGGACGTGATCCTCGCGCTGGAAAGCGATCTGCTCCATTCGGCGCCGGGTCATGTGCGGCTGGCGCGCGAATTCGTTTCGCGGCGCAACCCGACGCAAACCCGGTCCATGAACCGGGTGTACTCGGTCGAGGCCACGCCGGGATTGATGGGCGCGGTCGCGGACAACCATCTGGTGGCCGGCCCGGCGGAGATGCACCGCATCGTCCTCGGGCTCGCTGCCGGCATTATGAACAATCAGCCGCCATCCGGCGCGCCGGACTGGCTGCCCGCCGTGATCGCGGATCTGAAACAGGCAGGTGGGCGCGCCTTGATCCTCGCCGGGCCCGATCTGCCGGCCGAGGCGCATGCGCTGGTTCATGCGATGAACGAAACCCTCGGACGGCGCGGCACGACGTTCGACGTCATCGAACCGGTGCTGCTGGGGTCGCGCGACGCGATGGGCTCCTTGCGCGAACTCACGGAAGCGATGCACGCCGGACGGGTCGACAACCTGCTCATCGTCGGGGTGAACCCGGTTTTCACCGCGCCGCCGACGCTCGGATTCCGCGAAGGGCTGAGCCGCGTGCGGTTCACGCTCACCACCACGCAGCAACCCGACGAAACCTCGGCGGCGAGCGCGTGGTTCGTGCCGGAGGCGCACAGTTTCGAGACCTGGACCGATGCGCGCGCCTATGACGGCACCGCGACCATAATGCAGCCGCAGGCGCTGCCGCTGTGGAACGCGATCAGCGCGCACGAAACCCTCGATCTGTTCGCGACGCCCTTCACGCGCTCGCCACTCGCGCTGGTGCGCGCGACCTGGAAACAGCAATTGCCGGACGAACCGCATTGGCGTCAGGCCATGGCCGACGGCGTCGTTCCTGGGAGCGCCGCCGCCAAGGCCGACGTCAAGTTGCTGTCGAACGCCGCGAACGTGCGGCCGCCCGCGCCGCCGCCGTACAAGCTGCACGTGCTGTTCCGCCCCGATCCGAACCTCTGGGACGGCCGCTACGCCAACAATCCATGGCTGCAGGAACTGCCGCGGCCGCTGAGCAAGCTGACCTGGGACAACCCGTTGCTGATTTCGCCCGAACTGGCGCGAGGTCTGAACTTCGCCGGCAGCAAAGCAACGCACAGTTTCGCCGAGCAGCATCACAACGTGATGCAGCTGACCGTCGGCGCGGCGCGCGTGACCGCGGCGGCCTGGATCATGCCCGGCCAAGCGCCGGATTGCATCGTCGCGTTGCTCGGCTACGGCCGCCGCATCGTGGGCGAGGTCGGCGGCGCGACCGGGTTCGACTACTACCCGCTGCGCGGGCAGGTAGGCGAGCCGGTCGTGAAAACCCTCGACGAGCACTATCCGCTCGCCACCACCGATCATCACAATCCGCTCGACCGCCCGGCCGAGGACATCGTGCTGCACGGCACCCTGTCCAAATATCACGAATACCCGTTCTTCTTGCATCAGGGCGAGGGGACGAAGACGCTTTACAGCAACCACCGGCCGACCCCCACGGAGCTCGCGTGGGGCATGAGCGTCGACCTAAACCGCTGCGTCGGCTGCAACGCGTGCGTGCTCGCCTGCGTCGCCGAGAACAACGTGCCGATGGTTGGCAAGAACGAGGTGCTCGTGGCGCGGGAGATGTTTTGGCTTCGCATCGACCGCTACTACGCCGGGACGGCGGAGAATCCCGACACCTATTTCCAGCCGATGCTCTGCCAGCACTGCGAGGAGGCGCCTTGCGAGGTGGTCTGCCCGGTCGAAGCCACCTTGCACAACGACGAGGGCGTGAACCTGATGATCTACAACCGCTGCATCGGCACGCGGTTCTGCTCGAACAATTGCCCCTACAAGGTGCGGCGCTTCAATTTCCGGCCGTTCGCCAAGTACGAGCCGCGCATGGACGTCTCGCGCAACCCGGATCTCACCGTGCGGGCCCGCGGCGTCATGGAAAAATGCACGTTCTGCATTCAGCGGATCGCCGCCGCGCGCATCGACGCCGACAAGGAGAACCGGCCGATCCGCGATGGCGAGGTCGTGGTCGCCTGCCAGGCGGCCTGCCCGACCCAGGCGTTCGTGTTCGGCAATATGAACGACCCCGAGGCCGCGGTCTCCAAACGCAAGCAAAGTCCGCTGAACTACGTCCTGCTGCCGGAAACCTCCTCGCATCCGCGGCTCACTTACGAGGCGCTGATCAGCAATCCCAACCCCGCGGTGCCAGGCGCGGAATCGGCATGAGCGGCGCCGGCACTGAACCCTACGGCAAGGCGGCCCCGGTGCTGCACCGGGCGCATCTGCTCGACCAGGAAACCGGCGGCATTCAACTGCCGCTGCAGCCCGTGGTGCTGCCTGGCCACACCGTCGAAGGGATGATCGACAAGGTGTGCGCGCTAGTGCTGCGCGAGCGCGCGTTCATGTGGTGGTATCTGCTGCTGCTGCCCTCGGCGGCGCTGTTGCTGATGGGGCTCTGCTCGGCATTCTGGCTGCTCTACAAGGGGCCGGGCGTATGGGGCGTGAACTGGCCGGTGATGTGGGGCTTCGCGCTGGTCAGCTACGTCTGGTGGATCGGTATTTCCAACGGCGGGACGTTCATCACGGCAGTGTTCTACCTCGCGCGCGCGGATTGGCGCCCAGGGGTAAGCCGGCTGGCCGACCTCATGATGCTGTTCACCGCGGTTCCCGCCGGGCTTTATCCCATCCTGCACCTCGGCCGGCCCTGGTTCTTCTACTGGCTGTTTCCCTATCCGGGCACCTTGGGCGTGTGGCCTCAGTGGCGAAGTCCGCTGTTCTGGGATTTCTGCTCGCTGTTTACCTACGCGGTGAGTGCGGCGATTTATGTCTATCTGGGCCTGCTCCCCGATTTGGCCACGGTGCGGGACCGCGCGCGCCGGCGCTTCTCGCAGGTTTTCTACGGCGTGCTCGCGTTCGGGTTTCGCGGATCGCGCGCCCAATGGCGCCACTATCGGGCCGTCTACGGCGTGATGGCGGCCATCATGGCGACCCTGGTCGTCGCGGTGCACAGCTTCGTCGCCAGCGACTTCGCCGGCGGGCTGGCGACCGGATGGCACTCGACGGGGTTTCCGCCGTATTTCGTAGTCGGCGCGATCATTTCCGGAATCGCCGCCCTGTTGTTCCTGATGATCCCGCTGCGCCGGCTGTTCCGGTTGCAGGCATTCATCACCGCGCGGCATATCGACGTGCTGGGGCGGCTGATGATCGCCGCGTCCTGGGGACTCGCCTACATGTACCTCATGGAGGCCTTCAATTCATATTATTCCCCGGACCGTTTCGAGCACCTGTACGCGGCGCACAAGATGTTCGGCCACTATGAGGGGATCTTCTGGAGCAAGCTCGTCCTGCTGATTTTCCTTCCGCAGCTATTGTGGCCGCGCGGCGTGCGGCTCAATCAGATCGCGATATTCGTGATCGCGTTCGGCGTGATCGTGGGCATGTGGCTGGACAGCTTCGACGTCGTCATCGTCAGCCTCTCGTACCCCCACATGCCGTCGGCCTGGGGCTACTTCTTCGGCACCGTCTGGGACTGGACGTTGCTGTTCGGCATGGTCGGCCTGTTCTTCACCGCGTTCCTGATCGCGATCCGGCTGCTGCCGGTCGTCTCCATGCACGATCTCGCGCAGGTCATGACGCGGAAGCAGCCGTCATGAAGGGCGTGGTGGCGGGCTTCGGGACCGAGCAGGCGATGGAAAGGGCCTTCGGGAGGCTGCGGTCCGCCGGTCTGGACGTCGAAACCTATTCACCGCGCCCGCCGGAAACGGTGCCGGCGCGCAGCGGCATCAGCTGGATCATGCTGGCATCCGGCACCGTGCTGGGCGCCAGCGGCTTCTTCACGCTGCAATCTTATGCCTTCGTGTTCAATTATCGGATGAACATCGGTGGGCGGCCGCTCCCTTCCTGGCCGGATTACATCCCACTGACCTTTTTCGGGGCGGTGCTGATGGCGATGATCGCCGGCTTCGCCGCCTTCCTCATCGCCTGCCGGCTGCCGCATCTTTACGACGAGGTGGACGAGGTCGGGGGATTTCGCGAGGCTTCGCGCGACACCTGGTTCGTCGCGGTGCGGACCGAGGATCAGGAAAAGATCCATCTCGCCCACGAGTTGATGAGACCGCTCGGCCCTGTCGTGCTCGAGGTGACGGTCCCGTGAAGCGTGCGCTTTTCGCCGGTCTCGCGATCCTGCTGCTCGACGCCTGCCGGCACGATATGCGCTGGCAGGAAAAGCAGGACGCTTACGCCACCGCCGCCACCGCGCCGCAGCGAATACCTGCCGAGACGGTGCAATTCGGCGAGCGTCCGGTGTCGGCGCCCCCCGTCACCCTATCGCTGCTCGAGCGTGGACAGGAGCGTTACCGCATCTTCTGCGCGCCCTGCCATTCCGAACTGGGCGACGGTCATGGCATGGCGGTGCTGCGCGGCTTTCCCTCGCCGCCGAACTACACCCTACCCCGGCTGCGCAAAGCGCCGCCGGAGGCTTTCTACAACGTCATCACCAACGGCTTCGGCGTGATGTATTCGTTCGCCCGCCGCGTGCCGCCGGACGACCGCTGGGCCATCGCGGCCTATATCCGCGCGCTGCAAGTCAGCCAGGACAGCAAGTTCGCCGACCTGACCGATGCGGAGAAGGCGGCTCTGCGGGCGGTTTCGCCGGAATCCGGCAAATGAAGCGCGCCGAAACGATCGCCTGGCTGCTCGGTCTGCTCGGCATCGCCGGTTCGGGGTTCAGCTGGTGGCTCGCGCCGGCGCGCTTTCATTACGCCTGGCTCGCGGCGCTGTTCCTGTTCGTGGCTTGGCCGCTCGGCAGCATGGCGCTGTTGTTCGCGCATGCGCTCACCGGCGGACGGTGGGGGTTCACGATCCGTCCGGCATTGATCGCGGGTGTCTGCACCATGCCGCTGGTGTTGCTCGCCGTCGGTCCGTACGTGGTGTTCGTCGGGGATATCTACCCGTGGCTGCACCCGAAATTCGCCGCGCTGCTGCACAACAGCTGGTATCTGAACGGCCGGTTCTTCGCCTGGCGGGGCGGTTGCTACGTGATCTTCTGGCTGGCACTCGCCGCGCTTACCCTGTTCGCGACGCGGCCCGGCAGGTCGCCGGCTTGGCTCGTTCGGCTGGCGCCCCCGGGGCTCGCGGTGCTGCTGCTCACCGTGACCTTCGCCTCGATCGACAGCACGCTCGCGCTCGATCCGCATTTCGATTCCAGCGTCTACGGCATGCTGATCGCGGCGGATTTCGTGCTGTTCGCGCTGGCCATCGCCGTGCTGGCGAGCACGCCGTTCACCCCCGATCGCGAAATACTCGCCGATGTCGCCAAGCTGCTGCTCGCGTTGATCATGATCTGGACCTGGCTCGCCTACATGCAGCTGCTGATCGTCTACTCGTCCGACCTGCAGCACGACGCGCCTTGGTACGTGGCGCGCACCGCGCATGGCTGGGGCATCGCCGCGACGGCGATCGCCATCTGCCATTTCGGGGTGCCATTCTTCCTGCTGCTGTCGCCGCGCGTTCAGCGTTCGCGCGCGGGCATCATGCTGGTCTCGGGGCTGCTGATCGCCATCGACATCGTTTATAGTTGGTGGCTGGTGCTGCCTTCCGTCCCGCTCGGGATCGGCGCGGTCGATCTGGCGCCGATGCTGGCAATCGGCGGAGTAGCCGCGGGCATCGCGTTGCGCGCGGGCCGCTCCGCTCTCGTGCCGGTCGCGCAATATGGCTGAACCGCCCAACCTGCCGCGCGCGCGGCACGAGCACAGCGACGTCACCACGCGCTTCGGCGTCTTCTGGTTCGGCGGCATCACGCTCGCGCTGGGGCTGGCGATCGGCATATGCATGGCGCTGTTTCGCGACACCTTGCGCGAACCGGTGGCACCTATGCCGGTGCCCAATTTCCCGGCGCCCGTGCTGCAATCCACCCCGCGCGGCGAACTGGCACATTTCCTGCGCAACGAACTGCGCCAGTTGAACAGCCTCGGCTGGATCGACCGCAAGAAGGGCACCGTGCACATCCCGATTGCCGACGCCATGCGCAAGGTGGCGCAGGAGGGCATTCCCGGCTGGCCGAAGCCGAGCGCGCCGGACGAGGCAGCAGAATGACTCGGACGCTCGGCCACTCTGCCGCGGCTCGCGCCTGGGTCATCATAGCGCTGGCTCTGCCGGCCCTGCTTTTCGCCGCGGCGCCCGTGGCGCGCGCCACACCGCCCGACCTTTCGGGGCTCGGATTCCACGAACATCCCGGCGCGCGGCTCCCGCTCAGCATGCAGTTTCGGGACGAACACGGCCGCGAAGTGCGCTTCGGCTACTTCTTCGGGGCAGGACCGGTGATCCTGGCGCTCGTCTATTTTCATTGTCCCAACCTCTGCGGCGTCGTGCAGGACGACCTGTTCCACGCACTCGAACTGAGCGCGCTCAAGACCCCCGCGGATTACCAGCTCATCACGCTCAGCATCGACCCGCGCGAAACCAGCGCCGACGCGGCGAACGCCAAGGCCTCGGATCTGGCGCGCCATCCCACCGCCGGCGCCGATCGCGGCTGGCATTTCCTGACCGGAGATGCCGCTTCGATCCGCAAGATATCCGAAGCCGTCGGCTACACCGCCCGATACGACGCGAAACTGAAGCAGTACCTGCATCCGACCGGGATCGTGTTCCTCTCCAAGACCGGCCGCGTGTCGAGCTATCTTTTGGGCGTGGGCTACCAGGCCGGGGACGTGAACACGGGCGTGCTGCGCGCGCGCTCGGGCGGCATCGCCCGCGCCGCGTTGCCTATCCTGCTGCTCTGCTTTCATTTCGACGCATCCACCGGCCGCTATACCTTCGAAGTGATGCGCATCCTCAGCATCATGGGCGGACTATTCGCACTCACGCTCGGCGGACTGCTGGCATCCTGGTTCACGCTCGGACGGAGGCGCGGGTGAACCCCTATCTCTACGGCAGCGCGCAGGGCCGGCTGATTTACGGCCTCGATGCCGCCAGCCGGCACGCGGTTCAGGCGGACTGGCTGTTCTTCGCCCTGCTGCTGGTATCGCTCGGGGTACTCGCGCTGGTGTTCGGACTGATGCTGGTGTTTCTGTTCCGCTATCACGCGAACAGCGGGGTCGAGCGCGGCAAGATCGCCGACCGCACGTTCAAATACGAAATCTCCTGGACCACCGCGACGCTGCTGGCGTTCTTCGGCCTGTTCGTCTGGGGCGCCATCCAGTACACCCATGTCTGGGCGTCGCCGCCGAACGCGCTAAAAATCTACGTCGTCGGCAAGCAGTGGATGTGGAAGGTCGAACACCTGGGCGGCCAGCGTGAAATCAACGCAATCCATGTTCCGGTGAACCGCCCGATTACGCTCCTGATGACCTCGGAGGACGTGATCCACAGCGTCGGCATCCCGGCGTTCCGCTTCAAGCGCGACGTCCTCCCGGGCCGCTACAAGTCGGTGACGTTCTATCCGATCGAAATTGGCGCGTTCCACCTGTTCTGCGATCAATACTGCGGAGTGGAGCATTCGCGCATGGTCGGCGTCGTTTACGTGATGAGCGGCCCCGACTACCAGAAATGGCTGTCGCGCAATGGCACGGCCGGAGGCCTGGTCGCCGAAGGCCGGGCGCTGTTCACGAAGTTCGGCTGCGGCGGCTGCCACAATGTCGGACCCGGCACCGGCGGCGGCTACATCCGCGCGCCCTCGCTGGTCGGTCTCTACGGCAGCCCGGTGCCGCTCTCGAACGGATCGGTGGTGACCGCCGACGACGGCTATATCCGCGATTCCATCCTCAATCCCGGTGAAAAGATCGTCGCGAGCTACAAGAACCGCATGCCAAATTTTTCCGGTCAGCTCGGCGAAGAAGACGTGATCAAGCTGATCGCCTACATCAAGTCGCTCGCGCCCGGGAACTGACGCGGAGAAGCCGACGATGTCGAACACGCTCGAATTCGATCCGCCGCGGATCAAGGCCGCGACCATTCGCGGGCCGCGGCCGGACAATTATCTCACGCACGAGCACAGCATCGGCTCGTGGCTGGCCACCCACGACCACAAGCGCCTGGCGATCCTTTACGCCATTTCGCTCACTTTCTTCTTCTTCGTCGGCAGCGTCCCCGCGGCGCTCATACGTATTCAACTGCTCACGCCCAATGGCGCCATTGTCTCGCCGGAAGTGTACAACCGGCTGTTCACCTGGCACGGCGTGATCATGGTCTGGTTCTTCCTGGTCCCGTCCATTCCGGTCACGCTCGGCAATTTCTGCCTGCCGCTGATGCTCGGCGCGCGCGATGTCGCGTTCCCCAAAATCAACCTGATGAGCTGGTACATCTTCGTCTTCGGCGGGTTGCTGACCATCGTGGCGCTGTACCTGGGGTGGCGTGGACACCGGCTGGACCTTCTACACGCCGTTCACGTCCCAGTACGCCAAGGGCCACGTCGTGCTGGCGGCATTCGGCATCATTATCGTGGGGTTTTCCTCGATCTCCACCGGGGTGAACTTCATCACCTCCATCCACAAGCTGCGTGCGCCCGGCATGACCTTTCACCGCATGCCGATCTTCCTGTGGTCGACCTATGCGACCAGCGTGATCATGGTGCTGGCCACGCCGGTCCTCGCCATGACGCTCATCCTGCTGGCGTTCGAGACCTTTTTCAAGGTCGGCATCTTCGATCCCGCGCTCGGCGGTGATCCGCTGTTGTTCCAGCACCTGTTCTGGTTCTACTCGCACCCGGCGGTGTACATCATGATCCTGCCCGGGATGGGCGTGGTCACCGAGGTGATAACCACGTTCAGCCGCAAGCGCCTGTTCGGGTACAAGTTTGTCGCCTGGTCGTCGATCGCCATCGCCGTGCTCAGCTTTTTCGTCTGGGCGCACCACATGTTCGTGGCCGGAACGTCGGTGTTTGCCTCCATCGTGTTTTCGCTGACCAGCTTCGCGGTCGCAGTGCCCTCGGCGATCAAGGTGTTCAACTGGATCGGCACGATGCATAAGGGCTTCATTCGCTTCGACGCGCCGATGATCTATGCGCTCGGCTTCATCGCGCTGTTCACGATCGGCGGGCTGGCCGAACTCTGGGTGGCGACGCTGTCGGCCGATGTGCATCTCCACGACACCTACTTCGTCATCGCGCATTTCCACTTCATCATGGTAGGCGGCATGGTGTCGGCGTATTTCGCCGGGATGCACTACTGGTGGCCCAAGATCACCGGACGGATGTATCCCGAGGCCTGGGGCCGGGTGGCGGCGCTCATCATCTTCGCCGGCTTCCTGCTCACCTTCTCGCCGCAATATCTGCTCGGCTACTACGGCATGCCACGGCGCTACGCGACTTACGCGCCCGAGTTCCAAATTCTGAACATCTTTTCCTCGGCCGGCGCGGCCATTCTTGTCCTCGGCTACGTGCTGCCCCTGTTTTACCTGACTTGGTCGCTGTTCCGCGGCGAGCGCGCGCCGGACAACCCCTGGGGCGCCACCGGGCTGGAGTGGCAGACCCGCTCGCCCCCGCCTCCGGAAAACTTCACCACGACGCCGATCGTGACCGGGATGCCCTACGACTACCCCGCTCCCGAAGCGATCGAAGCCAGCGTGCGCTAGCGCCATGTCGCAAGCCCATCTCCACTTCCAGTACGAGGATTTCGAGCACCAGTCGGATACGGCGCTCGACGGCATGTGGATCTTCCTGGCGCAGGAGGTGCTGTTCTTCGGCGGGCTGTTCTTCGCCTGGATGCTGAACCGGCATTACCATCCGCTCGGGTTCCACCGCGGGGCAATGCAGACCGATCTGCTGATCGGTTCGATCAATACCATCCTGCTGATCACCAGCAGCGCGAGCTACACCGTCGGGCTGAAATTCATCAAGGAAGGCAACCAGAAGCGGCTGTTCCAGTGCTGTTTCATCGCCGTGATGCTCGGCTTCACCTTCCTGGTGTGCAAGGGGCTCGAATGGAAGGGCGACCTCGACAAGCACCTGAACCCCGGTCCGCATTTCGGCATTACCGGGGCTGACGCGGGCGGCGCGCAGCTCTTCTGGGTATTCTACTGGATCGGCACGGTGCTGCATGCCTTCCACATGGTGGTGGGGCTCGGGCTAGTGTTGTGGATCATGCGGAACGTCCGCAAGGGCGCCTATACGGTGGAGTGGCACACGCCGGTCGAGGTGGTCGGCATTTTCTGGAGCTTCGTCGACTGCGTCTGGATGATCCTCTACCCGCTGATCTATTTGGTGGGCCGGCTGGGATGATCCGCATCATCGGTCCGGTCGCGGCCGTCTGGCTGGCGCTGCTGGCGCTGTTCGGCCTCGAACTCGGCGGTTCGTTCGCGCATATCGGCCACGTTTACGGCGGTTTCCTGATCGTGCCGGGCGGACTGATGGTGCTGCTGATCGGCACCTTCTTCATGCATCTCGGGCAGGCCGGGCGGCTGTCGCGCTTCGTGGCGATGGCCGCGCTGTTCTGGCTGCTCGTGCTGCTCGGCCTGGGCAGCCTCGACCCGATGACGCGGACCAACTTCACGGTGACTTATACCGAGCATCCCTAGGGCGCCCGCGCGGCCGCCGGTCCCGCCCCCAAGCCTCGCCTCGGCGAACCGGCGCTCCCTTGGTGCGCTACGTGCGATGGGCTAAGGGGCATGCGCAATCGGCACCTCCACGAACGGAACGGATACGGTTAAGGCATGGGCCTGCGACTGCTGGTCACGGCGGTGGAGTTCAGCCGCCGATACGCGCTATTTGTCGTGTTGGCGGGCGCGGTCCTCGCCGCGCTCGGCGTGCTCGCCGCCTACCGCTACATAGGCGTCACCACCGAAACCAGCTTGATGTTCCGCCAGAGCCTGCCCTGGCGCCAGCAGCAGATCGCCTTCGATCGCGCCTTTCCGCAATTCCGCAATCTGATCGTCGCGGTGATCGACGCGCGCATCCCGGAAGAGGCGGACGCGACCGCCACGGCGCTCGCCAAGCGCCTCGCCGCCGATCACGAGCATTTCGAACACGTCGAAACCCCCGGCGCCTCGTCGTTCTTCGCGCGCGAGGGACTGCTGTTCCTGGACCCGAAGACACTGCAGGCGTTGCTCGACAAGACGGTCGATGCCCAGCCCTTCCTCGGCCAATTGTCGGCCGATCCGTCCGCGCGCGGCCTGTTCGCCGCGCTGGCGCTCATCGGCATGGGCGCACAGCACGGGCAGGCCGATCTCGCCCCCTACCTTCCGGCACTGAAGGGGTTTCAACGAACGCTTGCTGAGACGCTGGCGGGTCACCCCCAGCCGCTCTCCTGGGAGGAACTCCTGGCTGGCGCGGTCGCGGCGCAGGCTGGCAAGTTCCGCTTCGTGCTGGCCCAGCCGCGGCTGAACTACGGCGCGCTGAAGGCCGGCGGCGAGGCAACCGCGGCGCTACGCAAGGCCGCCTCGCAGCTCGAATTCGTCAAATCCGGAGATGCCCGCCTGCGGGTGACCGGCTCGGTGGTGCTGGCCGACGAGGAATTCGCTTCGGTCAAGGAAGGCATGGTCTGGGGCACCATCGCCAGCGTCGTGCTGATCACGCTCTGGCTGTTCCTGGCGGTCGGAAGCTGGCGGCTGGTGCTGCCGATCGTGCTCACGCTCATGGTCGGCGGTTGCCTGACCACCGGCTTCGCCGCGCTCGCAGTCGGCACCCTGAACCTGATCTCGCTCGCCTTCGCGATCCTGTTCGTCGGCATCGCGGTCGACTTCGCCATCCAGTTCTGCGTGCGCTACCGCGAGGTGCGCATGGTCTACCGCGACGCCCACGAAGCACTGGCGGAGACCGCGCGCCGGGTCGGGGCCCAGATCCTCGTCGCCGCCGCCGCGACCGCGGCTGGGTTCTACGCCTTCGTGCCGACCGCGTTCGTGGGCGTCGCCGAACTCGGCCTGATCGCCGGCACCGGGATGATCATCGCCTTCATCTGCACGCTGTTCTGGCTGCCGGCCGCGCTGACCTTGTTCCGGCCGCGAGCGGAAACCGCCGAGGTCGGGTTCCGCACCGGCAAGGTGCTGGACATGCGGCTGCACCGATTCCGCATCCCGATCCTCGCCGCCTTCATAGGTCTCGCGATCGCCGGGGCGGTGCTGCTGCCGAACCTGACCTTCGATTCGGACCCGCTGCACACGAAAAACCCGAACACCGAGGCGATGCGGACGCTGATGGATTTGATGAACAATCCGCTGACCAACCCGTATACGATCGACATTATCGAGCCCTCGGTGCAGCACGCGGCCAGCATCGCCGAGCGGCTCAAGAAGCTGCCGCTGGTCTCGCAGGTGCTGACGGTCGAGAGCTTCGTCCCGGACGATCAGAAGCAGAAGCTCGCCGCCGTAGCGGACACGGCGTCGATCCTGGCCCCGACCCTGGCGCCGCAGAGCCCGGCTGCCCCAGTCACGCCGGATCAGCTGCGGCTGGCGATCCGCACCGCGCTGGCGCAGATCGATCCGGCGCTCGCCAAGCTGCCGCCCGACAATCCGCTGGTCGGGATCGCGGCCGAGCTGCACAAGCTGGGGCACGCGCCGGACGCGACGCTGATGGCCATGAACCGGGCGCTGACCCGTTTTCTGCCGGACGAACTGAATCGCCTGCGCGAGGCGCTGCAAGCAAAACCGGTCACGCTCGCCTCGCTCCCCGCCAGCCTGAAGCGCGACTGGGTGCTGCCGGACGGACGCGCCCGCGTTCAGGTGATCCCACGGCCCGCGGCCAACAGCAGCGCCGGTCTGCACGATCTTGTCGCCCAGGTCCGCCCGGTGGCGCCGAACGCGGGCGGCTCGGCGGTAACGATCGTCGATACCAGCGCCACCATCATCGACGCATTCCGCACCGCGGCGGCGGCGGCATTAGGCGCGGTTACGGTGATCCTGCTGGTGGCGTTGCGCCGGCCGCTGGACGTGGGGCTGGTGCTGGCGCCGCTGCTGCTCTCGGCCCTGATGACCGTGGTGATCGCCGTCGGCCTGCCGATGCCGCTGAACTTCGCCAACATCATCGCCCTGCCGCTGCTGCTCGGGGTCGGCGTCTCGTTCAATATCTATTTCGTGATGAACTGGCGGGCGCGGCGGCACTGGTTCCTCGGTTCGGCGACCGCCCGCGCGGTGCTGTTTTCGGCGTTCACCACCGGCACCGCCTTCGGCTCGCTGGCGCTGTCGAACCATCCAGGCACGGCGAGCATGGGCGGCCTTTTGCTGCTCAGCCTCGGCTGCACGCTCGTCGCCTCGCTCGTGTTCGAGCCGACATTGCTGAGCGGCATACGGCCGTATCGTCGCGATCGCCCAGCGCGCAACCGGCCGCCGCGCGCCGGCCCGGGCTCGCGGGACCGGCGATGATAGCGCTACTCGGGACTTGGATTTCTTGCGCCGCCGCGGCAATCTGCAATGACACCGCCGGTTGCAGCAGCGAGCAGCCCTTCGGTTCGCCGGGGCCGGCGCGGAGGAATACATCCATGTCCGACCGCCTATTGCGTCGCCGGGCAAGCAGCGCCGCGTTGCTGATCGGGGCGCTGCTGCTGTTTCTCGCCCCCGAGCTTCCCGCACTCCAAGCCGCCGCCGAGGAGCCGCCGATCAAGATCGGCAATCGCTGGGATGGCTTGGACCATCAACCACGACAAGCCGATATCGGCGCCGCCGAGCAGGAGCTTGGCCTCTCACCGTCGGCCAATCATGACCGCGCGGTGGACAATGAACTGCGGGAGCTGGGCGATCAGCTTCTGAACGCGGAGCAGAATGATCCCGCCGTGAACGGCCAGTGAGCTGGCCTTCCGCCGAGCCCCGCGCCGGTTGCCCACCCAAGCGGCTCATTCGTCCCGGGGCGGGCGGGAAAGCAGCGCCGTGATCGCGCCGTCCAGCGTCAGGCGCCCATCCAGGAGCGCGGCCACCCCGGCGCAGATTGGCAACTCCACGCCGGCGCGCGCCGCGCGCGCAACCAGCGCCGGCGCGGTCGCCACACCCTCGGTCACTCCGGTGCGCGCGGCGAGGATCTCGGCGAGGCGCTCGCCGCGCCCGAGCGCCAGCCCCAGGCTGTAGTTGCGGCTCGCCGGCCCGGTGCAGGTCAGCAACAGGTCGCCGAGACCCGAAAGCCCGGAAACGGTCCGGAGCCGCCCGCCCAGCGTGAGCGCAAGCCGCCCCAGTTCAGCGAGCCCCCGCGTGACCAGTGCGGCGCGGGCATTCTCCCCCAGCCCCGCGCCGATCACCGCGCCCGCGGCAATGGCAATCACGTTCTTGGCCGCGCCGCCGATCTCGGCGCCGACCCAATCGTCGTTGCCATAGAGCCGAAACGCCGGCGTCCCCAACCGCGCGGTAACGTCCGCGCGCAGCGCCGGGTCGCCGCCGGCAACAACCGCCGCGGCCGGCAGCCCCGCCGCGATCTCGTGCGCGAAATTGGGCCCAGTGAGAATGACCGCGTGCCGGAACGGGTCCACGTCGCGCAGCACTTCGAGCGGCAGCAGCAGCGTCCCCTGCTCCACGCCCTTGGCGCAGACGACAACCGGGGACCGCGGCGGAAGCCGGGTCGCGACCGCGCGCATGTGCTGCACGGGGACTGCGAGCAGCAGAAGGTCGGCCTCCAGGCCACTCAGTTCAGCCGTGACGGCAACCGATCCCGGCAGGCGGGTTCCCGGCAGGCGCGGATTCTCGCGCGTGCCGCCGATCGCGGCGGCGCGGGCTGGATCGCGCGCCCAGAGCGTGACCGCGTTGCCGGCGCGCGCCGCCTGGATCGCGAGCGCGGTACCCCAGGCGCCGGCCCCGATCACGCCGACGCTATTCATCGATCAGGCGCACGATCGCGCTGCCCTCTCCCGGTTCGCGATTGCCGAGCCGGTCAAGCAAGGCCGCCAGCATGGGCTTGATGGACTGCTCGAACCCGAACGGCGGATTGACCACCAGCAGCCCGCAGCCGTTCAGCCGCGCCGGATCGGTCGGCTCGCGAAGCAGCAGTTCCGTGGCCACGACGTCGCGCAACCCGCTCTCGTGGATCGCGGCATGGAAGGCGCGCACCGGGGCGCGATGTTTGATCGGATACCAGGCCGCGAACACGCCGTTGCGGAAACGCCGGTATCCCCGGCTCAGCCCCTCGGCCACGCGCGCGAACTCCGAACCCTTCTCGTAAGGCGGATCGATCAGCACCAAGCCGCGTTTCTCGGCCGGTGGCAACAACGCGCCGAGCGCTTCCCAGCCGTCGCGATGATGCACGGCCACCGACCGATCGCCCGCAAACCGACGCCGAAGCGCGGCCGCGTCCTCGGGGTGCAATTCGCAGCAAACCAGCCGGTCGGCAGGACGCAGCAAGCCCCGGATCAGTGCCGGCGAGCCCGGATAGAGGCCGAGGTCGCGAACCAATCCGATGTAGTCGACGAGCACTTCCGGCGGATCGTCCCACAATCGGCCGATCCCGCCGCGCCACTCACCCGTCCGAGCCGCCGGCCCTTCGCCGAGATCGTAGCGGCCGGCCCCGGCATGCGCGTCGAGAACGCTAATCGGCGTCGGCTTGCGCTGTATGGCGCGCACCAGCCAGACGAGTAGCGCGTGCTTCATGCAATCGGCGAAATTGCCAGCGTGGTAGGCGTGCCGGTAATTCACCGCCGCGCGTCCGTGGCGACGCCCGCCAGCATATCCGGCGCATCGAGCGGCCAGCGCGGGCGCGGCGCGAAGTTTAGGCCGTCGGTCAGCCCGAGGCGCAGCCGCTCCTGCCCGGCCCAGGCGACCATCACCGCATTGTCGGTGCACAGCCGGACCGGCGGGGCGGCGAGGGTGAAGCCGCTATCGGCGGCGCGCGCCGCGAGCGCCGCGCGCACGGCGACATTGGCCGCCACGCCCCCGGCGACGACGAGCAGATCGGCTTGCGGATGCTCCGCCCGAAACCGCGCCATGGCGTTACCGGCGCGATCGGCCATCACCTCGGCGACGGCGCGCTGAAAGGAGGAGGCGATATCGGCCGCGTCCCGACGCGGCAGCGGGCCGGGTGGGTAGGCTACGACCTGGTGGGCCACCGCCGTTTTCAGCCCGGAAAAGCTGAAGTCGCAGCCGGGGCGCCCCAGCATGGGCCGGGGCAGCGCGAACCGCAGCGGATCGCCCTCGGCCGCCAGCCGCTCCAGCGCCGGCCCGCCCGGCCAGGGCAGGCCCAGCAGCTTCGCAACCTTGTCGAACGCCTCGCCGACCGCGTCGTCCACCGTGCCGCCCAGGCGCAGATAACACCCGACGCCCAGCACGGCCACGCACTGGCAATGTCCGCCGGACACCAGCAGCAACAGATAGGGAAACGGCGCGCCGCCCGGCGCCAGACCGGGCAGGCGCGGCGTGAGCGCGTGCGCCTCCAGATGATTGACCGCGATGAACGGAATCCCCGCCGATAGCGCGATGCCCTTCGCCACCCCGGACCCGACGATCAGGCCGCCGATCAGCCCCGGCCCGCTACTGGCGGCCACCGCCCCGAGGTCGGAAAATGCCAATCCGGCCTCGCTCATCACCTGCCGGACCATATCGGGAAGATGCGCGATGTGGGCCCGCGCGGCGATCTCGGGCACGACCCCGCCATACGCCGCGTGCTCAACCTGCTGGCTGAGCAGCGCTTCGGCCAAAATACGACCATCTCCGTTGACCAGCGCCGCCGCCGTTTCGTCGCACGAGCTTTCGATGCCTAGCACGGGACCTGCGCGCCACGCACACTCAGCATTGTGCACTGTACGTATTTCCTTTGCTTGCCCGCGGATTTAGGACACCTCCATGCATATTGCGTCCCCCATGCAAGCCAACCGAGCGCCCATCAAGGTGAGGCCGCACGAGCGGTCGCTGCCGCTTCGGGTTGGTACGCGCGGATCGCCGCTGGCGCTGGTCCAGACGCGGATGTTCCTCGGCCAACTCCGCCAGTTCTGCCCGGTGCTGCGGGCGATGAACGTGTTCGAAGAACATGCGATCACCACGACCGGCGATAAGGTGCAGGACCGCCGCCTTGCCGAGATCGGCGGCAAGGGCCTGTTCGCCAAGGAAATCCACGAGGCCTTGCACGACGGCCGCATCGATTTCGCGGTGCATAGCCTGAAGGATCTCGAAACCGAGCTGCCCCCGGGCATTGTTCTCGCCTGCACGCTGAAGCGCGAGGACGCGCGCGACGCGCTGATCCTCGGCCCCGCTTGCGGTCGCCCCGACCCGGCCGACCCGTTCCACGCGCTGCCGGCCGGCGCGGTGATCGGCACCGCTTCAGTGCGCCGCCAGGCGCAGCTTCTGCACACGCGGCCCGACCTGAAGGTCACGACCTTGCGCGGCAACGTGGAAACCCGGCTGGCCAAGCTGGCCCGCGGCGATGCCGCCGCGAGTTTGCTGGCCTTCGCGGGCCTGAGGCGGCTCGGGCTCGAATCCCGCGCCGCGATCGTGCTCGACCCGGACAGGGTGGTTCCCGCCGCCGGCCAGGGCATCGTGGGCGTGACGGTCCGCGCCGACGATATCGAGTTGCTGGAGTTGCTGGAGGCCATCGAGGATCCCCAGGCCAAGGCTGTCGCCACGGCCGAGCGTGCGCTGCTGGCCCGCCTGGACGGCTCCTGCCGCACGCCGATCGGCGGCCACGCGCGCCTGTTGCCGGCTCGGGCGGGCGAGACGCGGCAGGTTCAGCTCACCGGACTGGTGGCCCGCGCCGACGGCTCCTTCCTGCTGAAGCGGACCGTGCGCGGCGCGGTCGCCGACGCGGCCCGAGTTCGGCACGGAACTCGGCGCGAGCCTGCGGGCGGACAGTCCCAGCGATATTTTTGACTGATACCGATCCGCCCGACACCCAACCGCCACCTGCCGCGCGTGGCGTCCTGATCACACGCCCCGAGCCCGGCGCCGGCGAGACCGCCGCGCGGCTGGCGGCGCGCGGCTTTGTCGCGATCGTCGCGCCGGTGCTGACGATCCGGCCGCTCGCCACCGATCTGCCGGCCCCCGGCGATCTCCAGGCGGTGCTGGTCGCCAGCGGCCGCGCGGTCGATGTCCTGCCGGCCTCGCATCGGGGAATTCCACTGCTCGCCGTCGGGGATGCCACCGCCGAGCGGGCGCGCCGGGCCGGGCATGCACGGGTGCATAGCGCCGCCGGCGACGCCTCGGCGCTGGCCGATCTGGCCGCCTGTCTGTGCGACCGCGACGGCAAACAACTTCTGGTCGCCGCCGGACGCGGGCAGGGCCTCGCGCTCTGCGCCGAGTTGCGCGAGCGCGGCTTCGGGGTGGAACGGCGCGCGGTGTACGCCGCCGAGCCGGCGCCGAGCCTGCCTCAGACGGCGCGGCGCGCGCTCGGGGAGCGCGGGGTTTCCGCGGCGCTGTTCTTTTCGACCGACACCGCGCGGACGTTTGCCCGGCTGGTCCGCGATGCCCATCTGAACGACATTCTCGGGGAGGTCGACGCGCTTGCCATCAGCGCAAAGGTGGCCGACGCGCTCGCCCCCTTGTCGTGGCGACGTGTCCGTGCGGCATTAAGCCCCAACCAGGACGAAGTATTGGCCCTTCTCGCATGACGGAATCACTGCCGCCCCCGGACGAGCCGTCGGAGCCGCCGCACGCCGAACCGGAGCCGCCCGGTTCGGAACGCATCCACGTCGCGGAGCCCCCGCCAGGTAAGAAGCGGCGCGACCCGCTGCCGATCCTGTTCGGCCTCGGGGTGATCGTGCTGCTCGCGGCGGTGTTCTACCTCTGGCAGCATCCGCTCGGGCAGCATCTGTTCACGGAACGCTCGAAGACCGCCAATTCGCGCGAGACCGGTCCCGCTCCGGTACAACCCGCCTCGGTGGCGCAATTGGCGGCGCTGCACCAGCAGGTCCAAACCGCGCAGCAACAACTCGAGGCGCTGCAGCAGCAGGCGCAGGCAGCGGAACACGACGCACAAGCCGCGCGCCAGGAGGTCCAGGCGGTCCGACAGGAAGCGCAGTCGTCCCGACAGGAGAACGGGGCGTTGCAGCAGCGGCTCGCGGCGCTGGAAAAGCGGCCGATGCCGAAGGAGCCCGATCTCGCGCCGCTGGAAACCCGCATCGCCGCGCTCGAGAAGCAGGCCGGGCAGCCGCCCAAGCCGACGCCGTTGCCGCCGGAAATCGCCAATCTGGGACAGCGATTCGATACGCTGGCCGGCCGGCTGGATCAGTTGGCGAGCCGACAGGAGCACCTGTCCACCCAGCAGCAGCAACTCGCGACCGAGCAGCAGCATCTGACCGGTCAAGTACAAACAACTCATGCCGCCATGGCCAAGCGGCTCGACGTGGCCGAGACGAGGATCGGCACCGTCGAGCAGGAGGCGCGGTCGCTGTCGGGCCTGGCCGATCGGGCCGGGCGGGTGGCGCGCATCCAGGCGGCGGAAGCGGCGCTCGACGCCGGCCTGCCGATCGGCGAGTTGCCCGGCGCGCCGCCGGCACTCGCCCGCTACGCGACCGCGGCGCCACCGACCGTGGCGTCGCTGCGCCTCGCGTTCCCCGCCGCCGCGCAGGCCGCATCGGCGGCAGCCGAACCGCAATCCGGACAGGCCGGCTTCTGGGGATCCGTGAAGGGCCGGTTCGAGTCGCTAGTTACGGTCCGACGGGGCAACCAGGTCATCGTCGGCAATCCGGTCAACTCCACCATCGCGCGCGCCGCGCAGGCGCTGGATGCCGGCGATCTCGCCGGCGCGGTCGGCGCGGTCTCCGAACTGAAAGGGCCCCCGGCGCAGGCCTTCGCCGCCTGGCGTGCCCGCGCTGCGGCCTTGCTCGATGCCCGCAAGGCCCTGGCCGCACTCGCCGCGCAATCGGCGCTGCCGCCGGCCACGCCAGCCGAACCGCCGGCGCGCACCCGCACCTGATGCGCCGCATCGTCCTGATCCTGATCGTTTCGGCGGTCGTCGTCGCGCTCGCCTGGTGGCTGGCGTCGCTGCACGGCCACGTGACGCTGCAGATCGCCGGGCTGACGATCGAGATGACGACCCCGGTTTTCGTGCTCGGCCTGATCGCGCTGGTGCTGGCGAGCTGGGGCTTGCTCGGCGGACTCCGCTTCCTGTTCACGCTGCCGCGCCGGATGCGCCGCTGGCGCGCCGACCGCATGCGCCGGCTGGGCGATGGCGCGGTCAGCCGGGCGCTCGTCGCGCTCGCCGCCGGGGACGCCGCCGGGGCGCGGCGGGAAAGCGCGCGGGCGCGGCGCTACCTTGGCGACACGCCGCAAACGCTGCTGCTGGCGGCCCAGGCGGAACGGCTTTCGGGGCAAGAGAGCGAGGCGGAAAACCTGTTCCGGGCCCTGGCGGCACGGGAGGATGCCCCGCTGCTCGGCTATCGCGGGCTATTGCAGCAGGCGGTCGCGCGGCAGGACTGGGCGGAAGCCGCCGCGCTCGCCCGCCGCGCCGAGGACGCCTATCCCGGCGCGGCTTGGCTGCGGGAGGAGCGCGCCCGCATGGCGATCCGCACCGGCGCCTGGAAGGAGGCGCTGCTGTTGGCCGGCCCCGGCGCGCCGCGCGCCACCTACGCCACCGCCGCCGCGCAAGCGGAAACCGATCCCGACAAATCGCTGCGCCTCGCCCGCCAAGCCTGGAAGGAGGACCCGACCCTCACCCCGGCCGCGCTCGTCTACGCCGACCGGCTGCGCGCATCTGGGCGCGAGGCGCGCGCCCAAGCGGTGCTGCGCGACGCTTGGGAAGCGGCACCCCACCCGGATCTGGCCACCGCAGCGCTGGCCGGCATAACCGATCCCATGCAGCGGCTGAAAGCCGCCGAGAAGCTGGTCGTCCACAATCCCGATCACCCGGAGACGCATCTTCTGCTCGCCCGCTGCTTTCTGGCCGCCGGTTTGACCGGCGAGGCGCGCCGACACGCCGAAACCGTGCGCGAGCGGCTCAACGAGCGGCGCGTCTGGATGCTGATGGCGGATCTGGAGGAGCAGGAGCACGGCCAGACCGAGGCGATGCGGGACACGCTGCGCCGCGCGGCAATGGCCGACCCCGACCCGACCTGGCGCTGCGGCGGCTGCGGGACGCATTTGCCCTCTTGGCATCCGGTTTGCCCGAATTGCGGCACACCGGGCCGCGTCACCTGGGAGGGCGCGGCCAAGATACCGCTGCCGACAGAATAGCGATCCCTGGAATTCGCGCGCGCGCCGTCACCAGTTTAGCGTTCGGGAAGCGGGACCTCGCGCCCCGCGAGCATGCCGAAGTGATGTGAATGGCCATCGTTGCGCTCGCCAATTTGGCCTTTGCGGTTTTGGCGACACTCGCGCCCATCGCGCATGTGCTCGAGTTGCCGAACAAGTTGGCGCTCGATGGTGCGTTATGGCTGGCCGTTCAGCAGCACCTCTATCGCGGGTGGGGTCCTTTTCTTGGTGCGCCGGCCGAAATTGGCGCGTTCGCCACTTCCTTGGTTCTTCTGATCTTGCGGCGCCGGACGAGCGGGGCTTGGCGGCCGACGCTCGTCGCTGTCGCAGCGTACGCGGCCATGCTGGCGACGTTCTTCATGCTAAACAAACCGGTCAACGCGGCACTGAATGGATGGACCGCCGCGAGTCTTCCGGCCGGCTGGCGAAGTTATCGCCTGCAATGGGAAAGTGGTCACGCGCTTGCCGCGACTTTGTCGATCATCGGATTGATCGCCGCCGTTCGTGGCTACTTGGCCGACTGGCGCATTCGCCGAACGACCTGATCTACAACATTCCCAGCGACTGCTTGCGCTTCGGCGGCGGATGCGCGGCGTCGATTTCGGCGAGATCCTCGGGGCTGAGCTTGATATCTGCTGCTGCGGCGTTCTGGCGCACGTGCTCGGCGTCGCTGGCTTTCGGAATGCAGATCACGCCCGGCCGGCGCAGACACCAAGCGATCGCCACCTGCGCCGGGGTCGCCTTGTGCCGCCGCGCCACCTCGACCAGCGCGCGCGATTTCAACAGCCGCCCCGCCTGGCCGATCGGCGAATAGGCCATGATCGGCAGACGATGCTGCTCGCACCACGCCAGCAGGTCGAACTCGATGCCGCGCACGTCGGGGTTGTACAACACCTGATCGGTTGCGCAGTGGCGGCCGTTCGGCAGGGTAGACAGTTCCGCCATATCGTCGGCGTCGAAATTCGACACGCCCCAGTAGCGGATCTTGCCGCCCGCGCGTAGCGCCTCGAACGCCTCGACTGTCTCGGCGAGCGGCGTCGATCCGCGCCAATGCAGCAGATAGAGGTCGATCTCCTCGGTGCCGAGCCGCTGCAGGCTGCGCTCGCAGGCCGCCGGCACGCCGCGGCGGGAGGCGTTGTGCGGATACACCTTGGAGACGATGAACACCTCGTCCCGCCTGCCGGCGATGGCGCGGGCGACCACGCGCTCGGCGCCGCCCTCGCCGTACATCTCCGCCGTGTCGATCAGGGTCATGCCGAGGTCGATTCCCAGCCGCAGCGCGTCGGCCTCCTTCTCGGCCGATTGGCGGTTCTCGCCCATGTGCCAAGTGCCTTGACCGAGCGCGGGCACGCGCGTTCCGTCCGGCAACTCGGTGCTGGGAATCATGATGCAATCTCCTCGGCGCGGCGCAGCAGGCGCAGGAAGTTGCCGCCCCAAAGTGCCGCGATCTCCGCGCGGCCGTAACCCCGCCGCAA
The DNA here is from genome assembly GCA_963761015.1 of uncultured Alphaproteobacteria bacterium. GTDB lineage: Bacteria > Pseudomonadota > Alphaproteobacteria > Acetobacterales > Acetobacteraceae > CAVXFL01. The sequence goes on from CAVXFL010000020.1 coordinate 611,433, forward strand.
CAGCTCCGCCGTGAGATTGGGGGTTTCGGAGGCGTCCTTCCAGCCGGTGATTCCACCGCCGCCGTCAAAATCCGAGGAGATGCCGACATGTGCCACGCCGATCCGGCGCACGGCATAATCCACATGGTCGGCGAAGTCGGACACACTCACGGTCTCCAACTTACCCTTCAGGCGCAAAAACGCCGGCATCGCGGTGATCTGGATCAGCCCACCGGTCGCGCGCAGCAGGTCGAGCTGCTCGTCATCCAGATTGCGCGCGTGGTCGCACAGAGCGCGCACGCAGGAATGCGTGGCGACCACCGGCGTGCGCGACACCTCGGCCGCCTGCATCATCGCCTTGCGCGAGGTGTGCGACACATCCACCAGGATGCCGAGCCGGTTCATCTCGCCGATGGCAACGCGCCCGAGTGGGCTGAGCCCGCCATGCTCTTCCGGTGCGTCCCCGAGTTCCTTGCGCGGGTTGGCGGAATCGGCGAGGTCGTTGTGGCCGTTATGCGTGAGCGTGACGTAGCGCGCGCCGAGGTCGCGGAAGCGGCGCAGCTCGCCGGGATCGCCGCCCATCGCGTGTCCGTTCTCGACCACCGGAACGATCGCGATCGCCCCGGCGGCCCGGGCCGACTCGATCTCCGCCGCCGTGCTCACGACGCGCGCGGCGAGCCCATGTTGGGTTCGCGACATGCCGCGAATAGCTTCCAGCATGGCGACGGCGCGGCCGACCGCCTCGGCGTAGCCTTCCGGCGTGCGCGGCCCCTGCGGCACGAAGGCGGCAAAGCATCCGGCCCACAATCCGCCGCGGCGCATCTTCGGCATGTCGACACGGCGGTCGCCGTCCTCGAAGGCGTCAGGGCCGGTCGGCCAGGGAATGTCGATGTGGCTGTCGAGCGTGAACAGCTCGCGATGCAGGGCGGCGGGATCGTTCATGGCTCGCACGCTTCCGCCGCGCGGGCGGCGGCGTCAAGCGCGCCGAGGTTCCCCAGCGGCACATCCTACCGGCGAGGCCGAGCAGCCCTCGCGTCAAAGCAGTCCAAGCGACCGCAGCTCCTCGCGCATTCCCGGGGGCAGCGTGGTTTCGCCCTTGGCTGGGGGAGTGGCGCGGAGATCCGAGGGCGCCTGCTCCGCCGTGAGATAGCGCCAGCCCTGGAACGGCTTGGTCGCGCGGCCGATCAGCGGAACCAACTCGGGGTCGAGCACCAGCGCGGCGCAGGCCGAGCCGTCCTCCAAGCGGTCGCGCTCGATCGCCACCACGCGCTGGCGCACGATCATCGCCCCGCCGACCACCCAATAAATCGAGCCGCCCGCCACGATCTCGTCGGCCCGGCGCGGAAAATTGCGGGTGCGATGGCGAAGCGGCGGGTCGGCTTTGGCGCGCCGCGACTGCACGCTCCGCAGATGCCCGATATCCTCGATCCCCACCGCGAGCTTGGTCAGGTGCAACATGCCACCAACATTCTCGCCTGGCCGCCGGTGACCGCAAGGGCGATTCCCGTCGCCGTTCGGGGCACCGGGCCGCCGCCTCGGCACCGGCCCTCGTTGTTCGCGTGTAACGTGACCAGCCATGCCGGAAAAGGAGTGGAATTCCGCCGCGGCTCAAGGCTTAACTGCGCCGCTCGCCCCGGGGCCGCCGATTCGCGGCGCGCTTGCGGCCGCGATGAGGACGACCACGCATGGGCCACGAGCGGACCACGATCACCGCTGCCTTCCCCACCGCGCTCAAGGATCGCGAGCGCACCGCCCCCTTCCCCCTCTCCGAACGCTCCCGAGCCTTCCGGCGCCGCTTCTTCCCGGAAGTCGGCACAACGGAATGGAACGATTGGCGCTGGCAGCTCAGGAACCGGATTCGCGACCTGGGCCGGCTCGCCGCCGTGTTTCATTTGAGCGCGGACGAACATGCGGCGGTTGCCGCGCGCGGCGGTTCGCTGCCGATCGGTATCACGCCTTATTATGCCAGCTTGATGAGCGAGACCGACCCGAACGAACCGTTGCGCCGCACGCATATTCCGGTCGGCGCCGAGCATGTCCGGATGCCCGGCGAGTCGGACGATCCGCTCGGCGAGGACGCCGATTCCGCCGTTCCCGGGCTGGTGCATCGCTACCCTGACCGTGTGCTGTTCCTCACCAGCGGGTTTTGCGCCACTTATTGTCGTTACTGCACGCGCAGCCGCATGGTCGGCGGCGGTGGCGAAGTCACGTTCAGCCTCGCGCAGTGGCAGCGCGCCATCGACTACATCGCGGCGCGGCCGAAAATCCGCGACGTACTGCTGTCCGGCGGCGATCCGCTCACCATCGCCACCGACAAGCTGGAATGGCTGCTCAGCCGGTTGCGCGCCATCCCGCATGTCGAATTCCTGCGCATCGGCACGAAAGTGCCGGTGGTGCTGCCGCAGCGGGTGACACGCGATTTGGTCCGCGCGCTGCGCCGCTATCATCCGCTGTGGATGAGCCTTCACTTCACGCATCCCACCGAACTCACGCCGGAAGTGACCGAAAGCACCAGCCGGCTGGCCGATGCCGGCATTCCGCTCGGCAGCCAGACCGTGCTGCTCGCCGGCATCAACGACAGCCTGGACGTGATCCGCACGCTCAACCACGGCCTGCTCCGGCTGCGGGTGCGGCCGTACTATCTTTACCAATGCGATCCGATCAGCGGCTCGGCACATTTCCGCACGCCGGTTTCGCGTGGCCTGGACATCATCCGCGGCCTGCGCGGCCACACGACCGGCTACGCGGTGCCGCATTTCGTGGTCGACGCGCCCGGCGGCGGGGGCAAGATTCCGTTGCTGCCCGATTACGTTCTCGGACGCGACCGCGACGACCTGCTGCTGACCAACTTCGAGGGCAACGCCTATCGATACCCCGACCCGCCGCCGCGAGCCTAGCCGAGCGGTGCGCATCGGGCTTTGCTACGACCTCGCCGCCGACTGGACGGACGACGTCCGCGATTCCGAACAGAGCGCTGAATTCGACCAGCCGGAAACGATCGACGCCATCGAAGCGCTGCTGGCGGCGCATGATCACCGGACCGAGCGCATCGGTCGCGCCGAGCAGCTCGTGCGCCGGTTGGCCGAAGGCGCGCGCTGGGATCTGGTGTTCAACATCTGCGAAGGGCTGCACGGCATCGGCCGCGAATCGCTGGTTCCGGCGCTGCTGGATGCCTACAATGTGCCATACGTGTTCAGCGATCCGGAAGTGCTGGCGCTGACGCTGCACAAGGCGCATTGCAAGCGCGTGGTGCGTGACGCCGGGATTGCCACGGCGGATTTCCGCGTCATCGACGATCCTCGGCGGGGTTGCGACCTGCCGCTGCCGGTGTTCGTGAAACCACTTGCCGAGGGCACCGGAAAAGGCATCGGGGACGACAGTATCTGCCGCGCACCCGAACAGGTTGTGACCGCCGCTGCGCGCATCATCGCCCGCTTCGGGCAGCCGGCTCTTGCGGAATCGCTGTTGCCGGGCCGCGAATTCACCGTCGGCGTAATCGGTACCGGCGCGTCGGCCGTGCTCATCGGCGTGGTCGAGCTGTCATCCGAAGCGGCTTACGGCTTCGACGCGAAAAAGAATTACGAGTACGTCGCATTCCAGCGCGACGGCGGATCGATGCCTGAAGAACCCGCCGCTTCACGTCACGCCCGGGCGGAGACCCGGGCATCGGGCGGCCCGACGCCCGTGATTGCCGGATCATGCCCGGTAATCACGGGCCCAGGATTCGACCGACCGGATCGTGCATTCGCGATCGGACACGACGGCCTGCCGACCGTCTCGTACCGGCTGGCGACCGATCGCGAGGCCGCGGCGGCTGGCGCGGCGGCGTTGGCCGCGTGGCGGGTGCTGGGGGGGCGCGACGCCGGACGCATCGATTTGCGCAGCGATGCCGCCGGGCAGCCGCACTTTCTCGAGGCGAATCCGCTCGCCGGGCTGCACCCGACCGATTCCGATCTGACCATCGCCGCGCGCCTGGCCGGACACGACCACACTTGGCTGCTCACGCGCATCATGGACGCGGCTTGCGAACGGCTCGGCCTGCGCTGGCGATGAAATGCGTTGTCCTGCATCAAGAGGTTCCGCCGGACGCGCCGCCCGATGAACAGGATGTGCTGGCCGGAGCTGCGAGCGTCGGCGCCGCGTTGCGGCGTTTCGGCTGGGGTGTCGCGGCGCGAGCGGTTTCACTCGATCTTCCGGCCGTGGCGGAATACTTGCGCGCTGAAACACCCGATCTGGTGTTCAACCTTGTCGAAAGCCTGGATGGCGACGGGCCGCTTTGCGCTGCCATTCCGGCTCTGCTGGAGCGGCTCGGCTTGCGTTTCACCGGGAACGGCGCGGCGGCGCTGGCGCTCACCGCCGACAAACCCGCGACGCGGCGCGCGCTGCGCCACGCCGGCGTTCCGGTCCCGCCCGGTCCCGAGGACGGCTGGCCCGGCCGGTTCATCATCAAGCGCGCGAGCGAACACGCCTCGCAAGGCCTCGGCCCTCACTCGGTGGTCCCTCGGTTGCAGGCGCTACCGCCGGGGTTCTACGCCGAAGCGTTCATCGAGGGACGTGAATTCAACGTCTCGATGCTCGGCGACGGTGCGGGCGGCTGCACCGTCCTGCCGATCGCCGAACTTGTCTACGCCGAGACCTGGCCCGTCGACGCGCCGCGCATTCTCGACTACGCCGCGAAGTGGGACCGCGCGCATCCGCTATACTCATTGACGCGCAGCCGCTTCGGCGCGGACCCCGATTTGGCGCGGATCGCCCGCCTTGTCTGGGCGGCGCTCGGGCTCGCGGGCTATGCCCGGATCGATCTGCGGATCAGCCCGGAGGGCCTGGCCCACGTCATCGACGTGAACGCCAATCCGTGCCTGAGCGAGGATGCCGGCTTGGCGCTGGCGGCCGCGGAAGCCGGATGAACTACGCCGGGCTGATCGAACGCATCGCGGAGTTGGCATTGGCCGGGTCGGTCAGCGCGAGCAGCCTTCATCCCGCTCCGCCCAGGACGGCCGAGACAACTGGCGGGGTGCGCTTCGGCGAACGCTTGCGGCGAGCAATAGTCACATCCGATCCGCCGGCCATTGCTGCGCTCTGCCGAAGAACCGGCTTCTTCTCCGAAGCCGAAATCGCCATCGCCGAACAACTGACCGCCGACCGCCTCGCGCGCGGCGAGGCCAGCGAATACCGGTTCCTGATCGCGGGGAGCCCGGTCGGGGACATGGCGGGTTTCGTCTGCTACGGCCCGATTGCCGGTACCGCGCGGCGCCTGGGATCTGTATTGGATCGTCGTCGATCCCGCCGCCCAACGCGCCGGACTGGGACGGCGGCTGCTGCACGCGGTGCTGGCCGAAGCCGCCGCGGCCGGCGGGCGGCAACTCTACGCGGAAACCGAGACGACGCCGCTCTACGCCCCGACGCGCGCCTTCTACGCCGGCCGCGGCTTTCTGCTCCAGGCCGTGCTGCCCAATTTCTACGCGCCCGGATCCGGCAAGCAGATCTGGATGCGGCCGATCGCACCGCACTCCGACAACACCCCGGATACAGTGTGATCCACGTCACAACTTCCCACGTTCCCTGAACGGTATAGCAATCAGGCCTCGAACCTTTCCTGAGTGCCGGGAGGGAATGAGCGTGACCGCAGCCGACATTCCGGCCGTCGCCGCGTATCTGATCTGCTTCGTCAGCGTTGGCATCTACGCGCAGCGCCGCCTCAATACGCCGCAAACCAACCGCTCCTCGACACGCATGGGCCTCTATCGCCAGGCGGTGTTGGGCTACGTCGCCTGCACGATGATCCTGTTCATCGTGCTGTCCTCGGCGTTGCAATACGCGGCCATGAACCGGCTACTGCTCCTGCTCAATCTCGGCGATATCCCCGAATTGCAGAGCGTCGCCGCCCTGCCGGCGCCGCTGATCGCGACGGTGCTGCTCACCGTTTGGCTGCCCAATGTCTATCTGGTCCGCGATGTCGACGGCTGGCTGCTCGACGCATTCAAGGCGCGCGCGAACATCCCGCGGGAGGTCCGCGACCGGGCGGAGCGGCTCATCCCGCACAGCCTTCAGGTCACGGCGGCCGATCTGCCCGAAATCCGGCTACTGATCCAGGACGAAGGGCTGCCGGAGGAATTGTCCGGCCATCTGCGCGGTGTCAGGGGCAACGGCCTGGAACTTTCGCGCTACCGGCTGACACGGGTGCTGAAACTGTTCGACGTGGTCAGAGGACTGGACCGCGACGCGGAGTGCCAGCGGTTCTTCGCCGACTACCAAAACGAATGGAAGAACGCGCGGGTCGAGTTCAGATCTTTCTGTGAGCAGGCGGCTGCAACTCTCGAGAAGGGCCGCAAGCTCCAGGAAAAGGTTTCGCCGACCGAATACGAAAGCCTGGTCGCCGAGAAACGCGAAAATTTTGCCGAGTCCGCCGCCCGAATGTTCGGCCAGCTTGCGCTGCTGGCGGCCGGCGCGGTGCTCTGCAAGGAAGCAACCGAGCACGGCATCGGCGAGCGGCTTCGCGCCATCGGCTTCGCCATCGACGATGCGCCGGAGCAGCCAGAATTTCCGATGCGCAGCCTGGCCGGGCTGGCGCTGCTGCTGCTGTTCTATTTGGTCGCCACCGATATCTTGCTGCACAAGCTGAACCTGGTCCCGGAGCATCCGGACCTGCGCTCGCCGGTACCCGCGTCGGCCCGGCCGCTGCTGATCGTGACGAATTACGCCGTCACGGTCGGATTCACGGTTTGGCTGATCGGGCGCTATCCCAGGCTGCAACGCGCCGCCGGCGGCGGGCTGCGCTGGGACGTTTACGGCCTGTGCTGGTTGATCGGCGCCGGGATCGTCACGCTCATCTGGGTCGGGCTGTTCCTGCTGCGCTACGGTGCGATCCCGGCCGAGCAGATGGACTGGAACCGGCTGTTCGCGATCGCCATTCTGGTTGGCTCACTCTCCGGCGCGGTCGCCTGTTGCGTCGACATCGGCGGCGGACGCTGGCCGGAATCGGTTCTGCTGCAACTGGCCGAGGGGGCCGGATGCGCCGCCTTCACCGCGCTGGTCACGGCGTTGCTGCTGATGAAGATCAGTCTTCCGTTCAGTGCGGACATGGCCAACTCCGGGCTGACCACCGCGATTTTCGTGCTGTTCCCCGCGTCGGTGGCGTTCATCGTCGGCAGTCTCGTGCCGCACATCTGCCGCAGCGAGCGGGCATTGGCGCGCTGGCGCTCCGGCCCGGGCGCTCCCTCGGCGCCGACGGCCTCGCTCCCGTTGCAACTCGCCGGTGTTCCCAGGGCGGCGGACTGAGCGCCTTGCCTGTTCCCATCGGGCCCGAGTGGCGGCACTCTGCGGCGCATGGATCAGCATTCACCAGCCGAGCCGCCCTCGGCGTTCGCCCGCGCCCGGCGCTTGCCGGACCGGGGCGCCTACGACCGCGCAACGATCGACGCCATCCTGGACGCGGCCCCGTTTTGCCATGTCGGGCACGTCGTCGAGGGTCGGCCGGTGGTGATCCCCACGATCCATTGGCGGGTCGGCGACGCGTTGTATTGGCACGGCAGCCGCGCCAGCCGGATGCTGCGCGCATCGGCCGGAGAGGAGGTCTGTCTGACGGCGACGCTGCTGGACGCCTATGTTCTGGCCCGATCGGGATTCAACCACTCGGTGAACTACCGCTCGGTCATGTGCTTCGGCCGGCCGGTCGCGATCGTCGAGCGCGGGGCCAAGCTGATGGCGCTCGAGCACTTCGTCGAGCGTTTGTTTCCCGGCCGCTGGGCCCGGCTGCGCCCGCCGACCGAGCAGGAACTGAAGGCCACGACCGTGCTCACCATGCCGATTTCCGAAGCTTCGGCCAAACTGCGCACCGATGGACCGCACGACGACGAGGCGGATATCTGGCGTGGCCGGTCTGGGCGGGACTGATTCCGCTGAGCACCGTCCGCGGCGCGCCGATCCCCGAGCCGGGCATTGCCGAGTCGCTCGCCCCGCCGGTGGACGGGCGCGAATGACCTGCGAGCAAGTCGCGCAATTGCAACGCCGAGGCGAAGATCGGCCTGTAAGCGTCTCCGAAGCCCGCTTCCGGGGACTCTGTCTGGACTGCTAGGCTGCTCGCGTGACCACGCCATCCTCACGCGCCGCGCGGGGCGCGTCATCGCGCTGAGTCCGGTGCTCCTGCCGGCACTGGCGCTGCTGGTTGCGGCGCTGTTCGGGCTCGGACTTGCCGGGTTTGCCGCGCCAAGCCGGGCGGCGTGGCTCGCACCCGCAACGTTGTGTGGCTGCGTCGTGGGCCTCGTCCTGGCTGTGACGGCCCTGGTCGGATCGCCCGATCCGGGGTTCTCGCACCTGCCGATCGGGTTGCCCGGCCGGGGTCTGACCGTGGGGTGGGATGGGCTGTCCGCCTTCTTCCTGCTAGTCGTGTTCGCGGTCGGCGCGGCGGCGACGGCCGGCACCCTGGAGCAACCGGCGCCACGTGGTAGGCCGCTCCTGCCGGTGCTCGTGGGCGCGATGGCCGCGACGCTGTTGGCCGGGGACGCTTTCGCGCTGGTGCTCGGGCTTGCCCTGACGTCGCTCGCAACATGGGCCTCGCTGTTCGCCGAAGCCGACACCGAGGACACGAGGTCAGCCGCTCTGCTTTACGCCGGCGCGGCTATCCTCTGCATCGTCGCCCTCACGGGCGCGCTCGGGGTGCTGGCGGGCGGGTCTGTCGGTGCCCGCTTCAACGCCATGCGGGCCGCCGCACCCGAGGGCTGGCGAGCGGCCGCCGTTTTGGTCCTGGGGCTTCTGGGTGCCGGGCCGCTGGCCGCGTTCGCCCCGCTGCATGTCTGGTTCTCCCGCGCCCAAGCCGCGTCGCGTGGCCAGGTCGGAATGCTGATAATCGGCACGACGATCGCGGCTCAGTATGTTTTGATCCGAGTGCTGTTCGATCTGGCGGGACCACAGCCGGGCTGGTGGGGCGTGCCGCTGGTCATGATCGGCACCGGCACGGCAGTCCTCGGCGCGCTGCGCGCCAATCTCGCGGCCGACCTGACCTCCGTCCTCGCCGCGGCGGCGATCGCGAATGGTGGGATGATCGCTGTCGGGCTCGGGGTGGCGCTGGTCGCGCGCGGCGCCGACCTCGTTCCGCTGACCAGCCTGGCGCTCTCGGCCGCGCTGTTCCTGACGCTGGCGCAAGGCCTGGCCATGTCACTGCTGTTTATCGCCGCCGATGCGGTGCGGCACGGCGCGCAAACGCTGGCGCTGCACCGGCTCGGCGGACTGATTCGCGGCATGCCGGTAACGACCGCCTGCGTGCTCGCCGGAGCCGCCGCCATGGCGGCCGTTCCGCCAGGGCCGGGCTTCGCCGGCTTATGGCTGCTGTTCCAGTCGGTGATCGAGGCGGCGCGCATTGGCGGGGTCGCGCTGCATATGGTCTTCGCCTTTGTCGCCGCGCTGCTCGGACTGGCGGCGGCGCTGTCCGCCGCCGCCGCGATGCGCCTGATCGGCGTCGCCTTCCTCGGTCGCCCCCGCATGCCGCGCACCGCGGCGGCCGAGGAGCGGCGCGGACCGGCGCAAGTCGCCATGCTGGCGCTGGCCGGCGCGAGTCTGCTGCTCGGCGCCTTTCCAGCACTGGGCATCGCGCTCGCCGGGCCAGCGCTCCGGCTGCTGAGCGGCGAGACGATGGCCAATCGCATCGGCGTTCTGGTGGTCGCCGCCCATTCCGGTGCTCCAGGCTACACCGCGTTCGGCATCGTCGTCGGCTTGGCGATGCTCGGCGGAGCCTCGATCCTTTTGCTGCGCCGATTGACGGGCGCCAGCCGGGCGGCGGGCGAGCGCCGCGCCCCTCCGTGTGGGAAGGCGGTTTCGCCGCCCCACCGCCCTGGCTGCCGTTCGGCGATCCGGCAACGCAATACGGCGGCGCTTCGTTCTCCCACCTTACGCGGCTGGTTCTCGGCAGGTACCTGATCGACGCGCCCGAGAACCGCGGTCTGGCCGAGCGATGGCTGCGCGTGCCCGCTTCCCGCCTGCTTGCCGCCGTGTCGATCCGGCTGGACGCGATGCGGACAGTCTCTGCTCGGAACGCGCTTGCGGCGGTATTCGCGGCCTTCGTGCTGTTTCTGGTCGCGCTCGTCTGGGTGCGTGGGTCGTGAAACCACTGCTCGGGCTGGTCACGCAGGTCGCGCACCTCGCGCTCATGCTCGGGGTCGCGCCCGGCCTGGTCGGCCTGATCCGCGCGCTACGGGCGCGGCAGCTTGGGCGCGCGGGAGCGCCGATCCTCCAGCCCTACCGCGACCTGATGCGGCTCGTGCGCAAGCAGCCGGTGTTGGCCGAAGGCGCCTCGGTCCTGTTCCGCGCCGCGCCGGTCGTCTGCTGCGTGGCCGTCGCGTTGGCAGCCGCGTTGGTGCCGTCGTTCACGCTCGGAATGATCGCCGCGCCCATGGCAGACCTCGTCGCGATCACCGGTCTGCTGGCACTGTCCCGGGTGGTGCTGGTGCTTGCCGCCATGGACGCGGGCACGGCGTTCGGCGGCATGGGGGCGAGCCGGGTAATGGCGTGGGCCAGCTTGGCGGCACCGGCGCTGTTCCTCGTCATCTTCACGCTCGCGCTCGCCGCAGGAACGACGAATGTAGACGGCGTCGCCGTTTGGATGCGCGACAGCGTCCCGCGCCTGTCGCTTGGCTTCGCATTGGTCGCCGTGGTCCTTGTGGCCATCGCGGAGACCGGACGCATGCCGTTCGATGCGCCCGCATCGCAGCCTGAACTCGCAATGGCGCGGCAAGCCCTGACCTTGGAATACAGCGGCCGCCATCTCGCGCTGGTCGAGTTCGCCTCGGCACTGGTATTGCTGGTTTGGTTCAGTCTGATTGCCGCCATATGGGTGCCCTACGGCATCGCGCCGGCCGGGTCCGGACCGCTCGGCTGGGGCGTTGGCCTGCTCGCCTGGGTCGGCAAAATTGCCGTCCTGGCGCTCGCCCTCGCGGTTTTCGAGGTCGCGACCGTAAACGCGCGGATCTGGGCTGTTCCACGTTTCCTCGGTCTCGCGGCTCTGCTCGGCCTGATCGCCACCGTGTTTCTGTTCGTGGTCGAGGGCGTGAGCTGATGGCCGCCCCGCTCGGCGCCGTCCCCGTCGCATTGACGCCCCCGTTGACGGCTCTGTTTGCAGCCATCGTTCTCGCCCTGGTGCCGTCCTGGCGCATCGCCGTCTGGATCAACGTCGCGGCTTCGGTCGCCACGTTCGTGGCCGCCCTCTGTCTCGCGCTCGGTCAGCCCCGATCGAGCGCGTTTCTCCTGAACGACCCGCTGGCTATCCATCTGGTGCTGCTCACCAGTTTCGTGGGCGCGACCACCGCGCTGGTCAGCACGCGCTACGTCGCGGCCGAGATGGCGCTCGGGCGGCTCGATCGGCCGCGCCTGCGCATCTATCACGGCTTGTTTCAGGCGCTGATCGGCTTCGTTATATTGGCGCTGCTATCCAACAACCTCGCCGTGACCTGGATGGCGATGGAGGCCGCCGTCATCGCCGGCGTTTGCGCCACAGGATTGCCGGCGACCCGCGAAGCGGTCACGGCGGGCGCGAAATTCTTCCTTCTTGGCGCCATCGGATTGGCGGTCGCGTTGTTCGGTACGGTGCTGCTCTATTGGTCGGCGCTTCCGGTGCTCGGGCCGGGATTGCCGGGCATGACGTGGAGCGCGCTGTTCGCCGCCGCGCCACGCTGTAGCGTGGGACTGCTCAACGTCGCATTCGTGTGCCTGCTGCTGGGCTATGGCACCCAGGCGGGCATCGCGCCCACGCATTTGTGGGTGGCGGACGCACAAACCGAAGCTCCGACGCCGATCGCGGCCGTGCTATTGCTGTTGCCGATGAATGCCGCGCTTTGCATCGTTCTCCGCTTGCGCCACCTGCTCGCGTCCAACCCGCACGCCATCGCCCCCGGCCCGCCGCTGATGGCAATCGGCCTGCTATCGCTGCTTGTCGCCGCGTTCGGCATCTGGGGTCAGCGTGACGCCAAGCGGTTCCTTGCGTTCTCCGCCATCGGACAGAGCGGGATCGTGGTGTTTGCGCTCGGGCTGGGCAGTCTCGCGGGCATCTTCGCTTGCCTCTTGCAAATGACGTTTCAGACCCTGATCACGGCGGCCGCTTTGCTGTGTGTCGGGCGAGCGGCGCAGATCAAGGCCGGCCAATCCTTTTCCGATCTCGCCGGCCTGCCCACCACTCAGGCGACGCTCGGGCTCGCGGTCGCGGCGGCCATCGTCGCGCTCGCCGGGCTGCCGCCGTTCGGCCTGTTCCCGAGCGAGTATCTGATCCTCATGGAAACCATGCGGCATGTGCCCTGGCTGCTGATTCCGCTCGGCCTCGGCCTGGCCGCCATCGCCTGGTCCATGCTGGCTCGGTTGCCCGGGCTCTGCCTGGGACCGCGCGCGCCGGACCGCGTACCCTCGCCCGCCCCGCTCGCCGCCACCGATGTCGCGCCCGCGTTTCTGCATCTGCTGATCGCGCTCGTGCTCGGGTTCGCCATGCCGGGCGCGGTCGTGGCCTGGTTCGGCGCCGTCGCGGCGAGCGCCGGGTGAAGCGCGCGGCCGACATGATCCGCCGGGCGCCGACCGAGCCGGCGTTTCCCTGGCCGCGCCACGTTCTGCCCACGGAAACCTGGCGCGGCATGGCGGCCACGCTTGCGGTCGAACTCCTCGGTCGACCTGCTCGCACTTTGGGCCGATCAGACCCGCGTCTACGCGCTGTTCCGCGATGGCGCGTCCGGCACGGGCGCGGTGCTGCCCGCCAGCGTGCCCATCGCCGATGGGACGTATCCGGCGCTCTCGCCGGCCTGGCCCGCCGCCGCATGGTTCGAGCGCATGATCCGCGATCTCTGGGGCCACACCGCCGAGGGCGGGCGCGATCTGCGGCCGTGGCTCGATCATGGAAACTGGCCCGAACGGTCGCCGATGTCGGCCCGTCCGACGCCATCCGGCCGCAACGCCGAGCCGCCGGAATTTCTGCCTGTCGAAGGCGAGCACCTGCATCAAATCGGCCTCGGTCCCATTCGCGGCGAGATCGCCGAGCCGGGGCATCTGCGCTTCCATGCCGAGGGCGAGACGATCATGCGGCTCGAGGTGCGGCTGGGCTACGCGCACAAGGGCCAACTCGCGCTGATGCGAGGCAAGTCCGCTCGCGCCGCCGCCCGTTTCGTGGCGCGGCTTTCGGGCGATTCCACGGTCGCGCATTCGATCGCCTATGCGCGCGCGGTGGAGACCGCGCTTTGCATCGACGCGCCAGCGCGGGCGCACGCCCTGCGCGGCGTCATGGCCGAGTTGGAGCGGCTGGCCAACCATTTCGGGGATTTGGCAATCATCACCGACATCGCTGGCTTCGCGCTGCTGCCCGCCCGCTTCGGGTTCCATCGCGAGGCAATGCTGCAGGCCGCCGAGCGCGCGTTCGGCCATCGGCTGATGATGGATTGCGCCGTGCCCGGCGGAGTCGCGGACGAGATCGCGCCCGCCGGAGTCGAGGCTATCCTCCGCGCGGTCGAAACCGCCGCTATCGAACTGCCGCGTTTGGCACTGCTCTATCAGCAATCGGCGGGTATGGCGGATCGGGTCAACGGCATCGGTGTCGTGCGGCCGCAACTGGCCGAGCGCTTCGCCGTCGGCGGCGTGGTCGGCCGCGCCTCGGGGCGCGGCTTCGACGCGCGGCGCTCACCGGGTTACCCACCCTATGCCGCAAGCGAACTGGGGGCTCCGGTGCGGAACGAGGGCGACGTGGATGCGCGCGTGCGTATCCGCATGGAGGAGGCGAACGAAAGCTGCCGCTTGCTGCGCGAATTTCTCGCGTCGAGCCCGGCCGGCCCGCTCGCGGTCGAACTGCCTGCGGGAAGTGGCGAAGGCATCGGGTTCGCCGAGGGTTTTCGCGGCGACATTTGGCACTGGATCCGGCTCGATGGCGGCCTGATCGCCGAGGCGTTTCCGCGCGATACGAGTTGGCTGCAATGGCCGGTGCTCGAGGCGATCGCCGTCGGCGCGAGCGTTACGGATTTCCCGCTGGTCGAAAAGTCGATCAACTGTTCGTATTCGGGAATGGACCTGTGACGCTCGGGGGGCGGGTTGCCGCCAACCTGCGCGAGCGGCCCGCCGGCATTGCCGCTCCGCCACCCTCGGACGAGACCGTCAGGACCATGGCCGCGCGCATGGATGCGATGGCGCAACAGCGTCTCGGGCGCAGCCTAGCCATTCGCGCCGTCGCGGCGGGAGGCTGCAATGGTTGCGAGCTGGAACTGCACGCGCTGACCAATATTGTCTACGATCTGGAACGCTTCGGTCTCCGCTTCGTAACCAGTCCGCGCCACGCCGACGTGCTGCTGGTCACCGGTCCGCTGACGCGCAACATGGACGAGGCACTACGCCTGGCATGGGACGCGACACCGGATCCGAAATGGGTGCTGGCCGTCGGCGATTGCGCGATCGACGGCGGTGTGTTCAAGGGCAGCTACGCCTGCCTCGACGGCGTCAGCACCGTGCCGGTTGATCTGATCATACGCGGTTGCCCGCCGACACCATTGCAGATGCTCGACGGGTTGCGCAGCTTGCTGGAGGCAAACGCAACGCGATCAGCGCGCTGAGTGTGTTGTACCACGCGCCCTGATCCGATCGGCGATGAAGCCAATGAAAATCTTTCAACTCGCCAGAATCCGATGCTGACGCAAGAACCCGAGCAGCGGCAGCAGCGGTAATCCCAGGATGCTGAAATAGTCGCCGTCGATCGCGTCGAAGAGCTGCAAACCCGGTCCCTCGATCCGATAGGCGCTGACGCTGCCCGTCACGTGCTCCGCCTCGGCTGCCAGATACGCCTCCAGCACCGCATCCGAAAACGGCCGCATCAGCAGGGTCGGGCTCGCGACATGGCGCCAAAGCAGTCTCCCGTCGCTGATAGCCGCAACAGCGGTGGCTAGCGTGTGTTTGCGCCCACGTAATCGACGCAACTGCTCGCGCGCCGCATCGATATCGGCCGGCTTGTCGAACCATTCGTCACCGCAGACCAGAAGCTGATCCGCGCCGATCACCAGCGCGTCCGTCGTACGCCCGGAAACCCGCTGCGCCTTCAACTCGGCCAGCATCAGGGCGGTATCTCCGGCCGATGCCGAGTTCGCGCAAGCGGCGCGCTTCACGGCGTCCTCGTCCATCCGTGCGGAGACCACCTCGAATCGCAGACCAGCATTCGCAAGCAGCGCGCGGCGCGCTGCCGAGCCGCTGGCGAGAACCAGACGCGGTGTCGCAGCCTGTATAGTCACGGCACTGCTTTCACCTCGGCCTTGCGGCGCCGCTGTTCCCAATTCTCCATCAGTTGCAGCACCGTCGCCGCGGTCTCTTCGATCGAGCGGCGCGTCACGTCGATCATCGGCCAGTTGCGCTTGGTGCAGAAGCGTCGCGCCCACAGCAGTTCCGCCTTCACGGCCTCCTCGTCGATGTATTCGATGGTCTGCTGACGGGTCAGATTGGGATCGGAGACGCTGCCGATCAGCCGCAGCCGGTGCCGGCGAATGTCGATCAGCGCCTTTGGTTCAAGCGTCAGCCCGACCACCGGACAGGGTGCCGTTTCGAGTCCCGGCGGGTCGGGTAGCCCGGGAATCAGCGGCACATTGGCCGCCTTCACGCCGCGGTTGGCGAGATAGAAGCAGGTCGGCGTCTTCGAACTGCGCGACACGCCGACCAGGCACACGTCGGCCTCGGCAATGCCGGCCTGCGCCTGCCCGTCGTCATGGGCGATCACGAAATGAATGGCGTCGATGCGCCGGAAATAATCGGCGTCCAGCACGTATTGCCGCCCCGGCCGCGCCGCCGCCTCCTCGCCGATCTGCTCCTGCAAAATGCTCATCACCGGATCGAGCACGTTCACCACCTGCACGCCCAGCCGGGCGCAGAACGCCTCCAAATCGCGGCGGAGCGGCCGGTCGATGAGCGTGGAGAGCACCGGCCCGGGCTCCGCCTCGATGCCCTCCAGCACGCGATGCAACTGGAAGCGGGTACGGATCAGCGACCAGCGGTGATACGTGATCTGCACGTGCTCGAACTGCGAGACCGTGGCTCGCGCGATCGAGTTCAGCGTTTCGCCGGTGGCGTCAGAGACCAGGTGCAGGTTCAGCCGATGCATGGACATGAGTACCGACACTAGTGGGGATAACCGGGGACAAGTCGCGCCGAACTAGCCTCTGCTGTGAAAATCGGGGATGACGAAGCCGTGAGCATCCACAAGGGATGACGCCCAGCCTTCACTCACACGTGAGTGAGTATCGGGGCGGGATATCACGAATCCAGGAACTTGCGGAACCAAGCTGCTGTGGACGAATCCTGGGCGGAGTGCGAGAAGCCGGGTACCCGGCTTTCCACACCCCCTACAACATCATCTAAGAATCCTATTCTACTGCTTATGTAAGGAAGATGTGTTCTGGATAGAACCGAGACCTCGCCGAAAAAACTGCTCCGGGTGCTGGCGGGCGAGGCGCTCTGGCCGCCGCCGATCTGGCTTATGCGCCAAGCCGGGCGCTACCTGCCGGAATATCGTGCGGTCCGGGAGCAGGCGGGTGATTTCATTGCCCTGTGCACCACGCCCGAACTCGCGGCCGAAGTCACGTTGCAGCCGGTGCTGCGCTTTGGCCTGGATGCCGCCATCTTGTTCAGCGACATCCTGATGCTGCCCTGGGCGCTCGGCTATGGACTACGCTTCGAAGAGGGCGAAGGACCGATCCTGCCGCGCTTCGAGGCGAAGGACCTTCCCGCGCTCGACCTCGGTCGGCTGCCGGTCGCGGTCACGCCGATCCTCGACACGATCCGCCGCGTGCGCGCCACACTCGACAACGGCCCGCCGACCGCGCTGATCGGCTTTGCCGGCGGGCCGTTCACGGTGGCCAGCTACATGATCGAGGGTGGCAGCTCGGCCGATCATGCCCGCACGCGTGCGCTCGTCTACCGGGAGCCCGACCTGTTCGCCGCATTGATCGAGCGGCTGACCGAGGCGACCACCGCGTTTCTGTCGGCCCAGATCGAGGCCGGTGCCGAGACGGTCATGTTGTTCGAAAGCTGGGCGGGTCTGCTGTCCCCGCCGCTGTTCCGGGCGCACGTGGTCGAACCGACCAGGCGAATTGTCGCCGCGCTGAAGGCGAAATTCGCGTCCATGCCGATCATCGGCTTTCCTCGTTCGGCCGGGGTGCTGCTGGGCTCCTTTGCCAGCGAGACCGGCGTGGATGCGGTCGGCATGGATTGGGCGACCGATCCGCTGCTCGCCGCCGCGGTGGTGCCGGAGCGTACGGCGCTGCAAGGCAATCTCGACCCGATGGCGCTGCGGGTCGGCGGGCGGGCCATGGAACAGGAGACGGCGGGCATTCTTGCCGCCCTGGGGGGCCGGCCGCACGTGTTCAATCTCGGGCACGGCGTACTGCCGGACACGCCCCCCGAGCACGTGGCCGAACTGGTCCGGCTCGTTCAGGTGGCTTGACGCCGGCCGTTCCTCCCTCCCCATTCCCGTGCCTATGGCATCGAAGAAGCTGGCGATCGTCCTGTTCAACCTGGGCGGGCCGGATCGTCCCGAGGCGATCTGGCCGTTTCTCCTCAATCTGTTCACCGACCCCGCCATTCTTCGCGTGCCGTTCTTCGTGCGCCCGATCCTTGCGCGGCTGATTGCGCGAAGGCGGCTGAAGCCGGCGAGTGCCAACTACGCGCTGCTCGGTGGCCGCTCGCCGCTGCTGGAGCTGACCGAAAGGCAGGCCACGGCGCTAGAGGCCGCGCTTCCCGAGTGCGAGGTGAAGTGCTTCATCGCCATGCGCTACTGGCGTCCGTTCAGCGACGAAGCCGCGCGCGCCGTTCGCGCGTGGGACCCGGACGAGGTTCTGCTGCTGCCGCTCTATCCGCAGTTCTCGACCACCACCACCGGAAGTTCGCTGCGCGCTTGGCGCGAGGCGGCGGCCCGGGCCGGTCTCGCCAAGCGAACCACCACCCTCTGCTGCTGGCATTCCGATCCCGCGTACGTGGAGGCGATTGCCGGGCTAATTCGGCGCAGCCTAGCCGCGGCGCGGGAGACACTCGATCCCTCAGTGCCGCTGCGTCTTCTATTCTCCGCGCATGGCTTGCCCGAAGCCATCGTTGCAGCGGGCGATCCGTATCAGTATCAGATCGAGCGAACGGCGAAGGCGGTCGTCGCATCGCTGGGCATGGAAACACTGGACTGGTCGATCTGCTACCAGTCCCGCGCCACAGCCCAGAAGTGGCTTGAGCCGTGCACCGAGCATGCGATCGAACGGGCGGCGCGCGAGGGCGTGGCCGTCGTGGTGGTCCCGATCGCCTTCGTCTCGGAACACTCCGAGACGTTGGTGGAACTGGACGTGGAATACGGCGATCTGGCCAAGCGGCTCGGCGTGCCGGGCTATTTCCGTGTCCCCGCGCCGAACGACGATCCGGCCTTCATCGCGGCCCTGGCCGGCGTGGTGCGATCGGCAATGTCGCGCGGTCCCGGCCTGTGCAGCTTTGCCGGCGGCCCGGCCTGCCCGTCCGAGCACCGCGACTGCCCGTTTGTGAACTCCGGGAGGACGGCGTGACGATTGGACTGCTGACGCCGGCCTATCTCTGGCTGAAGGCGCTGCACCTATCGGCGGTGATCGCTTGGATGGCCGGAATGTTCTATTTGCCGCGTCTCTACGTCTATCATTGCGAGGTGCGCCCGGGTACGGCGGAGAGCGAGCGGTTCAAGGTCATGGAACGCCGCCTGCTCAAGCAGATCATCAATCCGGCGATGATCGCTGCCTGGACCTTCGGCGTGCTGCTCATTCTCACCCCGGGTGTGATCGACTGGCGGCGCGACCAGTGGTGGGACGTAAAATTCATTTCCGTGCTGCTGCTTTCGGCTTTTCACGGCGAATTGTCGCGCTGGCGCCGGGATTTTTTGGCGGATCGCAATCTGCGCTCCGCCCGGTTCTACCGAATTGCCAACGAGGTGCCGACCGTTCTGATGCTGATCATCGTCTTCATGGTCATTATGAAACCGTTCTGACGACGCTCTGTCGCGACAACGTGGCGCGGCCTATGCTGTCGGCGGGCGCCGGAGAGCGCCGGCGCTTTGGATCGGGGAGACGGCAGGATGCGACGCGATATCGAATTCAGGACCGAGGACGGCGTTACCCTGCGCGGCTGGCACTATCTGCCAGACAGCAAGAGCAAGGCGCCGACAGTCGTGATGGCGCACGGCTATTCGGCGGTGAAGGAGATGTATCTCGACCGCTTCGCCGAGGCGTTCGCCCAGGTCGGGCTCGGGGCGGTGGTGTTCGACAACCGCAATTTCGGCGCCAGCGGCGGCGAGCCGCGGCAAGAGATCGATCCCTGGCAGCAAGTCCGCGACTACCGCGACGCGATTACCTGGGCCGGCATGCAGCAGGAGGTGGACGCCGAGCGGATCGGCATTTGGGGCTCGAGCTACAGCGGCGGCCACGTGCTCGTCGTCGGCGCGATCGACCGCCGCGTGAAGTGCGTGGTCTCCCAGGTGCCGCTCATCAGCGGGCACGCCAACGCGCGCCGGCTCATCCGCGCCGACTTTATCACCCAGGTGCAGGCCGCCTGCCTCGCCGACCGCAAGGCGCGCTTCGAGGGCAAGCCGCCGGCCATGATCCCCGTCGTCGCGGAAGACCCGATGGGCGCCGCCGTGCTGCCGACGCCGGATTCCTGGCAGTGGTTCATCGAGACCGCGCGCACCCGCGCGCCGAGCTGGCGCAACGAGGTGACGCTCCGCTCGGTGGAGATGTTCCTGGAATACGAGCCGGGCGCGCACATTGCCCATATCAGCCCGACGCCGCTGATGATGGTGGTGGCGCTCGGCGATCACCTGACGGTCGCGGACCAGGCGCTCGCGGCCTACGAGCGGGCGCTGCACCCGAAGCGGCTGGTCACCTTGGGCGGCGGGCATTTCGACGCTTATGTGCGTGATTTCGAGGCCTCGGCCCGCCCGGCCGCCGAGTGGTTCCGCGAACACCTGGGCGGTTGAACGCTCGTCCAACCCGGCGAAAGCCGGGCGCAGCCTCTTGAATTTACTGCGACGAACGCCACGTCGCAGTTGACGCGGCGCGCCCGCGGCCCTATTTTCGGGAAGTCTCCGAACGCGGCCGTCCAGCGCCGCCCATCTCCCATCTTCAGGACATCGCCCGCCACCGTCCGATCGGCGATTCCCTCGCGGGTTCTCTGCCCGCGCCGTTTCTCCCGATTCCTATTCTGAGGCGTCCATGCACCTCGCCGAACTCAAGGCAAAATCCCCCCAAGACCTGCTGAGCTTTGCCGAATCGCTGCAGATCGAGAACGCGTCGTCCTTGCGCAAGCAGGACATGATGTTCGCGATCCTGAAAAACCTGGCCGAGAACGACCAGGCCATCAACGGCGAGGGCACGCTCGAAATCCTGCCCGATGGCTTCGGCTTCCTGCGCAGCCCGGAGGCCAATTACCTGCCGGGCCCCGACGACATTTACGTGAGCCCAAGCCAGGTCCGCCGCTTCGCGCTGCGCACCGGCGACACGGTCGGACGGCCAGATCCGCGCGCCCAAGGACGGCGAGCGGTATTTCTCGCTGCTCAAGGTCGATACGGTCAATTTCGAGCCTCCGGATGCGGTCCGCCACCGCATCAACTTCGACAACCTGACGCCGCTCTACCCCGACGAGCGGCTGAAGATGGAGGTGGAGAACTTCCAGTCGGTCGCGAAGGGTCCCGGCAAGGACTTCACGCCGCGCGTGATCGACCTGATCTCGCCGATCGGCAAGGGCCAGCGCGCGCTGATCGTCTCGCCGCCGCGCACCGGCAAGACGGTGATGCTGCAGAACATCGCGACCGCCATTACCGGCAATCATCCGGAAGTGTTCCTCATCGTGCTGCTGATCGACGAGCGGCCGGAGGAAGTCACCGACATGGCGCGCACGGTGAAGGGCGAGGTCATCAGTTCGACCTTCGATGAGCCGGCGACGCGGCACGTCCAGGTGACGGAAATGGTGCTGGAGAAGGCCAAGCGGCTGGTCGAGCACAAGCGCGACGTGGTGATCCTGCTCGACTCGCATCACGCGCCTGGCGCGCGCCTACAACACCGTGGTGCCGTCCTCGGGCAAGGTGCTGACCGGCGGCGTGGATGCCAACGCCTTGCAGCGGCCGAAGCGCTTCTTCGGCGCCGCGCGCAACATCGAGGAAGGCGGCTCGCTCACCATCATCGCGACCGCGCTGGTCGACACCGGCAGCCGCATGGACGAGGTGATCTTCGAGGAGTTCAAGGGCACCGGCAACTCCGAAATCATCCTCGACCGCAAGCTCTCCGACAAGCGCACGTTCCCGGCGATCGACATCACCAAGTCGGGCACCCGCAAGGAGGAGTTGCTGGTCGACAAGGCGACCTTGTCGAAGATGTGGGTGCTGCGCCGCATCCTGAACCCGATGGGCACCACCGACGCGATGGAGTTCCTGCTGGACAAGCTGAAATACAGCAAGACCAACCAGGACTTCTTCGACGCGATGAACACCTGATCTCGCCGGCCATGCACTCATTGAAGCGTCTGGTTGAAGCGTCTGGCCGCAAATGACGCGGGAGCCCGGCTGGACAACGCCACTATCGATGGAATGCGCGTGCCTGGACTGCTGCTTTATCGGTTGACGCGAAAGCAAGGCAAACCGCCGCGAACGTCCAGACGCGAGAACGCCGCGAAAAGCTCCATGGCGCGATAGCGCAAAATCCGAAAATGTCCGAGCACGACCATCACCACCACCGACACGGGCTGGGCGAGCATCACCATGCGCCGACGCGATTCGGGCAGGCGTTCGCGATCGGCGTAGCGCTCAACGCCGGCTACGTGGTGGCCGAAGCGTTCTGGGGCGTGCTGGTGCACTCCATGGCGCTACTCGCCGATGCCGGCCACAATCTCGGCGACGTATTAGGACTGGCCGGCGCCTGGCTCGCCGCTTGGCTGAGCAACCGGGTGCCGAGCGGCCAATACACTTACGGGCTGCGCCGCTCATCGATCCTCGCCGCGCTGGCGAACGCCATCATTCTTCTGGTGGTGACCGGCGGCATTACCTGGGAAGCGGTGCGGCGGCTCGTCACGCCGGAGCCGACCGGCGGCGCCACCATCCTGGTGATCGCCATCGCGGGCGTGTTCGTGAACACCATCACGGCCTGGCTGTTCATGTCCGGCCGGAAGTCCGACTTGAATATCCGCGCCGCCTTCATGCACATGGCGGCCGACGCCTCGCTCTCGCTCGGGGTGGCGGTCGCCGGCGCTGTCATCATCGTCACGGGTTGGCTGTGGGTGGACCCGGCGGTCAGCCTGATGATCAGCGTCGTGATCGTCGTCGGCACTTGGTCGCTGCTGCGCGATTCCGTGAACCTGTCGCTCGATGCGGTGCCGCCGGGCATCGACCAGGAGGCGGTCGGCGCCTATCTGCGCTCGTTCCCCGGCGTCACGGAGGTGCATGACCTGCACATCTGGGGCATGAGCACGACCGAGACCGCGCTGACCGCCCACCTGGTGCGCGAGGACGCGTCGCGTGACCAAGACCTGCTGTCACGCATCACCCACGATGTTGCCGCCCGCTTCGGCATTGCCCATGCCACCGTGCAACTGGAGACGCACGACGTGGCGGCGAGCTGTGAGCTGCGGCCCGATCACGTGGTCTGATCCCGTCGGTTACTCCCCGCAGCAGTCCTCGCCGCGCCACGCCTCCCAGCCCTCCTTTAACAGGAACCACACGATGCCGAGCGAGGTCGCGGCATCCACCCACCAGGCGCCGGTCAGCGCCTGGACGACGAGGCCGATCACGACCACCAGCGACAGCCAGCCGCAGGTCACGCTCTCCATCGCATCCGCCCGCAACGCCCGACTGCCGAGCGCGTCGGCAAGCCCGAGCTTGCGCCGGGCGAGCAGATACATGACCGGCATCGCCAGCAGAGTGACGGCCAGCCCCGCCCAGGAGAAGGTCTCGCCGGTTCGCGTCCAGAGCTTCCAACTCGCCGCGGCAACGACATAGACGGCCAGCGCGAGCAGAAGACCCCCGGCAATGCGGCTCGCCACCCGCTCCGCCCGCTCGGCGAATTTTTGCCCGCGCCGTAACTCGACCGTCAGCCGCCAGATCAGCACGCCGGCGGAGGCGAGTTCGATCAGGCTGTCGATGCCGAAGGCGAGCAGGGACACGCTGTCGGCCGTGATTCCGCTGGCGATCGCGACCGCCGCCTCGACCACCATCCAGGCGAGGGTGGCGTATTCCAGGCGGAAAGCGCGCCGCACCAACTCGGCGCGGTCGGCACGGATCAGGTCAATCCGCATGCGGTTTCGACAGGTTCGCGCGAATCCATTCGTCCGCCGAGGCGTGCCGCGGTGACCACCCCAACAGCGGCCGGGCACGCTTGGTTCGGACCCGGCTGTTCGAGCCCAGGCTAAACACCGCGTGCCGGCGTCCCCAGCGGGCAATGGCCGCCTCGGCGGGCCAGGACTGGGCCGCGCCCAGCCCGAGCGCGTCGGCGATCGCCTGCACCATGTCGCGGAAGGCGGATTCGCCGTTCTCGACGAAGAGGAAGGTGCCGGCCGGCGCGTTCTGCAGCGCCAATACGTAGAGATCGGCGACGTCCTCGATATGAACGGTCGACCAGCGGTTGAGGCCGCGGCCGATATAGCGGGCAACACCGCTCTCGCTCGCTTGTTCGATCAACCGGGGAAGCTGCACGCTCTCGGCCGGGATGCCGAGCGCGTGGCCATAGATCAGGCTGTTGCACAGCACGACCGAGCGGACGCCGGGTGCCTCCAGCACGAACCGGTCAATGGCGACCCGCGCCGCCTTGTCGGGCGCGGGCGTGAACGCGGTGTCCTCGTCGAAAATGCGCTCGGACGGCTCGCCCATCGCCTCATCGGCGACGATGCTGGTGCCGCTGGTGTGGATGAAGGCCTTGCCGGAACCGGCGAGCCCTTGCGCGATCGCCTCCACCGCGCCGCGATCGTCGCTGTCGGCGGCGTTGATCACCGCCTCCGCCTCGGCCGCCTCGCGCGCGAGCAGCGCATGGTCGCCCAGCGTGCCGATCACCGGCTCGATCCCGAGCGCCCTCGCCGCCTCGGCCTTATCCGGATTGCGCACGAGCCCACGAACCGTCGCGCCCGCCTCGATGAGCCGCGCCGCGATCGAGCCGCCCACGAACCCGGTCGCGCCTGTCACGAAGATGGCCATACGTCACCGCTCCCTGGGTTAGTCGGGCTAGCTCACCCGCCCACGACATCACGGATCGGCGGCGCGGAACAGGCCGGCGCCGCCGGCCAGTTCCACGATTTCGGCGGTGATTTCCTCCTGGCGTACGCGCCGTTCATGAGCCTGCAGCTCGCCGAGCATGCGCTCGATGTTGCTTCTCGCCGCCATCATGGTGGCCATGCGGGCCTCGTTTTCGGCGGCAAAGGCCCGCATCGCGGATTCGCAGAGCTTTGCCAGGACGTATTCCTCGGCGAGCAGTTCGAGCAGAACCGGGGCCGGCAAGGTGGTCAGCGGCGGTGGCCGCGCGTGCGCGCCGGGCACTCGTGGCACCGGCAGCGGAAGCAGCAATTCCCGCACGACCTGCAGACCGGTTTCGGCGGACCAGGACGGAAATACCACCTCTATCTTGGCCAGGCTCTTCTCGCGAACCCGCTCGTACACCGCATCGGCTATCCGGGAAGCGACGGCGGGAACCGCGCTGGCATGCGAGGCCATCTTCGTGCTCCAAGCCACGCGAACGCGGCGTTGCTCGGCGACAACGGCGCCCCGCGCGCCGATCAACAGCACCTCGGCGCGATCCAGATCCGCAGCGACGCAATCCAGCACACGGTCGCTCAGCGCACCGGCGAATCCCAGCTCTGCACAGAACAGGATCATGCCACTTGCGCCACCTCGCCGGGGCGAGCCATCGGGCCGCTGCTCGGGAATCAGGCGCAGCGCTTGTGCGATCGCCTGCTGCACGACCGCGGCATAGGCCTGCACGCCGGTGAGCGAAACTCGGCTTTGCTGCGCGCGTGTCGCGGCAATCGCGCGCATCGCGCTCACCACCGCATCCAACTGACGGACGCCGTGAATGTGCCGCGCGAGATCCGCGAGCCGCTCGGTCAAGGCGACGATGCGGCCGCGGGCTCCGCGTGGCGGTCGGCCAACGCGGATAGCGTCTCGCGCAGCAACTCGGCGCCGGTGGAGTCCAATCGGCCGGTCCGCGCTAAATCCGCGACCATGGAGGTCGCGTGCCGATCCAGCCAGGTGGGAAGCTCGCGCCGAAAATGGGCGATCGCGCCCGGCGGCATGCGGTCGAGCAACCCATTCTGGAGCGCGAACGCGAGCGCCACCTGATCGGCGAGCCGCAACGGCGTATATTGCGGTTGCGATAGCAGAGCACGCAATTGCTCGCCGCGCGCGATCTGCAACTTCACGCGCGCATCCGACATGCCGCCGAAGCGCGTGAAGATCTCCAGTTCGAGAAATTGCGCGTAATCGAGCCGCAGCTTCCCGCTTACGTCGCGCAAGGCGCGCGCCTGCGTCTTGCCGCCGACGCGGCTGACGCTGGCGCCCACGTCCACCGCCGGTTTTTGCCCCTCGTGGAACAGCTTCGCGTCCAGAACGATCTGGCCATCGGTTATGGAAATCAGGTTGGTCGGGATGTATCCGCTCAGATTGCCGGCGTCGGTTTCGGCGATGGGGAAGGCGGTGAGCGAGCCGCCGCCCTGCTGTTGCGATAGTTTCGCCGCGCGCTCCAAGAGCCGGGCGTGCAGATAGAAAACATCCCCCGGATAGGCCTCGCGCCCCGGCGGCTGGCGCGTCAGCAGCGCGATTTCGCGATGCGTGGTCGCGTGTTTGCTCAGGTCGTCGATCACGATCAGCGCGTGCTGGCCGCGGTCGCGGAAATACTCGGCCATCGTAAAACCGGCGAACGGCGCGATCCATTGCAGTCCCGGCGGCGCGGCGGCTCCGGCGACCACGATAATGCAGCGCTCGGGCGTGCCATGCGCGCGAATCGCCGCGATCACACGCGCTATGGTCGAGGATTTCTGCCCTATCGCGACATAGACGCAGACGAGGTCGGTCGACTTCTGCGCGATAATGGTATCGACCGCGATCGCCGTCTTGCCGATCGCGCGGTCGCCGATGATCAGCTCCCGCTGACCGCGCCCCAGCGCGAACAGCGCGTCGATGACCAGGATCCCGGTTTGCACCGGCTCGCTGACCAGGTCGCGGTCGATAATGGCCGGTGCCGGGCGCTCGATCGGCTGCGTTTCCGCAGCAGCGATCGCCGGTCCGTCGTCCAACGGACGGCCGAGCGGGTCCACCACGCGGCCGAGCAAGTCGGGCCCGACGGGGACGCGCACGACCTCGCCGGTGCCGCGCGCCACGTCCCCGGCCCGGATCTCGGACTCGTCCAGCAGCACGCAGCCGATCCGATCCCGCTCCAGGGTTTGCGCGAAACCGAGCTCGCCGTTGGGAAAGCGCAGCAATTCGTCGAGGCGCACGTTGCGGAGGCCGGAGATCAGCGCGATGCCGTCGCCCACTTCCTCGACGCGCCCGATTTCCTCCACCTCGGGGGCGAGCGGGGCGGCATCCACCCGCGCCCGCGCCCGTTCGAGCCACTCATCCAGCAGCGGCGGCATGCGCGTCGGCCTGGTTCAGCTCGTGCGCGATCCGGTCGAGGTCGGCGCGCCAGCTATTGCGCAGCAGCAGATGCGGCGCGCGCAGCTCGACGCCCGCGATCAGCTCCTGATCGACGCGAAACGTCACCGAGGGCTGTCCGTGCAAACTGGCAGCGAGCAGGGCGCTGCACCGCGATTGCGCGCCTTCGTCGAGCGGCGCCGCCGTGACGACCTCGATTGGCTCGCCTGCTTTGCCGATCCGCTCACGCACATTCTCCGAAAGTTTGTCCAGTTCGGGACGCAAATCATCGAGCAGCGCCGTCGTCACCACATCCGCCCGTACCCGTGCCAGCAGTCGTCGGGCGATAACGATGGCGAGCTTGGCTGCTTGGTCCAGCACACTGCTCTGCATCGACGCCCGTTCGCGCGCTATGCCCGCCTCGGCCTGGGCCTGCTGCGCCGCCCTTTCATCCGCCGCGCGTTGCAATACCGCCGATCGTTCCGCTTCGGCCCTGGCTTGCGCGTCAGCCACGATGCGCGCGGCCTCTGCGGCCAGCGTCTGCCGCCGTTGCAGCACCTCCGCCTCGGCGGCCTGCGCGCGATCGCGCACGGCCGAGGCATCGGCGATCAGCTTGTCCACCGCCGCACGGCGCCGGTCGATGATGTCCATGACCGGGCGGAACAGAAAGCGTGCGAGCAGCCAGACGAGGACAAGGACGTTGACCGTCTGCAGCGCCAACGTCCACCAGTCGATTCGCATCGGCTCAATGCGTGAATGGATTCGCGAACAGCAGCAAGAGCGCGATCACCAGGCAATAAATTGCCATCGTCTCGATCATCGCCAGGCCGACGAACAGGG
The DNA here is from genome assembly GCA_963761015.1 of uncultured Alphaproteobacteria bacterium. GTDB lineage: Bacteria > Pseudomonadota > Alphaproteobacteria > Acetobacterales > Acetobacteraceae > CAVXFL01. The sequence continues at coordinate 638,836 of CAVXFL010000020.1, forward strand.
TGCGCGAAATCGTGTTCGCAGCCTCCGGTTGGCGCGCTATCGCGTCCATGGCGGCGGCCACGGCGCGGCCCTCGCCGAGCGCGGGTCCGATGGCGCCGAACGAAACCGCTACGGCGGCACCGGCGATGCTCGCGATCTGAATCGGATTCATGCTGTTGCCTTCTGTTTGTTATCGACTGATCGCCCCTCGTTCACCGCGCCGCCGATGAAAACCATGGCGAGCACGCTGAAGATGTACGCCTGAACCGCTCCGGTCAGCAGATCGAGCGCCATCAGCGGCACCGGCACCAGCAGTCCGACCAGGGACAGCACGATGCCAATGACGAAAACGCCGCTCATCACGTTGCCGAACAAGCGTACCACCAGCGAGAATGTGCGCGTGAAATTTTCGACCACGTTCAGCGGGATCATGATGAAGGTCGGCTCGGCGAACGTGCCGACATAGCCACGGATCCCCTGCGCGCGAATGCCGAACCAGACCACTGCCACGAACACGATCAGCGCCAGCGCCGAGTCGGTTTCGATATGCGCTGTCGGCGGCTCCATGCCGGGCACGAGCGAGGACCAGTTCGCGGTGAAGATGAACAGGAACAGTGTGCCGATCAGCGAGAGATAGGGCGCGGGACCGACGCGCATCGTGTCGTGGATCTGATCGGCGATGGTCGTGACGACCACTTCCAGCGCCGCCTGCGTGCGGGTCGGAGAAAGCGCGAGGCGGCGGGTGAGCAGCCAGCTTCCGCCGACGAGCACGGCCATGATGCCCCAGGTCGCGACCACCTGTGTCGTTACGGGAATGGGGCCAAGGCTGAACGCGATGGGGTTGGCGAGCGGCGAGCCGGTCACGGCGCGACCTTTGCGAGGCGGCGCACGGTGACCGCGCGTGCGGCGAGCAGGCCGAGCGTCGTCGCCAAGAGCGCCGCCGCGCCCTGAAGTGCGACGAGAAACAACAATCCGGCGAGAATACCGAACCGCAGCACTTGAAGTGCTATGGCCGCGAACACCGAACCGGACGAGGTGAGCAGCGCGACGTTCCACCGCAAGGCGGCGGCATGCGCCACCCCGGCCAGCGCTCCGAGCGCAAGAAACACGGGCAACAGGAGGGGATTCAAGCGCTGTGCATCCAGCGCCAGGCCGACCAGCACCCCAGCGCCAGCCCGAGCAGCAATAGCGGCGCGCTCCAAAATATTCCGGTGCCGAACCGATGATCCAGCCACCGGCCGAGGAACAGGCCCAGCAAACCCGGTATCACGATGGTCCAGCCGAGCACGCCGACCTGCGCCAGATAGTGCGCGAAAGTGGGCTCGCCCTCCCGCTGCGAGCGTCGGCGGCGTTCGCTGCGTAGGTGGACCGATTTCCTCAAGTGGTCGCCAGCGTGCGGCGGCTGCTCGGTTTCGCTCACCCGGCCACCTCCGCGCCGCGCTGGCGCGGCTGCAAATACCGGACGATCTGCCGAACCGCCTGCATGTGCAGACGCATGGCGGCGATGCGCTCGGTGCGTTCGGCGTCGAGCTCGGCGTGAAAGCGGGCGAGCACGTCCTGTTCGAGCGTCGTGAGGTCCGCGCCGAGCACGGCCTGACGCGTCGCGACCGCCACATCCTGCCCGCCGGTGACCGTCAGAATGCCGCGACGGACCGCGCAAAACCCTTGGCGGCCATCGGCTTGATGCCAGGCGAGGACCGATATCGCGAGCACGGTCAGGAAATCCGCGTGACCGGGCCAGATGCCGAATCCTCCGCTCATGTCCTCGGCGCGAACCGAGACCACATCCGGCAAGTCGGCCACCACACGCAATGGATCGGTGATCAGCAGTCTCATGCCGGCTGCCTCGCCGCGTGATCTTTCTCCCGCTGCTCCGCCTCGGCGAGAGCGCCGACCATATAAAGCGAACTCTCCGCCCAATCGTCGGCTGCCCCGTCCAGAATGGCGCGGCAGCCCGCCAGCGTGTCGGCCAGCATCACCGCCCGCCCGCCGGTTCCGGTGAACGCCTCGGTCACCACGAAGGGTTGCGTCAGGAAGCGCTGCAAGCGCCGGGCGCGGCCAACCGCCAGCCGGTCCCGCGCGCCCAACTCCTCAACGCCGAGCAGCGCGATGACATCCTGCAATTCCTTATAGTGGGCGATGGTTTCGCGCACCTTCTCCGCAACCGCGTAATGCTCCTCGCCGACGATCAGCGGATCGAGCAGTATGGACGACGACGCCAGCGGATCGATGGCGGGATACATGCCCTCGGCCGCCATGCCGCGCGACAGCACGATCGCGCTGTCCAGATGGCTGGAGATCGCGGTCACCGCCGGGTCGGTGAAATCGTCGGCCGGAACGTAGACCGCCTCGATCGCGGTGATCGCCGCGCCGGCGACCGAGGCGATGCGTTCCTGCAAGGCGGCCACTTCGGTCGCCAGAGTCGGCTGGTAGCCGACGCGGGAGGGCAAGCGCCCGAGCAGGCCGGATACCTCGCTGCCCGCCTGAACGAAGCGGAATACGTTGTCCATGAGCAGCAACACGTTCTGGTGCTTCTCGTCGCGGAAATATTCGGCGACGGTGAGCGCGGTGAGCCCGACCCGCCAGCGCGCGCCGGGGGGCTCGTTCATCTGGCCGAACACCAGAACGGTCCGCGGCAGCACGCCCGAGTGCCGCATGTCTGCCAGCAGTTCGTGGCCCTCGCGCGAGCGCTCGCCGATGCCGGCGAACACCGAAATGCCCTGATACCGCGCCACCATGGCGTGGATCAGCTCCATAAGCAGCACGGTCTTGCCGACGCCGGCGCCGCCGAACATCGCCGCCTTGCCGCCATGCGCGAGCGGCACGAGCAGGTCGATCACCTTGATGCCGGTTTCGAACACGCTGGTGGCGGCGCTCTGCTCGGCCAGTCGCGGCGGGGGGCGATGGATCGGCCAGCGCGGCGTATCGGCGGCCAGCGGCGGGGCGAGGTCGCGCGTCTGTCCCATCACGTCGAGCAGCCGGCCGAGAACGGCGTCCCCGACCGGGACCGTGATCGGCGCGCCGGTCGCGACCACGTCGGTGCCGCGGCACAGCCCGGCGGTCGCCTGCAAGGCGATGGCGCGCACCGTGCGCGGATCAAGGTGGCTCTGCACCTCCGCGATCAGCGTCTCGGGCCGATCCCAGGCAACACGCAGCGCCTCGTCAATCCGCGGCAGCGCGCCGCCGTCGAACACGACGTCGATCACCGCGCCGCGAACAGCGGCGACGCGGCCCTGGCGGAATGCTGGTTCGCTCGGTGCGATCATGCCCCCTCGACCGGCCCTCGGGCTGGATGCCGCGACCGGGCAACCACAGCATAGGAGTGTCCGCCAGTTAGCCGTTGATTTGGATCAAGACGCCAACGCGCCGACAGCGCTGCCAGCGCTAGCTGCAACCGGCCCATCTCGACGACGGGCAGGAGTTCAGGACCGGCGGGTGGCGCGCACGCGCGACCAGACGAACCAGCCGATGGCGAGCACGATCAGGGCGGCGATCGCGATATCGAACCGGTGCAGAAACGCGGCGAGGCGTGGGTCGCTGTTCCAGTGCTTGCCCAGCCGGTCGCCGATATAGGCGAGCGCGTAGCACCACGCCGAGCGAGCCGACGAAGGTATAAATCTGGAACGGCAACTGCCGCATCCGCGCGATCCCGGCCGGGAGCGCGATGAAGGTGCGGACCACCGGCAGGATGCGCGCGATGAACACCGCGGGACCGCCGAAACGGTGGAAGAACCGCTCGGCGCGGTCCAGATCGGCCGGCTCGAGCAGAACGAAGCGGCCCCAGCGTTCCACCGCCTGCCGACCGCCCCAGGCCCCCACGTAATAGGCGATGGTCGAGCCCACGTTGCAGCCGACCGCGCCGGCTAGCGCCGCCGCCCAGAGGGTGAACCGGCCCGTCGAGGCGAGATAGCCGGCGAAGGGCATGATCACCTCCGAAGGCAGCGGGATGCAGGCGCTCTCGATCGCCATCAGTGCCAGCACGCCGCCGTAGCCGGCGGCGGAAATCGCCGTAATGATCCAGGACGCGAGCGTTCCGAGCACCATCTCTCTGTTCTCCCTTCGCCCGAGTCGCAGCGCCCCCTGGCTTGGACAGCGCATAGCGGGAAATTACGTGCTAGGCGGATAGGCGACGCCGAGCTGCAACCGGAGGCCGCTGGGTTGGCGAACGAGATACGCGATGCGGGGCAGGGGAAGGCGGCGGTCCTGGACGCGATCCGCCGCAACCTGCATCGCGGCCCGCTGCCGGAGGACCAGGCGGCGATGCTGCGGGCGCGCATGACCGCGCATCCGCGCCATCTGATCCCGGCCCGCAGCCGCCTGCCCCGGCCCGAGCAGATCGCGCTGTTCATCCGCAACGTGGAGAAGGAGTTCGGCACCGTCGCCCGCCTGCCCGGCCATGACGCCGTCCCGGACGCGATCGCCGCTTATCTCGCCGCCCAGAACCTGCCGCCCGAACTGGCGATCGCCCCGCACCCGGAGCTGCTCGCCCTGCCCTGGAGCGAGCGGCCGATGCTGCGACTGCGCGAGGGGCCGGCGGCCGCGACTGACCTGGTCGGGCTGCAGCACGCCTACGCGGCGGTCGCCGAGACCGGCACCCTGGTGCTGCCGTCCGGTCCGGAGCGGCCGAACACGCTGAACCTCCTGCCCGAAACCGCGATCGTGGTGCTGCGCGCAACGCGCGTCGTCGGGGCCTACGAGGAGGCCTGGGACATGCTGCGGGCCGAGTGGGAAGACGGCGAAACCGGCGGCTTCATGCCACGCACGGTCATGCTGGTGACCGGCCCGTCCCGCTCGGCCGATATCGAATTCGACGCTTGAACTCGGCGCGCACGGCCCGCGCCGGCTGCATGTCTTGTTGCTGGACGATGACCCCGCTGCCGTTGCGCCGGCTCCCGCCGGCCCCTGACCCCGGCGCAGGCCGGGTGCGTGCCGCGGGCGCGCTGACGGACGGCGACATCGCCGCCTGGGCCGATTACGCGCGCCATGTCGTGCCGCTTCCCGGCCGCCGGCCGCCGGAGCCGCCTACGGCGGCCATGGAGGCCGAGCCGGCGCCTCGCCTCGCCGTGCGGGCCGGTCCGGCGCCGCGCCGGGTGCTGGGGATGATGGCGCCCCTGCGCATCGGGGATCAGCCGGCGGGGCTGGACAGCGCGACATGGCACCGCTTGTGCTCCGGCCGGCTTCGCCCCGCCCGCGTGCTCGACCTGCACGGGCACACTGCGCAGCGGGCGTATCACGTCCTGCTGGGCGCGTTGCGCGGCGCGCACGCCGACCGGCTGCGCTGCATCGAGGTGATTACCGGCCGCGGCTCCGGGGAAGGCGGCGGGGTGATCCGCCGCGAGCTGGCGTTCTGGCTGAACCTCCCGGAGCTTCGCCCGCTGGTGCTTGCCGCCACACATCCGCACCCGGCCAACCCGGGCGCCACCCGGCTCTTGCTGCGCCGGGCGCGGGAAAGTTCATAGCGAGCGGTCAGGGCATCCGTTTCCTTCCGAGCTGGCGCCGTGCCAGACTGGCCGCGCGGCAGGAGTGGGGGACCAGCGTGGCAGCCGAAGCAAACGCCAATCCAGGCTATTGGACCGCGCGCGAGATGGCGCGGGCGCTCGCCGAGGGAGCGATCTCGGCGCGCGAACTGGCGGACCAGGCGATCGCGCGTATCGAAGCGCTCGACGGGCAGATCAACGCCGTGGTCGTGCGCGACTTCGAGCGCGCGCGGGAGGCGGCGAGCGCGGCCGACGCGGCGCTGGCGCGCGGAGAACGGCGGCCCCTGCTCGGCGTGCCAATGACGGTGAAGGAATCGCAGGACGTGGCCGGGCTGCCGACCACCTGGGGACTGCCGCCGTTCCGCGACTGGCGGCCGCGCGAGGACGGCACCGCCATCGCCCGACTGAAAGCCGCCGGCGCCGTGATCCTTGGCAAGACCAACGTGCCGACCGCGCTGGCCGACTGGCAAAGCGCCAACGAGATTCTATGGCTTCACGCGCAATCCCTGGGACCCGGCGCGCTCGCCCGGCGGCTCCTCCGGCGGCGGCGCGGCGGCGCTGGCGGCCGGGTTCGTGCCTCTGGAGCTCGGCTCCGATATCGGCGGCTCCATCCGCGTGCCGGCCGCCTTTTGCGGTGTGTATGGGCACAAGCCGAGCTACGGCCTGCTGCCGCACAAGGGCCATACCTTTCCCGGGACGATCGCCGGGGCCGACCTCGCGGTGATCGGGCCGCTCGCCCGCAGCGCCGGCGATCTCGACCTCGCCTTGGAGCTTCTGGCCGGACCGGACGAGGACGATGCGCTCGCCTACCGCCTCGCGCTGCCCGCGCCGCGCCATGGTGCGCTCCGCGATTTTCGCGTGCTGGTGGTCGATGCGCACCCGGCGATCCCGACCGCGGAATTGATACGTGCGGCGCTCGATCGGCTTGCCGGCCGGCTCGCGGCGGGCGGCGCGCGCGTGGCGCGGTCAAGCGACAAGCTGCCCGATTTCGCGCTGGCCAACCGCACCTTCCTGCGATTGCTGATGCCGATCCTGACCGGGCGGGTTCCGGAGGAACAGTTCGCCGGATATCAGGCGAGCGCGGCGCAGCTGCCGCGAGACGATCAGAGCGTTGCCGCGCAGCGGCTGCGCGGAGCCGTGCTGAGCCATCGCGACTGGCTCGCGGCCAACGAGGCGCGCGCCGTGCTGCGCGGCCAGTGGCGTGAGCTGTTCCGCGACTTCGACGTGGTGCTGACCCCCGCCTTCTCCACGCCGGCCTTCCCGCACGACCACAGCCCCGACGTGAACGCGCGCACGGCCGAGATCGACGGCGTTCGTGTCCCGTATTTCGACCAGCTCGTCTGGCCGGGTGTGGCGACGGTCGCCGGCCTGCCGGCCACGGTCGCGCCGGTGGAGCGCGACGCCGCCGGGCTGCCGATCGGGGTCGCGATCAACGGGCCGCTCCACGAGGACCGCACCACGATCGCCTTCGCCGGGCTGATGGAGCAGGCGTTCGGCGGCTTCGTCCCGCCGCCCGGCTTCGGTGATTGACCCCGGTTCACCCCGTCTTGCTGTAATCCGGCCAGCTTTCCAGCTGCGCTAGGTAAGGCCCGTTGTGCCCGTTGGACTGAAATTCGGTGTCGCTCGCGTAATTCCTTACTGACCTACCTGTATCGCCCACTCCAGGAGCGGCCGCCATAGCGCTGCCTCGGCCGTGCGGCCCGTGACCATGCCGATATGGCCGGCAGCCGGCTCGTGCAGCCGTGCGCCGGAGATGGCGGCGGCAAGTGGACGCGCCGATTCGGCGGGCACGATGCGGTCGCGTCCGGGGATGGCGACGAAGGTGGGCAGTTGCAGCGCCGCGGGATCGACCGGCAGTCCGGCGACCCGCCACGCCAACCGGGCCGGCGCGTTGGCGCCGTACCACTCGGTGAGACATTCACGGGCGACCGGCGCCGCCAGGGGAACGCCGTCGTTCAGCCAGTCCTCCAGCGCCACGAACAGCCGCGCCCGCTCGGATTCCTGCGCCAGCCGGCCGAAGGCACGGTATTTCCGGGCGACCCCGAGCGGATCGAGCATGACGAACAAGCTCTGCAACGCATCGACTGGCAGCGCGCCGCCGAACCGCAGGAGCGGCTCGGAAATTCGCGCAATACCCGCGAGGCCGCCGGCGCGATCGGGCTCGGCCGCATGGAAGTCCCACGGTGTCGCCAGCAAGGCGAGCCCGCGCACCAAGTCCGACCGCCGCGCCGCGGCCGCGACCGTGAGCAGACCGCCCATGCAATAGCCCGCCAGGATCACCGGTTCACCGACCGCGGCAAGAGCGCGCTCTAGACGGCCGGCGATGTAGTCGGTGAGGGTGAAGCGCCGCTCCACCTCGCCCGGCCAGCCCCAGTCCAGCAGCAGCGGGCGAACCCCGTTCGCGGCGAGGAAGCGCAGCATGGAGTGGCCGGGCGCCAAATCCAGCACGTAACTGCGGTTGACCAGGCTCGGGATGAACAGCACCGGCGGACCCTTGCCGCCGTAATCGAGCAGGCGGCTGCCGCCCTCGCGCCAGCGGCAGGGCGGATCGGCCAGGTCGCGCCGCCAGCGATGGCGGCGGTAGGCGGCGATCCCAGCGACCAACTCGCGGTCCGCGAGCAGCGCCTCCGCGAGGAAGGCGGACGACGGCGTCTTGTCAGGATTTCCCGTTTGGCCCGCGTGCGCGAGTGCGGACATCAGCGCCGCCGGTCCGCTCGCGCTCCACTTCGCCAAGACGCTGCTCCAGGGCGTCGATGCGGGCGCGGAGGCGCTGTATTTCAAGGTCGCGAGCATCAGGTGCAGCATCAGCGGCCGCGGTCCGCGGCGCAGCAGCGGGCCCGGTGCGTCCGTCCGCTCGGTCATGCGAGCCGGGCGCTGCGCCGCCCGGACCGGGGCCGAGCAGCGCGCCGGCCGCACCGGCCCAGAGCGCAATCAGTTCCTGCCATGTCTCGTGCGCCTCCCGATCGGTGGCGAGGGCGGCGAGTTCGCTCTGCCAAATCGTAATCCAGTCGCGTGCCAGCCCGACCAGATCCGCCTGCTCCGGAGGATCGGTCGGGCCGGAATCCTCGTTCATCGGCGGCCCTCCCGAACCGCCGTCGATATGGGTCCGGCGGCGCGCGGAAGAAGGCAACCGGCGGCAACCCGGCTCGCGCTATTGCGATTTCGCCCATGCAGCATGTTACACTGTGGGACGACGACCCGAGGTTTTGAAATGTCCCAGCCAGTCCGTCCCGAGGGCGCGGAGACAACGACAGCCACAAGTGCGCCGGTCGTGGTCAAGAAATACGCCAATCGACGGCTCTACAATACCGAGAGTTCCAGCTACATCACGCTCGACAACCTCGCGCAGATGGTGCGCGCCGGGCGGGATTTTGTCGTTTACGACGCCAAGACAGGGGAGGATATCACCCGTGGCGTGCTGACGCAGATCATCGTCGAGGAAGAAAGCAAGGGCCGGGCCATGCTGCCCACCAGCTTCCTGCGCCAGTTGATCGGCTTTTATGGGGACAGCCTGCAATCGCTGGTGCCGCGCTACCTGGAACAGTCGATGACCGTGTTCGCCCGTCAGCAGGAGCAGATGCGGGTCGCCATGCAGCAGAGCATGGGCAACTTGTTTCCCTTCAACATGGAGGAGGTGGGCCGGCAGAATTTGGCGCTGATGGAGCGCGCCATGAGCCTGTTCGCCCCCTTCTACCGCCAGCCGGGCGCCGCGGCCGAGCCCGGCCGGGCGGAGGCCGATGCGGGACGAGAGAGAGCCGGATCGGGCCAGGAGCTTGCCGCCCTGCGCGCCGAGGTTGAATTCTTGCGCAAGCAACTGGTCGAGGCCCGGCGCGAGGGGCACATTCGGGCGCCGCAACCCGCCGAACAAGTTTCGGCCGAAATCCCGCTAGAATCGGCCAAATCGAAGGAAAATAGTGCGTCGAACTGAGTTCGTCTGCTACCAAAGCGTAAACGAGATGCTTTTTTCTTTGCGTTATCCGGGAAAATTCGGCAATTTGGCGAGAGCATGTCCACGGTGGATAGGGGGTTGATCGTGTCCGATTCGATGACGCGCGGCGCCGATGCGGAACACGGCGAAGACAGCGCGATCGGCCCTGATCTGGCGGTCGTCGACGATGTCCCCGAGAGCCGCCCAACGGCCCGCGCCAGCCACGCCGATCGCCATGTAGGCGCTCGTATTCGCGAGCGGCGCATCATGCTCGGGCTGTCGCAACAGCAACTGGCGCATCTCATCGGCGTCACGTATCAGCAGGCGCATAAGTACGAGCGCGGCCTCAACCGGATTTCGGCCGGCCGGCTGTACGAGATCGCCCAGGTGCTGAGCGTGCCGGTGTCCTGGTTTTTCGAGGGACTCTCGAAGGAGATGCGGCCGATCGAACTGACGCAGCGGCAGCGCATGTGCCTGGAGTTGGCCCGCAACTTCGCGGCGATCGACAACGAGAAGCACCAGGAAGCGCTGAGCCAGATGGCCCGCGCGCTGGCGGCGCAGTCGGCCGCCGAACAGGCGCGCTGAGCGGCTTCCACCGGATAGCGGCTGGCCGGGATCGCATGCGATGACCTGGCCGGCGGCGGAGGGCGTTTTCCGGCTCGGCGATCTGCCCGTGCAGGCGGGCGGCGTCATTTGCGACGCGCGCATTGTCTGGACGAGCCACGGCGCGTTGTCCCCGGCGAAGGACAACGCGATTCTCTATCCGACCAGCTACTCGGCGCACCACGGCGACATCGAATGGCTGATCGGGCCGGACGGCGTGCTCGACCCGACGCGCTGGTTCGTCGTGATCCCCGACATGTTCGGCAACGGCTTGTCCTCCAGCCCATCCAATACGCCGGACTACCCCGCGCTGGTCACGGCCTGGGACAACGTGCAGGCGCAGCGGCGGCTGGTGGTCGAGACGTTCGGCATCGACTGGCTCGCCTGCGTGTACGGTTGGTCGATGGGGGCGCAGCAGGCCTATCACTGGGCGGCGCTGTTTCCGAACGCGGTCGAGCGGATCGTGGTGAACTGCGGCAGCGCGCGTACCGCCGTGCATAACCGGGTGTTCCTGGCCGGACTGATGGCGACCTTGGAAGCCGCACCGGAACACATGGGCGGTGGACGGTTCTCGACCGAGCCGGCCGACGCGCTCAGGGCGTTCGGGCTCATCTATGCGGGCTGGGGCCTCAGCCAGGATTTCTACCGCGCTGGCCTGCACTTGAGCGCCACCGGCGCGCCGGATCTGGACGCATTTCTCCGCACCGAATGGGAAGCACGCTTCGCTCGCCGACGTGCGGCGGACCTGTACGCGCAGCTACGCACCTGGGACGCGGGCGATATCAGCGCCAATCCGCTGTACCAGGGCGATCTCGCGCGCGCCCTCGGCGCCATCGAGGCGCGGGTACTGCTGATGCCCGGCGCCACCGATCTCTATTTCCGCGTCGCGGACAACGAGGCGGAACTGCCCCTTCTGCGACACGCCGAGTTGCGGCCCATCCCGAGCATCTGGGGCCATCGCGCCGGTAATCCCGTGCAGAGCGCCGAGGACGCCGCGTTCCTGCGCCGCCAAGTGCGCGCCTGGCTTTCGGGGTAGACGAGGGGTCCGGGACAGGGCTTTCCCTTCCACGCGCTCGTGTTGTCAAGCGTGCGCGACGTGTGCCACTTCCTGTGCTCCGCAGCGCTGCATCGGCACTCTTTCCCAATGGAGATGCCAATGAGCGGGATGACGGAGACCGCCCGGAAGATTTACGTGACCGGCTTGCGCAATGCCCACGCGATGGAGGCGCAGGCGATTGAGCTTTTGGAGCGGCAGATCGGGCGGCTGGAAAACTACCCGGAGATGGCCGAGCGCATGCGCCAGCACGTCGGCGAGTTGCAGGCGCAGCAGAAGCGGCTGGAAGAAGCGCTGGAAAGCCTCTCGGAGTCCTATTCCAGCATCAAGGACACCGCGATGGCGGCGCTCGGCAATTTGCTGACACTCGGCCACGCGCCCGCGCCCGACGAGGTGGTGGTGAAGAACAGCTTCGCCAACTATGCCTTCGAGCATTATGAGATGGCCGCGTACAAGACCCTGATCGTGCTCGCGGAAGCCACCGGGCACGCGACCGCCCTGACCGACTTGCGCAAGTCGCTCCAGGAGGAGGAGGCGATGGGGCGCTGGATCGACGAACACCTCCGGCCGACCACGCTGCGGCTTCTGGAACGCTCGGAAGCGGGCCAGGCCGCCGGCCGCTAGAGCCCCAGCCGCGACAGCAGCATCAGCCCGGCGTCCCAGGGCAGCGCCAGCACCTCGCGCAGCCGCCAATACCAGCGCTTGATAAAGCGTCGGGACGCCGGACCAGCGGGCGGCGGACAGGCGCGCGCGTCGAGGCCGGCGAGCCGCAGCAGCAGGACGCAGCGCGGCAGGTGGTAGGCGCTGCTCGCGGCATAAACCCGGCCGCGGTGCCCGCGTGCCTGGAGCAGCGCCGCGACGGCGCGGACCGAGGAGAGCGTATCCGTGCCGGTCTCCTCGCGGGCGATCCGCTCGTCGGGCACGCCGAACGCGCGCAGCAGCCCCGCCATGAGCGAGGCCTCGGCGGGGCCGTGCCGCCCGATCCCGCCGGTCGGGACGTAAAGCGCCGACGGAAAGCGCGCACCGAACCGCGCCGCCGCTTCCACCCGCCGTTGCAGGATGGAGCTCGGCCGCCCGTCCGGTCGGACCGCGGCGCCGAAAATCACGATGGCAGGGTGGCGGCCAGGGTGCGCCGGCTGGCTCATGGCGCATTATGTGGAGCGCATGGGGGCGAACAGAACAGGCGGCTGTTTCGGCACGGGGCGCGCGGAGACGGCGACCCGGTCCTCCGGGCGCGGATGCCCGATCGGGTCGAGCGCGAAGACGGGGCGTACGTGCGCGGCACGTCGATGCGCTTGCCGGGACCGGAGCCACTTCGTATCTCTCGCCACATGCGCTCAGCCCTCGTGATCCTGGCCGTCGCCGTCTCGCTCCCGGCGCTGGCCGCAAAGCCCAGCCACCCGCCCGCATCGCACAACCAGCGGACCGACGCGCCCAAACCGCTCGGCACGTTCGACGATTGGACGGCCGCGACACATCTCGAGGGCGGCCAGACGGTCTGCTACGCCTTCACGCGCGCGAAGAGTTCCGAGCCGAAGCTGCCGGGCCGGGGCGATGTCGTGCTCACGGTCGCGGAACGGCCGAGCGGGCGGGACGCTGTGGCGGTAAGCGCCGGCTACGCGTACCCGCCGAGCGCGGACGTGAAGATGCGGGTCCACCGCCACGAACTGGATTTCTACACCGCGCAGCGTTCCGCTTTTGCCCGGCACGGTCACGCCGCGGTCGCCGCCTTCCTGAAGGCGACCGAGGCGGTGGTCCATGGGCCCGCACCGCACGATAAGGGGTCCGTTACCGACAGTTTCAGCCTGCACGGCTTTAACGCGGCTTATGCCGAAATCTCCAAGGCATGTCCGGCCAAGTGACCCTAGCGGACGAGGCCGACGCAAGGTCCGCGCTGACCCGCGACGAGCGCGCGCGCATCCTGGCCAAGGCGGCGCTGTTCGCGCCGCCGCCCGCGCGTCTGGCCGACGGGCGGGTCGACCTGGTCGGGCTGTCGCGTGCCGAACTGGCGGCGGAACTCGCCGCGATCGGCGAACCGCCGTTCCGCGCCAAGCAGCTCTGGCACTGGATTTATCGGCAGGGCGCGACCGGCTTCGATGCCATGTCCTCGATCGCCAAGCCGCTGCGGATGCGTCTGGCGGAGCGTTTCGCGATCGGCCGCCCGGACGTTGCCTCGCGGCACGCGAGCCAGGACGGGACCGAAAAATTCCTGTTTCGCTTCCGCGACGGGCAGGAGGTCGAGACCGTCTACATCCCGGACCCGGACGAGGACCGCGGCGCGCGTCTGCATATCCTCGCAGGTCGGCTGCACCCTGTCCTGCCGGTTCTGCCACACCGGTACCCAGGCCTGGGCGCGCAATCTGGGCGCGGGCGAGATCGTCGGCCAGTTTCTGGCCGCGCGCGACCGCTACGGCGAATGGCCGGGGCAGAACGCCAAGCCGGCCTCGGCGCTGGCGCGCGGTGAACGGCCGTCGCGCCTGCTGTCCAATATCGTGCTGATGGGCATGGGCGAGCCGCTGTACAATTACGAGAACGTCGCCAAGGCAATTGCGATCGTCATGGACGGCGAAGGGATCGCGCTGTCGCGCCGCCGTATCACGCTCTCCACCTCCGGTGTGGTGCCGATGATGGACCGGATCGGCGCCGAACTCGGCGTCAATCTCGCCGTATCGCTGCACGCGGTGCGCGACGATTTGCGCGACGAATTGGTGCCGCTGAATCGCAAATACCCGATCGCCGAGCTGATCGCGGCCTGCCGGCGCTATCCGGGCTCGTCGAACGCCCGGCGCATCACCTTCGAATACGTCATGCTGAAGGGGGTGAACGACAGCGAGGACGACGCCCGGGAGCTTGTCAGGCTCATTCGCGGCATCCCGGCGAAGGTGAACCTGATTCCGTTCAACCCCTGGCCGGGTAGCCGATTCGAGCCGTCCAGCGGCAACGCGATGCACCGTTTCGCCCGCATCGTCATGGACGCGGGCTACGCCGCGCCGATTCGCACTCCCCGCGGGCGCGAAATCCTCGCCGCCTGCGGCCAGCTCCGGACCGAAAGCCGCCGCGCCCGCGATCAGTCGTCCGGCGCGTCCTCGCTCAGCTCGATATCGGCGTAGATTTCGGACAGCGGCAGGTCGACCCCGAGCGCCGGCAGGTTCAGCACGCCGTCGATCCCCATCACGAGTTCGCTGACCCATTTCCCGCCCGAGCGGGAGAAAATCGTGGCGGCGGCGGCCTCCTGCTCCAGCATCACGTAGTGCCGGATCGAAGAGGTATCCCTGTACTCCGCGTTCTTCACCGTCCGGTCGATCCGGGCCGTGGTCTTTGACAGCACTTCGAACACAACGACCGGCTCGGGAACGATGTCACTGCCGCGCGGTACCGGTGAACAGGTTACCACGGCGTCTGGGTAGCGCACGTGGTCGGCGACAATGACCTTGAGATCGGCGTGAAACGCCCGGCATGGTCCACCCCGGAGGCGATCCTGCAGCGCGCGCACGAGATTGAACCCGATGGCGCTGTGTTCCAGGGTTCCCCCGGTCATGGCGATCGGCTGGAAGCCGTCGAACTCGTAGCGGAGCTCCTGGCGCCGTTCCCAGGCCAGGAACTCGTCGAGGGTCATCGGCTTGCGAACGGCCTGATCCATCACGACCTCTATACCCGACGCCAGGGCGGCGATCACGCCGTGTCGGCGAGAACCTGCTCGCCCCGGCGAACAACGGCAATCACTTGCCGGGGGGCGGCGAGCTTCCTACCTGACCGCGGCCATGCATAGCGATCCCATCAACAGCCCCGAAGGCTCCATGGAAACAACGCAATCGTCCTCCGATCCGCGAATCAGCCCCGCGGACGATGCGCCGGTCGACCAGGCTCCGATCGATCCGCGCACCCGTGTCGCCCAGCTGGAAGCCGAGAACCAGGAGCTGCGCGACCGCTGGATGCGCGCCGAGGCCGAGAACGCCAACATCCGCGCCCGTGCCAAGCGGGAGGTCGACGAGACCCGGCAATACGCCGTGCAGAAATTCGCAACCGACGTGGTCGAGGCGGCGGAGAACCTGCGCCGTGGCCTCGCCAGCCTGCCCCCGCCCGAGCCCGGCGAACCCGCCATCGTCGGCCGGCTTCGCGAAGGGTTGGAGGGCATCGAGCGGAATTTCATGGGCATCCTGGAGCGCAACGGCATCCGCCGCGAGGATCCGACCGGCGCGATGTTCGATCCCAACCTGCATCAGGCGATGAGCGAGCAGGTCACCGAGGAGCATCCGCCGGGCACGGTGGTCCAGGCCTGGACCTCGGGTTGGACCCTGAACGGCCGGTTGCTCAAGCCGGCGATGGTCGTGGTGGCGAAGGCGCCGCCGGCGGAACTGCCGCGCCCGGCCAACGAATCGCGCCCGGCCGGCGCCACCGCCTAGGCAAACTGCGCAAATGCCGCGCGGGTTGCACTTGCCCGTGAGGGTACCCCTCAATACATCCAGACGCGACAACCGGAACCTTGGGGAAGCCCGTGGTGCTTCGGGCCACCGGCTTCCGCTGTAAAGGAGCAAACGTATGAGCAAAGTCATCGGCATCGATCTCGGCACCACGAACTCCTGCGTCGCCGTCATGGAGGGCAAGGACGTTCGGGTGATCGAGAACAGCGAGGGCGCGCGCACCACGCCGAGCATGGTGGCGTTCACCGAGAGCGGCGAGCGCCTGGTCGGGCAGTCCGCGAAGCGCCAGGCGGTGACCAATCCCTCGAACACGCTCTACGCCATCAAGCGCCTGATCGGCCGCCGCTACGAAGACCCGATGGTCGACAAGGACAAGGGCCTGGTGCCCTACCAGATCGTGCGCGCCGACAACGGCGACGCCTGGGTGGAGGTGCGCGGCGAGCGCTATTCGCCCTCGCAGATCAGCGCCTTCATCCTGACCAAGATGAAGGAGACCGCCGAGGCCTATCTCGGGGAGAAGGTCACCCAGGCGGTCATCACCGTCCCGGCCTACTTCAACGACTCCCAGCGCCAGGCCACCAAGGACGCCGGCCGCATTGCCGGGCTGGAAGTGCTGCGCATCATCAACGAGCCGACGGCGGCCTCGCTCGCCTATGGCATGGACAAGAAGCACAGCGGCACGATCGCCATCTACGACCTGGGCGGCGGCACCTTCGACATCTCCGTGCTCGAAATCGGCGACGGCGTGTTCGAGGTGAAATCGACGAACGGCGACACCTTCCTCGGCGGTGAGGATTTCGACGCTCGCGTGATCGATTGGCTGGCGGACGAATTCAAGCGCGACCAGGGCATTGATCTCCGGCGCGACAAGCTCGCGCTGCAGCGGCTGAAGGAAGCCGCGGAGAAGGCGAAGATCGAGCTTTCCTCGTCCATGGAAACCGAGATCAACCTACCGTTCATCACCGCCGACGCAACCGGCCCCAAGCACCTCGTGGTCAAGCTGACGCGGGCCAAGCTGGAAAGCCTGGTCGACGACCTGATCCAGAAGACGCTCGGCCCCTGCCGCTCGGCCCTGAAGGACGCCGGCGTGAGTGCCAGCGACATCGGCGAGGTGATCCTGGTCGGCGGCATGACCCGCATGCCGAAGGTCATCGAAACGGTGAAGCAGTTCTTCGGCAAGGAGCCGGCGCGCAACGTCAACCCCGACGAGGTGGTGGCGATCGGCGCGGCAATTCAGGCCGCGGTTCTGAAGGGCGACGTCAAGGACGTGCTGCTGCTCGACGTCACCCCGCTCTCGCTCGGCATCGAGACCCTGGGCGGGGTGTTCACCCGCCTGATCGACCGCAACACCACGATCCCGACCAAGAAGAGCCAGATCTTCTCCACCGCCGACGACGGGCAGACCGCGGTGACCATCAAGGTCTACCAGGGCGAGCGCGAAATGGCGGCGGACAACAAGCTGCTCGGGCAGTTCGACCTGGTCGGCATCCCGCCGGCGCCGCGCGGCGTGCCGCAGGTCGAGGTGACGTTCGACATTGACGCCAACGGCATCGTCTCGGTCTCGGCCCGCGACAAGGCGACCGGCAAGGAGCAGCAGATCCGCATCCAGGCCTCGGGCGGGCTGTCGGAGGGCGACATCCAGCGCATGGTGAAGGAGGCGGAGGCGAACGCGGAGGCCGACAAGAAGCGCCGTGAGTTCGTCGAGGCCAAGAACCACGCCGACGCGCTGATCCACCAGACCGAGAAGAACCTGAAGGAGCACGAGGCCCAGGTCTCGGCCCAGGACAAGGGCGAGGCGGAATCCGCCATCGCCGCGGCGCGCTCGGCCATGGAGGGCAGCGACGCCGCCGCGCTGAAAGCGGCGACCGAACGGCTCGGCCAGGTGGCGATGCGCATCGGCGAGGCGATGTACAAGGCGCAGGAGGGCGCCTCGGCGGCTGGCGCGGCGGCGGGGGCTTCCGCGGGCAGCAGCGGCCCGGGCGGGGAGAAGGTCGTCGATGCCGAGTTCGAGGAGGTCGACGAGAACAAGAAGAAGTCCGCCTGATCCGGTCGGGTTGCCGGAAATGACTGGGCGCGCTCGTCCTTCATCCAGGGCGGGCGCGCTCCGACTCGGTGCCGCAGCAGAGGACAGAGATGGCGAAAGCCGATTTCTACACCACCTTGGGGGTGCCGCGCGAAGCGAGCGCGGACGAGATCAAGAAAGCGTATCGCAAGCGCGCGATGGAGTGCCACCCGGACCGCAATCCGGGGGACAAGCAGTCCGAGGCCAGAATTCAAGGACGTCAACGAAGCCTATGACGTCCTGAAGGACGACCAGAAGCGCGCCGCCTACGACCGGTTCGGTCACGCGGCGTTCGAGCAGGGCGGCGGTGGCCCGCCGGGCGGGTTCGATTTCGCCGGCGGCGGGCTCGGCGACATTTTCGACCAGATGTTCGGCGAATTCATGGGACGGCGCGGGCCGCGCGGCCCACGTCCCGGCGCCGATCTGCGCCAGAACGTCGAGATCGACCTGGAGCAGGCGTTCAGCGGCACGACGGTGCAGTTGCGCGTGCCGACCCGTGTCTCCTGCGACGCCTGCTCCGGCACCGGATCGGAGGACAAGGCGCGCCAAGCCGACGTGTGCCGCACCTGCGGCGGTGCGGGCCGGGTGCGCGCGCAGCAGGGCTTCTTCGTCGTCGAACGGACCTGTCTCACCTGCGGCGGCAGCGGCCGGGTCATCCGCAATCCCTGCCGGATTTGCCATGGCACCGGCACGGTGGCGCGGGAACGCACGCTACAGGTGCAGATCCCGGGGGGCATCGAGGACGGCAACCGCATCCGCCTCGGCGGCGAGGGCGAGGCCGGGCCGCAGGGCGCGCCGCCCGGCGACCTCTACGTGAACGTCGCAATCCGCCCGCACCCGATCTTCCATCGCGAGGGCGCGAACATTTTCTGCCGCGTGCCCATCCGCATGACCCAGGCGGCGCTCGGGGACGAGATCGAGGTACCGGCGATCGACGGCACCCGCGCCAAGGTGAAGGTGCCGGCCGGCACGCAGCCGGGCGAGCAGTTTCGCCTGCGCGGCAAGGGGTTTTCCGTGCTGCGCAGCGCCGCCCGCGGCGACATGTTCATCCAGGTCTCGGTGGAAACCCCGCGCCATCTGAGCCGCCGCCAGCGCGAGTTGCTGGAGGAGTTCGAGGCCGAGGCCGACAAGCACGCCAAAGGCAGCCCCGAGCACGAGGGCTTTTTCGCCAAGGTGAAGGAGTTCTTCGAGGGTCGCGCGGCCTGACCTGCGGCATTGCCGGGCTCGACCCGGCAATGCCCGGGGCGCCGCCGAGACGCCCGGCTCCAACTCGAAGCTGGGCATGACGCGCAGCGGAGGGCTGTTCTCGGTCAGCCGACATCGCGCATGCCCTTCGCCTTCAGTCGCCGGTCGCCGCCGCCGTCCGAAGCACGTCGGCATCGGTAAGGATCGCGCGCGCGACTTCCTTCGCCAGCAGGGCATAGCCCTTGTCCGCCATGTGCAAGCCGTCGCCGGACATGAGTTGGGCGAGCGTGACCTCGCCGTCGGCGAGCCACGCCTTCATCAGGTCGTAGCGGCGGATCACCGGAACCTTCAGCTCGGCGCCGATCGCGCGCACCGCGTCGCGGTAGCGCCAGGCGCCGCGCTTCGCCTGCATGGCGCGGCAAAGCTGCGGTTCGATCAACATCACGTCGATCCCGCGCCGGCGCATTGCCTTGATGCCGCCGCGCGTGAGCGCGATGAACTCGTCCAGCGGCAGGCCGTGCAGCGCCGAATTGGTGCCGAGCTGCCAGATCACCAGGTCCGGATGCTGCGCGACGATGGCGGGCAGCCGCGCCAGCATGTCCTCGGCATCCTCGCCGCCGTGCCCGCGATTGGCGACCTTGATCGAGAGCCGCGGCAGGGCGCTGTCCAGATCCGCCTGCAACTGGCTCGGATAGGTTGCCGCTCGCGACGTGGCGCCGCTGCCCTCGGTGGAGGACGATCCGAACGCGACGATGCGCAGCGGCCGCCCGGCGCGAAGTGCCGCCGCGACGCGCGGCAGCACGGTGGCCGAACGGGTTTCAGCGCGAGGCGGGCCGGCGGCGAACGCGGACAATGCGCCGGCGAGGCCGGCTAGCAGCACAAGAGTGAAAGCGGCGCCCGTGACGCGCCAAACCGAGATGAACATCCTCCAAGAATGGAATGTTCGTCTCGGCTCCGCAAGCGACGGCGGGTTGTCAGCGCCGCAACTGCCGCACCGCCGCCAGCGCCACCGGCCGCACCGCCGCGATCGGCAACCGAACGTCGTTCTCCAGCGCCATGGCGAGGGCGAACATGGCGGCGAAGCCCACCACGTTGACGGTCACCTGCATCTTCAGGTCGGTGCCGAAGCTCTGCATCGCGAGCTGGCCGAGCAGCGAGAGCAACGTGCCGAGCGAAAACACCTCCAGCGAGTGCTTGCCGCAGGCCTCGATCAGGCGGAACGCGCGCAGCCGCACCAGCCCGCCGAGCCGCTCGGAGCTGAGCACCAGGTAGGTCAGGGCGAGCACGTCCAAGAGCCGCACCGGCGCGAGGCTGGTCTTGTCCGGCGCGGCCATCCCGAACGGCGCGAGGTTCGGCAAACTCCATTTCGCCCAGGGCGCGGCCTCCAGGAAGGAGACGCCGAGATAGGCCCAGCACAGCGCGATCAGCCAATTGCGGCGCGGCAGATGCCCGCCGCCCGCGTTCATGGCCAAGGCCAACACCGCCCCGGTCGTGAACAGGAACTGCCAGGCGAACGGGTTGAAATGCCAGTTCGCGCCGGTCGCGGTATCGAACAGGTTCAGCATCGGGTGGAGGTTGACCGCCATCCAGAGCAGCCCCGAGGCGAGCAGCGCGACCGCCGGACCCACGAGCCGGATGGTCGCGTACATCAGTGGGAACACCGCGAGCAAGATGATGTAGAGCGGCAGGATATCGAGCCCCGGCGGCAGCGCGCGCAAGGTCAGGATGTTGACCAGGCTGCGCAGGCCGTCCTCGAACAACGGCATGATCTCTTCGGTGCCGAAGCCGTAGTTCATCACCCAGGCGCGCCGGATCAGCAGGATGCCGGCGAGCAGCCCGAGTTGATACAGGTAGAGGCGGACGCAGCGCGCGCCGACCTTGCTCAGTCCGGCGCCAGCGCCCTCGCGCTCGAACCGCTTGCCGTAGGCCGACATCGAGGCGAAGCCGGCCAGCAGGACGAAAATCTCGGCGGCGTCGCAAAATCCAAAATTGCGCAACGTCACCTTATTGAGCCAGTTGTGCCCAATATGATCGACGAAGATCATCAGCAGCGAAATGCCGCGCAATACATCGACCCGCGGATCCCGCCGGGAACCGGCGACTGACCAAGCTTGCGTCCAGAATCGGTTCATGGCGCCATCCACTATTTGTCCTGGCTACTTGGAGCAAGCCAGGAATTACGGCGAAGCGTTGCGTACTGTTACAGATGTCCGGCGCGCTCGGGCCGTGGACTCGGCCCCGGGCGGCGCGGGCGGCAAAGTGGCACGCGATTGTGGCCGATCCTGGGCGCGTCCGAGGCGACGGCCTGACATGAGCAGGAAGAAGCTATGGCTTGGGCGCGGGACCGGGCTCCGCCGGCACCGGAGGGTCCGAAGGCCGGCGTTCGAGCGCGGAGAGGAACAGATCCGCCAATGCGCTGTAGAGCGGCCGGCGCGCGATGATCTGCGAGGCGCCGTAGGCCAGGATGGAGGTGGCCAGCAGCGGAATCGCCATTTCCTGGTTGTCGGTCATTTCCATCACGATGACCGCCGCGGTGATCGGCGCCTGCACCACCCCGGAGAAGTAGGCGACCATGCCGAGCAGCACCATCGCCGCGGGATCGACCCTGGGCACCAGATGCGCCAGCCAGCCGCCCAGCCCGGCGCCGACCGCGAGCGAGGGCGAGAAGATGCCGCCCGGAATGCCGCTCAGATAGGAGGCGACGTTGGCCACCAGCTTCAGGAACGGGAACAGGCCGGAGAAGTGCTCCTTGCCGATCAGGATGCCGCGCGCCTCGGCATAACCCGACCCGCAGGTGGCGCCGCCCGACATCCAGCCGACCAGCGCGATGACCGCTCCGCAGCAGGCGGCGAACCCGAGCGGATGGCGCATGACGAAGCGGCCGAGCCAGCGCGGCTTACCCTGGGAGGCGACGGTGAGCAGATAGCTGAACACGCCGCCGGCCAATCCGCCGATCACGCCACACACCAGCACGGCGAGCCAGGCCGGCCCGATCTCCAGGGTCGCCGAGGTGACGCCGAAATACGTGTAGTTGCCGACCAGCGCGAGCGTGGTGATGCCGGCCATCACGACCGCGCTCAGCACCATGCCGCTCGACCGCGACTCGAAGCCGTGCACCAGTTCCTCGATCGCGAACACCACGCCGGCGAGCGGGGTGTTGAACGCGGCGGCGAGCCCGGCGGCGCCGCCGGCCAGCACCAGGCTGCGCTGGAGTTCCAGGCTGGGCAGGCGCAGCACCTTGCCGAGCGCAAACATGATCGACGCGCCGACCTGCACGGTCGGCCCCTCGCGCCCGATCGAGGCGCCGCAGGCGAGCCCGAGCAGGGTGAGCAGAATCTTGCCGATCGCGATGCGGGCGGACAGCACCACCCCGATGAGGTCCGGATTCCACATGCGGCCGGCGGCGATCACCTGGGGAATGCCGCTGCCCTGCGCGCCGGGAAACACCCGCCGCGTCAGCAGTACCGAAATCAGCAGGCCGAGCGGCGAGATGACGAACATCAGCGCGTAGCCGACGCCGATCGTGCGCTGCGCGGCCGCGATAGTGCCGAAGAACACGGCCTCGGCGCCGCTGGCGAGGCGGGCGAAGGCGATGGCGACCAGCCCGATCACCAGCGCGCCGCACCAGAACACGACCCGCCGCAGCCAGAGCCGCGGCGAGATCAGCGGCAGCCGCACCAGGCGGCGCGGGCGCATCCGGGTGCGGACGCGGGCTTTCCAGGCGGTCAGCGGCCCGTGAGGCGGGGCGATCGTCGGCGAGGGTAGGGTTTCGGGTCGGACTTTCGGGTCGTGTTTCAACGCGCCGTGGCGCTCCTGGCCGCGTGCAGATCGGCAGCGGTGTCTACGTCACGCATTGTGCGGAGCAGCGCAACCCGGCGGCGGCGGAAATTGGCCAATGTGTCGGCCAACGCGTGCTCGCTGGACCAGCGCACGCCGGCGAACGGCCGGGCGGGTCGGCGGGTCCCCATGCCGACCAGCCAGTAGCCGCCATCCTCGGCCGGTCCGAACACGGCATCGGCACGGCCGAGCGCGCGGAAGGCGGCGGCGACATCGGACGGACCAAGACCCGGAATGTCGCTGCCGACCAGCACGACGCGACGGGTCCGGAACCGGCGGAACGCGCGGTGCATGCGGGCGCCGAGATCGCCCCGGCCCTGCGGGATGCGGGGCGCGGAGCCGGGCCAGCGGGCGGCGGCGTGATCCGGCGTCACGGCGAGGACGGTCGCGAACCGCCGATCCGCGGCCAAGGTCCGCAGGGTTCGTGCCAACGTCGCGACATGGAACCGCAGCGCGGCGCGGTCGCCCATCTCGGCGGCCAGCCGGCGCTTCACCGCGCCCAGACGCGGCGTCCTGGCGAACACGATGGCAATATCCCTCGGCATCAGCCTCGTCCCCGGCGAAAGCCGGGTGGCCCACCGGGCGATCGTCGACCCCGCTTTCGCGGCGGCAACTATCGGCGATCGTAGAGTCGCGCCAGCCGCTCCGGCGAAACGCCGAGATGAAACAGCGCCAGACAGCCCAGATTGCGCGCCGAGCGGCGGCGCCAACCACCGCGCTCCCAGCGCTCCGCCGAGGTCACGGCCGGCACGTCCAGCGGCACGAGCCGCCGGCGGCCGATGCGCCGAACCAGATCGACGTCCTCCATGAGTGGCAGCGGGCGCATGCCGCCGACGCGGTCGAGGAAGGCGCGCGCGATCAGCAGCCCTTGATCGCCGTAGGGCAATCCCAGGACGCGGCTGCGCCAGGCGACCGCGCGCTCCAGGCGCCGCGCCCGCTTGTGCGCGGAATCGAGCGCGAACTGGAAATGCGCCGCGCGATCGTTACTTTCCGGGCGTTGCATGAAGGCGCTCGCCGCCGCCGGCCAGTCCAGGCCGAGCCGCGTGTCGGCGTGCAATAGCAACAGCCAATCGCCGCCAGCCGCCGCGATGCCCGCCGCGAGTTGGCAACCCCGGCCGCGCGGCGCCGCGATCACCCGCGCTCCCAGATCGCGCGCCAGCTCCGCCGTGCCGTCGCGGCTGCCTCCGTCCACGACCACGACCTCTGCCGCCGCGCCGACGACCGCGGCCAAGCACCCGCGCAAATGGCGCGCGGCATCCAAGGCCGGGATCACGACGGAGAGCGCCCCTGAATTCATGTTATGTTCTGGACAGGATCGGCCGCCGTGATATGGTGGCATGGCAAGAACATCACGAGAACCAGCCCATGCGGCGAGAGGCAGCCCTTACGCGGTCCGACCCGGTGCGCCGCCGGTCGCTAAAACGCCCGACGAGCACGGATCGCGTCGCCGATCCTGCCGCGGCCGCCGCCTTCATGGCGGCCGAGGAGCCGGAACCCGGTCCGGAATCCCACCTGCCCTCGCTCGCCCGCAAGGGGCGGGGCGCCACCGGCAATCCGCCGGTCCGCTTCGATAGCGAAAGCGCCGCGCCGTTCGACGACGGCTGGAACACGCTGGCCGACACGTTCGCGGAATTGCCGCCGCTGCCGACGACGCTGATCCGCGACGCCTCGCGCTCGGTCATCAGTTGGAACGACAGCCCTGACCTTCCCTTCGATCGTTCCGTGAACCCCTATCGCGGCTGCGAGCACGGCTGCATCTATTGCTTCGCGCGTCCGACCCACGCCTATCTCGGCTACTCGCCGGGATTGGATTTCGAAACCAAGCTGCTGTTCAAGCCCAATGTCGCCGAACTGCTTGAGCGCGAGCTGAGCAAGCCCGGCTATGTGCCGCGCCCGCTGGCGCTCGGCACCAACACCGATCCCTACCAGCCGGTCGAGCGCACCTTGCAGCTGACCCGGGCTGTGCTTGGCGTGCTGGACCGTTTCAACCATCCTGTCGCGATCGTCACCAAATCGGCCGGGGCGCTGCGCGATGCCGATCTGCTCGCCGGCATGGCGAAGCGGGGCCTCGCGCGCGTTCACGTCTCGTTGACCACGCTCGACGCCGGGTTGGCCCGGCGCATGGAGCCGCGCGCCGCCACGCCCGCGCGGCGGCTGCAGGCCATCGCCGAACTCACGCGCGCGGGCATCCCGACCGGGGTGATGGCCGCCCCGATGATCCCCGGACTGAACGATGTCGAGCTGGAGAAAATCTTGGAGGCCGCCGCGCGCGCCGGCGCGAAGCATGCCGGCTGCATCCTGCTGCGGCTGCCGCACGAGCTGAAGCAGCTGTTCGAGGACTGGCTGGCGCATCACTACCCCGAACGCGCCCGCCACGTGCTGAACCTGGTGCGCGAAACCCGCGCCGGCCGCCTGAACGATCCCAACTGGCACAGCCGCTTCAGCGGCAGCGGCCCCTATGCCGACCTCCTGTTCAAGCGTTTCGAGCGCGCGAGCAAGCAGGTACCGGCTTCGACAAGGAACGCGCCGAGCTCGACTGCTCCCAATTCGCGCCCCCCGCCCGGGCGAGCGGCATGGCGGAGCGGCAAATGTCGCTGTTCTGATCGCCGAGCCTTGGGCTGGTTGACGAATCGCGCCGTTTGGGCGTCATTTTCTGTCCGTTTTCGGACCATAAGCAGGCGCTGCAAGGCCAACGTGACGATGCGCGACACGGACCCGAGTAAACTCTTGATCGCACCGTTGGCCTGTTACGAGGCGGATTTCGGGGCGACCGCTGCAAAACAAGACCTGAACCGATGAGCAAGAAGCGACAGCCGGATCCCGCCGAGGATCTCCGGACAGCTTTCGCGAGCCAGCGCTTCGCAGCTGTCTTGGCCGATCCGCCGTGGCAGTTTGTCAATCGGACCGGCAAGGTGGCGCCGGAGCACCGGCGTCTTTCTCGCTATGGAACCATGACCCTCGCCGACATCTGCGCCATGCCGGTCGAGGAGATTGTTGCTCCGGTGTCGCATTTGTATCTCTGGGTACCGAACGCGCTCCTGCCCGCCGGGCTGCAGGTCCTCGCTGCTTGGGGATTTGAGTACAAGTCCAATATCGTGTGGCATAAGGTCAGGAAAGACGGCGGCTCCGACGGCAGGGGCGTCGGGTTCTACTTTCGTAACGTGACGGAACTGGTGCTGTTCGGCGTGCGCGGCAAAAATGCTCGCACGCTGAGCGCAGGGCGGCGGCAGGTGAATTATCTCGCGACGCGCAAACGTGAGCACAGCCGCAAACCCGACGAGATTTACCCGATTATCGAAGCCTGCAGTCCCGGTCCACGGCTGGAGCTGTTCGCGCGCGGTGCGCGTTCCGGCTGGACTGTCTGGGGCAATCAAGCCGACGTGGCGTACCAACCAACCTGGAAGACATACGCCCACAACTCTGCCGCCGAGCGAGGGAAGTTGCCATCGCTCGCGGCTGACTAGGCCGGGCGAGTATGCCCTAGCCGCTCACCGTTAGCGTCCCGCCATGTTCAATTCGCTGGTCGATCGCGGCTATCAACTCGAGTTTCTGTCGCACGCCCGGGCCATCATGAGTGTCGACTTCCCGGAGGCCGTTGGCGAATTGGAAACCGCTTTGGCCGAAGCCACGATTCCGATCGAGGAAATCATTGCGGGAGGTGGCGGCGAAGCGCAGGGCACGCAACGGCTTCGCAGATCGTTGACCCGCCTCGGCTGGCCCAAATTTACCTTTCGTGTCGAACGGCGCATCAATGATATCCCAAGTGAAAGTCAATCGCACCAGATAGATCACGTGCGCACGTTTCCCAGCGGGTCGCGTATTGCCCTGGAAATCGAGTGGAACAACAAAGATCCATTTTACGACCGGGATCTGGAGAACTTCAAACGGCTCCATGCCGACGGCGCCATATCGGTCGGCATGATCGTGACCCGGGGCAGATCCCTTCAGGACAACTTGCGCGGATTGGTGCGACGGTTCCTCGACGAGCGCCGCATCCAGACATTCGAAGACTTGGTGGAATGGGGATACGAGCCGACGGCGAGGCAGCGGCGGGAGATCACCAAGCGCATGATGCGCAAACGGAATCCGCTCAGCTTTGGCGACGCGTTCACCGGCGGGTTCGTGGCAGACAAGTTCGGGGAAGCGACGACGCACTGGCGGAAGCTGGAAGACCGGGTGCACCGAGGCGTCGGCAATCCGTGCCCGCTGGTCCTGATCGGGCTTCCGGACACGATCGTGACCTTCCACGAAGGCAAAGCAGCGCTTGCCGAGTTGGAAGCGGCCGAAATCGACGAGTCGGACGAACTTTCGCTAGAGCTAGAATGAGCTGGGTGCTGCTCGGATGTGGTCAGCGAAACGAGGTCTAATGCAGGCCTGAAATCGTGCCGGTCGCATCGAGCGCGATCGCTTCGGCGGCCGGGGTGCGCGGCAGGCCGGGCATGATGGAAATCTCGCCGCAGATGACCACCACGAACCCGGCGCCCGCGGCGAGCCGCACTTCGCGCACCGGCAGGATGTGGCCCTCGGGCGCGCCGAGCACATGCGGGTCGGCGGTGAAGCTGTACTGCGTCTTGGCGATGCAAACCGGCAGTGAGCGA
This sequence comes from uncultured Alphaproteobacteria bacterium, assembly GCA_963761015.1. Taxonomy (GTDB): domain Bacteria; phylum Pseudomonadota; class Alphaproteobacteria; order Acetobacterales; family Acetobacteraceae; genus CAVXFL01. The sequence continues at coordinate 665,980 of CAVXFL010000020.1, forward strand.
AAGCCCGCGCGCTCGAAGCTATCGAGCCGGCGCAGGACGGGGTCGGGAAAGGCGACCTCGGCGGCGCGATAGATCTCGCGCGCCACCATCCGCACCTTGTCGGCGAGCCCGAGATCGTCGGGATAGAGCGGGCGATAGCGCGACGATTTCGCCGCCACGCACCGCGCGACGGCGTGCGCGAGATCGGCGGCGCCGGCCGCGCCGTCCGAATGATGCGTGCAGGGAATCGCGGGAACGCCTGCGGGCGCCAGCGCTTCCGCGACCACCGCGACCTCGGCGTCGGTATCGGCGGCGAAGCGGTTCAGCGCCACCACCGTGGGCAGGCCGAATTTGGCCAGGTTTTCCAAGTGCCGCTGCAGGTTGGGCAGGCCGCGCGCCACCGCCGCCGTGTCCTCGCGCGCCAACTCCGCCCGCGCGATGCCGCCTTGCAGCTTGAGCGCCCGGATGGACGCCACCACCACCGCGCCGGCGGGCGCCAGGCCGGCCACGCGGCACTTGATGTCGAGGAATTTTTCCGCGCCCAGATCGGCCCCGAACCCGGCCTCGGTCACGACGATGTCGGCGAGCTTCAGGCCGAGCCGTGTGGCCATGACCGAGTTGCAGCCATGCGCGATGTTCGCGAACGGCCCGCCATGCACGAGCGCGGGCGAGCCCTCCAAGGTCTGCACCAGGTTCGGCATCAGCGCGTCGCGCAGCAGCGCCGCCATGGCGCCATCGGCCTTCAGGTCGCGCGCGGTCACGAACCCGCCGCCGTGGCGGGGCGCGACGATCACCCGGGCGAGCCGCGCTTGCAGATCCGCGAGGTCGCGCGCGAGGCAGAACAGCGCCATCACCTCGGAGGCGGCGGTGATGTCGAACCCGCCTTCGCGCGGGGCGCCGTTGGCGGGTCCGCCCAGCCCGGCCACGACGGCGCGCAGCGCCCGGTCGTTCACGTCCAGCGCCCGCCGCCAGGCGATGCGGCGCGCGTCGATGCCGAGCGCGTTGCCCCAGTAGAGGTGGTTGTCCACCATGGCGGCGAGCAGGTTGTTGGCCGCGGTGATGGCGTGGAAATCGCCGGTGAAATGCAGGTTGATCTCGTCCATCGGCACGACCTGCGCCCGCCCGCCGCCGGTGGCGCCGCCCTTCTGCCCGAAGCAGGGGCCCATGCTCGGCTCGCGCAGGCAGATCATGGCGCGGTGGCCGGCCGCGAACAGCGCATCGCCGAGCCCGATCGCCGTGGTGGTCTTGCCCTCGCCGGCAATGGTCGGGCTGGTCCCGGTGACCAGCACCAGCGCACCGTCCGCGCGGGGCTCGAGCGAGCGGATGAAATCGAAGCCGATCTTGGCCTTGTGCTTCCCGTACGGCTCCAGCGCGTCGGCCGGAATGCCGGCGCGGGCGGCTATCTCGACGATCGGTCGCAGCGTGGCCTCCCGCGATCTCGGTGACGGTGCATAAATCCATTAAAGCCGCAGAACAGCGGCTGCCCAGAATCGAATCGCGCCGCTAATGTGGGCGCATGACCATGCCCTTCGTCCTCCCCGACTGGCTGCCCTGGTGGGTGCCGATCCTGGTGCTGATCCCGGCGCTGCTCTACGCGCTCGCCTTCCTGTTCATGCCCTTCGGGGTGATCGGGGTGAAGGGCAGGCTGGAGGCGATCGAGGCCCGGCTCGACGAGATCCAGGCCGAGATCCGCAGCCTGGCGCTGCGCCTGCCCGAACCGCTGCGCGCCGCGTCGTACGACGAGATGACCACGTACGTGTCGCCGGAGCGCACCGCGCGCGTCGAGCCGCTCATGACCCGCCCGCCGATTCCCCCCGCTCCGCAGTATCCGGATGCCGAACCGGAGCAGCCGCGCATCCTCCGTCACCCGGGAAGCGACCCCGAGCGGGCGCGCGATCGGGCCGCGCGCCGCGCCGAGCCGCGACTGGACTGGCGACGCTGAACGCCGCCAGTCCGCGCTGTCACATGAAGCTTTCGACCTGATTGCCGGCCCAGGAGATCACGTCGTTGACCGACTGGCCCTGCTGCAGCCGCGCCAGCATGCCGGTGTGCACGGCGTTGTTGTAGATCTGCACCGCCACGTCGGGCGCGGCCGCCGACCCGGTGATGTTCGGCTTGGCGTCGTGCCACGGGCGGATCGGGTAGTTGTACACGGTGCCCGGCGGCGGCTCGACCTTCTTCCAGACGTCGAAGTCCAGCATGCTGTTGAACGGCGGCAGGTCGTAGCCGTCCACCACGTTGTCCCGCTCGTGCACCTGCTCGCGCTGCATCAGGTATTCGATCAGCTCCATCCCGGCGGTCTTGTTCCGGCTGAATTGCCACGCGCCCCAGAAGAAGCCGAGCATCGGTACGTAGCGGCCCTTCGGCCCCGCCGGGCAGGAGAACGTCCAGCAATCCGCGGCGATCTGCGGCGCGTCGCGCTTGGCCACGGCCCAGGCCGAGGGCGGGTTGAAGATCAGCGCGCTCTTGCCCGAAATCAGCGCCCGGTTGTTCGACGCGTCGTCGAAACTCGCGGCCGAGGGCGACAGCGCCTTGACCAGTTTCTGCGAGTATTCCAGGCACTGGCGCATCTCGTCCGACTTGACGTGCATGTTGCCTTCGCTGTCGACCAGCATGGCGCCGAACGAGCGGAACATCGCGCCGACCTGGTCGATGCCGTCGGTGTTGTTGGCCCCGCCCAGCCCCATGCCGAAGGTCATGCCGTCCTTCTTGGCCAGTTCGGCGTATTTCAGCAGCTCGTCGTAGGTCCAGTTGTCCTGCATCTTCGTGTGTTCCGGCTTCACCGGATACATCGCCTGGACATCGAGGCCGTGCTTCTTGAACCAGCTGATCCGCGCGCAAGGCGGCTTCGTCTGCGTGCCCGAGCTGGTCGGCACTGCGCGCCACGTGCCCTTCACTTTGGCGAGATAGGTCAGCGTTTCGTTGATCGGGCCGTATTTGCCGGTCAGGCGCTTCACGAGGTCGTCGTGGTTGCTCAGCGCGTCGGCGTGGTTGAACACGTCCCAGGTGAAGAACGTCATCACGTCGTGGCCGGCCTTCGCCTGCGCCTCGGCGGCGGCGGTCAGGATCAGCTTCTGGCCCTGGCTGGTGATGAAGTCGACATGCACGTCGACCTTGTTCTTGGCGGCCCAGGCGTTCACCTGCTTCTGCATCACCTTGTTGCCGTCCGGCACCCAGTGGTCCCAGAAGGCGATGGATACCCGGCCGGCGGCGTGGGCGGTGCGCATGTGCACGAGTGGCAGCGCCGCCGTGGCGGCGCCGAGTTGCAAGGCGCCGCGGCGCGAAATTCGCTTGGATGTGTTGGCCATTCCTCTCCGCTCCTGTCCGGTTGTCATGCGCGCATTGAAGCAAGAAGCAATCAGACGGCGTCGGCCTGCAATCGCCGGCCGGTTGCCGGGGGCCCAGCCGACCGGGTCGGGAGAGGCCGGCTTGGCGGGTGGCCGCGAGCGTCGGAGAGCTTGGCGGCGGTGTCAACCTGCGCCGGCCGTGCGGTTCCGCGCCTCCGGCCGCCTTGCCCCCGCGCCGGCAAACGTGGTTTGACCGATAGCCGACCAGGGAGGGCCCGATGCGTGTCACCGTGGTGCAGATGAACGCCGGGCCGGACAAGGCGGCGAACATCGCGCAGGCATCGTCGCTGATCGGCGCGGCGATCGCGGCGGACCGGCCGGATCTCGTCAGCCTGCCGGAAATGTGGACCTGCCTCGGCGCGCCGCGGGCGGAGAAGTTCGCCCAGGCCGAGGCGCTGCCGGCCAAGGGCGCGAACGCGCCCGGCGGCCCCGCCTACGAGTTCCTGCGCGCCACCGCCCGCGACAACCGTATCCACGTGCACGGCGGCTCACTCGCCGAGCGCGCGGGGGAGAAACTGTTCAACACCACGGTCGTGTTCGATCCCGCCGGCGCGGAGATCGCGCGCTACCGGAAAATCCATCTGTTCGACATCACCGCGCCCGACGGCACCGGCTTTCGCGAAAGCAACACCTACGGATCGGGCGACGAGATCGTCACCTTCGCCGCGAACGGGACCACGGTGGGTTGCGCCATCTGCTATGACGTGCGCTTCCCCGAGATGTTCCTGGCGCTGCGCCGCGCGGGGGCGGAGCTGATCATGCTGCCCTCGGCGTTCACCATGCAGACCGGCAAGGACCATTGGGAGGTGCTGATCCGCGCCCGCGCCATCGAGACCCAGTGCTGGTTCGCCGCCGCCGCCGCCTGGGGCCGGCACCTCGAACGCGGCGAGCCGCGCTTCACGTATGGCCACTCGCTGCTCGCCGACCCTTGGGGCCACGTCGTCGCCAAGGCCTCGGACGGCACCGGCTGGGCGACCGCGCGCATCGACCCGGGCGTGACCGCGCGGGTGCGGCGCGACATGCCGGTGCTGGAGCACCGACGCCTGGCGTGAGCGAGCCGATGGCGGAACGGCTCGATCCGGAGGAGTTGCGCCAACGGGTGCGCCCGCTGGAGCCCCAGCCGCTGGCGCATGCCGGCCCGCCACCGAAACGCCTCGGCTTCGCCGCCGCTCAGACCGATCTCGCCGCCGACGCGCGCGCACGGCTGGTCGCGCGCTACGGCGACGCGCCCCCGGAGCAGGCCGAGGTGGTGGTGGCGCTCGGCGGCGACGGTTTCATGCTGGAGACCTTGCACCAGATTCTCGGCCGCAACATCGCCGTGTTCGGCATGAACTGCGGTTCGGTCGGGTTCCTGATGAACGCGTTCAGCGAGGACGACCTGCCCGGCCGCATCGCGTGCGCGCAGGAGGCGGTGCTGTATCCGCTGCGCATGTGCACGACGACGATGGACGGCGGCCGGAAGGAAGCGCTGGCGCTGAACGAGGTCGAGTTTGCTGCGCCAACTCCGCCAGGCCGCCAAGCTGCGCGTCACCATCGACGGCAAGGTGCGGTTGCCGGAGCTGATTTGCGACGGCATCCTGATTTCCACCCCGGCCGGCTCGACGGTGTACAACCTATCCGCGCACGGTCCGATCGTTCCGCTCTCCGCCAATCTGCTGCCGCTGACCCCGCTGAGCCCGTTCCGCCCCCGCCGCTGGCGCGGCGCGCTCTTGCCGAGTACGGCGCATGTGCTGTTCGAGGTTTTGGAAGCCGACAAGCGTCCCGTCGCCGCCGTCGCCGACTTCACCGAGGTGCGCGATGTCATTGCGGTGTCGGTGGAGGAGGACCGTTCGGTTTCGCGCGACCGTCCTGTTCGACCCGGACCAGGCGCTCTCGGAACGCATCATCGCCGAGCAGTTCACGGTCTGAACCGGCGTTCCTGCCGGTTTGCTCGACAAATCGGGCGACCCCCGGTTGCTGGGTGCCAGTTCGCGCTGGTCTTGCTGGACGGCGAGAGGGTTCCGCTCGACAGCCCGATGCTGGGCGGACGGTTTCTACAGCATCGAGCAGGATCCGAGCGGCGCCTGGCGCTGGACCAACGGCGAGGCCATCCTGCGCCTCCCACCCGCCGACGCGCCTCGGCTGTTGGAGCTGTTCATCCGCGATGTCATGCGCGGTTGGTCGGCCCCGCGGGAGCCCGCCCTGCGGCTCGCGGCGTAACGGCGGGGTTGACGATCCCGCTCAACCGCGCTGGGCGGCGGCGGCGGCGGCGGCTTTGACGCCGACGCGGAACTCGATCACGTCGGGCGGAATGCCGGGGTTCGTGTAGCCCTTGGTCGACGCGAGCTTCAGCCCGGCCAGGGTCTTGACCAGCGCCAGGAAACTCGCCGGCACGTGGCCGGCCGCGGCCTCGGCCTGGTTGATCGTCGGCTCCAGGCCCTCGGGGTCCTTCGAGTAGGACGCCTGATCGATCCGGCCGCCGTCGTTCACCAGCGCCCAGCCCGCGGCCGAGAACATCTCGGCGAAATCGCGGGCATAATGCAGGCCGTCGGGATCGCCCACCACCGACGTCACCCTGACCTTCTGTCCTTGGAACGGCGCCAGGGCGGAGATCAGGGCCTGCTTCTGGTCGACATCGAGCGAGCGGTAGGTCTGTTCGCGGCGGGTCTGCTCCAACTGGCGCTGCAGTTGTTCCGCCTCGGCCCGATAGCGCAACTCGGCCTCCTGCTGACCCCGCCGGACCTGCTCGACGGAGGCGCGCTCGGCCGCGGCCATCAGCGAGTCCTTGCGGTCCGCGTACATCCTGGCGACGACTTCCGATCCGATAACCAGAACGATGAGGGCGATGCCGAGCCACCAGAAGACGTCCTGCCACCTGCTCGCGCCCTCGATGGAATTCCATCCCGGCCAGAAAGCCATAACGTACCTCTCGATCCCCGTTCGCCGCGGCGAGCCCCGCTACACCCCGTAACCGCGCGGGTGCGCGGCGCGCCAAGCGTAGGCGGTTCGCACCATGTCGGGAAGATCGGAAAAGCGGGGACGCCAGTCCGTCTCTCGGCGAATCCGTTCCGAGGACGCGACCAGCACCGCCGGATCGCCCTCCCGCCGCGCGCCCCCACGCACCGGTACCGGGCGCCCGGCCACGTGCTCGACCGCGCGCAGCACCTGCCGCACCGAATGCCCGCTGCCGTTGCCGAGATTGTAGACCACGCTGCCTGCCTCCAGCCGCTCCAGCGCGCAGAGATGCGCGTCCGCGAGGTCGGTGACATGGATGTAGTCGCGGATGCAGGTGCCGTCCGGGGTCGGGTAATCGGTGCCGAACATGGTGAGCGGGGGCCCTATTCCGAGGGCGGCATCGATGGCGCGCGGGATCAGGTGGCTCTCCGGCCGGTGGTCCTCGCCCAGCCGGCCGGCCGGATCGGCGCCGGCCGCGTTGAAGTAGCGCAGGCAGGCGCTGTTCAGTCCGTGCGCGGGGCCGGCGAGTTGCAGCGCCTGCTCGATCATCCATTTGCTTTGACCGTAGGGCGAGGACGGGGCGATCGGCGCGTCCTCGGCGATCGGCACGGGCGCCGAGAGGCCGAACAGGTTGGCGGTCGAGGAGAGCACGAAGCGGCGCACGCCGTGGCGCACGCAGGCTTCGATCAGGCGGAAACCGTTGCCGGCGTTTTCGGCGAGATAGCGCAGCGGCATCGCCACGCTCTCGCCCACCTGCGAAAGCGCCGCGAAATGCATCACGGCGTCCCAGGGCCCGTCGGCGAGCACCGCCTCGACCGCGGCGGCGTCGGCGAGGTCGGCCACGATCAGCTCGGCCCCCGGTAGAACCGCGTCGCGGTGGCCGAGGTGGAGATTGTCGAGCGAGACGACCTGATCGCCCCGGTCCAGGAGGGCGGCGACCACGTGGCTGCCGATATACCCCGCCCCACCGGTGACCAGAATCCGCCGCATCGCCCCGTGCCCCCTGGACCGCTCCCGGGGCAGCCCCTATCACAAGTCAACGGCATTGGGGCGTCGCCAAGCGGTAAGGCAGCGGATTTTGGTTCCGCCATCCGGAGGTTCGAATCCTCCCGCCCCAACCAACTATCTCAAATCATCTGTTCGCCTTGTCCGCGCCTTCTGCGACGTAACTGTGATCTGGCTCACAGCCGCGCCGCCTGCCTCCGCCGTATTGCCGCAATACAGAGGATCAGGCTCGGAGGCAGCGATGACCCCTCCAAAGAACAGCTTCTGCTTCGCCCCGGTGCACAATCATCCGCCGCACCGCGACAAGGCGGGCGTGATGCATGCGTCCTACGACGCGACGGGCGCGTTCCTTCCGTACATGGACGCGTTCGGGAAACTTTACTCGACCACCGGTACCGTGACCGCGCTGAAGTTCAACAACCATGCGGCCGCGAAGGCCGAATTCACCGTCATAGGAACGGACATCGCTCACGCGGTCAACGCGGCCAAGAACCAGCTGGATGCCGTCGTGTATTTTGGCCACGGATGGCCCACGGGCATGATTTCGGCGGATATCTACAACCCGAGCATTCCGGCGTTCGCGAAGCTGATCAGGGCGAACTGCGTCAGGGGCGTCACGATCGTTCTCTACGCGTGCCTTTGTGGTGAGTTGAAGGCCAAGGGCGGCAGCTTCGCCGCACGCCTGGCCAGCGAATTGATCGACATGCAGGCCGTCGTGTACGCCCATGACACGATCGGCCACACCGCCACCAACCCGAACATCTATCGCTTTTGCGGCAACAAGCCCCCTGTCCCGCTCGCGCCGGCCGGGATGTACAACAGCTTTTACACCCTGATAAAGGCCGAGTGCCTGGACAAGAAGCCGAAGAGCAATACCGCCTTCTGGGCCCGCCTGCCCTTCATGACCGACGACGAGATCGCGGCCGAGGTGAAGAGCTACAAAGTCCACTAGCCCGCGCCGCCGGGGTCTCGCCGCGCGGCGAACGAGCGAACGGGCCCGGGGACGCCGCCGCGGGATGTCAAGGCGGCGGCGCTGCCGCGCACGAACAAATTGACGCTATCGGTCCATACGCCCTAGTGTCGATCCGGCCGCGTGCCGGCCGACGGGGGAAATCTGCATGGTCGGGGGCGGCGCGGCGGGGCGTGTTCGTTTTCTTCTCGTTGTCGTCCTGCCGCTGATCGGCAGCTTCGGCCTTCGCGCTCACGCGCAAATCTCGGATGACGTGGTCCGCATCGGCGTGCTGAACGACCAGTCCGGCGTGTACGCCGACCTCGGCGGCCCGGGCGCGGTGATCGCGGCGCGCATGGCGGTCGAGGACGCGGGCGGCACCGTGCTCGGCAAGCCGGTCGAGATCCTCACCGCCGATCACCAGAGCAAGCCCGATGTCGGCGTCGCGATCGCGCGGCGCTGGTTCGACTCCGACAAGGTCGACCTGGTGATCGGGTTCGACAATTCCTCGGTGGCGCTGGCGGTCGAGCAGCTCGCGGCGCAGAAGCACCGCCTCGCCATCGCCGGCGCGGTCGCGACCACCGATTTCACCGGCAAGGGCTGCACCCCCAACGAAGCCGCCTGGGTGTACGACAGCTACGCACTGACGACGAGCCTCGCGCAATCGCTGGTCCGCCAGGGCCACGACACCTGGTTCTTCATCACCGTCGATTACGCGTTCGGCAACTCGATGGAAGCCGACGCGACGAACGCTGTCCTGGCGAGCGGCGGCAAGGTGCTCGGCAGCGTGCGGCATCCGCTGAACAACGCCGATTTCAGCGCGTACCTGCTGCGGGCCCAGGCCTCGGGCGCGAAAGTGATCGCGCTCGCCAATGCCGGCGGGGACATGGTGAACGCCACCAAGCAGGCCAACGAATTCGGGATGACGGGCCATGGCCAGTCGGTGGTCGCGCTGCTCGCCTTCATCACCGACATTCACAGCGTTGGGCTCGATGCGGCGCAGGGGCTGAAATTCGTCACGCCGTTCTACTGGGACCAGGACGCCGACAGCCGCGCCTGGTCGAAGCGGTTCTACCTTCGGCACAAGCGCATGCCGACCATGGGGCAGGCCGGTGTCTATTCCGCCGTGCGCCATTATCTGCGGGCGATCACGGCGGCCCGCACTGACGAGGCGCACGCGGTGATGGCCAAGATGCGCGAAATCCCGGTGAACGATTTCTTCGCGCGGAACGGCCATGTCCGCGCGGACGGACGGCTGATCCACGACATGTATTTCGTGCAGGTGAAGACGCCCGCCGAATCCAAGGGACCGTGGGATTACTACAAGGTCCTCGCGACCATTCCGGGCGACAAAGCCTTTCGCCCGCTGGACCAAGGCGGTTGCCCGCTGGTCCGGCGGAAATGAAACGACCCCGAGCGGCGCGAACGATCGCGCCGCTTTTCGTATCGACCGTATCGCGGGACGGCCCGGGCTTGCCGAAGCCCGAGCCGATAACCGCCGCCCTGGTTGGCTTTCCGATGTAAGGAGACATCTTCCGATGCCTAATTTGACGATCAACGGCCACAGCTATTTCGCCGACGCGCCGCCGGACACGCCGCTGCTCTGGGTGATCCGCGAGGATTTGCGGTTGACCGGCACGAAATACGGCTGCGGCATCGGCCTGTGCGGCTCGTGCACCGTGCACGTCGATGGCCGCGCCGTGCGCGCCTGCTCGCTCACCGTCGGCGAGGCCGAGGGCATGAGCATCACCACCATCGAGGGGCTCGACCCCGCCAACGCGCATCCCGTGCAGCAGGCCTGGATCGAATCCCAGGTGCCGCAATGTGGTTACTGCCAGTCCGGCCAGATCATGCAGGCGGCGGCGCTGCTGTCCACCAACCCCGATCCGAGCGAGCCGGAGATCGTCGACGCGATGAACGGCAATCTCTGTCGCTGCGCCACCTACTCGCGCATCGTCGGCGCCGTGAAACGGGCCGCGGAGATCCTGCGGGAGGGCGCGATCCATGCGTAACGCCACCGCATCCGGCGCCACCCGCCGCGACTTCCTGGTGCGCTCCGCCGCCACCGCGGCCGGCGCGTTCCTGAGCGTCGGCCTGCCCGGCCTGCTCGCCTGCCGGCGGCGCCCTGGCCGCCACCAACGATGCCATGAGCGGATTCACGCCCTCGATCTGGTTCACCCTGACGCCGGACGGCAAGGTCACGATGCACATCGTGAAGGCCGAAATGGGCCAGCATATCGGCACCGCGCTCGCGCAGGTGATCGCCGAGGAACTGGGCGTGCGCTGGGAGGACGTGCGCCTCGACACCCCGCTCGAGAGCGTCGAGAACTTCGCGATCTACGGGCTTGCTTACACCGTGAACAGCGGCAGCGTGACCACCGAGTTCGACCGGCTCGCTCGGGCGGGCGCGGCCGGCCGCATCGCGCTGACCGAGGCGGGGGCGAAACTGCTCGGCGCCGAGCCGGCTGGTTGCCGCGCCGAGAACAGCCGGGTGGTCGATCCGGCCTCGGGACGTTCCATCGCTTACGGCGAGATCATCCGCAAGGTGCGGATCGACCGCAAATTCGCCTATCCGGATGATTTCCGAAACATCAAGCTGAAGCAGCCGGGCAGCTACACGATCGTCGGCCAGTCGATGGCCGCGCTCGATCTGCCGGCGAAGACCAACGGCCAGGCGAAATACGGCATCGACGTGTTCCTGCCGAACATGGTCTACGGCGCGCTGGCGATCCCGCGCACGCGCTATGCCTCGAAGGTGCTGAGCATCGACGATACCGAGGCGCGCAAGGTTCCGGGTTTCGTCAAGGCGGTGAAGGTCGCGAACGCGCTCGGCAAATGCACCGGCTGGGCTGTCGCGCTCGCGGAAAGCTTCCCCGCCGCGATGCGGGCCGCGCAACTGCTGAAGGTCGAAGTCGATCCCGGGCCGTACGGCAATCTCGGCCTCGACGACATTTTCGCCGAGTTCTCGCAGAAGATGCAGCGCCCCGAAAACGGCGCGAACTGGGTGCTCGAGGGCGACGTGGACAAGGCGCTCGCCGGCGCCGAGCAGGTCCTGGACCTGGAATACACCACCGACATGGTGTGCCATGCCACCATGGAGCCGTTGAACGCCACGGTGCAGTTCGCCGACGGCGCGTGGCATGTCTACACGGGAACGCAAAGCACCTCGTTCGCGCGCATGACACTGACCGGCTATCTCGCGGAGGTGCTCAAGCAGAAGCCGGCGGACATCAAGATTTACGTCCACGAATACATCGTGGGCGGCGGCTTCGGCGGCAAACAGGACTACGACGAGATCCTGGCGGCAGCGTACTGCGCCCACGACGTCGGGCGGCCGGTGAAGCTGATCCAGACGCGGGAATCGAATTTCGCCACCAGCTTTCCGCGCACGCCGACCTTGCACCGGTTGAAGGCGGGGCTGAAGGGCGGCGCGCTTGTCGCGATGAATCACGACATCGCCTGCGGCTTCATGGGCCCGCGTTTCAGCGTCGGCAAGAAGTTCCACAACGGCACCGACTGGCTGCAGCTCAATTCCTGGCCCAACCGGAAGAAGAATGTCGATCAGTGGTCGATCGGCGGCAGCGACCACTGGTACGACGTCGAAAACCACCGCGTGCGCGCCTTCGACAGCGACCGCACCACCTGGGCCGTGCAGGCCAGCGCGCTGCGCACGGTGTCGAACTCGTACAACATGTTCGTTGTCGAATCGTTCATCGACGAGGTGGCGCACGCGCTCAAGCGCGATCCGCTGGAGTTCCGCCTCGCGCTGCTGAACGGTAAGGGCGGCAACCGCGGGATACCGAATACTGGCTACGCGCCCGGAACCGGGTCCGACTACTACATGGACCGGCTGTGGATCTCGCTGCCCTGGCCCAAGGACAAGAGTTGGATTCCGTACGAGTTCGACGACGGTGGGCGGCGCGCTCAGGCTCGCCAACTGCCTGCGCGTGGCGGCCGGAAAAGCCGGCTGGGGATCGACGAAGCTGCCGCCCAACACCGCCATGGGCATCGCCGTGTCCTCGGCCGAGGAGCGGCAGAGCCCGACCTGGGTCGCCGGCATCGCCGAGGTCACGGTGGACACGAATACCGGCGATTACCGGATCAACCGGCTCACCATCGCCATGGACCCCGGCCTGGTGGTGAACCCGGTCGGCGCGACGGCGCAGATCCAGGGTGCGGCGCTGTGGGGCGCGAGCCAGGTGCTGTCGGAGCGCCTGGACTACAAGAACGGCGCCATCCAGCAGAGCAACTTCCACGACTACCGGCCGATTCGTCTGGCCGACGTGCCGGCGATCGACGTGGAGCTGATCTCGTCCGGCCATCACCCGAGCGGCGTGGGCGAACCGGCCTCGACGGTGGTGGCTCCGGCGGTGGCCAACGCCATCTTCAACGCGGTCGGCGTGCGCGTACGGCACATGCCGATCACCGCCGAAGCGGTGCTGAAAGGGCTGAAGAAGGCCTGATGCGGCGGCGACTTCCGCTGAAGCATCGGCGACAAGCGTGACGACGGCGGGCGGGGCAGACGTGTCCCGCCCGCTTCGTTTCAGGAGGATGACCATTGACCGAGGCGCTTCTCGCCCTGCCGGCGACCGAACTGGTCGCGCTGTATCGGGCGAAGCAAATCTCGCCCGTCGAGGTCGTATCCGCCGCCTTGGACCGGATCGAGCGGCTCGATCCGGTCTATAACGCTTTCGTTCTGGTCGATCGGGAGCGCGCGCTCGCCGACGCCCGCGAATCCGAGCGCCGCTGGGCGACGAACGCGCCGGCCGGGCAGATCGACGGCGTGCCCGTGACGGTGAAGGACCTAGTCGTGGTGAAGGGCTGGCCGACACGGCGCGGCTCGCGGACCACCGGCACCGCGCCGAGCGAGGAGGACGGACCGCCGGTCGCGCGCATGCGCCGACAAGGCGCGGTCTTCCTCGGCAAGACCACGACACCGGAATTCGGCTGGAAGGGCGTCACCGACAGCCCGCTCACCGGCATCACCCGCAATCCGTGGGACAAGCGGCTGACGCCCGGCGGCAGCAGCGGCGGCGCGGCCGTCGCCGCCGCGCTCGGACTTGGCGCGCTGCATCTCGGCACCGATGGCGGCGGCTCGATCCGGATTCCGGCCGGATTCTGCGGCATTTTCGGCTTCAAGCCGAGCTTCGGCGTGGTCGCCGTGCATCCGCACTCGCCCGCGCTCACGCTGTGGCACCAGGGGCCGATGACGCGAACAGTGGCCGACGCCGCGCTGATGCTGACGGTCATGGCCGGTCCGGATGTTCGCGATTGGTATTCCGGCCCGGATTTGCACCGCGATTACCGGAACGGGCTGGAGAACGGCATCGCGGGCTGCCGCGTCGCGTACAGCCGCACGCTGGGTTACGCGACCGTCGATCCCGAGGTCGCGCGGCTGGTCGATACGGCGGTCGGCGAGCTTGCCCGCCTCGGCGCCCAGGTCGAGGAGATCGACCTCGTTCTGGACGATCCGATCGCCATCATGCAGCCGCTCTGGTCGGTGGCGCTGGCGCTGGGCGTGGCGCCGATGACGGCGGCGCAGCGCGCGCTGGTCGATCCGCCGCTGCTCGACCTCGCCGAACCGGCCTTGCGGCTGAGCGCGCTCGACTACCGGCAACTGGAGAAGGCCCGCGAGGATTTCGGCCGGCGCATGGCCATGCTGCACATGCGCCATGACTTGCTGGTAACGCCGCAACTGGCGACGACCGCCTTCCCGGTCGAGCACGAGGTCCCGCCGGGCACAGGGATGCGGCGGTGGTGGCAATGGTCGCCGTTCACCTATCCGTTCAACCTGACGCAACAGCCGGCCGCCGCGGTTCCGTGCGGTTTCACCGCAGCGGGACTGCCGGTCGCGATGCAGACCGTCGGCGCGAAATTCGCGGACGCGCTGGTGCTGCGCGCCGCGCGCGCCTACGAAGCGGCGCATCCGTTCGTGCTGCCGACGCAGGATTGACGCGCATGCGAGATGGGCTGCGTCTGCAATCGTCAGCGACACGTGGCATAGGCGCCCGCGACGTGATAGCTTGGCTGCGGTCGCTTCAGGTGACCGTCAGCGAGGAAAGGTTGCGCCGATGAGGACACTGGCTCGCATCGCTCCCGTGATCGGTGTGCTCTCGCTGCTGCTCTTCGGGAGCCCGGCCCAGGCACAGCACCGCGGCGGAGGCTTCGCCGCCCGGCACGGCGGTATCGGCCGGTTCGGGGCCATTCAGCGCGGCTATGGCCGCTACGGCGGCATCCATGGCGGCTTTGCCCGCGGTTACGGATTCCGCGGCTACGGCCGTGGCTACGGATTGCGCGGCTACGGCCGCGGTTACGGGTTTCGCGGTGGCTGGGGCTGGCGCGGCGGCTGGGCGGGTCCGGGCTGGCGCGCCGGTTGGGGTTGGCGTGGTCCCGGTTGGGGCTGGCGCGGCGGCTGGGCAGGTCGGGGCTGGCCCTACCACGCGCGCTATCCCTATCCCTGTTACCGGTATCCCTACGCGCCCTACTGCTACTGAGCGCGGGGGGCGCGGACCGGACCGACCTGGGGGCCGTGTAGGGCGCGCTTTCCTAGCGGTTTTGCTTGCGCCTGACGCGGCGAATCCCCATTTCAGCGCAGCGGTCGTGGCCGATGGAGCGGCTCTTTCGAGTGTGCTAAAGCCGTAGCCGGACCAGTTGCCGCGCTCCCTACATCACGTGAACCGAGACTGAGTTGAGCGACAAACAGGACACGCCGCCCCCGCCCGGTGGCGGCCCCGACATGCTGCCCGTGACGCTCGAGGAGGAGATGCGCCGCTCCTACCTCGACTACGCCATGTCGGTCATCGTCAGCCGCGCGCTGCCCGATGCCCGCGATGGGCTGAAGCCGGTGCACCGGCGCATTCTCTACGCGATGCAGGAAGCCGGCTGGACGCCGGACAAGCCGTACCGCAAATCCTCGCGCGTGGTCGGCGACGTGATGGGAAAATACCACCCGCACGGCGACGCCGCGATTTACGACGCCATGGTGCGGATGGCGCAGCCCTTCTCCATGCGCGTGCCGCTGATCGACGGCCAGGGCAATTTCGGCTCGGTCGATAACGATCCGCCGGCGGCGATGCGCTACACCGAGGCGCGGTTGGCGCGCGCGGCCACGTTCCTGCTCGCCGACATCGACCGTGACACCGTGGATTTCCAGCCCAACTACGACGAGAGCGATCATGAGCCGCGCGTCCTGCCGGCGGCCTTCCCGAATCTGCTCATCAACGGCGCCAGCGGCATCGCCGTCGGCATGGCGACCAACATTCCGACGCACAATCCGGGCGAGATCATCGACGCCACCTTGGCGCTGATCGCCGATCCGGCCACCCCGCTCGACGAGTTGATGCGCATCGTGCCCGCGCCGGATTTCCCCACCGCCGGCATTATCCTCGGCCGCTCCGGCGTGCGCGCCGCGTTCGAGACCGGGCGCGGCTCCATCGTGCTGCGCGCGAAGGCCGAATTCGAGGACATGCGCGGCGGCCGAACCGCCATTGTCGTTACCGAAATCCCTTACCAGGTGAACAAGGCCACCCTCCTGGAGCGCATCGCGGAATTGGTGCGCGCCAAGCAGGTCGAGGGCGTGTCCGACATGCGTGACGAGAGCGACCGCGAGGGGATGCGCATCGTCATCGAGTTGCGCCGCGAGGCCACGCCCGAGGTGGTGCTGAACCAGCTCTACCGCTTCACGCAACTGCAGATCAGCTTCGGCGTGAACATGCTGGCGCTCGACGGCGGCCGTCCGCGTCTCATGGGATTGAAGGACGCGCTGCTCACGTTCATCGCCTTCCGCGAGGACGTGATCCTGCGCCGCGCGCGCTACGACCTCGCCAAGGCGCGCGAGCGGGCGCATCTGCTGGTCGGGCTCGCCATCGCGGTCGCCAACATCGACGACGTGATCAGGCTGATTCGCGCCAGCCCCGACGCCGGTTCGGCGCGCGCGGCGCTGATGGAGCGCGACTGGCCGGCCGGCGACATTCTGCCGCTGCTCGCGCTCATCGACGATTCGGGCAATCTCGTCGTGGACGGGAAGGTGCGGCTGACCGACGCGCAGGCGCGCGGCATCCTCGATCTGCGGTTGCAGCGCCTCACCGGGCTGGAAACGGAAAAAATCCAGCAGGAAATGGGCGAGGTCGCCGCGCGCATTGGCGAGCTTCTGGAGATCATCGCCTCGCGCCCGCGCCGGCTCGAAGTGATGCGCGACGAATTGCAGACGATCCGCGCCGAGATCGCCACGCCGCGCCTCACCGCCATCGTCGATGCGGTGGCGGACCAGGACGACGAGAGCCTGATCGAGCCCGGGCAGATGGTCGTCACCATCACGCGCGACGGGTTCATCAAACGGACGACGCTGGAGACGTTCCGCGCCCAGAACCGGGGCGGCCGCGGCCGCACCGCAGCTGGCATGCGTGGCGACGACATCGTCACCCGCAGCTTCAATGCGCACACCCATCAATGGGTGCTGTTCTTCTCCTCCGGTGGCCGCGTGTTCCGCGAAAAAGTGTGGCGGCTGCCCGAGGCGAGCCCGACGGCGAAGGGCCGCGCGCTGGTCAACCTGCTGCCCGAACTCGGCGGCGACACGATCACGGCGGTCCTGCCGCTGCCGCAGGACGAGCGGCTGTGGGACGGGCTGCACCTCGTATTCGCGACCGCGAGCGGTAACGTGCGGCGTAATCGCCTCTCCGACTTCCGCAACGTACGCGCCTCCGGGCTGATCGCCATGAAGCTGGACGAGGGCGACCGGCTGATCGGCGTCGCCACCTGCCGCGACGGCGACGACGTGCTGCTGGCCACAAGGCTGGGCCGGTGCATCCGGTTCCAGATCACCGACGACAGCTTGCGCGTGTTCGCCGGCCGCGACAGCGCCGGCGTGCGCGGCATCCGGCTCGGCAAGAAGGACGAGGTGATCAGCCTCTCCGTGCTGCGCCATGTCGAGGCCGGCACGGACGAGCGGCTCGCCTATTTGCGGCTGTCCGCGGCGCGGCGGCGCAATGGCGCGGACGAGGACGAAGCGCCGGCGGTGGCCGAGCCCGAGGAGGGTGCCGCCGCCGAGGTTACGCTGTCGCCCGAGCGGATCGCGGAGCTGGAAGGCGCCGAGGAGGTGTTGCTCGCCGTCACCGATGCCGGGTTCGGCAAGCGATCCTCGGCCTACGAGTATCGCGTCACCGGCCGCGGCGGGCAGGGGATCGCCAATATCACCCTCGCCCCGCGCAACGGCACGGCCGTGGTGGCGACCTTGCCGGTGCGCCCGGGCGATCACGTCATGCTGGTGACCGATGCCGGGCGGTTGATTCGGGTGCCGGCCGACCAGGTGCGCATTACGGGGCGGCAGGCGATGGGGGTCACCCTGTTCCGCCTCGATGCGGGCGAGCACGTCACCAGCGTGTTCCCGGTGCTGGAGGTCGTCGCTGACGGAAACGGCACCGGCAATGGCGCGCACACGGAGGCGAACGGGGCCGCCGAGTTGGAGCCGGGCGAGGGCGAGGACGATGAGTGAGGCGCTGCCCGGGGGCCATCCTCCGGGGCACGTCGTCGCGCGGGTCGGGGTTTATCCCGGCACCTTCGATCCCGTGACCAACGGGCATCTGGACATCGTCGCGCGCGCGACGCGGCTGGTGCACCGGCTGGTGATCGGGGTCGCGGTGAATATCGGCAAGGAGCCGATCTTCCCGCTGGACGAGCGCGTCGCCTTGGTCGAGGCGGAAACGGCCGATATCGCCGCTCGCAACGGCTGTCCGATCGAGGTGCGGCCGTTCCAGGGTCTGCTGGTCGGTTTCGCGCGCGAGGTGGGCGCCTCGCTGGTGGTGCGCGGGCTGCGCGCGGTCGCGGACTTCGATTACGAGTTCCAGATGGCAGGGATGAATTACCGGCTTGATCCGGGCATCGAGACGGTGTTCCTGATGGCGAGCGAGCGCCACCAGTTCATCGCCTCGCGCCTCGTGAAGGAGATCGCCAGGATGGGCGGCGACATATCGAGCTTCGTGCCGCCGCTCACGCTCGAGCGCACGCTCGCCCGCGTGGGGTCCCCGCGAACGCGTTCGCGGACCGCCCCGGCGCGCGGCTGATCCCCTTCCGCCAATCCGACCTGGAGAGTGCCTGAATGCGCCGACGCAGCCTGCTTGCCGCCTTGTCCGCAACCCCGATCATGGGAGCCTTCATGAGCCAGACCAGCGAGGCGGCTTCGCCCGATCTCGAGAACGAGGTCTACATGGACCTCAAGGACGGACGGGTGGTGATCCAGCTACTGCCCGAACTGGCGCCCAAGCAGGTGGCGCGGGTGAAGGAACTGTGCCGCGAGCACTTCTATGACAACACGCCGTTCCATCGGGTGATCGAAGGCTTCATGGCGCAGGGCGGCGACCCGACGGGCACCGGCACGGGCGGCTCCAAGCTCCCCGATTTGCCTGCCGAGTTCACCAACCAGGCGCATTTCCTGCGCGGCACGGTGGGCGCGGCGCGGACCTCCGACCCGAATAGCGCGAACAGCCAGTTCTTCATCATGTTCGCCCCGGCGCCGAGCCTGGACGGGCAGTACACGATCTGGGGCCGGGTGATCCGGGGCATGGAGTTCGTGGACAAGATCAAGCGCGGCAGCGGCCCGAGCGGCATGGTGCAGGACCCCGACCGGATCGTGCGCATGCGGGTCGCCGCCGACGCGGAAAAGGGCTGATCGGCGCCGCAGGATTGGCTGCGGCCCTATTGACCTGCGGCGGCGGGGCTGCATGTTTGCCCCTATCCCCGGTTTTTTTGGGCCTGTAGCTCAGCTGGTAGAGCACGAGACTTTTAATCTTGGGGTCCTGGGTTCGAGTCCCAGCGGGCCCACCATGCAGAATCAATGAGTTAACTCAAATCAACGGAGCGGTTCAGACCTGGGCAGCGGCGCGCGGCTTCACTGGGGCTTCAGCATCGGTGCGACTGCATGGTCACGCGGTCGACCCGGACTACCTGTTTCGTCCCCTTGCCGCGCTTCCGGTCGAGCGCGCCGAGCAACTCGGCGAAAATCCGCGACATGTTCGCGGCGGCCTACCGATAGCCCTGGGCCACCTCGAATGGCTGCTCCGGGATCATAGCCCGCCGGGTGCATTCCCTCACGCCCAGATGCATCGCGACCGCCCGGGCAGCGAGCATGCCTTCGATCTCGTCGCCCGGCTTGAACGCCATCATCCCGTCGACGGCCGCCGAGACCTGCTGGTCGCGATCATTGCCGGTTGTGTTCTTTGGAAACCAAGCCGTTGCCAGCGCGGCGTTGGCCACTTGGCTGTTAAGCCGATCGTCGGGCGAGCCACCAAGCAGCTTAGCCGCGTCACTCTATCCGGGCAGAACCCTTCTTTTGTCCTGAACTGGGGAACTGAGGCCGGACCTGGTCAAGCCAAGTTGATGCGGAGCGCGCTCTGCTCGGCTATCTTCGAAGCAGAGCGCGAGCGCGCGGCGGGCCTAGCCGCCTCGAGTCGTTTCTGGTCGGTTGCCCGAGCCATTGCCGCGCTTGTAAGGTTCCTTCCCGCCACCTTAGCCTCAGCGCCACCTTAGCAATTTCCAGGCAACTCCTTGGAAGAACGGCGTCAGCTTCTCCGCCTGAAACCCCGCGAAGGTCGCCGGCTGAGGTCTGGACATCCTTGGGCGTACAGCAACGAAATCGCGATGGACGCGGAGGCTCGGGCGTTGCCGGCGGGGACGCTGGTGCGGCTTGAGGGGGATGACGGGTGGCGGTTCGGGACCTGGATGTTCAACCCGCACAGCCTGATTGCCGCGCGCCTTCTCGATCCCGATCCGGCGGCGCAAATCGACGCGGGCTGGTTCGCGCGCCGGCTGGCCGGGGCCGCCGGCTTGCGCGCCAAGGTGACCGACACGCCCTTTCACCGGCTGGTCCATGCCGAGGCCGACCGGCTGCCCGGCTTGGTGATCGACCGCTACGACGATGTTGCCGTGCTGCAGGCCAATGCGGCGGGCATGGATCGGCTGCTGCCGGAGATCGTCGAGGCACTCCAGGCCCTGCGCCCGTGGCGGGCGATCGTGGCGCGCAACGACGCGCCGGTGCGCCGGCTCGAGGGGCTGGAGCAGAGCGTCGCACTGCTGCACGGCACCGATGCCGCCGCCGTTGTGGAGGAAGGCGGCCTCGTGTTCCCGATCGACCCTCTTCTCGGCCAGAAAACTGGCTGGTTTTTCGATCAGCGGCCCAATCGCGACCGCGTCGCCGGGCTCGCGGCCGGCGCGCGCGTGCTGGACGTGTTCTGCCACTCGGGCGGCTTCGGACTGCGCTGCGGCGCAGCCGGCGCCAACCGCGTCACGCTGGTCGATAGCAGCGCGCCCGCGCTGGAGCAGGCGCGGGCGGCGGCCGGGCGCAACGGCCTGCTCGATCGCGTGGCCTTCCGCCACGGCGACGCGTTCGACGCCATGGCCGAGTTGGCCGAGGGCGGCGAGCGGTTCGACATCGTGGTCTGCGATCCCCCCGCCTTCGTCAAAGCCCGCAAGGACCTGGCGGCCGGGCTGCGCGCCTATGCTTGGATGGTCAGGCTGGCCGCGCCGCGGGTCGCTCAGGACGGGTTCCTGTTCGTCGCCTCCTGCAGCCACAACGTGCCGCCGACCGAGTTCGCCGCCGCCGTGGCCGACGGGCTGCATCGCGGCGGGCGGGAGGCGCGGATCGTCCATTCGGGCGGCGCCGGGCCGGACCATCCGGTGCACCCGCAACTGCCCGAATCCGCCTACCTGAAGGTGATGCTGGCGCACCTCACCTGAGCCTTCCTCTGTCGGCTCGGGCTCACGTCCTTGTGCAACGAAGTAACAGCAGCATTGATCTGAAGTCATATCGGGCGCAGTGTGGCGCGGATGCCCGACTTCGTTCGCCGTATTCCGGAAGGCGACGACCGCGAGCGGCTTATCTGCCCCTCCTGCGGGCATATCGCGTACGAAAATCCGAAGGTCGTCATCGGATCGGTGGTTGCGCACGAAGGCCGCGTGCTGCTCTGCCGTCGCGCCATCCCACCCCGCGAGGGCCTCTGGACCCTGCCTGCCGGGTTCCTTGAACTCGGCGAGACCCTGCAAGAGGGCGCGGCGCGCGAGGCGCTGGAGGAAGCCGAGGCGGCGATCGCGCTGGACGGCATTCTCGCCGTGTTCAGCATCAGCCGCATCGCGCAGGTGCAGGTGATTTTCCGGGCCCGTTTCGCCGGCGCGCCGCGCTTCGCGCCGGGGCCGGAGAGCCTGGACGTCGGCCTGTTCGCCTGGCCCGATATTCCCTGGGACCAGATCGCCTTTCCCTCGGTTGACTGGGCCTTGAACGCCTGGCGGGACACTCGGGACGCCGCGCTCGGCGCGCCGGCCGGCAACCCGCCGCATGATCCGCGCGGGACGCGCGCCCGTCCGGACGCCAAAACGGAGGAACTGCCGCTATGATCCGCCTGCCACTGACGCCCGTTCTGGCAATGGCCCTGCTCGCCCCGATGGCCGGAGCCTGGGCTGCCGATGCACCGCCCGCCGCGGCCGCGCCGCAATACGAGCCGGCGCCGATGCCGGACGAAAATCTCTACGCCCCGCAAAAGGCGGCCAGCGAGGATCCGCAACTGCGTCCGGCCCTGTTCAGGCCGGCCCAGCAGTTCCGCGGTAACGGTTTCTCGCCCGGCTCGACCTCGCAGAGCTACGAGGAGCGGCGATTGCTTCCGGGCGCCGGCGTGAACCTCTCCGTCCCGCTGAAGTAGACCGCACCGGCGCACGCGTTTCGTCGGCCGGTGCTGGCCGACATGGCCTCCGACTTGCATGGTTCACCGGCGCAAGTATCGGGGGAAACCGCAATGTGCATGGGCGACGATCCGGGCTGCGCAGAATTCGAGCAGCACCGGCGGCAATTCCGCGCGGAGATGGCGACCGAGCGCCGCGCCTTTCTGAAAAGCAGCTTCGCCGCCACGGGTGGCGCTGCGGCTCTTGCGGCCGGCGGACTTTCCCTGGTCAGCCCGACTCTGGCACGCGCCACCACGGCGAAGCAGCCCGGCCAGACCAGCCACTACATGCTGCCCGCCAACGCCGAAACGGTGCACTGGGGCTATTTCAGCAAGCTGCTGAAGCCGCGGGTCGAGATCAGTTCCGGCGATTACGTCACCATCGAAACGCTGACGCACCATGCGAACGACGACCACGAGCGCATGATCGCGGGCGACCCCGGCGCGGAAAGCGTCTATCTCTGGACCAAGGACAAGAAAGGCGTGAACCGCCGCGGGGCGGGGCCGATGGACGCGCCGGTCGGCGCGGGCGGCGGGCTCGGCGTGCATATCTGCACGGGACCGGTGGCGATTCGCGGCGCGGCGCCGGGCGACATTCTGGAAGTGCGCATCCTGGACGTGGCGCCGCGCCCATCGGCCAACCCGAAGTTCAAGGGATCGGCGTTCGGCAGCAACGCCGCCGCGTGGTGGGGTTTTCACTACCACGATCTCGCGACCGGCGACCGGCCGCGCGAGGTGATTACAATTTACGAAATCGACGCCGTCGGCGGGCGCGAGTGGGCGCGCGCGGTCTACAATTTCCGCTGGCCTACGGTCGTCGATCCGTTCGGCGTCGCGCACAAGACCATCGATTATCCCGGGTTGCCCGTGCATCACGCCAAGACCGAACGGACCTACGGCGTGCTCAAGGACATCCGCGTGCCGATCCGCCCGCATTTCGGCACGATGGGGCTGGCGCCGAAGGAAGCCGATTACGTGAACTCGATTCCGCCGAGCTACACCGGCGGCAACGTCGATAACTGGCGGATCGGCAAGGGCGCGACGCTGTATTATCCGGTCTCGGTGGACGGCGCGCTGTTCTCGGTCGGCGATCCGCACGCCTCGCAGGGCGATTCCGAACTATGTGGCACGGCGATCGAGTGCTCGCTGACCGGCACGTTCCAGTTCGTGCTGCACAAGCGCGCGGATCTGGCCGGCACGCCGCTCGAATCGCTGGATTTCCCGATGATCGAAACCAAGGACGAGTGGGTGCTGCAGGGGTTCAGCTATCCGAATTACCTGGCGGAGCTGGGCGGCAACGCGCAGAGCGACATTTTCAAGCGATCGTCCATCGACTTGGCGATGCGCGACGCATTCCGGAAAATGCGGCAGTTCCTGATGCACACCAAGAAGCTGACGGAGGACGAGGCCATCTCGCTCATGTCGGTCGGCGTCGATTTCGGCATCACGCAGGTGGTGGACGGCAACTGGGGCGTGCACGCGATCGTGCGGAAGGAGATCTTCCCGGCGACGACCGCCTGAGTTCCCGCCGCTCGATTGCCGCACGCCGGGCGGCGGGATTATGCGCACAGGCGCTAGAGCGGTATCAGGCGGGGTGGAATCGTAGAAGGGGATTCCGAATCACCCCGAAGATGTGATTCGGGTGGCGCAACCACGGCCGAGCGTCACCTACGCGAAGCAGCGGAGCCAACGATTAGTCCGGCCCCGCTTACCGTTTCCGAGCCCGCCCGGTTGTCAATCTTCTGGGCGGCCTCAAGGCACGCCTTTACGGCGTCCCGCAGGGAGCTCGTGTAGTAATCGGCGCCGACGGCCGAACGCAGCCGCTCATCCTTGAGGACGGTGTCCTCGGCGGGCCAGAGCCCGACCAGGACCGGTACTCCCGGGAGCCGCCACCTAAGGCGGCGGAGTAGGTAACGCAGATGCGACGGACTGCCGCTGATCTCCAAATACGAGATGCACACCATCGCGACGCCCTGCACATCCAGCGTCGCGATTTTTGTGCGCGACACCAACTCATACGGTACCAGCCGCGCCCCCAACCCTTGCTTGCCGAGCAGCTGGGCAAGAATCTCGGACGCGGCCTCGTCCAACGGGCCGCGTCCGGCTATGCACATCACGGGCGCTTCCGTGCGCCACGCCGGCGGCAAATCTTCGCGGGCGGGATCGACGCGCACGGGGATGGGCTGCTTCGGCAGTGCCACGGCGCCGTGGTCTCCCTTCTCCGGCGCGGGCTCGCGGTCGTCGTAACTGGCGAGCTCGTGCACCAGGACCTTGATCGTCGCCTTCACGCGCTCGAGCTGTTGCGCGTTCAGTACGCCGCGCTCTGCATCGTTCGCCGCGAGCTGCAAGCCCCTGAGCGCGACCTCGTCATAGTACCGACGATAGCGAGCGATCCTTCAGCAGCAGCTCGGCAAGGTCCTGCGCCTCGTCCGCGTCGCCCGCCAGGATGCGCTGATAGAAGCTCTCGGGGGGCGTCAGCGCCGGCCGGTCTCCCAGCAGAACGTCGAGGAACGCCAGCCGCTCGACGTGCCGCCCGAGAACGACCAGGCAGAGTGTGAGGGGGGTGGACAGGATCAGCCCGATCGGCCCCCACAACCACGCCCAGAAGATGGCCGCGACGACGACTGCGAATGGCGACAGGCCGGTGCTGTGGCCGTACACCATGGGCTCGATGACGTTGCCGGTTACTGGCTCGGCCACCAGGAAGAGCGCCAGGACCCACAACACCATGGACCAGCCGGGGTCGACCGCAGCCGCGAGTGCCAGCGGCAGCACGGCCGAGATGAAGGAGCCGATGTAGGGCACGAAGCGTAGCAGCGCAGACAGGATCCCCCAGAGCACGGGGTTCGGGACGCCTATGAAGAACAGACCAACGCCGATGATGACGCCGAACCC
Organism: uncultured Alphaproteobacteria bacterium; assembly: GCA_963761015.1. Lineage (GTDB taxonomy): Bacteria > Pseudomonadota > Alphaproteobacteria > Acetobacterales > Acetobacteraceae > CAVXFL01. Next base: position 690,789 of record CAVXFL010000020.1, read on the forward strand.
GGTGTTGATGCTGAACTGGGTCAGGAAGTACCTGCTGAGCCGCCGTCCGCCATCATCGATCGCAACCGTCGTACGGTGCAGATCGGTCGATCCGAACAACCGGATCAGGCGGTCGCGCAGGTCCTCCTTCTGCAGCAGGGCGAATACCGCGACGACGAACACGATGCCGATCGTCGCCAGCGGTGACAGGATAGGCGACAGATATCGGCTGGCGAGCTCGAGCGGCGTAGCATTGGCCTGGCGCACCTCAACGAAACCCTGGTCGCCCGAGTTGGTCGGGCGATTTTGGAGCGATGGCGCCGCGGGAGTTGGACCGGGAGCGGTCGGGGCCGCTTGGTGACCGATCATATCCGCGAAGCGCCCGACGGTGTAGGCTTCTACGGCCTTCACCTTGCGCTCGACCGTCGCGACGTACTGGGGAAGGTTGGTCGTGAGCTGCGCAATCTGGGTCCCGATCACGCTGCCGAGCGCCAGCATGACGCCCAGCGCCAGCAGGACAGCGATCAAGACGGACGGCACACGGCCGAGCCGAGCGCGGCGCAACAAGCCTACCAGCGGCGCTAGAAGAAACGAGAGCAGAAGCGCAAGCGTGACCGGGACCAGCACCACTTTCCCGAAGTAAAGCGTCGCCACGACCATGACGAATAGCGTCATCGTCCGGGACGCATCGGGTGCTGCCGCGGGTGCGATCTGTGTGCTCGCCGCAGGCGAGACTGACGGTTCGTCAGGCATGATCAAACGAGATCCTCGGATTGCACCTGAGATAGCCGGGCCAGCATGACGAATGTTGGCATGGCAGTTTTTCCCTTCCGCCGCGGTAGAGAGCCGTGTCTAGGCGTCACGATGCCAGTCGACGCGGATGAAATACCCGCCTTCATCGTAGCTGAAGTGCAGATCGCCGTCGAAGACGCTCTTGCATGCCTCGCTAATGCGTCGAGGCAGATGGATGTCGGTTGTGTTGATAACGATGTGGTCCGGTGCCTCTTCCATGTTCATGATCCGGTTTAACGGATGTTCGCTCTTTTCAATCTGCTCCTGGTGCCGCGCGAGGTTGAGAAACTCGTTTCGATGCTGCTGCAAACAGCTGCCGCTCAGCGCCACCACGCCGGCCGGGAAATGGTCATTCGTCCGGTGGACTGAAGTGGATCCGGATTAGGACCGGCGGCTTGATTGGAGAGCGGCCGCTCCGTTGGTAGACGGAGCGGGAAATGACGAAGCGAACACGACGGAAGATCGATCGCGAGCCGGCGGCGGCAAACGACAACGACTTGGTGCTGATGCGCCGGATCGACGAGCTGTTCACGTCCTGGCCGTCTCTCGGCTCGCGGCGGATCGCGGCGTTGCTGCGGGCCGAGGGCGGGGCGGCGGGATTACGCGCCCACCAGCCCGCGCGCGAATTCGCCGGCGTCGAACGGGCGCAGATCGGTCGCCTTCTCGCCGACGCCGACGGCGTGCACGGGGAGTTTGAATGCTTCGGCCAGCGCGACCACGATGCCGCCGCGCGCGCTGCCGTCCAGCTTCGTCACCACCAGGCCGGTCACGTCGACCATGTCCTTGAACACGCGCACCTGCTCGATCGCGTTCTGGCCGGTGGTCGCGTCCAGCACCAACAGCACCGAATGCGGGGCCGTCTCGTCCGCCTTGCGCAGCACGCGGATGATTTTCCGCAGCTCGTCCATCAGCACGGACCTGTTGTGCAGCCGCCCGGCGGTGTCGATCAGCAGCACGTCGGCGCGCTCGTTGCGGGCGCGCACCAGCGCGTCGTAGGCGAGGCCGGCGGCGTCGGCGCGCGGCGGACCCGCGATCACCGGCGCGCCCACACGCTCGCCCCAGATTTGCAACTGCTCGACGGCGGCGGCGCGGAACGTGTCGCCGGCGACCAGCATCGTCCGCTTGCCCTCGTCGCGCCACTGCAGCGCGAGCTTGCCGATCGTCGTGGTCTTGCCGGTGCCGTTCACCCCCACCACGAGCACGACATGCGGTTTCAGTGCCGGATCGAGCACCAACGGTTCCGTAACGGGGGCAAGGATCTCGGCGATGTCGCCCGCAAGCGCGTCCTTCACCTCCTGATCGGTCACGTCCTTGCCGAAGCGGGTGCGGCGAAATTCCTCGATCACGCGCATGGCGACGGCGGGACCGAGATCGGCGGAAATCAGCAGCTCTTCCAACTCCTCGAGCGCGGCGTCGTCCAGCTTGCGCTTGGTCACCACCGAACTGATGCCGGGTACTGATCTTCTGCGTGCTGCGCGACAGCCCTTCCTTGAGCCGAGAGAAGAACCCGCCGAGAGCCATTTCGAGTACCTCGTTGAAGCCGGGGCCGCCCGGTCAGAAGCCCGTCAGCAGCAGGTCGAGCACGACCGTGATCTCGTCTCGAACTCGTGCGAGTGAGCCCATCGAACTTCCGAGTTCCCGCCTCGGAGCAGTTGGTCGCCCGCCTGGGCTGGCCGGGCGAATCCGCATGTTCTCGGCCGGTCCCCATGCGCACAAACCTAAGCGTTGCCAAGGAGGAAGCAAGCTCAGCAGGGCGCGGCCACCAAGCCGTCCTCGTTCGCGTCTTGCACCGCCGCTCGCACCACGCGGCCGGGTTCGACCGCAATCGAGAGCCGGACCGGCGCATAGTGCTCGGTGTGCCCGGCATCGCCGGCCTCGGTGAGCACGCTGACGGTTCGGCCGAGTTGGGAGCCGAAGAACCGCGCGGCATTGCGCCGGCCGGCCGCGCGCAGGCGGGACGCGCGCTCGCGGCGCACTTGGGCCGGGATCTGCGGCATGCGGGCAGCCGGCGTGCCGGGCCGGGCGCTGTAGGGAAAAACGTGCAGGAACGGCAGCGCGGCCTGCTCCACCAGCGCCAGGGTCTCGCTGAACAGCGCGTCGGATTCGGTGGGGAAGCCGGCGATCAGGTCGGCGCCAATGGCGATGCCGGGCCGCAATGCGTTCGCCCGCGCGATGACGGCGAGCGCGTCCGCGCGGCTGTGCCGGCGCTTCATGCGCTTCAGGATCAGGTCGCTGCCGGCCTGGAGCGAGAGGTGCAGATGCGGCATCAGCCGCTCCTCCTCCGCGATCAGCCGCCACAAATCCGCGTCGACCTCCTTGGGATCGAGCGAGGACAGCCGCAGCCGCGGCAGCTCGGGGATCAGCGCGAGCAGGCGGCGGACCAGTTGGCCGAGCGTCGGCCGGCCGGGCAGGTCGGCGCCGTAGCTGGTGATATCGACGCCCGTCAGCACCAGTTCGCGATACCCCGCCGCGACCAGCGCGCGCGCCTCGGCGACGACCGCGCCCGCCGGCACGCTGCGGCTCGGGCCGCGGCCGAACGGGATGACGCAGAACGTGCAGCGGTGATCGCAGCCCTGCTGCACTTGCACGAAGGCGCGAGCCCGGCCGGCGAATTCGGTGACCATGTGCGGCGCCGTCTCGCGCGCGGCCATGATGTCCGACACCGCGCTGGGCGCGTCCGTCCCCCAGTTTTCCGTCTTCAGCTTGTCGGCATTGCCGAGCACGCGCGCGACGCCGGGCAGTCCGGCCCAGCGCTCGGGGTCGAGTTGGGCCGCGCAGCCGGTGACGACGATGCGCGCCTCGGGGCGCTCGCGCGCCAACCGCCGCACCGCCTGTCGCGCCTGCCGCTCGGCTTCGGCCGTCACCGCGCAGGTGTTCACGATCACCGTATCGGCGCACTCGGCCGCCAGGCCGCGCATCACCTCGCTCTCGTAGGTGTTCAGCCGGCAGCCGAAGGTGACGATCTCGACGCTCACGCCGGATAGTCCGCGAGGTCGATGGTGCCGTGGAAGGCCGTGGCGACCGGCCCGGTCATCAGGACGTGGCCGTCCACGCGCCATGCGATGTCGAGTTCGCCGCCATCCAAAACCACGGTGGCGCGGCGCGCGGCCAAGCCTCGGCGATGCGCGTTCACCAGCGCGGCGCAGGCGCCGGAACCGCAGGCGCGCGTCAGTCCGGCGCCGCGCTCCCACACGCGCAGCCGCAGCCGGCCGGAGGCGAGCACCTGGGCGAAACCGATATTGGCGCGCTCGGGAAAAATCGCGGCGTGCTCCAGGTCGGGGCCGATCGCCGCGATCGGCACAGTCTCCAGCTCGGGGACGAAGAACGTCGCGTGCGGATTGCCCATCGAGCAGCCGGCCGGGCTGGCCAGGCCGTCCGCGTACAGGTCGAGATGCAGCGTGTCCATCGGCCGGGCGAGCGGGATGTCGCGCCAATCGAGCCGCGCCGGTCCCATGTCCACGCTGATCAGCCCATCGGCTCGGCGCTCGGCGATCAGGTCGCCGGCGGCGGTTCGGATGACGTGCCCCGGCGCGCCGTCGTCGCGGAACAGCAAGTCCGCCACGCAGCGGGTCGCGTTGCCGCAGGCGCCGGCCTCCGAACCGTCGGCATTACGGATGCGCATGCGCGCGTCGGCGCCGCTGGCCTCGGGCGCCGGCTCGATGCCGATGATCTGGTCGCAGCCGACACCGGTATGGCGGTCGGCGATCGCGGCAGCGCGGGCGGGAGTCAGGCCGAGCGGCGCCGCGCGTTCGTCGAACACGACGAAATCGTTGCCCAGCCCGTGCATCTTCACGAAACGCGCCAGCATCGGGCCGATATAGGCCGCTCCCCGTGGAGTTGCCACCGCGGGTGAATAACGCTTCAGCCGCGATCGGCGCCGTCGCTAGCGAGATAGCCGCCGTCCACCGGGATGACGGCGCCGGTGATGAAATCCGCAGCGCGCGATGCGAGGAAGCGGACGGCCCCGACCAGATCGCCCGTCTCTCCCCAGCGCCCGACCGGCGTGCGGCGCTCGATCGCGTGCTGGAATCCGGTGCCGCGCAATTCTTCCGTCATTTCGGTGAAATACCAGCCGGGCGCGACCGCGTTCACCTTTATGCCGAGCGGCGCCAGTTCCACCGCGTTCACCCGCGTCAGCCCGACCAACGCGTGCTTGGCCACCGTGTAGGCGACCTGAAGCCCGCGGCTCGGCGCGACCAGGCCATAGATCGAGACGATATTGATGATCTTGCCGCCGCCCTGGGCGCGCATCTGCCGGGCGGCGTGCTTCGTGCACAGGAACGCGCCGGTCAGGTTCGTGTCGATGACGCGCTGCCAATCGGCGCGGTCGAGGTCCATCACCGAGGCGCGCTGGCCGACCCCCGCGTTGTTCACGAGAATGTCGAGCCGGCCGAACTCGGGCGACGATGTCGCCGATCGCCCGCGCGACCGACAATTCGTCGCACACGTCGAGGGTGAGAGCGGCGGCAGGCGGGCCCAGCTCGTCCGCCGCTTGGGCATTGCGCTCGGCTCGCCTCGCGCCGATGACGACGGCGGCGCCGGCTTCGTGCAAGGCGCGCGCCAGCGCCAGCCCGATCCCGCTATTGGCACCGGTGATGAGCGCGACCCGATCGGCCAGCGAGAACGGATCGTGCGGCACCGGTGGACGCGGGCTCGCTCAGAAGAAGGCGATCGTGCGCAGCTCGATGCTTTCCCGCGCCGGCGCATCGGGCGCGGTGTTCGGGTCGTCGAACGCGCTGTGCCCCAGAAAACGCGCCCGCCCGTCGCGTTCGGAGTCGAACGTCTTCAGCAGCAACGCGTCCTGGGGCCGCATGCGCGGAAAATACCACCAGTGGTGCTGCGGCGCGTGGCGCAGCACGAAGATCTCGCCGTCGCGCTCGCGATAGCGGAGCGCCATGGTGACGAAATCGGCATCGCTCGACGACGTCGCGTCGCACATCGCCAGCGGCTTTTCCTCGACCGTCCGGCGCAGCGGCTTCCACACGTTGTAGAACGCCACGCGCCGCGACAGCAGCGCGTCCGCTTCGTCGGGCAGCAATTGCCGCACGCGCAGCGGACCGGAGTTCGGGGTGTAATCGCAATGCACCAGCATCACCGGCGCGCGCTGCGTCGTGCTGGTCTCGGCGGTCTGCCGGGCGGCGTTCGATTTCGTGCGGATCGTGTGGTCGAAGACCACGACGCGGCTGGCGCCCACGGCGTCGCGGACGAAGGCGATCACCTCGGGATAGAACCGCTCCCGGACCGCCGTATCGTCATCCCAATCCGTGAACGGCGAGGGGAATTCGCGCAGCGCGAAGCCCTCCCGATCCGCCGAGAACTCGCCCGCCCGCGACCAGGCGTCGTGGACCGGCATTTCCCGGGGATCGTCGCCGGGCGAGCGGATCGGCGTGCCGGGCGTCGGTTCGTAGAAGTAGACCTCGGGGAGCACCCCGGTATCGCGGGTGTAGTTGAACGTCGCGCGGACAAACGCGTCGGCTGCCATCGGATTTCACCTGCGCCGCTGTGCCATGCACCTTGCCGTCGGCCAGCCCCGTCCGGGGACTTACGCCGCGGCCGCCAGCATCTTGTCGATCGCCTCCTGCGTGCGCTTCCAGCTCGGCAGGGTCTCGATCCCCGCCGTCATCCAGCGCTGCAGGTTCGGGTGATCGGCGAGCGGAAGGCGCTGATAGGTGTGCAAGTGCATGGGCGCCGCCACGGCGATGTCGGCGATCGTGACCCCCTCGCCGGTCAGCCAGGGCGAGTTCGCAAGCCGCGCGTCCAGGATGTTGGCCAAGCGATGCCAGTTCGGCGCCTCCTTGGCGATCACCGCCTCGTCCGGTTCCGCCTTGAGCAGCGGCTTGACCACGTATTCGACGAGGTACGTGTAGCAGCTTGGAAACCAGGTTGCCGCCTCCCACAACATCCAGCGATGGATGTCGGCCCGTTGCCTCGGGTCCTTGGGGTAGTATTGGTCGGCGCCGCCCTGGTCGGCCGCGTATTGCAAGATGGCGTTCGATTCCGTGAGCGTGAAGTCGCCCTCGGCCGCAGCCGGCAAGGCGGCGTTGGGGTTGATGGCGAGAAACTCCGGCTGCTTGTGGGCGCCGCCGAAATAATCGACGTAGGCGAGCTTGTACGGCGTTCCGAGCAGATCGAGACCGGCCAGTGTCTTGCGGCAGTTTACCGTGATGGGATCGGCATAGACCTTCAACATCACGCGCTCCCCGGATCCGCATCTTGCAGGTGGCGGATTATCCCCCGGAACTTAGCTGGGCGGCTCGGCCGGGGTCAACCTTGCGTCAGTGGCGGCCGACCCGTATAAGCCCGCGCTTCCGTTCGCGCGCCGGGCCCTATGGGGCATGCCCGGCCGCGGCGTACGCGCGCCTGTTAGGGGCCGCTCAATCAAGGAGAACGAAATGCCCAAGATGAAGACCAAGTCTTCGGTCAAGAAGCGCTTCCACGAGACGGCGACCGGCAAGGTGCTGGCCGGGCCGGGCATGAAGCGGCACAACCTTTCGGCGCGCACGCAGAAGGCGAAGCGGACCAATCGCGGCTCGCAGGTGCTGGAACCGCAGGACGGGCGCACCGTCCTGCAATGGGCGCCCTACGGGCTACGGTGAGGGAGTAACACCACATGGCACGCGTCAAGCGCGGCGTCACCGCGCACGCCCGGCACAAGAAGGTTCTGCAGCAGTCGAAGGGCTATGTCGGCCGCTCCTCGACGAATTACCGCATCGCGCTGGAGCGCCTGGAGAAGGCGCTGCGCTATGCCTATCGCGACCGGCGCAACAAGAAGCGCGATTTCCGCGGGCTTTGGATCCAGCGCATCAACGCCGCGGTGCGCGAGCACGGGTTGACCTATTCGCGCTTCATCGCCGGGCTGAAGAAGGCCGGCATCGAGATGGACCGCAAGGTGCTGGCCGCCATCGCCTACGACGACGCCGCGACCTTCGCGGAAATCGTCAAGAAGGTGCAGGCGGCGCTTTAGTTCCGGTTCCCTCTGGAGACCGCCGGACAAAAGGGCCAGAAAAAAGGGAAGGGCTGCTCGAACCGCCGGGCGGCCCTTTTTCGATCCATGACGAACGATCTCACCACACTCAAGAACGACACCGAAGCCGCCCTCGGGGCTGCCGCCGATCTGCGGGCCTGGGACGCCGTGCGCGTCGGCGTGCTCGGCAAGAGCGGCCGGCTCACAGGGCTGCTCAAGGAACTCGGCAAAGTCCCCGCTGAACAGCGGCGCGAACGCGGGGCCGCGCTCAACCGGCTGAAAGACGCGCTGTCGCAAGCCATCGAAGCGCGCCGCGCCACACTTGAGGCCGCCGAACTGGATGTGCGGCTCGTCACCGAGCGCCTGGACGTCACGTTGCCGCCGCGCCCGGCGGCACCGACCGGACCTGCGAACGGCCTCGTTCATCCGATCAGCCGCACGATCGAGGAAATGGCGGCGATCTTCGGCGCCATGGATTTCGAAATCGCCGAAGGTCCCGACATCGAAACCGACTGGCACAATTTCGGCGCGCTCAACATACCGGCGCACCACCCGGCGCGCGCCGAGCACGACACGTTCTATCTTCCCGCGACCGACCCGGACGTGCCGCCGCGCGTCCTGCGCACGCACACCTCGCCCGTCCAGATCCGCACGATGCTGGAGCGCGAGCCGCCATTGCGCGTCATCGTGCCCGGCCGAACCTATCGCGCCGACCACGACGCGACGCACAGCCCGATGTTCCACCAATGCGAGGGCCTGGCGGTCGGGCGCGACATCACGCTTGCGCACCTGAAGGGCTGCCTGATCGACTTCCTGCGCGCCTTCTTCGGCATTGCCAATCTGCCCGTGCGCTTCCGCGCCAGCTATTTCCCGTTCACCGAACCCTCGATGGAGGTGGATATCGGCTGGAACCGCAAGAGCGGCGAACTCGGCGCGGGCGGTGACTGGCTGGAGATCCTCGGCAGCGGCATGGTGCATCCGCGCGTGCTCGCCAATTGCGGCCTCGATCCGCGCGATTGGCAGGGCTTCGCCTTCGGCATGGGCGTGGAGCGCGTGACCATGCTGAAGCACGGCATCCCCGATCTGCGCCCGTTCTACGACAGCGACATCCGCTGGCTGCGCCATTACGGTTTTTCCCCGCTCGCCCCCGTCATGCTGCACGAGGGGCTGTGATGGCCGCGACATCGTGCTCGGGCGTCCCAGCGCCATGAAATTCACCGTCTCCTGGTTGCGCGACCACCTCGACACCGACGCCGATCTCGCGCGTATTCGCGACACGCTCGATCGGATCGGGCTGGAAGTGGAAGGGATCGACAACCCGGCCGCATCGCTCGCGCCGTTCCGCATCGCCCACGTCATCGAGGCGGTGCAGCATCCGAATGCGGATCGCCTGCGCGTCTGCCGCGTCGACGACGGAGAAAGCATCGTCTCGGTCGTGTGCGGCGCGCCCAATGCGCGGAGCGGCATGAAGGCGGTATTCGCGCCGCCCGGCAGTTTCATTCCGGGAACCGGCATCACCCTGAAAGTGGGTGAGATCCGCGGCGTGAAGAGCGCGGGCATGCTGCTGTCCGCACGCGAAATGGGCCTTGGCGATGACCATTCCGGCATCGTCGACCTGCCGGAGGACGCGCCGGTGGGCCGCCCGTTCGCGGACTGGGCCGGGCTCGACGACCCGGTGATCGAGATCGCGGTCACGCCCAATCGCGGCGACGCGCTCGGCGTGCGCGGTATCGCGCGCGACCTCGCCGCTTCCGGCATCGGGCGGCTGAAGCCCTGGGACGCGCCGCCGGTCCCGGCGCGCTTCGCCAGCCCGGTGCGCTGGGTGATCGAGATGCCCGAGTATTGCCCCTGGGTGCTCGGCCGCACCGTTCGCCACGTCCGAAACGGCCCGAGTCCGAAATGGCTGGCCGACCGGCTGACCGCCATCGGCCTGCGCTCGATCAACGCGCTGGTCGACGTCACCAATTTCTTCACCGTCGACCTCGGCCGTCCGCTGCACGTGTTCGACGTGGACAAGTTCGCGGGCGACACGCTCACCATGCGCCCCGGAGCGGGCGAAACGTTTCGTGCCCTGAACGGCAAGGACTACACGGTCGCGCCGGACGATTGCGCGATCGCCGACGCGCGCGGTGTGCAATCGCTCGCCGGCGTGATCGGCGGCGAGGCTAGCGGCTGCGACGACACCACGACGTCCGTCTTTGTCGAGTGCGCGCTGTTCGATCCGGTGCGCGTCGCGCTCACCGGGCGGCGGCACCAGATTGCCTCCGACGCGCGCCAGCGGTTCGAGCGCGGCATCGATCCCGCCCTGATGCCGCACGCCGTCGAGGCGGCCACGCGCATGATCCTCGATCTCTGCGGTGGCGAGCCGAGCGACATCGTCGCAGCCGGCACCCCGCCACATTGGCAGCGCAGCGCGACGTTGCGCTTCCGCCGCCTGGCCGAGTTCGGTGGGGTCGATCTGCCGGCCGAGGAAGCGGTCGACGCGCTTCAGCGGCTCGGTTTCGCGGTGCAGCGGCGGGACGGGGAAACGGTCACTATCGCGGTGCCGTCCTGGCGCAATGACATCGCCGCTTCGGGTCCGTTCGCCGCCCCGGACGTGGGGGTGATGCCGTCGCTCGATCCCGGGCGGGCCGTGTCCGCCGCGGAAGGCGCGGCGGCGATCGAGCCCGAGTGCGATTTGATCGAGGAGGTGCTGCGGCTGCACGGGCTCGACGCTATTCCGCCGGTCTCGCTACCGCGCGCCGCCCCGGTGCCGCTGCCGACCCTGACGCCACGCCAGTCCCGCGCCGAACTGGCCCGGCGGGTGCTTGGCGCGCAGGGTCTGGCCGAGTGCGTCACGTTCAGCTTCACCTCGCGCAAGGACGCGGAGCTGTTCGGCGAGGCGCCCGAAGCGCTGCGCCTGCTCAACCCGATCGCGGCGGATCTGGACCAATTGCGGCCCACGCCCGTTGCCACCTTGGCGCGCGCAGCGCAGCGCAACGCCGCGCGCGGTTTTCCCGACTGCGCGTTGTTCGAGATCGGCCCCGGCTTCACCGAGGCCGGCGCGCAAGGCCAGCGCCCGATCGCCGCCGGCCTGCGCGTCGGCGCCACGCCGCGCCACTGGGCGGTGCCGTCCCGCCGGCTCGACGCGTTCGACGCCAAGGGCGACGTGTTCGCCGTGCTGGGAGCGCTCGGGCTCGGGCCGGAGTCGGTCACGATCACCGCCGATGCGCCGGGCTTCTATCACCCGGGCCGCTCCGGCGTCGTTCGCCAGGGGCCGAAGACGGTGCTCGCGAGGTTCGGCGAACTGCATCCGAGCGTGCTCGCCGCTGTGGAGCTGGACGCCGCCGTGGCCTTCGAGGTGTTCCTGGACATTATTCCGGAACTCAAGCGCCGCCGCAAAACCGCGCCCGACCTGCCGCCGTTCCAGCCGGTGCGGCGCGACTTCGCCTTCCTGGTGGACGCCGCCGTTGCCGCCGACGCGGTGCTGCGCGCCGCCCGCGGCGCCGAGCGCAGCCTGATCGCCGGCGTCTCGCTGTTCGACCGCTACGAGGGCGAGAAACTGCCGGACGGGCAAGAAATCGCCTCGCCATCGAGGTGGTGTTCCAGCCGCGCGAGCGCACGCTGACCGAGGCCGAGATCGAAGCCGCCGCCGCCAAGGTCGTCGCGGCCGTCGGAAAAGCGACCGGTGGCGCCCTGCGATGACCGATCCGCTCAGCGCCCGAACACCGGGGTGTCGGTGTGGTCCTCCAGCGCCGCCGCGCCCTCGGTCGGCAGGTCGACGTAGTGGTTCAGCGCCGCGTCCAGGTCGCCCTCCCACACCTCGCGCGGCAATTCGTACAGCAACTCGACCCCGTAGCCGTTGGGGTCGCGGAAGTAGACGCTGTGCGTCACCCCGTGCTCGACCCGCCGCTCGAACTTGACGCCCTTGCTTTGCAGGAACGCGAGCTGCCGCAGCCAGGAATCGCGGTCGGGCAGGGCGAAGGCGATGTGCGCGATGGCGCACGCCGGGTTGCCCTCGGCGGAGGGCGGCGGCAGGTCGGGATTTTCGATCAGCGCGATGTCGTGGTGGTGGAGTTTTTCCCCGCGGTTGCCGCTGTAGAAGCGCATGGTCCCGCGTCTGGGCCTGCCCGCCGCTTGCGAGCGGAACTCGCCCACCTGTCGCAGGCCGATGATCTCGGTCCAGAACCGGTGCGATTCCTCGATGTCGCGGACGTTGATGACGATGTGGTTGATGCCGAACGGCGTGGCGGGTCTCGCTGTATTCACCGTGGCGTCAAGCGTTTCGGCGTCCATTGGACTGCTCCTGCGGCCGGGCCGGCGAGCGGCGTAACCAGTTCCCGCATACTCCTTGGCCAAGTCGGTTGCCAGCTTAGTCGCCCCGGGCGATGGCGCGCACAGGGCCAGGCCTTCCGCCGCGGTCAGCGCGCTTGTAGTCTCACGCTGAGCCAACGGGAGGAGCAGCCATGGCCGTTACGCCGAATCTCGCGGGGCAGGAGACGCTGGACAAGTTGGCCTCGCGCTTCGTCGATGTTGCCGCCCTGCCCTGGAACCCGACCAAGATCGACGGGGTCGCGATGAAGATCCTGGTCGAGGAGCCGGAAACCGGGATGATGACCGCGCTCGTCCGCTTCGCGCCGGGGGCGAAGCTGCCACCGCACGAGCATGTCGGGATCGAGCAGTCCTACCTGCTGGAAGGCAGCCTCGAGGACCCCGAGGGCGTCACCACCGAAGGCAACTTCGTCTGGCGCCCGGCCGGCAGCCGCCATGTCGCCTGGTCGCCGAACGGCGCACTCGTGCTGGCGATCTATCAGCGCCCCAACGTGTTCCTGGAGGACCACGTCGGCGAGGAACTGATGCCGGAACTCGCCGAGACCAACCGATAGTCGTCATCCCCGCGTCGCCTGTCGCCCGGGGCGAGACGGCGATGAGCGGGCTTCGGAGCGGCGGCATCACGTGGCGGCGGCGCTTTCCAGCCGGCCGCGCGCGGTCATGAACGGGCCCTGCGGCTGACGCTCGGGCGCGAAGCTGGCGAGGCCGGTGGGCGGCATGCCGATATAGATCGCCTCCATGCCGCCGCGCGCCGCGTAGGTCTCGTGCCAGAAGCCGGTGCCGGCGTTGTCCTTCAGGAACTCGGCCCACCAGCCGCGATGCGGCGCGGCCTTGGTGAACCGCTCCAAAGTCGCGAAATCGCGCCAGTACCTGGCGGAAACCCACATGCAGCGGCCCGAACAGCACGAACTCATGGGCCAGCAATCCATCGGCCCCGTTGCGCCGCAACGCGAAAAGTTCGCGTCCCACCCGCAATAGCGTCGGAATTCCGCGTGGACTGCGCACACGCATACCCAGATAGATCACGACCAGATCGGGCCAGGCGGAAAGGTCGACGGAACGTCGTGGCGCTTGCATGCGCATGGCACTTGCTCCGTGAATGTTTACGATGTAAATATGCGCCGGGAGGTACATGGTGTCAACGGCGAGTGCGCGCTATCACCACGGCGACCTGCGCTCGGCGCTGTTGCAGGCCGCGCTCGACATCCTGGAGGTGCACGACGTCCCCGGGCTCACCTTGCGCGAGGTGGCGCGGCGGGCCGGCGTTTCGCCGATGGCCCCCTACCGGCATTTCACCGACAAGGACGCGCTGTTGGCCGCGGTGGCCGAACAGGGATTCCGCCGGCTTTGCGAGCGGCTGAACGATACGCCCCACGCCGACCCGATGGCCGATCTGGCGGCGCAGTGCGGCGCCTATGTGCGCTTCGCCTGCGACGAGCCGGCGCTCTACCGGCTGATGTTCGGGCCGTTCCTGCGCTGCTTCGAGGATCATCGCGGACTGAAGGAGGCGATGGCCGCGGCCAAGGGGGAACTCACCCGCGCCATCGCCGCCGCCGTGCCGAGCGCCGAGGAGGCCAAGCGGCAGGACATCGCGCTCGCCTGCTGGTCGCTCTCGCATGGCCTGGCGTCGCTGCTCGTCGACGGAAGGCTGACCGGGTACGCGGCAACGCCGGAGGCGATCGCCGCGCGGCTCAGCGCCGTGCTGCGCGACGGCCTGCGCCATGTCTGCCGGGATTAGCGCCGGATCAGCGCATCGACCGCGACGATGCGCTCGCCGGCGCAGATCAGGGGATTGATGTCGAGTTCGCGGAATCGCTCCGTCTGATCGGCGGCGAATTCGGAAACGCGGGCGATGACCTCGGCCAGCCGGCTCACGTCCACCGGCTCGCGTCTGCGGAAGCCGGTCAGCAGGGGAAAGAATTTCAGCCGCCGCAGCATGCGTTCGGCCTCCACTGGCGTCACCGGCGCCAGCGCGACGGCGGTGTCGTTCAGGAGTTCGACCAGCACGCCGCCCACGGCGACGAGCATCAGCGGTCCGAACAGCGGATCGACACGCGCCCCCAGCATGACCTCGGTGCCCGGCGGCACCATTTGCTGGACCAGGACGCCATCCGCGCGGGCGCCGGCCTTCTCGGCGTTCGCCATCACCTCGGCCCAGGCGGTGCGCACCGCATCCTCGGAAGCCAGGCCGAGCCGCACCACGCCGGCTTCGGTCTTGTGCGGCAGATCGGGAGAATCGACCTTCATCGCCACCGGCCAGCCGAGCGCGGCCGCGGCGGCGGCGGCCTCGTCCGCGCTCCGGGCCGGCTGCTCCCCGACCACGGGCACACCGTAAAGCGCCAGCACGGATTTCGCCGCCCGCTCGCCGAGCGGCCCTTCCGGCTGCTCGGCGATCAGCCGGGACGCCGCCTCCGCCGCCCCGGGCGGCGAAATCCGCCGGGCCGTCTCCGCCGGCGCGGGCATTCCCGCTCCCCGCGCCCGCCAGATCGCCAGGGTCCGGAAGGCGCGGTCCATGGAGCGGAACAGGGCGATATTGGGATCGGCCTCGCACTCGCGCGCGCCCGGCCCTTCCCACAATTCGTTCACCCAGACATACACGACGGGCTTGCCGGCTTCCGCCGCGAGCGCGCTCAGCACCGGGATGCGCCGCACGGCGGGGGCATAGGCATAGACCTGCGGCACCAGCATCGCCGCGTATTGCGGATCGGCGAGCAGCGCGCGGGCGCAGGCGGTCAGGCTTTCCGGATCGGTCAGCACCTGCGCGGTGACATCGCAGGGATTGCGCGGCGAGCCGAACTCGGGAACGTGCGCGGCCAGCACGGCGCGCGTGTCGTCCAGCGGCTGGGGCAGCGGAACGCCGTGAATTTCTGCCTTGTCGGCGGCGATGATGCCGGCGCCGCCGGAGGTGGCGAGCACGGCGATGCCCGGCGCCTTGGGCCGTGGCGCCTTGGCGAAGAACGCGGCGGTCTCCATCACCGCCTCGAACTGGTCGACCACGATCGCGCCGGCGCGGTCGAAGGCGGCGCGCCAGGCGGCCTCGGAGCCGGCCAGCGCGGCGGTGTGCGAGATCGCCGCCGCCGCCCCCGCTTCGCCGACCGCGGTCTTGAACATGATCAGCGGCTTGCCGGCCGCGTTGGCGAGTTCGGCGGCGGCGATGAGCCGGGCCGGATCGGCCATGCCCTCGAACACGCAGGCGATGGCGCGGCAGGCGGGTTCCTCGGCCAAGTAGGCGACATAATCCGCCATATCCACGTCGCAGGAATTGCCCGACGTGAGGACGTGGCTCACCGCGCTGCCGTGCTCGACCGCGAGCGCCATGGCGAAGCCCAGCGCGCCGGACTGGCTGACGATGCCTACGGCGTGGGGCGCCGGCCGCCCGGGCTGCTGCGGCACCACCATGAAGGTGACCGGGGCGGCGCGGAGATAGTTGGCGATGCCGATGGTGTTCGGTCCGACGATGCGCAGCCCGCTTTCCCGCGCGATGTCGGCGAGCGCCGCCTGCATGGCCGCGCGCTCCGCCTTGCCGGTTTCGCCGTAGCCCGAGGCGAAGACGATGGCGCCGCCGACCCCGGCCGCGGCGCATTCGCGCACGATCGGCTCCACCGCCTCGCGGTTCACGGCAATCACGGCGCAATCGGGGATTTCCGGGAGCGCCGATAGGCGCGGGAAGCACGGGCGCTCGCCGATGGTCGTATAACGCGCGTTCACCAGATGGATGCGGCCGTCGTACGCGGCCAGGTTCTTCAGCGCGCGATCGCCGAACGAGCCCTCGCGCGGGGACGCGCCAATCAGGGCGATGCTGCCGGGGTCCAGCAGCCGCAGCAGCTCGGCGCGGCGGTACGGCGGACGGAGGGGCGGTTTCATCGGCCGACGGCGAAAGGGCCAGCGATCATAGCCGACCATGGTGGCCGCCATGCTCGGGCTGTCAATCGGCTTGCGCTTCCCGGGAAAGATTGGCGGATTTTATCGCCACTCGGCCGTCGGCCCTGCTAACCTCTGCCGCCGAGTTGCCGAGCATTAGCCGATGCCGCCGAGCGTGGAACTGGACGAGACCGATCGGCAGATCCTGCGCCTGCTCGCGCGCGACGCCACGCTGTCGCTGGCCGATATCGGCGCCGCGGTCGGTCTGACGCCCAATCCCTGCTGGAAGCGCATCCGCCGGTTGGAGCAGGCGGGCGTGATCGCCGGCCGCATCGCCGTGCTCGACCCGGCGAAGATCGGGCTGCCGGTGTCGGTGTTCGTGGCGCTGGAGACTGCCGACCACTCCGCCGACTGGCTGGAGCGGTTCGCCAAGGTGGTGGCCGACATGCCGGAGATCGTCCAGGCGTGGCGGATGAGCGGCGACGTGGATTACCTGCTGCACGTCGTGGTGCCGGACCTGCCGGCCTACGACGCCTTTTATCAGCGGCTGATCGGCGCGGTGCCGCTGCGCAACGTCACCAGCCGCTTCGCCCTGGAGCGCATGAAGGCGGCCCCGCTGCCGCTGTGAGGCGGCCGCCCAGCCGGTCTAAATCAACCATAAGTTGCATTCCTGGCGGCAGCGTGCTTTATCCGATGCGGCCACAAGGCCGATCGCCCGGTCAGCGGAACATCATGGGCAAAACCCGCGATGCGCGGCTCGCATCCGGGCGATGCGGGTGAATTCGGCCTAGGGCAGTAATCGGAGAGGCTTTCATGGCTTCCTTCACCGTCACCAACCTGAACGACAGCGGCGCGGGCTCGCTGCGCGCGGCGATCGAAGCCGCCAACCTCTCGGGCACGCCGGCGGTCGTCGATTTTGCTGTCCAGGGAACGATCACGCTGGCCAGCGATCTGCCGGCGGTCGCCGGCGACGTCAAAATCGATGCGACCACGGCACCCGCGTATGCCACTGGCGG
Source organism: uncultured Alphaproteobacteria bacterium (assembly GCA_963761015.1). GTDB lineage: Bacteria > Pseudomonadota > Alphaproteobacteria > Acetobacterales > Acetobacteraceae > CAVXFL01. The sequence goes on from CAVXFL010000020.1 coordinate 707,712, forward strand.
CCCTCCCGTGGTCGAGATCGACTGCAACAGCCATGCGGGCCTGGTGTTCGCGGCAGGCTCCGACGGCTCCCAGTTGCTCGGCGTCGCGGTGGACAACGCGACGGGCCACGGCGTGACGTTGAACGCCGGCTCCATCACGCTCGACAACAACTACATCGGATTGAACCTGGCGGGCACGGCATCCGGCAACAGCGGCGATGGCATCTATGTTTCGGCGAGTTCATCGAACAACCTGATCGGGCTCAATGCGTCCGGCGCGTCGGGCGTCGTCGCCAATGTCATCTCTGGAAATGGCGGAAATGGCATCAGCTTCCATGGCTCATCGGGCAATACCGTGGTCGCCAATCGCATCGGCACCAATGCAGCCGGCACATCGGCGATCGCCAACGGCGGCAACGGCATCTGGATCACCGCCGGCTCGGGCAACAATGAAATCGGCGGGACCGCGTTTACCGATAGCGGTACCGGCCAGACAAACAATCCGACCGGAAGCAAGGGCTCGGTTCCGCCGACCTTCGTGGTGCCGCCATTGGGCAATCTGGTGTCGGGCAATGGCCAGACGGGGATTCTGATCGACGCGAAATCGCAAAACAACGTGCTCAACGGCAATTTTGTCGGCACGACCGCCGACGGAAACGCGGCCCTCGGCAACGCCGGCGATGGCGTGTGGATCAATGGGGCGGACAATAATTCCTTGATCGGCTGCCAGCTCGTCAACGATCCGTTCGTCTACTACAACGTGCTCAGCGGCAACGGCGGAAACGGACTGCATATCACCGATTCGAACGATGCGACCGTTCAAGGGAATTTTCTCGGGGTCGGAGCGAACAACACGAACCTCGTCGGCAACACGCTCGATGGCATCCTGGTCGACGGGTCCTCGCAAAACACGCAAGTCGGCGGGGTGATCCCGTTGGGCAACGTTGCGTCCGGCAACGGCTTGAACGGCATCGAAGTGCGGGACACGGCCAGCAATTTCATTACGTTCAACACGTTCGGCGGTTTGCTGGCGTTCAAGGGCGCCGCCCCGAACGGCAACGATGGCCTGCTGATCACCTCCACCGGCGGCGGCAATGCCGTCCGTACCAACGTCTTTTCCGGCAACCTCAACAACGGCATAGAAATAGCGGGAGCCGCGTCCGGGGTGACGGTCGATCCCAATATCGTCGGCTTGAATACCGTCGGCCAAGCTCTGTTGCCTAACGGAAACAATGGCCTGCAGATCGGCGGCACGGCACATGGCAACGTGATCGGCGGATACCTGACGTCGGTGATCCCGCAGAACACGTTCTCGGGCAACAACGGCTACGGCGTGGCGATACTCGATCAGGCGCACGACAACCAGGTGTTCAACAGCGTCATCGGGGCGAACGTTTTGGGAACCGGCGCCCTGGGCAATGGCGCAGGCGGCATTCTCGTGGCCGATGCGGCCAACAACAATCTCATTGGCGGATCGAGCTCGGATCCATCGACGCCGACGGCAAACCTGATCAGCGGCAATACCGGCAACGGCGTTACGCTCGCGCCTGGCACGAGCAATATCCAGGTCATCGGCAACGCGATTGGCCTCGACCGGTTTGGCTTGCCGGTATTGCCGAACTCCGGCGCGCCGATCGTGGCCGATGGCAGTTTGTACGGTGTGGCCGCGGCGAACGGTGCCGAGACGGTGTTCGGTGTCGGTTCCGGCACGATCGCGGGCGGCAGCGGTTCGCTGTTCGTCGCCGGCGGGGCGTCCGCCGAGACGGTGTTCGGCGCCACCGCCGGCAATACCACCGTGTTTTCGGCTCAGAACGGCGCGTATTTTTTGAGTGCGGCGAGCGGCACGTCCTCGCTGTTCATCGATGGCGGCGGCAGCAGCCAGGGCGGCTCCAGCACGATCATCGCCGGTGCCGGCGCGCTGACCGTGTTCGGCGGCACCGGCTCGCACCCGAATCAGGACCTGATTTTCGGCGGCTCGGGCGCTTTGACCTTCGTCGCCGGTTCGGGCGCCTCGACCGTTGTCGCCGGCGTCGCTCAGGCAACCCTGTACGGCGGCTCAGGCAGCAACATCAGTCTCACCGACGGGGCGAGCGCGGTGGGCGCGCTGTTTGTCGCCGGCGACGGCAATGCAACGCTCAACGGGTCGGGTGCCACCCTCGGCAACACGATGTTCGCCGGCACGAGTGTCGGTTCCAGCAATTCGCTGATTGGCGGCAGCGGCAGCGATACGATCGTCGGCGGCACGGGCCAGGCCAGGATGACCGGCGGCGGCGGCAACGATTTCTTCGTGTTCAACCAGGCCGCCGGCGGCGGCACGAGCACCATCACCGACTTCACCAACGACGATCTGTTGGGCGTGTTCGGTTACGGCGCGAGCGCGGGCGCCATCGTCGGCGCCGCCAGCGTGTCCGGCGGCAACACGACCATTGCACTGCCCGACAATACCAGGATCGTCCTGGTCGGCTTCACCGGCCTAACGACCAACAACGTGGTGGCGAGCCCTTAGGGGCAGACCGAGAAAACCTTGTTGGTTGCTTCGGCGACGGGAACTAGCCGGGCCGAGTAACGGGCGCAAGGTCGGGCTTCGTGAAGCCTTGGCCTCGTGGAGCGTTGCGGGCAACGGGACCCTGCCTCTGTTGCAGGCGCGGACGATCGGGGCGGGCGGAGTGTGCTATACCCGCTCCGTCCGCGTGCCCGCGGAACCGCCACGGAGGGAACCCCGCCATGATCCACGTCGTCGCCATCATTACCGCCAAGCCCGGCATGCGCGACAACATTTTACAGGCGTTCCGCGCCAACGTGCCCGCCGTCCACGCCGAGCAGGGCTGCATCGAATACGGCCCCGCCGTCGACGCCGAGGGCATGGGCGCGATTCAGACCAAATTCGGACCGGATAGCTTTGTGGTCGTCGAGAAGTGGGAAAGCCCCGAGGCGCTGAAGGCGCACGCCGCCTCGCCGCACATGGCGGCCTACGCGGCCAAGACGAAGGACTGGATCGCGAACCGGGTAATCCACGTCCTGCAGCCCTGCTGAGCCTCGGCGCCACCGGCCTGGCCGGCCGGCGTCCGGGACAGCCGCGATTTCTCGACCGCTAGAGGTTGTTCCCGTCCATGGGCGCTGACGGCAAGCCCATTGCCGTGCCGGTTCGAACCGGCGACCGCGCGGCGCGCGTCAGCGCGTTGCGCGCCCGCCGTGCCGTTATCCAGCGCACGCTGTTCGTCATCCTTTGCCTCGTCTGGGGCACGACCTGGCTGGCGTTGAAGGCCGGCGTGACCGAGGTGCCGCCGGCCTTCTTCTCCGGCACGCGCTGGACCTTGGCCGGGCTGCTCGTGCTGGCCTGGCGCTGGGCGCGCGGGCAGCGCCTCGCGGTGCCGCCGAACATGGTCGGCCGCCTCGCCTTGGTCGGCCTGCTCATGGTCGCCTTGAACGCGACGATCATGCTCTACGGGCTGCGCCATGTCGGCAGCGGGCTTGCCGCCGTGATCAGTTCGGCGCTGACGCCGATTTCACTGCTCGGCTTCAGCGTCGCCCTCGGCCAGGAGCGGTTCAATCCGCGCCAGATCGGCGCCATGGTCCTGGGCGTGCTCGGGATCTTCGTGCTCTTCGGCCCCGCCGCTTTGCGCGGGCGGCTGGACACGATGGAGCTTCTGGGTGCCGCCGGGGTGGTCGTCGGCTGCCTTTGCTATACCGCGGGCTCGGTGCTGGCGCGGCCGGCCATGCGAACCTTGTCCCCGGCCCATGTCGCGGCGCTCACCAACCTGCTCGGTGGGCTGATGCTGCTGGTCGGCTCGGTGCTGTTCGAGCCGGGGGCGCGGCAGGCGGCCAGCCTGCATTGGGGCACGGTCGCGTGGCTGGCCTGGTGGTACATGTTGATCCCGGGCTCGCTCGGCGCCACGACGATCTATTTCCTGCTGGTGCGCGACTGGGGCGCGAGCCGCACCGGCACCTACGCCTTCGTCTCGCCGGTCATTGCGGTGCTGCTCGGAGTCGCGGTTTACGGCGAGAAGCTCGACCCCGCGAATGCCGTCGGCATGGCCCTCATGCTGATCGCCGCCGCGGTGGTGCTGCGGCGGTAGCGGTCAGCGCGCGAGCGGGGTGCTACGATCGCCGGATCGGTCACCCGCCGGCGATCTTCGGGATCAGCCAGAATCTCGCTCTCCGGCCTCAGTGGTGCGTGATAGGCGTCCTGGTAGATCTCGCCGTCGATGGCGATCGCCATGCTTTCCTCGACCAGCCGCCCCAGCCCCGGGTAGCGGCGGTCGAGTTCGAGGACGAGGCGGCGGAACGTGTCCGCCTCCACGTCGATCTCGCGCGCCCCGCCGGTGAACTGCTGGCAGGCGCTGCCGCTGATCGAGACCCGCGGCATCGGCGCGCTATTCCGCCGCGGCGGGCAGTTCGTGGTCGAGCGCGGCGCGCAGCTTGGGCGGGGAGATCGGCAGGTCGGGCATGCGCACGCCGATCGCGTCGTAAATGGCGTTCGCCACCGCTGCCAGCGGCGGCACGATCGGCACCTCGCCGACGCCCTTGACGCCGAACGGATGGCGCGGGTTCGGCACCTCGACCACGACCGTGTCGATCATCGGCAGATCGGAGCAAACCGGCACGCGGTAGTCGAGGAAGCCGGCGTTCTCCAGCCTGCCGTCCTTGTCGTAGATGTATTCCTCGTTGAGCGCCCAGCCGACGCCTTGCGCGACGCCGCCCTGCATCTGGCCTTCCACGTAGCTCGGGTGGATGGCGCGGCCGACATCCTGCACCGCCGTATAGCGCAGGATTTTCACATACCCCGTCTCGCGATCGACCTCGACGTCGCAGATATGCGTGCCGAAGCCGGGGCCGGCGCCTTGCGCGTTGACATGCGACTCGCTGCCGATCGGCCCGCCGGTGCGCCCGGCGGTGACCGCGATCTCGGCGAGCGTGAGCGGCGGGAATTTCCCCGCGCTAGCGCCCGTCGCATGGGCTTTGCCCTCGGCCCAGGCCACCTGCTCGACGGGAACGTCCCAGGTCATCGCGGCGCGCTTTTTCAGATCCTCGACAACCAGCTCGGCCGCCTCCACCACCGCCAGGCCGCTCGCGAACGTGACGCGGCTGCCGCCGGTGAGGAAGGTGTAGCCGATCGAGGCGGTGTCGGCGACGATCGGGCGCACCCGCTCGATCGGGATGCCGAGCACTTCCGCCGCCATCATGGCGAGCGAGGCGCGCGAGCCGCCGATATCGGGATTGCCCGACACCACGACGGCGGTGCCGTCCTCGTTGATATGCACGGCCGCGCTCGAATTCGCCGCCGATATTGAACCAGAAGCCCGAGGCGACGCCGCGCCCCTGATTCTTTTCCAGCGGCTGCTGATAGTGCGGATGCGTGCGCGCCGCCTCCAAGGTCTCGACATAGCCGATGTCGCGGAAGGTCGGCCCGTACGCCGCCTTGGTGCCGTTCTTCGCCGCGTTCTTGGCGCGAAACGCGATCGGGTCCATGCCGATCTTGCGCGCCAGTTCGTCCACGCAGCTTTCCACCCCGAAGGTGGAGATGGGCGCCCCCGGCGCGCGATAGGCCGCCACTTTCGGGCGGTTGCACACCACGTCGTAGCCGGTGATGCGGACGTTCTTGAGGTCGTACATCGCGAACGCCGTCATGCAGCCGGGCGCGACCGGCGAGCCCGCGAACGCGCCGGCCTGATATTTCAAGGTCGCCTCGGCCGCGGTGATCGTGCCGTCGCGCTTGGCGCCGATCCTGACCGCGACCGCGCCGCCGGAGGTCGGCCCGCTCGCCTTGAACACCTCCTCGCGGCTCATCACCATCTTCACCGGCCGGCCGGACTTCTTGGATAGCGCGAGCGCCACCGGCTCCAGATAGACCAAGGTCTTGCCGCCGAAGCCGCCGCCGATTTCCGCCGGCGTGACCCGGATGCTGGCGATATCCATGCCGAGCAGCTTGGCCACGTAGGCCCGCACCATGAACTGGCCCTGGCTGCTGCTGACAGATATGCGCCTGCCCGTCGTTCGAGGCGGCGGCGACGCAGGCATGCGGCTCGATATAGCCCTGATGCACCGGCTTGGTGGTGTATTTCCGTTCCACGATAACATCGGCTTCCGCGAAGCCTTGCGCCACGTCGCCGAGCGCGAACTCGATCTTCTTGGCGATGTTCGAGGGTTTCGCCGGCGGTGGCGAAATCCCCTGGGTGATCATATTCGGATGCAGGAGCGGCGCGTCCTCGGCCATCGCCGCTTCCACGTCGATGACGTGCGGCAGCACCTCGTAGGTCACGTCGATCAGGCCCAGCGCCTCCTCGGCGATCGCCGCCGAAGTTGCCGCCACCGCGGCCACCGCGTGGCCCTCGTACAGCGCCTTGTCGCGCGCCATGCAGTTGCGCGAGAGGTCGCGGAAGTTCATCGGCCCCTCGCCGACGAAAGCAGACTCGTCGGGGATGTCGGGGAAATCGGCGGCCGTGACCACCGCCTTCACGCCCGGCAGCGCGAGCGCCCGCGTCGCGTCGATGCGCACGATCCGCGCATGGGCGTGCGGGCTGCGCTTCACCTTGCCGACGAGTTGGCCCGGCATCGACACGTCGGCGCCGAACTGGGCGCGGCCGGTCACCTTGTCGACGCCATCGGGGCGGATCGGCCGCGTGCCGACGACTTTCAGATGATCGTACCGTTCATGACGGTCTCCCTCACGCGCGCATTTCGGCGGCCGCGTCCATCACGGCCCGGATGATTTTGTCATAGCCGGTGCAGCGGCAGAGATTGCCGGCGAGCCAGTAGCGCGCCTCGGTCTCCGTCGGGTTCGGATTGCGCTCCAGCAGCGCCTTCGCCGCGACCAGGAAGCCCGGCGTGCAGAAGCCACACTGCAGCGCCGCGTGCTCCAGAAATTTCTGCTGCAACGGATGCAGGTCTTCGCCTTGCGGCCATGCCCTCGATGGTTTCGATCGCATGGCCTTCGGCCTCGGCGCCCAGCATCAGGCAGGAGCACATCAGCCTGCCGTCGACGGTCACGCTGCACGCGCCGCAATCGCCGGTGCCGCAGCCTTCCTTGCTGCCGGTCAGGCCGAGGCGCTCGCGCAGCACGTCGAGCAGCGTTTCCTGCGGCTCGCAGAGGAACTCGACGGGCTCGCCGTTCACGGTGGCGGAGATATGCAGCTTGCTCATTTTGCGGCTCCGGCGCGGGCGAAGGCGATGGCGGCGGCGCGGCGGGCGAGCACGCCGGCGACCTTGGTGCGGTAATCGATGGTGCCGCGCTTGTCGTCGATCGGCCGGCAAGCCCGTCGCGCGGCCGCGTCGAGCGCCGCGAGCGTGGCCTCGTCCAGTTCGTGCCCGACCAGCGCCGCGGCGGCGTCCGGCACCAGAATCGCCGTGGGCGCGACCGCGCCCAGCGCCACGCGGGCGTCGATGCACCGGCCCGCGTCGTCGAGCGTCACGTTCACGCCGCAGCCGACCACCGCGATGTCCATTTCGGTGCGCGGGATGAAGCGGAGATAGGCGTCGGCGGCGCGGGGCGGGCGCGGCGGCAGCTTGAAGGCGACGATGAACTCGCCCTTGCCGAGGGAGGTCCGGCCCGGCGCGGTGCAGATCGCCTCGACCGGCACCTCGCGCCGCCCGTCCGGTCCGGCGACGACGCAGGTCACGCGCGCGGCGATCATGGCCGGCACGCTGTCCGCCGCCGGGGAGGCGTTGCACAGATTGCCCGCAAGCGTGGCGCGGCCCTGGATCTGCGTCGAGCCGATCAGGTTCGCCGCCTCGACCACGCCCGGCCAGACCATCCCGAGGCTCGGGTGCTCGCCGAGATAGGCGCTCGGGGTGGCGGCGCCGATCACGAACCCGCCCCCCTCCTCGCGCACGCCCATCATCTCGGGGATGCGCTTGGTGTCCACGATCACGTCGGGTCGCGTCCGGCCGGTGCGGAGTTGCACCAGCAGATCGGTGCCGCCGGACAGCGGCTTGGCGATCCCGGTCGCGCCGGCCAGCGCCCGGACCGCCTCCTCGGCGGTCGCGGGCGCGACAAAGGTGAGGCTCGGCATTCTTTCCCCCTGGAAGGTTGGCCGATTGTGCTGGGCGCGGTGCGATCGTGGCAAGGACGGCCTCGCCGGCTCAAGCTCGCCGCACCGCTCGAAGGCTGCTATCGGTATCGGCCTCGGGCGGGGCGGGCAAGCGGTTCGGCCCGGAATCGTCCCCGCGCGCCGGACAAAAAGGGGGAGGCGCATGGCCCAGTCGCATGTCTATGCCGCGGTTGCCGGCTATTTCGGCCGGCCGAACGAGCCGGGTCTTACCGGCGTGTTCCGTCGCGCCGCCGACGGCACGGTCTGGGAGCATGTCCTGGAAAACCGCGAAACCTTCACCGTCTGCGCGCACCCCGAGGACGAGCGCGTCGTCTTCGCCGGCACCGCCGACGGGGTTTGGCGCAGCATCGATGGCGGCGCCACGTTCCGGCGCACCGATTTCCCCGACCAGGTTCAGATCTGGTCGATCATGCCCTCGCCCACCGATCCGAAGCTGCTGCTGGCCGGCGGATCGCCCGTCTCGGTGTATCGCAGCGAGGACGGCGGCGCGCGCTGGACGCGCCTGCCCGACCCCGCCATGCCCGATCGCGCGAAAATGCCCTTCGCCTGCCGGGTCATGCGGTTCGCGCCGCATCCGCGCAATCCGGCCGAGATCTACGCGGCGCTCGAGGTGAACGGCGTCATGCGCAGCACCGACGCGGGCGAGAGCTGGCAGGATTGCGGCGCCGATCTGGTGCGCTGGGCCGAGCGCGAGCCGCGGCTGCGCAGCCGCATCGTCAGCGACACCGAGAACGAAGGCATGCTCGACGCGCACGCGATCTGCGCCAGCCCCGCCGATCCCGAGAACGTCATCGTCGCAGTCCGCATGGGCCTGTTCCGCAGCGGCGATCACGGCGCGCACTGGGGCGACATGAATGTGGGGCGGTTTTCGCCCTTCACCTACGCGCGCGACATCCGCGTTGCGCCCGGCGATGCGAACACGCTCTACGCCTGCCTCAGCGTCGCGGCCTCCTCGCACGACGGCGCACTGTTCCAAAGCCAGGACGCGGGCAAGAATTGGCGGCGCTTCGACAAGGTGCAGCCGCACGGCACGGTGATGTCGGTGGCGCTGCATCGGCGCGACACGCGGCAGGTGTATATCGCCGCGCGCTACGGCGAAGTGTTCGGCACGCGCGACGGCGGCGAGACTTGGCAGGAGATGCCGCTACCGGCCGGCGTCAAGGACGTCTATGCCGTGGCCTGCGGCTGAAGGAGAGATCGCGATGGAACTCGGCGCCCTCATCCCGATGAACGTGCTCGGCGGCGATCCCGCCGCCGTGCGCGACTACGCGCAGGCGATGGAATCGCTCGGCTACGATTTCCTGGAAGTCCCCGATCACGTGCTCGGCGCCAATGTCGCGAGCCGGCCGGACTGGGAGAAGGGGCGCAACACCTCGGACGATCTGTTCCACGACCCGTTCGTGCTGTTCGGCTTCCTCACCGGCTGCACGAGCAAGCTCGGCTTCTCCACCGGCGTGCTGATCCTGCCGCAGCGTCAGACCGTGCTGGTCGCGAAGCAGGCGGCCTCGCTCGCCGTGCTGTGCGGGGAGAAATTTCGCCTCGGCATCGGCGTCGGCTGGAACGAGGTGGAGTTCGTCGGCCTGAACGAGAATTTCCGCGACCGCGGCCGCCGCTCCGAGGAGCAGGTGCAGGTGATGCAGCGCCTGTGGGCGGAGCCGCACGTCACCTTCAAGGGCCGCTGGCACACGATCGAGGATGCGGGCATCAACCCGCGGCCGGCCTCGGGGCGCGTGCCGGTCTGGTTCGGCGGCCATCACGAGCACACGCTGCCGCGCATCGCCAAATGGGGCGACGGCTGGATGCCGAACGCCTATCCGCCGGAGCCCGCCACGCTCGACGTGTTTGAAAAGCTGCGGGCGCTGATCCGGGCCGAGGGCCGCGACCCCGCTTCGGTCGGCATCGAGGTCTGGACCTCCTGCGGCGCCGGCGCACCGGAGGACTGGCGCCGCGAGGCCGCGTTCTGGAAGCAGGCGGGCGCCACGCACATCACGCTCACCACGACCTTCAACCGCCGCCACCACCACCGTGTCCCCGGCCACAAGCCGGCCGATCATCTCGCGGCGTTGCAGCGCTACCGCGAGGCGGTGGCGGGCGAGCTTTGAAAGTCCGCGCACCCAGCGTCATTGCAATGTCTGCTCTGACCCGCGTTTAGATCGAGATCTCGGAGGAAAATCGGATGCGCGTCGGCGTCTTCTATTTCCCGGTACATTACGGCATCGAACCTGGCGAGCTGGCGCGCGAGCTGGAGGCGCGCGGCTTCGAGTCGCTGTTCGTCTGCGAGCACACCCACATTCCGGTCAGCCGGCGCACGCCGTTCCCTGGCGGCGGCGAACTGCCGAAGCGCTACGTCCACACGCATGACCCGTTCGTGGCGCTCGCGTTCGCTGCGGCGGCAACGAAGAAGCTGCTGCTCGGCACCGGCATCTGCCTGGTGCCGCAGCACGATCCGATCGTCACCGCCAAGACGATCGCCAGTCTCGACCGGCTGTCGGGCGGCCGGTTCCTGTTCGGCATCGGCGCCGGCTGGAACGCCGACGAGATGGAGAATCACGGCGTCCGCTACGCGAACTCGCTTCGAGGTGATGCGCGAACACGTGCTGGCGATGAAGGCGCTGTGGACCGAGGACGAGGCGTCGTTCCACGGCGAGTTCGTGAACTTCGATCCGGTCTGGAGCTGGCCGAAGCCGCTGCAGCAGCCGCACCCGCCGATCCTGCTCGGCGGCGAGACCGACCACACCTTGAAGCGCGTCGTTTCCTACTGCGACGGCTGGTTCCCACGCATCGGCCGGGGCGATTTCGACCCGATCGCCGCGGTCGACAGGCTGCGCCGCATGGCGGAATCCGCCGGCCGCGACCCCGCGAGCCTCTCGATCAGCATTTTCGGCGCGCCCCCCGGACCCGGCGGTCCTGACCTCGTATCGCCAGGCCGGCATCCAGCGCGCGCTGCTGATGATACCCGACGTGAGCCGCGACGAGATCCTGCGCTTCATCGACCAGCACGCGGCACTTGCCGCCTGACTGAACGCGCATACCTGCGCGAGATCCGGCCGGTCCAAGCGCGCTTTGCCATCAGCCCTCGTGGCGGAACGCGTCGGCGATCCGGCGCACCCGCCCGGCCGGGTCGATGACGATCACGTCGAACCGAACGCCGGCGCGGCCCCACTCGGGGTGCTCGGCGAGCAGCGCTTCGGCCGAGGCCAACAGACGGGCGCGTTGGCGCGGGGCCAGGGCGTGCGCCGCCTCGGCGAGCGTCGGCCGCGCCTTCACTTCGAGGATCGCCAGCAGCCCGTCCTTCTCGGCGACCATGTCGACCTCGCCGGCCTTGGTTCGCAGCCGTTGGCCGAGAATGGTCCAGCCGTCCTCGCGCAGCGCCGCGCACGCAAGCGCCTCGGCGTCGACACCAAGCCGGTGCGCGCGCTTCCCGAGCCGGGATCGGAATGTCAAATCGCGCCGATGCTACCGGCGAGGAACCGGACGGCGCTACTCCGCGGCTTTCGTATCCGCTTCCTTGAACACCTCGGCGGCCGACTTGAACGCATCCAGCCCGGCGGGAATGCCGCAATACACGCAGGCCTGGAGCAGAATCTCCTTGATCTCGTCGCGCGTCACGCCGTTGGTCAGCGCACCGCGCACATGCAGGCGCAACTCGTTCGGACGGTTGAGCGCGGTCAGCATCGCCAAGTTCAGCATGCTGCGTTGCTTGCGATCCAGACCGGGGCGCGTCCAGATCTCGCCCCAACAGTATTCGGTGGTGATCTTCTGAAACGCGCGCATGAAATCGTCGGCGCGGGCCAGCGAATTGTCGACGTAGTCGGCGCCGAGTACCGCACGCCGCACTTCGAGCCCCTGCGCGAATTTTTCGCCTTCATATTCGGGATGCTGGGCCATGGCGATCCTCCTGCGTTTGCGCCGGACACTAGGGATTGCCAGCCGGCGCGGCAAGCCGCATGACAGGCGCCGCGAATGCCAGCGAGGAGGCCGGCGTGGCAGCCTGCGGGGCGATATCATCCGCAAAATATGCGAAGCTTCCGGCCGATGCGCGAACCCCTCGTCCCGCCGCCTGAGCTTGCCACCGAGCCGGCGCGCGGGCGCGAGGTAACACCAGGGCGACGAGGGTGGTTCGGGCGGCGGCGAACCGCCCTGCGCGCCCTCGGTCGAATTCTGACGGCGCTCGGCGTGCTGGTGCTGCTCGCCGCCGCCGCCGCCGCGGGCGTCCTCTGGCTCACCCTGCCGCCGGCGCACCAGACCGTGCGCATCGACGGCCTCTCGGCGCCCGCGAACCTCACCTTCGATCGGGACGGCATCCCGCGCATTCGCGCCGCCTCGGAGTTGGACGCTGCGACCGCGCTCGGTTTCGTGCACGCCCGCGACCGGATGTTCCAGATGGACATCATGCGCCGCACGGCGTCGGGGCGGCTGTCCGAGATCGCCGGTCCCCGGACGCTCGGCATCGACAAGCTGATGCGCACGCTCGGACTGCGCCAGGCGGCACTCGCCGAATACGCGGAGGCGCCGGAGAGTGTCAGGAACCTGCTGGAAGCCTACAGCCGCGGCGTGAACGCCTGGATCGCCGCGCGCGGCCGGTTTTCCGCACTGGAATTCCTGCCCTCGGGACCGCCGGAGGCGTGGCAGCCGGTGGATTGCCTGCTCTGGGGCCAGTTCATGGCGCTCTGGCTGTCCTCCAACTATCGCACCGAACTGGCGCGCCAGGCGCTCGTGGGAAAGCTCTCCACCGAGCAGATCTACCAGCTCTGGCCGATGCCGCCCGAACCAGGGCGCCCGGACGCCGCGGCGGGCGATCCGCGCTTCGCCGCCGTGGCGCGCGCGCTCGACAAGCTGCTGCCGCGCTTCCCCGACCCGTTCACCCAGCCGAGCACCGCCTCCAACGAATGGGCGGTGGATGGCAGGCACAGCGCGAGCGGTGCGCCGCTGCTGGCCGGTGACCCGCATCTGGCCTTCGGCTTTCCGGGCCTATGGTACCTGGTGCGGATAGAGACGCCGAACGCGGTGCTGTCCGGCGCTACCTCGCCGGGGGAACCCTTCCTGGTGCTGGGCCACAACGGCCATATCGCCTGGACCTTCGCCACGACCGGCGCCGACACCCAGGACATCTTCATCGAAACCCCGGTCGATGCCGGGCACTACAAGGGGCCGGACGGTCCGCTGCCGTACGGCCTGCGCGAGGAGCGCATTCGCGTGCGCGGCCAACCCGACGTGATGCTCACCGTCCGCGCCACCCGCCATGGGCCGCTGATCAGCGACCTGTTGCCCAAGGGCGGCCCGTTGCTCGCCGTCGAGATGGCGAATCTCGCGCCGCACGACACCGCCGCGCAGGGCCTTTACGATTTGAACCGCGCGACCAACGTGGCCGAGGCCGGCCGCGCCGCCGCGCTGATCAGCACCCCGGTGCAGAATTTGCTGGTCGCCGACCGCGAGCGCATCGCCTTGTTCGTCACCGGCCGCGTGCCGATCCGCCGCTCGGGCGACGGCAGCATGCCGGTCGAGGGCGCGGATGGCGAACACGACTGGATCGGCTTCGCCAGCGGCGATCAGTTGCCGCGCTACGTCGCGCCGGCGAGCGGGCGGCTGGTGAACGCCAACGAGCGCGTCGCGCCGCCGGATTACGGCGTGTTCCTGGGGCGGGACTGGTTCGGCGATTGGCGGGCGCGACGCATCCGCCAGATGGTCGGCACCGAACGCCACGCCCTGGCCGACTTCACGGCGATGCAGGCCGACGTGATCAGCACCTATGCCGAGCAGCTTCTGCCGACCTTGCGCGCCGTGCCGGCGCCGCCGGGCATCGCCGGCGAGGCGCTCGCCCTCCTGCGCAATTGGGACGGCGCGATGGCGCGCGATTTGCCACAGCCGCTGATCTTCAATGCCTGGCTGCGCCGCTTCCATGCCGATGTCATGGCGCGAGCCGGCGTGCCGCCGGCGACCGCGGCCTCGCCCGCGCACGAGTTCGTCGCCTGGGTATTGACGCCGGCCGGCGCCGGCTGGTGCGGCGGCGATTGCCAGCCAATGCTCGCCGCGGCGCTGAAACAGGCGACGGCGAAACTGGCACAACGCTACGGGAACGATCCGAAGCTGTGGCGGTGGGGCTCCGCGCATCGGGCGGTGTTCGCCGAACAGGCCTTGCAGGGCGTACCCGTCCTCGGCAGGCTGGCCTCGCGGCGGATCGCCGCGCCGGGCGACGGCACCACGGTCGACCGCGCCGCCATGCCGCCCGACAGCTTCGACGCGGTCCACGGGCCGTCGTTCCGCGGCGCCTACGATCTCGCCGATCTCGACGGCAGCCGCTTCGTCGCGGCACCCGGTCAGTCGGGCAATCCGTTCAGCGCGCATGCCTGGGATTTTCTCGAGCGCTGGCGTGATGGCGCGACCATTTCACTCGGCCCCGTGCCCGCCCATATCTCCGCGACCGCTAACCTGGTCCCGCAACCCTGATCCCGTGGTGCCGCCAATGTACGACGCTCCGCCCGACGACGACTGGCGCTATATCGAGGACGATGTCCTGACCGGCGGCGTGATTTCGCGCCGCATCTTCTCATGGCTGATCGACGGGCTGTTGCTCGCGCTGCTGTGTGGCGTGCTTTGGGTCTTTTTCCTGGCGTTCGGGATCCTGACGCTCGGGCTGGGTTTCCCGCTGTTCGCGGTGCTGCCGTTCGTTCCCGGCCTGTATACGTTCCTGTTCGTCGCCGGCCCGGCCGCGGCGACGCCGGGACAATGGCTGATGGGGGTGACCGTCCGCCGCGAGGACGATCTCGGACGTCCGACGCCGCTGCAGGCGCTGGTCTGGACGGTCGGGTATTATCTCACCCTGGCGGCCGGCGTGATCTGGCTGGCGGTGGCGCTGGTCACGGCGCGCCGGCGCACCTTGCACGACATGGCGTCCGGCCTGCTGGTCGTCCGCAGACAAGCATTGACCCGACCGGCTCCGTTCTGGAACATTCCCGGCGGATCTCCCGCCGCATGACCTACAAGCCGCCTCGCCGACCGCAGTTCTTCTACACGACGGCACCCCTTCCCTGCCCGTACGTGTCCGGACGGACGGAGCGGAAGGTCGTGACCGAAATCTGCGGCGCCGACGCCGACCTGCTGCACGACCGGCTCTCGCGCGCCGGCTTCCGCCGCAGCCACAACATCGCCTACGCGCCGGTCTGTCCGGGCTGCCAGGCCTGTGTGCCGATCCGCATTTGCACCGGCGAGTTTCAGCCCGACCGCACGCAGCGGCGCATCGCGCGGGCGAACGCGACGCTGGAGGGCTTCGAGGTGCCGGCCCGCGCGACCGCCGAGCAGTTCCAGCTCTTCCAGCGCTATCAGCAGGCCCGCCACGCCGAAGGCGACATGGCCACCATGAGCTTCTACGACTACCGCGCCATGGTGGAGGACACGCCGATCGACACCTTCATCGTCGAGTTCCGCGATACCGACGATCATCTGCTCGGCGCCTGCCTCACCGACCGGCTGAGCGACGGGCTGTCGGCGGTCTACAGCTTCTACGCCTCGGTCGAGGCGCGACGTTCGCTGGGCACCTTCGCCATCCTGTGGCTGATCGAGCGCGCGCGCGAACTGCGCCTGCCCTACGTCTATCTCGGCTATTGGGTCCCGGAGAGCCGCAAGATGGCGTACAAGGCGCGGTTCCGGCCGAGCGAAGTGCTGTCGCGCGGCACCTGGCGCACGATGACTGAAGCCGACCTGGTGCCGCTCGGGGAGGCCGAAGCCCAACTCGGACTGCGCGCCTCGCGCGCGCTGGTGCCGGAATCCGCCGGGTAGCGCATCCGCGCCGGGGAGCCGATCCTCAATGCGCCAGCAGCCGCGCCAGCCAGCTCTGCGGCAGGGGTTCGCGGCGCATCACCACCAAATCCTGCGTGCCGAGCCCGCCATCCTCGTAGACGAGGATCTCGGAAGCCCTGGCTCCAGTGGCGGCGGGTGAATGCCTCGGTTTGCCAGGTGATGTCGGTGATGCCTTCCCGGCGGATCTTCTCGTTGTAGAGAATGCCGTTGCGGCGCAGTTGCTCGCCGCGCGCGACCGGCAGTCCGGCCGTTCTGATGACGGAGCCCACGAACAGGCCGTCCGACGCCAAAATTCGATGAATTTCCCGCAGCCAGCGGCGCTGCATACTCCCGGTCAGATGCGTCATCACCGAGGAGGCGACCACCGCGTCGAACGAGGCGTCCGCGAACGGCAGGGGTGGGCGCGAATTCGTGACCTGAAACGCAGCGTTCGGCATCTGCTGGCGGCACCAGCCGATGGCCTCGGCATCGATGTCGCATCCGGTCAGACGAAGGCCCGGCCAAAGCTCGGGCATGAATTGCGTCGCGCGCCCCGATCCGCAGCCCCAGTCCAGCAGCCGCGGCGGCTCCGCGGCGGTCGTGTGCTCGCGGACCGCCCGCAACAGCCGGACCGCGACGTTGTAGCCGTCCCGCTGAAATGAATTCGGGTCGGAGCTGCCCACGCGCCGGATCAATTCCAGCTCGGGCGGCGCGTGCCCGCCATGGCCCTCGTCGATCCAGAACTGCTCGAACCTGATCGCATCGCGCCCGTCCCGCCGTCCGATCACCTCCACCCGTAACGGGCCATCGCACGCCAACCCCGCGCCGCTGACGAGAACCCCCGATCGCGCGGCGTGCGGCACGTCGGGAAAGGCGCGCGCGACGTCCTCGCGGAGAATCACGTCGGCTTCGTCGATCGGCGTCCCGCTGACCCGCACCAGAACGCGGTCGATCGGATGGGCGGCGTCGAGAAGCCAGCCGCTCACGGTGATGGCGTCGCCAGCCCGCGCGACGTGATCAATGCCGCCCAGCGCCTGGGCGAGCGCGATGCCGGGTGTGACGGAATGCGTCTCGTCGGCGGTGTTCGAACTCATTGCTGACGTCCGCAAGGAATCGCCGCAGATTACAATCGTCCGGCCCCCGCGTCACATCGGAATCGCCGCGCCGTGCCGCAGAATGGCTTCCGCTTCCTCGGTGTAGCCGCCCCCGCCGCGGTGCAGAACGAGCCCGGGCAAAACCCGGCAGGCTCCGGCGCCGCCTTTGCGTCCCTGCAGCAGGATCAGCTTGGCCGGGCGGACCGGCTTGGGCCGGAGCGGCAGCAGCGCGAGTGAGCCGCAGCCTGCCTGATCGAGCGCGGCAATGCCCTGGGCGAGCAGGGCAGCCGGAAGAACAAAGGTCAACGTCCCCGCGCGGCGCAGCGGCCGCGCGAGCGTTTCCGCCCACAGCGCCAGCAGGTCCGGCGTGGCGCGCTTGGCCGCTTCCCGGGCCGGATCGGGCGAGGTGGTCCCGCTCGGCGAGTGCCAGGGCGGATTGGCACAGGCGTGGTCGAACACGCCGATATCGGGCAGGTCCGCGATGTCGGTGGCCAGGACCGATATCCGCTCGGCGAACCCGTTTTCCGCCAAATTCCGCGCCGCAAGCAGGGCCAGCTCCGCATCGCGCTCGATCCCGACGGCGCGAGTTTCCGGCACCCGCGCGGCCAGGCAGAGTAGCGCGGCACCGGCGCCGGTTCCGGCCTCCAGCACGCGCTCGCCCCGGCGCGCCGGGATCGCGGCGGCCAGCAGCACCGGCTCGATGCCGCTTCTGAAGCCGCCGCGCGGCTGCGCGTATCGGACCCGGCCGCCGAGCAGATGGCCTCGACTGACGTTCTCCCGCTCCTCGGTGGCAGGGGGGCCGGGGGAGGGGCTATCATCACGGCCGGCGTCCCAATAACCAACACCTCTCACCCCTCGCCCGCCTCCGTCAGCACCCGGCGCGCCCGCGCCTCGTCGCGTTCGGCGACGACCAGCCGGCGCGGGATCGCGCCGATACTGCCCTCCACAGCGCTCGCATGCGCGTCGAGCAGAATGGCCTGGATCCCGGCATCGGCCAGCAACGCCTGCAGGAAACTCAGCCGGACCGGATCGTTCGACAGAAGGATGGTGCGCATGGCGGCGGGATTATCAGGTTACGCGAGCCAGTCGACCCCTCGCGGCGTCCGAGCGGCTTGCCTTGACCGGTTTTTTCGCGCGGCCGATATGGGGCGCGAACGGCGCCGCGCCGCGGGTCCCAGCCAGCCGGGAGAGTTCTTTGGCCGCAGGCAGTGATTTGATTGCCGGGCCGGCGCCGTCGCAGGATCCGGTGCGGCCGGCGGCATCCGCATCGGACGACGACGCGCTGTCCGGGCTGCTGGCCCTGGTGGAGGGCGACATGGATGCGTGCAACCGCACCATCCTGGCGCGCATGGACAGCCCGGTCACGCTCATTCCGCGCCTGGCGGGCCATATCGTCGCGGCCGGCGGCAAGCGCTTGCGCCCGCTGCTCACTCTCGCCTGCGCGCGCCTCTGCGGCTACCCGGGGAGCGGAGGCGGCGACCGGCACGTCCAGCTCGCCGCCTGCGTGGAGTTCATCCACACCGCCACCCTGCTGCACGACGACGTGGTGGACGCGAGCGCATTGCGCCGCGGACTGGCCAGCGCCAACGCGGTATTCGGCAACGAAGCCTCCGTGCTGGTCGGGGATTTCCTGTTCGCCCGTGCCTTCCAGTTGATGGTCGCGGACGGATCGCTGGAAGTCCTCGCGATCCTCTCGCGCGCGGCGGCGACAATCGCCGAGGGCGAGGTGCTGCAACTGGTCACGCAGAACGACCTCGCCACGTCCGAGGCGCGCTACCTCGACGTGATCAAGGGCAAGACCGCCGCCTTGTTCGCCGCCGCCTGCGAGGTGGGCGCCGTGGTCGCCGAGCGGGGCGCGACGGCCCGGCGGGCGCTGGCGGAATTCGGCGAAAATCTCGGCATCGCCTTCCAACTCGTGGACGACGCGCTGGACTACGCGGCAGACCAGGGCACGCTCGGCAAGACGGTCGGCGACGACTTTCGCGAAGGCAAGATCACCTTGCCGGTGCTCGAGGCCTACCACGCGGGCGGCAAGGACGAGCGAGCGTTCTGGGAGCGCACCGTCGAGCGCACCGAGCAGCGTCCCGAGGATCTCGACCGGGCGCTTCGGCTCATTCGCGATCACGGCGCGATCGCCGCCACCCTGAACCGAGCCGCGAATTTCGCGACGACAGCCAAGCAGGCGCTCGCCGAATTCCCAGAATCCGCGTTGCGCCGCGCGCTGTTCGACGCCGCCGATTACACGATCGCCCGGGCGCGGTAGCCGAAGCCATCGCTCAGGAGGCCGCAAATCCCGTGAGCGCGCTCCGCGTCGTGCGGCCGAGCACCACCACCCCGTCCCCGGCGCCGACGCGCGTGTCCTCGGTCGGACGTTCGCGGACACCGGTGCCGGCGCGCTCCAGCTCGATGATCAGGAACGCCGCTTCGGCGCGCTGCTCGATCTCCTTCACGGTCAGTCCGATCCAAGGACTGCCCGCCTCCGCCACCACGACCTCGACCGCGAGGCCGAGCCGGTTCATCTCCTGCTCGATCCGGCGCTGCCCGCGCGGGGCATCGGCCAGAGTCGGGAACAGGATCATTTCGGCCATGCGCTCGGCGCCGATATGCGCCGGCAGCACCACCCGGTCGGCCCCGGCATGCAACAGCTTGCGTTCGGTCGAGGGCGCCTCGCCACGCGCGATGATGGCGAGCTTCGGATTCAGGTTGCGCGCGCTCAGGGTGATGAACACGTTGGCGGCGTCGTCGGGCAGCACCGTCGCGAGCGCCCGCGCCTGGACGATGCGCGCCCGCTGCAGCAATTCCTCCTCGGTCGCGTCGCCGCACAGATAGAGACGCCCGGAGGTCTGCGCCTCCGCGCAACGGGTCTCGTTCTTCTCGATCACCACGAACGGCACGCGCGCCGCGCCCAGTTCCCGCGCCAGCATGTTGCCGATGCGGCCGTAGCCGCAGACGATGACGTGATTGTGCAGATTCTCGATCCGGCTGCTCATGCGCTTGGCGTCCAATAGGTCCGAGAACTGGGTGGCGGTGATGAATTGCACCAGCGCGCCGGTGACGAAGATCATGCCGGTGCAGCCGAAGGAGATCAGCCCGATGGTGATGGCGCGCAGTTCGGGCGTGTCGATCGGCCGGACTTCCTCGAACCCGACCGTGAACACGGTGAGCACGGCCATGTAGAGCGCGTCGCCGAGGCTCCAGCCGCTCCAGACATAGGCCCCGATCGCCAGCGCCACGACGGCGAGCACGAAAACCATGCCGCCGATCAGGTTGCGCACCGGCGAGCCGAACGCCCGGCTGACCGGGGAGCGGGATAGCCCCCCAATTTGTTCGAACCGCAACGACCGCCTTCCGATCCAGCCAGCGACGCGAGCGCCGGTTATAGCGCCGCGCCGCGCGCGAGGCCGAGCCCGGGCGGGCGCGCTTGCGCGGGGGCGCGAGGCGGCGCCTAATTCGGCGCCCGGCACTCCAATCGTCGATCCACGAGCATGGACCACTACCTGGCTGGCGCGGCCCGCCACCCCGAGATCCGCGAGGAAGTGCGCAAGCTGTGCGCCCGCTTCCCCGGCGAGTATTGGCGCAAACTCGACGCGGCGCGCGGCTATCCCACCGAGTTCGTCCGCGCCCTCACCGAAGCCGGCTACCTCTCGGCGCTGATCCCGGAGGAGTACGGGGGCGCTGGGCTCGGCTTGTCGGCGGCCTCAGCCATCCTCGAGACCATCCACGCCGAGGGCGGCAACGGCGCTGCCTGCCATGCCCAGATGTACATCATGGGCACCATCCTGCGGCACGGCTCGCCGGAGCAGAAACAGCGCTACCTGCCCAAGATCGCCAGCGGCGAGTTGCGCCTGCAGGCGTTCGGCGTCACCGAGCCCACCAGCGGCACCGACACGACCAGCCTTCGTACCTTCGCCCGCCGCGAGGGCGACCACTACGTCGTCAACGGGCAGAAAATCTGGACCAGCCGCGCCGAGCACTCCGACCTGATGCTGCTGCTCGCGCGCACCACGCCGCGCGATCAGGTGGCCCGCAAGACCGAGGGCCTGTCCACGTTCATCGTCGACATGCGTGAAGCGGCCGGGCGCGGGCTGACGATCCGGCCGATCCGCACGATGATGAACCACAATTCCTGCGAGGTCTTCTTCGACAACATGGCGGTGCCGGCGGAAAACCTGATCGGCGAGGAGGGCAGGGGTTTTCGCTACGTGCTCGACGGCATGAACGCCGAGCGGCTGCTGATCGCCTCCGAATCGATCGGCGACGCGAAATGGTTCACCAACCGCTCGGTCGCGTACGCCCGCGAGCGCGTGGTGTTCGGCCGCCCGATCGGCCAGAATCAGGGCATCCAGTTCCCGATCGCCCGCGCGTACGCTGCGATGCGCGCGGCCGAGTTGATGGCGCATGCCGGGTGCGACAAGTTCGAGGCGGGGCTGCCCTGCGGCGAGGAGGCGAACACCGCCAAGCTGCTGGCCGCCGACGCGGCCTGGGCGGCGGCTGAAACCTGCGTCCAAACGCATGGCGGGTTCGGCTTCGCGGAGGAATACGACGTCGAGCGGAAATTCCGCGAGGCGCGGCTCTATCAGGTGGCGCCGATCAGCACGAACCTGATTCTCGCCTATCTCGCCGAGCACGTGCTCGGCCTGCCGCGCAGCTATCGATGACGCGCGCGCCATGAACCGCCCGCTGGAAGGTCTGCTGGTGCTGTCGATGGAGCAGGCGGTGGCGGCGCCCTATTGCAGTTCGCGACTGGCCGACGCCGGCGCGCGCGTCATCAAGGTGGAGCGCGCGGAGGGCGATTTCGCGCGCGGCTACGACCAGGCCGCGAACGGCCTCTCCAGCTACTTCGTCTGGCTGAACCGGGGGAAACAAAGCCTGGTCGCCGACATCAAGAACCCCGAGGATGCCGCGCTGCTGCATCGCATTCTCGCCCGCGCCGACGTGTTCATCCAGAACTTGGCCCCCGGCGCCGCCGGCCGTGCCGGGTTCGGCTCGGAGGCGCTGCGCGAGGCGCACCCGCGGCTGATCACGCTCGACATTTCCGGCTACGGCGATTCCGGCGAGTACGCGGCGATGAAGGCGTACGACCTGTTGGTGCAGGCGGAATCCGGCCTGGCCGCCATCACCGGGACACCCCGCCGGGCCGGGGCGGGTCGGCGTTTCGGTCTGCGATATCGCCTGCGGCATGGCCGCCCACGCCGCCATCCTCGAGGCGCTGATCGCGCGCGGCCTCACCGGGCGCGGCAAGGGGCTGAAGGCGAGCCTGTTCGACGGCATGGCCGATTGGATGAACGTGCCGCTGCTGTTCTACGAGGGCACCGGCCGCGCGCCGGAGCGCGTCGGGCTCAAGCATCCCTCGGTCTGCCCGTACGGCGCCTTTCCCACCGCCGACGGCGCGCTGGTTTTGATCTCGATCCAGAACGAGCGCGAGTGGGCCGATTTCTGCGCCCGCTTCCTGGACGAGCCGGATCTCCCGCGTCGTCCCGGTTATGAAAATAACGTGATCCGGGTGGCGAACCGGGCCGAGGTGGACGGCCATGTCGCGGCGGCCTTTGCACGTCTGACGCGCAACGAGGCCGCCCGGAAATTGCACGCCGCGAACACCGCCTACGGCTTCGTCAACGAGGTGGCGGATTTCGCGCGGCATCCGGCGCTGCGCCGCGTGCCGGTACAGACGCCGAACGGTCCGATGTCGCTCGCCGCCCCGCCGGTGATGCAGAGCGACGGCGCGCGCGCGCTGGGTCCGGTACCCGCCATCGGGGCGCATTCCGAGGCGATCCGGGCCGAATTCGGCTGATGCCGAATATCGGGGTACCGGGGGTCCTGCCATGGTGTTCGGCCACGACCGGAGATTGTGGCCCACGGGACGCGGCCGATGGGGTTTTTCAAACCCCGGCTCTGCTGCATTGCAAAAAAAGGCTTGCGCTCCGGGGTTTGGCCCACTAGCTTGTGCGTCGCAGCAATGCGGCGTCGCCGCGCTGTCTGCTTTTCTTGGACGTTTCCTCCCTAAACTTGGCGGGGCCAAAAGCCCCGCCATTTTTTTCGTGCCCGCTGCTTTTTTCGCGCTGCTTCCCGACGTCCGGTTTCAGGTGCCGAGCAGCCCGGGCGCCGCGGCGGCCAGCGCGTGGATCAGCGCGGTCAGGTCCTGTTGCACGCCGGCGAAGCGCGGCAGGCGCTCGATGCGGGCCTCGTCCATGTAGAGCCCGCGCGCGATTTCGACCTGCAAGGCGTTCACGCCCTGGCGCGGCCGTCCGTAATGGCGGGTGGTGTAGCCGCCGGAGTAGGGCTCGTTGCGGCGGACGGCGTAGCCCAGATCGCCGAGCGCCCGCTCGATCCAGCGCGTGATGTGCGGTGCGCAGCTCGTGCCGTAAGCGTCGCCGAGCACGACATCGACGGATTTGGGCACCGTGCCGCTGGCCGGCATGGAGTGGCAGTCGATCAGCAGGCAGGCGCCGAACCGGTGCTTGGTGCCGCCGATCAGCTCGCCCAGCCGGTTATGGTACGGCTGCCAGTAGCCGCGCACCCGGCTCTCCGCCTCGGCGAAGCGCAGCTTGCCCCGATAGATCGTCTCGCCCGTCGCCACGATGCGCGCGATGGTGCCGAGCCCGGCCGAGACGCGCGCGCTGGCGGCGTTCACCCAGGCGGGCAGGTCGTCCTCGAACATCGCCGGATCGAGTTCCCACGGCTCGCGGTTCGGGTCGCAGAAGGCGCGCGGGAAGGTGGCGAGTAGCAGCGGCGCGCCGAACTCCGGCGCGGCGGCGAAGAGTTCGTCGACGAAGCTGTCCTCGCTGCGGCGGAGGGTCAGCGGGTCGAGCCGGGACCCGGCGAGGAACTCCGGCGGATACTCGCGGCCCGAATGCGCCGAGGCGAACACCAGCGGGACAGTCTGGACGACCGGCTGCAGGAGCCTGACGGGCGCGGCCGCGGAGAGCGGGAGATCCATGCCGAGCATTGAAGCGTCAGACGGGGCGCGCTGTCACCTCGGCGCCGAACAAATCCCGCCGCGACGCGCCTTGGCTCGATGCCTTGCCGATCGGCGGGGCCGTGCGCTAGAAGCTGGGCGTTGGGGGCGCGTAGCTCAGCGGAAGAGCACTGCCTTGACATGGCAGGGGCCACAGGTTCAATCCCTGTCGCGCCCACCACGAAATCAAAGACTTACTTCGCGATCCCACCCGGGCAAAAAAATCCCTTGGATTCGGGCACCAGCAGGGCGTGATCGCTCCGGCGGTCGCCGCGCCATATGCCGCCTTGCGTTCCCCGACCAGCGACCCGATATAGCGCTTGGCTTCCGTGAAGCGTGATTGGCGTGCCCTTCCGGGGAACGCACTCCCGGAAATCTTATTCGTAACGCGTTCGCCCCAGTATCGCGCGGGCAGGCGGACACCACGCACCCGGCCGCTGGGCCATGCCCCGCCGCGGCGCACGCTGGAGCTTTCAATTCCGTGACGTCCCCGACCTTTGCGGCACTCGGCCTGGCCGAGCCGTTGTTGCGCGCCCTGGACACCCAGGGTTTCGCGACCCCCACCCCGATCCAACTCGCCGCCATTCCGCCCCTGCTGGCCGGGCGCGACCTCTTGGGCACCGCCCAGACCGGGTCCGGCAAGACCGCCGCCTTCGGCTTGCCGCTGCTGCAAAGCCTCGCCGGCAACCGGGTCCGTTCGGGGCCCTATGCCACGCGCGCCCTGATCGTGGCGCCGACCCGCGAACTGGCGACGCAGATCGATGACAGCCTGCGGGCGCTTGCCGCCGGACAGCGGCTGCGCAGCGTGACCATCCTGGGCGGGGTCAGCCGTTCGCGCCAGGTCGAGCGGATGCGCGGCGGCACCGACATCGTCATCGGCACGCCCGGGCGCATCTGCGACCTGCTGGCGGCTGGCCAGCTTCGGCTCGGCGCGGTGAGCTACTTCGTCCTCGACGAGGCGGACCGGATGCTCGATCTGGGTTTCATCCGCGACATCCGCCGCATCGTCGCGGCGCTGCCCGCGACACGCCAGTCGACGATGTTCTCGGCTACCATGCCGGCGGAAGTAGGCAAGCTGGCCGAGACCCTGCTGCGCGACCCGGTGCGGGTGGCGATCGCCCCGGTGGCGGCGACCATCCCGCGCATCGATCAGCACGTGCATTTCGTCCACCAGGCCGGGAAGCGTTCCCTGCTGGGCCGCCTGCTGCAAGACCCGGCGCTGTCGCGCGTGATTGTCTTCACCCGCACCAAGCACGGCGCCGAACGGGTCGCTGCCGAACTCGATCGCGAGGGCATCGTGGTTGACGCGCTGCATGGCAACAAGAGCCAACCGGCGCGCGAGAAGGCGCTGGACCGGTTCCGCAGCGGCCGGACGCGGGTGCTGGTGGCGACCGACCTTGCCTCGCGCGGCATCGACGTGACCGGTATTTCCCACGTCATCAATTTCGATCTGCCGGTCGAGCCGGAAAGCTACGTCCACCGCATCGGCCGGACGGCGCGTGCCGGCGCGGCCGGGGTGGCGATCTCGTTCTGCGACGCGGCAGAGCACGGCGCGCTGCGGGCGATCGAGCGCATCGCCGGTGCGCCGATCGCGGTGGCTGGCGGCACGCCGCCGACGGCTCCGGTAGCGGCGAACCGGGCGTTGGCCGCAAAGCCGGCTGCGGCGAAGCGCCGGCAACGGCGTGGGCGTACGTATCGTCCGGACAGGGCGCGAGCAGCGGCGTGAGCGCGATCTATGTCGACGGCGACGCCTGTCCGGTGCGCGAGGAAGTGTTTCGCGTCGCCGACCGGCTCGGCGTCGCCGTGTTCGTGGTATCGAACGGTTCGCGGCCGATCCGGCCGAGCGGGCGGCCGAATGTCCATATGATCACCGTTCCGCCGGACCCCGACGCGGCGGACGACTGGATCGCCCAACGGGCCACGCCGGCGGATGTCTGCGTCACCACCGACATTCCGCTGGCGGCGCGCTGCTTGACCAACGGCGCACAGGCGCTGGCGCCGAGCGGAAAGCGGTGGACGGCGGACAACATCGGCAGCGCGCTGGCGGGTCGGGAAGTAGCGCGGCATTTGCGCGAGATCGGCGTAACGACCGGCGGACCGGCGCCCTTGAGCAAGCAGGACCGGTCGCGCTTCCTGAGCGCACTGGATGCCGCGCTGCAGGTAGCCCGGCGAGACGCTGGCAAGCGCGCGGCTGAGGGCTCCGGCCGGGCGGGGTCTGATGTCAATTCATAGGCTGTAGTCTTCCTCGCGCATTACCAACCTCTTGGGTCCGACATTTGGCCCCATCCGGTGGGTGCAGCAATCGACCATGAGCGATCTCGCCGGTTCAGAGATAGCTGAAGCGCGGTCCCCATCCTGCCGGGCCCTCCGGCAACATGTCGAGAAAGTGCCAGAGCGGGCAAAAATCATCGCCCGGCTGCAGGCCGGTATCGGAGACGCGCATGATTTGCGCGCCGTCGCGCCGAAAGACCGAAACCCCGGGACGATAGCGCCCGTCGTCGCTGCGGTAGCCCATGTCGGCGGCGAAGCTGTTGCCGGCGTGGCTGACCATCGGAAAGCACCAGCCACGGCTTGCAGCGAAGCGCTGCTGCACGTCCGGCGGATCGGGGCTGCTGACGACGAAGGCGGCGCGGTCGGCGATATGCGGGAACAGCCCGTTGTAGCCGTCGGCCCAGAGCGTGCAGTTGGGGCAGGACGTGCCCATGTTGTGGATCACGATCAGGTCGCGCTTGCCGCCGAACAGGCCGGAGAGCCGTACCGGCCCGTCCCGCGTAGCGAATACGTAATCATCCACCGGCTCCGGTTCGATCGACGCCTGCACCTCCCGCATCTTGCGACGCAGATCGGCGATCTGCCCGCGATATGCGGCGAGCATCGCAGCGCTATCGCGATAGCTCATCTTACGCTCCGTAGCTGTCGTGCAGCCGTACCCATTCCATCGTGTGGCGCAGCCTGGCCTCGTCGCGACCCTTCGGCGTCAGATCGAGGTAGTGGTATGCGCCGTTCAGCATATCGAGGCCGCGGGCGTAGCAGGAATACGTGTGGTACACGGCGTCATCCGCATCGCGATAGAAGACGCTGATGCCTGGCAACTCGCTCATCGAGGTCTTGAACGGGCGATAGTTGTACTCGACTTCCGCCGCCGCCAGCGCGTCCGGGCTGAAGGTGACGTGATAGTCCTCGTTGAAGCCGTTGCCGGCGCAGGAGACCCACTTGAAGCGCCAGCCCATGCGCGCCTTGAACGCTGCGATCTCGGCGAGTGGCGCCGTCGAGACCGCGAGGAAGGTCACGTCACGGGCGGCGAGGTGCATATCCGTGCCGTTGTAATTGTCCGCCCAGAACGAGCAGCTTTTGCAGCCCTCCTGCCAGCCCGGGGCGAGCATGAAGTGCTGTACGATCAGTTGCGAGCGGCCGGCGAACAGTTCCGGCAGCGTCTCGCGGCCGTCGGGGCCCTGAAACACGTATTGCTTCTCCACCCGCTCCCACGGCAGTGCACGGCGGTCCGCGCTGAGTTCATCGCGGAGCTTGGTGAACTCCTTTTCCCGAGCGAGAAAGCGCTTGCGTGCCTCGGTCCATTCGGCGTGGGAGACGATCTTG
This sequence comes from uncultured Alphaproteobacteria bacterium, assembly GCA_963761015.1. Lineage (GTDB taxonomy): Bacteria > Pseudomonadota > Alphaproteobacteria > Acetobacterales > Acetobacteraceae > CAVXFL01. Next base: position 735,161 of record CAVXFL010000020.1, read on the forward strand.
TGGTCAGCGAACATCGGTTTTCCTCCTTTTCCGTTTGCGCGTTGGTGCGAGGTCTTCGAGCGTGACGGCCAGAAGATCGAACTGCGCCTGCCAGTATTTGCTGTAGCGGTTGATCCAGAGCGCGGCGGCGAAGATCGGGGCGGCGTCGAGGCTGCACCGGCTGATCCGGCCTGATCGCTCCTGCTTGACCAGCCCGGCGCGGGCGAGCACCTGGATGTGCCTGGACACCGCCTGCAGCGAGATCGCAAACGGCTGCGCAAGTTCGGAGACCAGCAGGGAACTTTCGTCCAGCCGCTCCAAAATCGCACGACGCACGGGATCGGACAGCGCGAAGAATACGCGGTCCAAAAACTCCGCTTGGGAGACCTGGCCGTCCTCGACGGGTTGCAGCAGGGGTGGCGGCATGCGGGTCGATTATCAATGATTTGATTGAATGTCAACGTGCCAGTTGTGCGATCAGAGGATGCGGGACCGGGATCTCCGTGTGAGCGAGCCGCGCAGGTCGTGCATTTTCTTGCGCTGTCAGTTTGCTAGAACGAGCTTGCCGTCCGGGACGATAGCGTCGGTTGACATTTTGACCGGGAGGTTCGTCCTATCGCGAAGGAAACGCCGTGCCTGCCACGGACAGCCAAACAGCGTCGGTTGCGCGCCAGGGGGGAGTCCAAGGGTAGTGGGCACCGGTCAGGCGACCACAGGCGCTGCTCCGTCCGCCGGCACTGCCGGTGGGTTCGACAGCGTGATGGCTCTCGCGATCGAAGGCAGCGGGACGGGTCTTTGGGACCGTGACGTCGTCACGGGCGAAATCAGGTATTCGCCGGGCTGGAAGGCTATTCTGGGCTATCGGCCGAACGAACTGTCGACGCGCATCGAGGAGGCGTACACCCGCGTCCATCCGGACGACCTTGCGTATGTCCAGACCACGATGCAGGCGCATTTCGAGGGGCGGACTGAAACCTTCGAGGTCGAGCACCGGCTGCGGTGCAAGGATGGAAGCTGGAAGTGGGTCTTGAGCCGCGGCAAAGTCGTAGCGCGCGATAGCGCTGGACGCGCGCTCCGGATGGTCGGCACGACGACCGACATTACCGCGACCCGGAACCTGGCAGAACGGCTGCGCAAGGCCGAAGACGATCTTCAGCACCAGCGGCAGCAGCTGTTGCAGGCGCAAAAGATGGAAGCCGTGGGCCAACTCACCGGCGGCATCGCGCACGACTTCAACAACATGCTGCAGGGCATCGCCGGCAGCGTGGACTTGGCGCGCCGCCGGGCGGGTGAGGGCCGCACCACGGACGTGCTGCGCTACCTGGATTTGGCGCAGCAGTCGGTGGACAGGGCGGCGGCGCTGACGCGGCGTCTGCTCACCTTCGCGCGGCGCCGGCGTCTGGAGCCGAAGCCGGTGGACGCGAATGGGCTGGTGGCAGGCATGGCGGACCTGATCCGCCGGACCGTCGGACCTGCGGTCCGCCTGGACCTGCGCCTGCGCGAGGGTCGGGCGTGGGTGGTGTGCGACGAGGGCGCACTGGAAAGTGCGCTGCTGAACCTCTGCATCAACGCCCGCGACGCGATGCCGGAGGGGGGCAACTGACGATCGAGGCGGCGGATATCCGCCTGTCGGCGAGGGATGTCGCTGGGCACGACGGTGCGGTGCCGGGCGACTATGTGGCGATCTCGGTCGCCGACACCGGCAAGGGCATGCCGCCCGACGTGGTGCAACGTGCCTTCGAGCCGTTCTTCACCACCAAGCCGACGGGTCACGGGACCGGGCTCGGACTGAGTCAGGTCTATGGCTTCGTGCGGCAGTCCGGCGGCCTCGTCGGGATCGAGAGCACCCCCGGACTGGGCACCACCGTCCGCCTGTGCCTGCCACAGCAGGCCACCTGACGATCGCCGAGGCCGCGTCCAACGCGCCAGCGCCGGACGCGGCCGAGCCGGACCAGACCGTGCTCCTGGTGGACGACGAGGACATCGCGCGCGAAGCCGTGGCGGAGCGGTTGCGCGAACTCGGTTATCGCGTGCTGGAGGCAGCCGACGGGCCCGCGGCGCTGCACCGGCTCGATGGCGGCGTGCAGATCGACATCCTGGTCACGGATGTGGGCCTGCCGAACGGGATGAACGGGCGTCAGGTCGCCGAAGCGGTTCGCGAGCGATATTCCGGCATCCCGCTGCTGTTCATCACCGGCTACGCCGGCACCGAACTCCCGCCGGGCAGCGATGTGATCGACAAGCCGTTCGACCTCGACACGCTCGCACATCGAGTCCAGGCCGCGCTGGCCAGGAATTGACGATCGTGGGCGCGCTTCTCGACAGCGTCAGGCTCGGTTGCTGTTCTGGAAACTTCTCGGCGCCATTGTTCAGATCGGTCCGGGCAAAGACGATCTGCGGAAAGCGCGGCCAGATGTCGGCGAGTTCGGGGATCGGCTCGCGCCTGGCCTGATCGAGCGTGTAGACGACGACGCGCGCGGACGGCTTTGGCGGCACGGCGGCATTTGCGGCACATCCCCGGCCGCCCTGGGAGCGGCGAAATCGTGCGCTGGGCGGGCAACGGGGTGCTGCTGTTCGGGCTCTATCTGCTGCTCGCAGAACATGCGGAGCGCGAGGAGCAGCCTGCACGACAACCCCTTGGGAGTTGCGAAGACGAAGTTCTTTTCAATGGCGGAGAGAGCGGGCGCAGACGCGCACGCGCTGCGTTGCCATGGGTTCGGTCACACCAGCCGACGCATCCAGGGCCATGCTGGAGAACGCCGGCAGCCTACCGCACCGGATCATCCAGCCGCTTCTTTTGTTGCCGCTCATAAGGTTCCTGTTGCGCGAGCTCGCTTGATCGTCATCGCCCAGCGTTCAGCGGTGGCATTTGCAGCGAGACTGTGCTGGAGGCAAGCGGATGCGCGTTGCCGACCTGCGGCGGCGTTTGGCGGCTTGATGCGATCCATTGGGCGCCCACCGCGAAGACCATAAAGATCACGTAGATGACGATCCATGATTTCGCCGCCGCACCGGCGCGAGGCCATATTTTCGTCGACGCGCTAACGGGACTCGCGCGGCGCGGTAGCAGCGCGATCAGGCGAGCAGCAATCGTCCCGGGGTCTGGATGCGCGGATGGGCCCCCAGGCATCACCGCGATCAGCGAGACCAATCTCCTTGTTGCGGCTTCGCCCGGCAACCCAGCCAATCTGGCGGCCTCCTGCCAAGGGTCTATATTCAGCCGCGCCAGCGCCGATAGCACGCTGAGCGGCATGCCGTCTCTCTCCGCACCAATGGGTGCGAACAGAAAGTTGTCGAATTCCTTCCCAAGGAATGCAACCGAAGCTGAACGCGCCATGTCAATCACCGGATTTCATCGCCTGATGGCGAATATGGAATCGACCAATTATACCATTCGCTCGTAGCGTTGACTCTATTCTGGTCATTCCCGCGAAAGCGGGCATCCACCGTGCGCGGCGTGGCTTCCCGCTTTCGCGGGAATGACAAAGATGGGGTCAATCTTTTCGGCGACTCGTATTCGGCATGAGGCGCTCCTGTAGCCCTAGCCAAATCCGAACTTTCGGCGCGGCAGCTGCCGCGCTTCATGCTTTGAAACGGTTCGATGGAGCTTATACGCATATTGTGTCGCGGAACCCGATCGCCAGCCTTCGGAATCTACTCACAGCGGCGATCGAGGATTAACGGCCGTCGGTTTTGCGCTTCAGGACGATGCGCGGCGGGTTGCGGGCACGGTCGCGCCTCAATATGACGCCGCGGCGCCGAGCGCGCGTTGCATGGCCAGGACGAGATCGGATTTGCGAAAGGGCTTCCGTAGCACCACCGCACCAGGCCGCGGCTGAACTTCTGCGCCGCTGACGAACACGTGCGGAACGGGTCCGGTGCGGAGTATTTCGTCGACGGCGGAAATGCCACTTCCGTCATGCAACCGGAGATCGACGATCATCAGGTCTGGTCCGCATCGCGCAGCTGTGGCCACTGCACCGGCTTCCGTGGACTCGATCGCGCAAACGTCGTGGCCCATCGCTGCGAGCATCTCGGCAAGCAGCATACCGATCATGGCATCATCCTCGATCACGAGGATGCGGAGCGCTTTCATCGCTTTGCCTCGCTTCCGGCACCGCCTTCACGCGGCGTGAGCGATCCGATGAAGGATGCGCTACTTCGGAGCATAGCTGGCGGGAGATCGCCGAGAGTAGCCTCGGAAAGTACTTAGACCAGCGCCGTTGCGGTTCCGACCCCCGCCCCTTCCGGCCGGCCGGTACTCGCGGTCTGGCGGCCGCGCCCGACGCGGTTCCTCTTGCGACCGGAGCAAGCCGCACACTATTTAGGGGTGTATGAGTGCCCCATCAAATTGGCCCCGCAATCGGCTCTTACTCGCCCTGCCATCCACCATTCTCAAGCAGCTTATGCGGGAGCTTGAACCAATTCGCTGCCAGCGCGGGCAGGTCCTAATGGACGCTGACAGTCCGCTTGATCATGTATTCTTCCCCGACAGCGGTGTCGTCTCGGTGGTGGCGGTTTATGCGGACGGCAGTATAATTGAGATGGCAACGATCGGTAGGGAGGGTTGCACGGCTGTGCAAGCCGTCTTCGGTGCCAAGAGTTCCTCCATCCGGCTTCTCGTCCAGATCCCGGGAGGTGCGGCAAAGATGTCGCGCACAGCGTTCATACGGGCCATGGGGTCGATGCCGTCCTTCCGAAATCTCATGTACGCTTACGTCCAAGCCTTTCTCGAGCAGGTCCTGGTATCAGTGGCGTGCAACGGTGCGCACAGCCTCAAGCAGCGGCTGGCTCGTTGGCTGCTCATGATGCGTGACCGCGGTGACGATGACGCACTGCAGATCACGCAGAACCTGCTCGCCGAAATGCTGGGTGTCCAGAGGCCAACCATCTCGAATGCTGCCCGGGAGTTGGAGCGTGCCGGTTTGATTGCGCGCAGCCGACGGCAAATAATGATACTCGATCGGCAGGGCCTCGTGAAGGCATCGTGTGAATGTTACCAGTTGGTCCGGGCACGCGTCACTTTTCACCTTCCCAAGACATACGCGTAAAGGGCGAGCCTTCGAGTCGGTAATCTATATTACCGACAGCACACCCTAACCGGCGCACATTTGGCAAGCTAGCCGGGCTGAGGGCGGGGTCCTCTGGCAAGACCGTATTCTTGCTTTCGGGGCTGCGTCCCGCCATCAGTTCAAGGTGCGCCGCGTGGGGAGAATTGCAGAATGCCAGAAAGCCCTCCACATCAGGGCAGGGCCGTGCGGCGGCGGTCGAGCCGGCGGGCCCTGGCGGCGCCCGGCCCGTCTCGCGGCGCCGGGGACTTTCCGGTCGTTGGAATCGGCGCCTCGGCGGGTGGCCTCGATGCCTGCCGGAAGCTCCTGGACGCGCTGCCGGCCGACAACGGCATGGCTTTCATCCTGGTCCAGCATCTCGATCCGACCCACGAAAGCATGATGGTGGATCTGCTGGCCGGCCACACGTCGATGACCGTGCGGCAAGCAACCGATGGCATGCCGATCGAGCGCGACCATCTCTATGTCATTCCGCCCGGAACCTATCTCGCCGTCGGCAACGGTGCCCTGCACCTCTCGCAACCTCAGGCGCGTCACGGCGCGCGCCTGCCGTTCGACTTCCTGCTGCACTCGCTGGCAGAGGAGTGCGGCGCGCGCGCCATCTGCGTGATCCTTTCGGGAACCGGGGCCGACGGCAGCCTCGGGCTGAAAGCCGTAAAGGAAAACGGCGGGCTCGTCATCGCGCAGGACCCCGACGAGGCCGGCTATGACGGCATGCCGCGCAGCGCGATCATGACGGGCGCGGTGGACCTGGTGCTTCCGGTGGCGAAGATCCCGGAGGCGCTCGTCGCATACGGGCCGCGGATGGCCCTGCCGCGCCCGCGGAACGGATTTGCGTCCGCAGGATACGGCACAGGATTGGCTGCCCGAGATCATCGATCTTCTGCGCACGAAGACCGCCCACGATTTCACGCTTTACAAGCCGGGCACGCTGCAGCGCCGGATCGAGCGGCGCATGGCGATGGCGGCGATCGAGACCGACGACATGAATCGGTATCTCGATATGCTGCGGAGCGACGCCGGCGAGCTCGACCTTCTCGCCAAGGACCTGCTCATCAACGTCACCAGCTTCTTCCGCGATCCCAGCGTGTTCGACTTCCTGGCGGAGAAGATCATTCCCGACCTGGTCCGCAGCCATCCGTCCGACCAGCCGCTGCGCATCTGGATTGCCGGGTGCAGCACGGGCGAGGAGACCTATTCGCTCGCCATGCTGTTCCGCGAGCAGATCGCGGCGGCGAAGCGCAACATCAAGCTGCAGGTCTTCGCCTCCGATGTCGATCCGGACGCCGTCGCCAGCGCCCGCGAGGGCCTTTATCCGGAAACGATCGAGGCGGACGTGTCGCCGGCGCGGCTGGCCCGCTTCTTCACCAAGGAGGATCACGGTTACAGGGTGTCGCCCGAACTGCGCGCGACGGTGGTCTTCACGGTGCAGGACGTGCTGGCCGATCCGCCGTTCTCGCGTCTCGATCTGATTTCGTGCCGCAACCTTCTGATCTATCTGCGGCCCGAGGCGCAGGCGAAGGTCGTCTCGCTGTTCCATTTCGCGCTGCGCGAGGGCGGCATTCTGCTTCTCGGCAACTCGGAGACGGTCGGCAACGCAGCGACGGCCGCTTCGAGGTGATCTCCAAGCCGGAGCGGCTCTATCGGCACATCGGCCGCAGCCGGCCGGGAGAACTTGGCTTTCTCGATGAGCGCCGGTGACGGCGTGCGAGTCCCCGCGCGCCCGGGACAAGGCCAGGCGCCCTCGCGCCAGGCCGCTCTCGCCGATCTTTGTCGGCGGCTGGTGATGGAGACCTATGCGCCGGCGGCGGTGCTGATCAACCGCAAGCACGAGTGCCTCTATTCGCTGGGGCCGACCGACCGCTATCTGCGCGTGGCGCCGGGGCACCCCACTCACGATCTGCTCGCCATGGCGCGCGCAGGGCATGCGGACCAAGCTGCGCTCGGCGATCCAGCAGGCCAGCCAGGAGAACGCGCGCGTCGTCGTCGCCGGCGGGCGGACGAGCCACGATGGCGATCCGGTTTCGTTCAGCATCGCCGTGCAGCCGGTTCCGAGCGAGGGCGAGGAACTGCTGCTGATCTGCTTCGTCGACGAGCCGAAGCACGAGCCGAAGCCGAGGCCAGCGCCGTCCGCGCCGCGCGACGTTGCGCGGGTCGCCGAACTCGAGCAGGAACTCGAAGCCACGAGAGCGGAGCTGCAGGGCGCCATCCGCAACCTCGAGATTTCGAGCGAAGAGCAGAAGGCGATCAACGAAGAGGCGTTGTCCGTCAACGAGGAATTCCAATCGACGAACGAGGAGCTGCTGACGTCCAAGGAGGAATTGCAGTCGCTCAACGAGGAGCTGACCGCCCTCAACAGCCAGCTCCAGGAAACGCTGGAGCGGCAGCGCACGACCTCCAACGATCTGCAGAACGTCCTCTACAGCACCGATGTCGCGACGCTCTTCCTCGACACCGAGCTCAACATCCGCTTCTTCACGCCGGCCACCAAGTCGCTCTTCAACGTCATTCCCAGCGACGTCGGCCGGCCGCTCGCGGACCTCAACTCGCTGGCCGCCGACGGCGCTCTTCTGACCGACGCCCGAACGGTGCTGCAGACCCTCGCGCCGATCGAGCGGGAGATCGAAGCGCCGAGCGGCGCCTGGTACATCCGCCGCATATTGCCCTACCGCACCCAGGACAACGGGGTCGAGGGCGTCGTCATCACCTTTACCGACATCACCGAGCGCCGGCACGCCGCGGACGCGCTGGAGGCGGCCAAGCGGCAGGCGGAACTGGCCAATGTCGCGAAATCGCGCTTTCTCGCCGCCGCGAGCCATGACCTGCGCCAGCCGCTGCAGACGCTGCCCTGCTTCAGGGGCTGCTGGCGAAGACCGTCGAGGGCGAGAAGGCGCAGAAGCTGGTCGCGCGGCTCGACGAGACGCTGGGCGCCATGTCGGGCATGCTGAACGCGCTGCTCGACATAAACCAGATCGAGGCCGGCACCGTCCGCGCCGAAATGGTCGATTTTCCGATCAACGATCTGCTCGACCGGCTGCGGGACGAGTTCACCTATCACGCGCAGGCGCAAGGGCTTGCCTTGCGCGTGGTCCCGTGCGGCCTTTCGATCCACAGCGATCCGCGTCTGCTCGAGCAGATGATCCGCAACCTGCTTTCGAACGCCTTGAAATACACCAAGCGCGGCAAGGTGCTGCTCGGCTGCCGCCGGCGCGAAGGAATGCTGAGCATCGAGGTCTGGGACACCGGGGTCGGCATCCCGGAGGAGGAACTGCAGGCGATCTTCGAGGAATACCATCAGCTCGACAATGCCGCGCGCGAACGCAGCCGCGGCCTCGGCCTCGGTCTTTCCATCGTGCAGCGCCTGGGAAATTTGCTGGGCCATCGGGTGCGCGTCCGCTCGCAGCCGGGCAAGGGCTCGGTCTTCGCCATCGAGGTCACGCTTCCGCCGGGCGAGACCGAATCGGCGCGTGAGCACCATCGGCTCCGCGCAGGAAGACGGGATCGCCGAAGGCGCTCGCCGCACCGGCACGATCCTGGTCGTCGAGGACGATCCCGAGGTGCGCGAACTGCTCGAACTGCTCCTCAAGGACGAGGGCCATCGCACGGCAACGGCGCCGGACGGCATCGCGGCGCTGGAATTGGTGGCGCGCGGCACGGTCCGGCCCGACCTCATCCTTGCGGACTACAATCTGCCGAACGGCATGAACGGGCTCCAGCTCACCGCGAAGCTGCGGGAAAAGCTCCATCGCCAGATTCCGGTCATCATTCTGACCGGCGACATCTCGACCGATACCTTGCGCGATATCGCGCTTCAGGACTGTGTGCAGCTCAACAAGCCGGTGAAGCTGAAGGAGCTGACGCAGGTCATCCAGCGTCTCCTCGCCGACATCGCAGTCCGCGGCGCCTCGCGCGCGCCGCACCCCGCCGAAGCGGCCGGCGGTTCGGGAGCCGCCCGTCATCTTCGTCGTCGACGACGACAGCCACGTGCGCGAGGCGATTCGCGAGCGTGCTCGAGGACGACGGCCGGACCGTCGAGGATTATGCGTCCTGCGAGGCATTCCTCGAAGCCTATCGTCCGGGCCGCGAAGCCTGCCTCCTGATCGATGCCTACCTGCCCGGAATGAGCGGGCTCGAATTGCTGCAGCGGCTGCACGATGCGGGCCATCGGCTGCCGGCCATCATGATCACCGGCAACAGCGACGTGCCGATGGCGGTTCAAGCCATGAAGGCGGGCGCTTCGGACTTCATCGAGAAGCCGATCGGCCGCGGCGAACTGCTCGCCAGCGTCGAGCGCGCGCTCGAACAGTCGCGGGATGCGGGCAAGCTGTCCGCCTGGCGGGAGGATGCGGCGAACCGCATCGCCGGCCTCACGCCGCGGCAGCGCCAGATCATGGACCTGGTCCTCGCCGGCCACCCCAGCAAGAACATCGCCGCGGATCTCGGCATCAGCCAGCGCACCGTCGAGAACCATCGCGCCTCGATCATGGAGAAGACCGGCTCGAAGTCGCTTCCGGCGTTGGCCCGCTTGGCGCTTGCCGCCGCCGGGAACGGCGCCGACGGCGTTCAGGATAGCCCCGCCGCGAATTGCAGTAGCTAGTTTCCGAGCCTATCGCGGCGGCATTCTCGATGGGTAATACCAACCGCTCGGTCCGTTGACTCGAATGCGAATGCGAATGGAGCGGCTCGGCGCAGTGTGATTTGCGGGTTGCCCGTGGAGACTTGGCGGACGGCTATGACCGCGGCGATCACACGGACAGATCTGTCGGTGACGGAGCTGCGCGAGGCGGCGGCGTGCGCGAGCGATGCGAAGGCGATGCGTCGAATGCCGGCAATCGCGCTGGTGCTCGACGGCTGGGCACGGCAAGCGGCGGCGGAAGCCGGCGGCATGGACAGGTATTCCGCAGCGGATCGAACCACCACCCTCCCGTCAGGCAGCGCACGCAACGTCTTGGGATTACCGGGACGCAGCTGGCGACGAACCGGCATCAAGTTCAGCGCATTGGAGCGATGACCGCGGAAGCGAGGAAGCTCCGCCCGGCAGCCTCGGTCGCCAGCTGCGCCGCGCGCAGCTCGCGCAACTGCGCCGTCGCGGCGCGACGCTTGGATATGCGTAGTTTCCGACTCTACCGAGGCCGCTGCGCCAATTCTAGTTAGGTCGCGCACTCACATCGCGTTCGCAGGCGGATCGCGGCGAGAGCGGCTGCACTGAGGCGGTTCGGGGTCGGGAGATGAAGATGGTAGATCGAGTCAATGTCAAAGCCGGTATCGCCGATGCGTTCGTTCGGCCTCGGGTTGCCCGCGTTTCCGAACGCCGCCGCAGCGTGTTCCGGCAACCCTATGAAGACCTGGCCGGAATACATGGTCGATGCGCTCCAGCGCAGCGTTCTCTTCCTCGATCTGCTGCGGCGGCGCGGCAACGAAGAGATCGAGATCACGTCACGGCCGATGGCCACCGTGCTGCGCTTCGGCCATGAGGTGCTGATGACGGCCGTGTCGCTGCCGCGGCCGATCAACTACACGCTCTCGCGCATCGTGCCGCCGCCAGGGGTCGCGACCGACCCGCGCAAGCGGCCGGTCGTGGTGGTGGACCCGCGCGCCGGCCAGGGGCCGGGCATCGGTGGCTTCAAGGCGGAGAGCGAGATCGGCGATGCCCTCGAATGCGGGCCATCCGGTCTATTTCATCGGCTTCGGAGCGATGCCCGCGCCCGGCCAGCAGTTCCTGGACGTCGTCGAGGGGCAGGTGAAGTTCTTCGAGCGGGTGGTCGAGCTCCATCCGGACGCGCCGCGTCCGTTTGCCATCGGCAACTGCCAGGCGGGCTACCAGACGCTGATGGTGGCCATGCTGCGGCCGGACCTGTTCGGGCCCTGCCTGGTCGCGGGCTCGCCGATGTCGTACTGGCAGGGCGTGCACGGGAAGAACCCGATGCGCTATTCCGGCGGCCTGCTCGGCGGCAGCTGGCTCACCGCAATGACCAGCGACCTCGGCAACGGGAAGTTCGACGGGACCTGGCTGATCCTGAACTTCGACATGCCTGAACCCGGCGAACTGGCTGTGGGGCAAGCAGTACGAGGTCTATACCACATGTCGACACCGATGCGGAGCGCTACCTCGAGTTCGAGAAGTGGTGGGGCGACTTCATCCAGCTGAACGGCGACGAGCTGCAGTTCCTGGTGGACAACCTCTTCATCGGCGACAAGCTGACCCGCAACCAGCTGCAGTCGCGCGATGGCACGACCTTCGATCTCCGCAACATCACCTCGCCGATCATCGTGTTCACCTCGACGGGCGACAACATCAGCCCGCCGCCGCAGACGCTCGGCTGGATCCTCGATCTGTATCGCGACGTCGACGACATCCGCGCCACCGGCCGGACGATCGTGTATTGCCTGGGCCAGAAGATCGGCCATCTCGCCATCTTCGTCTCCTCCAAGGTGGGCGCGAAGGAGGACGAGGAGTTCGTGCAGCTGATGGACGTCATCGACTGCCTGCCGCCCGGTCTTTACGAGATGGTCATTTCGCCGCGGCCGGCCGACGTGCCCGCGGCCGGCTTCATCACCGGCGACTGGATCGCCCGCTTCGAGGCCCGCTCGCTCGACGACATCCGCGCGCTCGGGCGCAACAGCCCCGAGGACGACCGCGCCTTCGCCGCCGTGGCCCGGCTGTCGGAACTGAACCTCTCGATCTACCGCACCTTCATGCAGCCCTTGGTGCGCGCGCTCGCCAACCAGCCGGTGGCGGACCTGGCCCACAGCCTTGAACCCGCTCAGGCTCAGCTACACGATGTTCGCCGACAGCAACCCCTGGATGAAGGGCGTGCAGAAGTTGGCCGCGGGCGTGGCGGCGTCGCGCAGGCCGGCGGCGGCCGACAACCCGTTCCTCGCGCTGCAGGCGCAAGTCTCGGACCAGATCACCGCCGCCCTGGATGCCTACCGCGTGGCGCGCGACCAAATGGCCGAGCAGATGTTCTTCGGCTTCTATGGCTCGCCGTTCGTGCAGGCGCTGCTCGGCATCAACGACGCGCAGCGAGGTGCGGCCGTTCCCCGGCACGTCGCCCGAAGAACTGGCGGCGCGACAGGCCCGGTCGGACGCGTACGCGGCGAAGCTGGAGACCGGCGGGTTCGACGAGGCACTGACCCGGGCGGTGCTGTACGTCACCGCGGCCGAGCGGATGCTCGACCAGCGCTGTGCCCTCGCGTTGAACGTCGCGCGCCAGAAGCTCATGCATCTGTCGCTTGCCGAGTTCAAGGTGCTGGTGCGGGACCAGTTCTTCGTGCTGCAACTCGAGCCTGAGCGCGCGGTCGAGGCGCTGGCGTCCCTGGTGCCGGAGGCGGAGGCGCGGAAGGAGCTGCTGAAGCAGGTGCGCGCGATCGTCGGCGCGGGCGATGCCCCGCTCGCGGCCGAGCGCGACCGCCTGGCGCGACTGTCGCAGGTGCTGGCGGTTCCGATCGAGAAGCCGGCGATTCCTGCGCCGTTCGGCCGAGCCGCGGCCGCGAGGGCGACCGCCCCGGCCGCCGAGGTGTCGGCGCTGAGCAGGCAACCCCTTGGGTCATGCGCAATGCGGACCATCGTGAACAAGACGTTCGACGAGATCGCCGTCGGCGACACCGCGTCGGTCCAGCGCACGCTGCAGGCCGGCGACGTGCGCGCCTGGGCCGCCGCCTTCGGCGATACGGACATGCTCGCCGGCCCCGGGCGAGAGCCAGGCGGCGGCCGGCATCGTCACGGCTATCCTGACCGCGCTGGTCGGTTCGGCCCTCCCGGGACCCGGCAGTTCGATCCGGGCGACCTCGGTGCAGATCAAGGGTGCGCTGCCGATCGGCGGCGGCGATGACGGCGCGGCTCGTCGTGCGGGAGAAGCGGCCGGATCAGGGCATCGTCGTGCTGGACGGCCAGTGCACCGACCCGGCGGGTCGGGTCGTCGCGACCGCGATCCTGGAAGTCTGGCGCCGACGACGCGGCAGCAGCACCAGGTGGCGGAGCATCGGCTCGAGGGGCTGATCGAGCGCTGCACGGCCTTGAGCCGATGCTGACCGGCGTGGTGCATCCGTGCAGCGCCGATGCGCTGGCCGGCGCGGTCGAGGCCGCCGAGGCCGGGCTGATCGTGCCCGTGCTGTTCGGCCCCGAGGCCGAGATCCGGCGGATCGCGGACCAGGCGCGCCTGGACATCGCCAAGTGCCGGATCGTCGCCGCCGACGGCCCCGAGGACTCGGCGCTGAAGGCGGCCATGGCCGCCGGCGCCGGCGAGGTCGCGGCGCTGATGAAGGGCAGCCTGCACACCGACGTGCTGCTGCACGCGGTCATGCAGAAGGAAGCGAAACTGCGCACCGGCCGGCTGATCAGCCACTGCGCGATGGTGTCGGTGCCGACCTATGCGCGCCGCTTCGTCGTCAGCGACGTCGCGCTGAACATCGCGCCCGACACCGACCAGAAGCGCGACATCTGCCAGAACGCGATCGGCTTCGCGCGCGCGCTCGGCATCGACCTGCCGAAAGTGGCCGTGCTGGCGGCGGTGGAAATGGTGCGAACCAGGATGCCGGCCACCCTCGACGGCGCGATCCTGGCGAAGATGGCGGATCGCGCGCCAGATCGTCGGCGGCATCGTCGACGGGCCGCTCGACCTCGATGCCGCGGTCGATGCCGAAGCCGCGCGGATCAAGCATATCTCGTCGCCGGTCGCCGGCCTCGCCGATGTGCTGATCGTGCCGAACATCGAGGCCGGCAACATGGTCTACAAGAACCTCGCCTTCATGGCCGATGCGCAGACCGCGGGCCTCGTGGTCGGCGCGCGGGTGCCGGTGATCCTGACCAGCCGCGCCGACACCGCCGCCGCGCGCCGCTTCTCGGCGGCCGCCGCCGTGCTGTACGCCGCCGCGCTGGCGCGCGATCCCACCATCCTGCTGCCCGAAACCGCGGAGTGATTGGCCATGCGCGAGGCCATCGTCGTCTTCAACGCGGGCTCCACCAGCCTGAAGTTCGGCGCCTACGCGCTGGACGGACCGAGGGCGTCTGCACCCTGATCAGTCAGGGCGAGCTGAACGGCATGCAGACCGACCCGCAGTTCATCGCGAAGAACGCGGCCGGCAAACCGCTGGGCGCGCACGATTGGGCAAGGGTCATGCGATCGACCATCGCACCGCGTTCCATTTCGTCCTCACGTGGCTCGAGAAGAACATCGCCGGCACGAAGGTGGTGGGGGCCGGCCACCGCGTGGTGCTCGGCGGCGCCCGCTTCGCGGCGCCGGTGCGTGATCGACGGCGATGTGCTGGCGTATCTCGACTCGCTCGTCGTCATGGAGCCGTCGCACCAGCCTTACAACGTGCGAGGAGCCCGCGCGCTGGCCGAGGCGTTTCCCGGCCTGCCGCAGGTGGCTTGCTTCGACACCTCGTTCCACCGCACGATGCCCGAGGTGGCGCAGATCTACGCCCTTCCGCAGGACGTGCGGGACGCGGGCGCGCGGCATTGGGGCTATCATGGCATCTCCTACGACTACATCAGCCGGCAGGTGCCGAAATACGCGCCCGGAGCGCGTCGGGTGATCGCCGCGCATCTGGGCGGCGGCGCCAGCATGTGCGCCATGCTGGACGGCAAGAGCGTCGAGACGACAATGGGCTTCGGGGGACTGACCGGTCTGCCGATGGCGACGCGGTCGGGCGACGTGCCGCAGGACCTGCTGTTCTATCTGCTGCGCCGCAAGCTGTTCGACGACGCGGCGCTGGAGACGATGCTGTACGAGCGCTCCGGCATGCTCGGCCTGTCCGGCATCAGCGGCGACATGCGAGTATTGCAGGAGAGCAGGGATGCGCCGGCGGTCGCGGCGGTGGCGTATTTCGTCTACGCGATGACGAAGTACGCCGGCGCTTACGCGGCGGTGCTCGGCGGGCTGGATGCCTTCGTGTTCACCGCCGGCATCGGCGAGCACTCCGCTCCGGTGCGCGCGGCGCTGTGCCGCAAGCTGGCGTGGCTCGGCGTGAAGTTGGACGAGCAGGCGAACGAAACCAACGGACCGCGCATTTCCACCCCGGAGAGCCGCGTGTCGGTCTGGGTCATCCCGACCGACGAGGAACTGATGATCGCGCAGCACACGCTGGCCCTCATCCGCCCTTAGCCGGACGACTGGCTCGACCAGCTCACGAGCTTATCAGGCTAATCGACCGCCTCCGGTACCTCGGCAACGCAAGGCCGCCTTGAAAAGACATGAACGGGCGGAACCCGGAAGACGACTGTCCTGACTTCGTCATTCTTCTGGCGAGGCCAGCTCTCCGGTGGCGACGTGGAGCGTTTGGCCACCTTGCAGCTCATGCGGCTGACCGCCGATGAGAATCGTCATCGGCTCCCCTGTCTCCAGCGTCGCGTCAATGCCTCGCTCTGCCTGTCCGATCCGGATCTCGACCGATCGGCCCCGCCACTGGAAGCGGAAGCCGAGGCTGCTCCAATTCGGCGGCAATCGCGGGTCGAGGGATGGGCCGTCTCTTGTCAGCGACAGGCCTGCGAAGCCGAACACTGCCGTCAGCCATATGCCGCCGAGAGCCGCGATGTGTATGCCGCCATCGATGGCCACGTGGGTATCGCGAAGATCGATCGCTGCCGTCTGGCGGAAATAGCGCAGCGCCTTGTCGGAGAATCCCAGCCTTGCGGCGACGTAACCATGCATGGCCCGGCTGAGCGAGCTGCCGTGGCTGCAGCGAGGCTCGTAGTAGCGGAAGTTCTTCGCCCCCGTATCGCCGGGGAACTCGTCCGGCAGCAGCCCCAGAAGGGCGACGACATCCGCCTGCTTGATCACCTGGGACCGGCGCATCCGATCCCGCCCGAGGATCACGTCCATGGGCACGGAGCGGCCGGCATAATTCGAAAGATCGACTTCTTCGAGTTGGTGAAAGCCCGCGAACTGCTCGAACAGGCCGGTTTCAGGATCGAGACCGGTCACCATCGTCTCGACCGTGCGCGACCACTGTGCGAGTTCATCGTCATCAAGTGTCAGGTGGGCCGAGAGGCTCGCCCACCGCGCGGGCCAGCGCGCGCGGAGCAGTGCCGCCACGTCGAGCGCACGCCGGATATTCCAGCGTGCCATGACGTTCGTAAAGGCGTTGTCGTCGATATGTTCGTGATACTCGTCCGGTCCGATGACACCGCGGATATGGCTGTGACCATCGGACTCCAGCTGAGCGCGGCTTGACCAGAACCGGCCCGTCTCCAAAAGGATTTCAGCCCCCGCGTCGAGCAGGAACCCTTCATCCCCGGTCGCCTGCCAGTACTGCCAGACCGCGTAGGCCACATCCGCGCTGATGTGCTGCTCCTGCTTGCCGCATAGGATATCGATGACCTGCCGATCGGGGCCGATCGCGTGCTCCGGCGTCGTCTCCTCGCCCGTATCGGCAGATTCCCAGGCATAGAGTGCGCCGCGCCAGCCCATGCCGGCGGCTTTCGCCCGGGCACCATCGAGGGTGCGGAAGCGATACATCAGCAACGATCGAGCCGCTTCGGGCCAGGTCATGGTGTAGAACGGCAGCAGGTAGATTTCGGTGTCCCAGAACACATGCCCGCGATAGTCGTCGCCGGTCAGCGCCCGGGCACCGATGGAAACGCGCTCGTCGGCGGGGTTGGCCGCGCTGTTGAGGTGGTAGACAGCGAACCGTAAGGCCTGCTGCGCGGCGGCATCGTCCCCGACCTCGACATCGCTGCAGTGCCAGCGGCTTGACCAGGCTGCTTCGTGCTCTGCGACCACACGGCGCCAGCCGAGCTGCCGCGCGCTGCCGAGCTTGTCTCGGGCTTCCTTGCCGGGATCCCGGTCTTGCGTGTCCGTCCGAACCACGGCTACGCAGCGCTCGAAACGCACCACCTGCCCGGGGCGGCATGCCCACGTCCAGGAGCTCTTCAATTCGCCGCGTGAAGTCGGCGCAAGGTCGCGAGCGTCGATCCGCAGCAGCGATGCTGTGGCGATGGCGAGGCGCTTGCCGGAGCGGTGGGTGCGCCACAGGCCGAGATCCTGATCGAGCCGCTCGGCGACGAGCCCGAGATTGACTCCTTCGAACGACGCTTCGAGGGTGATCTCGACCTCTCCCTCCTCGATCTCGAGCTGGACCAGTTGCAGCCCGATCGCACGCTCGCCCAGCGACACGAGGCGCAACGTCCGCACGTGGACACCCACGTTGGGACCCGTTTCGTGGGGCGCCTTCAACCGGCGGGACTTACTCAGCAATGCGCCCCGCTTCACGTCGAGCGTCGTGCGATGCGAGGACACATCCCCGGGGTGATGCACCAGAGGTCCGCCAGGCAGCAGGATGCGGACCTGCAGCCAGTCGGCGGCAGGCACAAGCCCCGGCGAGGCCGGCCCCGTGCCGGGCGTGTCGAACAACCCGGCGACATAGGTGCGCGGCGGAACCACCCAGCGCGCGCCACGCGTGATCGCTCGCGCGCCTCTGACCCCCAGAAAGCCGTTGCTGATCGCGAAGCGCGACTCGACGCTGGTCTCACGCAGGGCGTCGTAGCCGGCGGCGTGGAAAACCCAGGCGGGATCCGCGGTCGGTTCCAGCGTCTGTTCCATCGTTTCTGGATCTTTCATGTCGTTCGCCGGCAGAGCCGCCCTCCCGCCAGCGCATCCATCGCGACGTCGTCCAGGCTTGTCACGACGAGGTCCGCTCCTGCTGCGAGCAGACCGGGCGTGTCCCCCAGTCGGGCGACGCCGAGCGCGGTCATGCGGCCCGCGCGGGCCGCCTCGATGCCGGCGGGGGCATCCTCGGCGACGAAGCACCGTGCTGGTTCAACCCTCAGCGCCGTCGCGGCCAACAGGAAAATCTCAGGGTTCGGCTTGCCGTGGGTCAGGTCGCGACCGCAGACATTGGCGGTGAACATGTCGAACAGGCTCCGGCCGGCGCCCACCTGGATCGACCGCATCATCTGGTTGGCGTTCTTCGACGACGAGGCAACCGCCATGGGCCAGCCCAGCGACCGGACCGCCTGAACGAAACGGAGCGCATCGGGGAAAGCCTTGACGTGTCCGGCATGTATAAGCTCTTCGAGCCGCTTTTGCTTGCTCACCGCATAGGCGGGAGCAAGCTTCGCGGCGTTCGGCACACCCAATGCCTCCAGGGCGGCCAGCGCGCCGCTGAGGCGTGGTTTGCCGGCCACGGCAGCCTGATACATCGCCGTGGTGAAGCGCTCAGGGTCGGTTATGCCTTGGAGCGCCTCCCGCCACGCGCGTTCATGAGGTGACGCGAGAAGTACGCCATCGACGTCGAAGATTGCGGCGGTCAGCATCGGGTGATGGTTCATCCTGCGGTCCGCTGTTTCGGGGACGGTCGCGTACGTGACCCTTGCTTCTGTTTGCGCCTGGCAATCTGCCGCGCGCATTCCGCGCCATACCTCACTTCGTGAGTTCCCGACGGACCAACTCCAATTCCTTGCGGCGTTCCTCGCTCGTTTTGGGGTAGCTCATATCGAGTCCCTCGAACGTGTCGAGGACGATCTGGGATACGATCAGCCGGGCATTCTTCTTGTCGTCGGCCGGAACCACATACCAGGGGCTATCGCTCGTGCTCGTCGCGCCGAGGCATTCCTCATACGCCTTCATGTACTGCTTCCAGAATTTGCGCTCCTCGATGTCGGCGAGGCTGAATTTCCAGTTCTTCTCCGGCTCGTCGATGCGGTCCAGGAAGCGCTTGCGCTGTTCGTCCTTCGAGAGGTGGAGGAAAAACTTGACGATGCGGGTGCCGTTGGCGTGCAGGTGTCTTTCCAAATTCCTGATCGAGCGATACCGGCCGTGCCAGACCGCCTCGTCGTCGTGCGGCGTGTCCGGGATGCCCTCGCCGCGGAGGATCTCGGGATGCACGCGGGCGATCAGCACCTCCTCGTAGTAGGACCGGTTGAAGATGCCGATGCGCCCGCGTTCCGGCAGATCGCGGGTGGTGCGCCAGAGAAAATCGTGCAGCAATTCGGTGGGGCTGGGATGTTTGAAGCTGAACACCTGGCAGCCTTGCGGATTGACCCCGGACATCACGTGCCTGATGGCGCCATCCTTTCCCGCCGCATCCATCGCCTGAAAGATCAGCAGGACAGCGTAGCGGTTGGAGGCGTAATGAAGATGCTGCAGCGCGCTCAGTCGCGCGACGTGCTCGTCCAGCCGCTCTTTATAATGTTCCTTCGACTTGTACACGGGCTCCACGCTCGTCGGCCATTTCCCGAGGTCGACCTCGTCTTTTTCCCGGACGCGAAAATCCTTCGAACTGATTTTCATTTCCATCCTTGCGGCATGGCAGGCGGCATGGTCCGCCTTCTCGCTCATATCGTGCATTGGCTTACTTGGCGATCTGCGATGTCACATCGGACGATGTCTTGGCTTTGGCGTCAGGTTGGGGCGCGGCTTTGGCTTGGGGCTTGAGCGCGGCCTCGGCGTCAGGCTGAGGCCCGGCCTTGGCTTCGGGTTCAGGCGCCTTGGCGGCCGCGGTGCTCGCCTCGGCCTGGGTGATAGCCGCCGCGATGATGCGCCCGGCATCCTCCGGGTCTTTGAGGAGGCCGGCCACGAGGAGGTCGCCAAGCGACGTGTTGAGCAGTGTCGCGGCGTCGGATTTGGCCTGAGGTTCAGGCTCGGCGTCAGGCTGAGGCCCGGCTTTGGCTTCGGGCTTGGGCTCGGTCTTGGCTTCAGGTTTCGGCTCGGCCTTGGCCTCAGATTTGGCTTCGGGTTTCGCCTCGCCCTTGGCTTCAGGTTTCGGCTCGGCCTTGATTTCAGGTCCGGGCTGGGCTCTGGCTTCGGGCTGAGGCTCGGCTTTGCTTTCGGGCTTGGGCGGCTCGGCCTTGGCGTCGGGTTTCGGCTTCGCTTTGGCCTCAAGCTGAGGCTCGGCCCCGGCTTTGGGCCTGTGCCCGGCGGTGACCGGATCGAGAATCCGATACGCCAGTAGCTTGACGGGGTCGGTCACGAGGAACCACGCCAGGGCATAGCCCCAAACGAACAGCGCCCAACCCCAGCCGAGCGGCGTCACGAGCCTGACGCCGTAGACGGAGACGAGCGTCGCCACGGCCTGGGTTCCGAATACCGCCGCCAACAGGATCCACGCCGGGCGTGTGGACCACCATGGGCCGCGCGTACGGGTCTGGAAGATCGTCAAATGCCCGGCGACCGACAGCATGAGATACATCATCGTTTGCAACTGCGGATGGCCGAGATGAAAAACTCGGTCACCGAGGTAAAACAGCCCAAACGCGGCAATGGGGCCGACGAGACCCAGCACGGTGGCGATCCCAAGAACCAGGCGCATGTTCCATGCTTCAGGCTGGTTCCTGTAGATGACATTGTCATAGGCGATGGACAGGATCGCGCCATCGTTGAGCAATGCCAGCATGACAATCATGATCGCGGTCAGCGGATAGAAATTGAAGATGACGATTGCTAGCGTCATGAACAAGAGTACGCGCAGCGTCTCGGCGATGCGGTACATCGCGTAGCTGTTCATCCGCTGGAAGATCTTGCGGCTTTCCTTGAGCGCATCGATGATCACCGACAGCCCCGGGGCGACCAGCACGATGGAGGCCGCCGCACGCGCCGCATCCGTCGCGCCGGAGACAGCGAAACCACAATCGGCCTTCTTCAGCGCCGGGGCGTCATTCACCCCGTCGCCCGTCATGCCCACGATGTGACCGTGCTTTTGAAGAACGTCGACGATATGGAATTTGTGCTCCGGGAACACCTGGGCGAAACCATCGGCATCCTCGATGGATTTGGTTATCGCCGCGGTTTCCTTGGTCTTGGAATCGCCGAGGGTGGCGCCGTCGAGAATGTTCGTTCCCATTCCCAACGTCTTGGCGGTCTCCCTGGCGATCGCCAGGGCGTCGCCCGTCACCATCTTGATCGTCACGCCCATCGCGGCCGCGGTCGCGACGGTGGATTTGGCATCTTCACGCGGCGGGTCGAACAGCGGCAGCACGCCAAGAAGCTGCCACTTCCCGTCGCCATCCGCCCGGGCGACGCCGAGAGCACGAAAGCCGCGCGCGGCAAAATCGTTGACGGCCTTGTCGACGGCGGGTTTCACGGCGGCGGCATTGGCCGACAACGCCACGATGACCTGCGGCGCCCCCTTCGTTACTTTGAACGTCTTCCCGTCCTTGTCCTTGACGGTCGCCTCGGTGCGCTTATGCACCGGATCGAAGGGCTGGAAATGCGTCACCTGGTAGGGCTTCAGCGCCGCTTTGTCTTTCAGGCCGCCGAGAACGGCGAGATCGATCGTGTCGTCGTTCTCCGTTCGCGAAGCCAGGGCGCCGGCGAGGATGACCTGGTCGGCGGTGATCTTATCCAGGCAGAACGGATCACCCAGGGTCAGCTTGTTCTGCGTTAGGGTGCCGGTCTTGTCGGCACACAGAACGTCCACGCCGGCCAGTTCCTCGATGGCCACCAGCTTGCTGACGATCGCCTGTTTCTTCGCGAGCAGGCGCGCCCCGACTGCCATCGTCACCGACAGCACCGTGGGCATTGCGACGGGGATGGCCGCCACGGTCAGCACCAGGGCGAACTGCAACGTCGTGAGGATCGGGTCGCCGCGGTAGAGTCCCATGCCGATGATGATCGCCACCATGGCCACCGCCAGCATGATCAGGTAATTGCCGATCCTAAGAACCGCCTTCTGAAAATGGCTGACGGTGACAGCCGACTGCACGAGTTCCGCCGTCTTGCCAAAATAGGTGTTCCCGCCCGTCGCATAGACCAGAGCGCCGATCTCGCCGCGGCGGATGATCGACCCCGAGAAGATCGCGTCGCCGGACTTGCTTGTTTTCGGAAGCGATTCGCCCGTGAGCGCGGACTGATCGACGGACACTTCGTCGCCTTCCAGCAAGCGCGCATCCGCCGGCACGATGTCGCCCAAGCGCAAGCGTATGACGTCACCCGGAACCAGCTCCCGGGCCGGCGGCACGACCCATTTGCCATCGCGTTTCACGCGGGCCTTGATCGCCAGCCTGGCCTTTAGTGCATCGATGGCATTGCCCGCCTGGCGTTCTTCCCAGAAGCCGACGACGGCGTTGGCTATCAACAACAGCAGAATGATGAAGAAGTCTGGCCAGTGCCGAACGACGCCGGACAGCACGACGGCGACTTCGATCATCCACGGGATCGGGCCCCAGAAATAGGACAGGAACTTCAAAATCGGATTGGTCTTCTTCTCCTCGATCTCGTTCGGCCCGTATTGCTTCAGCCGCTTTTGCGCCTCGGCTTGCGTGAGGCCGTCCGGCGAGGACCCCAATTTTTTCTCCACCTCCGCCAGCGGCAGGGTTTTCAAATCGTCCTTGGCGCCAGGCTTCGATCCTGGCTTAGGCTCGGCTTTGCCGCCAGGCTTGGAATTGGAAGCGGTGGCCTGGTCGGCATCGGGTTCCATGACGGGTATTCTTTCTGTCTATGCTATGCGTCAGGCTTCGTGCATTGCCGGACGCTTGTTTCGCGCTCAGGCCCCTGCCGTCGCGGCCGTGCATTTGCCACGGCGCGGCCCGGTTCCACCTGGCTCGATGCTGCGGAGTCTGCCGTGCCGCCGACGCCGTGACCCCGACCTCGCTTCGCCGTGGCAGCCTCGGTCGGGGAAGATTCGCCGGCAACGTTACCCTGGCCTCGAGGATGACGCGCCGGGACCCGCTGAGGAACCCAAGCTCGGTGCGGACTGAGCACCGGCTACCCACTTGATACCGTAATACGTAAGGAATTTTTCCTCATAGGCCTGATCGACCGTTGTGGATGCGCCGTATTCGGGGCTGTCCTTCACCCTCTGACGATCGACATTGAGGTTCACCAGGCGGTCCGTCCAATCGATGTCTCGTGCCGACCCTGGCGAGATCAAGACCTTCTTCCCCGGCCACCAGTTCTTGGTATCGACGACGAGATAATGGATTCTCCAATCGGCATCGTCCACGAGGCAGTCCTCAAGGTGCCCAATCTCGCCGTCGCTGGCATGAATATGGTACCCGGTGACCGCTTCTATACTGCGGAGATGCGGATCGTCGTCGCGTCGCCGGGCATCGGCAAATTCCTGCTCGCGCCGCCCGGATTCCGGGTCGTGTGACGCCGCCATCGGGCCTCCCACATAGCCGTAGCCACCCCAGTATAGCCCGGCACCCCAATACGGACTCCGGCCGTAGTAATCGTAAACGTTGATCTCCGTCTGCCGCGACACAGGCCGATCGGTGTCGATATCCGGGCTGTCCTTGACCTGCTGCATGGTCAATGCAACCGAGAATTGTCGTCCGTTCGTATCGAGGTGCCCCAGGACCGAGGGGGGCAGAAGGACTTTGCGGCCGGACAGCCATTTGCCGGTATCGACGACCAACCAGCGGACCGTCCAGCTCGCGTCGTCGAACAGAAAGTCGCTCACGGTGCCCAGCAGACCGTCGGTTGCCGCAATGGCGTAGCCCTTGATCGCCGATGCAGTCCACAACATTGCATGCTCCTCATTACGCTTGCGTCTCCCGCCGATTCGGGGCGCTTGAAAGTGGAATCAAACGTTTGCACTCAGTTCGTCAGAGCCGTGTTCCAGTAGGCATCGGCCTTCTGGCTCCGCTGATCGAAGTGGCCTCGCGCCGTGAACTGGTCATGGTTCACCTGCGGGGCGGCGTCCATGGCTCGGCGGCGGTGATGTTCTGCTTACCGGGAAGTGGATGGTTCACCGCGTCGGTTGCGGCAGGCTCGGCCGCGAACAGCGGGGGCGCAAGACCAGGGCCGAAAGAAATACATGCTGCCAACGAGCTGACCAGAGTCGAGCGTTTCATCTGTTCCGTCTCTTTGTTGCGGCTTTGACCCGACGCCGATACGCGGCATGGCTGCCAATCGCTGTCCCTCGGGCTCTTCTTCACTGCACGCCCAATGCGACACTCTCGGGGAGCGGAGCACGATTGGCGATGCCGGCGCCCGGTGCCTTCGTGGCCTTGTCGAGAAGCTGCAAGAACGGCTTGACGATGTCGAGCGGCATCGGGAAGATGACCGTGGAATTCTGTTCCGCGCCGATTTCCGTCAATGTTTGCAGGTAGCGCAACTGCATGGCGGCCGGAACGCTCGCAAGGATCTCGGCGGCGTCGACGAGGGTCTGGGCAGCTTGGAACTCGGCTTCCGCATGAATGATCTTGGCGCGGCGGTCGCGTTCCGCTTCCGCCTGCTTCGCGATCGCCCTGATCATGTTCTCGGTGAGCTCGACGGTTCTGATCTCGACGTTGCTCACCTTGATGCCCCAGGTTTCGGTCTGGGCGTCCAAGATGCTCTGGACGTCGGTGCTGAGCTTCTTTCGTTCGGAGAGCATCTCGTCGAGTTCGTGTTGACCCAGTACCGCGCGCAGGGTCGTCTGGGCGAGCATAACGGTGGCGGGAAGGAACGACTGAACCTGGATAATGGCCCGTTCGGGGTTGACGACGTTGAAGTACAGCACCGCGTCGACCTTCATCGACACGTTGTCGTGGGAGATCACGTCCTGGGTCGGGATCTCGATGACCTGGATGCGCAAATCCACGCGCACCATCTCCTGCACGAAGGGAATCATCAGAACGATACCGGGGCCCTTCACCGCCTGGAAGCGGCCAAAGGTGAAGACCACGGCCCGCTCGTATTGCCGCACGATTTTCACCGTCGCGGTGATCAGGACCAAGGCTACAACTACGGCTAGCGGAATGAGATACAGAAGCGAGAAGGCCATGGGTTGCTCCTTCAGAGCCGGAGTGACAGACCTGCGGCTTGGCGGAAGCTTGCCGAATAGCTCGATGTGAGCGCCGGTGGACGTCAATCGGGGCGCAATCGGTGTAGCGTTACCAAGGACTGCGGTGCAGCATACCAATCGATGATGCTGCCACGGTAGGCTCGGAAACTACTTACTGGCGCCCGTCCCTCGCTTGAATGAGGCATCCTGTGCCTCTTGTCAGACCCCAGTCCCGCCAGATCGCCGACTATCTGAATGCGCGCGGTATCCGGACGCAGACCGGCGGACGCTGAGGGTGTCGGGGCGGTCCACCAAATCCTGACGGGAGACCTACATCGGCCGCCATCGCTTCAACGTGCCGGGCAAGCGTAAGGGAGAGCAGAAGTCTGAAGACGAGATCGTCGACGTGGCGGTCGAGCCGATCATCGACGCGGAGGAGTTCGCTGAACTTCAGGCGGTCATGGACAATCGCGTGACGCCGGAACTGCTGCGTCGGTTTGGGGTCGAGGCGCGCAAAAAGATCAGGAATCGGGAGGGCGGTTTCCGGCGCCATCATCTCCACGCACTAGTGCGGCGGGTGGAGGTCGGAGCAGACGAAATTCGGATCGGGGGATCGAAGCCAAGGCTCCTCCAGACGCTTGTTGCGTCTGGACGAAACTATGGAGTGGAAACTGCGGCGCACGGCGTTCGCAGTTTCGTTCCGAATTGGCTCCCGGAGTAGGACTCGAACCTACGACCCAGCGGTTAACAGCCGCTTGCTCTACCAACTGAGCTATCCGGGAATGCCCGGGGCGAGCATATAGCGGCAGCGCCGGGCCGAGACAACAGACCCCTCTTCGGGGCCGATTGGCAGGATTCCGGGCCGGTGTTATCTCGGGCGCGGGCCCTCTGTCGGAATTGGTAGACGAACGCGACTCAAAATCGCGCGCCCGCGAGGGCGTCCCGGTTCGAATCCGGGGAGGGCCACCAATCCCGCGCGCTAGACTACCCCTGGCCGGCGGCGAACTTGGCCTTCTGCTCGGGCGTCGCGTCCTTCTGGTGCTGCGCCTGCCACTCCGTGTACGGCATGCCGTACACGATCTCGCGCGCCTCCGGATCGGCGAGCGCGACGCCGCGCGCCTCGGCGGCCTCGCGATACCAGCGCGACAGGCAGTTGCGGCAGAATCCGGCCAAATTCATCAGATCGATGTTCTGCACGTCGCTGCGCTCGCGCAGGTGCTCCATAAGCCGGCGGAACGCGGCGGCCTCCAGTTGCGTGCGGGTCGCCTCGTCGAACTGCGGCGCTGTCATGCGGGTCTCCTCGCCTCGTGAGCCTGCCCCGAACATGGCGTCGCGGCGGCCGCTTCGCCATATTGGCGCGCGGCAACGAAGGGGGCGGCCATGGTCTGGGACGACGCGCGGGCCAGGACGACGCTGCGGGCCATCTTCGACGCGGCCGTCGCCAGCGCCGATCCGCACCGGGTGCTCGCCGCACATCTGCCGGACAAGCCGGTCCCGGGCGCGCGGGTGGTGGTCGTGGGCGCCGGCAAGTCCGCCGCCGTCATGGCGGCGGCGCTGGAGCAGGCGTGGCCGGACGTGGACCTCTCCGGCCTCGTCGTCACCCGCTACGGCCACGCGGTCCCGACCGGGCGCATCGAGGTGATGGAGGCGTCGCACCCGGTGCCCGACACGAACAGCGAAAAGGCCGCGCGGCGCATGCTGGAGCGGGTCGCCGGGTTGCGTTCCGGCGATCTGGTGCTCGCGCTGATTTCCGGCGGCGGCTCGGCGCTGCTGGCCCTGCCGGCGCCCGGCCTGACGCTCGCCGACAAGCAGGCGGTGAACCGCGGCCTGCTCGCCTCGGGCGCCACCATCCACGAGATGAACTGCGTGCGGAAGCACCTCTCCGCGATCAAGGGCGGGCGGCTGGCCGCCGCCGCCGCGCCGGCGCGCGTCGTCACGCTCGCCATCAGCGACGTGCCCGGCGACGACCCGGCGGTGATCGCCTCGGGGCCGACGGTGCCCGATCCCACCACCTTCGCCGACGCCCGCGCGCTGGTGGCCCGTTACGGGCTGACCGTCTCGCCGCAAGTGGCCGCCCGGCTCGAACAGGACGCGGACGAAACGCCGAAACCGGGGCTGTTGCCGGACGCCGCCGATTTCCGCCTGATCGCCACCCCGGAGATGGCGCTGCGCGCCGCCGCCAAGGCGGCGAAGCGCGCCGGCCTCGCGCCGTTCATCCTGGGCGACGCGCTGGAGGGCGAGAGCCGCGAGATGGGGATCGTGCTCGCCGGCATCGCGCGCAGCGTGCGCGCGCATGGCGAGCCGCTGAAGCCGCCTGCCGTGCTGCTCTCGGGCGGCGAGTCGACCGTCACCATGCGCCGCGGGCATTCCGGGCACGGCGGGCGCAACACGGAATTTCTGCTCGGCCTCGCAGTCGCGCTGGCCGGCACGCCGGCGATCTGGGCCGCGGCCGGCGACACCGACGGCATCGACGGCAGCGAGGACGCGGCCGGCGCGATCGTCACGCCCGACACGCTGGCGCGGGCGCGGGCGCGGGGGCTCGATCCGCGGGCGATGCTGGACGGGCACGACAGCTACTCGCTGTTCGCGGACCTCGACGATCTGATCGTCACCGGCCCGACGCTCACCAACGTCAACGACGTTCGCGCCATTCTGGTCGCCCCCGATCTTCGTCCGGGGCGGGCCTGAACCATGGTCCTGCGCCCCAGGCTGCGCCGGCACCGGCGGACCAAGATCGTCGCGACATTGGGTCCGGCCAGTTCCACCGCCGAGGTGATCGCGCGCCTGTTCCACGCCGGCGCGGACGTGTTCCGGCTGAATTTCTCCCACGGCACCCACGAGGACCACGCCAGCCGCATCGACATCATCCGCGGGTTGGAGAAGGAGACCGGGCGGCCGATCGGCATTCTGGCAGACGTGCAGGGGCCGAAGCTGCGCGTCGGGCGGTTCGGCGGCGGGCGGGTGCATCTGCAGACCGGCCAGAGCTTTCGCCTCGACCTCAATCCGGTGCCCGGCAACGCGAGCCGCGTGCAATTGCCGCACCCGGAAATCATCGCCGCCGCCGGCATCGGCACCACGCTGTTGCTGGACGACGGCAAGCTGCGGCTGCGCGTCGTGCACCAGCGCGACGATCACCTGGAATGCGAGGTGGTGGTCGGCGGCCCGCTCTCCGACCGCAAGGGCGTGAACGTGCCCGACGTGGTGCTGCCGATCCCGGCGCTGACCGAGAAGGACCGCGCGGATTCCGCCTTCGCGCTCGACCACGGCGTCGACTACATCGGCCTTTCCTTCGTGCAACACGCGGAGGACGTGGCCGAGGCGAAGCAGATCGCCAATGGCCGCGCCTGGATCATGACCAAGCTCGAAAAGCCGCAGGCGGTGGACAATCTGGACGCCATCCTGGCGCTGTCCGACGCGGTGATGGTGGCGCGCGGGGATCTCGGCGTGGAGCTGCCGCCCGAAGAGGTGCCGCTGGTGCAGAAGCGCGTCGTGCGCGCCGCGCGCCAGCTCGGGCGGCCGGTGGTGGTCGCCACGCAGATGCTGGAGAGCATGATCAACGCGCCCGCGCCGACCCGCGCCGAGGCCTCGGACGTCGCGACCGCCGTGTTCGACGGCGCGGACGCGGTGATGCTGTCGGCCGAGACCGCGGCCGGCCAGTATCCGTTCGAGGCGGTCAACATCATGGACCGCATCGTCGCGCGGGTGGAACAGGACCCCGGCTGGCGCGACATCATCGAGGCCAGCCGCCCGGAGCCGGAACATTCATCGGCCGATGCGATCGCCGCCGCGGCGCGGCAGGTGGCGCACACGATCAGCGCCCGCGCGATCGCGGCCTACACCGAATCCGGTTCCACCGCGCTCCGGGTCGCGCGCGAGCGGCCGGAGGCGCCGGTGCTCGGGGTGACGACCAACGGCGCGACGGCGCGGCGGCTGGCCGTCGCCTGGGGCGTGCACGCCGTCGTCACCGCGCCCACCCACACGATGACGGAGACCGTCGCGCGGGCCTTGCGGACCGCGCAGCAGGAAGGTTTCGCCGAATTGGGCGAGGAGATCATCGTCGTCGCCGGCATCCCGTTCGGCCAGCCGGGGACCACGAACGCGTTGCGCGTCGCGCGGCTGAAGTAGCTCGCGAAACCGCGACGGACGATCATTCGAACTCTGCCCGGCGCTGGCATCTCGTGCCCGTCACTCTCCAAGTTGGGGCGAGCTTGGAGAGTGGCGGCGATATCAGCCTTCGCTCATGGCTATTGCGGGCATCGGCGCTTTGCGGCCATCGGCGCGGCGCTGGCGCGCACCTTGGTCTCGATGCGCCGACCGATCTCGCGGTCGATGTTCTTCCAGTAGTCGAACGCGCGCTCGAGCACCGGCGAGCGCACGCCGCCGAGCAGGGCGCCGGCGACCGTCTCGACAAGCGCGTCGCGCTGCTTGTCACTGAAGACGTCCCGAACCAGTGCGCCTGCCTGGGAGAAGTCATCGTCCTCCGCGCGCAGCGTATAGGCGTGGCGGACCATTTCTCCGTCGCTTTCCCAGCCATCGTCCACCGGGCCAGTCTCGTCGGCCCAGCTTCGTCCGCTGCTATTGGGCGCATAGACCGGAGCGTTGCCGCTGTGGTGGTAGGCCATCTGACCATTGAACATGTAGCTGTTCACCGGAACCTTGGGCTGATTGACCGGCAACTGGTGGAAGTTCGTACCAATGCGGTTCCGTTGCGCGTCATTATAGGCAAAGGCGCGCCCCAGCAGCATCTTGTCCGGCGAAAGCCCGACGCCGGGCACCGTGTTGCCCGGAGAGAAGGCTGCCTGCTCGATTTGCGCAAAGAAATTCTCCGGATTCCGGTTGAGCGTCATCTTGCCGACCTTGATCAGCGGATAATCCGCGTGCGGCCAGATCTTTGTGAGGTCGAAGGGATTGAGCCGGTAGGTCTTAGCCTCGGCATAGGGCATCACCTGGACGGACAGCGACCAGCTCGGATGCTCGCCGCGCGTGATCGCCTCGAACAGGTCGCGCCGGTGGAAGTCGGCATCGGCACCCGCCATGGCCGCGGCTTCGGCATTTGTGAAGTTCTTGACGCCCTGATCGCTGATGAAGTGATACTTCACCCAGAATTTTTTGCCCTGCGCATTGATCCACATATAGGTGTGCGAGCTATAGCCGTTCATGTTCCGCCAGCTGCGCGGCAGGCCCCGATCACCCATCAGATACGTCACCTGGTGCGCGGACTCGGGGTTTAGTGTCCAGAAGTCCCACTGCATGTGATTATCGCGCAGGCCGCTATCCGGCAGCCGTTTTTGGCTGCGGATGAAATGCGGGAATTTCATGGTGTCGCGAATGAAGAATACCGGCGTGTTGTTGCCGACAAGGTCGTAATTGCCTTCGTCGGTGTAGAATTTGAGCGAGAAGCCGCGGACATCGCGCCAGGTGTCGGGGCTGCCTCCCTCGCCGGCCACGGTGGAAAACCGTGCGAGCATCTCGGTCTTGACGCCCTTCTGGAAAACAGCGGCCTTGGTATAGGTCGAGACATCTGCCGTCGTTTCAAACACGCCGAATGCGCCAGATCCCTTGGCATGAGGCTGACGTTCGGGAACCATCTCGCGATTGAAGTGCGCCATCTGCTCCAGGAAATGCACATCGTGAAGCAGGATGGGACCGTCAGGGCCGATGGTCAGCGAGTTGCGGTCGCTGCGCGCCGGCGCACCGGTGCTCATGGTCGAGCCGGTGGTTTGCTCAGTCATATGTATTTCTCCTGTCGCGCGACACCCCCGGGCGGAGCATCCTTCCCGTCCGCAGCGGGGAGGGAGTCCGGTGAAGCCGCAGCCAAACGCCGACCACGTCCGAACCATGGTCACAGTCTGGAATGCTGCCTCGGGAACCTGGTCAAATCGTCGGCCGACGTTGCGCCGCCCGCGAATTCCGAGCCTTGACCTAGATCAAGAGCCTTCGTGGCGGCTTGCCGGCCGTATCGCAATGGAGGGTTCGCGCGCATCGGTTGAACAACTCCTGGTCCCCGACCTCGCGAGCGGACGAGATCGTGGTGATGGACGACCTGAGCAGCCACAAAGATCCCGAGGTTGAGAGCGCTGCCTCGGCCTCCACATGGTCAGTATCGCTCGATCATTGCACGAACCTTGACGCCGAGAGCGTCGAGCGCGAACGGTTTCGTCAGCATGTCCATGCCGCTATCGAGAAAGTCTCCGCGGACTGCGGCGTTCTCCGCATAGCCGGTCACGAAAAGCACCTTCAGGTCGGGCCGAGCGGCGCGCGCGATTTCCGCCAGCTTGCGGCCGTTGATGTGCGGCAGCATGACGTCGGACATCATCAGGTCGATGCGGCGATCCGATTGCAGGATAGGGATCGCCGGACGCGCGTCCGAGGCCAGAACGACCTCGTAGCCGAGCTCTTCCAGGACATCGGCGAGGATCATTCGTACCGTCGCGTCGTCTTCCACGACAAGGATGGTTTCCCCTTGCCCCCGCGGCGCCGCGTCGAGCGGCTTCTGCAAAACCACGGCGTCCTGCAGGGCGCGTGGCAAATAGAGCTTGATGGTCGTGCCGTGTCCGACCTCGCTATAGATACGAAGGTGTCCGCGGCTCTGCTTGGCAAAGCCATAGACCATCGACAGCCCCAGGCCGGTGCCCTCTCCGACCGGCTTCATGGTGAAGAACGGATCGATTGCCTTGGCCACGACATCGGCCGCCATCCCCATTCCGGTATCCGATACCGCAATGACCACATAGTCGCCGGGGCTCACCTCGGCTTGTCGTGAGGTGTAGGCCTCGTCGAGATGCACGTTCGTGGTTTCGATGGTCAGTCGGCCGCCATCCGGCATCGCATCGCGCGCGTTGATCGCAAGGTTCAGGACGGCGCTTTCGAGCTGGTTGGCGTCGGCGAAGGCGGTCCAAAGCTCCTCCGAAAGCGAGCACGCCAGTTCGATGTGCTCGCCCAAGGTGCGGTGAAGCAGATCCTCCATGTCCCCGATAAGACGATTGATGTCGTTCGGCCGGATGTCGAGCGGCTGCCGCCGGGCGAAGGCGAGCAGACGATGGGTTAGCGCCCCGGCCCGCTGGGCGGAGATCGACGCCGCATCCATGAAGCGCGGGATCTCCTCGGGGCGGCCCGATTCCATGCGCCTGCGAATAATGTCGAGCGAGCCGATGATGCCGGTCAGCAGGTTATTGAAGTCGTGGGCGATGCCGCCCGTCAGTCGGCCGATCGCCTCCATTTTTTGCGATTGCCGCAGGGCCTCTTGCACGGCTGCCAGCTCGGCTTCCGCGGCGCGCTCGGCAGTGATGTCCCGGCCGGTACAATAGACGTAGCCGTCCTCGGGAATGCCGATCCAGGAAATCCAGCGGTAGCTGCCGTCCTTGCAGCGATACCGGTTGGCGAAGCGGAGCGCCGGCTGGCCGA
The DNA here is from genome assembly GCA_963761015.1 of uncultured Alphaproteobacteria bacterium. Taxonomy (GTDB): domain Bacteria; phylum Pseudomonadota; class Alphaproteobacteria; order Acetobacterales; family Acetobacteraceae; genus CAVXFL01. The sequence goes on from CAVXFL010000020.1 coordinate 767,260, forward strand.
CCTGGGTCAATTCGAAGCCGGCGCGGGTGTGCTCCAGGTCATCGGGGTGCAGCAGGTCGAAAATCGACATGCTGACCACCTCCTCTTCCGTCCATCCCAGCACGCTCTCCCACGCCGGGTTGGCCGTTTCGAAATAACCCTTTGCATTGAGCGCCCCGAGCAGATCCGGGCTCAGCTGCCACGTCAAACCGCGTGCTTGCGCGCGCTCGATGACCTTGCGTTCGAGATCCGCATTCAATTGGCGCAAACGGGCTTCGGAGGCCCGCAGCGCTTGCTCCGAGGTATGCCGGTCGGTGATGTCGACCCCTTCGACAAAGATCCCGGTCACACCGCCGGTTTCGTCCTTGATCGGCTGATAGACGAAATCGAGGTAGCGGGTTTCCGCAGGTCCTTCCGCCGACCGCCTAAGGGCAATTTCCACGTCTTTCCCGACAAACGCTTCTCCCGTTGCGAAGACGGTGTCGAGCAAGTCGAAAAAAACCTGGCCCTCGACTTCCGGAAACGCTTCGCGGACGGTCCGGCCGATCACCTCGCGATGCCCGATGAGTTGCTGATAGGCGGGGTTCGTCAGCACGAACCGGTGTTCGGGTCCCTGAAGGAGAGCGGAGAAACTCGGCGACTGAACGAACATCTCCCGGAGCCGACGAACCTGTTCGCCGGTGTCGAGTAGCTCCCAAGCTTGCTCCTTCGCGTCCTTCATCCGGCAACCATAACTGAAAAATCGCCGTCCGGTCACGGCGCCCGCACCGCTCGGAGTCTCTCTGAAGCGAGCCCATAACCGATCCGGGGGCCTGTCAGGGGGCCCTGGCCAGCGGTTTTCGCCCAGCCGGCGGCAACCTTGGCTCCGGTGGTCCGTTTTCGGGGCGACGGGCGAGCAGGATGGGCGCGAAGCGGCGCGACCGCTGCACAGTTCGGCTGAGTTTGGGCTGATGGTCTGGGCCGAGCCGCTCCAAATCTCGAATGGCGGGTGTCGGTAGACGATCGAGAATCAGCGATGGCCGATCGCACGCATACCAAGATCCGTCCGGCGCCTCCGCCCCCGGAGGCCTACCCGCCGCCCCCGCCGCCCGCCGGCTATCTGCCGCCGCCCAAGATCGGCGACCGCTGGCAGGACTGGGCCAATCTGGTCGTATCGATCTGGTTCTTCTTTTCGCCCTGGATTCTGCAGTTCGGTTCCGCCGCGCCAATCCGAACGGCGGGAGCGGCGATCGTCGCGAACCACGCGGCCAGTCACGCCGCGTGGAACGCCTGGGTGCTCGGCGCGCTCGTCTTCATCACGGCGCTGTCCGCGATCGGACGCATGGAGCTGTGGCAGGAACGAATCAACTTCGTTCTCGGCGCCTGGATATTCGCGGCGCCCTGGGCGCTCGGATTCGCCAGCGGTCGTTACCCCGCGGCGGCCTGGGATCACTGGGTGGTGGGCGCGCTGGTCCTGATATTCGCGTTCTGGAACCTGATTACGACGCCCAGGGGGCCCGAGACTCTGCCGCCGCCGACGATGCCGCCGCCGCGGTATTGAACCCGTATTTCCCGGATGAACGACATTCTGTCTGTACGACGGGCGAATCTCGCCCTCAATATCAGGCGGTTGCGATCCGAGAAGTTGCCCGGCCGTGACCGACGAAATCCTTGTGAAGAGGCTTGAGGCAGACTACGGTCAGCTACGAAAGGGCGAAATCGACGAGTATCCGGGCGAATCCCGGTTCGATCGAACCAGTTTCGGCATCCGACACAATCCGCGGGAGGTCGCCGATGGTCCGCGCCATTCTGATCGTTCTCGTGCTCTTCGGCTGCCTGTCAGCCTCTCCCGTGCGCGCCCAGGACGAGCTGATGGCGCGGGCGCGGCAACTGTTCGCGCCGATCCCGGCGACGCCGCCGGAACTACCGGGGAACCCGAGCACGCCCGCAAAGGTCGCGCTCGGCAAGATGCTGTATTTCGACCCGAGGCTGTCGGCGAGTCACGCCATCAGCTGCAATTCCTGTCACAATCTTGGGCTGGGCGGCGCCGACGCCGAGCCGACGTCGATCGGCCACCGCTGGCAGCACGGCGGACGCAACGCGCCGACGGTGCTCAATGCGGTGTTCAACAAAGCGCAGTTCTGGGACGGCCGGGCCGCCGATCTCGAGCAGCAGGCCGGTGGGCCGATCGTCAATCCGATCGAAATGGCCTCGCCGCAGGCGCACGTGGCCGAGCAGATCGCCGGCATCCCGGGCTATCGCGAGGCGTTCGCCGCGGCGTTCCCAGGCGAGCACGAGCCGATCGCTATGGCGAATGTGCAGAAGGCGATCGCGGTGTTCGAGGCGACGCTAATCAGCCCCGATGCGCCGTTCGATCGTTTCCTTGAGGGCGATGCGAATGCGCTGACGCCGGTGCAGAAGACCGGCCTCGCGCTGTTCATCGACAAGGGCTGCGCCAATTGCCACAACGGCATCAACATCGGTGGCGGCATGTACGCGCCGTTCGGCGTGGTTGAGAAGCCCGGCGGCGAGCTGCTGCCGCCCGCCGACAAGGGCCGCTTCATGGTCACTCACACGCCGAGCGACGAGTACGTGTTCAAGGTGCCTACCTTGCGCAACATCCGGCTCACTGCACCGTATTTCCACACCGGCAGGTCGTGGGATCTGCGCCAGGCGGTGGCGGTAATGGGCGCGAGTCAGCTCGGCATCCACCTAACTGATCAGGAGGTGGACGAGATCACGACGTTCCTGGACAGCCTGACCGGACAGCAGCCGAGCGTAACCTATCCGATCCTGCCGCCGAGCGTGGCGGCGACGCCGCAGCCGCAACCGTAACCGCACGGCTTACGCCGGGATCTGCCGAGGATCATTCGCCCCGCCGGCACGCACGGCGCAGGGTATTGCCGCCGGCAGCTTGAATGCGCTGGTGAGGGAGCGGGGGCGGCTAACTGGCGGCACCGGTGATCGGGGCGGCTTTGATTGATTTGGTGTTGGCTAACCGAGGTGTTCACATGCTGCTGATCGGGGGGCGGCGTGATGCGAACGCCGGCCTTCCCTTTCCCCGGCGCCTGGCCTGTGCGACAGATGGCGTCGGGGACGCGGGGGAGCGCATCGATGCGTATTCTGGCTTTCGCGGCACTATGCGCCGTCGGGATGGCCTCGGGCGCGGCCTTCGCCCAGGGCGCGACCAGGATCACCGATCCGAAGGTGAACGGAAAGCCGGTGGATCATTGCGCCGATATCGACGGCAACCCCGACTGCACGGCGCATGGCGCGGCCAAGGCGGCGCTGAACGCCTGCAAGGCGAACGGCTACGCGGCCGAGGCGGGCTGGCATACGCGCGCCTTCTCCGGCAAGGCGATGCATTTCATCACCGAATACGACATGCACGCCGGCGAAGTCGGCGGGCGCTGGGAGGCGAAGCCCGCCACCGGCACGTTCGACTGGATCGCCTGCACGAAATAGCCGCTCGCCGTGGGACGAACGGCCGAGCGCCGCGTTCTGCACGAGCGTAATCCAGTCTGCGGGCGACAGCGACCATGCCGTTTATTCAGCTTGTCCTCAACGTGCTGTGGATCGTGTTCGGCGGGTTGATCATGGCCGCGCTCTGGGTGCTTGCCGGGGTGATCATGATTATCACCATCGTCGGCATTCCCTGGGCGCGGGCGGCGTTCACCATCGCGCGCTATACGTTGCTGCCGTTCGGCTACGAGGCGGTGCCGCGCGACCTCGTGACGGGTCAGGAGGACATCGGCACCGGTCCGCTCGGAGCGGTCGGCAACATCATCTGGCTGGTGCTGGCCGGGTGGTGGCTGGCGCTCGGCCATTTGACCGCGGCAATCGCCTGGGCCGTTACCATCATCGGCCTCCCGTTCGCCTGGGCGCACCTGAAGCTGGCCATGCTGGCGCTGTGGCCGATCGGGCAGCGGATCGTGCCGACCCGCCCGTGATCCGGATTTCCTCGATAGCCGCGAATTCCTCGTCGAGCGGCTGCAACGTGGCAAGCAGGGCCAGCAACGACTTCGGCGTGCCTGGCTCGATGACAAGCCGAGCCCCGCTCTCCCGGGGAATGTTCAAGCGATCACGCCGGCTGCTTCGCCTTGTGCGCGGCGAGCGCCATCAGGCGGCGGTCGCGCCAGGCCGAGCGGGCGGGGATCTGATCGAGCGCCAACGCTTTGCGCCGCTCGGCGTGCAGCTTGGCGACCAGGTCCGGCGTGAGCTTCAGCGCCGCCAGCTCCGCCTCGACCTTCTCGTACAGCCCGCCGAACCGGGCGCAGTAATCGGCCAGCCCCGCGGGGGCGTTCAGGTCGATGGTCTCGAACGGGCCCATGAACGCCCAGCGCAGGCCGAGCCCGTGCTTCACGCAGGCATCCACGTCCTCCGCCGACATCACCCCGTCGCGCACCAGCCGGAACGCCTCGGATACCAGCGCGATCTGCAGCCGGTTCACCACGAAGCCGGGCACCTCCTTGTGCATGGTCGCGGGCACCTGGCCGGCGCGGCGCATCAGCTCGGCGGTGCGCGCCACCACGGCGGCGTCGGTCCAGGGTGCGGGGCACAGCTCCACCACCGGCACCAGGTAGGGCGGATTGATCGGGTGCGCCACCAGGCAGCGCGCGCGGCCGGGCAGGTCTTCGGTGAAGGCGCTGGCGGGAATGCCGGAGGTGGAGCTGGCGAGCACCGTCTCGGGCGCGGCGAGGCGGTCCATCTCCGCGAACAGCGCCTGCTTTTCCGGCAGCCGCTCCGGCCCGTTTTCCTGCACGTGCGCCGCGCCGTTCAGCGCGTCCGCGAGCGTGGGCGCGGCGGCGACGCGCGCCAGCACCGCCTCCGGCGCGTCGGCGATCAGGCCGAGTTCGCGCAGTTCCGGCAGGCGTTCGGCGACGAACGTGCGCGCGGCGTCGCAGGCGCCCGCGACCGGGTCCCACAGCGCCACGTCGAAGCCCGAGCGGGCGAACACGATCGCCCAGGCCCGCCCGATCAGCCCCGCGCCAACGATCGCGATTTTGGCCATCTTTCGCTCCTCCCTCGGTGTCGCCTGGCCGCGATCACACCACCCGCCCGGCGCGGCGGCAACCTTGCGCGGCGTCGCCCCGGGTTCCACGCTGCGCGCCGGCAGCGGGGGAGGCGGCGATGGTGCGCGTGGCGGTGATGGACGACTGGCAGGATGTGGCGCGGGAAAGCGCGGACTGGTCGGCGCTGCAGGCGCGCGCGGAGGTCGTGTTCTTCCACCGCGCCTTCACCGACGCGGACGAGGCCGCCAATACGCTGGCCGACTTCGACATCCTGATGCCGATGCGCGAGCGCACGCCGTTTCCCGCCACCTTGATCCGCCGCCTGCCGCGCCTGCGCCTGATCGCGCTGCCGGGGCGCAAGGCGGGCACGCTCGACCTCGACGCCTGCACGGCGCAGGGCGTGCTGGTCTGCAACACCGAGGGCGATCTCGGCAGCCGCACCACGGCGGAACTGGCGCTCGGCCTGCTGATCGCCGCCAATCGGCGCATCCCGGCGGGCGACGCGGCGATCCGCGCCGGGCGCTTCCAGGAGGGCGTCGGCCTCGGCGTGGCGCTGCACGGCCGCGCGCTCGGCCTGCTCGGGCTCGGGCGCATCGGCGGCATGGTGGCGGAATACGCCCGCGCAATGGGCATGCGAATCCTCGCCTGGAGCCCCAACCTGACGGCCGAGCGCGCGGCGCGGCACGGCGCGGAATGCGTCGACAAGCCGCGGTTGTTCGCCGAGGCCGACGCGGTCTCGATCCACATGCCGCTATCGGAACGCAGCCGCGCGATCGTGGGCGCCGCCGAGATCGCGCTGATGAAGCCGGGCGCGATCCTGGTGAACACCTCGCGCGGCCCGCTCGTGGACGAGGCGGCGCTGCTCGACGCGGTGCAGGCGGGCCGCATCGTCGCCGCGCTCGACGTCTACGACCGCGAGCCGCTGCCCGCCGAACACGACCTGCGCCGCGCCCCCAACACCGTGCTCACCCCGCATATCGGCTACTGCACGATGGAGGTGTTCGAGGGGTTCTACACCAAGGGCATCGCGAACGTGCTGGCGTTTCTCGACGGCAATCCGAAGCGCATGGTCAACCCGGAGGCGCTTCGGTCTTCGGCGCAAGGGTGAGGGGCGGGGCGGGTGACGGAATTGAGAAAGGTCGTTCTCTGCACGAAGGAATACCCGCCGCACGTCTACGGCGGGGCCGGCGTGCACGTGGAGTATCTGGCGCGCGCGCTCGCCAAGCACGTGCAGGTGGAGGTGCGCTGCTTCGGCGAGCAGCTCGATCCGGCGGCGAACCCGGCCGTGCGCGGCTATCCGCAATGGGAGGAGACGGCGCGCGGCACCGACCCGCGCTTCACGGGCGCCGTCGACGCCTTGGCCCGCTCGCTCGCCATGGCCAAGGACCGGCTGGATGCGCAGATCGTGCATTGCCACACCTGGTACACCGACATGGCCGGTGTGCTCGCGAGCCAGCTCTGGGGCATCCCCTACGTGCTGACCATCCACTCGCTGGAACCGTTGCGGCCGTGGAAGGTCGAGCAGCTCGGCAACGCCTACCATCTCAGCGCCTGGATGGAGCGCACCGCGATCGAGCAGGCCAGCGCCGTGGTCGCCGTCTCGCACGGCACGCGCGACGACGTGCTGCGCCATTTCAACGTGCGGCCGGAGCGGGTGCACGTGATCCACAACGGCATCGATGTCGAGGAGTACCGGCGCACGGCCGCGCACGACGCGCTGGTGCGCTACGGCATCGACCCCGACCGTCCGTTTGTTTTGTTCGTCGGGCGGATCACGCACCAGAAGGGCATCATGCACCTGGTCCATGCCATTCCGTGGCTGGACCCGGCGCTTCAGGTCGTGCTCTGCGCCGGGGCGCCCGACACGCCGGAGCTCGGGCGGGAAATGGCCGAGGGTGTCGCCCGGATCGCGGCCACCCGGCCGGGCGTGATCTGGATCCGCGAGATGGTGCCCCGGCCCGACGTGATCCAGCTCTACAGCCACGCCGCCGTGTTCTGCTGCCCCTCGGTCTACGAGCCGTTCGGCATCATCAACTTGGAAGCCATGGCCTGCGAAACCGCGGTGGTGGCCTCGGCGGTGGGCGGCATCCCCGAGGTGGTGGTGGATGGCGAGACCGGGCTGCTGGTGGATCCCGGCTTCCTGCCCGGCACGTCCGACCCGGCCGACCCCGCCGCCTTCGCCGAGGAGCTGGCCGATGCCGTGAACCGCCTGGCGGCCGACCCGGCGCTGCGCGAGCGCTTCGGCAAGGCCGGCCGCCGCCGCGTGGAGAGCCGCTTCAGCTGGGACGCGATCGCGCGGACCACGATGGGGCTCTACCGATCGCTCTTGGCGAGCCGAGAGGCGTAATGGCTGGGACCGTCACGCGGCGTGGCTGACGGCATGCGCCGCCGCTCGCGCGAGGGCACATGATCCGGCCGTGGGTTTTCGAATTCCTGCAGGCGCCCGGCACTCCCGGCGAGGATGTCGCACCCGACGCCGCCTCGGCGTTGTTCGAGGCTGGCATGGCGCTGTGGCAGCGCATCGACCACCTCGGCTTCGAGGGCATTTTCTTCAGCGAGCACCATTTCGGCCTTTCGTACAGCCCGGCGCCCAACCTGCTGATCGCCGCCATCGCGCACCGCACCAGGCACTTGCGGCTGGGCACGATGGGCATGGTGCTGCCGTTCTATCAGCCGTGGCGCGTTCTCGAAGAGATCGCGATGCTCGACCACCTGACCGGCGGGCGGCTGGAAATCGGTTGCGCCAGCGGCGTCCCGCAGGAGCTGATCAGGATCGGCCTTGGCGTCGAGGAAGCCCGGGAGCGGTTCGACGAAGCGCTGGCGATCCTGGATGCCGGGCTCGCCGCGCCGGTTATTTCGCATCGCGGGCGGTACTGGAACTTCGCCGATCTGCGGATCGTGCCGCGGCCGCGACAGCAGCCTTGGCCGCCGAAATGGACGACGGTGGTGAGCACCGGCTCGGCGCGCAAATCGGCCGCGCGGGGCTCGAAGATCTGCACCGCGTTCGAATCGATCGCGCGGATCAGCGAGATCTTCGACGCCTACCGCGGCGAGGCGGATCGGCTGGGCGCGGCTGCCGGCCCCGAGCAACTGGCGATCCGGCGCAACGTCTCGATTGCACGCAGTGAGGAGGCGGCTCGCGAAGCGGCACGGATGGCGATGGCGATGACCCGCAAGGTGCTCGCCGGAGACCCTCGGGTCGGCGCGCCCGCGCCGTCGCTGCTGGATGCGCCGAACACCGGCGCAGGTTTCTCGGTGCACGAGGACGAGTTCATTGCCGGCACGCCCGGGCAAGTCGCCGAACAGATCATCGCGCAGTGCCGCGCCTGCGGGGCCGGCCATCTGCTCGCTATCCTGGGGCGTGCGGTCGATCAGCGGCGGGTCGACGCGGTCACGCTGTTCGGCGAGGAGGTAATCCCGGTGTTGCGGCGCGCGGAGATCCGCTGATCGCGGTCGCAACGGGTGCGTGGACGACCGCACCGTAGCGGCGTAGCCCGGATGAAGCGCAGCGCAATCCGGGTTTTGGTGCACCCGCAACGACGGTCCCCGGTTTCGCTACGCTCCATGCGGGCTACATGAGCAAGCGTAGGGCGCAAAAGCGCAGCGCATTGCGCCACTTTCACGGCACCCAAAACCCGGTCGACGCGGCCTCGAGATTGCGCGATCCGGCCCGCCAACTCCTGCATTCTCCGATCGCGCCAAGCTCGTAGAACTGTGCGCATGGCTTCCCGCCTTCGCGGGGGTGACGGCGGAGTAGGCCGTCGCGTGGGTCAATTTATTTGGTGCGCTCGTAACGACCATCCCTACACGAGCTGCATACCTCGACCCGTCCAAGTAAACGCCCGCGCGAAGTGCGCGTTGACCGAATCGCTAATCAAGTCTATCTGCGCCAAATGTGTCGTAACGAACAGGTTCAATAAATGAAAGAATACTTCAACGATAGCCCTATAGAGGCTCCCGAGGATGACCGGTATGGGGTCACTCCATTCGCTCATTCGATTGCAAGAAGTATGCGTAGCATTGCGCACCCGGTTGGAACAACGATTGCGCTGCACGGTCCTTGGGGATCAGGAAAAAGCAGCGTTGTGAATTTGATTTCGATCCGCACTACAAAATAACGATGACAATGATCAGACGCTCAAGGTCACGGATTTCAAGTGTTGGTGGTACCGTGGCGAGGAGGCACTTGCGTTAGCTTTTCTCCAAGAGCTAAATTCCGTCCTAAGCCGTGGCGTTGGGGAGAAACTCAAAGATCTTGTTCCCAAGATATCCCGCCGCATGCTCCAGGCCGGACCTGTGATCGGAACAGCAGTTTCGCTCGCAAGCGGGCAACCATGGTGGCAGTCGGCGATTTCGAACACGTCGAAGTTTGCGAGCACATTTTTCCCGGAAGGCGAGACAGTCGAGTCTAATTTCCGAAGGTTATCAAAGATACTCGAAAGTCAAAAATGCCGCTTTCTCATGATAATCGACGATATTGATCGCTTGAGTCCCGACGAGGCGTTAGCCATATTTCGATTGGTCAAGTCCGTCGGACGTTTGCCGAATGTGATGTACCTATTGGTGTTCGACCGTCAGCTGGCTGAAAAGGCAGTGATGGAACGATACCCATCAGAAGGCCCCCACTTTCTCGAAAAGATCATCCAGGCGGGCTTTGAGCTGCCGCCGCCAACCCAGACTGACTTGAACGAAGCCGTGTTGCACGCCATCGACGAGATATGCGGCTCGCCTGGCGAAAGCCAGATAGTTCGGACAATGAACATCTTCTACGATGTTGTGGCGCCTTATATCACTACACCGCGTCATGTAACGCGTCTACAAAACGCCGTAAGTGTGACGTGGCCGGCAATAGCGAAAGAGGTGAATTTAGCTGACTTCATAGCCTTGGAAGCGATCCGGCTTTATGAGCCTGGTCTTTTCAGCGCGATCCGGCTTCGTAGGGCCGAGCTCTGCGGTGTTCGCCAGGGCAATCTCGGGCGATCGTTTGACGAACGCTTCGAGGTCTTTTTGAAGGATCTGCCAGAATCTCGTCACGAGTTGGCAAAAATCTCGTTGCAAAGGCTGTTCCCAAAGCTGGAACGGGTGGGGTACGACGGAGAGTGGATTCCCGAGTGGAGCTCGGAACGTCGAGTTTGCGTTGACACCCATTGTGACACTTATTTTCGTCTCTCTCTGGCCGACGGATCTTTGCCATTTGAGCAAATACAAGAGCTAATCAGTCATGCTGAGGATTTGGAGTTCGTCCAGAATGCGTTGCGGAACGCCGCTGCGACCGAGCGCAAGCGCGGCAAATCGATGGTACCGGTGTACCTTGACTCGCTGAGAACCGAAGCTGGACGTGTCGAGAAGTCCAAGGTGGAACCGCTGCTAACGGCGCTTTTCGAGATTCACGACGAAATTGATCTTGAAAAGGATGCCGACAGCGGATTTATGGGCATGGCCAATACAAGTCTGCGGTTTCATTGGTTAATTCGTCGGTTAACTAAAAATCGGTTCTCAATTGATGAACGGACAGCATTGTATGATGCTGCTACACAAAGGGCATCATTGGGATGGCTTGTCGATTTTGTGTCCTCTGCAAGGCATAATTACCAGGAAAGAGAAAATCGCTTGCTGGCCGAGGAAGATTGCTTAGTGAGCAGGGATTTCCTCGAATTATTTACGAATCGCGCCCTTAAGGCTATTCGCTCTGCTGCCGAGGATCGGTCGCTTCTTTCCCATAAGGACCTCATCTCGATCCTTTACCGTTGGCGTGAGTTTTTGGACGATAACCCTGAGGAGGTTCGCTCGTGGACCGACTCACTGCTGAATGAGGATAACGCGCTTGTCATTCTGGCACGGGCGCTGACAACTCGATCATGGTCAATGAGCATGGGAGATCGAATAGCTACGGCCGGGACTTCCGTACAGATCAGCGATGATACGGACATATTCGACCTGAAACGCCTCCGCGCATCATTAGAGCGAATCAGAAATGATAGCATGCTTGATCCCGAGTCCCTGGACGTCGTACGGACCTTTCTGGAAGCATGGGATCGAACTCCGCGGTCGATGAGCTCTGCACCCCAGGTGGGCGCCTGACCGATCGCGAACTTTGGCTACACGAGCTTTCGCTACCTTGCGCTGTTCCACCCAACCTTGCTCAGGCGTTCGCCCCCGTCGCCACTCGCGCGCGGTGACGGCGGCGGCCGATGATGCGCATCGTGGCGTACTGGATCAGGAACAGCCCAAGTTTGCTCGCGATCCCCCAGGCGGTCATGACCGACGCCCAAAGCGCCACGCTCACGCTCACCGCCACCACCACGTTCAGCGCGGCGGAGACGAACATCAGCCCCGCCCAGACGAACCCGAATATGGCAGCAATGTCCGGCACCAACTGCAACGCAACAGGCGGCAGGTAGCGGTTCATCCAGCCGCGCTTCAGCATCACCAGCCCGACCACGACGTAGATCAGGCTCGGCTTCAACATGACGAACCGCGGATCGCTGGTGAGCAATGTCGCGCTGCCCGAGGCCACGATCACGACCAGGCTCAGCCATTGCAGCGCGCCGATCGGCCGCCGGCGCGCCAGTTCCCAGCCGATCTGCGCGGCCCCGAGCGCGATGCCGAAGCCGACCGCGAGGGGGATGCTCCCGGTCAGCAGATAGAGCGCCAGAAACAACAGGGTGGACGCCATGTCGAGCAGCAGCAGCCGTCCCGCCTGGAGCAGATTTCTCATGCGAAATGCCCCGTGCATTGCCCGATGGCGGCACGATAGATTGGCCACCGCCCGCGGCCCAGGGCTCGCCCCGTCCAGCGCTTCACGGCGCGGCGAACGGCCTGACCCTACCCACCGCTCGGTCGTCGGCCGACGAGCGGTCCGCGCGGCATGACATTTGCCCGGCCAGGCATTGATCGTGTCATCAAACCGTGCCTAATCTGACGCGCTTCCAACGCGGGTAAATCCTCGTGCGGACAACCATCGCGCTCGACGACGAGCTTCTCGCGAAGGCGCAAGCCTACACGGGCCTGCGGCAAAAATCGGCCCTGCTACGCGAGGCTCTCAAGGCGCTGATCGAACGTGAAAGCGCGCGGCGCCTTGCCCGTCTTGGCGGCAGCGAGCCCGCGCTCGCGCCGGTGCGCCGGCGGAGACCGCCGGCCAAGTGATCCTCGTCGATACGTCGGTGTGGATCGATCACTTGCGGCTCGGAGATGCGGCACTGGCCGAACTGCTGGCAAAAGGGCTCACCCTAACGCATCCCTTCGTGATCGGCGAACTGGCGCTCGGCAGCTTGCGCCAGCGCAAAGTCGTGTTGAACGCGTTGCTCGGTTTGCCCGGGGCGAGCGTCGCCGACAACGATGAAGTGCTGGCGTTTATCGACCGGGAGAAATTGTTTGCGTTCGGAATCGGCTATGTCGATGCCCATCTCCTGGCGGCAACACGTTTGACCCCCAACGCCTCGCTCTGGACGCGCGACAAGCGCTTGGCCACGGCGGCAGCCCGACTCTCACTCGCCACTCACGCCCAGCGCTGAAATCGCGTCGTCTCGCTCCGGTAGTCCTACTAACCGTTGACGCGGTAGTATAACTAACGCTACAAGCCTCGACCATGTGCGCCGGCGCCGTCAACCACGCCAACCCTGCCCCCGTCCCCAAACTCGATCCGGGGATCGACCCGGGGCTCGCCTTCCAACTGCCGGCCGATGCGTACTACCACCTGATCCACACGCTCCGCCTGACCCTGCCGCCGCCCCCCACCGACGACCCCGGGGCTCTGCTTCGGCGCGACCACGCCGCCATTGCCCGCATCGCGGCGCTCGCTCCGGCCAACGCCGCCGAGGCCGATGTCGCGGCGCAGTTCGTCGCCGCCTCCGAGCAATGGAAGGATTGCCTCAGCCTCGCCCAGGATCCCGAACTGACGCCGCAATGGGCGGCGAAATGCCGCGCCCAGGCTCTCGCCATGATGCGCCAGGCGAACAGCGCGCTCCGCCTGCTGCTCCGCCTCCAGGCAGCGCGCGGCAAGCGGGAGGCGGATACCGAAGCCACCGACCGCGCCGCCTGGACCGAGCATTGCGCCATCGGCCTGATGGCCGAGGCGCTGGCCGCGGCTCCCGAGCCAGCCCCGGTGCGCGAGGCGCAAGGAGCTTCTCCCCCTCACCCTGCGGGCGGACGGGGGGAGGGGTCAGCAGACAGCCAAGCGCCGGAGCGGGGAGCGGAATTCGCGCCCGACCTCATGGAAGCCGCCGAGCGCTACGCCGCCGCCTATCCCGAGCGCGCCGCGGCGATCCACCGCACCGGGCGGTTGCCAAGCGATGTGCGCTATTTCGACCCGCCCGAAGCCGCGCTCGCGCGCGTGCTGATCGCCGCACCCACCCCCGCCCTGGCCGCGCTCGCCGACCTCCCGGCCACCGAGGCGAATCGCATCCCCGACCTCGCCCGCGCGATCTAGAAGCGCGTTCACTCGGACTGGAAACGATTGCCGTCATTGCCGGGCTCGACCCGGCAATCGCGCGGCCCTGCGGCGCCGAGAAGCCCGGGTCTTCGCCCGGCATGACGAGGCCGAGTATCCCGTCTCACCCACGGATCGTCGTCGCACCACGCGGCGCGATGAGACGCCGGCGAGAACCGGAAACGCCGCGGCGCCTGCCGCCGCCGCCCGGGCGCACCGCGCGGTCAGGCTCGCTTCTTGAACGAGGCGTAGAGGTCGTCGAACAGCGCCGCGCCGCGGGCGAGCCGCTCGTTGTCGTCGCTGTGCGCCGCCGCGATGCCCTCGATCAGGCTGGCGATGCCCCCCGTCTCCGGGCGGCCGAATTTGTCGTCCTTCATGTCGATGTCGTGCACCACCTTCGCGATCCCGGCCAGCGCGGGATCGTCGATTCCGCTGCGCGCCAGCAGCACTTCGAACGTGCAACGGTCGCCGATATGGGTGAACTCGGCCTCGAACATGTCGAAGCGCACCTCGCCTGGCTGCGGAACATAGCCCTTCGCCGGAACGAACTTGAACCGCGCCTCGGGATCGATGAAGCGCCGGATCAGCCAGGCTGAGGCGATCCGGTCGACGAACACGCCCTGCCTGGTGACCCAGACGCAATTCGTCGGCAACGGCGCGCGATCGGCCGTATCGGTTGCGTGCTCAGCTGCCATCCCGGTCTCCTCCCCGAGCCGCGATTCGAGGTGGTCCAGCAGGCCGGCCACCGCCTCGCGGCCATTCGCCCCGAAGAAGTCGACGGCGAAAATCCGCGCCACCTCTGCCTTCAGCCGCTTCAGCCGCGACCGCGTATCGGCGCGGGACGGCGGATCGGCTTCGCCGCCGATCGAGTCCGCGAGCGCGCGCGCCGCCTTGCCGGCCTCGCGGTACTCCGTCTCGCGCGCGGCATTGAACAGGTGCCGCAACTCCTCGTCGGACAGGCCGCTGACCAGCTTGGCCTCGCAGATCATGCCCTCGCCGCCGCCGTCCACGATCTCCCTCGTCAGCCACTCGAAATCCTCGCGGCTGCGCTCGTTCTCCGGCAAGGCGTAGACCGAATTCCGGACCGTTACCGCCCCGAGCGTCTGCAAACGGCGCCAGATCTTCACCCGCAGATAAGCGGGTTTCGCTGGCAGTTGATGGATCAGCAGCAGCCACCGCACGGGCCTTCCGGCCTCGGTCGGCGCGACGTCGTTCATAGTTGACCTATAGCCGTTGTCGGAGGAGAAAGATATAACTGTATCGCAGCTGTGGCGGCCTGACCTGGGGGAGGCGACATGCGACGGCGGACAACGCTCCTTATCGTGGCGGCCTGTGTCGTCGTGGCGCTGGGTGCGGCCACCGCGCTCTACTGGTACGCGCTTCCCGGCGTGTCCAGCGCGCGCACCGCGCCGTCGCGGGTCGAAACGGTCGTGGCCACGTGGGTGTTGCGCCACAGCGTTCCGGGGGCGGCGCGGAAGCGGCGCAATCCGCTGGGGGCGGATGCCGCCGACATCGTGGCCGGGCGCGAACTGTTCCGCCAGAACTGCGAGGTGTGCCACGGCTACGACGGCGGCGGCCGCACGGCCATCGGCGCGGGCCAGTATCCGCATCCGCCGCCGCTGCGCGCGCTGGCCGCCTCGCTCAGCGACGGCGCGATTTTCTATCACGTCCGCAACGGCATCCGGAACACCGGCATGCCGGCCTGGAATTTGCCGGAGCGGCAGATCTGGCAACTCGTGCTGTACATCCGCCATTTGCCGATCACGGTGAAGCTGTCGCGCGCGAACGCCGAACCCGCGGCGCCGATCCATGTCGCCTTCGGCGTACGGCGCGCGCTCGCCGCGGAGGCCGATCCGACTTCCGGCTGGCATTACGTGGGGTCGGCGGCCTGCAAATCGTGCCATGCCGACATTTACCAGCGTTGGAAGAAGACGCCGATGGCCAATGTCGTGCGCGACCCGCGCGAGCATCCCGAGGCGATCCTTCCGGATATGTCGAAGCCCAATCCGCTGGTGACGTTCACGAAGAAGGACATCGCCTTTGTTTATGGCCATCTCTGGAAGCAGCGCTATTTCACCAAAATCGGCAACGATTTTTTCGTGTTGCCGGCGCAGTGGGATGTCGCCAAGCACGTCTGGCGGAAGTTCTTCGTCGACAAGGGCGAGGACTGGTGGGCAGCGCTCTATCCGCCGGACAACATGAAGCGACCGACAGGCCCGCTCTG
This sequence comes from uncultured Alphaproteobacteria bacterium, assembly GCA_963761015.1. GTDB lineage: Bacteria > Pseudomonadota > Alphaproteobacteria > Acetobacterales > Acetobacteraceae > CAVXFL01. The sequence continues at coordinate 782,882 of CAVXFL010000020.1, forward strand.
CGACGGCTGCCACTCGGTGAACTACGACATCAAGACCAAGACGGTAGCCGAATGGAACGTCGGTTGCGAGCGCTGCCACGGGCCGGGCAGCGCGCACGTTCAGCACCCGACCGCAGCCAACATCATCAACCCGGCCCGGCTCGACCACGTGGCGGCCAACGATACCTGCATCCAGTGCCACTCGCAGGGGCGGCCGCTCACCAATCCGATCGACGGCAAATACTACGACTGGCCGGTCGGCTTCCACATGGGGTTGAACCTTGCCGACTTCTGGAAGCTGGAGGACCACAAGCTCGGCCAGCCGACCAATTTCTACTATTTCCCCGACGGCACCGCGCACAAGAACCGCATGCAGGGTAACGATTTCGCGCGGAGCCTGATGTACACGCGGGGCGTTGCCTGCTTCAGTTGCCATGACGTGCACGGCACGAAATACCCCGCGCAGTTGCGCGAGCCGCCGAGCCAGATGTGCTTCGTGTGCCATGGCACCGACACGCAGAACGGTCCGCACGCGGTGAGCATCGCGGCGCACACGCACCACAAGCCCGGCAGCCCGGGCAGCCAGTGCATCGCCTGCCACATGCCAAAGATCGAGAAGGAGTTCGTGGACCAGACGGTGCACGCGCACACGTTCAACTTCATCACGCCCGCGGACACCGAGAAATACGGCATCCCGAACCCGTGCAACATCTGCCACCAGGACAAATCGACCGCCTGGGCGACCGCGGCGCTCAAATCCTGGCACGACCGCTCGCCCTGGCGCATGGAGCGGTAAGGTCGGCTGCCCGCCATGGCATGCCCAGTCCCGGCGAAATAGCGGTACGCGGCCGAAAGTGTCGTGACAAGGTCCGATTGAGCGATTACATAATTGGCTTCTTGTCGGTGAAGGTTTCTTCCATGTCAGGGCTGGAAATTCTTGGGGTCGTGATCGCCGTGGCGGTGGTCGTCGCCCTGGCGTGGCTTTGGTTTCGCAGCCTCATGGGCAAGGCGGCGAGGCTCTGGGAAGCCAACCGGGCGCTGGTGCAAGGCACGCTGTCACGCTGGCGCATCAAGCTGACCGGCACATGGGAGCGCCGGCCGGTCGTCGCCTACCTTGCCACGGACAAGGTAGACACCCAGGAGATTTCCGGCGGCAACTCGGTCACCTATGCTTACATCTTGCGCATGACCTTTCCCGCCGGATTCGAGAACTGGTCGGCGACCTACCGGAGCCGAAAGGGTCAGCCCGCCGGGTGGGAGTTGAAGGCCGGGTCGCGGACCGACGAACGGCTCAGGGCGGCGGGACTGATGGCTGCCCTTGAGCAGGCGCCCAGGAACTGCCGGCTGCGCTACCGCGCCAGCAAAGGGATCATGCAGCTCAGTATCGCGGGCGTCGGCATGTGGTATTGCCCCGACGCGCAGGTCTTCCAATCACAGTTGGAGCTGCTGTCGCGCATCGGAACTATTGCGCAGTCCGCCGGCGGAACCGGGCTCGCTCGCGCCGCGTGAGCTTGCGCGACCTGGCCATTGCGGCTAACGACTTGTTCCACCGAGGCGCCCAGTCTTGCTTGTCCGACGAGATCGTCGCGCACCGGAGGTGCTTCTCCTGACCGGGGCTTGCATCGCAACCATCTGACCAACGGAGCCTATTCCTGATGCGGAGCTCGACTCGTACCGCGCTCGTCCTTGCGCTCGCGCTCGGCGCGGCGCCGCTCGCCACCGCGCGCGCCCAGGATGCCGATCTGGTGTTCTGGCAATCCATCCAGAACAGCACCAATCCGGCCGAGTATCAGGCCTATCTGGACGCGTTTCCCAACGGCAAGTTCCGCGTGCTGGCGCTGCTCCGGGTGAAGCACCCGCCGGCCGCCAAGCCGGCGGTCGGGGCCGCTCCCGCGCCCGCCCCGGCGCGGACGCCGGTCGCGGCGCCCGAGGCGAACAATCCCGCGGCGGCGCCGGCCAATCCCTGCCCCGGCATTGTCGGCGATTGCACGAACAAAGTCGTCGTCAAACCGACGGTGGCGCGCGTCGGACAGAAATTCCGGGTGTCCTTCGTCAATTTTCCCGACCCGGATGCCGATATTTTCATGATCGTCCGCGCCGGCACGCCGGATTTCAATCCGATTTCGCCGCCTCCGGAAACCAAGCCGATCTGGTACACCACCATCTGGAAGCGCAATAATCTGACCGACCTGGTCATCGGTCCCTTCGCGCCCGGCAAGTACGAGGCGCGCTACATGACCAAGCTGTACAACAACGACGGCCGGTACGAGACCAGCGCGCGGACGATGTTCTCGGTGCGCTGAGCGGATGCGCCGTTTCCTGGCGGTGGCGCTGCTCGCCGCCGCGCTTGGCACCAACGCGTCGGCGGCGGACGACCCAGCCGATATCGCGTTCTGGACCAGCGTGCGCAACAGCGCCGATCCGGCCGAGTTGCGAGCGTATATCGAGACCTTTCCGAACGGGCGCTTTGCCGCCCTCGCGCGCCTGCGCCTGCGCGAACTGGCAGCCACCAGGCCCGCAACCACGCCGATCGCACCGCCGGCCTTGCCGCCCGCAGTGCGCCGCGCGCCGGTCGCGGCGGCGTCGATCGCGCCGACGCGAAAGCGGGTGCGGATCGTCGATCCGGTCGTGGTCGACGTGGATGCGCGCGGGCTGGCGTCGGGGTCCAACCATCGGCTGATCGTGGTCCCGGCGGGAACGCCGGACGCGGTCGCCGACACCCAGAAATTCGCCCGCGAGAGCACCACGATCCCGGCCTCGCGCACGCGCGTCTCGCTGCCGGTCGAGGCCCCCGGGCGCAACGAGGTGCGGCTCTACTACGTCCCGCAATTTGGTTCGGAGTTCGTCGTGGCCGCGCGGGCCGCTGTCGATGTGGCGCCCGGCTATCCCGGGGCTGTGCTGGTCAGTCGCCTCGCGCGGGAAGCCGGCGAGACCAATCCGGTCCGCTTCGAGGCGCTGTATCGGGATCGGATCATCACCGTCCAGGGCCAATTCCTCGGCGTGCAGCCGCGCATGGTCGACGAACTGGGCTGGGCATCGGTGCTCGGCCCCGCGAATTTCGAAAAGCCGTACGTCGCGATATTCGTGGGCCGTCTCGGCGCCGAGCGCCGCGCCGACGGCGCGCCGACCGAGCTTCTCTGCCTGATGCCGACCGAGGACCGCAGGGTGCTCGACCGTGTCGCGCTGCTCAACCGCGGCGATCCGGTGGTGTTGCGGGGCACGCCTAGCACATGGCAGTCCGTGTTCGGCGCCTCGGCGGTCATCGTCAATCCGTGCGCCTTCGCGCCGGCCCGCTGATCCCGGCCCGAGCCTGGCCGCTTTGCGCCATTCGGCGGCGGCCCTAATCTGGGGCGGAAAAGCGGAGGAAGTCCGATGAAAGTGCTATCCGCCGACGCGATCCGGCAATACGGTGAGCGCGGCTATTACGCCCCCGTTCCGGCCCTGAGCACCGCCGAAGCTGCCGGCATCCGCCGCCGCCTGGAGGATTACGAGGGGCGCGACGGCGCGCTCAAGGGCCCGCTCAGGCACAAGTCGCATCTGCTGTTCACCTGGCTCGACGAACTGATCCGCGCGCCCCGCATCCTGGATGCGGTCGAGGACCTCATCGGCCCGAACATCCTGTGCTGGGGCACCAGCTTCTTCATCAAGGAGGCGCGCGACCCGGGCTACGTCTCCTGGCATCAGGATTCCACCTATTGGGGGCTGGACCCGGCCGACATCGTCACCGCCTGGGTGGCGATCTCCGAAAGCACGGCGGAGAACGGGGCGATGCGTGTCATCCCGGGCAGCCACAAGCGCGACCAGTTGCCGCACCGCGATACCTTCGCCGCCAACAACCTGCTGAGCCGCGGCCAGGAGATCGAGGTCGAGGTCGACGAAAGCCGGGCGGTGATGCTGGAGCTGGAGCCGGGCCAGATGTCGCTGCATCACGTGCGGCTGATTCACGGCTCGGACCCCAACCCCTCCGGCAAGCGCCGCATCGGCTTTGCCATCCGCTATCTGCCGACCTATGTGCGGCAGGTGGTCGGCAGCCACGACAGCGCGACCCTGGTGCGCGGCGTCGACACCTACCATCATTTCGAGCCCGAGCAGCGGCCCGACGCGGACATGTCCGAGGCGGCGCAGGCCTATCACGCCGCCATCACCTCCCGGCACGCGCAGGTCCTGATGCGCGACACCGGCCAGCCGATGCGCGCGTAGCGTGATCAGCACGCGACCCGAATCGGCCAATGCCGTCATGCCCGGGCTCCACGGATTTGGCCGCGCAGAAGTCGTGGATGATCGAACCGAGTCGGGCCATCACCAAATGGCAGCGCATTCGGTCTGCCCGATCTCCCCGGTCCTCTCCGCCCCAGGATAGAACGGGAGGAAACCCCAATGACTGCGCGCCAGCGCTGCGGGGGTGGCGATCTTCGTGCGCGCGCCGAATGGCGCCGCGACGGGAGCCATGGCCGAGCCGCGACCGGCCGCTTCGGCCTACGCGGCAGCGGAGCAACGGGCTTGTAGGCGACAGGATAGATGCGCCTGGGGCTCCGCGCAGGGCATTACCGCGCCGAAACACATGCCGAGACCGCCTTCGCCGTCCCGGCGTGCCGCGCCGATTAGAACTGCACGCCGCGCGTCAGCGCGCCGTCCACGACGAGGTTGGTGCCGCTGATGAAACTCGCCGCCGGGCTGGCGAGGAACACCACGGCGCGCGCGATCTCTTCCGGCTTCGCCATGCGCCCGGTGGGGTTGAGCCCGAGCGCTGTTTTGAACAGCTCCGGATTGCCGTGCTCGATGCGGTGCCAGACGCCGCCCTCGAAATAGGTGTTGCCCGGCGAGACGCTGTTCGCGCGGATGCCCTTGCCGGCGTATTTGTAAGCCAGTCCTTGAGCGTAATGGATGAGCGCCGCCTTGAACGCGCCGTACGGTCCGGCCGCGAAATCGACCTCGCGTCCGGACACGCTGGATACCATGACGATCGCGGCGGCGCTCGACTTCTCCAGGAACGGCATCGCCGCCGCAACGGCGCGCACCGAATGCATCATGTCGGCGTCGAACTCGGCGCGCCAGCCGGCCTCATCGTCGGCGATGGCGAGCGCGCTGACATTCGGCACCACGATGTCGAGCCCGCCGAACTCCCCGGCCACGTCGCGCACCCAGGATTCCAGCGCCGCCTTGTCGGTGACGTCGAGCGCCCGGCCGGTGGCCGGCACGCCGGTTTCGCGCAGGGCGGCGACGGTCTCGCTCACTTCTGTCGCACCGCGGGCGCAGATGGCGACGGCGGCGCCCTCCGCGGCGAAGTGCTCGGCGATGGCGCGGCCGATCCCCTTGGTGCCGCCGGTGACCAACGCCTTGCGGTTCTTCAGGCCGAGATCCATGAGCGTCCTCCCTTTGATCGAGCCGCCTTCGTATCCGACATGCCGCTCACGGCCGGGACGAACCCGGCCATGGCGACGGCATCGTTCACGCCGTGATCGACTTCCAGTCCACGCCGGACTCGAAGGCGGCGGCCGCGCGGTAGATCGTTTCCTCCTCGAACATCCGCCCGACCAGCATCAGCCCCACCGGCAGGCCATCGACCAGACCGCAGGGTAGGCTCATCGAGGGATGGTGCGTGGCGTCGAACGGCGCGGTGTTCGGCAGCACCTCGAAGCCGCGCTGGATGATCTCGTCGATCGGCGCGTTTGCGTCCGGCAGCGGCGTCGCCACGATCGGCAGGGTCGGCATCAGCAGCAGGTCGTAGCGCGCCAGCACGTCGTCGTAGGCGCGGCGCAGGCGGCGCACCAGGTTCTGCGCCTTGGCGTAATAATGGCCCCGGTAGTTCGTGACCATGTAATGCCCGAGCAGCATGGTGTTCTTCAGCGTATCCGACAGCTCGTCCGCGCGCGTGCGCCAGGCGCTGTGGAAGTCGAGCATCGAGGTCACGTACAGCCCCTGCCAGTTGAAGCCGAAGCCGTTGCCCAGCATCATCTGCATGGTCGCGCCCTCGGCCGCCACCGGCAGCCAGATCGCGTGGCCCTGCCGGTGCATCGGGATCGACACCTTCTCCACGGTGGCGCCGAGTTCGCCGAGCCGCTCCGCCGCCTCGCGCACCAGCGCGTCGACCTGCGGCATGGACTGCGGATGGCCGAAGCCTTCCTCGACGACGGCGATGCGCAGTCCCTTCGCGCCCTTGCCGAGCGATTCGCGATACGGCTTGCTTTCGGCTCCGTACTGGCGGGGGTCGAGCCCGTCGGGGCCGGCGAGCACTTCCAAGAACAGCGCGTTGTCCTCGACCGTCGCCGTCATCGGTCCGGTGTGGTCGAGCGTCAGTTCGATCGGCATGATGCCGGTATACGGAACCAACCCGTGCGTCGGCTTCATGCCGTAAACGCCGCAGAACGAGGCCGGCATGCGGATGGAGCCGCCCTGATCGCCGCCCATCGCCATCGGCACTTCGCCCAGCCCGACGACGCAGCCGCTGCCGGAGGAGGAGCCGCCGGCGGAATAGCCCTTCCGGTGTGGATTGTGCACCGGTCCGGTCGCGCTGGTGTGGCTGCCACCCGAGAAGCAGAAATACTCGCACACCGTCTTGCCGACGATGGTACCGCCGGCGTCGAGAATGCGCGTGGCGATCGTGGCGTCCACGTCCGGGACATAGCCCTCCATGGTGGAGGCGCCGTTCATCAGCGGCACGCCGGCGAGGCAGATATTGTCCTTCAGCGCGACTTTCTTGCCCTTCAGCTTGCCGCCGCTCGCGCCCTGCACCTCGGTCTTCACGTACCACGCGCCGTACGGATTCTCCTCCGGCATCGGGCGTCGCCCTGGCGTGCGCGGATATTTCACTTCCGGCAACTCGTCCGGCATGTGGTCGACGATGTTGTACGCCTCAATCCCGGACAGCAGGCACATGCGATGCAACTCCAGATCACGCTCGCTCATGCTCATGCCGAGATCGGCCGCGACCTTCCGCAACTGCTCGATGGTCGGGGCCTTGATCGTGTTCAGAGACATAACTCGGTCCTCCATTCGGCCGGAGATTTAACCGGCGCCGACGAACTCTTCCATCAGCTCCGTTTCCGCCAGCGCGTCCGGCGGCAGTTCGCGCAGGATGCGGCCGCGATGGATCAGCAGCACGCGGTCGGCCAGCGCGCGGATGAATTCGAGATTCTGCTCCACCAGCAGCACGGTCAGGCCGCCGCGCCGGAGATCCTGGATGCGCGCCGCGATCGCCTCGACGATCGACGGCTGAATCCCCTCCGTCGGCTCGTCGAGCAGCAGGAGCCGCGGTGCGCCGCACAGCGCCCGCGCAACCGCCAAGAGTTGTTGCTCGCCGCCGGAGAGCGCGCCGCCGGCGCGGTCCAAAAGCCGGCGTAGCTCGGGAAATTTTTCCAGCACGGCGACCGCGCCGGTGGCGGGAAGTCCAGGTTTGGCCGCCGCCGCGAAGGCCAGGTTCTCGCGCACGGTGAGGCCGGGGAAAATCTGCCGTCCTTGCGGCACATAGCCGATTCCGAGGCGGGCTCGCCGATGCGCCGGCAGGTGCTCGATGGCGCGGCCCTCGAATCGGATGGCGCCCGCGCTCGCCGGCAACAGCCCGACCAGCGTCTTCAGCAATGTCGACTTGCCCATGCCGTTATGGCCGAGGATGCCGACGCATTCGCCGGCATCGATGCGGAACGAAATTCCCCCCAGCACCTCGATGCGGCCATAGCCGGCAACCAGGTTGTCGACCTCCATCATGCCGGCAATCCGTGGCCATCCGTTACCGCGGAAGGCGCGCGCAGCCGATGCCGTCCCGTCATGGCCGGAGTTGATCCGGCCATCTCCGTTGCGGCACCGGATTGCCGGCTCACGCCCGGCAATGACGACTCCGGGCAGTATCCAGCGCGGCCTCCTGCGTGGCCCGTTCGGCCGATTTCCCGAGATACACATCGCGCACGCGCGGATCGGCGAGAACGTGCGCCACGCTGTCTTCCATCAGGACGCGGCCTTGGTGAAACACCGTGACGGTGCGCGCGATCGAGCGGATGAACTGCATGTCGTGCTCGACCACGATGATGGCATGGCTGCGGTTCAGCTCCAGGATCAGCTCGGCCGCGCGACGGGTTTCCTCGGCGCTCATCCCGGCGGTAGGCTCGTCCAGCAGGATCAGGTCGGGCTCGGGCGCCACCACCATCGCCAGTTCCACCAGCTGCCGCTGACCGTGCGCCAGCAAGCCCACCTGAAGCGTCGCGAGATGCGCGATCGCCAGCCGCTCCAAGGTCGCCATCGCGCGGGTTCGCGCTTCCGGTTCGCCATAAGCGCGGCGCAGGGCAAGCACCACGCCTTCCCGTACGGTCAGGCCATCGAACAGCGCCGGTACCTGCGTCTTGATGCCGACGCCCAGCCGTGCCACGGCAAAACTCTCCGCCCCCGTGATGTCGCGGCCGCGCCAGAAAATGCGCCCGCTGCTGGGCTTGAGCTGGCCGGTCAGGCACTTGAAGAACGTGCTTTTCCCCGCGCCGTTCGGGCCGATCAGGCAGCGCAACTCGCCCTCGGCGACCGACAGAGCGACATTGTCCACGGCGAGCACGCCGCCGAAGCGCATGCTCAGCTCGCGTGCTTCCAGGAGCGGCGTCATCCGCGTCGGCCCGGCCGCAGCCGGCGCAGCATGTCGAAGCCGGTCGGCAACAATCCACGTGGGACCGCGAGCACTACCACCATGAGGATGGCGCCCAGCAGCAGGTTCGGGTCGAGGTCGCGTAGCGTGCCGGCCCAGGTGGTCAGCATCTGCAACAGCACGCAGGCGATTATCGGGCCGAGCAGCGTGCCCAGTCCGCCGACCATCACCCAGATGATGATCTGCGCCGAGTAGGAGAGCGAGAACATCGTCGGGCTGACGAACACGCAGTTCGCGAACAAAAGGCCGGCCAGCCCGGCCATGAAGCCGCCGACGCTGAAGATGCCGAGCTTGTACAGCCGCACATCGTAGCCCAGCAGTTCGGCGCGCAACTCGTTCTCCTTGATCGCCACCACCACGCGGCCGAACCGGCTGCGCAGCACGAGTTTCGCCAGCGCGTAGCAGAGCGCGAGCGCGATGGCGGCGACGCGGAAAATCGCCTCCGGCGCCAGCGGCACGTCGGGGTGGCCGGGCACGTTCAGCGGCGGGGTGGACGGGATGCCGTTGAAGCCGCCGAGCGGCGCCGCGCCGATATGCCATTGGTCGCCGGCGGTCGAGTTCATGAAGTTGAACAGGATCAGCGTGACCGTAAGCGTGATGGCGCCCATGTAAACGTCGCTGATCCGGCCGAAGAACATCATGTAGCCGAGCGCCGCCGCCGCGAGCGTCGGAACGGCGAGCGCGATCGGCACCGCGAGCGTGGTGTCGGGCAGGTTGAGCGCCGCCACCGCATAGGCATAGCCGCCCAGGCCGAAGAACGCCGCCTGACCGAACGAGAGAATGCCGCCGAACCCCCAGATCAGCGCGAGGCTGAGCGCCAGCACCGCCATCGAGGCAAACACCGTCGCGTTGATCAGCGCGAACAGTTGCAGGACCTGCGGCAGGCCGACCGCGGCCGCTATGCCGAGCGCGAGCGCCGCGCCGATTTCCAGCGCCGGGCGGAAGCGCTCGCCGCTCGGCCGCGCCAATGTGGCGGGCAGCGCGTCGAGGGCGCGGGAGGCCGTCACAGCGCCCGCCGGAAGAAGCGGCCGGTGATGCCGCGCGGTAGCAGCCGCAGCAGCACGATGGCCACGATCAGCAGCGCCACCTCGCCGAACACCGGCGTGGTCAGGAACGTGGCGAAGGTGGAAACCGAGCCGAGCAGCGCCGAGGCCGTGACGGTGCCGGCGAGGATCGCCGCCCCGCCGGTGATCACGGTGATGAAGGCCTTGGCGATGTAGGCCGCTCCCATGGTCGGCAGGACGCCGGACACCGGCGCGATCAAGCCGCCCGCCAGCCCCGACAGCGCCGCGCCGACCGTGAACGTGACCGAATAGACGAACGCGGGCGACACCCCGAGCGCCGCCGCCATTTCCGGGTTCTGCATCGTCCCCCGCGCGATCAGCCCGACGTGGGTGAAGCGCAGCACCAGCCAGGTGGCGAGCACGAGAAACGCGGCGGCGCCGATCAGGAACAGTGAATAACCGGAGGTGAGAAAGCCGCCGATCGAAACGCTGCCGAGCGGCGCCGAAAACCCCGTGACGTTGTTGCCGAAGATCATGGTGACGGCGCCGATCAGCGCGAGCGACAGGCCCCAGGTCGCCAGCATCGTATCGACCATTCGGCCGTACAGATGCCGGATCAGCAGCCGTTCGACCACGAACCCGATCGCCCCGACCACGATCGGCGCGGCGATCAGCATGCCCACCCAGATATTCGCCCCCGCGCGCACGGAAAGAATGGCGCTGTAGCCGCCGAGCATGAGGAACTCGCCATGCGCCAAGTTGATCACGCGCATCATGCCGAAAATGACCGCGAGTCCCAGGCTGATGATCAGCAATGTCGCGATGCCGATCAGCGCCTGCACCGCGATGGCGAGCGCGAGATCCATGCGCCGCTACGGACCCCCTCCGTTAGTTCCTCCCCCGCCAGCGTGGGAGGGGGACTTTTCGAGCGAGTACCTGGTGCTTCTCCTCTCCCCCCGTTCACCGGGGGAGAGGGTGGGTGAGGGGGGCCGTGCCGGCAGGACAAGCTTGCCGATCCGACACATGAGTGTGAGCGTCAAATCTTCACGTCCACCACGAACTGCTTGTCGGTATTTGGGTGTTTCTGCAGATCGCACACCGACTGCGTGTCGGACGGCGGCTGGTTCGGGAAGTGCTCGAGAATTTTGAATCCGTGATTGGCGCATTCCGCGAGGTAGACGTCCAAGGTCACGTGGTTGGTCTGCGGATCGACGACCGTCTTGCCGGGCGGGCCGTTATTGGTGATCCCGGTTTCCAGCGCCTTGATCACCTTCATGCGGTCGATTGAGCCCGCCTTGCGCACGCCCTCGGCCCACAGGTTGAATCCGACATAGGTGCGCATCGCTAACTCGCCGCCGAGATAGGGCGCCTTCGACCCCAGCTTGGCGTGAAACTTTTTCAGGAACGCCTTGTTGACGGGGTTGTCGACCTCCTGAAAGTAGCTGAACGCGCAAACGATGCCGTTGCCCTCCTCGGGCGAGAGCACCAGGCTCTCGTTGCCGCCGCCGAAGGTGGTGGAGCACATCGGAATGCGACTCTTCAGCCCCGCCGCCGCCCACTGGCGATAGAACGAAATGTGGGCGCCGCCGACCAGCACCGACACGACGAGGTCCGGCTTGGCGGCCTGGATTTTCTGAATGCTCGGGCCGAACTCCGTGACGCCGAGGGGGAAGAAGTCCACCGCCAGGACTTGGCCGCCGTTCTCCCGGCAGTATTTGGTGACCCATTTGCTGGTGATCTGGCCATAATTGTAGTCGGCGGCCAGGATGTACAGCTTCTTGCCCCATTTCTTCATCACTTGGGGGATCAGCTTTTGCACGTTCTGCGCCGGGGTGGAGCCGGTGCAGAAGCAGTTGCGGTCGCAAACGCCGCCCTCGTATTGCGTGTTGTAGAAGTAGAGCGTGCGGTAACGCCGGAGGATCGGGCGGATCGCCTCGCGCGAGGCCGAGGTGATGCCACCATGCACCACCGCCGCGCGGTCGCGCGTCGCCGCCTGGGTGGCGAACTGGGTGTAGAGCTGGATGTTGGATTGCGGGTCGTAGTTGATCAGCTCGATGGGCCGCCCGAGCAGTCCGCCGGCCGCGTTCGCCTCGCCGACCGCGAAATCGAGGCAGGCGATCATCGGCAGGCCGTAGATGTCGAGCCCGCCGGAGGCGTCGTGGATGCCGACCACCTTGATCGGATCGGCGCCGAGCGCGGCGTGCCGCAGCACCAACGGCGCGGCGAGCGCGCCCCCAACCGCCGATTGCAGTACGTGACGCCGGCTGATGCCCATGTTTCCCCCTCCGTTGACGGCTCATCGACCGTCGACAGCGACCATAGCCGAATCCGGCAGGCACCATGCAAGTGGCGGACCAGAAGATTCCGGGTGCAGCGAAAGCGCGCTCTCAGGCCGCCTGGAACGCGACCGGGTATCGGCTGGGCGCCGGATCGGCGCTGACAAAGACCAGCGCTTTGGCTTTCGCCGGCGCATTCACTCGGAAGTTAGCCGAGCCACTCCGGGTGCCGCTCGGTGGAATCGTGGCGATCGGTGGTCTTGTAGCGTTCGTACATGCCGTCGCGCGCCGCCTTCCCGGTCTTGGCGAGAAGCGCGCCGCGCTGCTCCGGCGTCAGCGGCGCGAACGTGCGCACCGCCTCGAACGCCTGTTCAAGAATTCGCATCGAATCGATGCCGGTGATCACCACGCTGGTCGGCAGGCTCATCGCGTAATGCAGGCACTCGATCGCGCTGACGGCGCGGCTTTCCAGGATGAACTGGTCGCCCATCGGCTTCATCCCCAGCACGCCGATCTCATGGCGCGCCAGGATCGGCAGCACGATGCGCTCGAAACTGTCGAAATGCGCGTCCATCACGTTCAGCGGCATCTGCACCGCGTCGTAGGTGAAGCCCTGCGCGAACGTCGCCTCCAGCATCGCCTTGTGGATGTGCGGGCTCTTGTGGCCGGTGAAGCCGATGTAGCGCAGCTTGCCCTGCTCCTTCGCCCGCAGCACCGCTTCCAGCGCGCCGCTGTCGCCGAGAATGCGGGGAATGTCCTCCATGCGGATCACTTCATGAAACTGCAGCAGATCCACGCGGTCGGTCCGCAGGCGCCGCAGCGATTCCTCCAATTGCCGGATCGCCAATTCGGCGGTGCGCCCGTCGATCTTGGTCATCAGGAACGTCTTGGCGCGATAGCCGTCGCCGAGCGCCAGGCCCATGCGGCGTTCGCTCTCGCCATCCGCATAGTCCCAGGAGTTGTCGAGGAAGTTCACGCCCGCGTCGATCGCGCCGCGCACGATGCGGATCGCTTCGTCCTCGGGCGGCACGCTGAGGTGATAGCCGCCGACGCCGATCAGCGACACCTGCTCGCCGGTGCGCCCGAGGGTCCGGTATGTCATGTCGCTCATGTCGCCCGCTCCTCCTGAACGCAAGCCGGAATGGCGTTCAGCACGCGCATGGCCGCGCAGGCCGCGCCGTAGCCGTTGTCGATGTTCACCGTCACGATGCCCGGCGCGCAGCTTGCCAGGATCGCGTGCAACGCCGCGTGTCCGCCGGCGGCGACGCCGTAACCGACCGCGGTCGGAACGGCGATGATCGCGCCCGGCACGAGCCCGGCGACGACGCTGGGCAGCGCCGCGTCCATCCCGGCGGCGACGATCACCACCGGCATGTCGCGGATCTCGTCGAGCCGCGCCATCAGCCGCCAGATGCCGGCGACGCCGATATCCGCCATCGAGACGCTGGCGTGGCCGTGGAAGCGCAAGGTGCGCGCCGCCTCGCGCGCCACCGGAAGATCCGAGGTTCCGGCGGTGATCACCGCGACGCGCGATGCGCTCAGCAGCGGCGCGGGTTCGCCGTAGAACGCGGTGCGCGACAGCGGATCGTAATCGATGCGATCCTGCTGCCACGGCGGCAGCGCCGCGCGGCGGTCCTCGTCGAGGCGCGTGAGCAGCAACGAGATTGCGTCCGTCTCCGCCTGTTCGAGAATGCAGGCGAGTTGGGTGGGCGATTTACCCGCGCAATAAATCGCCTCGCCGAAGCCGATGCGGCGGGCGCGGTGAATGTCCAGCACGAAATCGGTGCTCATGCGGCACCCTCTTCCGCCGCGACGTGCAGGAACGCGCTCCCCGAGCGATACGCGGCAAAGGAAACGGAGCTCGCCAAACCCGCACGCCCGAGCAGATCGTTCAGGCGTTCCCGCACGCGCAGTTCGCGTGTCCGGTCGAGTTTTTCGAACGAGGCGTCATCCAGCTCGATCACGATGCCCCCCGCGCGCACGCGGCAACGCACGGCGGAGGTCGGGCCGAGCGAACGCAATTCCTCGCCGACCAGCCGTTCCGCGTCGTGAACCAGCGCCAAGACCGGACCTTCGATGCGGATGCCGGTTTCGATGCGGCTGGACAGGCACGGCGCCGACGGCAGCTCGGCGATCCCGCCGAGGCCGAGTGCGGCTGCCATCCGGCGCACCGTCTTCTTGTCAATTCCGGCTTCGACGTAAGGATGTCGGACGCCGTACGCGCGGGCGGCGTCGAGACCCGGCCGAAACTCGCCGAGATCGTCGAGATTGGTGCCCGATACGGTCTGGTGCGCGGTGTTCGCGGCAATCGCAGCGTAGAGGTTGGTTTTGCAAAAGAAGCAGCGGTTGGTCGGGTTCCGCCGGTAGTCGGGATCGGCGAACTCGCCGGCATCGATGACGTGCAACGCCCAGCCTTCCGCGGCGGCGAGGTCTTCGGTCCGCGCGGTCGCCTCCTCGGGCACGGCCGGCGACACGGCGTGATACATCGCGACGGCACCGCCCAGTTCGCGATGCGCAAAGGTCGCAAGCGTCAGGCTGTCGACGCCGCCGCTGACTGCGACCGCCACGCGCTCGAAGCCGCGCAGTGTCGTCCTGAGCGCCTGGAGCGCCGCGTCGGTCATCTTATGCACCGTCCGTTGTGCCGAGCGCCTCGGCCAGTTCCTCCGCGCGGCGGCGCAGCCGGGCGCGGGCCGCGTGGCCCTCGAGCGTCAGCACGTCGTCGCATTCCGCCTTGCCGCTGAGGCCGCCCGGCCGCTCGACCAGCTTCACGCGCACGCTGCGATCGTCGAGCGCCACGTCTCGGCGCCGGCGCGGCAAGACCAGTCCGCGCACGATCTGCGTGCGCAGCCCGATCGTGGTCGTCTCGCGAAAGCAGGCCTCGGTCACGTCGTCCAGCGCCTCCGGCCGCGCCAACATTTGCACATGTGTCGCCATCCGGCCTTTCTTGCCGAACGCCGGCCATTGCACCACGTCGTGAACGCCGTCGTGCCGGCGCAGGCGATCCAGCCCGCAGGCGAGATCCTCGGCCGACTGATCGTCCACCTCGAATGCGATCACCGCGAGGTCACGGTGTCCGGTCGCGGCGCCGGCAGGCTCGAACACCAGCACCCGCAGCGCATTGACGACGCCCGGCAGCTTTCGGCTGCCGAACCCGCTGCCTGAGCAAACCAGCCGCCCGGCCGAGCTTGGCGGTGACGGGGCGCATTTCAGATGGCGGAGGATGGCGGCACCAGTCGGCGTGACCCGCTCCCCGGCGATTCCGTCGGCGGTGAACGCAAACCCTTCGAGCAGCAGCGCGGTGGCCGGTGCCGGAACCGGCATCAGCCCGTGCGCGGTGCGGACGCTCCCGGCGCCGAGCGGCAGCGGGCCGACGCTCCAGCTCGCCGGCTCCAGTTTGGCAATGAGCCAGGCAGCGGCGACGATGTCGGCGACGGAATCCGCCGCGCCGACCTCGTGGAAAGTCACCGCCTCCGGCTCCACGCCGTGCACACTGGCTTCGGCTTCGGCGAGCAGCGCGAAAATGCCGATCGCATGAGCCTTGGCGGTCCGGGGCAGATCGGAATCCGCCAGGCGGCCGCGGATATCGCGCCAGGCGACGTGGTCGTGGTGAGGCGTGCCCACAACGCACACCGCGAACCGTCGCCCGGCGAACACGTCACGATGCGCCAGTACCTGGCAGGACGCGCCGGATAGGCGCTCGGCGGCCGCGATCGCCTCGGTCTCGTGCTCGGGCAAGGCATCGAGCAGGCACGCCACGAACATATCGCCGGCGACGCCGCCGAGCGGGTCGAGGTGCAGGTGCCTCATGCGCCTGCCAAATCCCGGGTAGTTCGCGTATGACGCGAATCTCCCGACCAAGGCCCCCGCCGGATGAAGGCCGCGCCCATGCTGATCTCCGCCGTCGTCTGCACCTACGACCGGTACGCTACCCTTGCAAATTGCCTTGCGACACTGGACGCACAGACACTACCGCGCGAGCAGCGCGAAATCCTGGTGGTCGACAACACGCCGGATCGAATGGAATCCGACCGGCAAGTCACCGCGCACGCCGGTATGGCGAATTTGCGCTGGATCCATGATCCGCGCCCGGGACTGTCGCACGCCCGCAACGTGGCAATGTGGCAGGTGAGGGCGCCGCTGATCGCCTTCATCGACGACGATGCGCTGGCGTCACCCGGCTGGCTCGCCGCTCTGGTCGAGGCGTTTGGCGGGTTTGGCGAGGCGGTTCACATCGTCGGCGGTCCCGTGCGCCCCGTTTGGAGCGCTCCGCGTCCGGATTGGTTGCCGGACGGGCTGCTCGGCTATCTCTCGCTGATCGATCGCGGGGCGAACGCCCGCGTGCTCGGGGAGGGCGAATGGGTGGCCGGAACGAACGTGGCCTACCGGACGGAGCGGCTGCGCGCCGCCGGCGGATTTGCCCCGAATCTAGGCCGCGCCGGATCGGGCGCGGTTCTGCTTTCGAACGAGGAAACCGACCTGGAAGAGCGCATCAAGGCGGCCGGCGGGCGCGTGGGATGGGCACCCGAGGCCGCGGTCGAGCACTGCATCGACGCCGAGCGCCTGGACCGCCGCTGGTTCCGCCGCCGCGCGGCCTGGCAGGCGGTGTCCGACTTCATCCGCCACCCGGAGTATTTCAGCCGGCATTTCGCCGGGAATTGGGCGGAGGCGGAGAAATACCTGCGCTTTCAGGATGTATCCGCCGCCCTACCCGCACTCGCGAAGGAGCACCAGGACCCGGGCATGGTGCATTGGGAAGTCTCGGCCATCTACCACCTCATGCTTTGCCTGCTGGGTGGCGCGGCCGAGCCGGCCGCCGAATCCGGCCCGCCGGGTCCGGGGTAAAACCGGCTCGAACGCCTTCTGCCCGCTCAGATGCTCTTCTCGACCCACTGCCTGAGCTGGCTCTTCGGCAGCGCGCCGACCTGGGTGGCGGCGGGTTTGCCGTCCTTGAACAGGATCAGGGTCGGGATGCCGCGCACGGCGTAGTTGTTCGGCGTCACCGGATTTTCGTCGATGTTCACCTTCGCGACCGTCAGGCGGCCGGCGAAGTCGCGCCCGATCTCCTCGAGCGAGGGCGCGACCATCTTGCACGGGCCGCACCATTCCGCCCAGAAATCGACCAGCACCGGCTCCTTGGCCTGCAACACGTCGGTCGCGAAGCTGTCGTCGGTGACGGCTTTGGTGTTCTCGCTCATGCGGCCCTCGATATTTCTCCGAGCCCAACGTGGGCAAGGCGCCGCGCGGGATCAAGCCGGCGGCGGAACTGCGCCGGGGGCATGCCTGTCCAGCAGCGCGGGCGGCAGGGTCGCGACGCGCGCGGCCTGGGTCCAGACCAGGGCGCAGACCACCGCCCGGCCGGGAAACACCGCGCGCAGCACGGCCCGATACGCCGCCATCTGGCGGAGATAGAGCACCGGCGTCTTCGCCACCGCGCGCGGCGGATCGCGATTGGTCTTGTAGTCGGCGAGCAGAACCGTCTCCGGCAGCACCGCGAGCCGGTCCACCAGGCCGCCGATAACATGTCCGGCCACCACACCGGTCAGCGGCACCTCGGCACGGCTGCCGGGGCCGAACAGCGGCGCCAGTTCGGGGTGGCGCAGAATCGCCATGACTTCGTCGGCCAGCATCGGGGCGTCGGCGCCGGCCAATCCATTGCCGGGCCGGGCGAGGAATTCGACGGCGGCATCGCGTTGCGCGTGCGCCGGCAGGTCGGGCAGGTGCTGCAGCAGGGCGTGTAACAGCTGGCCGCGTTTCAGTCGCAGCATCGATTTTTCCCGCGCGGCCAGCGGCGAGGCGGCGTGTGGAACCGGGCCGAGCGCCGCGCCTTCCGGCCGGCTCGGCGCCAGCGGTTCGGGCAATTCCGGTTCCGTCGGGGGTGGCGCGGCCCGCCAGTCCGGCGCGCGGCCAGCCCAGTCCGGAAGAGCAACGGCGGGCGCGGCGGCGTGCTCTTCCCGCGCCGTCGGCGCAATCCGCTGCTCGGAGGCGATGCGCAGGATCTCGCCCGGCCAGGGCAGTCCGACCGTTTCGGCCGCCATGGACCCGACCCTGAAATCGGCCGGGCCGCCGTTGCGCAACCGCTCGAACCCGCCTTGCACCGAGTTGTACCAGCACGCCTCCGGGGTGGCTTGCCGGGGCTGCCAGCCGCAGACGACCAGGCGATCCTCGGCGCGGGTCAGCGCGACATAGAGCAGCCGGTTGTGCTCCTGCATCCGGCGGGCCTTCGCGCGCTCGCGCAGCCGGTCGGCCGCGGCGCAGCGGAAGTCCTTCCGGGGCACCCAGATCGGCACCTCGGCGCCGCTGGCCTGGTCCTTGCACCACAGCAATTCGTCGCGTTCGGGCGGCAGCGCGGTGGTGTCGGGCAGGATCACCAGCGGCGCTTGCAGCCCCTTCGCGCCGTGCACCGTCATCACCCGCACGGCGCGCCCGGCGCCCTCCGGCTCCCGCTTCACCTCGGCGGCCGACCGCCGCACCCAATGCACGAACCCTTGCATCGACGGTGGGTTGGTCAGCACGAACCGCAGCGCCGCGTTCAGCAACTCGTCGACCGGCTCGGCCGCTTCCGGGCCGAGCCGCGCGAGCAGCCGAGCCCGGCCGCCGAGCGGACCCAAGGCTTCCGCCAGCAAGGCGTGCGGCGTGGCGTAGTCGACACGGCCGAACAGGGCCCGCAGAAAATGCCAAGCCGCCTCCCATTCAGGCCGTTCCGCCGAGCGGCGGCGCAGCTCGTCCCACAGCGTGCCCTGCCGGAGTGGCGCCAGGGCCAGCAGATCGTCGTCGGCCAGGCCGCCCAGCGGGCTGGTCAGCACGCAGGCGAGCGAGAGATCGTCCTCGGGCAGCAGCAGCACGTCGCAGAGCGTCAGCAAGTCGGCGACCGCCGGCTGTTCGGTCAACAGCAGCCGGTCCAGCCCGGCGACCGCTACGCCGCGCGACTTCAGCGCCCGCACCAGGGCGCGGGCGAATTCGTTGCGCCGCCTGACCAGGACCAGCACGTCGCCGGGCGCGAGCGCCCGTCCGCGGCTTTCCAGCATGACGCCGCCTTGCGTCTGGCACGCGATCCACCCGGCCAGCGCATCGGCCAGAAGCTGCGGCGCGCTGGTTTCCGTGCGCGGATAGTCGCGCGGCACCGTCCAGGGCGCCGGGTCCTGTTGCGCCGGCCTCGGCGCCAGCGGCCAAAGCTCGACCGCGCCGGCATGACCCGCCCGATCCGGGAAGTGCCGCAACGTCGTTCCGCATTCCACCACGCCGTCGGCGGCCACCGGATCGGCGAAGACGTGATCCACCAGCGCCAGCACTGGGCTGGTGGAGCGGAAGGAGACGTCCAGCGTCACGTCGCGCCAGCCCCGGCCCGCTTCCTCGACCTGCGTGCGCACGAGATTGCGCCAGCGGTCGAACTCGTCCGGCTCGGCGCCCTGGAAGGAGAAGATCGACTGCTTGCGGTCGCCGACCGCGAACACCGTGCGATTGGCCACGCTTGCGCCTTGCCCGGCGAAGAATTCCTCGGTCAGCGCGCCGGCGATGCGCCACTGCTCCGGCGCGGTGTCCTGCACCTCGTCGAGCAGCAGATGGTCGAGCCCGCCATCCAGCTTGTACAGCACCCACGCGACGCCGGCATCGCGCAGCACGGCCGAGGTGTGGGCGATCAGGTCGTCGTAATCGAGCAGCCCCGACGTGTGCTTGCGTGCCTCCCAGGCACTGGCGACGGGCGCGGCGAGCGACAGCAGCGCCGCCGAGATCCGCGCCAGCCGCAGGGTGCGGCAGCGATCGGCGAGCGCGACAACCCTGTTCTGCTCCGCAAGCAGCGCCTCGCGCAGATCGGGCCGCAACTTGTGCAGCGCGTCGTTGACGAGTGTGCTCGGGGCGGAGGGGGTGCCGTCCGCCCGATGGAAGCAGGCAACCCATTCGTCCCAGGCCGCGACGCGTTGCGCGTCGTCGCGCGCCAGCCACCGCAACATGCGATCACAGCGTTCGCGAACGCCGGCGGCGGTCAATCGGTGCGCGGCGATTTCGCGAAGCGCCCCGTGAAGCGCCGACGCGGCAGGCCAGTTGACCTCGCTCCCGAGCAGTTCGTGCTCGCTCGCCGCTACAACGCCCAGCGCGCGCCGCTGCGCCTGCTCGCCGGCCGCGCAGGCGGCGAGCAGGCGGTCGCGTTTCCCGCGCAGGTGTTCCACCAAGGCGGCGAACTGCGCGGGGGAGGCGAGCGGCGCCACCACATCGAGCGCCGCCCCGGCCTGATCGGTGTGCGTCTCGGCCAGCGCCGCCTCGCGCGCCGCGGCCAGTCCAGCGGCGGCATCGGCGTCCTCGATCACCCGGAAATGCGGCGAAATCCCCGCTTCGAGCGGGAAGCGTCGCAGCAGCGCCTGGCAGAACGCGTGGATGGTGCCGATACGCATTCCGCCCGGCAGATCCAGCACCCGCGCGAACAGCCCCCGCGCCGCGTCGCGCACCCGCGGGTCCGGCGCGAGCTGAAGCTGGCGCAGTTCCTGGTCGAGCTTGGCGTCGTCGCTGGTCACCCAGCGGCTGAGCACGCCGCGGAGGCGGAGGTTCATCTCGGCCGCCGCCGCCTTGGTGAACGTCAGGCATTGAATGCGCGCGGGATCGGCGCCGCCGAGCATGAGCCGCAGCAAGCGATCGGTCAGCAGCTTGGTCTTGCCCGATCCGGCCGAGGCGGCGACGAAGGTGCTGACCGCCGGGTCCGAGGCGCGGCGCTGCTCGTCCTCGGCGCGATCGCGCGGCAGCAGCATCATTCAGTCCTCGCCCGCCTCGGCCCATTCCGCGACGCGCGCGAGCTGCGCGTAATCGGAGAAACGCGGCGCGCGGTCCGGATGCGGCTGGGCGAGATAGGGCATCGCGGGGTCGCCGAAGCGGCCGATCAGGGCGGCGAGGCAGGTCGTCGCCTGCGCGACCGCCGCCGCCGTCTTCATCGCATCGCCTTTGAAAAGCGTGCAGACATCGCCGGCCTGGAAGGCGCCGGTCAGCTTCCAGTAGGAAAGCTCGCTCGCCTCGCCCTGGAAGTGCGCGCCGAACGCGCCGCCGCGCGCCATCGCCGCTTCCAGCAGCAATTGCGGGGCCAGCCCCGATTCGGCTTCGTCGAGCGTCGGCACGCGGCCGGTCTTGTAATCCAGGATCGTCAGCGAACCGTCGGCGCGCCGCTCGATGCGGTCCGGCCGTCCGGCCAACGCGAAGGGCTCGGTGCCGGGCACGGCCCAGAGGCCGGTCAGCTCCGAGCCCAAGCGCGCGGGCGCGTCGCGGCGGCGCTCGGTCTCGATGCCGGCGATCCAGTCGGCCATGCGCGCGAGCCGGGGCGCCCACCAGGCCGCGACGGCCGGATGCAACCCGCGCTGCTGCAGGCGGGCGAACATGAAATGCCGCAACCGCGCCGCCGGGTCGCCCGGCCAGACGCGCCGCGCTTCCTGGACGAAGGCGTGCAGCGCCTCGTGTACCAGCGTACCGAAATCCGCCGGCTCGGTCGGCTGTTCCGGCGGATCAAGTCTTTTGAGCTTCAGCACATGCTTGGCGTAGATGGCGTAGGGATCGCGCTGCCAGGTTTCGATCTCGGTGACGCTCAACCGGCGCGGGCGCAAGGCGACGGGCGGAGCGGGGCGCGGCGGTGGCGCGGTGATCGGCGGGCCGCGCGGCTGATCGAGTTGCCGCACCCACTCGGCTGCTTGGTGCGGCGGCAGGGCGGTTCCTTGTCCCGCCAGCATGGCATCCAGGCGGGTGAGCCAGCGGGCCGGAACCGCGGGCGCGCCATCGCGCCGGCGGGGACAGGACAGCACGACCTGCTCGGCGGTGCAGCAGGCCATGACGAAATCATGCGCCGCCTCGCCGACACGCTGCTCCGGGCTTGGCAGGCCGACCCGCTTGCGCATGGGGCGGCTCATCCACGGGCCGGGATCGGTCGCGGGCGGCCAAACGCCTTCGACCAGGCCGCCGAGCACGACCAGGTCGACGGCCTGCAACCGTGCTTCCAGCAAGCCCCAGATGAACACGCGCGGATGTTCGGCGCCGCCGCGCCCGCGCAGCGCGCGCCGGCTGCGCACGACCGCGCCCTCCAGCACCGCGTCGAGCAGACCGGGCAGGATGGTCGGCGGCTGGTCGGGAACCACCGGAAGCGCCGCCTGGACCTCGGCAAGCAAATTCGCGAGCGCCTCGCCCTCCTCCATGGCCCAGAGCCGGGCGGCGCCGGGCTCCGTGTCCGTGGCGGCGAGCGCTTCGGCCGATTCGATGAGCGCCGCCATCAATTCGGACGGGGACACGACCAGCTTGGCCGCCAGAACCCGCGGCGCCTCGACGGCCGCGCCGGCGACGCGCAACAGCTTCTCGGCGGCGCCTTCGAAACACCGCAGCAACCGCAGCGCGCTCCGTTTTTCCGCCGAATCGCGGGCTTTATCGAGCGCCAGCCGCAGCCCGTAGATCCCTTCCATCGGACGCGGCCCGCGCAGACACATCAGCTCCATCGCCCGCGCCGCGGCGCGCGCCTCGGCCGCCGGCAGCCCGGCCGACATGAACGGATGCTTCAGCAGCGCAAGCAGCGGCACCGGCGCCAGTTGCTCGGCGATCGCGGTCGCGAGTAGCCGCAGAAACACGGCGGGCGGCGCTTCCGCCAGGTTTTCGCCCGCGCTGTCGTCGGCGACGACCCCGAAGCGCAGCAACTCCGCGGCGACCCGGCCGGCAAGTGCGCGATCGGGCGTGACCAGCGCCGCCCGCTTGCCCGGGGTCCGCAAGGCGTCGCGCAGGATCAGCGCGATGGCGACCGCCTCTTCCTGCTGGTCGGCGGCATCCAGGCGGTGCAGGCCGTCGACCGCGACGGATTTTTTCGGCTCACGCCAATGACCGAGCAAGCTGGCCGGCAGCATGGCGCGCCAAAGCGTTGCGGGTCTGCGGGTCCGCGAAATCCCCCTCTCCCTCGCTGCGGCGAAGAGCGGCAAAGGAGTTTCTTGCGGGACAGGCTCGCGGTGAGCGCCGGTTGCGTGCTCCGGCCAGTCGCGGGCATCCCCGACCCGGGCACCAAGCCTCGCAAGCAGCGCCCGCAGCCCGGCCTGCGGATGCGACGGATCGAGCGCGGTTTCCTGGGGCAGATCGCGATCCACTCCCGGCAGGATCACGCGCCCGAGCGGCAGCCGGACGGTGACGCGTAGCAGCCGCGCGACGGCCGGAATGCCCGCCGTCACGCCGGCGATCCAGACGGGGTCGTCCGGCCCCTGCCGCTCCCAGGCGTCGGCCTGAGCCTCAAGCAGCGCCACCTGCCGCGCCGCCGGGTCCGTCAGCCCCTCGTCGGCGAGCCAATCCGGCCAGGCGCGCGTCACGATTTGCAAGAATTTCAGGCTGTGCTGCCAGTGGGCGGCGTAGTCGGGCCCGGTGGCGTCTGGCAGGCGGGCGGCCAAATCCACGCCCTCGCGCTGCGCTTCGTCGAGCAGCCTGGCCAGTTCCCCGGCGAGCAGCCACGCGCGGTCGGCAAAGCGGGGCGCGCCGAAAGCGCCGTCCAGCGCCAGGATCATCCGCGCCAGCACCGCCAGACGCCGCGCCGGCGTGACGGCGGGCGGAAGACGCAGCGCCCCGGCGAGCGCGAGCGGCGTCTCGTCCAGCGCGCCGATCGCGGTGATGCGCGGCAGCAGCAGCGGCCGGCCGTTGCCGACGCGCAGGAACGCCTCGGCCAGCGCGCGGGCCGCGCGGCGGGTCGGCAGGAGGATCAGGCCGCGCGCGATCCGTTCGGGGTCGCCGCCGGCCTGGCCGAGCCATGCCGTGGCGACCGAATCCAGAAACGGCGCGTGCGCCGGAATGGCGAACAGGTTCATCTACGCCAAGCCGGCGATCCGGTCGGGCCAACCAGACAGCAGCGCCCGCCGCGCATCCGCGCCAGTCGGGGCGAGATCGACGGTCAGCGCATCGCGCGGCCGCAGTTGGCCGAGGCGATCCGGCCACTCCACCAGAACGATGCCCTCGCGCGCCTCGTCCCATCCGAGTTCCGCGAGGTCGCGCGAGCCGTCGAGTCGCCAGAGATCGAAGTGATGCACCGGGCCGAGTCTCGTCTCGTAGCTCTGCACCAGGGTGTAGCTGGGGCTCGGCACCTCGAGCCCCTCATCGCCGGTCAGGTGGCGCAACAGGGCGCGGGCGAATTCGGTCTTGCCGGCCCCGAGCGGCCCGTCAAGCAGCACGGCGTCGCCGGCGCGCAGCCGTTCGCCGACGCGTGCCGCGAGCTGCTTGGTGGCGGCGAGGTCAGGCAGGTCGCACGCCCGACCGGCGTTCGGGTCCAGCATGGCGGGGAATTTGCCGCATCGCGCGAGTCGGCGGCAACGTATTCGCCTTGGTTCGTTGCGGAGGCTTGATCCCGCGCGTCCCGCTTCTACGCTGGGCGGCATGGCGGAAGAGATCGAAACCGACGTGGCCATCATCGGCGCGGGACCGGTGGGCCTGTTCGCGGTGTTCGAGTGCGGGATGCTGCGGCTGCGAACGGCGCTGATCGACGCGCTGGATGCCGTGGGCGGGCAATGCACCGCGCTCTATCCGGAGAAGCCGATCTACGACATTCCCGGCCACCCGGTAGTCATGGCGGGCGAGCTGGTGGAGCTGCTGGAGGCGCAGATCGCGCCCTTCTACGCGCCGCGCCTGCTGGGGCGGCGTGTGGAGCGGCTGACCGGCGCCGCCGGGGCGTTCACGCTCGGGACGGATCGCGGCGACATCGTCCACGCGGGCGCCGTGATGCTGGCCGCGGGCGCCGGGGCGTTCGGCCCTAACCGTCCGCCGCTCGCAGATCTGCCCGAGTACGAAGCCAGCGGCGCGGTCCAGTACCATGTGCGCCGCAGCGAGGATCTGCGCGGCAAGCGGGTGGTGATTGCGGGCGGCGGCGATTCCGCCGTCGATTGGGCATTGGCGCTCCGCGGCGTCGCGGCGCACATCCACGTGGTTCACCGGCGCGCGAAATTCCGCGCCGCGCCGGAAAGCGCCGCTCTGCTGGACGCCGCGGCTTCGCGGGGCGAGCTCGACCTGGTGATTCCCTATCAGCTACGCGGCTTGCACGGCGCGGACGGCGCGCTGGAATCGGTCGAAGTCGGGACTCTGGACGGCGACACCCGGCATCTGCCGGCGGACCGGCTGCTGGCTTTCTTCGGCCTGTCCACCGATCTCGGCCCGATCGCGACCTGGGGGCTGGAGCTGCACCAGCACCACATCCGCGTCGAGCCGGCGACCTGCCGGACCAATCTGCCCGGCCTGTTCGCGATCGGCGACGCCGCGAGCTATCCCGGCAAGCTCAAGCTTATCCTGCAGGGCTTCAGCGAGGCCGCGATGGCGGCCCAGGCCGCCCATTCCGTCGTGCACCCCGACCAGGAGTTGCACTTCCAGGTACTCGACCACCACCGGCGTGCCCAAGCTGTAGGCGATTGGGTCAGGTCAGTGGGGAGGCTGATGGGGCTCCTCGGGCCGGCGAGCCGGCGCGGCACGGTTGCGGTGCCGCCCGCCGCTCGCCATGCCCCCCTTACGGCCGGCCTCCGCCGCCAGGCGGTGGTTCTGCGCGAACGGCCGCTTCTCCGCCGGGACGCTGGAGCCGCCCATGGAGGCGATCTGCCGCTGCTTCTCGGGATCCATCGAGGCGAAGCCCTGTTTCCCGCTGCCATGATGTTCAGCACGTTGCGCCATGATAATCCGGCCCCTTCTGGTGGAGTTCGGCGGCTGGCTCAACCAGGGCCGCCAATTGCCTAAAAACGGGGCGCCGGCAGCGCCGTTTCCGATGATTCCGCAAGCATACCCGTGACTTATCCGTTATCGCCCCGCCGGGCCCGCGCAATTGCCGTGCTCGGCCGTCCCGGCGCATGATGCGCGGCGCAAGCCGGACGGCAGCCGCGACCAGAGCCGACGAAGGAAACAGCCGATGCGTGCCGATGCCGCCGCAAGCCCGAGCGAGCGCTGGTTCGAGGATTACGTGCCCGGCTCGGTCGAGGAATACCCCCCGATAACCGTCGCGGAGGACGAGGTGCTCGCGTTCGGCCGCCGTTACGATCCGCAGCCGTTCCACGCCGATCCCGACGCCGCGCGGCATGGTCCGTTCGGCGGCTTGATCGCGAGCGGATGGCACACGACGGCAATGATGATGCGCGTCCTGGTCGAGAACTACTTTTCGGAAGCGTCCAGCCTGGGGTCGCCCGGGATCGACGAGTTGCGCTGGACCCGGCCGGTCCGGCCCGGCGACAAGCTGCGTGTGCGCGTTTCCATTCTGGATGCAAAGCGGTCCCGCTCCAAGCCGGACCGCGGCCTCATCCGCAGCCGGGTCGAGGTTCTGAACCAGGATTCCGAGGTCGTAATGAGCCTGACCGCGATGAACCTGATCCGCGCTCGCGAGGCCGCGACAGAGTGAGTCGATCGCGCGATCGAAGCGACGGCTTGTATTCCGAACCGTGGCGCGCGGAACACAACGCGCCGAATTAGTAACAGTCCGCGTTTCGCCCCGGTCGAATTCCGGCGCTGAATTCTTCCCGCCCCGGAAGGACGTCCTATGATGCGACCGAGGGACGCGCCGGCGGCGAGGAAGCATGGAGGTTGCGGCGATAGCTGCGCAAATGGTCCGCGACGCGCTTGCGACTTGCTCGCGAAGCCTTGCGGGCAGGGTCGCACAGGGCTGGATCGGCTGCTCCGCTCGGCGCGCCGGGTTGGGGCTTGTGCTGCTGGCGGCGGCCGCGATGCCGGGCCTTGCCCAAACCCCGACGCCGCAAGAGTTGCTGCGCGCCGCGCCCCCGCCCGTGTCGCCCATTCCGCAAATCCTGCCGCCGAAGCCGCCCCAGGTCGTGCCGGGGCTGAAACTCCCGCCGCCGCCGAAGCCCTCCGCCGTTCCGAAGGTGAACGTGACGGTGCGCAAGGTTTATATCGAGGGCGCGACCGCCTTTCCGGAATCCCGGCTGGCGGCGCGGACGGCCGGGCTCACCGGACCGGCGGTGCCGCTCTCGCGCATCGAGGCGGCGCGCGTGGCGTTGCTGACCCTCTACCGCAACAACGGCTACGTGCTGACCACGGTGAGCGCCGCCGTCGACCGAACCGGCACGCTGCGCTTCACCGTCGTCGAGGGCCATATCCGCGACGTGAAGCTGGAGGGCGATATCGGCCCGGCCGGCACGCAGGTGCTGCGCTTCCTGCACCACCTGACGGAAAAGCGCCCGATCGACGTCGCCAGCCTGGAACGCTGGCTGCTGCTGGCGCAGGACATTCCAGGCGTCAGCCTGCAAGCCGTGCTGCGCCCGAACCCGGACGAGCCGGGCGCGCTCACCCTGATCGCGCGCCTCGATCGGCACCGCTTCTCCGGCCTGTTCACCGTGGACAACCGGGCCTTTCCGCTAACCGGACCGCAGGAAGCGCTGGCGGTCTTCGATCTCAACAGCTTCACCGAATTCGGCGAGCGCACCGAATTTTCCCTCTACAAGACCCCCGGCGGGACGCAGATTTTCGGCCAGGCGGCGGAAGAATTTTTCGCCGGCGGTTCGGGGCTGCGGATCAGGCTCTACGGCGGGGCAGGCGATTCCACGCCGTCGGACTTCCTTCGCGCCTTCGGCTACGAGGGCAAAACCACGGTTGTCGGCGGCTCGGCTACCTATCCGCTGATCCGCTCGCGCCAGGAGACGTTGAACCTTACCGGTTATCTCGACGCGATCCAGGACGAGATCTGGACGGATTCCGGGGTCGGCGGCGCGCGCGACCGCGCCAGCAACGAATCCTTCGCCGTTTTCCGCTTGGGCGCCAGCTACGCCGTGCAGGATCTGTTCGCCGGGGTCGCTCGGCCGGCGATCAACTCGGCCACGGTGCGGCTGTCACAGGGGCTGGGTGGGAGCTACGGTCCGCCGTCGCGCCCAGGCGAGCGGCTCGATTTCACCAAGCTCGACATGCAGCTCACGCGCACGCAGACGCTGTTCGAGCCATGGAACAACGCCAGCGTGGCGCTGCAAGGTTTCGTCACCGGCCAGATCACGAACAAGCCGCTGCCGGCGGTGGAGAAATTCTTCCTCGGCGGCAGCCAGTTCACTCGCGGCTACTGGTCGGGCGAGGTCACGGGTGACCAGGCGCTCGCCTGGACGGTGGAGTTGCAGCTCAACACCGGCATCGACCTGACCCTGTTCCACCGCCCGATCAATCTCGCGGCCCAGTTCTATGCGTTCTACGACTGGGGCTACGCGTGGCAGTTGGTGCCGACGGAGATCAACCAGCACATCTCCTCCGAAGGCATCGGCGTGCGGCTGAACATCACGAAATATACGGAGTTCGACCTGGAAGGCGCAATCCGCAACAACCGCCTGCCGCTCGGCACCCCCGGCGTGACCAAGCCGCAGAAGGCGGACGCGCTCTATTGGCGCGTGCTGGCGCGGTTTTGACCTCCCGGCTCAGTCCTTTCCCTGAATGGTCGAGGTTTCCGGCCGGTTCTCGCTCGCGACCAGCGGCGGCAAGCCGACGAAGGCCTGCATCCGCGGAAGCGCGGCGCTCATGGCGATGTCGATTCCGTCGTTGCGGGTGAGCGGGCCGACCACCGGGAACTGAACGTCGAGCGGGCGGAGCGGCAGGCAAAGCCGTATCAGCTTGCGCGCGCCCGCCGGCGACAGCGAGTAGCCGGGCATGCCGTGCGCGCGCAGCAACCGAAACAGCGAGACCGGCAGAAGGCTCGCCTGAAATCGCGCGACGTTCTGGCGCAGCGCGGCGATATCGCCGATCACGACCGCCGACGATACGCCGGGAATGAGATCGAGCGCGAGCACCGAGTTGAAGTTCCAGCCCCAGAGAACGAGATCCCAGTCAGCGGGCAAGCCGGCGAGCAGCCGGCTCGCCGTGCCGGCGAAATCGTGCCGGAAGATCGCGTCGTCCTCCGCGATCGTGACCGGCGCGTCGCCCGCCGCCACGATCTGCCAGAGGCACGCATGCGACATGGCGCAGCCCAGCCTCGCCTGGCTGTAGCCGAGGCCGGGCGCGATGACCCCGCGCGCCAGGAGGTCGTTGCGGTCGATCATCTCGCCGTCGACCGCTCGGGCACGCTCGACATTCTCCAGATGCGCGTTGCGCGCTAGGAACGTCGCCAGGCGTTCCGGGCTCCGCTCCAGGCTGATGACATAGACCGGCATGGGGCGGACGAACCCCGGCAAGCCATTCGGCATCTCTCGGTCCCTCCGGTCGGGGCGGTTTCGCTGCCGGGACGAGCAAAACGGTGGGCTCGGGACAATTCGATATCTGGACAGTTCCCGCCGCTTGTAGCCTAAGCTATCTGCTATCCTACGGCTGCTCTTGGCAATCCGCTTGGCCGAGAGCGGCGTTGTTCGGGGGGAACAATGACCGCGATGGCAAAGCCCGCACCGGGACGGCTCGTCGGCATTCGTGCGCGCGGCCGCGCCGGCTTGCTGCGGAGCACGGCGTTGCAGGCTGCCGTTCTGGTCGCGATCGAACTGCCGGGCGGCGTGCGACCCGCCGTGGCGCAACCGGCGCCGAACGCGCGGCCGATGGGCGGACGCGTCGTCGCGGGGCAAGCCGGCATCAGCTACAGCCCCGGCACCACCACGATCGATCAGTCTACCAATCGTGCCGCCATCGACTGGAACACCTTCAACGTCGGGCGCAATCAGCGGGTCGAGTTCGAGCAACCGTCGTCCAGCGCCTGGACGCTCAACCGGGTCGACAGCGCCGATCCATCGCAGATCGCCGGCCGGATCGACGCGAACGGCAACATCATCCTTACCAACCCGTCGGGCGTGGTGTTCTACCGTGGCTCGGAGGTGAACGCGCAAAGCGTGGTCATCTCCGCGCCCGGTATCACGAACCGGAACTTCATGGCCGGGCGCATGGTCTTCGACCAGAAGCCGCACCCGAACGCGCGCATCGTGAACTCCGGCAGCATCACGGTGAAGCAGGCCGGGCTCGCGGCGCTGGTGGCGCCGCAGGTGCGCAACTCCGGCGTGATCAACGCGAAGCTCGGCAAGGTGGTACTGGCGGGCGCGACCGCGCACACGCTCGACATGTACGGCGACGGCCTGCTGTCGTTCGACGTGACGGGCGAGGTGAGGCAGGTCCCGCGCGGACGGGACGGCAAACCTGTCACGGCGCTGGTCACGAATACCGGCACGATCCTCGCCAGCGGTGGCACGGTGCAGATCACCGCGCGCGCGGCGGACGGCATCGTGCAGAACCTGGTTGACGCCAGGGGCGCGATCCGGGCCGACACGGCCGGCACGCAAACCGGAAAGATCGAAATCGACGGCACCGGCGGATCACTCACGGTCGCCGGCAATATTTCAGCGACCGGGTCGGATCCGTCATCGCGCGGCGGCGACATCGCGCTGAACGCGACGCGACGCGTCGTACTAACTGACCAGGCGCGCGTCGACGCTTCCGGCGGAGCCGGCGGCGGAACGATCGCGCTCGGAACGACGCTTGCCCGCGCCAAGGGCGGCCCGGGCGTAACCGGCCAGCGCACGGCGCGGCGCACGATCGTGAAGCAAGGCGCCGTGGTTTCCGCCGATGCGACGGATACCGGCGACGGCGGGCGGGTGACGCTGCTCAGCTCCAAGAATACCGCGCATCGGGGCAAGATCACCGCGCGCGGTGGCCCGCGGGGCGGCGACGGCGGCATGGTGGAGGTGTCCGGCGACAAGGGCTTGTCGCTCACCGGCGACGTCGACGTCTCGAACCGCGGCACGGGCAAGATCGGCACGATTCTGCTCGATCCGACCAACCTGACGGTGGTGTCCGGGTCGGCCGGAAGCGGCAACGCGGACGGGCAGGCGGCGGGCGGGATCGCCTTCGACGCGAGCCCCGATCAGGCGACCGTCTCCAACGGCCAGCTCAATGCGCTCGGCGGCAACATCGTCTTGCAGGCCTCCAACGATCTCGACGTGACCGCCAGCTTCACCGGCAAGGGCAGCGTCGATCTGCGTGCCGGGCATCTGCTCACGGTCGAAGCGGGGGTGACGCTCGGCGGCATCGCCATTCGCCTCGACGGCGGGTCGACTTTCCCGATCAGCAATCCGGCGGCGCTGCCGACCGGCAACGGCGGCGTCATCGTGAATGGCGTGGTTACCGCGAGGGACGGCCTCGAGATCGCGGGCGGTAGCCTTGGCGTGCGGGTGAACGGCCAGCTCAGCGCGTCGACCCAGATTTTGCTGGCCGCGACCGGCCCCGCCGGCCTGCAATTCGGCGCCGGCAGCGGCATCAATGCCGGCAGCGGCGGAATTGTCGATCTCAGTACGATCCGCGCCGGCAACATAACCCAGGACCCGGCAGGCCAGATTATCGCCGGCACGCTGCAGAGCACATCCGGCGTGGCGGGCAATACCGACCTTCCCAGCACGTCGAATCAGATCTTTGCGCTCGGAAACTTCGCCGCGACCGGCAGCATCGCCATCGCGAGCTTCATCCCGACCGATCCCGTTTCGGTTACCGGAACGCTGACCAGCAACAGCTCGATTTCACTCGATATCGGCGGTCCGCTGACGGTTTCGGGGGTGATCGACGCGCCGAGTGTCAGCCTGACCGCTCATCAGTTCAGCGCCACACCTGGCGACATCGACCAGACGGGCGGCACTATTTCCGGCACCAAGAATGTCGTTCTGACCGCCGACGGCTCGATCGATCAGACGGGCGGCATCATCGTCGCCGGCACGCTGAGCGGCAGTTCGGGCAACAAGATCCTGCCGGAAGGCTCCGGCGCGACGACGCTGCCGAGCACCGGCAACGCGATCGCCAATCTCGGGGCGTTCTCGAGCGTCGGCGGGTTCACGCTCACCGACGGCGTGGCGCTCACGGCGTTCGGCCCGATCACCGATACCGCCCAGATCGGGGTGAACGTGACGGGGGCGCTCACGCTTTCCGGCACCTTGGACGCGCCGCTCGTTTCGCTGGTGGCGAGCGGGGACATTTCGCAGCCGAGCGGCGCGATCATCGCCACCACCCAGCTCAGCGGCAGCTCGAGCGCCGGCAGCATCGCGCTGGACAGTGCGAGCAACCAGATCGGTGGCGTGGGCAGCTTCACCAGCTCCGGTGACTTCAGCCTCGCGAGCAGTACCCTTTCACTGTCCGAACCGATCTCCGTCGGGACCGGTCACACGCTCGATCTGATCGCCAATTCCATCACGTTCAACCCGGGTTCCTCGCTGTCAGGGTCGTTGGGCGGCGCACTGGTCGCGCCGTCCGGGACCGTGGTGCTGGAACCGCTCACCGCCGGGTGGCCGGTGGATTTCGGATCGGCGAACAACGCCGGCAGCCTGGACATTCTGCCATCCGACCTCGGCAAGATAACCACCAGCACGCTGCAGATCGGCTCGACCAGGGCCGGTCCGGTGAATATCGGCGACATCGGGTCGACCTTCACCGACAACATTTCCCTCGCGCCGATCACGACCTTGAACGTGCAGAGCGGAAGCTCGGTGCGGCAGAACGGCATTTTCTCGGTTGCGACGCTGACCGGTTCCGCCAATTCCGTCACGCTGACCAACGCCAACAGTATCGACGTGCTCGGCAGCTTCGGCGTCACCAACGATTTTGCGCTGACCGACAGCGCCGCCCTGAGGGTGACGGGCCCAGTCGATCCGACGAACGTCACGCTGACGGCGCCGTCGCTCGCGATTGCATCCTTCGTGAGCGCATCCGGCACTGTGGATTTGATCGCGATCAATGGCGCCGTCACCGAGCCCGGCGGCAGCATAGCCGCGGACTTCCTCACCGGGAGCGGCACGGCCGTGTCGCTGGCTTCGCCGGCGAACGCGATCGGCACGCTGGGCGCCTTCGCGGCGACCTCCGGGGATTTCGCGCTCGCCGACAGCGGCGACCTGGTGATCGGCGGCGGGCTTTCCGGCGCGACGGTGGATCTGGCCGTAACCGGCGCCATTACCGAGGCGAGCGGCGGGTCGATCACCAGCCCGGTGTTCCTGGGCTCGGCCGGGTCGGCGACGCTCGACCAGGCGGGATAATCGCATCGGCACGCTGGGGGCGTTCGCGAGCGGCGGCGGGTTCGTGCTGGTCGACGGCGAAGCGCTGACGGTGGCCGGGCCGGTCACGGACGGCACGTCGATCGCGCTGACCAGCCTGGGCCCGCTGACGGTGGCGGGCAGCGTGAGCGCGCCGGACGTGATGCTGAGCGCGAATTCCGGTTTTGTGGACAGCGTTCCGGCGGTGGGCAACCTGTTCGAGGTGGCCGGGGGCAACATATCGGGCAGCGCGGCGGTGGTGCTGACGGCGGCGGGGTCGATCGAGCAGACCGGCGGGGCGCTGACGGCCGGGGTTCTCTCCGGCTCGTCCGGGGCCACGACCAGCCTGGCGGGGACGGCGAACGCGGTGACCACGCTCGGCGGTTTTGCCAGCACCGGCGGGTTCACGCTGGCCGACGGGCAGGCGCTGGCGGTGACGGGGCCGGTGACGGATACGGCGAGCGTGACGATCTCCAGCGCCGGGGCGCTGAGCACCTCGGGCAGCATCGCCGCGCCGGCGATCGCGCTCACCACGAGTTCGGGCGGGATCACGCAAAGCGGCGGGGCGCTCACCGGCTCGACCAGCGTGGCGCTGACCGCGGCGGGGCCGATCGAGCAGACGGGCGGCTCGATCGCGACCGGGCTGTTGAGCGGTGCCTCGGGCGGCGATGCGAGCCTGGCGCAGGCGGGCAACAGCATCACCACGCTCGGCAGTTTCGCGAGCGGCGGCGGGTTCATCGTGGTGGATGCGGCGCCGATCACGCTGGCCGGTTCGGTGAGCGTGGCGCCCTCGGCGGCGCTGGCGATCACCGACGACAGCATCACGATCGGCGCGGGCGGGGCGCTGAGCGCGCCCGCGGGGACGATCGCGCTGGCGCCGTTCACCGCGGGCGCGCCGTTCGCGCTGGCGGGGGTGTCGGGGGCGCTGCCGTTCACGGCGAACACCTTGGTGCTGGGCTCGCCGGCGGCGGGCCCGATCACCATCAGCAACGTGGTGAACCTGTCGGGCGTGGACGTGCTGGACGTGCTGAGCGGGTCGTCGGTGACCGAGGCCGCGGGCACGGTGCTGACGGTGGGGGCGGGCGGCGCCGGGACGCTGGAAGGCGCCTCGGGCGCGACCGCGAGCTTCGCGGCGACGAACTCGATCGCGACGTTGGGTGGCTTCTCGGTGGCCACCGGCGACTTCATCCTGACCGACGCGCTCGGCCTCACCGTGGCCGGGCCGGTCGATCCGGTGAACGTGACCCTGACCGCACCGTCGATCACCATCACGAGCCTGATCAGCGCCAGCGGGACGGTTGATCTGATCGCGACCACGGACGGGATCAGCGAGCCGGGCGGGACCATCGTGGCGGGTGTGCTGACCGGTAGCGGGACGGCGGTGTCGCTGGCCTCGCCGGCCAACACGATCGGCACGCTCGCGGCGTTCGGGGCGAGCGGCGGCGGCTTCACGCTGAGCGACACGGGCGATCTGGTGATCGCGGGGGGCGTGTTCGGCGCGACGGTGGATCTGGCGGTGAGCGGCACGATCAGCGAGGCGGCGGGCGGGTCGGTCACCAGCCCGGTGTTCCTGGGCTCGGCCGGGGCGGCGACGCTGGATGGCGCGAACAACCTGGTGGGCACGCTGGGGGCGTTCGCGAGCGGCGGCGGGTTCGTGCTGGTCGACGGCGAAGCGCTGACGGTGGCCGGGCCGGTCACGGACGGCACGTCGATCGCGCTGACCAGCCTGGGCCCGCTGACGGTGGCGGGCAGCGTGAGCGCGCCGGACGTGATGCTGAGCGCGAATTCCGGTTTTGTGGACAGCGTTCCGGCGGTGGGCAACCTGTTCGAGGTGGCCGGGGGCAACATATCGGGCAGCGCGGCGGTGGTGCTGACGGCGGCGGGGTCGATCGAGCAGACCGGCGGGGCGCTGACGGCCGGGGTTCTCTCCGGCTCGTCCGGGGCCACGACCAGCCTGGCGGGGACGGCGAACGCGGTGACCACGCTCGGCGGTTTTGCCAGCACCGGCGGGTTCACGCTGGCCGACGGGCAGGCGCTGGCGGTGACGGGGCCGGTGACGGATACGGCGAGCGTGACGATCTCCAGCGCCGGGGCGCTGAGCACCTCGGGCAGCATCGCCGCGCCGGCGATCGCGCTCACCACGAGTTCGGGCGGGATCACGCAAAGCGGCGGGGCGCTCACCGGCTCGACCAGCGTGGCGCTGACCGCGGCGGGGCCGATCGAGCAGACGGGCGGCTCGATCGCGACCGGGCTGTTGAGCGGTGCCTCGGGCGGCGATGCGAGCCTGGCGCAGGCGGGCAACAGCATCACCACGCTCGGCAGTTTCGCGAGCGGCGGCGGGTTCATCGTGGTGGATGCGGCGCCGATCACGCTGGCCGGTTCGGTGAGCGTGGCGCCCTCGGCGGCGCTGGCGATCACCGACGACAGCATCACGATCGGCGCGGGCGGGGCGCTGAGCGCGCCCGCGGGGACGATCGCGCTGGCGCCGTTCACCGCGGGCGCGCCGTTCGCGCTGGCGGGGGTGTCGGGGGCGCTGCCGTTCACGGCGAACACCTTGGTGCTGGGCTCGCCGGCGGCGGGCCCGATCACCATCAGCAACGTGGTGAACCTGTCGGGCGTGGACGTGCTGGACGTGCTGAGCGGGTCGTCGGTGACCGAGGCCGCGGGCACGGTGCTGACGGTGGGGGCGGGCGGCGCCGGGACGCTGGAAGGCGCCTCGGGCGCGACCGCGAGCTTCGCGGCGACGAACTCGATCGCGACGTTGGGTGGCTTCTCGGTGGCCACCGGCGACTTCATCCTGACCGACGCGCTCGGCCTCACCGTGGCCGGGCCGGTCGATCCGGTGAACGTGACCCTGACCGCACCGTCGATCACCATCACGAGCCTGATCAGCGCCAGCGGGACGGTTGATCTGATCGCGACCACGGACGGGATCAGCGAGCCGGGCGGGACCATCGTGGCGGGTGTGCTGACCGGTAGCGGGACGGCGGTGTCGCTGGCCTCGCCGGCCAACACGATCGGCACGCTCGCGGCGTTCGGGGCGAGCGGCGGCGGCTTCACGCTGAGCGACACGGGCGATCTGGTGATCGCGGGGGGCGTGTTCGGCGCGACGGTGGATCTGGCGGTGAGCGGCACGATCAGCGAGGCGGCGGGCGGGTCGGTCACCAGCCCGGTGTTCCTGGGCTCGGCCGGGGCGGCGACGCTGGATGGCGCGAACAACCTGGTCGGCACGCTGGGGGCGTTCGCGAGCGGCGGCGGGTTCGTGCTGGTCGACGGCGAAGCGCTGACGGTGGCCGGGCCGGTCACGGACGGCACGTCGATCGCGCTGACCAGCCTGGGCCCGCTGACGGTGGCGGGCAGCGTGAGCGCGCCGGACGTGATGCTGAGCGCGAATTCCGGTTTTGTGGACAGCGTTCCGGCGGTGGGCAACCTGTTCGAGGTGGCCGGGGGCAACATATCGGGCAGCGCGGCGGTGGTGCTGACGGCGGCGGGGTCGATCGAGCAGACCGGCGGGGCGCTGACGGCCGGGGTTCTCTCCGGCTCGTCCGGGGCCACGACCAGCCTGGCGGGGACGG
Organism: uncultured Alphaproteobacteria bacterium; assembly: GCA_963761015.1. Lineage (GTDB taxonomy): Bacteria > Pseudomonadota > Alphaproteobacteria > Acetobacterales > Acetobacteraceae > CAVXFL01. The sequence goes on from CAVXFL010000020.1 coordinate 819,254, forward strand.
CGAACGCGGTGACCACGCTCGGCGGTTTTGCCAGCACCGGCGGGTTCACGCTGGCCGACGGGCAGGCGCTGGCGGTGACGGGGCCGGTGACGGATACGGCGAGCGTGACGATCTCCAGCGCCGGGGCGCTGAGCACCTCGGGCAGCATCGCCGCGCCGGCGATCGCGCTCACCACGAGTTCGGGCGGGATCACGCAAAGCGGCGGGGCGCTCACCGGCTCGACCAGCGTGGCGCTGACCGCGGCGGGGCCGATCGAGCAGACGGGCGGCTCGATCGCGACCGGGCTGTTGAGCGGTGCCTCGGGCGGCGATGCGAGCCTGGCGCAGGCGGGCAACAGCATCACCACGCTCGGCAGTTTCGCGAGCGGCGGCGGGTTCATCGTGGTGGATGCGGCGCCGATCACGCTGGCCGGTTCGGTGAGCGTGGCGCCCTCGGCGGCGCTGGCGATCACCGACGACAGCATCACGATCGGCGCGGGCGGGGCGCTGAGCGCGCCCGCGGGGACGATCGCGCTGGCGCCGTTCACCGCGGGCGCGCCGTTCGCGCTGGCGGGGGTGTCGGGGGCGCTGCCGTTCACGGCGAACACCTTGGTGCTGGGCTCGCCGGCGGCGGGCCCGATCACCATCAGCAACGTGGTGAACCTGTCGGGCGTGGACGTGCTGGACGTGCTGAGCGGGTCGTCGGTGACCGAGGCCGCGGGCACGGTGCTGACGGTGGGGGCGGGCGGCGCCGGGACGCTGGAAGGCGCCTCGGGCGCGACCGCGAGCTTCGCGGCGACGAACTCGATCGCGACGTTGGGTGGCTTCTCGGTGGCCACCGGCGACTTCATCCTGACCGACGCGCTCGGCCTCACCGTGGCCGGGCCGGTCGATCCGGTGAACGTGACCCTGACCGCACCGTCGATCACCATCACGAGCCTGATCAGCGCCAGCGGGACGGTTGATCTGATCGCGACCACGGACGGGATCAGCGAGCCGGGCGGGACCATCGTGGCGGGTGTGCTGACCGGTAGCGGGACGGCGGTGTCGCTGGCCTCGCCGGCCAACACGATCGGCACGCTCGCGGCGTTCGGGGCGAGCGGCGGCGGCTTCACGCTGAGCGACACGGGCGATCTGGTGATCGCGGGGGGCGTGTTCGGCGCGACGGTGGATCTGGCGGTGAGCGGCACGATCAGCGAGGCGGCGGGCGGGTCGGTCACCAGCCCGGTGTTCCTGGGCTCGGCCGGGGCGGCGACGCTGGATGGCGCGAACAACCTGGTGGGCACGCTGGGGGCGTTCGCGAGCGGCGGCGGGTTCGTGCTGGTCGACGGCGAAGCGCTGACGGTGGCCGGGCCGGTCACGGACGGCACGTCGATCGCGCTGACCAGCCTGGGCCCGCTGACGGTGGCGGGCAGCGTGAGCGCGCCGGACGTGATGCTGAGCGCGAATTCCGGTTTTGTGGACAGCGTTCCGGCGGTGGGCAACCTGTTCGAGGTGGCCGGGGGCAACATATCGGGCAGCGCGGCGGTGGTGCTGACGGCGGCGGGGTCGATCGAGCAGACCGGCGGGGCGCTGACGGCCGGGGTTCTCTCCGGCTCGTCCGGGGCCACGACCAGCCTGGCGGGGACGGCGAACGCGGTGACCACGCTCGGCGGTTTTGCCAGCACCGGCGGGTTCACGCTGGCCAACGGGCAGGCGCTGGCGGTGACGGGGCCGGTGACGGATACGGCGAGCGTGACGATCTCCAGCGCCGGGGCGCTGAGCACCTCGGGCAGCATCGCCGCGCCGGCGATCGCGCTCACCACGAGTTCGGGCGGGATCACGCAAAGCGGCGGGGCGCTCACCGGCTCGACCAGCGTGGCGCTGACCGCGGCGGGGCCGATCGAGCAGACGGGCGGCTCGATCGCGACCGGGCTGTTGAGCGGTGCCTCGGGCGGCGATGCGAGCCTGGCGCAGGCGGGCAACAGTATCACCACGCTCGGCAGTTTCGCGAGCGGCGGCGGGTTCATCGTGGTGGATGCGGCGCCGATCACGCTGGCCGGTTCGGTGAGCGTGGCGCCCTCGGCGGCGCTGGCGATCACCGACGACAGCATCACGATCGGCGCGGGCGGGGCGCTGAGCGCGCCCGCGGGGACGATCGCGCTGGCGCCGTTCACCGCGGGCGCGCCGTTCGCGCTGGCGGGGGTGTCGGGGGCGCTGCCGTTCACGGCGAACACCTTGGTGCTGGGCTCGCCGGCGGCGGGCCCGATCACCATCAGCAACGTGGTGAACCTGTCGGGCGTGGACGTGCTGGACGTGCTGAGCGGGTCGTCGGTGACCGAGGCCGCGGGCACGGTGCTGACGGTGGGGGCGGGCGGCGCCGGGACGCTGGAAGCCACCTCGGGCGCGACCGCGAGCTTCGCGGCGACGAACTCGATCGCGACGTTGGGTGGCTTCTCGGTGGCCACCGGCGACTTCATCCTGACCGACGCGCTCGGCCTCGCCGTGGCCGGGCCGGT
>CAVXFL010000021.1:0-28130 GCA_963761015.1 uncultured Alphaproteobacteria bacterium
TCAAAATCTCAACGCGGGAACGTGTTGTCCAAGCTTGGGCCCATCAGCGAGTGTTGGAGGGTATGCATGGTGCCGGACAATTCCTCGGTGTGATGATTATTCTGACCCATCTTCAACAGTGCCTTCTGGCAAGTGATTGAATAGACGCGGCAATTCGCGCTGCGGCGATGGCGTGGCACTACACGTTGGGGGATCGTAATCAGCTTTTGGCGACGGCCTGCACGGTAGGCGCCAGAGCGACCCCGGCAGCGCGCAGGGCGAGGCTGGCGGCTGGTCTCGGGGTGGATCGCAGGAGGAAGTGTTTGCTGTCCTGCTCGACCTCGGTCTCGGTCAACGCGTCGAGATCGGCGACGATCGCCGGCCATGATGCGGTGCTGCCGAGGGCTGCGATGCGGGCGTCCAACTCGGCCTTGAGCACGAGAGCCAGGAAGCTGCAGAACACGTGGCCGCGGATGGTCTCGTCGAGCTTGTGGAAGATCGGCCGCGTGGCGAGCAGATGCTTGGCGGTGCGGAAGGTCTGCTCGACGGTCCAGAGCTGCTGGTAGCGCAGCATGGCCGCCAGCGGGTCGAGCCCGGTGTTGGTGCGCAGCACGAAGATGCCATCGAAGCGGGCGTCTTCCGCGGCCTTGGCTCGGTCGATCGTGAAGTGATCCTTGCCGACGGTCTTGAGGAAGCGGCGATAGCCGGCGTTGCCGACCAGCGCCTTGTCGCCACGGCGCAGTTGGCGCTCCAGGGCGGCCAGGATGGCGGCACGCTCGGCGGCATCCTTCGCCGCCTCCTGATGGTTGATGCAGACGATGTAGCGCGCACCGCCAAGGGTGACCGCCTTGGCGCCGTACTCGATGTCGCGGCCGCGCTTCTCGATCACCAGCGGCACGAACGGCGCGGCATCGCCGAGCACGACCTCGCGCACCAGCTTGTCGCTGCGCTCGCGGACGCCGAGGATGTAGAGCAGGCTACGCGCCTCCAATGCTGCGATGGTCTCGGCGCTGATCATGCCGCGATCGGCGACAATGCAGACCCGGCCAATGGCGAAGCGCTGGCGCAGCCTCTCGATCACCGGCACCAGGGAGGTCACGTCGGCGGTGTTACCCGGCCACATCTCCGAGCACACAGGCCGGCCGTCACCATCGATCAGCACGGCGAGGATCATCTGCCGCAGGTCGGGCCGATGGTCCTTGCTGTAGCCATGCTGTCCGATCGTCTGGCCGCCCAGGCCTTCGAAATACAGGCTGGTGGTATCCATGAACACCAGGTCGAGCCGACTGAACAGATCGCGCCGATGCGCGAACAGCTGCTCCTCGATCAGGTCCTTCGTACAGCGCGGGGCGAACGGCGTCGCACCATTCTGCTGATCGGCCGGCAGTTCCTCGCCCAGCCAGGCCATCGCACGATAGAGGTGGTGCAGATCGAGACCGTCGGTGCCGGCGATGCGGTAATGCTCGCGCCAGCGATCGGCGGCCAGATCCGAGCCGCCGCGCATCAGCCGGTGCAGCACGGTGAGAAACACCGCGCGTTCCAGCGCGAAGCGATGGCCGCGGCCGCGTGCCAAGGCGGTGATCACGTCCTGGCAGCCGGTCTCCTGCCACAGCCGCTCGAACAGCAGCGCTGGCCCGATGCGTCGCACCGCGACGGCGGGCGCATCACCGGTTCTGGCGGCATCCAGCACCATCGCCTGCTGCACGAAGCGCACACCGGAGCGCAGCAGTCGCTCGAGTTGCCCGCTGGCTTCAAGTTCATCCAGCCTGCCCAGGGTGGCGATCACCCGCTGGCGCACCTGATCGCCGGTGCGGTGGCTTTCCACGATCTGCAGGTAGATGCGACCCTGCGACTGTTTGTGGCGGAAGTACATGCGCGACTCGATAGGGTGCGCACAGATTGCCAAATATAAATGGTTCATTCAACGGCAATTATCATCAGACGTGGCACTACATATTCGCGCGAATCACCAACCACACATAATGAAATCATATACTTACGCTAAATCCGAACAGCCCAAGTGTCGAAGATGGGTCTGACTGAGACGAATAAGCAAAAAGACACCTCGGTTGTTGAGGTATGTAGAGGTGGCCGGCTTTGTCTGGACAGGTTTCCGCCTTTGATAAGTGGACTCTGCCGGTTGCCGTTGGTGTGCCGTTTCGGGGCGTCACGCAGGGAGGGCGTAGCCCGACCGGAGTGACGCCCCGAAAACGGCGGCGAAATTCATGCTGCCGCCACCTGCGGCAGGTGGTCGAAGTAGGCGCGATCCGGCGTTCGCGCGTCAAGGCTCGAATGCGGCCGCTTGCGGTTGTAGAAGTCCAGATACCGGCCGATCGAGGCGCGCGCCTCGCCGACACTGTCGTAGGCCCGCAGATAGACCTCTTCGTATTTGACCGATCGCCAGAGCCGCTCGACGAAGACGTTGTCGCGCCACGAGCCCTTGCCGTCCATGCTGATCGCGATGGCGTTGTCCAGCAGCAGGCCGGTGAAGTCGGCGCTGGTGAACTGGCTGCCCTGGTCGGTGTTGAAGATCTCCGGCCTGCCGTGCCGGGCCAGCGCCTCCTCGACCGCCTCGAGGCAGAACCCGACCTCCATGCGTGATCGACACCGCCAGGCCAGAACCCGGCGGCTGAACCAGTCGACCACGGCGGCGAGATAGACGAAGCCGCGCGCCATCGGGATGTAGGTGATGTCCATCGCCCAGACCTGGTTCGGCCGCTCGACCGCCACGCCGCGCAGCAGATACGGATAGATCTTGTGGCCCGGCGCCGGTTTGGACGTGTTCGGCCGGCGGTAGATCGCCTCGATCCCCATCCGCTTCATCATCGTGGCGACATGCTGGCGGCCGATCGCGATGCCCTCGCCGCGCAGCAGGTCGCGCAGCATCCGGCTGCCCGCGAACGGGTAATCCAGATGCAGCTCGTCGATCCGCCGCATGATCGCCAGATCGGCCGGCGACACCGGACGGGGCCTGTAATAGAGGCTGCCCCGGCTGAGCTTCAGGACCTCCGCCTGCCGGGTCACCGGCAGCTCGTGCTCACGGTCGATCATCGCTTTGCGCTCAGCATGCCGGCCTTGCCGAGCGCGCCGGCCAAAAAATCGTTCTCCAGCGTCAGCTCGCCGATCTTGGCGTGCAGCGCCTTCAAATCCACCGCGGCGCGGCCTCCGTGCTCGCCGCGCCGGAGCCGAACACGCCCGGCCGCGCCCTCCAGCAGCTGCGCCTTCCAAGCTCGTGATCTGGTTCGGATGAACGTCGAACAGCTGCGCCAGCTCCGCCAGCGTCTTCTCGCCCTTGATGGCGGCCAACGCCACCTTCGCCTTGAATGCCGGTGTGTGGTTCCGGCGTGGCCGTCTCGTCATGCTCTCTCCTGATCCGCGGCGATCCTCGCCGCCATCAGGCAGAAAATCCACTTATCCCCCTGTCCAGATTCCCCAGGCCACCTCTCCCGATGGACGGATCTCCGTCAGTGCAAACAGGCGAGCCCGGCCAAAACGCCTGAGCAGATGTCGAAAGCTTGGATCACCCCGATCTCCGCCGTTGCCAGCAAAGTATCCAAGCTACCCTTGAGCAGAGCTGAGTGATGAAATAGGCCCACGAATTTGTCCACTACTCTGGCATCGAGCACCTTGACTACATTTGGCGAGTTCGAACTCAGTCAACGCTTGCGGTTCCAGGTCTCAAGAATCCCCTCATTTTTAATTGCCCAGGGGGCTAGCCTCGATTCGGCGCGACTCCGTAGATGTTCCAGCCGTTGTGGGTTGGAGCGGCACGATGGCGGATTCGGATCGGCGGCGGGCGCAATTGGCGGATGTCCGCGCGTTCGTGGGCGAGGTGTTTGGCACCGACCTGCATGTCAAGCGGGTCGACTCACTGGCGGGTGCCACGCTCGGCGTCATGCAGTCCGCTTCCCTCGCGGTCGCGATGATCGGGCAGGCGCTCGCCCTGGCAAAGGGGTTGGTGACCAAGCACGCGATCAAGCAGGTCGACCGGATGCTGAGCAACAACGGCATCGACGTGTGGGACAGCTTCGCCCGCTGGGTGCCGCGGCAGATCGGCGAACGCCGGGACATCCTGGTGGCGATGGACTGGACCGATTTCGACCCGGACGACCAGGCCACGCTGGCGTTGCATCTGGTCACCGGCGATGGCCGGGCGGCGCCGCTGCTGTGGCTGAGCGTCTGGAAGGACGAATTGAAGGACCAGCGCAACGATTTCGAGGATGCGTGCCTGCGGCGGCTGGCCGAACTCGTGCCCGCTGGCTGCCGTGTCACGATCCTCGCCGATCGCGGCTTTGGCGACCAGAAGCTGTTCGGCTTTCTCGCGGAGCTGGGCTTCGGCTACGTGATCCGCTTTCGCGGCAACATTCACGTCACCGACGCCGACGGAACAACCAGGCAAGCCGCCGCGTGGGTAGGCCCGGGCGGGCGCGCCCGCAAGTTGACGGACGCGCGGGTGACCGCGAAGGGCGAGCAAGTTGGCGCGGTGGTGTGCGTGCATGCCAAAGACATGAAGGAGCCGTGGTGCCTGGCGACCAGCGAGCGGGACGCGACGGCGGCGACGCTGATCAACCACTACGCCAAAAGATGGACCATCGAGCCGCAGTTCCGCGACACCAAGGATCTGCGCTTCGGCATGGGTCTGTCGTCCACGCGCATCGGCGAGCCCACCCGCCGCGACCGTCTGCTGTTGGTCAGCGCCTTGGCCACCGCCCTGCTTAGGCTGCTGGGCGCGGTTGGCGAAAGCCTGGGCATGGATCGACTGCTGAAATCGAACACCAGCAAGACGCGCACACACTCGCTGTTCCGGCAAGGCTGCATGCTCTACGAATTGATCCCAACCATGCCTGAACATCGACTCGCGCCGTTGATGGAGAAATTCGCCGAGGCCGTGTCCGGTATCGGCCTTTTTCCATCCGCTATTGCAGTGTCAAAATGAGGGGATGGCTGAGGTTCCAGGTGATATCTTTCATCGCCCTCCCAAGCGTAGAATTTTATGATAGTGTGGGTCTGGAGAAGCCTATTGAAAATCCTGAACACGTAGCCGTTGCCACCCTCGGTGATTTGCCCGAAATTGTGGGAACGCGCGCTCCAATCCAAGCAGCGCCCGCTTTATCGGATCTGGTACGGATGGGTCCGCCTTTACATATTTGCGCCATGGATTTAAGCAACTAAGTCCGAGCAGGCTGTCAGGAATGCATCGTTCTGATATTTGTAAGCATGGGCCGGCAGTGCTAACTTTGTATGTCTAACACGGGAAGCAATTGGTGGGCGGCATAAGGATAACGGTCGTGCAGTTTTCAACGATCTGCAGAAAGCCCTCGATCTTAAACGACAGCCGCCCTCCCGCATAATCGCCCTTTGCCTGCCTGCCGCGTATAGCGATCCTTGTGATGTTGTTGTTCCTGACGAAGCCAGAGAGTGCGGCAAAGAATGCCCGGACCGAGTCTTGGTCGGCACTGGCTCGCAGTTTTATTTTGATCGCCGCATTATCTTTGATAATAAACTTAGTCTCGTTGTGAACGACAGTAACTAGGATGAGGTCATCACCAGCAATCGAAGCTCCGCAGCAAATCCTACGTTCTTATCTCTCATGATCTGTATCACACCGGATATTGTCTTCTTGCAGCCACATGGCCGAAAGGAGATGCCTCTGATAAAACTTGGGTTGATATCGGGCAAGAGCTTTTTGTGCTAAGTGGGCACTCTCATTCCTCCGCCGAAAGCCGCGCGGCCTCGTCCTCGGCGATCAGCAAGGTAGGCCGAATGGAGCGTAGCGCAATCCGGGTTTTCGTGCGCCGGCAACGACCTTCCCCGGATTTCGCTGCGCTCCATCCGGGCTACGCGACGCAAGGCCATAGCCACGTCCACGGCACTCCAAGAGTGCTGCTACCATTGACGCGGTAGAAAGACTAACGCATAAGCTGCCCATGTTCGACGGCGCCGCAACCCACCCCAACCCTGCCCCGGACCCGGGGCTCGCCTTGCGGCTGCCGGCCGATGCCTACTACCATCTGGTCCACACGCTCCGCCTCACCCTGCCGCCGCCGCCCGGTGAAAAGCCGCGGCCCGAGGATCTGCTCCGGCGCGACCATGCCGCCATCGCCCGCATCGCCGCCCTCGCTACCGGCCAACGCCGCCGAGGCCGACATCGCCGCGCAGTTCGTCGCCGCCTCGGAGCAGTGGAAGGATTGCCTGCGCCTCGCGCAGCTCCCCGAAACCAGCCCGGAGTGGGCGGCGAAGTGCCGCGCCCAGGCGATCGGCATGATGCGCCAGGGACAGAGCGCGCTGCGGCTGCTGCTGCGCATGCAGGAAACGCGCCGTAAGCTGGAGGCGGACACGGCCGGCTGCGACCGGCTTGCCTGGACGGAACATTGCGCCATCAACCTGATGGCCGAGGCGCTGGCGGCCCAGCCGACCGAGGCGAAGCCGAGCGAAGCCCCGGCGAAGGCCGTGGCCGAACCGAACCAGGCGGACCCCGGATCAACTCCCCCCGCCAGCTTGTCGGCGGGGAAATCATGCCCAGGAGAAGCCCCGGCGACCCCGGACTTCATCCGCGATGGGGCCGACCTCGTCGCCGCCGCCGAGCGCTACGCCGCCGCCTATCCCGAGCGCGCCGCGCGCATCCGCCGCACCGGCAAGCTGCCTTGCGATGTCCGCTACTTCGATCCGCCGGAAGCCGCGCTCGCGCGAGCCTTGATCGCCGCGCAAACCCCGATCCTGGCCGCCCTCGACGACCTCCCGATGGCCCCGGACGTCATCCGGGGCAATCGCCTCCCCGACCGCGCGTTGCCCGAAGCCCGCGCCGCCTAGTCTGGCGCGGCTTCCGGCTGACTGGATCGGCGGCGCCCTTCGTCATGGCCGGCCTTGATGCGGCCATCTCAGGGCCGCACCGGATTGCCGGGTCGCGCCCGGCAATGACGGACTTCGTGCCACGGCCTGGTGGGTCCCGGCTTCCGCCGGAAAGGGAAGGGTCAGGAGCGCAGCGCCGGCTTGGCCGCCTCGCTCGACCGTCTTCTCACCCCCTGAGCCGCGTCCCACCCAACAGCACAATGAGACGCCAACGAGAATCCGGCCTGCGCGATCCGCGCTCCGGCGGCGCGACGCCTATTCGTCCGCCGACAGCCGCGCCGCCTCGTCCTCGGCGATCAGCGCGTCGATGAACTCGTCGAGTTCGCCCAGCATCACCCGCTCGATCTTGTGCAAGGTCAGGTTGACGCGGTGGTCGCTCACGCGCCCCTGGGGGAAATTGTAGGTGCGGATGCGCTCGCTGCGATCGCCGGTGCCCACCTGCGCGCGCCGGTCGGCGGCGCGGGTCGCGTGCTGGCGGGCGCGCTGCTGCTCGAACAGCCGGGCGCGCAGGATCTTCATCGCCTTCGCGCGGTTCTTGTGCTGGCTCTTCTCTTCCTGCATCGAAACGGCGATGCCGGTCGGCAGATGCGTGATGCGCACAGCACTTTCCGTCTTGTTCACGTGCTGCCCGCCCGCCCCGGAGGCGCGGAACACGTCCACGCGCAGATCGGATTCGTCGATGTGGACATCGACTTCCTCCGCTTCCGGCAGGACGGCGACGGTGACGGTCGAGGTGTGGATGCGGCCCTGGTTTTCGGTTTCCGGCACGCGCTGCACCCGATGCACGCCGGATTCGTATTTCAGCCGCGCGAACACGCCGCGGCCGGTGATCTCGGCGATCCCCTCCTTCAGCCCGCCCAATTCGGTCTCGGCGTATTCCAGGATTTCGCAGCGCCAGCGCCGGCGCTCGGCATAGCGCTGATACATGCCGAACAGTTCGCGGCCGAACAGCGCGGCCTCGTCGCCGCCCGCCGCCGGCCGCACCTCCAGGATCGCCGAGCGCTCGTCGGCCTCGTCCTTCGGCAGCAGCGCGATGCGGATCTCGTGCGCCAGCCCGGGAATGCGGCCGCGCAGCGCCTGCAACTCCGCCTCCGCGAGATCGTGCATTTCGGGGTCGGCGAGCAACGTCTCGGCCTCGCGGGCGCCCTGCTCGGCCGCGCGCAGTTCGCCGATGCGCGCGACCAGCGGCTCCAAGTCGGAAAGCTCCTTGGACGCCTTCACGAACGCCTCGCCCATGACGCCGGCCGCGAGCGCCGCGCGCAGTTCCTCGGCGCGCGCCACAATGCGGTCGAGCTTGGCGGCCAGGCTCATCGCGCCGGCCTCCGACGCGCGCGGAGCATGCCGTAAATGCTGATCGCCATCCAGAACACTTCGATAATCAGCGCCGGCAGGTTGAACGCGAAGCAGAGCGAAACAGCGATCAGGCCCGAACTGAGAAAGTTGCAGAACGGGAACCGCCAATCGGTGGACGCTAGCAACTCGGCCTGGTTCAGCAGATAGGCCACGATGAGCACCGCCGCGCCAATAAGACCGATCAGCATCGGCAGGTTCAGCTGCACGGCGGACCCCTCAAACGCCGGGTCCAAGGACGACCGGGACTTCGCCGAGCGACACCTCGCGCTGCGCGCCGGTTTGCAGATCCTTCACCTGCGCCACGCCGCGCGCCAGTTCGGCCTCGCCCAGAATGACGGCCGCGTGGGCGCCGATGCGGTTGGCGCGCTCCATGCGCCGCTTGAGGTTGCCGCGATAGGCCATCTCGGCGCGCAGCCCGGCGCGGCGCAGCGCCTGGAGGATGTCGATCGCGGCGCCCTCCGCTTCCGCGCCGACCGGCACGACGGCGATCGGCGGCGGCACGGCGGGGGGTTGCGGCAGCAGCATGGCGAGGCGCTCGATGCCGGCGGCCCAGCCCACCGCCGGCGTCGGCGGTCCGCCCATCTCGGCCACCAGCCCATCGTAGCGGCCGCCGGCCATCACCGTGCCCTGCGCGCCGAGCGCGGTGGTGACGAACTCGAACGCGGTGTGGTTGTAGTAGTCGAGCCCACGCACGATGCGCGGGTTCCCGCGGAACGGCACGCCGAACCGGCGCAGATGGGCCTGCGCCGTGGCATAGAATTCGGCGGCTTCCGCGGTAAGGAATGCCGAAATCGCCGGCGCGGCCGCCACGATGCGCTTGTCGCGCTCGTCCTTGGAATCGAGGATGCGCATCGGATTGCGCTCGAGCCGCGTCAGGCTGTCGTCGGACAGTTCCGACCGGTGCCGGGTGAAGTGATCGACCAGGGCCTCGCGATACGCCTCGCGGCTCGGCTTGTCGCCGAGCGTGTTCAACTCCAGCACGGTGTCGCCCGCGACGCCGAGCGCGTTCAGGATGTCCCACCCGCAGGCGATGGCTTCGGCGTCGGCGAGCGGCTCGGCCGGGCCGATCAGTTCGACGCCGATCTGGTGGAACTGGCGGTAGCGCCCCTTCTGCGGCCGCTCGTAGCGGAACATCGGACCGGCATAGAACACCTTTTGCGGCAGCGACTGGGTGAGGCCGTTGGACACCAGCGCGCGGCACACCCCGGCGGTGTTCTCCGGCCGCAAGGTGAGCGAATCGCCACCGCGATCCTCGAAGGTGTACATCTCCTTCATCACGATATCGGAGGTCTCGCCGAGCGAGCGGGAGAACACGCGTGTGTCCTCGAAAGCGGGCGTCGACCACTCCTCGAACCCATAGGTTCCGGCCACACGGCGGGCGGTTTCGCTGACGTGGCGGTGCCGGCGGCTCTCCTCTCCGATCAGATCGTGCGTGCCGCGCGGAGGCTGAAGCGGGCTCACGGTCGGGTTTCGTCCTCCTGCGGCCACGGCAGCAGGTCTTCGGCATCAATGCCAAGCGCTTCCGCCAGGGCAACGAAGACGCGCAGTGGGCCTTCAAGCCTGCCGCCTTCGATTTCAATAACATCGTCCATCGGCACGCGAGCAGTTTCGGCAAGCGCCTCGACCGTTAGTTTCCGGTGTTCACGCCATGCCCGGAGCGGCAATTCACCATTCGACAACCGCTGTACGGTCTCTAACGGTATCAACTCCTCATTCGCTGCTTCCATCCGGGCAAGCATGCCGCTCACCGCATCGAGCTGGTCCTCAAGCCATGCGATCTCTCCCGCTGGATCATTAATTCGATCATTGACATCAGAACTCATCGGTATGCCTCCCGTCGGTGCAGCACATGCTGGACCAGCACGGTCTCTTGGTCTCTTTTCGAAAACGACACGCCAGATCCCGACCCGTAGCCGCCAGATGCCGTTAGTCCCAACCAAAGGTCGAACATCGTGTTGCGAGCCTTCCGGCTCGGCCGCAAACGACCCAAGCCGAGCGATTATGCGGGAGCGATCGCTTGCCGGTAGCTTGGAGAACTCCCTTTCGGCCTTGCGGGTAAAGAGAACCTTGAGCAAATCCGCCCCTACTCCGCCGCCTGCTTCGGCTGTTCGGCCAGTTCCGTCGCCTTGGCTTCCACCAACTCCACGATGTGGTCGATCATGCGCTCGCCCGGGATCGTGTGATCGGTCTTGCCGGCGCGGTAGATCATGTGCCGGCCGTTGCCGCCGCCGGTGAAGCCGATATCGGTCATCAGCGCCTCGCCCGGGCCGTTCACCACGCAGCCGATGATCGACAGCGTCATCGGCGTCTCGATATGGGCGAGCCGCTCCTCCAGCGCCTGCACCGTGCTGATCACGTCGAAACCCTGGCGCGCGCAGGATGGGCAGGAGATGACCTGGACGCCGCGATGGCGGAGGCCGAGCGACTTCAGCATCTCCCAGCCGACCGAGACCTCCTCCTCCGGCTCGGCCGAGAGGGAGACGCGGAGCGTATCGCCGATCCCGGCCCACAGCAGGCTGCCGAGGCCGATCGACGATTTCACCGTGCCCGTCCGCCGCCCGCCGGCCTCGGTGATGCCGATATGCAGCGGATGGTCGCAGACCTCGGCCAGTTGCTGATAGGCGGCGACGGCCAGGAACACGTCGGAAGCCTTCACGCTGATCTTGAACTCGTGGAAATCGTGGTCCTGGAGGATGCGGCGTGCTCCAGCGCGCTTTCCACCATCGCGTCAGGGCTGGGCTCGCCGTATTTCTCCAACAGGTGCCGCTCCAGCGAGCCGGCGTTGACGCCGATGCGCATCGAGCAGCCGTGGTCGCGCGCCGCCTTGACGACTTCGCGCACCCGCTCGGGGCTGCCGATATTGCCGGGGTTGATGCGCAGGCAGGCGGCGCCGGCCTCGGCCGCCTCGATCGCGCGCTTGTAGTGGAAATGGATGTCGGCGACGATCGGCACGTCCTCCTGGCGCACGATGTCCTTCAGCGCCAGCGCGCTTTCCTGGTCGGGACAGGAGACGCGCACGATGTCGACGCCGGCCCGCTCGGCGCGGCGGATCTGCGCCACGGTGGCCGCGACATCGGCGGTCGGGGTGTTGGTCATCGTCTGCACGCTGATCGGCGCGTCGCCGCCGACCGGGACGCGGCCAACCTTGATCTGGCGCGACTTGCGCCGCTGGATCTGCTGATAGGATCGGTAATTCATCGATCTGGCTCCTGGGCTGTGCCGAGCGCCCCTGACAATGGCGCTTGGCGCCCGGGATTCCCAGCCGCTATCGCCCTCGGCGCAGAGGAGGGCCGCGCCTACTGCTCGGCCGGCTGACCATGCGCGGGAGCCGTCTTGGCCGCGACTTGCGGCCGCAGCTTGCCCTCGCGGATCAGGGTGGGGTCCAGCGGCAGGTCCCGCTTGACCGCTCCCGATGCACCGAGCGTGGGCGAGACGACACCGTCCACCACCAGTTCGGTTCCTCCGGCGTTACCGGTCGTGAGCAGCAGCGGCGGCTGCCCCGCCGGTTGCGGCGGAACCTGCCAGGTTTCGCCCGCCCGCAGGATGCGGTTCAGCAGCACTTGGCCCTTGCTATCCCGCACCTGCACCCAGGCATCCGCAGTAGCGCGCAGGGCAACGTGCGGCGGCGTGTTCGATTGCGGGCCGCTCGGCGCCGGCCCGCCCAAGCCGGGCACCGCCGGTCCGGGCAAGCCGGTGAGCGCGTCTCGGTGCGGGAGCCCCGCCGCCGCCGCCGAGGTCGGCGGCACCGCGGCAGTCGACTCCGGCGCGGCCGGGCCTTGGCTATCGGGCGCGCCAGCCGGTTGCGCCGGCGTATCCGCCGCCGATGCGGTTGCCGGGGACACGGACGCCGCGGATTTGCTTCCGGCGGCCGACGATTTCGGCCCGGGCGAACCCGCCATCGCGACCAGCCGATCGGGCACCACCTGAACCGGCGCCGGACTTGGCCTGTCGCCGGACTCGCGATACCAAGCGACGTAGGCCCCGATCGCCAGCACCGCGCCGATCAGCACGACCACGCCGGCCGGAACGCCACGTTCCGGGGCCGGCGCCGGGAACTCCAGTTCGGGCTTCGAATCGACACCGATCTCGGCGCGCAGGCGGCGCGACATCTCGTCGGGGTCGAGACCCAGCAGCTTGGCATAGCTGCGAACGAAACCGACCGCGTAGGTCAGGCCAGGCAGTTCGCCGGTCCGGCCTTCCTCGAGCGCGAGCAAGTGAACATAGCGGATGCGCAGGCTGGCGGACACGTCGGCCAGCGTCCAGCCGTTGCGCTCCCGCGCCGCGCGCAACTGCGCGCCAACGCGGCCGAGGTCCGGCGGCGCGCCGATTCCGTCCTCGGAAGACATCATGGCGTCGCGTTTCGTCAGCTTCGACCTGCGATGATGCAGCACGGTTGACATACCCTAAGTCCTGGCCGCCCCTACGCAGCCGCACTGTTCGGCCAAACTCGTTCGACACGGCAGTTAACTATCTACGCTCAGACTGCCATGTTGCCAACGGTCGTGCCCTGTCGTGGTTGCGTGGCCGGGCGGCGGCTACACGCGCATGTCAGCCGCGCGCGGTAAGGCCCTCAAACTGAGAGGTTTTGGTCGTGCGCCCAGCCGGCGATCGGATCGCGGAGGCTGTGCGCCCCGGCGGCGCCGCGCCGGATCGCCGCCAGCACCGAGCGAAACGAACCAAGGTCGACCGCGGCCAGGACCGCCTTCAGCGGAAGGATGGCCGAGGCGCGCATCGACAGCGTGGTGTATCCCAGGGCCGCGAGGGTCAGCGCCTCCAGCGGTTGTGATGCCGCCTCGCCGCAGACGGACAGGGGAACGCCCGCGCGATCGGCCCGGCTCTTCAAATCCTCGAGCAGGTTCAGCACCGGTGGCGACAGCACGTCGTAGCGGCCAGCCAGCATTCGGCTGCTCCGGTCGGCGGCGAACAGGAACTGCAACAGGTCGTTCGATCCGACCGAGACGAAATCGACCTCCGGCAGCAGTTCGTCGAGCTGCCACATGAGGGCCGGCACCTCCAACATGGTGCCGACCGAGACGCGATCCGGCCCTGGGCGCACGCGCGCCGCCTCGGTGAGCAGCAGCGCGCGCGCGGCGCGGTACTCCGATACCGTGGCGACCATCGGAAACATCACGGACAGCGCACCGCCGGCCGAGGCGAGCAGCAGCGCGCGCAACTGCCGTCGCAGCAGGGCCGGCCGGTCGAGACCCACGCGCAGGCTGCGCCAGCCCATCGCCGGGTTCCGCTCGTCCGGCTGCGGCGTGTTCGGCAGCAGCTTGTCCCCGCCCATGTCCAGCGTGCGGAACACCACCTGCCGTCCGCCCGCCGCTTCCAGAACCCGGCGATACAGCGCCGCCTGTTCGGCGACGTCCGGCACCGAGCCGCAGGCCAGCACGGACATCTCGGTCCGGAACAGGCCGATACCCTCGGCCCCGGTCGCATCCAACTGGTCCAGCTCGATCGCCAGCCCGACATTGAGCAGCAACGTGAGTCGGGTACCGTCGCCCGTCACTGCGGGGCGGTGCCGCAGGGCCGCCCATTCCGCGGCCTTTGCCGTGCGCTCGGCGAGCGCCTGGACATAGAGTTCGCGCACGTCGGCTTCCGGCCGCAGGATCAACTGGCCGATCTCCGCGTCGAGCACGGCTTCGTCGTCCTCCTCCACCCGCTCCACCACCCCCCTGAGCCCACCGAGGGCGGGAATGCCGAGCGCGCGGGCGATGATGGCGGCGTGCCCCACCGGGCTGCCTTCCTCGACCGCCACGGCGCCGACGCCGCGCGCGTGCCAGTCCAGAAGCTCGGCCGGGCCGAGCCGGCGCGCGACCAGGATGGAGCCCGGCACGACCGGCGGCGGCGCCTTGCTCGCCCCGTCCAGTTCAGCCAGGAGCCGGCCCGCCAGATCCTCCAGATCGGCGAGCCTTTCGCGGAGCTGCGGATCGGGAATGCGGCGCATCCGCTCCCGCAGTTCCGCCGCGATCCGATGCACCGCGGCTTGCGCCGTCAGCCCGGTGCGGACCGCGTCCCGCACCCGCTTCAGCCAGCCCGCGTCGGCGGCGAACAGCCGGAACGCCTCGAGAATTTCCCGCGTGTCGCCGCCCGCGCCATCGGGCATGCCGTCGGCGATCAGCCGGTCGACCCCATGCTGCATCGCCTTGACCGCCGCGGCGAGCTTGGCCAGCTCGGCTTCGGGGTCTTCGGCCAGAACCCGTTGCGGGGCATGGCGGGAGCCGTGCAGCACGATCGGGCCGATCGCGATGCCCGGCGACAGGGCGGCCCCGGAGAAGCGGCGCGGCAAGGTGGCGCCGACTCCTTCCTCGGCGGCCTCCTCGATGCCGGCGGCGGCGAGCAATTCGGCCAGCACCATGGCCACCGTCTCGACCACCTCCACCTCGTCTTCCGAGTACAGGCGGGTGGTGCAATTCTGGACCGTGAGAACGCCGAGCGTGTGGCCGGCGCGCCGGACCGGCACGGCCAGCATCGAGGTGTACGGCTCCTCGCCGGTTTCCGCCCGGTAGACGAAGCCGGGGTGATTCGGCGCGTCCGGCAGGTTGAGCACCTGGCCTGTGGCGGCGCAAATCCCCACGATGCCCTCGCCGACGCGGAGCCGCGTGCGCCCGACCGCCTCCGTCCGCAGCCCCTCGGTGGCCACGAGTTCCAGCAGGTCGCCCGGCCGGACCACGTAAACCGAGCACACCTCGCTGACCAACTCGCCGGCGATCAGATGGGTGAGATCGTGCAGCCCGGCGATGCCGTGGGCCATGCTCTCGCGCAGGCGCGCCAGCAGACGTCGGGGCGTGGTGGCGGGGCGCAGCGGCACCGCCCGTCAGGCCTGCCCCGGACCACGATCCGGGGCCTGCCCCAGACTGCTGTCCGGGCATGGCGTCTGCTGGCGCCGCCGCTCGGCCAGGGCGGTGACGGCCTGCGCCAGCAATTCCTGCATGATCTCGGCCACCGGCTGTTCGCAGGTGACCATGCCGACCGACTGGCCCGCCATGACCGAGCCGTGCTCCACGTCGCCCTCGATCACGGCGCGCTTCAGCGCGCCGGCCCAGAAATGCTCGATCGCGAGCTGCGCGTCTTCCTTGCTCAGCTCGCCATCGAAGAAGCGCTGCCGGGTCTGCGTCTGGTGTTCCAGGAAGCGGCGCGTGCCGGCGTTGACCAGGCCGCGCACGGGAATCACCGGGAAGCGCTCGTCGAGCTGAATGGATGGCAGCGCGTCGCGCGCGGCGGCGCGGATGAACGCCTGCTTGAACCGGGGATGGGCGATGGATTCGCTCGCCGCGGCGAAGCGCGTGCCGAGCTGCGCCCCGGCGGCGCCCATGTCCAGATAGGCGAGGATCGCCTCGCCGCGGCCGAGCCCGCCGGCCACGAAGACCGGCACCTCGCGCAGATGCGGCAGAATTTCCTGGGCGAGCACGGTCAGCGACACCGGGCCGATATGACCGCCGGCCTCGGAGCCTTCGATCACCAGCGCGTCGGCGCCGTTCTTCACCAGCCGCCGCGCCAGGCCGAGCGCGGGGGTAAAGCAGATCACCGCGGCTCCCCCGTCCTTCACCCGATGCACCGCGCCGCGCGGTGGAATGCCACCCGCGAGCACGATGTGCCCGACCCGCGCCGCGTGACAGACCCGGATCAGGTCGTCGAGCGCGGGATGCATGGTGATCAGGTTCACCCCGAACGGCCGCTCGGTCAGCGCCTCGGTCGCCGCGATTTCCGCCGCGAGCAGGTCGGGCGTCATCGAGCCGCAGGCGATCACCCCGAAACCGCCGGCGTTGGAAATGGCGGCCACGAGATGGCGTTCGCTCACCCAGGTCATCGCCCCGCCCATGATGGCGTAGCGCGTGCCGAGAAAGCCGCGGCCGCGCGCCCAGAGCCGGTCGAGATCGGCGCGCGCGGCGATCAGCGCGGGGTCGGGTGGCGTGATGTCAGGCGGCATCGAGACCGTAGGCGGTATGCAAGGCGCGTACCGCCAACTCGATATACTCGGCGCCGATCAGCGCGCTCACCTTGATTTCGCTCGTGGAGATGACCTGGATGTTGATGGCCTTATCGGCCAAGGTGCGGAACATGGTGGCGGCCACGCCCGGGTGGCTGCGCATGCCGACGCCGACGACGCTGATCTTCGCGACGTCGGAATCGGCGAGCAGTTCGGTATAGCCGACGCGCTCCCTGATGTCGCTCAGCGCGGTCCTGGCGCGTGGCAGATCGGCCTTGCCGACCGTGAACGTCATGTCGGTCAGCCCCTCGGCCGAGGCGTTCTGCACGATCATGTCCACGTTGATGCCCTGGCCCGCCAGGGCGCCGAATACCGTCGCCGCCACGCCCGGCCGGTCGGGCACGCGGCGCACCGTGAGCTTGGCCTCGTCGCGGGAATAGGCGATGCCGGTAACGCTTTCTTTCTCCACGATCTCGTCCTCGTCGACCACCATCGTCCCGGCAGCGTCGCTGAAGCTCGACAGGACCTGCACGCGAACCCGTTCCTTCATCGCCAGCTCGACGCTGCGGGTCTGCAGCACTCTGGCGCCGACCGAGGCCAATTCCAGCATTTCCTCGTACGCGATCTTATCGAGTTTGCGCGCCTTCGCAACGATTCGCGGATCGGTCGTGTAGATGCCATCGACATCCGTGTAGATGTCGCAGCGGTCGGCGTTCAGCGCGGCCGCCAGCGCCACCGCCGAGGTATCCGACCCGCCGCGCCCGAGCGTGGTGACGCGCTTGTCCGGCCCCAACCCCTGGAATCCGGCGACCACCGGAACCTGGCCGGCGCGCATCCGGCGCGACAGTTCGGCGCCCTCGATGCGGTCGATGCGCGCCTTGCCGTGGGCGCCGTCGGTCAGCATGGGGATCTGCCACCCCTGCCAGGACCGCGCGTCCACGCCCTGCTCCTGCAACGCGATCGCCAGCAGGCCGGTCGTGACCTGCTCGCCGGTCGCAACCACCGTGTCATACTCCCGCGCGTCATGCAGCGGCGACAATTCCTGGCACCAGGCGACCAGCCGATTGGTGACGCCCGCCATCGCCGAGACCACGACCGACACCTCGTCACCCGCCTCGACCGCGCGCCGGACCCGGCCGGCAACGTTGCGAATGCAATCGAGATCGGCGACCGACGTGCCGCCGAATTTCATCACGATGCGGGCCATGAACACCCCAGTGCCAGCGGCTCGGGTTGCGAGTGCGCCGGCGGCCGACAGATAAAGGCCGGGCAGGAGGCGGGCAACATGCAAAGCTTTTCCCCCGAGGAGGTCGCCCGCTTCGATGCCCTGGCCGAGCGATGGTGGGATCCGTCCGGGCCGATGCGACCGCTGCATCGGATGAACCCGGCTCGCATCCGCTGGATCGCCGCGCGCATCCGGGAACGCTTCGCCGACGCACCGGTTCGCGTGCTGGATGTCGGCTCAGGCGCGGGTGTTGCCGCCGAGGCGCTGGCCCGGCGCGGGCTGGACGTGCTCGGGCTCGACCCCGCCGCCGAGGCGATCCAGGCGGCGCGGCACCACGCGGCGGGGCAGAACCTTTCTCTGGCCTATCGGGTCGGCACGCCCGAAGCGCTGCGCGACGAGGGCGCGCGGTTCCCGGTGGTGACGGCGCTCGAGGTGATCGAGCATGTGCCCGACCCGCGGGCTTTCCTGCGCACCCTGTTTCCGCTCACCGAGCCCGGCGGGCTACTGTTCGTGGCCACCCTGAACCGCACGGCGCGATCCTTCCTCGCCGCCAAGATCGGCGCCGAGTACGTCCTGCGCTGGCTGCCGGTCGGCACGCACGACTGGCGCAGCTTCCTCAGGCCCGCCGAACTGGGCGCGGCGCTGCGGATGGCCGGATTCCGGGTGGCGGACATGACCGGACTGGCGTTCGACCCGCTGGCAGGACGCTGGCGCAGCGGCGGCAGCCTGGCGGTGAACTACCTCGTCATGGCGGAACGGCCCCGCTCCGGTACGGCCGGTTGAGCGGGGCGGGACCGGCGAGGCTCAGTTGGCCCTGACTCAGTTGGCTCTGACACTGGGGCAACGGAAATCCCGCAGCAGAGCCGGCGCGAACGGATTTGCCGGAGCCTGAACCCGGATCGCAAACAGCGCGTAGCGGTTGCCGAGGTGGAACGTCAGCTTATACGATTCGGGCGAGCCGGACGGCTGCAGGCGGCCTTGGCTGAACAGCCGGAACATCGCCCAGGGTCCGGCCGCCTGGATGCCGCCAGCCCGCGCGCCGAGCGGGGGATCGAATGTCAGGCGCGCCATGCCCTGTGGATCGGCGCTCGGCCACGTCACCTGCGTGGACCGCTGCGCATCGTGCGCGTAGACGATCGCCGTTCCGCCGAGATCAAGCCGAACCCGCTTGGTCGCCGGATCGGCGCCGACGGGGGTTATATCGACGCGCACGGTCGGCGTCGCGCCGGATTTCGCGAAGAACGCGTCGCGAATGAGCGCGGCGCGCTGGAACTGCGCCAGATCCGTGGCCGATATCGGCGCCGACGCGCCGCCGGCCGATTTCAGGCGCCAGGTCTTGCCGGACATGTCGATATACGGGCGCAACAGCGTGTTCACGAACCCGTCGATCGCGCCGCCGGGCGCGAACAGCCGCGCGAACGCCGCAACCGCCGCATCCTGGGCCGCGTCGGGCGCGAACGGATAATGCCCGTCGACCAGCTTCGGACATAGCTCGGCCGAGCCGCCATGGGCATTGAACACGACCGCCAACTGTTTGCGCGGGTCGCCGCTGCGCAGCGCGCTGCCGCTGTCGGCGATTTCGTTCAGCCAGCGCGCCAGCGGCTCGGGCTGCCGCAGCGCTTCCGCCCGCAGCGCGGCGACCGGATCGAAGCCGCCCGGCGCCGGCTTGGCCACGCCGTTCACCAAGGTCGCGGCCATTTTCGCCAGTTGTTGCTGCAACTCGCCGATCGGGCGCAACACTTGGTCAACCGGCGCGCCCGGGCCGTCGCCGACGAGGGCGCGCAGCGCGGCGTAGCGTTCGTCGATGTCGTGTCCGGGCGGCAACGGCGCGGCGGTGGCGGCGGCCGGACGGCCAGTCCCGAGCACCGCCTGCAATTGCCGCTCCGGGCTTTCGATGTTCGCCGCCGAGGCGCTGGCCGATGTCACCGCGGGGCGCGGGTTGGCCGGCGATTGGGCGGGCGGCGTCGACAGGCTGAGTTGCCGGCCGATCGCAACCAGCAGGTTGCGCATGGGTGATTGCGGCGAGGCGAGGATGTAAAGATCCTGCGCCGCCCGTGGCAGGCTTCGCATCGGCGCGATGTTCAAGTCGGCCAGCATCAAGTCCCATGCCGGAACGTAGTCCGCCTCGTACAGCGCGATCACGTCGCGTTCCAAGGACCGCATGCTGGCGCCGCTCGGATCGAACGCGACGCGCTTTCCCAACACCCAGCTTTCCGCCATCACGCTCTTCGCCGCGATCGGCAGCAGCGGCAGCAGCACCTCGTGGAAGCCGTCGACCGTCAGGAAGCCGGGAATGCCGTCGCCGAGCGGCTTGCCGGACGCGCGGACGAACAGCGGCACACCGGCGGGCCCGAGCGCGTCGCTCGGCCGCCAGGGCGGGATCCGCCGCGCCGCCGCGGAGGGGCGGATGCGCGAGTAGACGCGCTGCGCCATGGACACCGAGGCAAAGCGGTTGCGCGCCTCGGCCACCAGCGCGCCGTCGAGCTGCACCTGCGGCAATGGCTGCGCGAGCAGCGCGTCCAGGTGCCGCAGCAGCGATTGGCGCACGCCCGCATAGATCGCGCCGGGATACGCGGCTTGCCAGTCCAGCCGCATCCATTCATGCACCAGCGAGGTGTCGAGCGGCCCCGCATCGCCGAGCATCAGATAGATTCGCGTCGCCTGGTAGAGGAAATCCGGCCGGTCCAGATTGCCGCGCAACTGCGCTTCGAGGCGCCACACCAGCCGCGGCAGCAGCGCCCAGGCCAAGGCATGGCGGTAGACGGCCGCCGCCGCGGTGGCGAGCTTCCGGTCTTGCGACAAGCCGAGCATCGCCCAGGATGCCGATTGCGCCGCATCGCCGCTCACGCGGCGCGGCAACGCGCTCGCCTGGTCCAGCAACGGCGCGAGCCGCAGCAGGTCATCGTCGGCGACCGGATCGAGCGGCAGCTTCCGCGCGGTCTGCTCGTAGCCGGCGAGCGCGGCCTGGGCGGCGGCGATCTCGCGCTGGCCGGCGCTGTGAACGTGCCAGAGCAGCGCCGCGGCCCCGACCACCAGCAACGCGCAGACGGCGAATCCGGCCGCCCGCATCGCCGAGCGGCGACGCGCCGCGGCCGGGCTGTAGGCGACCAGCATGGCCTCGCCGAAGATGACCTCCTTCAACAGCCGCTCCAGGAAGTAGCTCCGGCCGTGCTGCGGCCGCAGACTTGGCGCCCTGGCCGGCTGGACCCCGAACGCCCGCGCCATGCCGCCGACCAGCCGGTCGATCGGCGTTCCCTCCTGCGTGCCCGAGCTTATGTAGACCCCGCGCAGCAACGGCGCCGGGTCGCGCGCGCCGCCGCCGAACGCGGCCCGCAGGAAATCCATGACCGGCGCCTGGAGGCTCGCGACCTGCCCGGGGAACAGCGCGATGCGCGAGCGCCGGTCCGGGGTTCGCTCGGCCTCCAGGCGGTCGAACAGCCGCGCGTTCAGGCGATCGACCAGCGCTTGCATGTCGTCGGCGAACGCGGCGACCGGGCCCTCGCCTGCCGGCGCCTGGCTCGAACGTGGCGCCCCAGACCTGGGCGCGCTGCTCGCGGTCCAGATCGTCGAAGAACTCGGTGAAGCCGGCGATCAGATCCGCCTTGGTGAACAGGACATAGACCGGCATCCGCACGCCGAGACGGGTCTCCAGCTCCTTGACACGGTCCCGGATCGCCGCCGCGTGCGCCATGCGCTCCGCCGCCGGGGCCTGCGCGATATCGCTGAGCGGAAACGCGATGATGACCCCGTTCAGCGGCTGTCGCGGCCGGGTCTTCTTCAGAAGCTGCAGGAACGCGTCCCACCCGGCCCGGTCGATGGCGGCGTTCGAATCCTGCGTCGTGTAGCGCCCGGCCGTGTCGATCAGCACGGCGTCCTCGGTGAACCACCAGTCGCAGAGCCTTGTGCCGCCGACGCCCGCGACCGCGCCTTGCCCCATCTGCTCGGCCAAGGGAAACCGCAGGCCGGCGTTCAGCAGCGCCGTCGTCTTGCCCGCGCCTGGCGGGCCGATGATGGCGTACCAGGGCAGCTCGTACAGATAGCCGCGGGAGCCGAGGGTCTTTTTCAGCAGGGCAAGCGCGGTGGTCAGCTTCTCCCGCACGGCCGCCGCTTCCTCCGCCGATCCGGCGTCGGCACCCGCCGTGACGCCGCGGGCCAGCGCGGCGTCACGCCGCAGCCGGCGCAGGTCCAGCAGGAGATTGGCGGCGAACCAGATCGACAGCAGCAGCAGAATGACCGCGAGCCGGAGCGGGGCGCTTTCGAACGGCGCCAGCAGCGGCGCGAACACCCATACCAGCCCGGCGAGCAAGCCAGTTCCGACAAAGCTGATGAGCCAGCGCGACGTCAGGATTTCGATCGGCGTCAATGCGGCTAGTCCTGACGGCGCAACACGATCTCGATCCGCCGATTCTGCTCGCGCCCCGCTTCGGTCTTGTTGGAGGCGATCGGATCGGCGCCGGCGCGGCCTTCCGCGCTGACGCGCGCGCTGTCGCCCACACTTTGCGCGACGATGCCGCGCACCGCGCGGGCGCGCGCGGCGGAAAGCTGGAAATTGGACGGGAAGCGCACGGTGCGGATCGGCCGGTTATCGGTGTAGGCGAGCACCAGCACCGGCCCCGCCGCGCCCCTCAGCACGGTGGCGACGCGGTGCAACAGCGGCACGGCGGCTGGGCGAAGCTCCGCGCCGCCCGGCGCGAACAGGGCGCGATCGGCGACGCGCACGACCGGCGTCGCCGCTGTTCCGAGCACGCGGACGAGACCTTCGTCGATCTCCGGTTGCAAGGCACGGCGGAGCTTGTCGACGATCGTCGGCTCGGCCGGCGCCGGTGGCGGCGGCAGCGGCTGAACGAACGCGCCGCGCGTGATCCGCGGCATGCGCGAGGGCGGGGCCGCCAGGGCTTCGGCTTGCAACGCGTCGGACGCCGCGTTCAGTCCGGTCGAGACCCGGAAGAACAGCCCGCCGCAGAGCGCCACCGCGGCGACGGCGACGACCCAGACCGGCAAGCGCAAGCGCGACGGGCGATACGCGACGGCAACGCCGCGCCAGCGTGGCGACAAGCCCGGATCGGGGCGTTTGCGATGCGCGGCGATAACGGCGTGGGTCTCGGCGCGTATTATCGCCGAGTTCGCGGGCGTCGGCGTCGGATCGCCGGTACTGTCCCATGAAACCGAGCGAGAGGCAGAGATACATCAGCTCGATCACCGGCAGAAACGCCACGGGATTCTTCGACAACCGGCGGAGTTGATCGAAGAACTGCTCGGGGCCGCGCACGGCCGGATGGAACGTCGCCACGAGCGATTGCGCGGCCCAGGGACTGTCCGCGCCCCACGGCGTGTTCAACACGACATCGTCGAGGCTGGCGCAGAGCGCGTAGTGCGCCGGACGCAACTGCTCCATGCCGATCTCCGCGTCGCGCGCCCGACGCTCGAACTCGCGCAGTTCGCGCCTGGCGCGTTCCAGCAGTTCCTTCGCATCCGGCTGGCGGCGCATGCTCGATAGATGCGCCAGCAGTTGCAGCAGCGGCGAGGCCGCGACGGCGAGCGGCGAGACGCCGATCGCGGGCGCCCCGCCCTGCTCCGCTGCCGCCGGCCCCGCGGCCACTGGCCCCGCGGCGACCGGCGCCGCGGCGACTGGATCGCGGCGACGCGGCGCGCGCGGCGGCGCGCGGGCGCGGCCGCCGGTTTGCGCGACCCGCCCGGCAGCGGGCGGATCACCGTCCGATCTGCGTCGCCCGGCTCGAAGAACGGGTCCTCGCTCTGTTCCCTTCCGTTCCCCATGACCGGCCTCCATGACTGACGCGAGTATCCGCCGATGCGAACCGGTCGCTAATGGTCGGTACTTGATCAAGCCGTAGGTGTGCATCACCCACTTCAGCGTCGTGCCATAGTTCGGATCGGTGGCGTAAACCCCGGTCAGCGCGTCGGCGAACGCGTCGGGATCGCCCGCCTGCTTCATCGCGGCCTTATAGACCGAGGCGGTGGCGAGCAGGCGGCCATGCGCGTCAAATGCTTGGGAGAGCGACTCGAAGGCGCGGAATTTGGCGGTGACCGTCACGCTTTCGCCGTTGAGGACCTCGCGTGTCGGGCTTTCCACGAACGGCTGATTTCCCACCGCCTTGATCCCGAACGGGTTGTTGCTGCCGGGCGGCATGGCGCCGCCCCAGGCGCTCTCGACCGCCCACTGCGCGATCGTGACGGACGCGGGCACGCCCCACTTCTTGCGCGAGCCGACGGCCGCCTCGATCACCTCCTGCGAGATTTTGCCGAAGCGTCCGACCGTGGGCGGCGGCAGGTCCTCGACCAGCGGACGCGCCGCGAGGGAATAATAGGTAGCGCTTCCCGGATCGACGCGCCCTGAGGGCGGGGTCATTTTCATCACCACGGCCTGATAGGCCTCGATCGCCAGGACGGTGCCGATGTCCAGGACCCCGGTGACCGGGACCGCCGAGTGCGGCTTCGGCAGCCGGTCGTTCAGCAGCGACTGCACGACGAACACGTCGCCCGGAGCGTTCGCGCCGGAGCGGCCGACCGAGGTGAAGATCGGCGGCGCGATCCGCCCCATCTCATCGACGCTCAGCACTGTCGGTGACGGTACAAGCCCCACGCTTACCTCGAAACGCCCTCGCGCACGCCTGATCCTACCCGCCCGGCGGTCGGCCGTCGCCGGGCATGGCGAGAGCGGCCGCGACGCTCCTGGCGGCGGAAGCGGACGGCTTCAGGTCGTCGAGGGTCAACGGCTTGTCGACCCGCCTCGTCGGCGTTTTCCCGGCGATCATCAGGGCGATCGCGCGCGATAACGTTTCCGGTCCAAAATATCGGCGCAACCGCGCCAGCACCACCAGATTCTTGTCGGCCTCGCGTTCGAGCGGCGGCTCCAGCTTGAGCCAGCGTTCCCGGAGCACGGCGTCCTGCTCGCGCGGCAGCGGATCGAGCGCAGTGCAGATGGCAATCAGCGCCGGCATGTCGGCGAAGGCGAGGCTGCCCGCCTGGGCGAAGATCGGCGGCTCGTCGACGGGCGGGCCCTGGATGAGCGCGCCGAGCGCCTCCACCGCTTCGCGCAACACGTCCTCGCCGACGTAGCTCATCAGCAGCAGCCCGAGATTGTACGCCTTGGCCTCGTCGCTCATGGTCGAGGTTTCGAGTTCCGAGACCGCCTGGCTCAACTGGCTGCGCTCGTCCGCGGTGACGTTCTGCATCAGCGCCAGACAATGCAAAACGAGCGTCGTCTTGGCCTGGGCGAAGGCGACGCCGCGCATGATGTCCTTGACGTCCCTCGCCCGCGGGCCCGCCATCAGCCGGTCGCAGGCGCGGTCGGCGGCGGAGAGGATGACCTGCAGCACCGCGGCGGGACCGATCGCGACATTTGTCTCCTTCACGCGCAAGGTGAAAATCGAGGTCCGGAACAGCGCCATGCTGCCGAAGCCGGCGAGCAGTACCTGGCTCAGCGTGGAGCCGAGCACGCCGGGCGTGCCCGGCGAAATCTGGTCGGTCCGCAGCAACCAGAGCAGCATCGGCGAGGCCGCGCCATTGACCGCGATGTAGATCAGCCCGGGCAGCGTTTCGAGCGGGGCGACCGGCTTGTCGCGATAGCGCGCGACCAGTTCGGTGGCGCCTACCAGCATGCCGAACACCGCGGCGCCGAGATAGGCGAGGAAGTGATGCCCGTCGCCCTCGGACATGCGTTCGACGACCGCGCCGGCGGCGAACAGGACGATCGCGAGCAGCAGCCACCGTACCCAAGGCCGTCGCCAGCCCCCGAGGCGCCATTGCCGCCCGAGCCGACTTTCCCGCCCGGGTGGGATCGGCGGGAGGTCGCGCGGGGAAACGATCATCCTGCCGCCCGGCCTTGCGGCGCTGCCCGCCACGCGCGGCTGGCTCGGGCGAGTTCCGGCATGGTTTGCGCGTCGTCTCCCGGCCTCCGGCTTACGCGGGGTCGGAGACCGCGGCGTAGCCGGCCGGCGTGAGCCGCAGGAAGCGCGGGCTGCTGCCTTCGGCGCCGCGCTCGATCACCTCCACCCGTCCCATCCCCCGCAGTTTTTCGACCGCATCCAGCGCAATTTCGGGTGCGAGCGCGGTGGCCTTGACCAGATCGGTCACCGGCAAGGCGCTCACGTCCTTGAGCGCCATCAGCACGCGCCCCATCGGATCGGGGTCACCCTTCACGGCCGGGCGCTGAGCGCGTTTGCCCGCGACCGACTGCAGATAGGATGTCCAGTTCGCCACCGATTGAACCATGGTCAGCGCGCTCCGATTGGCCTGGAATTAGAGATTTCCCTTCCCAGCACTATAGCACTTCCGGCACGGAAAGGCTCGTTCGGCAATTGGCTGCAAGTGTCCTCGCTCGACTACATTCGCGAGTTCAGTTGACACAACCGCCGTATGTTCGCAATATGTTCCCGTCTCTACGGGTGGAAGCGCGGCCCATGAGAATGCTAATGGTGGACTGATGGAGGAACTGCATACGCGCGACGGCTCGCGTCGCCTTACCTACCGGGTTGATCTGCCGGGCGGCCAGGACCGTCTGAGGCAGATGATACTGTTTGTCGCCCAGCGCTGTGCCTCGGCTAAACGCTTTGGCAGCATAAAACTGAACAAAATCCTGTGGAAAGCGGATTTTGATTCTTTTGCGGCTCGAGGTGTGCCGATCACCGGCCGAGAATATCGGCGAAGGAGGCTCGGCCCTGCCCCATTCGAAATGCTACCAGTTCACAAGGCTATGCTCAGAGAAGGGTTGATTGATGTCCAACGCATAGATTTTGGAGACGATATCATTGAGCAGCGGACCATCGCGGTAACTGCTCACCCCGGTGTGGGTAGTGGCTGGGTGAGCAGGGCGGTGCGGACGGCACCGAGTATGGCAGTTCGGTTGGCCTTGGCGGTGCTGACGATGGAGCGGAATGCGGCGTAGGTCTCGGCCCCCCACTCGCAGCGGAAACCGTTGGTGACCTTGCGGAAGATCACGCTGGGGCGGAGGTTCCGCTCGGAGATGTTGTTGGTGTACGGCACGTCGCGGTTGGTAACGAACACGAACAAGTGCGCGCGATTGGCCCCGATGCGCTTGCGTAACTTGCGTCCCGGCTCACCGATCGGGCCGGCCATCATGATCCGATCGAGCCGGCGGTTCAGATCGGCACGATACTGGCGCAATGTGCTGTCGGCCAACGTGTCGCGTCGCTGCCCAATGGCGATGGCGCGCAGCAGCAGCCGTTTGAAGGCGGCGCTGAAGGCGGTATCGCCACATTCGATGGCATACCGTGCATCGCGCAGCAGATGCGCGAGGCACACCTGCCATTCCACGGCATGGCCGCGCTGGCTGCCCAGCATATCGGAGACCCAAACCATCGGCTGAATGGCACCGAACAAGTCCTGCACGACAGCCTTGCCGCGGCTGGGGCGAATGATGTGCAGCACCGCGAGCGTGCCGACGAACACCCATTCCCAGCAAGTCTTGCCGCTCACCCGCGCCGAGGTTTCGTCCGAACACACCACGGCGCTGGCGGTCACGGTTTCGCGGATCGCCACCGCGGCCGCGAGCAACGGCTCGCGCGCGCGGGCCAGCATGTTGCTGATCGCGCCTTCGCTGATCGACAGCGAGAACACCTCGTCCATCAGGGTGGCCAGCCGCTCCATGCCGATGGCGTGGGCATAGTGCAGGTAGACCACCAGCGCCGCGATCGACTGGCCGAATGGCGAACCCGGCTCCAGCCCGGCCGGCGCCGTGGCCACCACGCGCTTGCCGCAGCAGGCGCAACGGCCGCCGAACAGCCGCACCTGCGTGACGTCCGGCTTGACCGGCGGCAGTTCGATGCGCTCGTAGACGTTCTGCGGCGTCGGCAAGGTCTCCGGAAAGGCCGCCTGGCAGTTCGGACAAGCGGTCAGCTTGGCCTCGACCACACGATCCGGGTTCGGGTGCAGCGTGCGACCCGCGCCGGGCCGGCTCTTGCGCGCCGGGCGATCACCGCCGGGCGACGGGAGATTTTCCTTCTGGCCTTGCGACGGAGGCTTCGACGAGTTGTCTGGGGTCTTCGCCGGGCGGGTCAGTTCATCCACCCGCGCCTGCAGTACCGCGATCTGCTGCTGCGCCGCCGCAAGCTGCGCCATCAGCGCCCGGATCAGCGCGTCCTTCTCCGCATGGCTCAGCTCGTCGAGGTCGGGGCACGTCGGCACCCCGCGTTTAGAATTGAGGCGCCCGTAGCCGTGTCAAGCGTTATCCGATGCTGCGGCTCGTCCCGGTCTGATCGGGCCGGCCCGACCCAGGCCGCTCCGTCACCAAGGTGAGCAATTACCCATCACGATTAAGGAGAGACGAATGGCCCTTGCTGAGATGCGGATTTAGGTCTCCGCCCTTGCGCACCTTATCCTGAAGCGCCTTCCAACCTGCTTCGTGTTCCGGAGGGCACCGCAAATCGTCCGCGACCTTGAGGACCCGTGGCCGCAGCGCAAGTTTGCGGCGAAGCGATTCAAAAGTAGTAGTTACGAACATCCCGGTCGTCGAGGCTCTCGACTTCGGTGACTGCCCATCCCTGGACTTTGATCATGTGATCCCGCAAATGGGCGATCCAGTCAGACACAAAGTCAGCCTTTAGCTTAGCCATGCTGCCTCAAAGTCAGATTCGGCCGACAGGACATAGGTAGTCGGTGAGGTTATGTCGATGTGCATCTGGAAGATGCCCGAAAATGAACCGCAAAAGCGCCGCCTCGGCTATGCTCGCGTCAGCACCCACGGGCAGACCCTCGACGCGCAGCTTGAGCAGCTAGGACCGGACGGGACCACCGATTTCACGCCCCGGTCTCCTG
>CAVXFL010000022.1:0-202784 GCA_963761015.1 uncultured Alphaproteobacteria bacterium
TAGGTGCCATATAGGGCGTATGGAACTGCTCGACCGCCAAGCCTGCTACCGCGCCATCGAGACCCGCGACCCACGGTTCGACGGGCGCCTGTTCGTGGGCGTGACCTCGACCGGCATCTACTGCCGGCCGATCTGCCCGGCGCGCACGCCAAAATTCGCGAACTGCCGCTTCTTTCCCTCGGCGGCCGCCGCACAGGAAGCGGGCTTCCGTCCCTGCCTGCGCTGCCGCCCCGAAACCGCGCCCGACCTCGCCTCCTGGCGCGGCACCTCGAACACCGTGTCGCGCGCGCTCGCGCTCATTGCGGACGGCGGGCTCGACGGCGGCGAGGCGAGGGTGGAGGCGCTCGCGGACCGGCTCGGCGTCGGCGGACGCCAACTCCGGCGCCTGTTCAAGCAGCACCTCGGCGCATCCCCGGTCGTGGTGGCGCAGACGCGGCGGGTGCTGTTCGCCAAGCAGCTCATCCAGGAGACCCGGATGCCGCTGGCCGAGGTCGCGCTCGCCGCGGGCTTCGGCAGCGTGCGGCGCTTCAACGAGACGTTCCAAGACCTGTTTCGCCGCCCGCCCGGCGCGCTGCGGCGCAAGACCCACACAGACCAGCCGACGGCGGCGTTGGGCGTGACGCTGCGCCTCGCCTACCGTCCGCCCTACGACTGGGATGCGATGCTCGCGCATCTCGCTGCGCGTGCCGTCGCCGGCGTCGAGGTGATCGCGGGGGAATCTATCGCCGGATCGTCGCCCTGCACGGCCATCTGGGCAGCGTCGAGGTCGCGTACCGGCCCGAGCGCAACTGCCTCGCCGTCACGATCCGCTTCCCCGCCGTGCGGGCGCTGCCGGCGATCGTGGTGCGGGTGCGCCGCGTCTTCGATCTCGGCGCGGACATCGAGACGATCGGCGCGCATCTGTCAAGCGACCCGCTGCTCGCGCCCCTGGTGGCGCGGCGCCCCGGCCTGCGCGCGCCGGGCAGCTGGGACGGATTCGAGCTGGCGGTGCGCGCGGTCCTCGGCCAGCAGGTCACTGTTGCCGCCGCCCGCCGGCTCGCCGGCCAGCTTGTCGCGCTGTCCGGCGAAGCGCTCCCGAACGATTCGCTCGACCATGCACGCCTGTCGCACGCTTTTCCAACGCCGGAGCGGCTGGCCGCGGCAGATCTCGGCGCCATCGGCATGCCGGCCGCGCGCCGGGCGACGCTGAGGGCGCTCGCGGCGGCAGCGGCGGCCGATCCGCATCTGTTCCGCCCTTTCGGCACGGTGGAAGAGGCAATCGTGCGGCTGCGCGCCATCCCCGGCGTCGGCGAGTGGACGGCGCAGTACATCGCGCTCCGGGCGCTGCGCGAGACCGATGCTTTTCCCGCCTCCGACATCGGCCTGCTGCGCGGGGCCGCGCTCATCGACGGAACGACGCGGCCGACACCTTCCGGCCTGCTCGATCGCGCCGAGCCTTGGCGCCCGTGGCGCGCCTACGCCGCGCAGCATCTCTGGACCGCCGGCACAAAAGCTGCCGCAACAATGCAGGAGACCGGTCATGGCTGACGTCATCCGCCTGGCAATCGATCGGACGGATACGCCGATCGGCGAATTGGTGGTTATCGGCGACCAGGGCGGCAACTTGCGCGCCGTGGACTGGACGGAACACGAAAGCCGCATGCGCCAACTGCTGCGCCTGCACTATGGCGAGGGCGGTTTCGCGCTGGCGCCGGTGCACGATCCGAGTGGTTTGACGAGTGCAATGCGCCGTTATTTCGCCGGCGAGTTGGCCGCGATCGAGAACTTGCCAGTGCAAACCGCGGGCACCAGCTTTCAGCGCTCGGTCTGGCGTGCGCTGCGCGAGATCCGTTGCGGCACGACGCTTTCGTACGGCGAACTCGCGCGGCGGATCGGCCGGCCCGCCGCCGTGCGGGCCGTCGGTCTCGCCAACGGCGCGAACCCGGTCAGCATCGTGGTGCCCTGCCACCGCGTCATCGGTTCCGACGGCACGCTGACCGGCTACGGCGGCGGGCTCGAACGCAAACGCTGGCTGCTCGCCCACGAACGCGCCGCAGGCTCGGCTGCGGACGAACTGGCGTTTGAGAAGCCACAACCGAGCCTGCTTTCCGCGTAAGCCGATACATAAGCCGCCGCCGGCAACAGCATAATGAGACGGCCGTGAGACTGACGCCGCCATGGCAGACGAAAAGCGGCTCCGGCTTGCACCGGAGCCGCACGCCATCGGCCGGTCGCATACCGGCGCGAAGGGTCTATTTGCCCCAGATCTTCCGGTAGTGGTCCTTGTACCCGTTCTCCGGGTCATAGATATTGTTCTGCCCGCCGTCGCGGTTCAGGTTGGAGGCGACGAACAAATGCGGCGGGGCGACGAAGCCGCTCGGCGGCTGGCCGGCGAAGTCGCGGTTCAGTTCGTCGATGCACTGCCAGCCGTGCAAATGCAGCGGTTCAGCGACCGTGCCGATCTGGTAGTATTTCTGCCGGATGCGCTGGAACGCCGGAACCGAGCCGTCGCCCGCCGATATGTTGCGCGGATAGCCGGTGGCCGGATTGACGCCGGCGGACTGCAAGGACGGCGCCGCGAAGTCGAAATACAGGTCGTTGACGGCGATGCTGTAGGTCCATTTCTTGCCGTAACGGGCCAGCAGCGAGGTCGTGAGCTGCGGCATCCGGTTCGCGAGATCGCCGATCGGCGTGTCTTCCACCGTCAGCACCCGGCACCCCTTGCATCCCTTCACCGCCGCGGCCGCTGCGTTGGTCTTGGTCGTGGCGATCGCGTAAATGCTGTCGGTGAACAAAATCACCCCTGCCGTGCCCTTCAAGTCGACCACCGCGTACATCGCGGCGGCCTTGCCCACCTGCTCCGGGTCGGTGGTGATGTTGGTGAACACCGGCGGGCTCTTCAGCGGACCCGGCACGCCGGCGGAATGCCAGCCGACCACCTTGATCCCCTGCTTGACCGCCCGCTCGATCACCGGCGCCTGCTCGGCCGCGTCCACGGTGCCGAGAATGATGCCGTCGGGCTTCAGCGCGATCGCCTCGTTCAGCGCCGAAGTGCGCTGCTGCACCGAGCCCTGCCCGTCGAGGATGCGGAAGTCCCAGCCCATCACCTTGGCCGCTTCCTGCGCCCCGTCGCCCACGCCCTGCGCGCCGCCGTTACGCTGGTCGGCCGAGACGTAGATGATGAGCTTGTGAGCTTGTGCCCTTGCGCTTTCGGTCCGGTGGTCGGGCCGGTCCAGGGCGGGGCCGGCGCGGTGACCTTGGCCACATACTCGCGGGCCATTTTCAGGTAGCTGTCGTCCGTCGCGCGCGCTGTCGTCAGACCGAGGCTCAGCACGGCGGCCATCATGATGCCGGCGGGCAAGGCGCGTTTCATGAGCATCCGCTTCTTCCTCCCTTATGGTTCTGGGTGCGTGAACACGCCACTCTAGCCCACTCCCGGTTCGCGAGCACGGCAGTTTCGCGGTTGGCGCGGATTCTTTGGCGGTTCGGCGACCAGGCCGGCCCGATCAGTCTGCGGCCGCGGCGCGCGATCAGCAGCAGTTTAGGGTCGATAAGCGAAGCGTAACCCATCTTATTCGCCGGTGCGGCGCAATGCGCTTCGCTTTTGCGCCCTACGCGCTACCGATTCGCCCCCGCAATCGCCTCGCACACCGCCCGCGTCACGTCCCTCGTCGTTGCTTTGCCGCCCAGGTCCGGGGTGACGATCCCGGCGGCGCAGACCTGCTCGACCGCCGTCATCAGCGCCCGCGCCGCTGCCCCCTCGCCCAGATGCTCCAGCATCATCGCGGCGGTCCAAAAACTCGCGACCGGGTTGGCGATGCCCTTGCCGGTGATGTCGAAGGCCGAGCCGTGGATCGGTTCGAACATCGAAGGGTAGCGGCGCTCCGGGTCCACATTGCCGGTCGGCGCTACCCCGAGGGAGCCGGCCAGCGCCGCCGCCAGATCGGACAGGATGTCGGCGTGCAGGTTGGTCGCCACCACCGTGTCGATGCTGGAAGGGCGGCGCACCATCCGCGTGGTCATGGCGTCCACCAGTTCCTTGTCCCAAGTCACGTCGGGGAACTCGCGCGCCACCTCGGCGGCGATCTCGTCCCACATCACCATGCCGTGGCGCTGCGCGTTGGACTTGGTCACCACGGTCAGGCGCTTGCGCGGCCGCGCCTGTGCTTGGGCGAAGGCGAAGCGCATGATCCGCTCGACCCCCTTGCGGGTGAAGATCGCCACCTCGGTCGCCACCTCCTCCGGGAAGCCGCGATGCGCCCGCCCGCCGTGGCCGGCGTATTCGCCCTCGGAGTTCTCGCGGATGATCAGCCAGTCGAGATCGCCCGGGCCGATGTCCCGCAACGGACTGGTTACACCGGGCAGGATGCGGGTCGGGCGGACATTGGCGTACTGGTCGAAGCCCTGGCAGATCGGCAAGCGGAGGCCCCAGAGCGTGACATGGTCCGGCACGTCGGGCGCGCCGACCGCGCCGAAATAGATCGCGTCCGCCCCGCGCAGCCGCGCCAGCCCGTCGTCCGGCATCAGCACGCCGTGCTTCTTGTAGTAATCCGTGCCCCAATCGTAGTGATCGACGCGCAGCGTGAACCCGCCGTCGCGGGCGGCGAGCGCCTCCAGCACCTCCAGCCCGGCGCCGATCACCTCCGGACCGATGCCGTCGGCGGGAATGGCGGCGATTCTGTATTGGCGCATGTCGCTCCCCGATCTGATCCGTGATCTGATCCCCGGGCAAATTGCCCGCCGGGAAAGCGACCGTCCAGACCGCGCGCGACCGCTGGACATTGCGAAAAGCGCCACCTAGGGTCGCGTCAACCAGAACACTATGCCGGATGGAAACGCCCTCGCCTTGCCTGTTCTCGAACTCCACAAGATTTCCAAGCATTTCGGCGCGATCAGGGCGCTGACCGACGTGGATTTGTCGCTCGAGCCCGGCGAGGTGCTGGGCCTAATGGGCGACAACGGCGCCGGCAAGTCAACCTTGGTGAAGATCATCGCCGGGAATTTTCCGCCCAGCGCCGGCGAAATGCTGCTTGCCGGCAAGCCGGTGCATTTTCAGAAGCCGATCGAGGCGCGGCAAAAGGGCATCGAGGTCGTCTATCAGGACCTCGCGCTCTGCGATAATCTCACCGCCGCCGCCAACGTGTTTCTCGGCCGGGAGATCACGAAACGCGCGGGGCCGTTCCAGATTCTCGCCTATGGCGCGATGTACGAGCGCGCCGGCGAACTGTTCAAGGAACTGAAATCGGAGACCCGGCCGCGCGATATGGTACGGCGGATGTCGGGCGGGCAGCGCCAGGCGGTCGCCATCGCCCGCACCCGGCTGTCCGACGCCAAGATCGTGCTCATGGACGAGCCCACCGCCGCGATTTCGGTGCGCCAGGTGGCCGAGGTGCTCGACCTGATCCGCCGTCTGCGCGACCACGGCATCGCCATCGTGCTGATCAGCCACCGTATGCCGGACGTGTTCGCCGTCGCCGACCGCGTGTTCGTGCTGCGCCGCGGCCGGCGCGTGGCGGAGAAGGCGATCGCGGAAACCAGTCCCGAGGAGATAACGGGGCTGATCACCGGCGCGATCCATGCCGCCTGACGTCATCGAGCAGCCGGTCCCGTCCGGCGTCGCTATCGGCGATGTCGTCGGGCTGAGGGGACGCGGGCTGTTCGACCGCATCCTGTCCAGCCAGGCGTTCTGGGTCACCGTGTCGTTGATCGCGATCTGCCTCGCCATGAGCTGGATCGCGCCGACGGCGTTCGCCACCACCGACAACCTCTACAACATCACGCGCAATTTCGCCTTCATCGGCATCATGGCGCTCGGCATGACGGTGGTGCTGATCACCGGGGGCATCGATCTGTCGATCGGCTCCATCATGGGCATCGTCGCGATCGTCGCGGGGCTGCTCTTGCAGGCCAAGTATTCGTGGTGGCTGTCGCTGTCGGCCGGCCTCGGCACCGGCGCGTTGTGCGGCGCGGTCAACGGCGTGCTGATCGCCTATGTCGGCCTGTCCCCGTTCATCGTCACCTTGGGGATGCTGTCCTTCGCCCGCTCGCTCGCGATCGTGCTCTCGCAGAACAAGATGATCATCGATTTCGGGCCGGACGCGAACACGGTGTACGCCATCGGCGGCGGTCAGTTTCTCGGCCTTTCCAACCCGGTCTGGCTGATGCTGATCCTGGGTGTCGTGTTCGCCGCGGTACTGCATCTGACCACCTGGGGCCGCTATCTTTACGCCATCGGCGGCAACGAACAGGCGGCGCGCCTCACCGGCGTGCCGGTGGCGCGGGTGAAGCTGCAGGCGTACATCGTCTCCGCGCTCACCGCCGCCATTGCCGGGCTGATGATCATGGGCTGGGAAGGTTCGGCCATCAACGCGCTCGGCATCGGCTACGAGTTGCGCGTGATCGCCTCCACCGTGATCGGCGGGGCCAACCTGATGGGCGGGGAAGGCGGCGCGTTCGGGGCGATGGTCGGTTCGGCGCTGATCGAGCTGATCCGCAACAGCCTGCTCATGGCCGGGGTGGATTCGAACTGGCAAGGCGCGTTCGTGGGCGTGTTCATCGTGCTGGCGGTGGTGCTGGAGAAGCTGCGCGGCCGCAAGCGCGAATGACGGACTGAACCAGAAACCAACACGACGGGAGGAAAAACCATGCTCAAATTACTGGCCG
Organism: uncultured Alphaproteobacteria bacterium; assembly: GCA_963761015.1. Classification (GTDB taxonomy): domain Bacteria; phylum Pseudomonadota; class Alphaproteobacteria; order Acetobacterales; family Acetobacteraceae; genus CAVXFL01. The sequence goes on from CAVXFL010000022.1 coordinate 6,643, forward strand.
GCGCGGCGGCGCTCGCCTTCGTTGTCGCCGCGGGCGGGCATTCCGCGGCGGCGGCGGGGGCGAAATACACCTTCGCCTTGGTGCCCAAGTCGATGAACAACCCGTTCTACGACCAGGCGCTGGCCGGGTGCCGCAAGGCCGAGAAGGATCTGCACGGCGAGGTCAAGTGCTACTACATCGGTCCCGGCGAACATGGCGGCGGCGAGGAGCAGGCGCAGATCGTCGCCGACCTGATCGCCAAGCACGTGGACGGCATCGGCGTATCGCCGGCCAACGCCGCGGCCATCGCGCACGTGCTGCCGCGGGCCAAGCAAGAGCACATTCCGGTGCTGACCTGGGACAGCGACGTATTGCCGAAAGACAAGGCGCTTCGCATCGCCTATATCGGCACGCATAATTACGAAATCGGTGTGAACCTGGCGAAGATCGTGATGAAGATCAAGCCGAAGGGCGGCACGATCTGCATCCAGTCCGGCGGCGCGGCGGCCGAAAACCACAACGAGCGCATGCAGGGAATTCGTGACACCCTGGCCGGCAAGCCGAGCAAGACGCCGCCCGGCGATCGGCTCACGGGGCAGAACGGTTGGACCGAAGTGGCTGGTTGCCCGCTCTATACCAACGACGATTTCCCGCTTTCGGTGCAGCAGATGGAGGACATTCTCGGCAAGTATCCGCATCTCGACGCCTTCGTGCCGACCGGTGGCTTCCCGCAGTTCGTGCCTCAGGCGTATCGGCGCGTGGCGTCAAAGTATAAGTCGCGCATCCAGAGCCACGAGTTGGCGCTGGTCGTGGCCGACACCTTGCCGAATTCAGATTCAGCTCATGAAGGAAGGTCTGTCGCTCGGCCAGGTGGGACAGCGGCCGTTCGAGATGGGCTACGACGTGATGGTGGCGCTGCGCAACATCAAGGACGGCAAGGGCGCGCCGAAGGACCCGACCTATACCGGGCTCGATGTCTGCACGCCGCAGAACGTGAACACCTGCATCGGCGGGAAGTAGGTTCGCTGCCAACGTGATTGTTCCCTCTCCGCCCCCGGGCGGAGAGGGAACTTATGCTCGGGGAGAAGCGCATGCTACGCTTCGCGCTGTTCGGCGCCGGGCGGATCGGGGTGATGCACGCGGCCCATATCGCCGCGAATCACCGCGCCCGGCTGCAAACGGTCTACGATGTTCACCGGCCATCGGCGGAGAAAGTCGCCGCGGCACACGGCGCGACGGTGGCGCCCGACGTCGCGGCGGCGCTGGCCGAGGCCGATGCGGTGCTGATCGCCTCATCCACCGACACGCATGTCGACCTCATCACCGCGGCGGCGAAGGCCGGCAAGCCGATCCTGTGCGAAAAGCCGATCGACCTCGACATGCGGCGTGTCGAGCAGTGCCGGCGCGACATCGCGGGGCTCGGGGTGCCGATCCAGATCGGCTTCAACCGCCGCTACGACCCGAGCCATCGCGCGCTGCGCGAGGCCGTGCGCAACGGCGAGATCGGACAGATCGAGCTGCTCGTCATCACCAGCCGCGATCCGGCGCTCGCCTCGATGGCGTATATGCGCGGTTCCGGCGGCATCTTTCGCGACATGATGATCCACGATTTTGATCTGGCGCGGTTTATCCTCAGCGAGGAGCCGGTCGAGATTTACGCGGCCGGCAGCGTGAAGGTCGAACCGGCGCTGGCGGACCTGCACGATGTCGATACCGCGATGGTGGTGATGAAGTCGGCATCGGGCGCGCTCGTGCATATCAACAACTCGCGACGCGCGGTCTATGGCTACGACCAGCGCGTCGAAGCGTTCGGGTCAAGCGGCATGGTGCAATCGGAAAACCTGCGCGCGACGACCTTGCGCCGCTACGGCGCCGAGCGCACGGACGCTAAGGACCCGCTGCTGAACTTCTTCATCGAACGCTACGCCCAGGCGTACAACGCCGAGCTGGACGACTTCATCGACACGGTGGAGAACAAGTCGCAGCCATCGGTCGGCTTCGAGGACGGACGGCGGGCGCTCGTCATCGCCGATGCCGCCTTCGAGTCGATGCGCGCGGGCCGCGCGGTCGGGATCAGTTACGGGTAGTACTTTCGGAGTGAAGTGAGGGGGGCGCAATGCCGAACTTCCCGATCGTCGACAGTCACGTCCACCTCTACGACGTGAACCGGCTGCGCTACTCGTGGCTGACGCAGCAGCCGAAGATCAACCGCACCTACCTGATGCCGGACTTCGACGCCGCGCGCGGCTCGGTGCAGGTCGAGCAGATCGTCTTTCTCGAGGCTTGGGTCGATCCCGGCCTGCACATCGAGGAAGCCAAGTTCGTGCAGGAATTGGCCGACCGCGACAAGCGGCTCACCGGCATGGTCGCGCACGCGCCGGTGGAGAAGGGCGCGGCAGTCGAGGAGGATCTGGAGGCGCTCGGCCGTTTCGCCACCCTGCGGGGCATCCGGCGCCTGATCGAAATCGAGGTGTTTCAGTCCATCGCGCTGGAGCCGGGCTTTCTCGAAGGCGTGCGCCGGGTCGGCAAGCACGGGCTTTCCTTCGACATCTGCGTGCGGCACTGGGGCATGGTGTTCGCGATCGAACTCGCACGCCGCTGCCCGGACGTGCCATTCGTGCTCGACCATATCGGCAAGCCGGGCATCCGGCAGGGGCTGCGCGAGCCGTGGTGGCGCCAGATACGCGAGATCGCCGAGTTGCCGAACGTCGTCTGCAAGATATCCGGCGTCATCACCGAGGCCGATCACGCCAACTGGACGCGCGAGCAGGTGAAGCCGTTCATCGCACATGCGATCGACTGTTTCGGCTTCGACCGCGTGTTGTTCGGCAGCGACTGGACCGTCGCCGAGTTGACGCATGCCTACCCGACCTGGGTGGAGATCGTGGACGAGGTGGTGGCCGGCTGTAGCGAGACGGAACTGCGCAAGCTGTATCGCGACAATGCCATCCGCACCTATCGTCTGCCGGCCTGAGGCCCGCCGGCCGGGCCGCCGAAATGCAGGAGGCTCCGGATTTGTGCCCGGAGCCTCCACATTGTTCGACGCCGATGGCGCCGGAAGAACCTAGATCGTCGAGCTGCCCCGGAAGGCAAGGATCCAGGTCGCGACGGCGCTCGGCATCCGACAATGAGACACTGGATCACCTCCTTTCAGTTGTTGACGGGAAGCCCGTGGTCTAATGCGGGCGCGGCGGTCGCGCAAGCGGCCTGCCGAGCCGAGGAACGCGATTTCGCCACGCCGCGGGGAGTGACAACGCCATGAAGGTGACCGGCATCCGGACCGAGATTCTGCGCATCACCGAGGACGACCCGCTGGCCGACATGCCGGAGGAACGGGGCCGGCTGCGGCCGATCGTAATCCTGCGCATCGAGACCGATGACGGCATCGAGGGAATCGGCCTCACGCTCTGGGGTGGGGCGATGACCGGCAGCCTGCGCACCGCCATCGACGAACTGGGCGCGCTGATCGTCGGCGACGACCCGCTGCGCATCGAGGCGATCATCGGCAAGCTGCGCGCCGCGGCCGGCGACGATTGCGGGCCGGCCGGCATATTCCTGCTGGCGCTCTCGGCCATCGATACCGCGCTGTGGGATATCAAGGGCAAGGCGCTTGAGCAGCCGATCTGGAAGCTGCTTGGCGGCCACCGCGATCGCGTGCCCGCCTATGCCAGCGGCTCGTTGCGCCGGGGCCTGACCGACGATCAGGCCGCCACGGCGGCCCGCCGGCTTGTCGAGAAGGGCTTCACCGAGATGAAGACCCAGATGGCGCTGCCCGGCGATCCGTCGCCGGCGGACGAGGTGCGCCGCGTGCGCGTCGTGCGCGACGCGATCGGCCCCGAGATCAGGCTGATGTGCGACATCAACCAGCGCTGGCGTCCCGAACAGGCGATCGACATCGGCCGGCGCGTCGAGGACATCGGCCTGTTCTGGCTGGAGGATGTGACCGTCTGCGACGACTACCAGGGCCTCGCGCGGGTGACCGCGGCGCTATCGACGCCGATCGCCGGCGGCGAGTATGTCTGGGGCATCACGCCGTTCCGCCAGATGATCGAGGCACGCTCGGTCGACATCGTCATGATCGATATCGCCCGCGTCGGCGGCGTCACGCCGTGGCTGAAGGTCGCGGGCATGGCGGAGGCATTCAATCTGCCGGTCGTCAGCCACGTGCTGCCCGAGTTCCACGCGCACCTGATCGCCGCGGTGCCGAACGGGCTGACGGTGGAGTACATGCCCTGGATGCTGAAGCTGTTCGAGGACACGCCACGGCTCGAGCGGGGGCAGCTTTTGCTGTCCGAAAGGCCCGGCTTCGGCCTGACGTTCGACGAGGCGGCGGTGAAGTCGTTTCGCGTCGCCTGACCCGCGCAGTCGGGCTCTCACCCCGGCCCTCTCCCGCAAGCGGGAGAGGGAGAAGGGACGCGTGTTTCCCCTCTCCCGCGTGCGGGAGAGGGAGGGGCCCATTGCGCAACAATGGGAGGGTGAGGGCCTGTGTCCGAATTTAGTCTGCCGGTTCCTTCACCTTCTGCAGGTCGAGCTGGCGCATCAGGAAACGCTCGTAGAAGGGTTCGCTCTCGCCGTTGCGGATCTTGCGCAGGAAATATTTCTCGAACCCCACTTTCGCCAGATGCACCCAGGCTCCCTTGGCCGCCCAGTTCACGTTGCGTGGCGGGATCTGCGGCTTGGCGACAAAAGCGACGCCGCCGTCGCCGAAATCGGCCAGACAGACCGCGTTCCAGGTGGCGCGGCTCGACGCGCGTTGGCCGCGCAGCAGGGCGCCGATGTTATGCGCCGTGGCGGTGACCATCGATTCGATCATGAAGCCGGTCTTGGGCACGCCGACGGGAACGGGCGTCGGTCCGGTCGGCGGAATCGCGATGCAGACGCCGATGCCGAACACGTTGTCGAAGTTCGGATTGCGCTGATACGCGTCGACAAGCACAAACCCGCGCGGATTGACCAGTCCTTCCAGCCCGCGCAGCGCCGCGACGCCGCGGAAGGCCGGTAGCATCATGGAATAAGCGAACGGCAACTGGTGCGTCTTGCGCGCCGCGCCGTCCTCGCCGAGTTCCTCGACCTCCATCGTGCCATCGGCGACGTGATTCACCTTCGCGTTGGTGATCCATTTGATATGGCGCTGGCGGAATTCGCTTTCCAGCAACCCCTTGGTGTCGCCGACTCCGTCGAGCCCCAGATGGCCGATATACGGTTCCGACGTCACGAAGGTCATGGGCACGCGGTCGCGCAGCTTGCGTTTGCGCAGCTCGGTATCGAGGATCAACGCGAACTCGTAGGCGGGACCGAAGCAGGAGGCGCCCTGCACCGCGCCGACGACGATCGGGCCTGGCGCCTGGCACAGGCGCTCGAAGGCGTCGCGGGCACGTTCGGCGTGATCGACGTGGCAAATCGACTGGGTGAATCCGGCGGGTCCCAATCCGGCAATTTCGTCGAACGCCAGATCCGGGCCGGTGGCGATCACCAGATAATCGTACGGGACCGATTCGCCACCCGTCATTTCGATGCGATTCTCGCCCGGATGCACGCGCGCCGCCCCATCGGTCAGGAAGCGGGCGTGCTTCTTCCGCATGACTTCGGTCAGGTCGGTTTCGATGTCGCGTCGCGTGCGCCAACCCACCGCGACCCAGGGGTTCGACGGAACGAAATGATACCGAGACCCCTCGCCGATCACGGTCAGGCGGTCCTCGGGACGAAGTTCCGGCGCCAATTCGAAGGCCATCAGCGTGCCGCCCAACCCGGCGCCCAATACGACGACTTCAGCCATATGCGTTTCTCCCGATCCCGATGACGAGCCGGACAGCGCTCGGAGTTCCCGGCTCGGTGTCGATGCCCTCCGTGGCAGGTCATATTGACATCATAGACTTATATTCATATCTTCGCAACTATGAATGTAGTCACGCAGCTCGCGTACCCCTCGGGTCGGGCGGGCAGCCCTGGGGCGGATGGGGCAGGGCCAAGCAGTACTTGCCCGATCAGAATCATCCGTCCAAGCAGGGAATACCGCACCCATGTTCAAACCATAAGGAAGGTCGAGGGGGCCCGAGTTGATTCAGATCAATCGCAGGCTGTTCGCGAAGATTTATGCTGGAAATCGATTGGAGGCGGAGCATGAGCCCAGGCAACCAACTGCAGGAACTGACGCCGGTCGAGGTGCACGATCAACTGCTGCGCCAATGGATCGTGCTGATCGATGTGCGGGAGCCGCAGGAATACGCGAATGAGCGCATTTCCGGAGCCATGCTGTTCCCGCTGTCCGCGTTCGACCCGCACGCGCTGCCGGTGGGCGGCCCGCGGCGGATCGTGTTCCAATGCGGCACGGGAAAGCGCTCGGCGATGGCGGTCGCCAAGTGCCTGGAAGCGGGTGTCCAGGCCACTAACCATCTGAAGGGCGGCTTGCAGGCCTGGAAGGCAGCGGATCTGCCGACGTTGCGCATCGACGCAGCGACCGGCGCGGTCCTTGGCCAGCGCTAGCGGCCGATCGGAGGACGCGACATGCGCCTGCGCCCTGGTCTGATCGCGGCCTTTCTGTTCGCCGCCGCCAGCGCGGCCCGCGCGGCCGTGCCCGGTTTCACCGTTCAGCCGACCGTTGTGGCCGATGAAAAGGCGGTGTTCGCGACGGTGGAGAGCCGCAACGTCGTGCCCGCAAGGGCGCGGATCGGCGGCACGATCGCGCAGCTCTCGGTGAAGCAGGGCGACCACGTCAAGGACGGCCAGGTCATCGCCGTCGTGGGCGACGAGAAGCTGGCACTGCAGATCCGCTCGCTGGAAGCGCAAATCGCCGGGCTGCAGTCGCAGGTGACGCAAGCTGGGACCGAGTTGAACCGCGCCGAGGTGCTGGCGCGCCAGGGCGTCGCCTCGCGCCAGCAACTCGACCAGGCAAGAACGGCGCTGGACGTCGCGACCAGTACGCTGCGCGCGCGCATCGCCGAGCGGGCCGTCGCCATGCAGCAGGTCAGCGAGGGCAAGGTGTTGGCCCCGACGAGTGGGCGCGTGCTGCAAGTGCCGCTCACCACCGGCACGGTGGTGATGAACGGCGACACCGTCGCGACCGTCGCCGAGCAGAACTACATCCTGCGGCTGCGCGTGCCGGAACGGCAGGCCCGCTTCCTGAAAGTCGGCGACACGGTCCGCCTCGACGGCGACGAGTTGGGCGAGCGGGGCCCGGCGTTCGGCACGATCACCCTGGTCTATCCGCAGATCCAAGAGGGGCGCGTGCTCGCCGATGCCGCCGTGAAGGGCCTCGGCGACTATTTCGTGGGCGAGCGCATCCGGGTCTGGATCTCCGTCGCCGAACGGGAGACCTATGTCGTCCCCGCGAAGTACGTCGCCACCCGATTCGGCCTCGATTACGTGCGGCTCCGTCGTCCGGACGGCTCGACGGTGGACGCACCGGTGCAGCGCGGCCGCGATCTGCCGACACCCAAAATGCCGAACGGCTTGGAAATCCTGTCCGGCCTGAAGCCCGGCGACGTCCTGGTCGCCCCATGAAACTCGGACTTTCCGGATGGTTGACGCGGGCGTTCATCCGCTCGCCGCTGACGCCGCTGTTTCTGCTGGCGGCCTTGGCGGCCGGCCTGGTCGCGCTGCTGTCGATCCCGCGCGAGGAAGATCCGCAAATCCGCGTGCCGATGGTCGACATCATGGTTTCGGCGAACGGCTTGCGGGCGCCCGATGTCGCGGAACTCGTCACCAAACCCTTGGAAGCCATCCTGAAGGCGATCCCCGGCGTCGAGCATATCTACAGCCAGACGCAGGACGACAACGCCATGGTGACGGCGCGCTTCCTCGTCGGCACCAACGAGGACGACGCGGTGCTGCGGGTGAACGACAAGATCCGCGCCAATCTCGACCGCATTCCGATCGGCATCCCGCAACCGCTGATCGTCGGGCGCGGCATCAACGACGTGGCGATCGTGGCCTTGACGCTCGCACCCACGCCGGCCGCGGCCAACCGGTGGACGCAGGGCGACCTCTATCAGCTCACGCAAAAGCTGCAATCGGAACTGATCAAGGTTCCGGATGTCGGGCTCAGCTATATTTCGGGAGCCGACCCGGAGCAGATCCGAGTGGAGCCGGATCCGGAGAAGCTGGCGCTGTTCGGCGTCACCTTGCAGCAACTGGTTGCCAAGGTGCGCGATGCCAACCGCTCGTTTGTCGCCGGACAGATCCGCGATGCGGGCGTGATGCGCACCGTGGCCGCGGGGCAGACGCTGCTCGGGGTGCCGGACATCGGCCTGCTGCTGATCGGAACGCGCGACGGCCGGCCGGTTTACGTGCGTGACGTGGCGCGTACCGTGATCGGAGCGAGTCCGGTCGAAAGCCGGGTGTGGAACCTGGCGCCGAACGGCGCCGGTCCTTGGGACCGCACGCCCGCGGTGACCTTGGCGCTGGCCAAGCGCGCCGGGTCCAACGCCGTCGTCGTCTCGCAGGCGATCCTACAGCGCGTTCGCGCACTACAGGGGACGCTCATTCCCCGCGACGTTCGCGTCGAGGTTACCCGCGATTACGGCCGGACGGCGAACGACAAGGCCAACGAGCTGCTGTTCCACCTGGCGCTCGCCACGATTTCCATCGTGCTGCTGATCGCGCTCGCCATCGGCTGGCGGGAAGCGTTCGTCACCTTGGTGGTGATCCCCACCACGATCCTGCTGACGCTGCTGGCGGCGGAGCTGATGGGCTACACGATCAATCGTGTCAGCCTGTTCGCGCTGATCTTCGCCATCGGCATTCTGGTCGACGACGCGATCGTGGTGGTCGAGAACATCGCCCGCCACTGGGGCATGGGCGACGGGCGCCCGCGGCTCGCGGCGGCGATCGAGGCGGTCGCGGAAGTCGGCAATCCCACCGTGGTCGCGACCCTGACAGTCGTGACGGCGCTGCTGCCGATGCTGTTCGTTTCCGGGCTGATGGGCCCGTACATGGCGCCGATCCCCGCGAACGCCTCGGCGGCCATGCTGTTCTCCTTCTTCGTCGCCGTCACCGTCGCGCCGTGGCTGATGCTGCGCCTCGCGCCGCGCCGGGCCGGAAACCTCGCGCGCCAGCGCGACGAGGAAGTGGAGTGGCTGGAATCCACCTCGCCCGCGATCGAGCACGATCTCGAAGCGGCCGCGCACCACGAAGGCAGGCTCGGGCGCATCTATCGCGCGGTCGCCCACCCGATCCTGCATTCACGCCTGACCGCTTGGATCTTCCTGGTGCTGGTCGGCGTCGCCACGGTCGGGGTCTGCGTGCTGTTCTATACCGAGCAGGTGACGGTGAAGCTGCTGCCGTTCGACAACAAATCCGAGCTGGAGGTTCTGCTGGACCTGCCGAAGGGCACCAGCCTCGAGGGCACCGAACAGGCGCTGTTCGCCGCCGCCGCGATCGCCGAAAAACTGCCCGAGGTGCGCTCGATCCAGGCTTATGCCGGGACCGCCGAGCCGTTCGACTTCAACGGGCTGGTTCGCCACTATTACGGCCGGCAGTCTCCGGAACTCGGCGATCTGCACATTCTGCTCGCCGACAAGGCGGACCGCGAACGGGCCAGCCATGATATCGCGCTCGAACTGCGCAAACACCTCGACAGCGGCTTGCAACTGCCCAAAGGCAGCGTTCTGAAAGTGGTCGAAATGCCGCCCGGTCCGCCGGTGCTGGCGACCCTGCTCGCCGAAATCTACGGGCCCGACGCCGCTACGCGGCGCGCGGTCGCCGAGCAGGTCAAGGGCATTTTCAAGCAGGTACCGTACATCGTCGACGTGGACGATTTGTACGGACGCCCCCGTCCACACCTGCGCATTGCCATCGACCAGGATCGGCTGGAGTTTTTCGGCGTCGAGCAGAGCGACGTCTACGATACCATCCAGGCGCTGTTCGGCGGCGTTCCGGTCGGCTACTCCTATCGTGGCGAGGAGCGGCTGCCGATCGAAATCGCCATCGGCTTGCCGAAGCGCGACCTGAGCTGGAACGCCAGGCTGGCTTCGACCCCGGTGCCGGCAAATAGCCAGCCCGGCAGCAAAACGGTCGTCGAGTTAGGGGACGTGCTGCGCGCCAGCAACGAGCTGGGCTCACCCGTGCTGTTCCGCCGCGACGGGCATTTCGCCGACATGGTGACCGGCGAGCTGGCGGGCCAGTTCGAGGCGCCGATCTACGGCATGCTCGCGGTGGACAAGCTCATCGACCAGCATGACTGGGGCAAGCTGCCGAAGCCGGCCATCCGCTTCCGCGGCCAGCCCGAGGACGAACAGCATCCGTCGCTGTTATGGGACGGCGAGTGGGAAGTCACCTATGTCACCTTCCGCGACATGGGTGCCGCGTTCGCGGTCGCCATGCTCGGCATCTATATTCTGGTCGTCGCGCAGTTTCGCAGTTTCAAGCTGCCCCTGGTCATTCTCACGCCGGTTCCGCTGACCTTGATCGGCATCGTGCTCGGGCACTGGCTCTTGCACGCGCCGTTCACCGCCACGTCGATGATCGGCTTCATCGCGCTGGCTGGGATCATCGTGCGCAACTCGATCCTGCTGGTCGATTTCATCCGGCACGGTGCTGGGCAGGGCAAGACCCTGCGCGAGGTGCTGCTGGAGGCTGGCGCCATCCGCTTCAAGCCGATCCTGCTCACAGCGCTCTCCGCCATGATCGGCGCCGCCACGATTCTGACCGATCCGATTTTTCAGGGGTTGGCGATTTCGCTGCTGTTCGGGCTGGCCTCCTCCACCCTGCTGACCGTGCTGGTCATCCCCGCGATCTACGTGGTGCTGCGCGACGCCGACCGGCTGCTCGTTGCGGCCTGACCTGGCTGGAAGCCCGAAGTCTTCCCAGCCGTATATCTCCTCCCAGCTAGAAAAGGACCGCCGCCATGCCGAAAGACTGGCCTGAGACCGCGACCGAGCTCTCGGCCGCCATCCGCGAATTGCGCGCCGGCGCCCCGGACGTGATGAAAAGCTTCTCCGCGCTCGCGCGTGCCGCGCTGGAAGCCAAGGCGCTCGACCCGAAAACCAAGGAGCTCATGGCGCTCGCGATCGCGGTCGCCATCCGCTGCGACGGCTGCATTGCCTTTCATGCCGAGGCCGCCGTGAAGCGGGGCGCCACCCGCGACGAGGTTCTGGAGACCATGGGCATGGCCGTTTACATGGGCGCCGGCCCGTCGGTGATGTACGCGGCGCAGGCTCTCGACGCCTACGATCAGTTCCAGGACCGAAAAATGCGTGCCGTGGTTTAGCGCGGGCTCAGCTTGACTGGAAACCCAACAAAGCCCGGCCATGAAGAAGCGGGACCGCGATTCCGGTCAACCCGAACGCGCGCGCGATCGTCTCAAAACTGTTCCGAGTGCGACACGCGCCATTGTCCGCGGCCGGTGTTCTTGATGTCGCGCAGGATGCGGTCCACCCGATACATCAGCGATTTCGATCTCCTCGCCGCTGCCGGGCCAGCGGGTGCCGATGCCGATCGATACCGACAGCGCGGGTTCGTGACCGGCGGCGATGTCCGCCAGTATCGATGCGCCGCCCACGCGCAGCGCCTCGGCGCGCTCGGCGGCGGCGAAATCGTCCGCTCCGTCCAGCCAGGCGGCGAACTCGTCGCTGCCGAGGCGCCCGAGCAGGTCGGCCGGCCGGAACGTCGCGCGCAGCAGCGACGCCAAGGCGGACAACGCCGCGTCGCCCGTGTCCAGCCCGGCAGATTTGTTGAGACGCTCGAGACCGTCCACGTCGATGATCATCAACGTGCCGGGAAGCTGTTCGCGCTCCAGCCGATCGATGCGGCGCGTCAACTCGTCGGCGAACGCGCGGCGGTTGAACAGCCCGGTGAGCGGATCGTTGCGGCTCTGGTTGGCAAGCTCTTCCTGGATCGCCTCGTGTTCCAGTACGACGCGGATCACGCCGGTCGCCGATCTGGCGATGTCGCAATCCTCCGCGCTCCATCCTCCCGCCCCGGCGACGCGCCATAACGCCGAGTACTTCCGGCGGCCGGAAGCGGGCGAAGCAGGAGCACACGAGGTAGTCGCGGCCGCCCAACGTCGCCGTGATCGGGCCGTTGCCCGCCCGCTCCATCAGGGTGACCACGGCCTGCAACACCGCGTCCGAACACGCGCCGGCCTGGTGGCGAAACAGCTCGGCGGCCGCGTTATTCGTTGTCAGCCTCGGCGCCCTCACGATTGCCGCCCCCTCGGCCGCCACGGCGCCGGCGAGCGCCGAGAGCGCCGCGGTGACCATTCCGGGCGTCGTGATTTCCTGGCGCAGGCGCCACAGCGTCTCGTCGAGCACGCCGAGGCGCCGCATGGCGGCCGTCGCGGCGGTCAGCGACCGCTCTTCCTCGGTCACGTCGAGCCCGATACCGCCCGCGCCCAGGAGGCCGCCGGCTTCGTCCAGCAGGGGCGCGGCGGCGAAACTCAGACACACGGCCTCGCCGTCCCGCTTGCGCAGCCACGCGCGGCCGTTGCGCAGCGGCGCCAGCGGCCGAAACGGGTTCAGGCCGTCGCCGAACCGCCCATCCTCGCAGAGCAACACCTCGCCCGGTTGCCCGAGCAGCGCCGCCGCTGTCCAGCCGAGCGCCGGATCGGGGCCGACGAAGGTGAAGCGGCCCCGGGCATCGGTCTCGAACACGAGATCGGACGCAGCGAGCAGCCGGTCGTGCCAGCGAATCCCGGAGCCGGGCCCGGCTGGCGGCAAGCTCGGAGGCCGGTCCGGGCCGGTTGGCCTCGGCGCGCTTGCCCGGTTGGTGCGGAAACCCGCGAGTGCGCTCGGTTTGGTCATTGCCACCGGTTCGACTGCCGTCTCCAATTTGACCCTCAGGCGTAAAGAGGTGGTTAGCAAACCTCCGGCCCGCGTGGGCGGCCGGCCGCCGATCGCCCACGGCCGCACCGGCCGCATCGCGTTGACAGGCACCCTGGCGCTGCGCATGGTCCGGCCCCGTTCGTGGCGAAGGCTTTCCCCAATGGACATCGACAGGCTGCGCGCCACGATCGACGAGCAGTGGGAGCGCCGCGACGCGCTGTCCGCGGCTTCCACCGGCCCGGCACGCGAAGCGGTCGAGGCGGCGCTGGCCGCGCTCGATGCCGGACGGCTGCGCGTGGCCGAACCCACCGCAGGCGCGGACGGCGCCGGTGGCTGGACGGTGAACCAGTGGCTGAAGAAAGCCGTGCTGCTCTCGTTCCGGTTGCACAATTCGGCACCCATGCCGGGCACCGGCGGCGCGCCCGTCTATGACAAAGTCGCCATGAAATTCGCCGGCTGGGACGCCGGGCGCTTTGCCGAGGCCGGGTTCCGCGCGGTTCCGGGCGCGGTGGTGCGCCGCGCCGCCTATGTCGCGCCCGGCGTCGTGCTCATGCCGTGTTTCGTCAACGTCGGCGCCTATGTCGATCAGGGCACCATGATCGACACCTGGGCGACGGTCGGAAGCTGCGCCCAGATCGGCCGCAACTGCCATATCAGCGGCGGCGTCGGCATCGGCGGCGTGCTGGAGCCGCTGCAAGCGAATCCCGTCATCGTCGAGGACGACTGCTTCATCGGCGCCCGCTCCGAGGTCGCCGAGGGTGTGATCCTCGAGCGGGGCAGCGTGCTGGCGATGGGCGTGTTCCTCGGCGCCTCCACGAAGATCGTGGATCGAGCGACCGGCGAGGTGTTCATGGGCCGGGTGCCCGCCTATTCCGTCGTGGTGCCCGGCGCCCTGCCCGGCCGGACGCTGCCGGACGGCGGTGCAGGACCCTTGCTCGCTTGCGCGGTAATCGTGAAGCGGGTGGACGCGCGCACGCGCGAGAAAACCTCGATCAACGAGTTGCTGCGCGATTGACCGAGACCGACCCCACCCCGCTCGCCCGGGCGCTCATTCGCTGCCCCTCGGTCACGCCCAAAGACGCCCACGCCCAGGACGTGCTCGCCAACGCGCTGACCGCGCTCGGCTTCGCGGTTCACCGGCTGCGGTTCGGGTCGATCGAAAACCTGTTCGCGCGGATCGGCGATGCCGCACCACATTTCTGCTTTGCCGGGCATACCGACGTGGTGCCGGCGGGGACCGGTCGATGGAGCGTCGATCCGTTCGCCGGAGAGAATGCGCGAGGGCGTGCTTTATGGCCGCGGCGCCTGCGACATGAAGGGCGCGATCGCGGCCTTCGTGGCCGCCGCCGCCGATCATCTCGCCGTGGACGCGCCGCGCGGCTCGATCAGCCTGCTGATCACCGGCGACGAGGAAGGCGAGGCGGTCGACGGCACGGAAAAGGTGCTGGCCTGGATGCGCGAGCACGGCGCATGTGCCCGATTTCTGTCTGGTCGGGGAGCCGACCAATCCCTCGCGGCTGGGCGAGATCGTCAAGATCGGCCGGCGCGGAAGCCTGAACGCGCGGGTCACGGTCCACGGCGTCCAGGGGCATTCGGCCTATCCGCAACTCGCCGACAATCCCGTGCATCGGCTGGTGCGCGCGCTGTCGGCCCTGACCGGGGCGCCGCTGGATGCCGGCACCGCGTGGTTCGAGCCGTCAAGCCTGCAAATCACCAGCATCGACGTGGGCAATGCCGCCAGCAACGTCATTCCCGAAGCCGCCTCGGCGCGGCTGAACATCCGCTTCAACGACCGCCATACCGGCGCCGCGTTGCGCGCCTGGCTGCGCTCGGGCATCGCGCAGCACGCCGAGCGCTTCGACCTCGACGTGACCATCAGCGGCGAGGCGTTTCTGACCGAGCCGGGCGAGCACGTGCGGACGCTCTGCCGCGCGATCGAGGCGGAAACCGGCCTCGCTCCGCGGCTCGATACGGGCGGCGGCACCTCGGACGCGCGCTTCATCGCCCCACTCTGTCCGGTCGCCGAGTTCGGCCTGGTGGGCGCGACCATGCACAAGGTGGATGAACGCGTGCCCGCGGCGGAATTGCGCGCTTTGGCACGTATTTATCGGCGCGTGCTGGCGGCGTTCCTGCCATGAGCGGCGGCCGGCCCCGCCGGGAACCGCCGAACGTGCTGCTCGGGATTCTGCGCCTGGCGCGGTTCGACGCACGCGGGCTGACGCAGTTCGGCTCGACCCCCGAGGGGTTCCTGGCGAGCCTCGCCCCGCTGATCGCCTTTCCGCTGGTCGGCGCCGTGCTGCTGCTGGGGCGCGGCGATCCCCTCGATGCGCTGGCCGAGTTCCTGGCGACGATCTGCACCTTGCTGGCGCCGCCGGTGCTCTCGCACCTGTTCGCGGTCGCGTGGAACCGGGAAGGCGAGTGGCTGCGCTACGCGACGGCCTTCAACTGGTGCCAATGGGCGATCCCGATGGCCGCGGCGGTCATGCTGCTGCTGGCCGCGATGCTGATCGGGGCCGGCTTGCCAAATCGCGAAGCCGCCGTAATCGCGCTGGGAGGTCTGGCGGTGTATGCGCTGGCGCTGCACTGGTTCATCGCGCGGAAGGGGCTGCAGCTGTCGATCCTGCGCGCCACGCTGCTGGTGCTCGGCGTCAATATCGGCACCGGCGTGCTGGTGTTGCTGCCCATGTTGTTTTCGGCCACGCCGAAGGAGGGCTGAGTATGGCTGCGATGGCTGCCCTGGGATCGGTGGGCGCCGGAATACAGGGCGCGGTGCTGCTGGCACAGGGCCGGCCAGAAGGGCTGCGCTATGTCGAACCGGGGCTGGAGGGCGCGCGGCGCAGCTTCTGGGCAGCGCTGATCTGCCTGCCGATGTTCGTCGCGCTGCGGTACGCCGACTGGGCGCACGGGCCGGTTCCGGCGCACGCGGCCTCGCTCGACGTGTTCGGCTACCTGATCGGCTGGGCGGGGTTTGCGTTGCTCTCGCGTCCGCTGGTCGTCGCGTTGGGGCGCGAGGGCCGCTGGACTCGCTTCATCGCCGCCTGGAACTGGTGCAACGTCGTCCAATACGTGCTGCTGCTGGCGGCGGCCCTGCCCGGGCTGTTCGGCGCCCCGCTTTGGATGCGCGAAGCGGCGGGGCTGGTCGCGGTGGGCTGGGCGGTGTGGCTTGAATGGTATGCCGCGCGGCTCACCCTGGATGCCGGACCGCTCGCCGCCGCCGCGCTGACCTGCCTCGACCTGCTGATCGGCCTGGCCCTGGCGAGCGCTATTTCGACGCTGGTGGGCGGCTGAACGGGTCGCAGGCGTAGCGCACCGCAGTCAGGCAGAGCCCGTGCGCCGGCGCGGTCGGGCCGGCTTCGCGGCGGTCGCCGGCGGCCAGTACGCGGGCGACATCATCCGCTGTCCAGCGCCCCTCGCCGACCAGCTTCAAGGTTCCGACCATGTTCCGCACCTGGTGGTGCAGGAAGCTGCGGGCCTCGGCGACGACCGTGATCAGGTCGCCGTCGCGCCGCACATCGAGTTGGCCCAGGGTTCGGAGCGGCGATTTCGCCTGGCAGGCGCTGGCGCGGAACGAGGAGAAGTCGTGCCGCCCCAACAGCGCTTGGGCGGCGCGGTGCATGGCCTCTGCGTCGAGCCGGTGCGGCACGTGCCAGACGCGCCCGGCATGCAGCGCGGGCGGCGCGTGGCGATCCAGGACCGTGTAGCGGTATGCCCGGCCGATCGCCGAGAAGCGCGGGTGCCAGTTCTCCGGCGCCGGGCACGCCGCCAGCACCGCCACGGGATTCGGCTTCAGGTGATAGTTCAGGGCATCGCACAGCCGGCCGGCGGCGAACGCCACCGGCAGGGCGATCGAGGCAACCTGCGCCTCGGCATGCACGCCGGCATCGGTGCGGCCGGCAACGGCGCTGCTCACCGCCTCGCCCCGGCTCAATCGTGCCGCGGCGGTTTCCAGCACCTCCTGCACGGAAAGCCCGCTCGCCTGGCGTTGCCAGCCCACGAACGGGCGACCGTCATATTCGAGCAGAAGCGCCCAGTTCACGGGTAACCGGCTAGGCTGTCACCCCGGCGAAGGCCGGGGCGACCGATGACGGGAAACGATCAGCCGAGCTGTTGTTCCGCGTATTCGTAGTTCGCCAGACTGTCGAGCCAGTTCTGCAAGTAGTCCGGCCGACGATTGCGGAAATCCAGATAGTAGCTGTGCTCCCACACGTCGCAGCCGAGCAGCGCCTTGCCTTCGCCGGTCGCCAGCGGGTTCGACCCGTTCGGCGTCTTGGTCACCTTCAACTTGCCGTCAGGCGCCAGCACCAGCCATGCCCAGCCGGAGCCGAACTGCCCGGCGCCGGCCGCCTTGAACGCGTCCTTGAATTGCTGCACGCCGCCGAAATCCTCGGTGATCTTCCGCTCCAGCCGACCGGGAACGCGCCCGCCCGCGGTGGGCGACATCATCGGCCAGAACTGGCAGTGGTTCCAATGCTGCCCGGCGTTGTTGAACACCGGCGCCAGATCCTGCTTGCCGTAGGTGAACTTGACGATCTCCTCGAGCGACTTGCCTTTCAGCGCGTCGTTCTTTTCGACGAAGCCGTTGAGCGCCGTCACATAGGCCTGATGGTGCTTGCCATGGTGCAGCTCCAGCGTCTCCTCGCACATGTGCTTCGCGGCGAGGGCGTTCTTGGCATAGGGAAGCGGCGGAAGTTCGAAGGCCATGGGAGCATTCTCCGAGCTGTTTCGGGAAGGTCCAAGGAGCCGGGCGGTCGAAGCCGGGCGGCCCATTGCGCCAATTCGACGTAGGGTTAGCTATTGTTGCCGGCGGGGGCCGTCAAGCGGGCGGCGCGGCACGTTCGGCCGCGCCAAGCCGGCAAGACGCGCGGGTTGACGCAGATCAACGCGCATCCTCCGATGGCGCGCGAGAAATTGTATCCTCGCGTGGGAGACATAGGACAGGAGTTCGGACGGCGATGGAAGCCAGGGAGATCATGACGCAGCGGGTCGTCGCGGCGCGGCCGGACGACACCGTCGCCGACGTCGCGAAGCTGCTGAGCGAGAACTGCATCAGCGCGGTCCCGGTGTGCGACCCCGATGGGCGGCTGCTCGGCATGATCAGCGAGGGCGACCTGATGCGCCCGTTCGGCCAGGAGAACGCGACGAAGCGCGCCTGGTGGCTGAACATGCTGGCCGAAGGCACGGAACTCGCATCGGGATTCGTCGATTACCTGCGCCTCGATCAGCACCGCGCGCGGGACCTGATGAGCAGCCCGGCGGTGACCGCGACGGAAGCGGCGAACATCGGCGAGGTGGCCGACCTGCTGTTCCGGCATAAGATCAAGCGCGTGCCGATCGTGCGCGACGGCAAGGTGGTCGGCGTGGTCAGCCGCGCCGACTTGATCCACACCCTCGCGCGGTCGCCCCAGGCGTTCGACGATCTGTCGCTGGTTGCGACGCGCGCGGGCGGCAACGCACCGGCGCCCGATTTGCGGCACGTTGCGCCGAAATCCACCGCCGGCCGACCGAGCAGCTCGTAGCCGCTGCGCCCGGAGCGCATGACGCGGGGCTGGCTTTCGTCTCACGCCACCGTCACGGCCGTCACCCGGCGAAACCGCAGCAGCGCCAGGCCGAGGAACAGAACGCCGACACTCGCGACGGCGAGAAAATCGCGCCACACGATATCCAGGCCGGCGCCGCGGAACAGGATAGCCTGCGCGAAGCTCACGAAATGCGTCGAGGGTGAAAGCTGCATGATCGCTTGCAGCGCCGGCGGCATGCTTTCGAGCGGCGTGTTGCTGCCCGACAGGATGTTCATCGGCACCGCGACCAATATGAACAACAGGCCGAGCTGCGGCATCGAGCGCGCCACGGTGCCGAGAAATATCCCGATCGCGACCGCGAAGAACAGGTAGATCATCACCCCGACCATGAACAGCGGCACCGATCCGACAATCGGGATGCCGAGCAAGCCGCGCACCACGACGGTCAGCGACACGGCCGCCGCGACCGTGATGACCAGCCCGTTCGCCCAGACTTTCGCCATCGCGATCTCGAAGGCGGAGAGCGGCATCACCAGCAGATGGTCCATCGTGCCGTGCTCGCGCTCGCGAATGATCGCCGCGCCGGCCAGGATGATCGCCAGCATCGTGACGTTGCTGACGATTCCCATGATGCTGTTGAACCACGACGTGGTGCTGTTCGGGTTGTACAGCACGCGAACCGCGATGCCGGGAGCCGGAAGCGAGGGCCGCTCCGAGCGGGTCACGTAGCGCGCGATCTCGGCGGCGAGGATCTGCTGGATGTAACCCGCGCCGATGCCGGCCTGCATGGCGGCCGTGGCATCGACGTTCACCTGCAACCCCGGCTTCCGGCCGGCCTCCAGGTCGCGCTGGAAATGCGGCGGAATGTCGAGCACGAAGGTATAACGCGCGATGTCGAGCAGATGATCGACGTCCTTCGCGCCGATCAGTTCGGCCGGCTTGAAGTAGGGCGGCAGGAAAGCCTCGGCGATCCCCCTCGAGAGCGGCGAATGATCCTCGTCGACGATGGCGATGGCGGCGTTGTGCAGCTCCATCGAGGTCGTGTTCGCCTGTGCGTAGATCGCCACCGTGAACGCGTAGACGACGAAGCCGAGCAGCACGAAATCGTGCAGGAAGCTGCGCAGCTCCTTGGTGCCCAGCCAGAAGATGTTGCCTAGCCCGCGCATGCGTTACCGCTCCTGCTTGCGCAGCAGCATCAGGCTGAGCCCGATGAGAATGGGAACGAACAGGGACAATTGCAGAATCGTGACCCCGAGTTCCCGGAAGCCCAGCCCCTTGGTGAACGTGCCGACGCTGATCGGCAAGAAGTAGCTCATCGGGAACGCGCGTCCCATCAGCGCCGGCAAGCCCGAAAGCGCCGAGACCGGTACCAGCATGCCGGAAAAACTGATCGCCGGCAGAACCGTCATGATGGCGGTGCCGAACAGTGCCGCGATCTGCGTTCTGGCGAAGGACGAGATCAGCAAGCCATAGGCCGTGGTGGCCGAAACGTAGATCAGCACGGCAACGGCGAGCGCGACGGCGCTGCCCTTCAACGGCACGCCGAACACCATCACCGCCATGCCGGCCAGGCAAAGAAAGTTCAGAAAGGCGACCCCGATATAGGGAAGCTGCTTGCCGAGAATGAACTCGATGCGCCGGACCGGCGTCACGTAGAGATTGGTGATCGAGCCGAGTTCCTTCTCGCGCACCACCGCGAGCGCCATCAGAATTGCCGGGATGAGCGCCAGCAGCATCGCAATCGTCGAGGGCACCATGGCGTTGGCGCTCGCGAAATCCTGGTTGTAGCGGAAACGGATCTCCAGGTCCGCCGGCGGCGCCTCGGCCGGCAGGCCTTGCGTCCTGGCCAGATCGCCGAGCCATTGCTGCTGCACGCCGAGCAGATAGCCGCGCGTGGTTTCGGCGCGGAACGGATTGGCGCCGTCGATCCAGGCGCCGGCCTCGACCGGCCGCCCTTCCCGCAAATTGCGGCCGAATCCGGCCGGGATTTCCAACGCGAGCATCAGCTCGCCGCCGGCCAGCCGGTTCTCCATCTGGGCGTAAGTGCGGATCGGCGGCCGATCGCGGAAATAGGGCGAGCCGCTGAATTTCTGGAGCAGAAACCGGCTTTCCGGCGTGTGATCGCGGTCGAGCGCGGCGAACGCCAGGTGATCGACATCGGTGTTGATGCCGAAGCCGAACACCAGCATCAGGAACGCGGTGCCGAACACGGCAAAGCCCAGCCGAATCCGGTCGCGCCATAATTCCAGGCCTTCGCGCACGGCGTAGGCGATCAGGCGCCGGGCGCTGAAGGCGCGGTCATCACCGCGCGCCCTGACGCGCGCGCTGCCGGGCAGCGCCGCAATCGGCGCGGCGACGGCCTGCTCGTCCGAGGCCTCCTCCAGATAGGCGATGAACGCATCCTCCAGCCGCGCGGTGTGCCGGGACGCCGCCAGCGCGGCCGGGGTGCCTTCGGCCAGCACGCGCCCCGCGTGCATCAGCGCGACGCGGTCGCAGCGCTCGGCCTCGTTCATGAAATGGGTGGAGACGAAGATCGTGACGCCCTGATCGCGCGAGAGGTCGATCAGCAGCTCCCAGAACGCATCGCGCGCCAGCGGATCGACCCCCGAGGTCGGCTCGTCGAGGATCAGCAATTCCGGCTCGTGCACCACGGCAACCGCGAGCGACAGGCGCTGGCGGATGCCGAGCGGCAGGGCCGCGGCAGGGCTGTCGCCATAGGCGGCGAGCCCGAAGCGGCGGATCAGCTCCGCGACCCGCCGCCGCGCATGCTGGGCCGGCAAGTGATAGAGCCGCGCGTGCAGGTCGAGATTCTGCCGCACCGTCAGCTCGGTATAGAGCGAGAACGACTGCGACATGTAGCCGACCCGGTAGCGCAGCCGCATATCCCGTCCGTCCATTCGCTGGCCAAACAGTTCCGCCTCGCCCGCGCTCGCCGGCAACAGGCCGGTCAGCATCTTCATCGTCGTGGTCTTGCCGCAGCCGTTCGAGCCGACGAAGCCGAAGATCTCGCCCCGCTCGATGGTGAAGCTGACGTCGTCGACCGCGACGAAGTCGCCGAAGCGGCGGGTCAGGTGGCGCGCGACGATCGCCGGGCCGTCGCCGTGCGCGACGCGCGGCGGGATCGTCAGCGCGCGATGGCCGGCGCGCAAGTCTTCGGGCAGCAGCGCGATGAAGCTCGCCTCCAGGCTCGCCTCGCCGCCGAGCGCCTTGATCTCCGCCGGCGAGCCGGTGGCGAGAACGCGGCCGGCGTTCATCGCCACCAGATGCTCGAACCGCTCGGCCTCTTCCATGTACGCGGTCGCGACGAGCACGCTCATGCCCGGCCGCTCGGCGCGCATGCGCGCGATCAGCTCCCAGAACTGCCGTCGCGACAGCGGATCGACGCCGGTGGTCGGCTCGTCCAGGATCAGCAAATCCGGATCGTGGATCAGCGCGCAGCAGAGCCCGAGCTTCTGGCGCATACCGCCGGAAAGCTGCCGCGCCGCGCGATCGGGGAACGGGGCGAGCCCGGTCGCTCGCAGCAGCGCGCCGATGCGCCGCGCGCGCTCGGCCCTGCCCTGGCCGAACAGGCGGCCGAAGAAATCGATGTTCTCGCGCACGCTGAGATCGGGATAGAGATTCTTGCCCAATCCCTGCGGCATGTAGGCGACGCGCGGACAGACTTCCGCGCGGTGGCGCGCGTCCGCCATGTCGCCGTCGAACACGCTGAGGCGGCCTGTCTGTAATTTCTTGGCGCCCGCGATCAGCCCAAGCAGGGTGGACTTGCCGACGCCGTCCGGGCCGATCAGGCCCATCAGTTTGCCGGCCGGCAGTTCCAGATCGACGCCGTCGAGAGCAACGCATTTGCGATAGCGGTGGGTCAGCCCGGCGATGCGCGCGACATAGTACTCCGCGCCGCTCATCCAGGTTCCTTGCGCTGCAGGAAGTCCGGCCAGGGAACCGCCGGATCGGTGCGGATGTACGCGATGCCCGGCAAGCCCGAGCGCACCTGCGCCGCGTGCGCGCGCGAACGCTCGGGAGCGATGCGCACGCGCACCCGGAACATCAGCTTGTCGCGCTCCGAGCGCGTCTCCACCGTCTTGGGCGTGAACTGGTTTTGCGGCGAAAGGAAGTTGACCTGCGCCGGGATCGGGCGGTCCGGCGCCGCGTCCAGCAGGATGCGCGCATCCGCGCCGAGCCGCACGCGATCCGCGTCCGCCGTCGGCAGGAAGATGTCCATGTAGACGTAGCCGACGTCGAGCATCGTGAACACTTTGCCGCCCGCGCCCAGCACCTCGCCGACATTGGCGAGCCGATACAGGATCGGCCCGGTTTTCGGCGCGACCAGCGTATTGTCGGCTATGTTCACCTCGATGATTTCGGCGCTGTGCGTGGCCGCGCTGAGCGTGGCCTTGGCGTTCTCCAGCTTCGCCTGGCTCGCGCGGAACGTCGCCTGCGCGGCGTCGAACTGCGCCTGGCGCTGATCGAGCCGTTCGCGCGTCTCGAAGCCGTGCGGCACCAGCGGCCGTATGCGTTGCAACTCCAATGCCGCCAGCTTGAGCTGCGCCGCCTGCTGCGCCAGTTCTGCTTGCGTCGCCGTCACCGTGTGGCGCGCGGCGTCGATCTGCGCCTCGGCCTGTTGCAGCGACGCCTGGAGATCGCGCGTGTCCATGACGGCGAGCACTTGGCCCGCCTTCACCATGTCGCCTTCGTCGGCGCGAATCTCGGCGATACGCCCGGGGAATTTGGTGGCGATGTCGATCTCGTCCGCTTCCAGCCGGCCGTTCGACCATACGATGCCGGGCGGGATCGGGCTGCCGGAATGCTGCCACCAATAGGCCCCGCCACCCGCCGCCGCGACGATGCCGACGAGCAGCACGATCCAGCCCAGCCGCCGCCGCGGCCTGGGCGGCGGCGGGGACGGCGGCAGCACCGCCGGCAGCCCCTCCGTTCGCATCGGGACGAGGCTCGAGCGCCGTGGCGCGGTGGTGGTTTCCGGCGGCGTTTTGTCGTCGCTCATGCGGTCTCTTTCGGCCCGACCGCCCGGAGCGGTCGTTGACGCAGATCAAGCCGCCGGCCGCGCGGGCGCGCCCGGCCGGAACAGCCGAAGCATTGATCCACATCAATGTCGCCGCGTCGGGCCTGACGCAATCTGCCGTTCAGCGCCGGCCAACGTGATCGGCTCGGCGCGGTAAACGGGATTGCGCGGTGGCGTGCACCCCCCCTCGGCGCCATCGCAAAAAAGGCGGCGGCCTCGGCCGTATCGGCGAGGCCGCCGCCGCCCCGGTTCAGGAACGGCCGGACAAGCGCTGTCAGGTCGCCGCGTCAGACGGTCAGCCCGCCGTCCACCACAATCGTTTGGCCCGTCACCATCGCGGCCGCGACGCCGAGAAACACGATCACCTCGGCGATGTCCTCCGGCGTGCAGCGTCGCTTCAGCAGCGCGCCTTCCGTCGAGGAGCGGCGCTGCTCGTCGGTCCATTCGATCGGCCAAGCGCTGTCCACCGCGCCGGGCGCCACCGCGTTCACCCGCACCTCCGGCGCCAGCGCCCGCGCCAAATTCTTGGTCAGGCTGATGACCCCCGCCTTGCTCGCGCCATAGGCGAGGCTGCTGCCGGGCGAGTTGATGCCGGAAATCGAGGCGACGTTTACGATGGCTCCGTGTGTCGCCCGCAAAGCGGCGCCGGCCGCGTGCGCGCAACGGAACACGCCGATCAGATTGGTCTGCAGCACCGTCGTCCAGAGGTCCTCGGTGATGCGGTCGAGATCGACCGGCGGGATCGCCTGGCGCACGCCGGGCGTGCCGGCATTGTTCACCAGCAGATCGAGCCGGCCGAGGCGCCGCACCGCCTCGCTCACCATGCGCTCGGCGTCGCCAGCCACGGCGACGTTGCCCGGCACCTCCACGATTTTATATCCCTCGGCCTGCAACCGCGCGACGGATTCCGGCCCGCGCGGGTCGTCGGCCAGAAAATTGATCGCGACGGTCGCGCCGTGGCGCGCCAGGATCGTGGCCGTCGCCAAGCCGATGCCGGACGCCCCGCCGGTCACCAGCGCGGCGCGGCCGGAAAGATCGTAGCTGGTCATGTTCCCTCCATCCGCCCGATGCCGCGCAGCGCGCGCTTGAGCGCCAGCAGCTTGCGGTCGCGCTCGCGGAACAGTTCGGCCGGATCGCGCCCGCCCCAGTCGAAATAGCCGCGTCCCGCCTTCACCCCGGTGCGCCCCTCGGCGATCAGCTTCTCCAGCGCTTCCGAGCGCCCGCGCACCGGCGGCGGCTCGTACGTGCGGTTGGCGAGAACGTCGCGGATCAGCGACAGGCCGGTGAAATCCGCCTTCGCCAGTTGGCCGAGAATGGGCAGCCGCAGTGCGAGGCCATGGATCACCGCATCGTCGATATCGCGCGGCGTGGCGTAGCCCTCGTCCAAGAGCCGGTCCACTTCCAGCGCTATCGCCGACTGGATGCGGTTCGCAACGTAGCCGGAAATGAACCGCTTCAGCACGACCGGCGCCTTGCCGAGCGCGGCCACCGTGTCGCGTACGGTTTGGATCACCGCCGGGTCAGTGCGCGGGCCGCCCACGATGTCGACGAGGTCGATCAGGTAGGGCGGCGTGTACCAATGCGCGATCAGCGCGCGTTCCCGCCGCCGATCGGGGATCAGCGGGAACACGTCGAGGTAGCTGGTGTTGCTGGCGATGATGGCGTCCGGCGGCGCCAGTTGGTCGATCTCGGCGAACAGGCGGCGCTTGGCTTCGGGCTGTTCGACGATCGCCTCGATGACGAATTCCGCGTCCGCCACCGTTTCGCCGAGCATCGGGCAGCGCCGCACCGCGGCGGCGAGTTTGTCGCCGGTCCAGGATGAATCGACTTCGCCGCCCTCGCGCAACGTGGCCAACGCGGACTCCATCAGTCCGCCAGCGCGCGCCAGCGCGGCTTGGTCGCTGTCGGTCAGCCGCACCGGGTGCCCACCGAGCGCGAACACCAGCGCAAGACCGTGGCCCATCGTTCCGGCCCCGATCACCGCGACCCGCATCATGGCTTACCCCTTCGGCGTCCAGGGTTCGGGCGCCCTGGCTTCGATGTCCGTGACGACGTCCACCACCACTGTTTCCTCCACCGCCAGCGCCTCGCGCAAGGCCGGGGCAAGATCGGCCGGGTGTTCGACGCGAATGCCGCGCAGGCCGAAGCTGCGCGCGACGGCGGCGAAATCGGTCGGGCCGAAGCGCAGCAACTCGGCCGGATCGCCCGGCTGGTTGCCCTGCGTGCGCAGCAGATTGGGCCAGCCCTGGCCGAAGCCGGAGTTGTTGTTGACCACGAGCGCGACGGCGATGCCGCGGCGGCGCGCGGTCTCCAGCTCGGGCAAATGGTAGTAGAGCGCGCCGTCGCCGCTGAAGCACAGCACCTTGCGATCCGGCGCGGCGCACTTGGCACCGAGCGCCGCGGGAAACGACCAGCCGAGCGAGCCCGCGGCGCGCAAATACGTCTGACCGGTGCCCCCGGCATAGGCCGGGGTCAGCTCGACCAGGTTTCCCGTCCAGATGCCGGAATAGCCGGTGTCGGCGACCAGGATTCCGTCCTGGGGCAGCGCGCGGGTTATCTCGGCGCAGAGCCGCTCCACCCGTACCGGCGCCGTGTTGCTGGCGAGCAGCGGCGCGATCTCCTCCCGCCACGCGGCGATACGGGCCACCGCTTGCTCGGCGAAAGCACGATTGCGTTTGGGGTGGCCGATCGCGCCGCGCAACGAAGCGAGCGCCGTTCGGGGATCGCCCACCAGGCCGATCGTGTTCGCGTAGTTGCGGCCGATCTCCAGCGGGTCGGCGTCGATCTGCACGACCGGCGTGCCCGGCGCGGGAACGCGCCACGTATGCGTGACCTGGTCGCCGGTGTGGCAGCCGACGAACAGCACCAGCTCCGCGCCATGCACGATCCGGTTGGCCGGCGGGGCGGAATAACTGCCGACGACACCGACGGAGAGTCGATGCGTAGTCGGGATGATGCCGCGCGCGCCGAGCGAAGTCGCGACCGGCGCTTGCAGCGTCTCCGCGAGCGCCAGCAGCTCCGCCCCCGCGCCGGACTGCGCCGCGCCCGCTCCGGCGACGATGGCCACGCGCTCGGCACCCAGCAGCGCCGCTGCGGCGCGGCCCAGAGAATCCGCATCTGGCACCGGCCGATGCGGCGGGACGCGGAGCAACGCGGCGTCGATCTCCGGCGGTTCATCGATCTGCCCGAGTTCGATCACCTCGCCCATCAAACCGGCGAGGTCGAGATGCGCCGGCCGGGGCGAGCCGGACACGGCAGCGCGCAGCGCCTGGCGTAGCAGCCGCGGCAGATCGTCCGCGGTGTCCACCTCGGCGTCGAATTGCGTCACCGGCGCGAACAGCGGCGCGTGCGCGATCTCCTGGTAGGCGTTGCGGTGCTGTCCGCCCGGCTTGCGCCCGGTCAACGCCACCACCGGGCTGCGGCCGAGATACGCATCCTGCAGCCCGGCCGCGAGATTGGCCGCACCGACCGACTGGGCGAAGCAGAACGCCGGCCGCCCGGCGACCCGAGCATAGCCGTCGGCCATGTAGGCGGCGGCCTTCTCGCTGTGCGCGAGCACGCGCGTGACCCCAAGCGGCGCCAGCGCGATCAAGGTCCGCCGCAGCACCGCATCGATGAAGAAGACGTGCGTCGTGCCGGTGTTTGCGATGGCCCGTGCCAGCCACTCCGAACCGCTCATCGGCCCTGCGTTCATGTCCGGCTTCCTCCCGCCTGCGCTCCGAGCACCCGGAGCACGTTTGCGCCGTAGCGGTCCAGTTTCGAGGCGCCCACACCCTTGATTTGCCCCAGTTCGGCAAGCGAGGCGGGACGGGCGGCGGCGATGTCGCGCAGCACGCTGTCGTGAAAGATGACGTAGGGGGGAACGTTCTGGCGCTTCGCCTCCTCGGCGCGCCAGCGGCGCAACGCCTCGAACAACCCGGCATCCACCGCGCCCGCGAACGGTGCCGGCGCGCGCCGCGGCTCACCGCGGCCGGGCTCGCGGCTTGCGGGCGCGTCCTGGCGCAGCATCAGCTTGGTTTCGCCGCGCAGGATCGGCCGCGCCTGCTCCGGCACAAGCGACAGGCTGGCGTAGTCGCCGCTGGCCGTCGCCAGCGCCCCGCGCGCGATCAGTTGCCGGATCACCCCGCGCCAGAACGCCGCCCCGTGCTCGGCGCCGACGCCGAAGGTCGGCAGCCGGTCGTGGCGGTGGCGCAGCACCGCCTCGGTCTTCTCGCCGCGCAGCACCGAAATCGTGTGTATGGCGCCGAACGTCTGGCCGGTGCGATAGACCGCCGAAAGCACCTTCTGCGCCGCCACCGTGCCGTCGAAGGTGCCCGGGGCGGCGCGGCAGTTGTCGCAATGGCCGCAGGGCTGCGGCAATGCCTCGCCGAAACAGGCCAGCAGCGCGGCGGTGCGGCAATGCACCGTCTCGGTCAGCGCGATCATCACCTCCAGCCGCTCGCGCATGGCGCGCTTCTGCGCCTCTGGCGCGGCGGACTGGCTCAGGAAGAAGCGCGCGCGCCCGATATCCTCGCCGCCATACAGCAGCAGCGTATCGGCGGGATCGCCGTCGCGCCCGGCGCGGCCGATCTGCTGGTAATAGGCTTCCGGGCTGTCCGGCATGTCGAGATGCGCAACGAATCGCACGTCCGGCCGGTCGATGCCCATGCCGAACGCGATCGTGGCGACCACCACGACCGGCTCGCCGGAGCGGAACCGCGCCGCGGCGGCCCGCTTGTCGGCCGGCGCGAGACCGGCATGGAAGGCGATCGCCGGGATTTCCCGCGCGCGCAACCGCTCCGCCACGCGCTCGGTCTTGGCACGGCTGCCGCAATAGATGATCCCCGCTTCGCCGTGGTGCCGGCGCAGGAACGAAAGCAGTTGCGCGGTCTCGCCGGTCTTCGGCTCGGCGGCGAGAAAGAGGTTCGGGCGATGAAAGCTGGCGACGAACACGCGCGCGGCGTCCATCCGCAGCGCGTGCAGGATATCGGCGCGGGTGCGCGGATCGGCGGTCGCGGTCAGCGCGAGGCGCGGCACGCCGGGAAAGCGCTCCGGCAGGCAGGCGAGGCCGCGATATTCCGGCCGGAACTCGTGGCCCCATTGCGAGACGCAATGCGCCTCGTCGATGGCGAACAGGGACAGCGCGCGCCCGGCGAGCTGGTCGATCACGCCGGAGAGCAGGCGTTCGGGCGAGACGTAGAGCAGATCGAGCGCGCCTTCCCGCAAGCCGCGGGCGTTGCGGCGCGCCTCGTCCGGGTCCAGCTCCGAATGCAGCGCCGCGGCGCGCACGCCGAGCTGCCGCAGCGCCGCGACTTGGTCGTCCATCAGCGCGATCAGCGGCGAGACCACGACGGCCATGCCCGGGCGGCAGAGCGCGGGCACCTGGTAGCAGATGCTTTTCCCGCCGCCTGTCGGCATGAGCACCAGCGCGTCGCCGCCGGCGACCACGTGTCGCACCGCCGCTTCCTGCAGGCCGCGGAACTCGGGAAACCCGAACACGCGGCGCAGCACCTCCTCCGGCGCCGACGAGCCGGTTTCCTGTATCGTTGCCAGCGCTGCACCGCCCATGCGGCGGTTGTAGCCCGCCGCCACAACCGATGCGACCGACGCTGTCACTTCCTCGGCGGAGGAACGCGCCGCTAAGATGGCGCCGGCCACGCCTGGAACCCCTGCCTGATGCTGATCTCGCGCCGCGCCGTCCTTGGCGGCATCTGCGTTACCCCCGCCTCGCTGACGGTCGGCACCGGCTCACCGGCCGACCGGCGGCTCGAAGCCTCGCCCGGATACGCTCTCGTCGGCGAAACGCCGGTCGAGCTCTTGACCTACAACGGACAGTTTCCCGGTCCGGTGCTGCGCTGGCGCGAGCACGAACCGTTCCACCTGGCGTTCCGGAACAAGCTCGCGGAGGTCACGAACCTCCACTTCCACGGCATGCACGTCCCGCCCGGCGGCAACGCCGACAACGTGTTCCTCGCCATCCCGCCGGGCGAGGCGTTCCACTACGCGCTCACGGTCCCGGCCGGCCATGGCGGGCTCTACTGGTACCATCCTCACCCGCACGACGGGCACCTTCTGGCCGACCAGCTCTGGGCCGGGCTGTCGGGCGCCATCGTGATCGAGAGTCCGCTGGACGCCGGCCTGGCGCTGGCGGGCTGCGACGAGCACGTGCTGCTGGTCCGCGACCTCACGATCGCGAACAGCCGCCCGGCGCCAGCGCGGACAATCGACTGGATTCGCGGACGCGACGGCCAACTCGTGCTGGTCAACGGCAAGATTCGGCCTCGTCTGCAGCTGCGCGCCGGCACCGCCCGGCTTCGGCTCGTGAACGCCAGCAACGCGCGTCACTTGCGGCTCGGCCGCGGCGACGGCCGGAAGCTGCGGGTCATCGCACTCGACGGCCGCTTCCTCGAAGCGCCGGTCGCGACCGCGGACATACTGATCCCCCCGTCCGGCCGGGCCGAGCTGCTGGTTTCGCCCGGAAGCCAGCCGCTCGACCTGATAATGCTGCCCTACAACCGCGGCAGCGTGCTCGAGCCGTCGGCCCCCGAACCCCTGCTCACGCTTCTACCGAAGCCCGGCGCGCGCCCGGTACCGCCGCCGAGCCGGCTCGCGAGCGTGCCCCGGCTCACGCCCGAGGCGGCCACGGTGCGGCGCGATATCGTCATGGGATCGAACGTCATCAGCGGCGGCACCACGGGCGACGACGGGCCGATGCGCGACGCCTTCACGGTGCGCGCGGGCGACCTCGAATTGTGGGAAGTGCGCAACGTCGACGTGCAGGTCCACGTGTTCCACCTCCACACTTGGCATTTCCAGGTCTGGCGCCGTAACGGCAAGCCCGCCCCGTTCCCGGCATGGCGCGACACCATCGTGGTGCGGCCGGGCGACCGCATCGACATCCTGATCCCGTTCGGCGATTACCGCGGGCGCAGCCTCTACCACTGCCACATCGCCGAACACGGCGACTCCGGCATGATGGCGACGTTCAGGGTTGCCTGAACCCAACCGTCATGCCCGGGCAAGACGGAAGCGGAACGCGTCTACGGCGTGGCACGCGCCTCCGGTGACACGCCGAACCCGTCCTGGCCGCGCGCCAGCAGGCCGCGCGCGTGCATCTCGGCGATCAGAGCGGCGCGGCGGTCGCGGTGGTCGATCAGCGGAGCCCGGCGGGCCTTGCCGACCTCGGCGGCCGTGAACGGGCGAAAGCCGGGCTCGGTCTCGGCCGGGCTCAGATTGGCGAGCATCCAGTTCAGGACGGCAGCCAATCGGTCGTCGTCCAGTCGCGAGGTGGCGACGCCCGGGACGCGCATCAGGTAATTCCGCCCGTCGGGCAGGCGGGTGAACAGGCCGACGACGCCGGCCAGGCGGGGAACGTGTCCCGGCGTCCCCTGGCCGTCGAACCCGTGGCAGCCGCGGCAATGGCGGGAAAAATCGAGCGCCGGGCCGGTCACGACCGGCAGGCCCCGCCGCGCCACCTCGGGATCGCGCGCCGCGGCGGGCCCGGTCGCCAGCGCCAGGAAAGCGAGGGCGGCGGCCGCCCTCACGCCCTGCCGAGCAGGACGGCGCTCGAGCAGTGATAGACCATCGTCGGCGCACCGAAGCACCAGACGATGTCGTTGTTCAGCTCGGGCCGGTACGCCGGCAGCTCGCCCTCCGTGTTGTCGCAGAGGCACTGACCACACGAATCCTTGCCGCAGCAGTCCTGATAGGCGATCAGGTACGCCTGTTTGTCGTCCGGATTGATGCAGGAGCCGATCCAGGAGGTGGGCGAGGCGTGGCTGCCCGGCGGGCAGACGTTGTAACTGCCGCCGCAGCAGGTGCAGAGATAGCCGTCGCTGGAGCAGTAGCGCCAATAATTGCACTGGGTCGCGTCGTGGGTTTGCGCGGTCTTCGCGAACTCCTCGGCGTGCGCACGCTTCAGCCGCCCGGTCTTGTCCACCGGCAGCACCGGAAGCACCGCCCCGCCGACCAGCGCCACGCCCAACCGGCCGAGGAAGCTCCGCCGCGAGGTCCGCTGCGCCACCCGGCGGCTCGCCCGTTCCGCGAGCCTGTCGAGACCCTTGCCGATCATGTCGACCGTCCTCCCCACTCAGTGCACCAGTTCGCCATTGGGCCGCGCCTGCCCCGCCGCGCCGCGCCGCGTGAGAAACTCCTGGAGCGAGGCCACACCCTCCTGCTGCGCCGTCAACAGGCTCTCCAGGTGCTCGCGGCTGTTGACCAGGCCCTTCGCCCGAACCACGCCCTCATGGTCGATCAGCACGGCATAGGGCAGCTTGCCAATGCCGTAGCTCATGCCGACGACGGGCGAGATCACCAGGGGCACCTGCTCCAGGCCATGCTCGCGGGCCATTTGCTCGTGTTCGCCCGTATCGCCGTCGCCGACCAGAACGAGGTCGATGTCCCGCCGCTCGCTGCGCGCGAAGGAGCGCGCGGTCGGCAGTAACTTCTTGCACATGGGGCAGGAGGGCGAGACGAACAGCAGGAACTGCGATTTGCGCTCGGCCCGCTCGCCGCCGATCTGAACCTTTCTGCCGTCGATGGCGCTCGCGTCGAAACGCCGCGCCCGGTCGCCGACATCCGCCGCGCGATCGGTCATCAGCGCGCCGAGCGGGGCGACGCGCTCGTGCAGCACGCCGATCTGGCGCGCCAGCGCCAGCACGGTGGCGGCGAGCGCCAGGACAACCACCCAGGCAACGACCTGCGATACCACCAGGGCTTCGAGCATCACGCCGCCTCCGCCAGCCGCCCGCGCGGCGCCGTCCCGAACAGCCGCCCGGAAATCGCCCAGATCAGCAGCAGCGCGCCCGCGCCGGCCGCGATGGTCACGACATCGAGCCAGCCCATCGCGCGGCCGGTGCCCGCCGCGCCCGCCACGGCAAGCAGGGCCGCCGCCAGCAGCAGATTGCGCGCGACCAAGGTCCAGCTCAGCCGCTGGCGCAGCAGGCCGACAAAGCAGCCGCAATCGATCTCCACCCGGCCGCGGCCGAGGTTCACGCCCATCGCCGCCGCGAAGAGCAGCAGCAGGAGTGCCGCGCCGGCCGGCGGCAGCCACCAGCCCGACGCGGCGAGCAGCGCGGCGCCGATCAGCAACTCCACAGGCGGGATCAAATACGCGACCGGCCGCGCCAGCCCCGTCGGCAGCAGCCGATAATTGCGGCACCACGCCGACAAAGGGTTCCAGCGCCGCCAACTTGGCGCCGGCGGCGGTCGCGAGCAGGCAGGCAGCGGCCAGCCGCACGGTCCAGCCCAGCGCGGGGTCGAGCGGGATCACCGAGGTCGCCCGTTACTGGCCGAACTGCTGGATGAGGTACGGCGAGTCGCCCACGGCCGGCTTGTCGGCCTTGTGCCCATAGGTCGTGGCGTCGAACACGCTGACCACCGCGTCCTCACCCACCGTGAACAGCAGCGGCTTGTCGTCCTGGGTGACCAGCAGCGAAATGGCCGGGTGCTTCAGCGTGATGCGCTGGATGCGCTTGTGGTTGCCGAGGTCGTAGACCCAGATCTCCTTGCCGGCTTCCATCTGCGTCCAGGCGCCGCCCTTGTGCATGGCGACGAACAGCCGGTTGGTCCCCGCGTGCATGGCCGCCAACTGCCAGCCGCCCGGCCGCCAGCCCTCGTCGCCCTGCCCTTGCAGCTTCCATTTCTCGCCGATCTTCGGCTGCACGCTGCTGAAATCGACCGGATAGACGGTGCCGTCGTACGAAACGAACCACGCCTTGTGCGTCTTGTAGTCCGAGGCCGGGTGCTCGAACACCGGGTTATGGTCGCTGTCGAAGAACGGCTTGCCGTTGATGACCTGCGACTTGCCGCTTGCGTCGAACGTGACCGTGCCGAACGAGCCGTCGGCGCACAGCATGGCGAAGCTGCGCGGCCCGGTCGGGTAAATCTGCCCGCAACTCGGCGTCTGTAGTTCGCCCAAATACTTGTGCGACTTGGTATCGACCACGCTGACGCTGGTCGAGGGGTCCATGTTGTAGGAGAGCAGATACCGCCCGTCGGTCGTGAGCTGGAAGTCGGGCACTTTCGGCACGACCAGGAAACGACCCTTGGGCAGCGGCGCCTCGCCGGTCGCCTCCAGCGTGTGCGGGTCGTAAGCGGTGACCACGTCCGTGCGCTGGCCGCGTGTCCCGCGCGACCAGTAGGTTTCGGCCACGTAAATCTGACTTTGATCGGGCGGCAGAACGAGGTTCGGCAGATAGCCGGTGTTGAACATGCCGGCGAACTGCATCGTGTCGCCGTCGAGCACGTACACCTTCGAGGCGATGATGTGCGGGAACACCGGATCGACGATAAAGACCCAGTGCGGCCCGATCTTCTTGATCACCGCGGTCGGGTGCTGCTCCTGGCCATGCAGCTGCGCCCGCTCGGGCATGGTAGCCGGAACCTCTCGGGCCTGGCCGGCCGCCACCCCGAGCGTTGCGGAAACGAGAACCGCCACGAGGCCGATCCGAGAAAAATTCTTCACGCTGCCCCCCGCCTGCGTTGTTCGTTGGCTAGACCGCGTAAGCCGCGACGGCAACACTGGGCAGATCGCGGTTCCGGGTCAATACCTTTGGGGTCGCGGATCTTTCCGTTCATGGATCGCAGCCGATGCGCCTGTCAGGTACGCTCACACTGGACCCGAACCATCGGCCGGCTGCCGCCTGCCCCGTTGCTCGGGCGGATCGGGATCGCGCTCGCGATCGCGCTGCTGGCAATTCTGCTGCTGCCGCCTATCGTTCCGTATCGATCGGTATGGGAGATCGCGGCGGCGCTGGGCTACGCCGCGTGCCTCGCGGCGATCATGACGTTTCGCATCGCGCCATCGCCGGCGACCGCGACCTCCAACCGTCGGCGTTGGACGCTGCACCGCGCGGCCGGCTACGCCATGATGGCGCTGGTCGCGCTGCACGCGGCCGTCATGCTGCTCGGCGATCCGTTCGCGATCGACTACATCGGCTGGATGATGCCGCGGCACGTGCTGGCCGGTGTCCTGGCCGCGCTGGCGTTGCTGCTCGCGGTGGTGACGCGCGAGCCGCGACTGCGGGCCGCCCTGCCGACCGCCAGATGGCCGCGGTTGCACGTGTCGGCCGGCATCGCGGCCATCGCGCTCGCCGGCGCCCATGTGTTCACCTCGGCGGGGAAATTCGCGGACGACTGGCGCTATGCGGTTCTGGCCGGCATCGTCGGCGCGCTGCTCGTGCCGGCCTTGCTCACCGTGGCGCGCGGGCCGCGCCGCTGGCCCAGGCCCATGGGCAGACGCAGGCCGCGGCGAACGGCCGCCCGACCCGCCGGCCCGCCCGCCAACGCGGGTGTCGGGGGTGTCGTTCTGCTGCTCGCCGGCCTCACGGCGGCAACGCTGCTCCTGATCACCGTGCCGACCCTGGTGCGCCTGATCCGAGGCTGACCGCGTGCTCGGGACGGCCTTTCGATCAATGGCGATCGCCGCTCTGCTGGTGGCGGGCTCCGCGGGCCTGCTCGGCGCCTCGCGGCTGCGGCTGGCGTGGATCGCCGAGCAGCCGCTGCTGCCGACGCGCTTCGATCACAAATTCCACACCAGCGTCGGCTGCCTCACCTGCCACCACAATTTCGCCGACCGAAGCCTCGGGCCAAAGCGCTGCCTGCCCTGTCACAAGGCTTGGGGCACCACGGAGGCGCGGCGCATCGACATCGTGTTCCATGACTTCTGCGAAAGCTGCCACCGGGCGCGGACAGCGGCGGGGAAGCACGCCGGGCCGGTGAAGTCCTGCGCGGCTTGCCACGGCTGATACCCCCGAGCACGGCGAGCGAGCGGGCTGTTATCCACGCTTGAGCGCCGCCGGCGCGAGCGGGTGGCGAACGCCGGCCGGATCGCGCACGTGGTCCGACTCCAGGTACTCGGGGCCGATCGGCACCTTGCCGTGGCCGCCGGGAATATCGAGCACATAGGTCGGCCAGGCCAGGCCGCTGATCCGGCCACGCAACGCGGCCAGAAGCCGCCGGCCTTCGGCGATCGGCACGTGAAACCGCGCGGTACCCGGCGCGGGGTCGAGCTGGTGCAGATGGTACGGCTTGACCCGCGCGGCGAGCATCGCCCGGAACAGGGCTTCCAGGGCAGATTCGCTGTCGTTGACGCCGCGCAGCAACACCGACTGGCCGAGCACCGGAATCGCCGCCGCCTGCACCCGCCGGATCGCGTCGCGCGCCGCCTCGGTGAACTCGCGCGCGTGGTTCGCGTGCAGCACCAGGAACATCGCCTTGCCGGTTTCCATCGCTCGCACCAGCGCCGGTGTCACGAGCGCGGGATCGGCGAGTGGCGCGCGGCTGTGGATGCGCAGGATCTCGATCTGCGGCATGGCAGAGAGCGCCGCGACGATCGCCGCGAGCCGGCGCGGCGACAGCATCAGCGGATCGCCCCCGGTCAGGATCACCTCGCGGATTTCCGGATGCCGGCGCAGCCAGGCATAGGCCGTTTGCAGCTCGGCCTCGGTCAGCACGCCGCCGTCCGGGCCGACCTGCTCGCGGCGAAAGCAAAAGCGGCAATAGACCGGGCAGACCAGCAGCGGCTTCAGGAGTGCCCGATCGGGATAGCGGCGCACGACGCCCTTCACCGGCGACAGCGCCGCGTCGGCGATCGGATCGTCGCGCTCCTCCGGCGCGGTAACCAACTCGGCGGGATCGGGGATGAACTGGCGGCCGATCGGATCGTCCGGCCACTCGATCAGCGCGGCCAAGGCCGGCGGGATGGCGACGGCGTAGCGTTCCGCCACGGCGGCGACGCCGTCGCGGAAAGCGGGCGCGACAAAGCCCGCGCCGACCAGCGCATCGGCCCCCCTCAAGGTTTGTCCCCTCGAGGTTTGCCCCGTTAAGGCTTGCGCCCTTAAGGATTGATTGAATTGCTTGGTGGTAATCATCGCGTCGCCTCTAGTATCCCGACCTTTTCGGAGCAACAGAAATGAGCGCAGGCGCCATGCTGGTGGTAACGTCCGAAACCGTCGCGGGACACCGGGTCAGGGAGACGCTGGGACAGTGCTTCGGGGTGGTGGTACGCAGCCGTGGGATCGGCGGCAACATCATGGCCGGGCTCCGCTCGATCGTGGGCGGCGAAATCACAGAGTACACGCGCCTGCTGGAGGAGGCGCGGCGCCACGCGGTGGACCGAATGGTGCAAAATGCCGCCATGATGGGCGCCAATGCCATCCTGATGATGCGCTTCGATTCCGCCGAAATCGGGCAGACCATGAGCGAGATCGTGGCCTACGGCACCGCCGTGGTGCTCGACCCCGTTCCGGCCTGATCCGTGCTGCTGGGCTGCCTTGTCGCGGCCGGCGCGATCATGGTGGCGGCCGGCGCGGTGCTGGCGCTGCTTCCGCATCTGCTCGGCGCCGGCATTTGGCTGCTCGCGCTTGGCTTGGCCGCGGTGCTGGGCGTGCTGTTCGAGCGGCGGCGCTACAAGCCGATCCTGGATGCCCCTCCCGGCCCGGGCTGGGTAGCCACGCGGGAGCGGTTCGTCGATGAGCAGAGCGGCGCGACCGTCGTGGTTTGGTACAATCCGCGCACCGGCCAGCGCACCTACGTGCGCGCCTGACCGGCTTTCCCGATGACCGGCCGGCCGGTTTGGCACCCGGAAAGCCTCGCCGCGCGCCTGCCATTCCTGCACCGGCGCGCGCTGCTCACCCAGGCCGTGCGTGCGTTCTTCCTGGCGTACGGCTACACCGAAGTGGAAACGCCATACGCGGTGGCCGTGCCCGGCGAGGAGGTGCATCTGCGCGCGTTCCGCACCGAGCAAGAGCAGCCGGACGGCGGCACCAGGCCGCTCTGGCTGCACACCAGCCCGGAATTCGCCATGAAAAAGCTGCTCGCGGGTGGCGCGGGACCGATATTTCAGCTCGCCCGCGTCTGGCGCAACGGCGAGGGCAGCGACCTCCATGCGCCCGAGTTCACCATGCTGGAATGGTACCGCCCGGGCGCGGGCATGGCGTCGCTGATCGCGGAGTGCATGGCGCTGCTCCGTGCGGTGCTGCCCCCGGTCGTCACCTGCCGGGGCGTGACGAGCGATCTGTCGCGGCACGAGCGCCTCACCGTGGCCGCGGCCTTCGCGCGCCACGCCGGGGTGGACGTGCTCGCCACGGCCGGCAACGCGGCGGCGCTGGCCGCGCAGGCCGGGGAGAATTTGCGCCCGAACGAGACCTGGGAGGATCTGTTCTTCCGGCTGTTGCTGGCGCGCATCGAGCCCCGGCTCGGCCGGGCGCACCCGACGTTCCTGACCCATTGGCCGGCCGCCCAGGCGGCGCTGGCGCGGCGCGACCCGGCCGATCCGCGCGTCGCCGAACGGTTCGAACTGTTCGTCTGCGGTATCGAACTGGCCAACGCCTTCGTGGAACTGACCGATGCCGCCGAGCAGCGCGCCCGCTTCGAGGCCGAGCGCGCCCGCCGCCACGCGCTCACCGGCCAGGACTGGCCAATGGACGAGGATCTTCTGGCGGCGCTCGCGCAGGGCATGCCGGAGGCGGGCGGGGTGGCGCTCGGCTTCGACCGGCTCGCCATGATCGCCAGCGGCGCCGAGCGTATTTCCCAGGTGCAATGGCTGCCGTCACCATGAACGCCACCGAACTTACTGCCGCCGTCTGGCGCGATTCCGGGATGCCGGCGGACGCCCTGGGCTGGCTCGCGCTATCGGGCGCCGATCCGGTGCTGCCGTCCTCGTTCCGCGTGGGCACGGCGGCGCAGGTGTCCATCGCGCTCGCCGCGCTCGCCGCCGCCGAGCTTTGGCGGCTCCGCACCGGCCGCGCGCAAGGCGTGGCCGTCGCTATGCGGGATGCGGCCGTCGAGTTCCGCTCCGAGCGGCACCTGACGATCGACGGCGCGCCCACCCCGCCGGAGTGGGACAGCATCGCCGGGCCTTTACCGCACCGGCGACGGCGGCTGGGTGCGGCTGCACACGAATTTCGCGCATCATCGCGAGGGTGTGCTGCGGCTGCTGGGCTGCGCGGGAGACCGCGCCGGCGTGCAGGCGGCGCTCGACAACTGGCGGGCGCTGGCATTCGAGCAGTCCGCGGCCGATGCCGGGCTTTGCGTCACCGCCATGCGCGCCTTCGCCGAGTGGGACGCGCATCCGCAGGGCCAGGCAATCGCCGCGTTGCCGCCGGTGGAGATCGAACGCATCGGCGACGCGCCGCCCGTTCCGTTGCCGACAGCCGACCGGCCGCTCGGCGGGGTCCGCGTGCTCGATCTGACGCGGATCATTGCCGGGCCGGTGGCCGGCCGCACGCTCGCGGTTCACGGCGCCGACGTGCTGCTGATCACCAGCCCATTTCTGCCGGCGGTACCCGCGCTGGTCGTCGACACCGGACGTGGCAAGCTGTCCGCGCACCTGGATCTCGACGCGGAGGCGGATCGCGCGCGGCTTTGCTCATTGGTCGGGCAAGCGGACGTGCTGCTTCAGGCGTACCGTCCGGGCACGCTCGCGGCGCGCGGCTTCGGACCGGCGGCCTGCGCGCGGCTGCGGCCTGGCATCGTCTATGCCTCGCTCTCGGCGTACGGCCGAGCCGGGCCGTGGTCCGGGCGGCGCGGTTTCGACTCGCTCGTCCAGACGGCGAGCGGGTTCAACCGCGCCGAGGCGGAGGCGGCGGGATCGGCGGCGCCGAAACCGCTACCGGCGCAGGCGCTCGACCACGCCTCCGGGTATCTGCTGGCGTTCGGCATCATGGCGGCGCTGCGGCGGCGGGCGGTCGAGGGCGGAAGCTGGCACGTGCAGGTCTCGCTGGCCCGCACCGGCCTATGGCTGCGCGGCCTTGGCCGGATCGACGGGATGACCTGCCCGGAGCCGGCGTTCGACGATTTGCTCGCAACCACGCCCTCGGGCTTCGGCCGGCTCACGGCGGTGCGCCACGCCGCCCGGATGAGCGAAACCCCACCCCACTGGTCCCGCCCCGCCGTCCCGCTCGGCGCCGATCCGCCGGAATGGCCGGCCGCCTGACGCAATCTCTTGCGAAGACCGGCCGCCTAGGCGGATGCTGTTTGCCGACCACCGGATACGGCGCGCGGGTGCTCGGCCCCGGGGGCAAGGCTGTGAGGTCCCTCTCTCGGCAGCGCAGGGATGGCCATGCGTTTCGTCTATGTCGTCGCCCTCGTCGGCGCGCTCGGTGGGGCGCTGTTCGGCTACGATACCGGCGCCATTTCCGGGGCGATCCTGTACCTCAAGCAACAGTTTTCGCTCTCCGCCGGGTTGCAGGAAGTCGTCACCAGCATCGCCCTGGCCGGCGCGACCATCGGCGCGCTGATCGGCGGCAAGCTGGCCGACCGCTACGGCCGCCGCCGGGTCATCATCGCCAATGCGATGATGTTCCTCGCGGGCTCGATCGGAACCGCCCTCGCCCAGTCCGTGCCCTGGCTGATCGCCGGGCGGCTGTTCATCGGCAGCGCCATCGGCATCGCCTCCTTCGTGGCGCCGCTTTACCTCTCGGAAATGGCGCCGGCCGCGATTCGCGGTTCGCTCGTTTCGCTCAACCAGGTGGCGCTGACCGGCGGCATTCTCGTCTCCTACCTGGTCGATTACGCCTTCGCTTACCCCGCCGGCTGGCACTGGATGTTCGGCCTCGGCGCCGTCCCGGCGCTCGCGCTGGCCATCGGCATCGTGCTCATGCCGGCGAGTCCGCGCTGGCTGATCATGCAGGGCCGGCGCGAGGAGGCGCGCCATGTGCTGCAACGCATCCGCCGCGCCGGAGCCTCGGTCGATGCGGAGTTGGACGAGATCGCCGGCGGCCTGACGCGCCAGCAGGGCGGATTCGCGGCGCTGCTGCGCCCGGCGCTGCGCATGCCGCTGATCATCGGTGTCGTGCTCGCGGCGTTGCAGCAGGTCACCGGCATCAACACGGTGATTTACTATGCGCCGACGATCTTCCAGTTCGCCGGGCTCGGCTCGGCGGAGGTCGCCATCTTCGCCACGATCGGCGTCGGCATCGTCAATGTGCTGGCCACTCTGGTCGCCGTGTGGCTGATCGACCGCGTCGGGCGGCGCCCGCTGCTGCTGGTCGGCGAGGCCGGCATGATGGCGAGCCTGATCGTGCTCGGCGCAGGGTTTCTCTGGCACGGCCAGGGCGGCCTCACCGCCTGGATCACCGCCGCCAGCCTGATGACCTATGTCGGGTTTTTCGCCATCGGCCTCGGCCCGGTGTTCTGGCTGCTGATCTCCGAAATCTATCCGCTGCGGGTGCGCGGCACCGCGATGAGCGTCGCGACGGCGGTGAACTGGGTGATCAATCTGCTGGTGGCGCTGACGTTTCTCAGCCTCGTCGGGCTGGTCGGCCGGTCCGCGACCTTCTGGATCTACGCGGGCTTCTCGGCCGCCGCGCTGCTGTTCACCTGGTTGCTGGTGCCGGAAACCAAGGGGCGCACGCTGGAGGAAATCGAGGCCCACTGGCAGGCCGGCCGCCACCCGCGGGCGCTCGGACCCAAGCGGGCATAGTTGCCGGCTCCGACCGCCAGGTCCGGACTATGCTGCTTTTGCCGCCGGGGATGAAGCTACGGTCCGGCCGACGTCGCCGGCCTGCAACCGCTTCTCGGCCACATCGAGATCCCTGGCGCTAAATCGCGCTGTTCCGCAACGCCAGCAGTACCAGCCTGCTTGGGCGACCACCGTTCGCCGGCCACCCTCGCGGATTTCGAGTTCCGCCACGTCCCGCTCCAATTCGCCGCCGCAAGCCTCGCAGATCACCTTCGCGCCTCCCATGCCCGCCGACGCCTATACACGGCGCCGCCAAGTCGCACCGAGTAGGCGCGGCGGTCCGGCCAATGCAACAATTTTCGCGCGATCGTAGGTGGAGAAAATCTACTTGCGGTCGCCGAACACCCCCCGCCTCGGCTAACGCGGCCGGCGTCCGCTCGGCATACGCGTCCGCGAAAACCTGGCGCCAAGGCTCACAAAGGCTCGGCGATCGCTATAGCGGCGTTCAGGGCTCGCACCCCGGCCGCAGGGCCGTCAGGGTGGTTCCAGACCGCGCCGATCACCGCCAGAAAATCCGCGCCCGCCTGAACGAGCGGGGCGCAGTTCTCGGCGGTGATGCCGCCGATCGCCACTGCGGGCAATTCCATCAGCTCGGACCACCAGCGCAACAGCTCCACCTCGCAGCGAATGCCGGTCTGCTTGGTCCCGGATGGGAAGAACGAGCCGAAGGCCACGTAATCCGCGCCCGCCTCGCCCGCGCGCATGGCGAGATCGCCGCTCCCGTAGCAACTCACACCCAGCGTCAGATCGGGGCCGAGCACGCGGCGCGCATCGGCGGGCGGCATGTCCTCGGCGCCGACATGCGCGCCATCGCAGCCGGTGGCCACCGCGAGGTCCGGGCGGTCGTTCAGCAGGAAGGCGACCCCGCGCTCCTGCGCCACCGGGCGCAGCGCGTCCACCGCGCGGCGGATCGCGTCGTCGTCAGCGTCCTTCAGCCGCAACTGCACCGCCGCCACGTCGCCCGCGTCCAGCGCCGCGCCAAGCTGGTCGTGGAACGCGGGCAAATCGAACGCGGGCGGCGTTGCCAGATAGAGCCGGCAGCGCTCCGCCCGCGCCATGCCGTTCATCCGCGGCCCTGATAGATCTCGATCACCTTGCCGAGCATCGCCAGCGCGTCTTCCTTCGGACGCTGAAAACTGTTGCGGCCGATGATGCTGCCGTTCGCGCCGCCGTCGCGCAGGCCGCGGACGGTGGTGAACAGCTCCGCGTCGGACGTGCTCTCGCCGCCCGAGAACACCACGATCCGCCGCCCGTTGAACGCGCACTGCATCACGTGCTCGACCCGCCGCGCCAGGGTCGAGGTGTCGATGTGCTGCTGCTCGTAGGTCTTCTTCGCGGCGTCCAGCCCGATCC
The DNA here is from genome assembly GCA_963761015.1 of uncultured Alphaproteobacteria bacterium. Classification (GTDB taxonomy): domain Bacteria; phylum Pseudomonadota; class Alphaproteobacteria; order Acetobacterales; family Acetobacteraceae; genus CAVXFL01. Next base: position 48,712 of record CAVXFL010000022.1, read on the forward strand.
CCTCGGTCGGCGGCTTGACCTTGATGATGTGCGCACCCATCAGCGCCGCCATGTGCGCGGCGTAGCCGCAGATATCCACCGCCGTCTCCGCCGCCTTGTCCAGCTTCGGGCCGCGCGGATAACTCCAGACCACGACGGCGAGTCCGGCGCTCTTCGCCTCCTCGGCCAGTTCGCGCAACTCCTCCATCTGCTCCAGCGCGTATTCGCTGCCCGGGATACATGGTGAAGCCGATGGCGCAGCAGCCGAGCCTGAGCGCATCCGCGACCGACCCGGTCACCGCCTGGTCCTTGGTCACCGCCAGGCTGTTGCTGCTGTTCAGCTTCAGGATGGTCGGGATGGCGCCGGCATAGGTATCGGCCCCGGTCTCGATCATCCCGAGCGGCGCGGCATAGGCGTTCAGCCCGGCCTCCAGCGCGAGCTGGAAATGATAATGCGGATCGTAGGCCGCCGGATTGGGCGCGAAGCTGCGCGCCGGGCCGTGCTCGAAGCCCTGGTCGACCGGCAGGATCACCACCTTGCCGGAGCCGCCGAGCTTCCCCTCCATCAGGATGCGGGCGAGGTTCGCCTTGCTGCCCGGATTGTCGCTCTCGTACCAGTCCAGGATCTTTTTCACCCGCTGCGTGATGCGCATTGTTGGCTTCTCCCTAAAGCGGACGTTCGCCCCCGCCGATGCGCCAAGCCTAGCAGGGCGCGCGCGCTCAGGGGAGCCAGGGGCTTTTCGCCAGCCAGTCGGGCAGGCGCCGCATCGCGCCGGGCTCGGCCAGGTCGAGCGCGGGCGGCCGCGCGCTCAGCAACGCCGCGCCGCGCTCGGCGGCCGCCGACGCCACGGATGCATAGGCGGGGCAGTCGGCGGAAAGCACCAGCGCCTTCTGGCCCGTGCGGAGCGCCTCCAGCGCGCGGCCGGCGGCGTCGGCGCAGTCCAGGATGTCCGCGGCCGGCGCGTCGGGGTAGCGCGCGCGCGCCTGGTCCACCAGCGCCCGCCACCAGCCACAGCCGGCATAGCAGGCGGCGGCGGGCGCGGAGAGCAGAATGACCGGCCGCCCCGGCGCCAGCGCCGCCAGCGCGTGCGCCAGGGCATGCACCGTGACCGCCGGCATTCGGCCCGGATCAGGCTTGACCTCCACTCCCCCCGCCTTTCAATTTGCCCGCGAGCCTGTGAACAACCCCCGGCTGGAAACGCCATGGCCGAGCCCGAGGAAGATGCGGCCGATGCCGTCCAGCGGCTGGAGGCCGCGCTCGAACGCATCGCCGCCTCGGTGGTGCGCCGGCGCGTCGCCACGTTTTCGGACCCGCAGAAAGCCGAATTGGCAGCGCGACTCGACGCGCTTATTGCACAATTGCGTGCCGTCCTCGACGGCGCCGCCCCCGGCGGCGGGCCAGCCGAGAGCCGATAGCAGGAGACGTCGATGGCGCAGATGACCGTCCGGATCAACGGCCACCCGTATACGATCGGCTGCGAGGACGGGCAGGAGACGCATTTGCAGGCGATGGCGGAGGAGGTGAACCGCCGCATCGGCAGCCTGCGGGCGGTGGTCGGCCAAGGCGAGGAGACCCAGGCCCTGGTGCTGGCCGCCGTGCTGCTCGCCGACGAGGTGCACGATCTCCGCCACGAACTCGCCCGCACGCAGGCTGCGGCGGCGCAGAGCGCGCGCGCCGCCCAGGCCTCGGCGCCGCGCAATCCAAGGGAACGGGATTTCACCCGCAGCCTTTCCCGCCTCGCCAGCCGGGCGGAGGAGATTGCCGCGACGCTCGAGCATCCCTAAATACGTTCTCGCGGGGCTGCCCGGTGCGTCAGGCTATTTATCCCCGGGGCCAGTAAGCATTCTTCCAGGGAGCTGGCTCTGTCGTGGCCCTGGTCACGGTATCTGGCGCCCACCTGCACAAGCAGGCCTTGGGAGGATGATGCGCCAACGGCCATGGCGGCTCCGCACACGAATTCCGACGATCTCCGCGCCGCCAAGCAGCGTGCCCGAGCCGAGGCGCTGGCGCGGCGCGCCGGCTGCGACCCGGCGCTCGGGGCGGTGCTCGGCGCGCATCTGCTGCGCCAGCGTCCGCCGCCGGCCGGCATCGTCATTGCCGGCTTCTGGCCGCTGCCCGGCGAGATCGACATCCGCCCGCTGCTCCATGCCCTGTTCGCGCGCGGCCACCCGGTCGCGCTGCCCGTGACGCCCGCGCGCGGCCGGCCGCTGATCTTCCGCCGCTGGGAACCCGACGCGCTGCTCGCCCCCGGACAATTCGGCACCGCGCATCCCGAAGGGCCGGACCTGCGCCCGGACCTGCTGCTGGTGCCGCTGCTCGCCTTCGACCGCGCCGGGCGGCGGCTCGGCTACGGCGCCGGCTATTACGACCGCACGCTCGCCGGCCTGCCCGACGCGCTCGCCATCGGCTGCGCCTTCGCCGCGCAGGAGATGGACGAGATCCCGGCCGGCCCGGACGATGTCCGCCTCCCCGCCGTCGCCACCGAGCGCGGCATCGTCGATTGCATGACGGGATAAGAAGAAGACATGCGGATTCTCTTTCTCGGCGACGTGGTCGGCCGCAGCGGCCGCGAGGCGATCGCCGCCACCTTGCCGCGCCTGCGGGAGGCGCTGCGCGTCGATCTCGCCATCGTCAACGCCGAGAACGCCTCGCACGGCTTCGGCCTCGGCCCCGACATGGCCCGCGCGCTGTTCGAGGCCGGCGCCGACGTGCTCACCCTCGGCAACCACGCCTGGGACCGCAAGGAAATCGTTCCCTATATTTCCGAGCAGCCGCGCCTGATCCGTCCGCTGAACTATCCGCCCGGCGCGCCCGGCAACGGCTCGGTGGCGGTGGAACTGGCCGACGGGCGGCGCGCGCTGGTACTGCAGGCGATGGGGCGGATGTTCATGGACGCGCTCGACTGCCCGTTCCGCGGCACGGCGGCGGAGTTGGCGCGGCATCGGCTCGGCACAACGGTGCAGGCCATCGTCGCGGATATCCACGCCGAGGCGACCAGCGAAAAACTGTCCTTCGCGCATTCCTTCGACGGGCAGGTGTCGCTGATCGCCGGCACCCACACGCATTGCCCGACGGCGGACCACATGATCCTGCCCGGCGGCACCGCCTATATTTCCGACCTCGGCATGTGCGGCGACTACGACAGCGTCATCGGCATGGGCAAGGAGAACGCGATGGCGCGCTTCTGGCGCAAGACGCCCGGCGAGCGGCTGAACCCGGCCGAGGGCGAGGCGACGGTCTGCGGCGTCTATGTCGAGACCGACGACGCGAGCGGGGCGGCCCGGCGCATCCAGCCGGTTCGCACCGGCGGTCGGCTGTCCCAGGCCATGCCCACGCTCTGAACGCGTGCCCAGGCTCTGACAGCGTCCGGGGCCGGCGCCGCGGCGCTATTTTTCCCTCGTATCGATCGCCCCGACGCGGCACACTGGGCGCGCGCTCGCCCGCGCGGGGCGGGCGAGCGACACGGATCAGGGGCGCGCGTTGTCGGCAGCCCTGCAAGGGAGGCGAGCGATGTCGGTGCGGCTGCGGGCGTGCGGCCTGCTGGGGCTAATCGGATTGATGGCGTCGGGCGGCTTGGCGAATGCCGCCGAGACGCGGCTCTACTGCGTCATGCACTGGGCCGACGGCAGCAAGAGCCGGATTCACAACGAGAAGTTCACCGTCGATTTCGACCGCCGGAAGGTCGTCGACTCGGACGGCGACACCTGGGACGCGAAGATTTCCGTCATCACAATACAATTCGACCAGTTGTACAAGGCCACCCGCTGGCGGATCGCGATCGACCGGACCAACGGCAAGATCACCGAGGCGACGTTCACCAACGGCAAATACCAACCGAGCCTCGACCGGGTCGGCGATTGCAGCGAACAGTAAGCCGCCATCCCCGACCGCCTCGGCGGCGCCGCCCGAATGAGCAGCATCGGGCGACGTGCCCGGATCGCTATACCGCGGGCACCGCGACGGCTGGGCGGCGGTCGCGAAAGCCGAGGACCATCGCGATCGACAGGGCCGCCGCGCCGACCAGGTAATAGGCGGGAATCATGCGGCTGCCCGTCAGGCCGGTGAGCCAGGTCACGGTCAGCGGCGCCATGCCGCCGAAGATCGCCACCGAGGCGTTGTACGACACCGCCATGCCGGTCGAGCGCACCGCGGTCGGGAACAGGCCGGCGAGCAGCCCGGGAATCGGCGCGGCGATGAACGCCAGCAGCAGGCTCGCTACGAGCTGCACCGCGAACAGATTGAGATGGGTCGGCTGGGCGAGGATGAAGCTGAACAGCGGCACGGCGGCGAGCCCGGAGGCCGCCACCGCCGGCAGGAACACCCGCCAGCCGCCGACCCGGTCCGCCAGCGCGCCGATGCCGACGACCAGGAACACGTTGATAGCCCCGCAAATCGTCGCCCCGAGCAGCGGCGCCGACAGCGGCAGGTGCAAGGTGCGCGTCGCGTAGCCGGGCAGATAGGTGTTCCATAGATAGACGCTGGCGGTGCCGCAGACGATCGCCCCGATCGCGCAGAACACCGACGCGGTATGGTCGTTGAACAGCTCGGCGAGGCTGGTCCGGCTGTGCCGCGGGTGATGCGCCATCAGGTTGGCGAATTCCGGCGATTCCGCCACCCGGCGGCGGATGTAGAAGCCGATCGGCCCGACCAGCCCGCCGAGCAGGAAGGGAATCCGCCAGCCCCAGCCGGCGAGCTGGGCGGGCGTGAGCGCGCTGGTCAGCACGTAGGCAAAACCGCCCGCCAGCGCGAGCGCCAACGCCTGCGAGGACATCTGAAACGACCCGTAGAACATCTTGCGCGACGGCGGCGCGTATTCGACCAGCATGGCGGTGGCGCTGGCGAACTCGCCGCCGACCGACAGGCCTTGCAGGATGCGCGAAGCCACCACCAGCGCCGGCGCCGCCAGCCCGATCGTGGCGTAGCCCGGGGTGAGGCCGAGCACGAACGTGCCGGAGGCCATCATCAGGATCAGCAGCGAGAGTGCCTTCTGCCGCCCCGCCCTATCGGCGTACATCCCGAGCAGCACGCCCCCGAACGGCCGCACCACGAACCCGACCGCGAAGGTGCTCCAGGTGAGGACCAGCGACAGCGCCGGGCTGTGCGCGGGGAAGAACACCTGGCTGATCACCGAGGCGAGGAAGCCGTAGATCAGGAAGTCGAACCATTCGAGCCCGTTGCCGATCGTCGAGGCGACGATGGCGCGGCGGATCATGGCGGGGCTGAGCGGCTGGTCCGCCTGCGACTGCGGCATGGGCTCCTCCTGAGCCGGGCGAATGACCGCCGGTGGCGCGGCCGCCCGAGATTTCGCTGATTTCGCGACTTCGGCAAAGCAAAAACTACCTTGAGGGGATAAGCGGCAAATCGCGCACTTGGCTGAATTCCGAGGCGCAGGGGGGCTGGCGGCGGCCGATCCGAAGCTATAGGTTCGCGTTTTCGAACAAAGAGCGAACAACAGGTGAGCGGCATTTTTGTCCCGGATTTGGTGGAATTCAGGGTACGCTTCCAACTAGATGTTGAGCCACCCTTGACCAACTCGGTAGGCACGGCGTCCGTTCGTGAACCGAACGAACGCCGTGCCTGGTAGGGTGCCGAGTTCAACACGACGGGAGCTAGCCGAATGGCGCCAAGGGACGGAGCACTGGAAGCTGAGCCTTCGATGCTCGATATCGACGTCCAGCTTCCCGGCCGGCAGCAGGTCCGCTTGGACCGCAGCCGCGACGCGCTGCTGACCGAGTTCGGCCGCGCGACCCTCGACGACCGCTATCTGCTGCCGGGCGAGTCCTACCAGGATCTGTTCGCGCGCGTCGCCAGCTATTACGGCGACGATGCCGGGCACGCGCAGCGACTCTACGACTACATCAGCCGGTTCTGGTTCATGCCAGCGACCCCGGTGCTCTCCAACGGCGGCACCAATCGCGGCCTGCCGATCTCCTGCTTCCTCAACGAAGCCTCGGACAGCCTGGACGGCATCGTTGGCCTCTGGAACGAGAATGTCTGGCTCGCCTCCAAGGGCGGCGGCATTGGCAGCTATTGGGGCAACCTGCGCTCGATCGGCGAGCGCGTCGGGCAGAACGGCAAGACCTCGGGCGTGATCCCGTTCATCCGGGTGATGGACAGCCTGACGCTCGCCATTTCCCAGGGCTCGCTGCGGCGCGGCTCGGCGGCGGTCTACCTGCCGGTCGGCCATCCCGAGATCGAGGAATTCGTCGAGATGCGCCGCCCCACCGGCGGCGATCCCAACCGCAAGGCGCTGAACCTGCACCACGGCGTGCTGATCCCCGACGCCTTCATGCGCGCCGTGGAAGCCGATGACGACTGGCCGCTGATCTCGCCCAAGGACGGTTCGGTGGTGCGGCGGGTATCCGCGCGCAGCGTCTGGATTCGCATCCTGACCTCGCGCATCGAGACCGGCGAGCCCTATCTGGTGTTCTCCGATCACGTGAACCGCGCGCGTCCCCAGCACCAGAAGCTCGCCGGGCTGGAGGTGAAGACCTCCAACCTGTGCAGCGAGATCACCTTGCCGACCGGGGTGGACCAGCACGGCGAGCAGCGCACCGCCGTTTGCTGCCTCGGTTCGCTGAACCTGGAGAAATGGTTCGACTGGTGCGAGCACCCGCTGTTCATCGAGGACGTGCTGCGCTTCCTCGACAACGTGCTGCAGGATTTCATCGACCGCGCGCCGGATTTGATGGCGCGGGCGAAATATTCGGCGATGCGCGAGCGCTCGGTCGGGCTCGGCGTCATGGGCTTCCACAGTTTCCTGCAATCGCAGGACGTGCCGTTCGAGAGCGTGGTCGCGAAAGTGTGGAACAAGCGCATGTTCCGCCACATCCGCACCCAGGCGGACGCGGCCTCGCGCGTGCTGGCGGAAGAGCGCGGCCCGTGCCCGGATGCCGCCGAATGGGGCATCATGGAGCGGTTCTCCAACAAGCTGGCGATCGCGCCGACCGCGTCGATTTCGATCGTCGCCGGCAACACCAGCCCGGGGATCGAGCCGATCGCCGCGAACGTGTTTTTGCAGAAGACGCTGTCGGGCAGTTTCTCCGTGCGCAACCGGCATTTGCAGATGCTGCTGGCCGCGAAGGGACGGGACGAGGACGACGTATGGTCCTCGATCACGCTTGCCCAAGGCAGCGTGCAGCACTTGGATTTCCTGAACGAGCAGGAAAAGGCGGTGTTCAAGACCGCGTTCGAGCTGGATCAGCGCTGGATCATCGAGCACGCCGCGGACCGCGCGCCCCATGTGTGCCAAAGCCAGTCGGTGAACGTTTTTCTTCCCGCCAACGTGCACAAGCGTGACCTGCATCAGATTCACCTGCTGGCGTGGAAGAAGGGGTTGAAGTCGCTATACTACTGCCGCTCCCTGGCGCTCCAGCGCGCGGACAATGTCAGCGAGAAGGCGGTCCGTCCTGCCGAGTTGGCGCCGACGGTGGCTGAAGCGCCGCGGGTTCCGCTGGCAGTTGCCGAGAAGGCGATGGACTATGAGGAATGCTTGGCTTGTCAGTGAACCTATTCCGTTATGCCTGGACTAGAGATAGGCGAGAGCCGACGCTCCTATTTCGTTTCGAAATGCTCTGATCAAGGAGCTTAGGATGAGTTCAACGTCGAAAATCTTGAATCTGCCACGGGGAGCTGAGATCAAAGCCCCGGCTGCTGATATGGCCTTACAGAAGTTTCTCGCATATCATGGCTATTTCGTTTACCGGCAGACGCAGCTCAAGTTGATGCTGCGGCGGGATATGCCGCCAGGAATTCGGTTCTTTAATCCTGACACTCTTCTGCCTTACCCCGAACCGCCCTGCCCTAAGTCGATTGCAAAGGTGCGTGTGACCGATGCCGCTCCAGCCCATTCCTTCTGACCCTACGCCCACGGCGGCTGAAATCCAAACGAAGTTAGCAGATCTTCGCTCTTGGGGACCCTGGCCGCCGGATTTTAAGGTCTCGATCAATCAGGCGGCTGCGTTCTTTGCTTGGGCCGAAGGGCAACGCAGAAAACCGGATGCTTATTTGCACCCATGGCCGCCAGAAGATTACGATCAGTATCTTCAAACGCCGCTATGGACAAGCATTAGAAATAGGGTGCTGGCTGCAGCCCGGCGCAAGTGCGCCTGTTGCCCGAACAGGGCGACCGAAGTTCATCACCGCGACTATCGCCCGCGTGTTCTTCTCGGCGAGGATGTTTCGCCATTAGTGCCTCTGTGCAGAACGTGTCATGAGAGGATTCATAGCACGAAGGGGGATTATACCGAAAGCGAAGCGATCCTGGCCGATATGGTGCGGACTGAGGATGACCGCCTGAGAGCGCAACAATGATTACTTTACAACTGGCTTGCGCGCAGCGTGTAAACGTTCCCAAAGGGCGCGTTGAGCTAGTGGCGTAGCTCGGATGCAGCGCAGCGCAATCCGGGGCGGCGGCATTCCCGCATTTCGCTGCGCTCCATGCGGGCTACGGTTTGCCCGATATGGCTGACCGTGGGCTGTCCGCAGCGTAAAGCGAACCGTGTGAACCGAGGGGCGCTGCTTGGGTAGGAGAAGTGCCGTGAGTGATGCCGTATACGAGGCGGATGTCCTGCTCTGGGCGGAGCGGCAAGGCGAATTGCTGCGCCAAATCGCAAGCGGCGAGCGGGTCAACGACGCCGACCTCGATTGGCCGAACATTGCCGAGGAGATCGAGAGCGTGGGCCGGAGCGAATTGGCTTCCGTGAAATCGCTCTTGCGCTTGGCGCTCGTCCACATGCTGAAAGCCGATGCATGGCCGCAATCGCTCGCGGCCCCAGGCTGGCGCGCCGAGGCTCGGGGCTTCCGGGACCAGGCACGGGATCACTATGCGCCATCGATGCGCCAGCGCTTGGATTTAGCCAAGCTCTACGCGGACGCGGTGGACGAACTGCCGACCGCCATCGACGGTCTGCCGCCGCTGCCGGTGCCCCAGACCTGTCCGGTCACGCTTGACGAACTCTTGGCGGAATAGCGAACCCTGTGGCCTGATTATCGCTCCGAAATCGCCGAGGGGGAGAATAAGCTGCGGCGCACGAAACAGCGAGGCGGAAACGATGCTGGATAGCCAGGGACCGGACGACCACCGGCGGGACGAGCAACAGCCAGCGCGCGTCTCGTCGGACCAAGCTTGCGGCCTGCTTACCGAAAACCCGGTCTACAAGCCCTTCCGCTATCCGTGGGCCTACGAGGCCTGGCAGATCCAGCAGCGCTGCCATTGGCTGCCCGAGGAGGTGCCGCTCGCCGATGACGTGAAGGACTGGCACCGCAACCTGACGCCGGGGGAGCGCAACCTCGTCACCCAGATCTTCCGCTTCTTCACCCAGGCGGATGTCGAGGTGAACAATTGCTACATGAAGCACTACAGCCGCGTGTTCAAACCCACGGAAGTGCTGATGATGCTGTCGGCGTTCTCGAATATCGAGACCATCCACATCGCCGCCTACAGCCATCTGCTCGACACGATCGGCATGCCGGAGCTCGAGTACCAGGCGTTCATGAAATACAAGGAGATGAAGGACAAATACGACTATATGCAGTCCTTCAGCGTGGACAGTCCCTACGAAATCGCCAAGACGCTGGCCGCCTTCGGCGCCTTCACCGAGGGGCTGCAGCTGTTCGCCTCCTTCGCCATCCTGCTGAACTTCCCGCGCTTCAACAAGCTGAAGGGCATGGGCCAGATCATCTCCTGGTCGGTCCGCGACGAAACGCTGCACTGCCTCTCCATCATCCGCCTGTTCCGCACCTTCATCGCCGAGAACCCGGAAGTCTGGACCGACGAGCTGCGGCGCGAGCTTTACGTCACCTGCGCCACGATCGTGGAACACGAGGACGCTTTCATCGACCTCGCCTTCGAGCTGGGCGCCGTCGAGGGGCTCGATGCGCCGTCGGTGAAGCGCTACATCCGCTACATCGCCGATCGGCGGCTGGTACAGCTCGGGCTGAACCAGCTGTACCACGTGGCGCGCAACCCGCTGCCCTGGCTCGACGACATGCTGAACGCGGTCGAGCACACGAATTTCTTCGAGAACCGCGCCACCGAATACAGCAAGGCCTCCACCACCGGCACCTGGGAGGAGGCGTTCGCCGCCACCGGCTGAGCCCGTGTCGGCCGCGGCGGCCGCGCGCTTCCGCAAGCCGCCGCGTTTTGCTATGCCGGCGCGTCCGGGCTGGAAGGCCGAACGCCGTGCAGCTCCGCGGTTACGACCGCTCCCCGGCCGCTCATCTTGCGTTCACGCGGGCGTGTCCCGAAGCGGTTCGCCCCGCGCGCGCGTCATCGGGGAGGACCGCGATGTCAGGTTTCGCCAGCACCACCGACCTCGCCGAGAAGCAGGTCTCGTTCGACGAACTCGGCCCCGGGCTCTACGGCTACACGGCCGAAGGCGATCCCAACTCCGGGGTCGTCATCGGCGACGACTCCGTGCTGGTGATCGACGCGCAGGCGACGCCGGTCATGGCGCAGGACGTGATCGCGCGCATCCGCGAGGTGACGGACAAGCCGATCCGTCATCTGGTGCTGAGCCATTATCACGCCGTGCGCGTGCTCGGCGCCTCGGCCTATCACGGCGCCGCAGATCATCGCCTCGGCGCTGACGCGCGCGCTGATCGTCGAGCGCGGCCAGCAGGACATGGACAGCGAAATCGGCCGCTTTCCCGCGCCTGTTCCGCGGCCGCGAGTCCATCCCCGGCCTCACCTGGCCGAGCCTGAGCGTTCGAGACGCGGATGACCTTGTGGCTCGGCAAGCGCGAGGTGCAGATCATCCATATCGGCCGCTCGCACACCGCGGGCGACACCGTGGTCTGGCTGCCGCAGGAGCAAGGTGCTGTTCGCCGGCGACACGGTCGAATACGGCGCGACGCCCTATTGCGGCGACGCGCATTTCGCCGACTGGCCGACCACGCTCGCCGCGGTCAAGCGCGCTGGCGCCCGAGCGCGCTGGTGCCCGGGCGCGGCCGCTCGCTGATGTACGCGCGGCGAGGTGGAGGAGGGCATCGCCGGCACGCAGCGACTTCACGCAGGATCTGTTCCGCCGTGTGCAGGCGGCGCGCCGGGCAAGGACATTCGCTCAAGCAGATCTACAAGGAGACGATCGCGGCGCTGCGGCCGACCTACGGCCATTGGGTCATCTTCGAGCACTGCATGCCGTTCGACGTCACGCGCGCCTACGACGAGGCCACGCGGCATCGCCTGGCCGCGCATCTGGACCGCCGAACGCGACCTGGAGATGTGGCGCGCGCTGGAGCAGGGCGAGAACGATGACAATGCCGCCGAGGCATGACGCGCTACCAGCCGCCGCGCTACGCGTACCGCCGGCCGCGCCGACCTCGATCGCGCGGAAGCCGCGCGGCATCCGGTGGTCATCGTCGGCGGCGGGCCGGTCGGGCTGACGCCTGGCGATCGATCTCGCGCAGCGCGGCATGCCAGTGCTGCTGCTCGACGACGACGACACGGTGTCCACCGGCTCGCGCGCCATCTGCTTCGCCAAGCGCACCCTGGAGATCTCGACCGGCTGGGCTGCGGCCAGCGCGATGGTCGACAAGGGCGTGACCTGGAACCGGGGCAAGGTGTTCTTCCGCGACCGGCGGATCTTCAGCTTCGACCTGCTGCCCGAGGACGGCCACCAATTCCCCGCCTTCGTCAACCTGCAGCAGTACTACGTCGAACAATGGCTGGTCGAAGCGCTGCGCAGGAACTGGCCGGCGATCGAGCTGCGCTGGCGCAACCATGTCGTTGCCGTCGCGAACCATGCCGATCGCGTCGCGCTCGAGGTCGAGACGCCGGACGGCCGCTATCGCGTTGCCGCCGATTGGCTGCTCGCCTGCGACGGCGTCGCGCTCGCCCGTGCGCGAATCGCTCGGCCTGGAAGTTCCAGCGGCAGAGTGTTCCACGACCGCTTCCTGATCGCCGACGTGCGTGATGCAGGCGGATTTCCCGACCGAGCGCTGGTTCTGGTTCGATCCGCCGTTCCACCCCGGCCAATCCGTGCTGCTGCACAAGCAGGCCGGACAATGTCTGGCGCATCGACTTCCAGCTCGGCTGCGACGCCGATCCGGAAGAGGAACGAAGAGCCGGAACGGGTCATGCCGCGCATCCAGGCGATGCTCGGTGCAGAACGAGAATTCGAGCTGGAATGGGTCAGCGTCTACACGTTCTGCTGCCGCCGCATGGAGCGGTTCGTGCACGGCCGCGTGATGTTCGCCGGCGATGCGGCGCATCAGGTGAGCCCGTTCGGTGCGCGCGGCGGCAATGGCGGCGTGCAGGACGCCGACAATCTCGGCTGGAAGCTGGCGGCGGTGGTGCGCGGGACACGCGACGCCGGCGCTGCTCGACAGCTACGATGCCGAGCGCGTTCCCGCAGCCGACGAGAACATCCGCAACTCCACGCGCAGCACCGATTTCATCACGCCGAAGAGCCGCCGCCGCGCTGGCGTATCGGCAACGCGGTGCTGGCACTCGCGCGAGCGCTACGACTTCGCCCGGCCGCTCGTCAATTCCGGCCGGCTGTCGCGCCCGGCGCTGCTTCACGACAGCCCGCTGAACGATCCCGGCGGCGATTTCTGGCGCCGGTTGTCTCCGCCCCGGCAGCCCGGCAATCGATGCGCCCGTTGAGCGGGACGGGCCGGGCGGACTGGCTGCTGCGCCACCTCCGCGGTCGCCGGTTTCACCGCACTCGCCTTCGGCCCGCCGGAGCTGCCCGCCGCGCCGCCGGGCGGAACGCCGGTTCCCGTGTCGCTCGTCGTGGTCGCCGCGAAGCCCGCGCGCGCCGGGACCCTCCTGGACCGGAGCGGGCTCGCGGCGCAGCGCTACGGCGCGCTGCCCGGCACCGTGCTAGCTGCTGCGCCCCGACCAGCACGTCGCCGCCTGGTTCCGCCGCTACGACCCCGCGCGCATCCGTGCCGCCGTGCGCCACGCGCTCGCCGCCGACCAGCCCGCCCTGGTGGAGAGCGCGTCATGCCGACTCGACATGTCGCCGCGGCTCGACGATCCGGACGGGCTGTTCGCCGCCCTGGTCGCGGCGCATCAGGACCTCGACGAAGCCGCCTCGCGCCAGCTCGACGCCACCATCGTGCTGCTGCTCGCCAATCATATCGGCGAAACATCGGTCGTGACCGAGGCCATCGCGAAGGCGCGCGCATTGGCCGCCCCGCCGGCGTCCGCTCCGGAGGAACATCCATGAACATCGCGCTCCGCCCCGGCGAAACGCACGATGTCGCCCGCCTATCTCTCCGGCTTCGGCAACGAGTTCGCCACCGAGGCGGTCGCCGGCGCGCTGCCGGTCGGCCGCAACTCGCCGCAGCGCCCGCCGCTCGGGCTCTATGCCGAGCAGCTGTCCGGCACCGCCTTCACCGCGCCGCGCGCGCGAGAACCGGCGCTCCTGGCTGTACCGCCTCCGCCCGTCCGCCGCGCACGCGCCCGTTCCGAGCGCATGCCGACAGATTTGCGCCTGGCGGACCGTTCGCCGAGCCGCGCCGCCCGAACCGGCTGCGCTGGGACCCGCTGCCGCTGCCGGACGAGCCGCACCGATTTCATCGACGGCCTGACGACGATCGGCGGCAACGGCGACCCGACCAGCCCGGCCGGCGTCGCGGTGCATGTCTATCTCGCCAACCGCTCGATGGAGACCGCGTCTTCTTCGACGCCGACGGCGAGCTGCTGGTCGTGCCGCAGCACGGCCGCTGCTGCGTCGCCACCGAGCTCGGCCTGCTCGACGTCGGCCCCGGCGAGATCGCGGTGCATTCCGCGCGGCATGAGCTTCCGCGTCGAGCTGCCGGACGGCAGCGCGCGCGGCTATGTCTGCGAGAACTCACGGCGCGCCGCTTCCGGCTGCCCGATCTCGGCCCGATCGGCGCCAACGGCCTCGCCAATCCGCGCGACTTCCTGACCCGGTGGCCGCCTTCGAGGACCGTGACGAGCCGACTCGAGCTGGTGCAGAAGTTCCAGGGCGCGCTGTGGGCGACCACGCTCGACCACTCGCCGCTCGACGTCGTCGCCTGGCACGGCAACTACGCGCCGTACAAATACGACCTCGCGCGGTTCAACACGATCGGCACGTCAGCTTCGATCACCCCGACCCGTCGATCTTCACCGTGCTGACCTCGCCCAGCGGCGAGCGCCGGCCTCGCCAATGTCGATTTCGTGATCTTCCCGCCGCGCTGGATGGTGGCCGAGCACACCTTCCGCCCGCCCTGGTTCCACCGCAACGTGATGAGCGAGTTCATGGGCCTGGTCCACGGCGTGTACGACGCCAAGGCCGGCGGCTTCGCGCCCGGCGGGCTGTCGCTGCACAATTGCATGAGCGCGCACGGGCCCGACGCCGGCCACCGCGGAGCGCGCCATGAACGCGGACCTCGCGCCGCACAAGATCGACGACACGCTCGCCTTCATGTTCGAGACCCGCGGCGTGATCCGCCCGACCGAATTCGCGCTCGCCTGCCCGCAGCTGCAGCGGGATTACGACGCTTGCTGGGCCGGGCTGCCGAAAATGTTCCGCGGCGCATGACCGACGACACGCACGCCCCGGCGCGGCGCAGTTGGGTCGCCTCGGCCAATGCGCACCCGGATTTCCCGATCCAGAACCTGCCGCTCGGCGTGTTCAGCCCGCCGGGCGAGCGCCCGCGCGGCGGCGTCGCGATCGGGGACGAGATTCTCGACCTCGCTGCCGCCGCCGAGGCGGGCCTGTTCCAGGGCGACGCCCGGCTCGCCGCCGAGGCCGCGAGCGGCGATGCGCTCAATCCGCTGCTCGCGCTCGGCGCCGGGCCGCGGCGCGCGCTGCGGCAGGCGGTCTCGGAGCTGCTGGACGCCGGCGGTCCCGACCGCGCGCGGCTCGAGGCCATCCGCGAGCGGCTGCTGTTCCGCGCCGCCGATTGCGCGATGCACCTGCCGGCGCGCATCGGCGACTACACCGATTTCTTCGCCGGCATCCATCACGCGACCAACACGGGGCGGCAGTTCCGCCCGGACAACCCGCTGCTGCCCAACTACAAATACGTGCCCGTCGCCTATCACGGCCGGGCCTCCTCGATCTGTCCGTCGGGTGTTCCGGTGCGGCGGCCGAACGGGCAGCGCAAGCCGGGCACGGACACCGAACCGAGCTTCGGCCCCAGCCGCAATCTGGATTTCGAGCTGGAACTCGGGATCTGGATCGGCCCCGGCAACGCGCTCGGCGAACCGGTCCCGATCGCCGAGGCGAGCGCATCACATCGCCGGCTTCTGCCTGCTCGACGACTGGTCGGCGCGCGACATCCAGGCCTGGGAATATCAGCCGCTCGGTCCGTTCCTGGCGAAGAACTTCGCCACCACGATCTCGCCCTGGATCGTCACGCCCGAGGCGCTGGCGCCGTTCCGGCTGCCGCAGCCCACCCGGCCGGAGGGCGATCCCGCGCCGCTGCCTTATCTGTGGGACGAGGCCGACCAGCACGCGGGCGCGCTGGACGTCGCGCTGGAGGTGCTGCTGAACACGCCGGGGCGTGCGCGAGAAGGGGTTGCCGCCAGCCGTGCTCGCCCACAGCAACGCGCGCCACCTCTACTGGACCGTGGCGCAGATGCTGGCGCACCACGCCAGCAACGGCTGCAATCTGCGTCCCGGCGACCTGTTCGGCTCGGGCACGATTTCCGCCCCGGGCGAGGACGGGTGCGGCAGCCTGCTGGAACTCACCGCCGGCGGCCGCCGCCCGCTCGCGCTCGCCTCCGGCGAGACCCGGCGGTTTCTGGAGGATGGCGACGAGGTGATCCTGCGCGGAACCTGCCGCCGCGCCGGCACGGCCCCGATCGGGTTCGGCGATTGTCGCGCGGTGGTGCTGCCGGCGGCTCCGTGACCAGCCGCTCGACCGGCGCGGCGCGGTGCGCGGCCTCGCCGGTTGCCCCGAACTCGCCCCATCTGGGTAGGGTGAGGCCGGAACTCAGGAACATAGCATGAACGACCTGTTTGGCGCCGCCAGGCTCGGGCGGGCCAAGGACGACTATTCCGCCAAGGACATCGAGGTCCTGGAAGGCCTGGAGCCGGTGCGGCGCCGGCCCGGCATGTATATCGGCGGCACCGACGAGGCCGCGCTGCACCATCTGCCGGCGGAAATCCTCGACAACGCGATCGACGAGGCGGTGGCCGGCCAGGCCAGCGTCATCGACGTGGCGCTGGAGCGCGACAACTGGCTGACCATCCGCGACAACGGGCGCGGCATCCCGGTCGATCCGCACCCGAAATTCAAGCCGCTCTCCGCGCTGGAGGTGATCCTCACCACCCTGCATTCGGGCGGCAAATTCGGCGGCAAGGCCTATCACACCTCAGGCGGGCTGCACGGCGTCGGCAGTTCGGTGGTGAACGCGCTCTCGGAGCGGTTCGAGGTGGAGGTGGCGCGCGACCGCGTGCTGTGGCGCCAGAAATACGCGCGCGGCAAGCCGACCACCAAGCTCGTCAACGCCGGGCCGGTGCAGAACCGCCGCGGCAGCTCCATCCGCTTCCGCCCGACCCGGAGATCTTCGGCGACCAGCAGTTCAGCCCGGCGCGGCTGTATCGGCTCTGCCGCTCCAAGGCCTATCTGGTGCGCGGCGTCACCATCCGCTGGTCCTGCGACCCGGCGCTGTTGCGCGGCAAGACGGAACCCCCGGCGGATGCGGTGCTGCATTTCCCGGGCGGGCTGCGCGACAGCCTGGAGGAGGAAATCGGCGAAGCGCCACGCCTGACGCCGCAAATCTGGTCCGGCGAGGCCGAACTCGCTGCCCGGGCCGAGGGCGAGTCGCCGGGCCGCCTGGAATGGGCGATGGCCTGGCTGGATGGCGCCGGGCCGGACGGATTCCTGCACGCCTACTGCAACACCATTCCCAACCCGCTCGGCGGCACGCACGAGGCCGGGTTCCGCGCCGCGCTGCTGAAGGGCCTGCGCGCGTGGGGCGAGCAGCGCGGCAACAAGCGCGCCGCCCAGCTTACCGCCGAGGACGTGACCGGCACCTTGGCCGCCAAGCTGTCGGTGTTCCTGAGCGAGCCGCAGTTCCAGGGCCAGACGAAGGAAAAGCTGACCAGCCCGGAAGCCGCGCGTTTCGTCGAAACCGCGCTGCGCGACCATTTCGATCATTTCCTCGCCGGCGACCCGGCGGGGGCCGACAACCTGCTCGCGCATGTGCTGGAGCGCGCCGAGGAGCGCATCCGCCGCCGCGAGGCGCGCGAGACCCCGCGCAAGAGTGCGACGCGCCGGCTGCGCCTCCCTGGCAAGCTCACCGACTGCACGCGCGAGGACCCGCGCGAGACGGAAATATTCCTGGTCGAGGGCAATTCCGCCGGTGGCTCGGCCAAGCAGGCGCGCGACCGCGAAACCCAGGCGGTGCTGCCGTTACGGGGAAAAATCCTGAACGTCGCCAGCGCCTCGGCCGACAAGCTGCGGCAGAACCAGGAGCTGAAGGATCTGCTGGAGGCGCTCGGCTGCGGCGCCGGCGAGCGTTTCGACGAAGCCAAGCTGCGTTACGGCCGCGTCATCATCATGACGGACGCCGACGTGGACGGCGCGCACATCGCCTCGCTGTTGATGACGTTCTTCTATCGCGAGCTGCCCGAACTGGTGCGGCGCGGCCATCTGTTTCTGGCGCAGCCGCCTTTGTATCGGCTGACGCAGGGCGGAAAGTCGGTGTACGCGATGGACGACGCCGACCGCGACCGGCAGATGAAGGCGGCGTTCAAGCCGGGCGCCAAGGTGGAAGTCAGCCGCTTCAAGGGCCTCGGCGAAATGCCCCCCGCGATGCTGCGCGACACCACCATGCACCCGGCGAAGCGCACGCTGCTGAAGGTGGTCGCGCCCCCGGAATCGCGCGCGCAGACCAACGAGCTGGTAGAAAGCCTGATGGGCCGCCGCCCGGAGCTGCGCTTCCAGTTCATCCAGGAACGCGCGCGGTTCGTGGAGGAGGTGGATATTTGATCGACGAGCGCTTGCTATGAGGATGAGGCAGATGTCGAACTGATAATTCTCAGAACTGAAGGTAGGCGGCAAATTGTTGCGCATGGTTCTTGATGCGAGGTAATTCCCTGTCACCTGCGCTACGCCCAGAGCCTAGACGTGCAATGCCGGAAAGCGTCGGGAAACCTTAGTAAACTGAACCAGAATTACGGCGAATCCGCAATGTCGCAGTCCATAACGATTGCTGATGGCCTGATCGTGGCAGCAACCCTTCTGGGGCCGGTTGTTGCCGTGCAAGCGCAGAAGTGGGTTGAGCGAATCAGGGAGACGCGCGCGCAAAAGCTGAGGACCTTCTATACCTTGATGTCAACTCGCGCTTTGCGAGCTTCGTCGCCGGAGCACGTTCAGGGATTAAATTCCATAGACTTAGTTTTCGATTCTAGAAAGAGGAAAGAAAAACCTATCGTCAATGCGTGGACAGAATACCTAGATCATCTAAATCACTTTCCCGAGGGGGAGAAACCCGATGTAATCCAGGCTTGGAACATCAAGGGTGAAGATTTGGGTAATGTCCTGATCCAGGCCACGTTGTCCTAAATTAAATGAGCAAGTGTCCTAAGTTCCCGCTACAACGGCACGCTCGATTTTTTCGAGCATTCGCAGATGATCCGAGGTTCGCAGCGGAGCGCTACAAAAAAATCTACCTCGTTCCCGTGGTTCCCCAGCCCGCGGTTCGATTACAAATTCAGCGGGCACGATCTGCCGAACCGATGGTAGAACCATCGACATTAAGGGCAAAATCGTCACAGGTGCGGGCGTAGGCGGGTCTTCGCAGCTGAAGCTCAGTCGCCGCAAACCATATTTGCAATCTTGTGGCTGAATAACTTCATTGAGGATTCCTACGATAGTGTTGATCGTGCCCACTCCAGCGGAAACCTTCTTTTCGAACTCCACGACGACCGAACTTGCATAAAGGCGCTGCGGCGGTGGTTGGAGCTCAGAAAAGCGATATCGCAAACCGCTATCCAGCTGAGCCAGAAAATCATCCAACACAATGTCTGCTAGATCGGTGTCCGCAGCTACGACAGCGTCTCCATCAAGGAATATCAGCAGCTGGATAATAGGGATTTTGTCGTCATTTCTTATTAGCTGTCCCGATTGGAATACAAGCGAGGGAGTCGCTGTCGGAGGCTGAGCTGACGCGATAACCGGCTTGATGTTAAAATCATATAGCTTACCAACAAAGTCTGCTAGATCCCGCTGCAAGATATTGCGCCTAGGGACAACGTCATCGGCACTCACTTGCACCGCGGCAACACCAACGTGTGTGGCTATCAATCTCATATCGGGTAGCGCGTAATCTGCTGAGGATAAGTGGGGGCCTGCGGCGTAGCGGCAGCTTGCGGGTCTTCGATCGGAAGCCCGCTCACGCCGGTTCTTAGTATGTCTTGGTGCCGCATTGTAAGAAGCGGCGGGACGAACCTGCCAGGCCCAGCACTCACATAAGCAGAAAAGTCCTGGCTTAGGGTATTGATTGCACCAGCGCCCGCCTGCTCAATGAATGTCACCGCGCCGCCAGCTTCCGGCGTAACATTCGTTGTGGTCTCTCCGTGTAGCGTGGCCTGGTTGGCAACGTCATAGACAATGGGCGGTTGTGGCCGCTCGAAGGGCGATCGTGCAGCCCCAATCAAGGGCCGCTTCCAAGCAACTTCGACCAACGGCTCACGCTGTTCCTCGCCTGGGGCTTCATACTCATTTAGAACGTCTTCAGAAGGCTAAATCACTACGAGCACACGGGCATCAAGCGCTTCGGCGATGCTCCGCAGCGTCTTTAGGTTCCAATTTTGATAGTCGGCTTGCTCAACCCTAGAAATTGCCGGCTGCTTTGTCGCAGTAAGCTTGGCGACATCTGCTTGAGTGAGTCCGCGGCGTTTGCGGAGCGCAATCAGCTGCTCGGCAATCTTTCGTGAGGACTCTGCCCCAGAAATACCGCAGACGCGCGTTCTTGTCCTCTCGCAGCCGGCGAGCAAGCTCAAGGTTAACGGGCTTGGCGCTTGCCCGGCGACCGTCTCCCGGATGATCTAGTTTGTTGGTGGTTCCACCCATCAGGTTGCCTGCTCCAATTATCTCTTTCGTATTCGCGCTTTCAACTCTTCGCTAGCTGGTACGCCCGTGACTGTTCCTGCGGGGAACTTTTTTTGTGGATTCTGAAAAGGACGACCGTTTGCCCATAGGGCGAGTAGAGGACTCGCACTTGCCGTTGCTCAACCTTAAGGTCGATTTGCCACAAGCCCGCCAGTTTTTTGCCGAGGGTCTTGACGCGGTAGCCCGGGGGCGAGGGTCCATGTTCGCCCATTGCCTGAAGGAGCACATCGATGACCTCTCTGGCTTCGTGGCATTCCGCATCGACCTCGCCAGGGTAGATAGTGCCCGGCCACTGCAACACATCATAGGCCATCAGATATCACAGTTATGTTATTTCCGCAAGGCCACTCTCGACTTGAAGGTCGCATAACGCGCCTGTTATATTGGGACAACTGGCACAGCGAAAAGGCTCAGACCTAGCCGCTTACACCAGCAAGGAATGAGCCTTTTCAATGTGTTGGGGAAGACCCCCGGGTAGTTTAGTGGCCTAGAACGCGGGGCTTACACCTCCGAAACACGGGGTCAGATCCCGTCCCGGGGATCACCAAGCGGAGCCGGTCGCCGCTGGAACGGCGGCAAGCTCCTCGATCACCAACCCAGGGATCGTCCCCCTGAAGCGATGACGGCAAAGACTAATATAGCATTTTCAGTATGCGGTTTCTACCCGCTTCGGGGCATCCCGCATTATGGATTGCCCCCATGAATACCCTTCCCCGTGATCGGCAGATTGCCGTCATCGCTGCCCTCGCCGAGGGTTGCTCGATCCGCAGGCGTCGAGCGGCTGACTGCCATACATCGCGACACGATCATGCGGCTCGGTGCCCGCATTGGCCGCGACTGCGCCGTCCTGCATAACCTCATGATGCGCGACCTGAGTAGCCAGTGTAGAGCGGATGAGCGCAGCGTAATCCGCCTCCACGCGCGGACGTGGCGGGTTGCGCTTCGCTTACCCGCCCTACGTTACTCGCCGAACGCGCTGAAGTGGCCTATACGACCTCAATGAGCACGCGTAGGGCGGATGGAGCGGAAGCGTAATCCAGCCACTCACCGTCGGCGGGTTACGCTCCCCTTACCCGCCCTACGCTCCTCGCTATATGACCTCAATGAGGGATTGCGATGGCGCTCGATAGCTTCGCTAGAAACCGGATTGCCGAATCGGGACGGAAAGCAGGCGCGCGCCCAACCGGGTCGATCGACCTCTACGAAATGGCCAATTTGTATCCGCGTGAAACCGGGCTAGCCGGCACGGTCTGGGTCAGCCCGCGCGGGAGGGCGCGGCGCGCGGCGAGGATCAAGGTCTGCCGCCTCGACGGCGATGGGATAGTGCCCTCCAACACCGCCTCGGTCCGCATCCAGCCGCAGCCGAAGCTGGTCGAAGGCGAGCTGCCGGCCGAGTGGTTCGAGCCGGTCGCGCGCTGGATTACCCTCAACCGCGATGCGCTCCTCGACTATTGGAATGGCACAATCGGGACGACCGAGCTTTCCACTCGGCTCGCGAAGCTCAAGCCGTAACATAGGCGAGTCTCAATGGTGGGTCGGCGCGCGCAAGAACCCCGGCTTTCGCCGGCAGGCCGGAGTGGCGAGCAGGGAATGTGGCGTCCTCGTCGGGACGCGTACCGCAAACGCATCCGCCGTTCGACCCGAGCCCGCCAACTCTCCCGATGGCGGAGTCGCTGGGCGTTTCCGGCCGGGTCAGCGGCAGCCGGGGCTGTTCGGGTGGGCGCCGCAACCGCCAGCCGTCGCGTTGATGCGGCCATGCGGTTCGCGCCTGGTGACCACCGTGCCGCCCTCGACCATGCCGTGACCCCGGCACTCGCAATACCCGCCGATCGGCATGGTGGTGGCGCAGGTCAATCGGCCGGCCTGGCAGATATGCGCCGCGAACGCGGAACCGCCATCGAGCGCGGCGGCGGCGAGGACAGCAAAGGTCAGAAAGCCGATCCGTCGCATGCTGAGGAACCCTCCATTTTCGCGCGCAACAGAAGCGTTGCCGCCGAACCCCGGGACGCGACATGCCAAAGGTCGTCTCATCGCCCGCCGAACGCCATGCTTGATCCGCGACCGATCCGAACCCCGCGCGCCCCGGCACACATTCTCCTCACGCAACACTAAGCAAACGTAAAGCGCAATCC
Organism: uncultured Alphaproteobacteria bacterium; assembly: GCA_963761015.1. Taxonomy (GTDB): domain Bacteria; phylum Pseudomonadota; class Alphaproteobacteria; order Acetobacterales; family Acetobacteraceae; genus CAVXFL01. Next base: position 70,849 of record CAVXFL010000022.1, read on the forward strand.
GCCCCGCTTCATGCGGCCGCCCCTCGCGGTCCCGAGCCGATACGCGCCGCAACCCCGCGCACGAGGGTATTCAAAGGTCTATCGCCGATCCGGCCAGACCAAAAGAGGCCCGATCGCGCTCTCGCTCATTCGTGCGGGCATGAGCGGCTCCGCCGGTCCGCGCGCGCCCCTCGGCGTGAACGCAAAATAATGTGCCGCATGCTTGCGGGCATGGCCGGCGCGGTGTCATTCGGCCGGCATGTCCCCTCGCCGTTGTCCGCCGCTCACCCGCCGCCGCGCTGCTGGACTCGTCATGGGCGGCCTCAGCCTCGCCGCGCTCGGCGGATGCGGCGGCAACACCCGATGGCACGCGATGGACGTGTCGGGCAGTTCGCCGCCGTTGCGTCTCGCGATGACGCGCGTCTCGGACGGCAAGCCGGTGACCGAGGCCGATTATCGCGGCCGGATCGTGCTCTTGTATCTGGGCTACACCTATTGCCCGGACGTCTGCCCGACCACGCTCACCAACGTCGCCGACGTGCTGAAGCGGCTCGGGCCGGAGGCGCGGCAGGTTCGCGTGCTGTTCGTCACCGTCGACCCCGAGCGCGACACGCCCAAGGTGCTGGCCACCTACGTGGCGCATTTCGGGCCGCGGTTCGAGGGATTGCGCGGCACGCCGGACCAGTTGGCCGCACTCGCCCGCCGCTACCGCCTGCTCTATTCGGTGGCGCCGGGAGACCGGGATCACCCGTACAAGGTGTCGCACAGTTCCGCGCTGTACGTGTTCGACGGCTCGGGCGCCGCGCGGCTGCTGGTGCCCTCGCTCGGCTCCACGACCCCGGACATCGCCGGCACCGCCACCGATCTGCGGCGGCTGGTCGAGGAGAAACACCCGCCCGGCCTGATGGCGCGGCTGTTCCGGCTGGTCTGAGCCCGCCTCAGCGTCCGCCCGGCCCGCGCACCGGAAACGCCGCGGTGATGCTGCCGCCGTCGGCGAAGCGCAGCGTGACCGGCACCGAGCGGCCCGGCGCAACCTCCTTGGACGGTGACAGGCACATCAGGTGATAACCGCCGGGCGCGAAACTCACCTTGCCATGCGCCGGCACCGGCACGCTGCGCACCATCGCCATCCGCTCCACCCCGCCCTGGTGCATACTCCGGTGCAGCATCAGGCTTCCGCACGCCGGCGAGTCGGCGCCGACCAGCGTGCGCGGCGTGCCGCTCGCGTTCGCTAGCGTGAAATAGCCGCCCGCCGGACGCGCCGGAATGATGAAGCGCAACCAGGGATGGCGGATCGCGACCCCCGGCTCCGCCGCGTGCGCCAGTGGCGCGGCGGCGAGCAGCAGCGCCAGGGCCTCAGCGGCCCGGATAAGCCGGGACGGAAGGAGATGCCGCATCGGTCTCCGCCTTCGCTTCCTCGTTGGCGATATAGGCGCGCAGCACCAGGCACACCCCGGCAACGCTCATCATCACCGGCGGAATCCAGCTGATAGTGGCGCCGATGCTCTGGTCGGCGAGCGCGCTCATGGACGGGATCAGCCGGCCGCACAAATCGTAATACGGGTACAGGTCGCGCGGCGCGAAGGTGATCACCACCCCCAGCATGACGCCCGATCCATGACAAGGGCCTATGGCGAGCCGCCGCCGCGTGTCAAAGCGCGAAACGGTGAGGATCGCCCGCGCGGCATTCGCCGCATCGCCTCGCGCTGCTTTTCCGGCGCGCGAGCCGGGGCCATATGTCGGCGCCCGGGCCGGGCTCGCCGTGACATTTTGCCACGGAGCGGACACGCCGCGGCAATGTGGCGCGCCACATTTCCCACGAGGATGAACGCCTCTGCGCTTGCCTTCGCGTGGCGATGTCCGGCCTCGCCGTGCTAGTCGGAACGCTGGTCCCGCGCGGGCCGGGTGCTCGCTCGGGAGAATTGGCCGTGCGCTTCGCGTAGCCCGGCCCTGCTGATCGGACAAGAATTCGCCGATGGACGAACAGGTCAGAACAATCGAGCCACCCCTCGCCAGGAAGGGTCCGGTCGTTCGCGACCAGCGGGCGCGCCCCCGCAACCGGGGCCGCTATCTCGTCCTGGCGCTGGTCGCGCTCGCGATCGCCCTGCTGCTTTGGCGTCCGTGGTCCGGCAATGCGCCCGAGCGCGCGGCGCACCGGGAACTGACGCAGCCGGTGCGCGAGGCGACCGCGATCACCGGCGACATGCCCGTGAGCTTGCAGGGCATCGGCACGGTCGCGCCGCTCGCCACCGTGACGGTGAAGACGCAGATCAACGGCCAGTTGACCGAGGTCGGGTTCAAGGAGGGCCAACTCGTCAAGAAGGGCGATTTCCTGGCGCAGATCGATCCGCGCCCCTATCAGGTGGCGCTGGAACAGGCGCAGGGCCAGCTCGCGCACGATCAGGCGCTGGTCGAGCAGGCCAGGAGCGATCTCAAGCGCTACCAGACCTTGCTCCGGCAGGACTCCATTTCGCGCCAGCAGGCGGAGAACCAGCGCTTCCTGGTGCAGCAATACCAGGGTTCGATCCAGACCGACCAGGCGAACATCAACAGCGCCAAGCTGAACCTCGCCTATTGCCATATCATCTCGCCGATCGACGGCCGCGTCGGCCTGCGCCAGGTCGATGCGGGCAACTACGTGCAGACCTCCGATCCCACCGGCATCGTGGTCATCACGCAATTGCAGCCGATCAGCGTGGTGTTTCCGCTGCCGCAGGACGAGGTGGATCGGGTGATGGCGCGGCTGCGGCAAGGCGCGAAGCTGCCAGTTACCGCGTACGATCACGCCAACACCAAGCCGATCGCGACCGGCACCTTGGAGACGGTGGACAACCAGGTGGACACGACCACCGGCACGGTGAAGCTGCGCGCCACGTTTCCGAACACCGACAATGCGCTGTTCCCGAACGAGTTCGTCAACGCGCATCTGCTGGTGAACACGTTGGCCGCCGTCGTGCTCGCTCCGACGGCGGCGGTGCAGACCGGTGTGCCCGGCACCTATGTCTGGCTGGTCAAGCCGGACAGCACCGTCACGGTCCGCAAGGTGACGCTCGGCCCGAGCGACGGCGAGCACACGGCGGTCCTGTCCGGGCTGCAAGCCGGCGACAAGGTGGTCATCGACGGCATCGACCGCTTGCGCGAAGGCATGAAGGTGGAGGTGCCGACCGCAAGGCCGGTTGCGGCGCAATCCGCGGGCGCCGCCTCGCACACCGCCGGACAAGGGAAGCGCCATCAGTGAGCGGCGGCCGAGTGGAGCCGGCGCCTGCTCCCTGTTCGATGGGGGAGGGCCGGGGCGGCGGTGAGAAACGGCGGCCTCGCCAATCGGCGACATGAACCCATCCCGCCCGTTCATCCTGCGGCCGGTCGGCACCTCGCTGCTCATGGCAGCGATCGTGCTGGTCGGGTCTGGTGGCGTATCGTTTCCTGCCGCTCTCGGCGCTGCCGGAGGTCGATTACCCGACCATCCAGGTGCAGACCTTCTATCCCGGCGCCAGCCCGGAGGTGATGACCTCCGCCGTCACCGCGCCGCTGGAGCGGCAGTTCGGGCAGATGCCGGGGCTCAATCAGATGACCTCGGCGAGTTCCGCCGGCGCCTCGGTCATCACCCTGCAGTTCAACCTGGATCTGAGCCTGGATGTCGCCGAGCAGGAGGTGCAGGCGGCGATCAACGCCGCCGGCAACCTGCTGCCGGGCGATCTGCCGGCGCCGCCGATCTACGCCAAGGTGAACCCGGCCGACGCGCCGATTCTGACGCTGGCCCTCACCTCGAAGACCTTGCCGCTGACGCAGGTGCAGGACCTGGCGGACACGCGGCTGGCGCAGAAGATTTCGCAGCTTCCCGGCGTCGGCCTGGTCAGCATCGCCGGCGGCCAGCGCCCGGCGGTGCGCGTGCGCTTCGATCCGCAAAAGCTGGCCGCCTCCGGCCTGAATATCGACGACCTGCGCACCACGATCGCCAATCTCAACGTCAACACGCCGAAGGGCAATTTCGACGGGCCGTCGCGCTCGTACACGATCAACGCCAACGACCAGCTGCATAGCCCCGCCGAGTACCGCGATCAGGTGATCGCGTATCGCAACGGCGCGCCGGTGCGGCTCTCCGATGTCGCGACCATCACCGAGGGGCCGGAAAACACCAAGCTCGGCGCCTGGATGAACGGCACCCCGGCGGTGATCCTGAACGTGCAGCGCCAGCCCGGCGCCAACGTGATCGCCGTGGTGGATGCCATCAAGGAGCTGCTGCCGCGGCTGGAATCCAGCCTGCCCGCCGCGATCACCGTCACGCCGCTCACCGACCGCACCGTCACCATCCGCGCCTCGGTCGCGGACGTGGAGTTCGAGCTTGCGCTCGCCATCGGGCTGGTCGTCGCGGTGATCTTCCTGTTTCTGCGCAACCTGCCGGCGACGATCATCCCGAGCCTCTCCGTGCCGCTGTCGCTGGTCGGCACGCTCGCGGTCATGTATCTGTGCGGCTTCAGCATCGACAACCTGTCGCTGATGGCGCTGACCATCGCCACCGGCTTCGTGGTGGACGACGCGATCGTCATGATCGAGAACATCGCGCGGTTCGTGGAAAAGGGCGAAACGCCGCTGCGCGCCGCGCTGCACGGCGCCGAGCAGATCGGCTTCACCATCATCTCGCTGACCGTCTCGCTGATCGCGGTGCTGATCCCGCTCTTGTTCATGGGCGACGTGGTCGGGCGGCTGTTCCATGAATTCGCCATCACGCTGGCGGTGACCATCGTGATCTCGGCGGTGGTGGCGCTGACCTTGGTGCCGATGCTGTGCGCCAAGCTGCTGCGCCACCGCGAGCAAGCCGAGATGAGCGGCTTCGAGCGCGTGAATGCCCGCGCGTTCGAGGCGCTCATTCGCGGCTACGGCCGCGCGCTCGACCGCGTGCTGAACCACCAGCCGCTCACACTTGCGGTGGCGGTCGGCACGCTGATCCTGACCGGCGTCCTCTACGCGGCGATCCCGAAGGGCTTCTTCCCGGTGCAGGACACCGGCGTGATCCAGGGCATCACCCAGGCCGCGGAATCGATCTCCTACGAGGGGATGGCCGCGCACCAGCAGGCGCTCGCCGCCGCCATCCTGAAGGACCCCGACGTGGTGAGCCTGTCGTCCTTCATCGGCGTGGACGGGGCCAACACGACGCTGAACAGCGGCCGCTTCCTCATCAATCTACGCCCGCGCGACGAGCGCAGCCTGAGCGCCAGCCAGATCATCCGTCGCTTGCAGCGCGAAACGGCCAGCGTGCCCGGCATCGCGCTCTACATGCAGCCGGTGCAGGACCTGACGATCAGCTCCACCGTCAGTCCGACGCAGTATCAGTTCATCCTGGAGAACCCGGATCTGCAGGCGTTCGACACCTGGGTGCCGAAGCTGGTCGCGCGGCTGCGGCAACTGCCGCAACTGGAGGACGTAGCCAGCGACCTGCAGCAGAACGGCCTGTCCGCCTATCTCGACATCGACCGCGCCACCGCGAGCCGCTTCGGCATCACGCCGGCCACGGTGGACAACGCGCTCTACGATGCGTTCGGCCAGCGCATCGTCTCAACCATCTTCACCCAGTCCAACCAGTACCGCGTGATTCTGGAAGCCGATCCGAAGGCGCAGCGCTCGCTCGCCGATCTCGGCAAGATCTATCTGCCGTCGGCCACCGCCGCGGGCGGCCAGGTGCCGTTGTCCGCGATCGTCAAGGTCGAGCAGCGGTCCGCGCCGCTGAAGATTTCGCATCTCGGCCAGTTCCCCGCAACGACCGTCTCGTTCAACCTCGCGCCCGGCGCCTCGCTGGGGGAGGCGGTCACGGCGATCCAGAACGCCGAGCGCGAGATCAGGCTGCCGGCGAGCTTCGCCACCGTGTTCCAGGGCGCCGCGCAGGCGTTCCAGGCCTCGCTGTCGAACGAACTGTTCCTGATCCTGGCCGCCATCGCCACGATGTACATCGTGCTCGGCGTGCTCTACGAGAGCTTCATCCACCCGATCACGATCCTCTCCACCCTGCCCTCGGCCGGCGTCGGGGCGCTGCTCGGGCTGATGCTGTTCGGCGACGACCTCGATGTCATTTCGATCATCGGCATCATCCTGCTGATCGGCATCGTGAAGAAGAACGCCATCATGATGATCGACTTCGCGTTGCAGGCGGAGCGCGAGGAAGGGCGCCCGCCGCGCGAGGCGATCTATCAGGCCTGCCTGCTGCGGTTCCGGCCGATCCTGATGACCACGGTGGCGGCGCTGTTCGCGGCCCTGCCGCTGATGTTCGGCACCGGCACCGGCTCCGAACTGCGCCGCCCGCTCGGCGTGGCCATCGTCGGCGGGCTGATCGTCAGCCAAATGCTGACCCTGTTCACGACGCCGGTGATCTACCTCGCCTTCGATCGCATCGCCGTGCGCCTGGGGCGCAAGAAGCCGGCCGGCCAGGCGCCCGCGCCCGGTCTCGCCGAATGAACTTTTCCGCCGCGTTCGTCCGCCGCCCGGTCGCCACCACGTTGCTGACCATCGCGATCGCGCTGGCCGGGCTGTTCGCCTACGCGCAACTGCCCGTCGCGCCGCTGCCGCAGGTCGATTTCCCGACCATTCTGGTCCAGGCGCAGCAGCCCGGCGCCAGCCCCGAGACGATGGCGACCAGCGTCGCCGCGCCGCTCGAGCGACATCTCGGCCAGATCGCCGACGTGACCGAGATGACCTCGCAGAGTTCGCTCGGCAACACCCGCATCGTGCTGCAATTCGGGCTCGACCGCGACATCAACGGCGCGGCGCGCGATGTGCAGGCGGCGATCAACGCCGCGCGCGCGGATTTGCCGGCCAGCCTGCGCATGAACCCGACCTACCGGAAGATCAATCCGGCAGACGCGCCGGTGCTCGTGCTGGCGATGACCTCCGATACGCTGACGCCGGGCCAGCTCTACGACTCGGCCGCGACGGTCTTGCAGCAGAAACTCTCGCAGTTGCAGGGCATCGGCGAGGTGGACGTCACCGGCAGCGCCCTGCCGGCGGTGCGGGTCGAGCTCGATCCGAACAAGCTAGCCGCGTACGGCATCGGGCTGGAGGACATCCGCGCCGCACTCGCCTCGGCCAACGCCAACAGCCCGAAAGGCGCCATCGAAAACGGCAACCGGCGCTGGCAGCTTTACGCCAACGACCAGGCCCGCCACGCCGCGCAATACGGCTCGCTCGTGGTCGCCTATCGCAACGGCAACGCGGTGCGGCTGTCGGACGTCGCCGAGGTCGCGGATTCGGTCGAGAATTTGCGCAACGCCGGCTTCGCCAACGGCAAGCCCGCGGTGCTGGTCATCCTGTATCGCCAGCCCGGCGCCAACATCATCGACGCCATCGACCGCGTGCGCGCCACGCTGCCGCAACTGACCGCCGCGCTGCCCGGCGACGTGCATATGTGGATCGCCTCCGACCGCAGCACGACCATCCGCTCCTCGCTCGCGGACACCCAGCGCACCTTGCTGATCGCCGTCGGACTGGTGATCCTGGTGGTGTTCGCGTTCTTGCGCAACGGACGCGCCACCCTGATCCCGAGCGTCGCGGTGCCGATTTCGATCATCGGCACCTTCGGGGTGATGTACCTGCTCGATTACAGCCTGGATAATCTGTCGCTGATGGCGCTCACCATCGCCACGGGCTTCGTCGTGGACGATGCCATCGTGGTGCTGGAGAACACGTCCCGCCACATGGAAGCGGGGGTCCCACGCATGCGCGCCGCCTTGCTCGGCGCGCGCGAGGTCGGCTTCACCGTGATCTCCATGAGCCTGTCGCTGATCGCGGTATTCCTGCCGATTCTGCTGATGGGCGGCATCGTCGGGCGGCTGTTCCGCGAGTTCGCCGTCACCCTCTCGATCGCCATCGTGATTTCCCTGGTCATATCGCTGACCACGACGCCGATGATGTGCGCGAAGGTGCTGCGCGTGCGCGAAGCCCATGAGCACGGAGCGGCTATACCACGCCAGCGAATACGTGTTCACGCGCATACTGGGCGGCTACGACCGCACGCTCGGCTGGGCACTCCGCCATTCGCGCGTGGTGCTGCTGCTGCTGTTCGCGACCATCGGGCTGAACTTCTATCTGTTCAGCGTCATCCCCAAGGGATTCTTTCCGCAGCAGGACACCGGGCGGCTGATCGGCTTCATGATGGCCGACCAGAGCATCTCGTTCCAGCTGATGCGCCAGAAGGTGGCTCGGTTCATGAACATCGTGAAGCACGATCCCGCGGTCGAGACCGTGGTCGGCTTCACCGGCGGGCGCGTCACCAACTCCGGCTTCACCTATGTCGTGCTCAAGCCGAGATCGGGAAGGCCGCCGATCGACCAAGTGGTCGCGCGGCTCAGGAAGAAGCTCAGGCAGGTGGCCGGCGCGCGGCTGTTCCTGCAGCCGGTGCAGGACATCCGCGCCGGCGGACGCGCCAGCGCCGCGCAATATCAATACACGTTGCAGGGCGACTCGCCGGAACAGGTCTACGAATGGGCGGACAAGCTCACCGAGGAACTGCGGCGCAACAAGGTCCTGGTCGATGTCAATTCCGATCAGCAGCAGGCCGGGCTGCAAACCGATCTGAAGATCGACCGCGCCACCGCCGCCCGCCTCAACCTGCTGCCGAGCACGATCGACAACACCTTGTACGACGCGTTCGGTCAGCGGCAGGTATCGGTCATCTACAATCCGCTGAATCAGTATCACGTCGTCATGGAGGTCGCGCCGCGGTTCTGGCAGAGCCCGGACATTTTGAACCAGCTCTATGTCAGCACGTCGGGGGCGAACGCGGCCGGAACCCAGACCACGAATTTCCCGGCCGGCAACGCGAGCGGCAAGGGCGGCGGCGTGGCGCGCCTGCCGCTGTTCGCGGCCGGTGGCGCGCGCGCGACCGCCAAGTCGCCCGTCGCCAGCGCCAGCACGGCGGCGACGATCGCGCTCAATTCCGCGCGCAACCAGTCGGTCAACGCCATTGCGAAGATCGGCCGCGGCGGCGCGTCCAGCGGCGCGCCCGTGACCACGGCGGCGGAAACCATGGTGCCCTTGTCGGCGGTCGCGCATTGGGAGCGGGGGCAGGCGCCGATTTCCGTCAGCCACCAGGGCATGTTCGTGGCGACCACGATCTCGTTCAATCTGGCGCCGGGGCGTTCGCTCAGCGACGCGACGAAAGCGATCGACGCGGCGATGCGGCGCATCGGCATGCCGGCCTCGATCCGCGGCAGCTTCGCCGGGACCGCGGCGGTGTTTCAGAAATCGCTCCGCAACGAACCGCTGCTGATCGCCGCCGCGCTGGCCGCGGTGTACATCGTGCTCGGCATTCTGTACGAGAGCTACATTCACCCGATCACCATTCTCTCCACGTTACCGTCGGCCGGCGTGGGGGCGCTGCTGGCGCTGATGCTGTTCGGGCATCAGCTCACGATCATGGCGCTGATCGGCTGATCCTGCTGATCGGCATCGTGAAGAAGAACGCCATCATGATGATCGATTTCGCGCTGGAGGTGGAACGCAGCCAAGGGCTCGGCCCGCGCGAGGCGATCTATCAGGCGTGCCTGATGCGCTTCCGCCCGATCATGATGACCACGTTCGCCGCCGGGCTCGGGGCGCTGCCGCTCGCGTTCGGCTCCGGCGAGGGCGCGGAAATGCGCCATCCGCTCGGCATCGCCATCGTCGGCGGACTGATGGTGAGCCAGGTGTTGACGCTCTACACCACGCCGGTGGTCTATCTTTACCTCGACCGCTTCCGCTGGTTCGCCAAGCGGCAATGGGCGCGGCTGTTCCCGTCGCTGCCGCCCGCCGAGCTGCCCGAACCGGGCGAGTAGCGCGACCGGCGGGAACTGATGGCAATCGCCTTCCGGAATCTTCTTACCGACGAAAGCCGGCACCCGTCGGTGGCTCGACGCGCCGAGCAAACCCGGCATATTGGCGCGGTGCCGACAGAACGCCCCCATTGCCCCCCGTCCACCCCGGAGCGAGGGTCGTGCGACCCGCCTTCGTGCGCGGCGCGATCTCGCCGATTTCTGCAACTCGTCATGACCGGGCTTGACCCGGCCATCTCGCGGCGGGCCAGGTGCCTTGCGCTCGCGGTGCTGCCGCTGGTGCTCGCCGGTTGCGAGGTGGGGCCGAACTATCATCGTCCAGCGGCGATCGTGCCCGCCGGCTACAAGGAACTCGCGGGCTGGAAGCCCGGCACGCCGATGGACATGGTCGATCGCGGCGCCTGGTGGGCGATCTATCACGATCCGGTGCTCGACCGTCTGGAGCGCCAGGTCGCGGTGTCCAATCAGAACCTGCTGGCCGCGCAGGCCGCGTACGAGCAGGCGCAGGCCGTGGTGCAACAGACGCGGGCGAGTTTCTGGCCGACCTTGACGCTCGGTGCCGGCGCCACCCGCCAATCGTTCGGCGGCGGCGCGGGCAGCAGCGGGAGCACGCTCGCGATCGGCGGCGTCGGCGGAACCACCGGCACGGTCGGGACCGGATCGCGCGGGGTCACGCGCACGATCTACAACGTCCAGGGCGGCGCGAGCTGGGAGCCGGATTTGTGGGGCCGCATTCGCCGCAGCGTGGAGAGCAGCGTCGCGGCGGCCCAGGCCACGGCCGCCGACGTTTCCTCCGCTCGGCTGTCCGCCCAGGCAACCTTGGCGGTGGCCTATTTCAATCTGCGCGCGGCGGATTCGCTGGAGCGCCTGCTGCGGGACACGGTGGCGCAATACCAGCGCGCGCTGCAAATCACGCAGAACCAGTACAACGCTGGCGTGGCCGCGCGCTCGGATGTCGTGCAGGCGCAAACGCAACTCGAGACGGTGCAGGCGCAGCTCATCGCGGTGGGCGTGCAGCGCGCGCAATACGAACACGCCATCGCGGTGCTGACCGGACGGCCGCCCTCGGCGCTGAGCATTCCCGCCACGGCGCTGCCGAAACGCGTCCCGGTGGCGCCGCCCGGGGTGCCCTCCACCTTGCTCGAGCGGCGGCCCGACATCGCCGCCGCGGAGCGCTCGATGCAGCAGCAGAACGCGCTCATCGGGGTGCAGCTCGCGGCCTTCTACCCGACGCTCACGCTCTCGCCGACCTACGGCTACAGCGGCAGCTCGCTCGGCTCGCTGTTTTCCGTGGCCGATCGCGTCTGGTCGCTCGGCGCGTCGGCGAGCGAGTTGCTGTTCGCCGGCGGCGCGCGCACCGCCGCGGTGGCGCAGGCCCGCGCCGCCTACGACCAGAGCATCGCGAATTACCGCCAGGTGGTGCTCACGGCGTTTCAGCAGGTGGAGGACCAATTGGCGGCGCTGCGCATCCTGGAACAGCAGGAGGCCGCCGAGGCGACGGCGGTGCGCTCGGCGCAGCAATCCGTGCGCATCGCGCTGAACGAGTATCGCGCCGGCACCGCGGCCTATACGGCGGTGATCACCGCCGAGGAAATCGCGCTCACCGACGAGGTGACGCTGTTGTCGATCCGCCAGGCGCGGCTGGTCGCGAGCGTATCGCTGATCGAATCGCTCGGCGGCGGCTGGACCGCCGCGCGGCTGCCGAGCAAGCAGGAGTTGCAGGAGTGGAACCCCATCCTGCCGAGCGGCCCGATCATGCGCCCGCTGCGCAATCCGTAGGTCACCGACTATCGGTGCTCGGGGAATTCGCGGCCAGATGCCTGACGCTGAAGCCGTGCCGCTGCTCCAGGAGTTCGGCCACGCGCCGGCGGTGGCAGATGCGCCAGTCGGCTTCGTAGCAGAGCAGGCAGCTCGGCGTTGTCCCCGCGATCTCGGCCGCGCGCTGCAAGTCGAGTTCGGCCTCCGCGCTCGCCAGCCGCGCCTCGACGATGCGCCAGCAGCGCGGCCAGTCGCGCCGGCGGTTGGCTTCGCGCCCCTCGGGCGGCGTGCCGAGCGCCTTGAGGTGAACGTAGGCGATGCCCGCCTCGTCCAGCCCCGCCGCCAACTGGCGCTTGGAAAATCCGGCGCGGCGAGAAATCGGGCGGTCGCGCACGTCGAGCAGCACCGTCACGCCCGCGGCGAGCAGCGTGGCGATCACGTCCCGCTGCGCCGTTTTCTCGTAGCCGATCGTGAAAAGCAGTGGCTGGCTCATAGCGGATGGTCGTACGCCATTGCGGCGATTTCGGCGACGGGAGGGGGCGAGGCGTGATCACGGACTGGCTGGCCGCGCAACGGGAACCGATGATCGCGCTGTTGCGCGAAATCGTGAACATCGACAGCGGCAGCTACAACAAGGCGGGCGCCGATGCGGTCGGGGCCGTGCTCCGCCGGTTTCTCCTGGCCCACGGCATCGCGGTTCAAACGATCCCGCAGCCCAATCACGGGGATTGCCTCCGCGCGGCCGTCGGTGGCCGGGACGACCGATCCGGCGCGGTGCTGCTGATGGGCCACCGCGATACCGTGTTCCCGGACGGTGAGGCGGCGCAACGGCCGTTCACCATCCGCGACGGCATTGCCCACGGGCCTGGGGTCGCGGACATGAAGGCCGGGCTGGTCATGAACGCCTTCGTGCTGGCCGCCTTCGCGCGGGAGGGCGGCGGGCCGGCGCCGCTGGTGGGATTGTTCACCGCCGACGAGGAGATCGGCAGCCCGGAAGGCCGCGCCGTCATCGAGGCCGAGGCGCGCCACGTCCGCGCCGTGTTCAACAGCGAGCCCGGCCGTCCCTCCGGCAACGTCGTCACCGGCCGCAAGGGCGGCGTGTTCATGGTCATGCGCATCGCCGGCAAGGCGGCGCACGCGGGCGGCAGCTTTTCCGACGGCATCAGCGCGATCGAGGAACTGGCGCGCAAAATCCAGGCGATCCACGCCCTGACCGACCTCGACCGCGGCATCACGCTGAATGTCGGCCTGGTCAGCGGCGGGCAGAGCGTGAACACGGTCGCGCCCTGGGCCGAGGGCCAGATCGACCTGCGCTACATCGACCCCGAGGACCGCGACGCGATGATGTCGCGCCTCCAGGCGATCGTGGCGCGGAGCGATGTTCCCGGCACGCAGGCGGAGTTGGCGGTCAGGGGCGAGTTCCTGCCGCTGACCGAAACCCCGCCGTCGCGCCGGCTGTTCGGGGTCTATCGCGACGCGGCGCGCGCCAGCGGCTTCGATCCGGATGGCGAGTTCACCGGCGGTTGCGCCAATTCCGGGTTCGCCTCGGCGCTCGGCGCGGCCACGATCTGCGGCGTCGGGCCGATCGGCGGCCGGGCGCACACGCCCGACGAGTTTCTGCGCCTCGACAGCCTGATCCCCCGCGCGCAAGCCTGCGCCCGCGCCATCACAGCCCTGGCTAGCGCCGGCACATAGCCACGCGGAGCGCTAGCGCCGGTGTCCGCCCCAGCCGCCGCGAAAACCACCGCCCCAGCCCCCGCGAAAACCACCGCCGCGCCAGCCGCCGTGCCAACCGCCGCCGCGCCAGCCCCCGCGCCAACCGCCGCGCCAGCCCCAGCCGCCATGCCACCAGCCCCAGCCGCCGCGCCCCCAACCCGCGCCCCAGCCCCAAGGTCGGCCCCACCAGCCCCAACCATAGCCGGGCCAGCCGGCGTACAACCCGTACGGATAGCCTCCCCCGTAGTACCCATACGGGTATCCATAGTAGCCATAATACCCGTATGGGTAGTAACAGGCACTCGCGAGGCCTCCCAGGCCAAGCACGGCGAGCAGCGGGAGTACCAAGCGTAGCCGGCTGCGCATCGACATGACGACCTCCGTTCCTGTCGTACCAGAGCGCCGCCACTCCAGCACTCCGCCCGAGCAAAGTTCAACCCCGCGCCGTTTCCGAAGTTTGGCGGCGTGTATCGGAATGTTGCCCGGCGGAAAACGCCGTCCGGATTTCGCCATCATCGCCGCCCAGAACGCCGCGTACGAAACCGGGAGCAAATCCGTGAGCGCTCGCGAAATCCTCCGCCTGACGAGCATCGCCATGGTCGTGGCCTGCCTCGCCGCGCCCCCGCTCACCTCGGCCGGCGCTCAGCCGGCCGGCCCGTCGCCCACCGAGGCAGGCCCTCCTCCACCGGCGCTCGTCGGCCGGCTCGCATTCCTGCAGGGCACGGTGTCGTTCCAGGGTCCGGGCGACGCGCAATGGCAGGCCGCGACGCTGAACTACCCGGTTACCAGCGGCGACGCTTTCTGGACCGAGCCGGACGCGCTTGCCGGGATCGAGGTGGCGGGAAGCCGGATTCTGGTTGAGCGGCGCGACCGAACTGGAGGTGACCACGCTCAACGAGCAGACGCTTAATGCCAGCGAGCCGCAGGGCGAGCTTTACCTCCAACTCGCCCACCTCGACGGCCAAGCTTTTGTGATCGAAACGCCGCGCGCTACCGTCACCCTCGCGAAGGACGGGCGGTACGAGGTGAACGCGGGCGACACCGCGCACCCGACCGAAATCACCGTCCTGCAAGGCGCCGCCCAGGTCAAGAATGACACGTTGACGCTTCAGGTCGGCGGCAATCAGACCGCCACGATCAGCGGCACCCGGACTTTCCAGGGCAGCATCGGCCCGCTACGGCGGGATGCCTTCCTGGCCGGTATGCTGGCCCGCCAACGGCCAATCGCCGCGGCCGCGCGGGCGAACGCGGCGCCCCCGCCGATCGTCAGGCAGATGACGGGCGGCAATGACCTGGACGATTACGGAACCTGGCAATCGAATGCGGCTTACGGGGAAATCTGGTATCCGCCGGTTCAGGCTGGCTGGGCGCCATACGCCGAAGGGCGCTGGGATTACGTTGCCCCTTGGGGGTGGACCTGGGTGAGCGCCGAGGCCTGGGGCTTCGCGCCATTCCATTACGGCCGCTGGGCCGAGATCGGCGGCCGCTGGGCCTGGATACCCGGACGGCACCGCCCCGGCGCCGAACGCGTCTGGCGTCCGGTCTATGCGCCGGCGCTGGTGGCGTTCTTCGGGCTGGGCGGCGAGGGGCCGCGCGGGCGGCGCATCGGCTGGGTACCGCTCGGCCCCGGCGAACCGTACTACCCCCCGTACCGGCACGACGAGGCCTATCTGCGCGCGATCAACCGGCTGAACGTCCGCAACGCGGCCGAACTCCGGCGCGAGCGGGCTCAGGAACAAGCCGCGCTCGAGCGGCTGGCCAACCGTCGCGCCGCAGTCACGGTGGCCGCGCCGGTGATGCTCCAATCGCGGCCGGTTCGCGGCGCGCTGGAGCGGCTCGCCCCGGCTCGGCTCGGACAAGCGCATCCGCTGATCGGCCGGCATCCGCTCAGGCCGACCGCCGCGACGGCTGGCGTGACGCCAAGAGTTGCGCGGGAACTGGGGCTGCCCGGCGCACCGCACCCGAGGGAACATGTTGCCCCAGGCCCGAGCATCGCGGCCGAGCGGCATCCGGCGGCCGGGAGGCCCGGATTGCTGCCGTCGCTGCGCCGGCCGACCCCGGCAGTTGGCGTGCCGGGTGAGCCTGTGGGCCCGGGCCGAAAGCCGGCCGAGCGGGTGCTGCCGGGCGCTGCGGTTGGAGTTCCACCGCGCCGGCCCGAGGTGAAGCCGCTCGCGCCAAGTGCTCCGGCGAAGCGTCTGCCGGAACTCCGCCCACCCGGCGCCAATCCACCCGGCCCCGCGCCTGTCGAACCGCCCCACCCGGCAATCAAGCCACACCTGCCCGGCGTCCCGACCGTCGCGCCTGGCGAGCATCATCCCGCCGCGCTACATCCGGGTGGTCCCGCGCAACCGCACATCGCTCCACCGGCACCAGCCCCCGCGCTCAGGCGGCACGAAGCGCCGTCGCCGTTGCGACCCAGAGAATTGCGCGCGCGGCCGCCAGAACACGGCGCCGCTGCTCCGGGGGGCCACCCGATGCCGCCGCCGCTAACCCGGGCGCCGCGTCAGATGGCCGTGCCGGAGCCGGCGCACGTCCCGCCGGGGATCGCGCCAACCCCGCGACCGCAGGCTCCGCACGTCGCGGCCCCGCCCGCCCTGCATCGCGCGCCGCCTCCGCCGCCGGTCCGGCATGCCGCCCCGCCACCGCGCGTCCCTGCAGCGCCGTCAGTGCAGCACCCCGCATCGGTTCCGCATGCGGCGGCTGGCGCAGGCCGGAAGCACACCCGAGGCCGGAAGCAGAGCATCGCTGAGGTCGAAGCACTGGCCAGGAGCGGCCTTCTATCGGCCGGTCAGGCGCCGGGCGGTCGCGCAGATTTCGGAAGGCAGATAGGGCTTGGCGATCAGGGCATCGCGGCCAGGGTCGTCGATCCTCAGGCTGCCGTCGGGGCGGCCGGTCATGTAGATGACGGGCAGCCCCGGCGCCTGCTCGCGGGCCCTCCGCGCCAGTCTCACGCCATCCAGCCGGCCGGGGAGCTGAATGTCGGTCAGCAGCAGATCGATGTCGGGTTGCTGTTGCAGAACCGTCAGCGCCTCGTCGGAATCGGCGGCCTCGACCACCTCGAATCCGTCGTCCGACAACGCCTCCGCCAAAACGAGCCGAACCAGGTACTCGTCCTCGACGATCAGGCACTTCGGGCCGGGCGTTTCCATCGGCGACGCGGGCATACGGCATGCTCGCACGATTCGCCGCGGCGTGGAACAACGCCGCGGGCCAATGCGGCCGAAGTATGGCGAAAGCCCGATCGAGTTCTCGAATTTTTGACGAATTCGGAACTCTCTCGGCCGCAAACTCGTTCAGGCGCGGACATCGGAGATTGCGACATCGGGGCCGAGGCCAAGTCCGATCTGCTGTTCGCGGCCATCGCGGCAAGCCGGGTGGCGATCGTTCTGATCGATCCCAATCGCCCCGGCGATCCGATCGTGCGCGCCAATCCGGCTTTCGAGGCGCTCACCGGGTTCACCGAACAAGACGCGCTCGGCCGCGACATCGGCATGTTGCAGCAACCGGCGAACGATCCGGCGATCTTCGCGCGCATCCGGGCGGCGATCCGCGCGCGCGAGGCACTCGATACCGAGGCGGAAATTCGCCGCAAGGACGGGAGCAACGCCCCGGCGGCCTGCTTCCTGAGCCCGGTACCTGGCGCCGACGACCGCGTCCGCTACGTCATGTGCGCGCTGTTCGATATCGGTGGAGGCCGGGCGGCGGCGCGCCGGCGGTCCGGGGCCGGCGGATTGAACGAACTGGGCGAACTGGTCCGCGGCTTCGGCCATGAACTCAACAATCTGCTCACGGTGATGCGCATCAATCTCGAGCCGCTGATCGAGGTGCCGGGCGATGCGCGGACTCCGAAGCGGCTGGAACGCATCGCCTGGGCGGTGGACCGCGCCGCCGAACGGGTGCGCGGCTTCGCGGCGCGGTTCCGCGACGAGAGCCCGCCGGGTTCGCCGGACGAGGCTCCCAAACGGACGCTGCCGCGCGCCCGGGAAGGCGAGCGCGTTCTCGTCGTGGAACCCGACGCCATCCTCGGCCTGCAGGCGAGTTCCATGCTGAGCGGCCTGGGCTATCGGGTCGAGCATGTCGCGGGGCCGGAGGCGGCGCTGCGGGCGTTGTCCGGCGAGGAACGGGTGGATCTGCTCATTGCCGAGGCGAAGGCGCGCGGGGAGGGCGGCGAACTCCTCGCGGAGCGGGCGCGCGCATTGGCCAACGGGTTGAAGATTCTGCACTGCGGGTCGGCCGGCGCCGGCGTGCCGGGCGCGATCGCGAAGCCGTTCCAGTTGCTCGAACTGGCCCGCGCCGTCAGGGAGGCGATCGACGCTCCTCCGTCGGCCTGACCGGTTTCCGCCTCGGGCGAACCAACCGCCCACTGCCGCGTCCTCTACCCGAGGCACCAGAGGAGTGGCAACGATGATCCGCCTGAAGACACTGGCCGCCTGCGCGGCGATCGCGGTGATGGCGTCGAGCACGCCGGGTTGGGCAAGACCGCACCACGGACACGGCTGGTTCGGCGCTCACCGTGGGCATCACGCGATGATGGGGCACCACCGATTTGCGCACCGGCGGGGTCATCGGGGTTTGCACCGGGGCTGGATGATCGGCCAAGGCAATCCGCACCGTCGGTGCTTCCACGGCGTCGGGTTCTTCGGCGGCGGCTGCTGAGCGAACGGCTACCCGGCGAAGGCTCCGGCCGGCGACCGGGCCAGCAGATCGGCGCCGGCAATGGCGAACAGCACCGCGCCCACGCCGATCAAGCCGGCGCTCCACAGCAGGTCGAGATTGATCCAACTCCGGCGGAGCACCATCAGCCCGACCCAGGAATAGACCACCCAGGCCATCACGCCGGTCACGACGAGCATCGCCCCCGTGTGAACGAGAACCGCCAGTGCCCCGATCCAGGCAGAGGTGGCGAAGGCGGCGAGCGCGGCGCCGTGGTGGTGCGTGAGCGAGGCGAGCCGGGTCGGCTGCGTGGGGATGGCCAGCAACAACGGCGCCAGCATGAGCCCGGCGCCGTGCGCGGTCGCCATCAGGAACGACCACACCAGCAGATCGCGAAACCCGGCGACCATGCCGACGCGGAAGCGGTGGCGATAGCCGCGCGCGAGGCGGTAGATGCCGAAGCCGATCAGGCACGCGGCGGCCGCCAGCTGCAGCGGCACCGGATCGAACGCGAACCAGAGCGCCTCGACCGCGGCGATGACCACCGCGATGGCGGCGGCGTGGCCGAGCGCGATCGGCGGCAGCGCGCGCAGCACCGCGCGGCGGTCGCGCGCCTGCAGCCCGAGCGCCACCGCGAACAGCCAGCCCATGGCGGGATTGAGCCCATGGAACGCACCCAGGCCCGCCAGTGCCGCCCAGGGCCAGATGGTCATCGCAGCGTCGTCACAGCGACCGCAACCTCCCTCTCCCGCTTGCGGGAGAGGGCCGGGGTGAGGGCGGCCGAGGTGAGGGCCGCCGGGGTAAACTCAGGCGTAGCAATACGAATCCGAGGACGCGTCGCCCCCTTCGAGGCGGAGTTGGTGGCCGCGGAACGCGGGCTCGAACTCCAGGAAGAAATTCGGGTCGACCTTCATGCCGCCGTTCGGGTCGGCGTCCAGCTTCACCATCCAGCTCCGTACCCCGTCCGGATAGAACTGCTCGTCCCAGGCGCGATACAGCGAATTGGTGAAGTAGACGCGCTTGCCGTCGCGGCTGATCTCCACCATCTGGGGCCCGCCGTTCAGCGGCCCGGAGCCTTTCGGGTGCGGCGCCTGCCGCACGATGCCGCCGAGATGCACCGAACCAACGAGCTTCGGGCTGAACGGGTCGGACACATCGTATTGCCGCAACTCGCCGGTGCCCCAGCACGAGACGTAGAGGAACTTGTCGTCGAGCGAGAGGTCGATGTCCGTCACCAGGGGCGGCACCGCCTTGAAGCCCTGCAACAGCGGCGGCAGCTTGTCCGCGTCGGCCGGCTCGGCGGGGATCTCGATCACCTTGCGCACCGCCCAGGTGCCGCCGTTGCCGTTGCCCTCGCGGTGCCAGACCCAGATCGACGCCGACAAATCCTTCAGGCTGACGACGACACCCAGGAACCCGTAGGCCTTGGTCGGGTCGTGCGCCGGACGCAGCTCCAGCGCCATCTGGTATTCCGCGCCGAGGTCGATCGCCTGCTTGTGCCGCCTGCGCTTCAAATCCCAGACATGCAAATGGTGGCCGTATTTGCCGGCCAACAGCAACTCGGGGACGATGCCGTTCTCGATCATGTTCGGCGTGCCCCATTCGCTGGTCAGCAAGGTGTCGTAGCCGAGATGCCACCAGACGTCGTAGGCCAGGTATTGCGGGCCGCGGTCCACCTCCCAGCGCCCGAGCACGTCGAAGCTTTCGCAATCCATCATGAAGATGCCGCCCGGCCCGTCGCCGTTCGGGGCGCCGAGCGCGCTCACGTAAATTCCCTCGGGGCCGCAATGTACCGTGTGCGGGCGCGAATAGCCGGTGCGCTCGGCCAGTTCCTCCGGCTCGATGACCCGCACGATCTGCGGTTTCCGCGGGTCGGGCTTGGTGTCGATGATGTGCATGCGCGAGGAGCGCAGGCCGGGCACGATCAGGTACCGGCGCTCGACATGCGGATGCGGCGCGTACGGGCAGAGCATGGAGCTGCACGCGTTCCAGCCGAAATGATGCAGCTCGTCGCCGATCTTCGGCATCGCGAGCTGGCCGACGAGCTTGCCGTAGCTGGCCGATTGCGGATCGACATCGACCACCCCGAGCGCGTCGGGGCGCTGTTGCGGCTCCACGTTCAGCATCGCCACGTAGGCGAGCGTTTCCGCCGGCGCCTGCGCGGCCAGCCGGGCGGACGGATAGAAACTCGGATCGGGTCGCCACGTCGCCATGATTGTCCCCTCCCTCGGTCCGCGCCGCGAGCCTACGCCGGCCCCGCGCGATGGCGCAGTTGTTCCACCGCGGCCGCCACAGCGTCAAACGATACGCGCGTGAGAGCAGGCGAACCCCGCGCTCGGCCGTGGCGGGCCAATCGCGATCCCGGTTCGGGCTTGTTCAGCGCATCGCGATCTCCGCCCGCGGAAGGACGCGCGGGCTCAATCGGGCCAGACGATGGTGGGCAGCCGGGCCAGCGGGATGCTGCCGACCGATACGGTGCGGTCCTGCACCGAGACCGGGATTTCGACCACCGGCGCGCCGCCGCCCTCGGGCGCGTGCTCCATCAGTGCGAGCACCGCGTTGGCCGCGAAGGCGGTGCGGCGCGTGATGACCCCGTGCGCCACCAGCGAGCTCAGCGCGTCGGACGGATCGACGACGCGCGCGGTGCCGGTGGCGGTCGGCTGCAGGCTGCGATCGAGCGACAGCGTGCCGTTGCCCGAGAGGCTCAGCGATCCCCAGGTGAGCGTGACCCGCCGCGCCTGCAATTGCCCGCCCGAATCCCGCCAGGCGGCGACCCGCCGCGCCAAACCGTAGACCTGCGGCATACGCCCGCTCAGCGCCGCGTCACCCGAGAGCAGCGCGACATGCGGCCCCAGCGGCCAGCGCGCCGAGCGCGGCAGCACGATGTCCGCGGCGCGCAGCGCGACGGCGATCGGCACCGGCTTCCCCGTCTCGGCCGCCCATCGCACATGGGCCTCGACGCGCCCGACCCTCAGTTGCCCACCATGCGCGGGCGGCATGTCGGCAACCAGATCGGCGCCCTGGATATCCACGTGCCGCGGCGGCTCCCCGAACCGCAGCGGCAGCAGCGCGCGCAATTGCTTGGCGGTGAAGGGCAGCTCCGGCATGGCCGACAAGCGCAGACGTTCGCGACCATGCGCCCGGATGACGATGATGCGCGGATGCAGCAGGCTGACTTCGATCACCACGCGGTCAACGTGCCAGACGAGCCCGCCCGGAATGTCCTGCTCGCCGCCCGATACCGACAGATCGGGGACGATCAGGATCGCGGCCAGCGGCGACGTCCCCTGCCGCGGACGCGCCGAACTCACCTGCCATCCGTTGGAGCGGCTCGCCTCCGTCCATTGGTGGAAGCCCTGGGCGAGTTCGTGCTCGGCATAAAGCCAAAGCCCCGCGTAGCCGGCGGCGAGCACGAGGATAGCGACAAGAAACGGTATCAGGACCCGGCGCATACAGGCAGGATATAGCGAAAGCAAACCGTCCTGCGAAGCCTGTCGGCGACTGCTGCGAACTGCAATGGTCTGCGGAAGCGCCGCACCGTATCGGTCGCCTGCTTCAGTCGCCTTGCGCGGCGGCGCCGGCCACGACCGGCTCGCGCGCGCCGGTCCCGAGCAGCGCCGGGCCGTCCCGGAACACGGCCTCCAGCCGGCGCATCAGTTCGGCGCGGCCGAGCCCGGCGGGGATGGGCGGCAGCAACCTGATATGGATCGCGCCGGGGTGCTTGCGGAAGGCGTGCTTGCCCCAATGCAAGCCGGAATCGGTCACCGCGGGAATGACCGGCAGCCCGGATTGCGCCGCCATCGCCGCTATGCCCGGCTGCAACGGGCGCCGCTCGCCGAACCTCCCGCGCGTACCCTCCGGAAAGATGACGATCTGCCGGTTGTCCGCCACCGACCTCGCCGTATCGCGCATCAGCGCGCGCAACGCGGCCGGACCGGCGCGGCGGTCGATCGCGATCATGCCGCCCAGCCGCGTGAGCGGCCCGAACAGCGGGATGCGTTGCAGTTCCTTCTTCAGCACGTACGCCGGCCGCGGCAGCAGGATCATCCAGATCAAGGTGTCGTAGGCGGACTGATGCTGCGAGGCGATCAGCGCCGGTCCGGCTTGCGGCAAATGCGCCTCGCCGCTCAGCACGAGCGAGATGCCGCAGATCCGGCGCAGCCCGGCCATCACCAGCCGCACCCAGAACTGCGCGTATTCCAGCGTGCGTCCGGGGGCGAACAGCCGGACCAACAACCCGCCGGTCGCCAGCACGAAGGTCAGGCCGAAGAAATACAGATTGAACAGGGCCGAGCGCAGCAAAACCATCTCAAGGCAGCCGGCGCAGCCAGCGCCGCACCGTGACCTGCGCCATCACCCAGCCGATCAGGCTGGCCGCCGCCGGCAGCGCGAGCAGCACCAGCCACAGCGAAGACGGCAAGGCGGTCAGCCAGCTCAGGACGAGATTTTCCGCGGCAACCGCATCGCCGCCGGCATCGAAATTCGCGAACGGCGCGGCCAGCGCCGCCAACCCCATCAGCAGCGGCAGCGCGGCGATCGCGCCCGCGCTCGCCCCGATCGCGGTCAGCCTGGTCGCGCGCCCGGCGAAACGGGCGGCGATATAGCCGTCGCTGGCGCCGAGATGGTGCGCGATTTCGATGGCCTCGCGCCGCGCCATCAACCCCGCCCGCGTCGCCACGCCAACGACCAGCGCGGCGACCAGGGCGACGACCAGCAAGGCGAGGCCGGCGCAGGCCTCGAGGCTGCGCGCCAGCATCTGCACCCGGCGGGACCAGACGTCGTGCCGCTCCACCAGGGTGCCCGGCGCGACGGCGTTCAGCCGGACCGCCAGCGCGTTCATGTTCGGCCCGCCGCCCTGCAGATGCACGGCAATGACGGCCGGCAGCGGCAGTGACAGGGATTCGGCGCTCGCACCGAGCCACGGGCGCAGCAAATCCGACAGCTCGGCATCGCTCAGCGGCCGAACCGAGGCAAAGCCCTGGGTCTCGCCGAGGATTGCCAGGACCGCATCGCGGCGAGTCCCGCTGTGCGCGGATTGCGCCGGATCGCCGGGCCGGGGCACCTGCACCGTCACCGAGGCGACGGCGCCTTCCTGCCAGTGGCGGGCGACCGCGGCGGCGGCCACGAAGCCGGTGCTGGCCAAGGCGGCCAGGAAGGTCATCGCCGCCACCAGCGCCGGCAACAGCCGATCGGCCATCGCGCGCCGCACGCCGAGATCGTCGAACCGCGCCGGACGCAGCAGGGCGGCCCGGCGCGCCCGACTGCTCGCCCGTCGATCAGCCATGCGCGCCTCGCTGCGCCGCGTTCCGCCACGCCTCGTCGGCGACCAGCCGCCCGCGCACCAGCCGCAGCACGGGGGCGGGATGACGCGACACCAGCGCATCGTTGTGGGTCGCGACCACGACCGTGGTGCCCAGACGGTTCAACTCGTCCAGCAACCGCGTCAGCCGCCTCGCCTGCGCGTCATCGAGGTTTCCCGTCGGCTCGTCCGCGAGCAGCAGTTTCGGACGATTGATGACCGCGCGCGCGATCGCCACCCGCTGCTGCTCGCCGCCCGACAACTCGGCCGGAAACGCCGTCAATTTGTCCGCGAGCCCCACCCAGCGCAGCATTTCCTCGACATCAGCGCGGATCGGCCCCTCCGGGCGGCCGGCGATGCGCAGCGGCAAGGCCACGTTGTCGAACGCCGACAGGTGATGCAGCAGCCGGAAATCGTGAAACACCATGCCGATGCGCCGCCGCATCCGCTGCAAGGTCCGCCGGTCCGCCTTCGTCACCTCGACCCCGAGCAGCGACAGGTGGCCGCTGCTCGGGCGAAGCGACAGGTTGAGCAGGCGCAAGAGGCTGGTCTTGCCTGCCCCGGAGTGGCCGAGCAGCCAACGGAAGCTGCCTTCGGGCACGCTGAAGCTGAGCGACCGCAGCACCTCCGGGCCATCGCCGCGCCCATAGCGCAGACTCATGCGTTCGCAGCGAATCATCGCGGCCCGCCGAGGTTCGGCGCGCGCAATGGACCCCCGGCTTCGCGGGGGCGACGATGAAGTTCAGCCGTACCGCTCAGGGGTATCATCCCTTTGCCGATCGCTCGGGGCCGCGACGGCGCGATCTTGCCACGTGATCGCAATTCTGAACATCGATTCGCGCTCTCGAGCGGTGCCCGAGCGGCTTCCGGCCCAGCGAAATCATTGCCAGCGGCGGGTTTCGGGGGCAGAGCTTGGGGGGATTTGGAAGGTTTACATGCGAATTGCCTGCCCCGTCTGCTCCGCGACGTATGACGTGCCGGACCAGATGCTGGAATCCGGCCGCAAGGTCCGCTGCGGACAATGCGGCCATGAATGGACGGCGACCGCGGTGTCCGCCCCGGCGCCGGCCGCCGCACCTCGGGGAGGCTCCACCGGGACGCGCGCCGCCGTCCCGCCCGCACCCGCGTCGGCGCCGGCCCCGGAAACGGCGGTTGCCGTCGCGCCCAGGCCAGCGCCGCCCCCGCCAGTTGCCGCGCCGCCGCCGCCAACGCCCGCACCGCCCGCGATGGCCGATCCGCCGCCCCGCGGCGGCAGGCCCGCGACCGCGGACGATCACGCGTCCGCTTCCCGCCACCCGTTGCTGGCGGTCGTCGGCGTGGATGCACAGCCCCGTGCCAACGCGCCGCCGGCCGCGACGGCTCCGGGTGTCGCCACCCAGGAACCGCCGCCGCCGAGCGTCTGGGACCGGCTGACCGATCAACCCCGCGAACCGAAGCCGCTGCGGAGAACGGCGTCGCTCGAAGCGCGCCGCGAACAAATGGCGGCGGATTACGATCAGCCGGTCGAGCCCAAACGCGCCGGCGCCGTCGTCTGGCTGGGCTGGATCGTCAGTCTCGTGATCTGGGGCCTGGTGGTCTGGGCGGCCTATGCCTATCGCTTCCAGCTCATGGACGCCTGGCCCCCAATTCGGCGGCTCTACGCGGCGTTCGGTCTCGGCCCCGGATCCTGAGCCGCGAGATCGGATCAGAACTGCTTCAATAGCCGCTCGATGTAGTCCAGCTCTTCCCTGGGCCGCTCGCGATCGGCCGAGCGGCGGCGCAGTTCTTCCTCGATGGCGCGCGTGCGCACCCGCTCCATCCGCTCGGGCAAGGTCACGTCGCCGCTCTCGTCGGCGCCGGATGTGCCCTGCTGGAGCAGCCGCCCGAACGGATCGCGCCGCGCGCTGGTCTGGCCCTCGCCCTCTTCGCCGGGCATGGGCTGGCCCTGGCCCTGGTTACTCATCGTGCCGGTATCGCTCAGCCCGGCGGACTCGCCTTGCTGGCCCTGCTCGCCCTTGTCCTTGCCGTTCTGGTTGCCGAACATCTTCGCCATCTGCTGGCGCATTTGGCGGCCGCTCTTCTGCAACGATGCGATGGCGCGCTGCTGCGCGGCGCCGGCCTGCGGGTCGTTGCCCTTCTGCAAGGCCTGCGCCGATTCCTGCATCGCCCGATCGGCGTCGCCGAGAGCGGGCGGGAGCTTTCCGGTCATGTCGCCGAACTGCTGCATCAGCTCGCCGAGTGCCCGGCGCAGGGCTTGCTGCACCCGCCGATCGGTTTGCCGTTGCGCCTTCGCCTGTCGCTGCTCGCCCGCTTGCTGCTGCGCCGACTGTTGCTCGTCCTGGCGCTCCGACTGCCTGCCCATTCGCGATCGCGGCGCGAAACCCGGCAGTTGCGGCATGCCCGGCAGCGACGCCTCCGGCGGCTGGTCCGCGTTCTCGCGCGCCTGCGAATGATCGAGCAGCCCGCCTTCCCGCTGCACCATGTCCTGCAGCGCGTTCATGCTCTGCCGCCCGCGCCGGCGCTCGGCCGCCTTCTGGCCGTTGCCGCGGTTTTGCCGCGCGTTGCGCAGCGCCTTGAGCATGCGCTCCAGCTCGGCCTCCGCCTGGCGCGCCTCGTCCATGCGGCCCTCGCGCGCGGCTTCGCGCATCTGTTGCGCGAGCTTTTCGACTTGGCGCGCGTCGATCCGCTCGGCGTTCGCGTCGTTCGCCATCTGCGAGCGGTCTTGCCGCATCTGCTCGGCCAGCGCCTGCAGATGTTCGCGCAAGGCCTGCTGCAGCTTCTGCATCAGCTTGTCGAGCTGCTCGGGATCGACGTGCTCGCCCTTCGCCTGCCGGTCGAGCGCCTCCCGCAGCGCCTGACGCGCCTGCTCCAGCGCTCGCGCGGTGCGCTGGACGGCCGTTTCCTCCATGTGCAGCGCCAGTTCCCACATGCGCCGCTGCGCCCGGGGTACGGCATCCGGCGCACGGTCGTCGCGCAGCAGCGCAACGATGGCGCGAAGATTCAGGTAGGCCCCGAGATCGGCGCCGAACAGCTTCGGCATCGCCGACAGCGCGTCCAGCTTGAGGGTGGCCGCCATGCGGTCCTGCGGATGCAGGCTGAGTTGCTTGCGGACAGCGATGACGACGCGGGCCACCGGGTTGTGAAACGCCCGTTCCGGCAGGGTGAAGACGGCTTCCCCGCTGCTCCCCTTCTGCCCCGGCGCGTCGTGGGCAACCAGCCGCGCGACCACGGCCAGCCCGGCCCACGGATGCGCGGTCAGATCCTCGAGCGAGAGCCCGTGCGCGTGCTTCGGCATGCCGCCCGGCAAGGGAACCGAGACCACGAGCGGGGCTGCGTCCGGCCGCTCGCGCAGCCGCAGTTCCGCTTGCACCGAGGCGAGGCCGTAATCGTCGCTCGCTTGCCAGGGTAGCCGAACCGCGAGCCGCCGCCCATTGCCGGGCGGCTCGGCCCAGCTCACCCGCGGCGCCTGATCGGTCACCACCGTCAGGTCCCAGGCCGCGAGTTCCTGCCCGCCGCGGCGAACGGCGAGCCGGCCGCCGGAGGCCAGGTCGCGATCCGCCTGGAAACTGGACTTGTCGAGCGCGCGAAACGTGTCCGGGTGCCCGTTCAGCAGCAGGCTCGGCGCGCGGCCGCTGCCGCCGGTCAGGCTGACCGTGAGATGCGAGCCGGCCGGAACGATGATGCCTTGCCGGGTGCCGGGCTTGAGAAACAGCGGTGCCACCCCGGTATACACGGGTGGCGTGATCCACGCCTGCAACAGCGGCGCCGGCGGCGCCGGGCGTGGCGGAAAGCCGGGCGAGAAGGCCCGCGCCATCCGATCCGGCGCCTCGCCGCCGGCGATGGCGCCCGCCGCGATCAGCGCCACCAACAGACCTCCGCGGAGCGCGCGGCGATCCCGGGCGGCCAGGCCGGGGCGTGGCAGCCCGGCCCGCAGCCGCCGGACCTGCGCGGCGGCGCGGGCCACGTGGGCGCGCCACAGCGCCTCGCCACCGGGGAACGCCGGGCGGTCGCTCAGGGCCGCCAGCGGGCGGTGCGCGAGCCCCGCCTCGCGTTCCAGCCGCCGGTCGGCCGCCGCGCCGTCGGGCATACGCGATTGCGCGATGCCGCGAACCAGCAGCGCCAGGACCGCGCCGCCGAACCCGACCAGCAGCAACGCGTGCGGCCACGGCGGCAGCGATTGCGGCACGTTTAGCAGCGCGAGGCAGAGGAACAGGCCGGCGACGCCGAGCGGCGGCCACAGCGCCGGCCAGAGGATTTCGAACAGCAGCACCAGCCGCGCCTGCCGGCGCCGCCGGTTGATCCGCCGCAACAGCGAGGCGTGCCGATCTGGGTCCGGGTCGTGCTGCATTCCGGCGCTCATCTGGGATGGTCGGTTCCGGCGTCGTCGAGAAATGCGGGGACATGCTCGTCGCGCCAAAGCGCCGCGAGCGGCTGCCGCTCCCGGATCACCGCCCAGCGCGCCCCATCGACGAGCACCTGGGCCGCGAGCGGGCGGGCATTGTAGGTCGAACTCATCACCGCGCCATACGCTCCGGCGTCGAGAATCGCGACCCGGGCGCCCGGCTCCAGCGGCGGCAGTCCGCGGTTGCGGGCGAACGTGTCTCCGGTTTCACATACCGGGCCTGTAACCTCGGCCGGAGAAACGGGTTGCAGGACGTCGACGGCCGAGAGCGGCACGATCCCGTGCCACGCGTCGTACATGGCGGGCCGCACCAGATCGTTCATGGCGGCGTCCAGCACGACGAAGCGCGATGCCCCGGTCCGCTTCACCAGAACCACCGCGGCGAGCAGCACGCCGGCCGGGCCGGCCAGCCATCGCCCCGGCTCCACGATGATCCCGACCCCGAGGTCGCCGAGCGTGGCCCGGATCGCCCCGGCATAGGCGGCAGCCGACAACTCGGGCTCGTCGCGGTAGCCGATGCCGAGCCCGCCACCACAATCCACGCGCCGAACCGGCAAACCGCGCGAGCGCAGGTCGCGCACCAGATCGGCCGCGCGCGCGAAGGCGGCGCGGAACGGCGCGGTGGCGGCGATCTGGCTGCCGATATGCATGGCGATGCCGACCGGCTCGATCTCCGGCAGTTCGGCCGCCCGCGCGTAGAGCGGCGCGGCGTCCGCGTAGGCGATGCCGAACTTGTTCTCGGCGCGCCCGGTGGTGATTTTCGGATGCGTGCCGGCGTCCACGTCCGGGTTCACCCGCAGCGCCACCCGCGCGGATAGCCCCGTCGCGGCGGCGAGCGCGGCCAGCATCTCCAGCTCCTCGGCGCTCTCGACGTTGATCTGCGCGATGCCCTCGCGCAGGGCCAGACGCAGCTCGGGTTCGGTCTTGCCGACGCCGGAAAACACGATGCGTTCGGCGGCAATCCCGGCGAGGCGCGCGCGCCGCAATTCGCCCTCGCTGACCACGTCGGCGCCGGCGCCTGCGTCCGACAGCAGCCGCAGGATCGCGAGATGATCGTTCGCCTTGACCGCGTAATGCACCCGCGCGTCCAGTCCAGCCGCGGCCAAGGCGTCGCGCAGCAACCGGTAGCGCCGCCGCAAGGTGCCGGCGGAGGTGACCCAGCACGGCGTCCCGACCGCGTCGGCGATGGCGGCGAGCGGCACGTCCTCGAGCACCAGGCCGTCCATCGCGTGCATGGCGAGGCACGGCCGGGCGGCGATCAGCGCGGCGAAGCACGGATCGGCGGGTCGGATCGGCGGCAAGGCGGACAGGCGCGGACATGCGCGACAGGTTAGGGCCGCTGCCCTCGCGCGCCAAAGGAGATTCGCGTCCGCGGTTCCAGGCATCCGTGCCGGGCGGGTCCGCTCAGCGCTTCAGCCACGCCTCGAAGCGCTGCTCCAGCTTGGCGTAGTTCTCGCGCCAAAAGCCCTCGTCGATCTGCAGCGCGTTCGCCATGTTGGCGGGCGCGCTCGGCGAAACCGCGCGGAGTTCGCGGGGCATCAACTCGTTGGCGCCCTTCGCCGTCGGGCCGTAGGCGATCAGCGCGGGCAGCCGCGCCTGCACCGCCGG
This sequence comes from uncultured Alphaproteobacteria bacterium, assembly GCA_963761015.1. Classification (GTDB taxonomy): domain Bacteria; phylum Pseudomonadota; class Alphaproteobacteria; order Acetobacterales; family Acetobacteraceae; genus CAVXFL01. The sequence continues at coordinate 100,040 of CAVXFL010000022.1, forward strand.
GATGCCGTAGAACGCCAGGAACCGGTTCGCCTCGCCGACATTCGCGCTGCCGGCGACGATCGCCCAACTGTCGATGTGGTAGAGGCTGCCGTGCCACTGAATGCCGAGATGGCGCTTCTCGGCGCGGTCGGCGCCGGTGACGCGATCGTTGGGCGCGCTGCTCATCAGAACCGCGCCGGAGCCGATGATCCTGATCGCGTCGGTATCGCTTTGCCAGAACACCAGATAGGGCCTGAGCTGATCGAGCTTGCGGAACGCCCGGTCCACGCCCTCGGCGGAGCGCAGCGTATTGTACACATCGCCGGGCGCGACGCCGTCGGCCAGCAGCGCGATCTCCAGGTTGGTCTTCACGTCGCGTTTCAGCCCGCGCTTGCCAGGATATTTCGCCACGTCCCAGAAATCGGCCCAGGTGGGCGCGCCCGCGAAACTTGTCGCGGTCCCAGGTCAGCACGATGCTCCGCATGAAGGCGCCGACGCCGCAATCAGTCGCCGCCTGGGGCAGGTAGTGATCGCGGCCGCCGATGGCGTTCCAGTCGATGCGCTCGAACAGGCCCTCGGCGCAGCCGGGCTGGAGTTCGGCCGGCGTCACCTGGACCAGGTCCCACGGCGTTCCCCAGCCGGCCAGGTCGGCGATCTGCGCCAGGCCGCCGGTCCAACTCTGCTGATCCGCATGCACGCCGGTCGCCTGGGCGAACGGGGCGACGAACAGCTCCTTCAGCGGCTCCTGAAAGGGACCGGCCCGCGCGACGATGGTCAGGTCGCGCGCCATCGCAGGCAGGGTCGTAAGGATCGCTATCGCCCCTGCCTCGAGGAGGGTGCGCAGGCACATTGTTTCGGGTCTTGCTCCGGCGTCCGGCGGGACCCTAGCCTCTGCCGTTCGGCGTATGCAATGCGAGCGGTCCGGCTTGCGGCCTCGGCCGCCGAGCGACCCGATCGCCGGACGCGAGCCGCTTGTCACCGCCGTTGCGGAGTCGCAGAAACGCCGTGCCCGCCCGCCGCCGCGGTCGCAAATTCGCCCTCGAAACGGGGCAACCTACAAAGCCTGGGCGGCGTTAGGCCCGCGAAACCCAATTCAGTGGAGGGTGCTGATGACAGCCACGGACACCATCTCCGAAAAGGCTCACGACGCCAGGGAACAGATCGCCCAGCTTCGCCGGCAGGTCGAGCAACTGATGAGCGAGCGGGTAACGCCGGCGCTCAGCGACGCGGCGCACCGCGCCGAGATGGCGGCCCGCAACGCCGGCGACATGGCGCGCGAGCAGGCCGAGGCGGTCTCCAGCCGGGTGCGGGAACAGCCGCTCGTAGCGATCCTGATCGCCGCGGCAACGGGATACCTGATCGGCCGGCTGTTCCGCTGACCGATGCGCACCGCCCGCCTCTTACGGATTGCCGCAGAGGCGGAGGTGCTGCGCCTGCGCCGCCTTGCGCGGCGCAATGTCATCCGGGCCGTCGTGGCGGCGGTCGCCGGCGTGTTCTTTTTCGGCGCGCTCTGCTGGTTCGAGGTGGCGACGTATTTCTGGGTCCACCTCAATCTCGGCCGGATCAGCTCGACGCTGATCGTGGTCGGCGGCAACCTGCTGGTCGCGCTGCTCCTGCTCGCGATCGCCGGGCTGGCTTGGGGCCGGCCCGGACGGGTGGAGATCGAGGCGCTGGAGGTGCGCGAGCGGGCGCAGCAGCAGCTCGAAGGCATCGCGAGCGCCACTGTCGCGCTGGCCGGTCCGGCCGGGCGGCTGCTGCGACGGTCCCGCATTCTGGCCCTGGCCGCCGCGATCCTGCTGCCGCGCTTCCTCGTGCGATGGCGACGCCGCCCCTGAGGGCCGGGCCGGCGCGCGCGGCGTTGACGCCCGCCGCCGCCCCTCTCTATTAAGCCGCACTCCCGCGCGGCCCGGGCAAACGGGGCTCGTCGGCGCCGGCCCGCGCCCCTACATTCTCCCGGAGACGATCGTGAAGCGCACCTATCAACCCTCGAAGCTTGTCCGCAAGCGCCGGCACGGCTTCCGCGCCCGCTTGGCCACCGTGGGCGGGCGGAAGATCCTGGCCGCTCGCCGCGCGAAGGGGCGGAAGCGCCTCTCCGCCTGAACGAGGCTCGCCACGGACGCGCCGACCCGCGACGCTCCGCCGGGGCGGCTCCGCCGCCGGGCCGAGTTTCTGCGGGTGGGCGCGAACGCCCGGCGGGTGGCGTTGCCCGGACTGGTTTTGCAGGCGCTGCGCCGGGCGGACGAGGCGCCGTGCCGGGTCGGCTTCACGGTCACGCGGAAAGTCGGCAACGCGGTGGCGCGCAATCGCATCCGCCGCCGGCTGAGGGAGGTTGTGCGGCTCGTGCTGCGGCAGCGGCCTGTTCGGGGCTTCGATTTCGTGCTGATCGGGCGCGCGGCGACGCGCGAGCGCCGCTTCGCCGACCTGCTGGCCGACTTCCGCCGGGCGCTCGACAAAGCGGGCGCGCCGTGAGCGGGGCAGCCGGCGACAACGCGGGCGGCATTGGCACTGCCGAGCTTGTGCTTGCGGCTGCTGGTGCGCATCTACCAGTGGACAATACGGCCGCTGATTGGCAGCAACTGCCGGTTTCACCCCAGTTGCAGCGAATACGCGATCGAGGCGCTGGCGGTTCACGGCGCATGGCGCGGTTCGCTGCTCGCGGGGCGGCGGATCTTGCGCTGCAATCCGTGGATGCCCGGCGGCTACGATCCGGTGCCGGCCTGTCGCCACCATAACGGGTCTGTGTCGAAAGGCAGCGAAGCGAGCTGATGGAGCAGAAGCGGCTGTTTCTGGCGATCGCGATTTCCCTCGCGATCGTGCTGGGCTTTCAGATGGTGTACGAGCGGTTTCTGCCGCATCCGCCGCCCAAGACGACGACTATAACCGAGACGACCAGGCACGGCACCACCGAGACCAAGGCGGTGCCGGCGCGGCCGCCGCAGCCGTCGCAGACCATCGGCGTCGCGCCGTCCGACGGCGGCGTCGCGCCGGTCGGCCCGACCAAGCCGTCGCCGCGGCTGGAGATCGCCGCGCCGCAAGTGAAGGGCAGCGTCGATCTGCTCGGCGCCCGGCTCGACGACCTGGTCCTGCGCGACTACCGCGAGACGATCCAGCCGACCTCGCCGCTGGTGCGCCTCTTGGAGCCGCGCACCGATCCCGAGCCCTATTACGTGCAGTTCGGCTGGACCCAAGGACCGAACACCCACGTGAAGGTGCCGGGCGCCGATACGCTCTGGTCCGCGTCCGCGCCGACCCTCACCCCGACCGCGCCGGTCACGCTCGCCTGGAACAACGGCCAGGGGCTGACCTTCGAGATCGTGCTGTCGGTGGACGACCATTACATGTTCACCGTCCAGCAGCGGGTGAAGAACGCGACCGCCGCGCCGGTCGCCCTCTATGCCTGGTCGCGGATTCGCCGCGATTACACGCCCAAGACCGCCGGCTACTACATCCTGCACGAAGGCCTGATCGGCGTCGTGAAGGACCGGCTGCAGGAGATGACGTATTCGAGCGCCCGCAGCGACGCCAAGAAGCACGACGGCCTCGCCTTCCACGAAGCCGACAACGGCGGCTGGGCCGGCATCACCGACAAGTACTGGCTGACGGCGCTGATCCCGAACCAGGCAAAGCCGGTCACCGCGAGCTTCCGCGCGCTGAACGAGGGCGCCGGCCACGCCTATCAGGTCGACTTCATCCCCCAGGATCCGCAGCAGATCGCGCCGGGCACGACGGCGGGCCAGACCACGCGCCTGTTCGCCGGGGCCAAGGTGGTGACCCTGCTCGACCGCTATCAGTCGGAATACAACATCCCGCACTTCGACAAGGCGGTCGATTTCGGCTGGTTCTATTTCCTGACCAAGCCGATCTTCCTGTGCCTCGACTGGCTGTATCACCTGCTCGGCAATTTCGGCGTGGCGATCATGGTGTTCACCGTCTTCGTCAAGGCGTTGTTCTTCCCGCTCGCCAACAAGTCCTACAAGTCGATGAGCAAGATGCGGCTGCTCGGCCCGAAGCTGCAGGCGATGCGCGAGCGGCTGAAGGACGATCCGGGCAAGATGCAGCAGGAGATGATGGCCATCTACAAGGCCGAGGGCGTGAACCCGGCCAGCGGCTGTCTGCCGATGCTGATCCAGGTGCCGGTGTTCTTCTCGCTCTACAAGGTGATCTTCGTCACCATCGAGATGCGGCACGCGCCGTTCTTCGGCTGGATTTCAGGATCTCTCGGCGCCCGATCCGACCAACGTGTTCAACCTGTTCGGGCTGCTGCCGTTCCACCCCGCCGAGATTTCGCCGTTCCTGCACCTGGGCGTCTGGCCGCTCGTCATGGGGTTCACGATGTGGCTGCAGCAGCGGCTGAACCCGCCGCCGCCGGACCCCACGCAGGCGAAACTGTTCCAGTTCATGCCGGTGATCTTCACCTTCATGCTGGCGCGCTTCCCGGCCGGGCTGGTGATCTACTGGACGTGGAACAATTTGCTGTCGGTCGCCCAGCAATGGCTGATCATGCGCAACACGCGGCTGGAGCAGAAGCGGACGAAAATGGTCCGCACCACCACCTGAGCGAGCCGGCCGACGACGCGGCGGCGATCGAGGCCGGGCGGCTGCTGTTCGCCGCCGAGTGCCGCTTCGTCCACGCGGCGCAGCGGTTGGATCAGCTGCTGCCGCCCGACCTGCCGGAACTGGCGTTCGCGGGCCGCTCAAACGTCGGCAAATCCTCGCTGCTCAACGCGCTGACCGGGCGGCGAACCCTGGCGCGCGCCTCCAACCAGCCCGGCCGCACGCGCCAGCTCAACTTCTTCGAACTCGGCGGGCGGCTCATGCTGGTGGACATGCCCGGCTACGGCTACGCCCAGGCGCCGAAGGACGTGAAGGCGGACTGGCAGGGGCTGATGTTCGACTATCTGCGCGGCCGCCCCAATCTGGCGCGCGTGCTGCTGCTGCTGGATGCGCGCATCGAGGCGAAGCCGGCCGACCTCGCCGTGATGGATCTGCTGGACCGGGCGGCCGTGAGCTACCAGTTGGTGCTGACCAAGGCCGATGGCGTGAAGCCTGCGCCGCTCGCCCGGAAAGAGACCGAAGCGCGCGCCCTCGCCCGCCGGCACACCGCCGCGCACCCGGACGTGATCACCACGAGCAGCGAGACCGGAGCCGGCCTGGAGACCCTCCGCGCGGCCATCGCCTCGCTCGGCGAGCGGTCCACGGCGCCACGCGTCTGATCGGCGCCGGCGCGCCCGGTGCTATTCCGGCCGGCGAGCCGAGGCGAACAGGTGCTTGCCGGCGTCGGCCATGGCGGGGGAACTCGCGAGCATCCGCTCCAGATCGAGGAACGCCGTTTCGTCGGACGCCATGGCGCGGGTGCATCCGTCGCTCCCCCAGGCACTGCTGGTTATCAACAGCCCGCGGCAAGCGATCGCCTCGAGTCCGGCCGCCGCGAACTGCGCGTGCAGCGTTCGGCTGTCGTACAGGAACAGGTCCGCTTGCTGCGCGCCCAGCGTGAACACCCCGCGTCCGGTTCGCAGCCGTGACAGCGCCTCGTCCACCTTGCCGATCCGGATCAGTTCCAGAACCAGCGCGACCAGCGAATCCACCATGACGCAGACGCATCCGCCGGGCTTGGCCCACGCGGCGAACCGGCGGATCATCGCGGCGGGATTCGCCGTATACTGCACCGAGCCGATCGCCATCACGAGATCGGCGCTGGCCGGCGCGACGCGCGCGTCCGCCATGCTCGCCGGCACGAGTTCGAAGCCCGCGCCGAATTGTTTCGCGCGCAGCGCCGTGACCATTTCGGGCGCCTGCTCGATGCCGACGACGCGGTGTCCGAGCGACAACAGCCGGGCGATCCAGCGTCCGGTGCCGCAGCCCGCGTCGACGATCACCCCCGGCGCGGCCGGCAGCAATCGCGACACCTGTTCCCAGGCAAGCCGGTCGTAGGCCTTGCGATGATTGGCGGCGGCGAACGCGGAGTCGTAGTCCGCCGCGAACGCGTCGTACAGCGCAACGGAGTCGCGCCAGCACGGCGGCGAGTCCGCGACGTGTTCGGTCGCATTCGTCGGAAGCCGATCGGAATTGTCGCCGTCTTGCATGTCGCCGTCTTGCATGGAGTTGTCTTGCATGGAGTCGTCGCGCTCGTTTGCTGCTGGTCGGGTCGTCACGGCACGCGGTCACAAATCGTTGCACTCGGATATGCGGACAGCCGCAATTAGGCCATCTCCGCCGTGTTTGTTCGGGTGACGAACGGCGCGCTGCTCGCCGGCGGCGAGCAGCGCGCCTCCAGTAAAGGAGTGAAGCGAATGCGCAAGCTGATAAAGCCCGCTCTGATGGCGGCGGCGGTTGCGACCGCCACACTGGCCGGGGCCGGCTATGTGATGGCGCAGCCTGTTCCGCTGCCGCCATTGCGCCACGAAGGGCCGCCGCCACCGCCGCCCGGCCCGCATCACCTCTGGGAGCCCGGTCATTGGCGGTGGGAGCACGGGCGCTACGTTTGGATTGCCGGGCATTACGTGATGCGGCGGCATGGGTGGCACGGCGAGTTCGCGCGCGGCCACTGGGTCAGGAGGGGTGGTGAATGGGTCTGGATGCCAGGACATTGGCGCTGACCTGAAACACCGCTCGGCGCACCCGCCGGGGCCGGTCGTCGGCCGGCTCCGGACGCGTCGTCAGTCCATCTCGACCAGCACGGGGACGTGATCCGACGGCTGCTCCTCGCCGCGCTCGCGCCGGTCGGGCTGCGCGGCGACCAGCCGCTCGGCGAGCGTGGGCGAGACCAGGACGTGGTCGATGCGAAGCCCCTTGTCGCGCGGCCAGCAGCCGGCCTGGTAATCCCAGAACGTGTAGACCGGCCCGTGCGGGTGCATGGCGCGCACCGCGTCGGTCAGGCCCAGCCATACCATCCGGCGAAACCGGGCGCGCGTCGGTGGCCGAACCAGCGCGTCGCCCGGCGGCAGGACGCCGGGGGCGAGATCCGCCCCGGTCGGGCACACGTTGAAATCGCCGGCGAGGATGCAGGGCGTATCCTCGGCGAGCAGGTCGGCGGCGCGATCGGCAAGCCGGTCCATCCAGGCCAGCTTGTAGGCGTAGCCGGCCTCGCCCCCGGAATTGCCGTTCGGCAGGTAAAGGGCGCCGATCACCAGGCCGTCCACCGCGACTTCCAGGTAGCGCGCCTGCGCGTCCTCGTCGGGCAGACCCGGCAGCGCGCGGCGCGTCACCTCGAACGGCAGCCGGGAGAGCACGGCGACGCCGTTGTAGGATTTCTGCCCGACCAACTCGCTGCGGTAGCCGAGTTCCTGGAACGAAGCGGCCGGGAACGCCTTGGGTTCGCATTTCGTCTCCTGCAACAGCAGGATGTCGGGCGAGACCCGCGCCAGCCAGCGGCGGACATGCGCTTCGCGGCTGCGGATCGAATTGACGTTCCAGGTGGCGATCTTCATGGCGTTGCCCGGTGCGCGCTGGCTCGCAGGTCGTCCGGTCTGGACAAGCCCGCCCCCCACGCTTTACTCGGCCGGGGGGCATTACGGAACCGGCTCATCGATCATGGCTGAAGGCTACAGCAGAACCACGCGTGGCATCCGGGTCAGCGTGCGCTCGTTCTTCCTGGAGGACCAGTCGCAGCCGGAGGAGAGCCACTTCTTCTGGGCCTACAAGGTGAAGATCGAAAACAACGGGCGGGAGGCCGTGCAACTGCTGCGGCGCACCTGGCACATCATCGACGCGCGCGGCCGTACCCAGCACGTGCACGGCGCTGGTGTGCTGGGCGAGCAGCCCGTGCTGGAGCCGGGCGAGGCGTTCGAATATACCTCCGGCACCCCGCTCGACACGGCGTCTGGGTTTATGAGTGGCGCCTACCATATGATGGTGGCGTCCTCCGGCGAGAGCTTCGACGTCGTGATCCCGGCTTTCAGCCTCGACAGCCCACATCAGGATCGTCGCATCCACTGACCGCATCCCGCTCCGCGGCACGCTCGCCGCCGGGGCGAGCGATGGCGCGCGAACCAGGAGCCCGAGGCGTGGCCCAGAGACAACAGGACATGGGAAAGACCCGAGAGCCCGATGCCGATCCTGCGCGCGCGCCGGCCGGGCGGCCGACGCGGGCGGACGCGGAGGATGCCGTGCGCGTGCTGCTGCGCTGGGCGGGCGACGACCCGGAGCGCGAAGGGCTGGAAGATACACCGTCCCGTGTGGCGCGGGCCTACGAGGAATTCTTCGCCGGCTACGCAGTGGACCCGGTCGGTCTGCTCGAACGCACCTTCGCGGAAGTCGACGGCTACGACGAAATCGTGCTGCTGCGCGACATCCGCGTCGAGAGCCACTGCGAGCACCACATCCTGCCGATCGTCGGACGGGCCCATGTCGCCTATCTGCCGGACCGGCGCGTGGTCGGCATCAGCAAGCTCGCGCGTGTCGTCGAGGCCTATGCCAAGCGGCTGCAAATTCAGGAGAAGATGACGGCGCAGATCGCGAACACGATCGCCGAGGTGCTACAGCCGCGCGGGACGGCGGTGATCATCGAGGCGGTGCATCAGTGCATGACCACGCGCGGCGTCCACAAACCGGGCGTCACGATGGTCACCAGCCGAATGCTGGGCGCCTTCCGCGAGGACCCGAGCACGCGGCGCGAATTGCTGGCGATGATCCGCGGTCCGGTGCCTCGCGAGGAGGGCTGAAAGCCGCGGCGTTCAGCGCCGACGGCGCTGCTGGTGCTGTCCGCGCCCGTGTTGTCAGGGCGCCCGCGGTGCCCACCGACATGTCCGCGGACACCAATGCGGCCACCAACCCCGATACGCCCGCCCACGCCGACGCCGATGCGCGGACCGACCACCCTGGGACCGACCACGCGGGACCGACCACGCGTGGACCGACCACGCGCGGACCGATCACGCGTGGACCGACGACAACCGGGGGCCGGACCACCACCGGCGGGCGCACGACGACCGGCGGACGCACGACGACCGGCGGGCGCACGAAGACGCGCCCCCGGCGCCAATGGCCGGGAATCCACCCGCCGTAAGGGCCGTAATGGCCAGGAATCCAGACAGCGGCGTGCGCGGCTGAACCGAGGCCGAGTGTCATCAATGCAGCGATCGCCAGGGCCAGCGACCAGCGCCGGCTTTGCGCGAATGACATTTGTATTCCTTCCGGGTCTATTCTGGACAGCCGCCCGGCTGACATGGTTACGCGGCTGGAAATTGGAACGAGCTGCCGGCAAAATCCTTGCGAGAATGCGGCGTTCCGTCAAGCGTCGATGAGAATACCCGGATTCAGGAGCAACTTCGGGTCGAGCGCGCGCTTCGCGGCCTTCAGTGCAACCGCGAACAGTTCCGGGCGCTCGCGGTCGTACCAGGGACGATGGTCGCGTCCGACGGCGTGATGATGCGTAATGGTGCCGCCGGCCGCGATAAGCGCGTCGCCCGCCGCCGTTTTGATGGCGCGCCACTGTTCCAGCAGGCGTCCGTGATCCCCGAGCGCGTGGAAGGAAAAATACGGGGCCGGTCCGTCCGGATAGGCGTGCGTGAAGCGGCACGTCACCTGGCCAGGGCGGCCGGTCGCCTCGCGGATCGCCGTTTCGGTGGCGCTCTTCACGGAGTCGTGAAAGGACTCGAACCGCTCCCAGGTGATCGCGGTCTCGAACGTGTCCGCGATGATGCCGCGCGGCACCATGCGTTCGCGTCCGTAGGGCATGCGGATGAAGGCGGTGCGCCAGCGTTCGGCCGCGCCCTCGCGGTGCGCGTCGGCTTGGGCACTTTCCGCCGTGCCGCCGTGATCGGCGCAGCATTCCAGCGCGCGGGTCAACCAGGCGTCGAGCGGATGGTCCCCGGACTCGAAGCCGAGCACCATGATCGCCACGCTGCCGTCGGCCGCGCCGGTGTTGAACGCCTCGTTCGGGTCGAGAATGCGGCAGTTGGCGGGATACAGCCCGGCCTGGAGCAGGGCACGCACGGCCCGCGCGGCGGCGAACAAGGTCGGGAACCGCAGCGCGCCGCCGGCGCGGAAGCGGGGCCGGTCCTGCAGCCGCATCCAGGCCTCGGTGATGACGCCGAGAATGCCCTCGGAGCCGATGAACAGCCGGTCCGGGCTCGGCCCGGCACCCGAGCCCGGCAGGCGGCGCGTTTCCAGGGTGCCGGCCGGCGTGACCACGCGCAGGCTCTCGACCATGTCGTCGATGTGGGTGAGCAAGGTCGCGTAATGACCGCCCGAGCGGGTGGCGATCCAGCCGCCCAACGTCGAATACTCGAAACTTTGCGGGAAATGGCGCAAGGTCAGCTTGTGCGGGCGTAGCTGCGCCTCCAGCGCCGGGCCGAACACGCCGCCCTGGATGCGGGCGGCGCGGGAGACGGGATCGACCTCGAGCACCTTGTCCAGATGCCTGAGGTCGATCGTGACCGCCGCCGTGTGCCGTCCGCCTTCGAGCTTCGGCTCGACGCCCCCGACCACGGACGAGCCGCCGCCGAACGGGGTCAGCGCCGCCTCGGCGCCCCCGGCCCAGTCCATCACGGCCCGGAGTTCCGCCTCGTCGCTTGGATAGGCGACCACGTCCGGGGCGTTCGCATAGTCGCCGAGCATGCCGCGCACGGTGTCCGGATAGGATTTGCCGAAGCTGTGCAGCGCGCGGTCGTACGGCTCCGAGGTGCAACACGCGGCGAGCGAGGCGGGCGGCTGCACGCGCGGCGCCCGCAGCGTCAGATCGGCGAGCGGCACCGGCGAGACGGTCTCGAACTGGCCGGTGCCGAACAGGGCGCGGTAACGGCCGAGCGCGAACGCTTCTTCCTCGGCGGTGAATCCCTCGCCCTCGCGCCCCCAGCCGAAATACTTGAGCCGGCCCGCCATCTTGGCTCTCCTCTCGTCGCGTCGTCGCCTTGGCGGATCTGGCGCGTGGGATAGACTAGGGTCAATGCGGCGGAGGCGAGCATGACACAGGCCAAGTCGGTCCAGCGTCTGGAGACCGGAACGGTGCGGGTCACGGAATGGCAGTTCGCGCCGGGCAGCGAAACCGGCCATCATCGGCACGGCTACGATTACGTCGTCGTGCCGCTGACCGGCGGAACGCTGCGCCTGGTCGACGCGGACGGCGAGCGCGACGCCACCTTGAGCCCCGGCGTGGCCTATGCGCGCGGTGCCGGCGTGGAGCACAACGTCATCAACGCTGGCGACGACTACCTCGCCTTCGTCGAAGTCGAATTGCTGGACCGGCCGGGCTGACCGGCCGCGCCAAGCCCCAGGAGGACGCCATGGCCGAACCGACCGTGTTTCCCGGAACCGTGGAGTGGTCCGGCGAGAACCCCGGCATTTCGCTCAAGCAAGCTCCGGACGGGCCGTTCACCGCGCTCGCCAGTTTCTTCCGCGTCGTGCTGTCGCCGCACGGACGCGGGCACGCGCTGGTGCTGCTGCAATCGCCGCAACAGGCCGCCCCGCCGGCCGAGCAGGCAAATCACTGCCTCACCGACAACGAGCCGTTGGCGCGCTGGCTGGTGGAGAACTTCGTCGCCCATTTCGGCGCTTGGCGCGGATTGCCCGCCCTGAACGCGCTCGGCTACCGGCCGATCGAGCGCGTGGAGGCGGGCGGCGATCCGCGCGGCAGCTACAGCGAAACGGTCGCGTCCGGGGACTTGACCGTGCGCCTGACCTGGCGCGGGCTCGGGGCGCCGTTCTGCTTCGTCCTGCCGCCGGACAAATCGGCGACCGGGAAGCACCACATGCCGAGCCTGTTCGTCGGCTGCGAGGACGCGAGCATCGAGGTGAACGGCCGCGCGCTGCCCGGCAAGCCGGTGCCGCGCGAGGTTGCCGGGCACCGGATCACCACGGCAATGCTGGCGTTTTCGGAGACGTGGATCCGCATTTAGCGTCGGATCCAATGTCGCGCCGCCGCCGCCGATAAATCGACAACCGTGTCGCTTTAACCGCACTTCTTCAGGTCGGTGACGGCGATCCGTCCGCCGCCGGGCACCGTCGCACGCCCGCCGGCTTCCACCCGGATCGTGATCGGTTCGCCCGCGAACGCGCCCGAGGACGATTGCCCGGGCGGCTGCAAATTCCGCACGGTCACCTCCATGCACATCCGACACCGGTTGATGATGACCGCGCCCTCCACGCCGACACAGGAATCGGCACGTGCGTCCGCGGGCAGTCCGGCAATTCCCCCGATCGTCGCCAGCGCCGCCAGAACCGGAATAAAACGCCGCATGTGAACCTCCGCCGTTTCATCGCCGCGTCGCAACAATGCAAGCTGACGTGAGCGGCGTCAATTAGTGTTGACGCGATCAGTGCCGCGTCGATACGCTACGCTCCCGGTACGGTGATCGGAGGCCCCATGTCCGCTTTCAATTTTGCGACGGATGCGTTGCGTAACAGCGACATTCGCCGCGGCGGCAATGCGCCACGCTGGGTCGCGGCTCTCGTGCTGATCGCGGGCGCGATGCCGTTCGGCCATGCGGCGCGCGCCGACGCACTGCAGGATTACGCGAAGGAATGCGACGCGGCAATCGGCGCGACGGTGCAGGATTTCAATTGCGATGCCGGAACCGAAGTGCCGGTCACGCATTTCAGCGGCGGCAAATGCGACCGGCCGAATCGTCTTAACCAGGTCTGCGATCCGGGCAGCCATTTCCAGGTGCTCACGAACAACGCCAACGCCTACGTGGTCGGCCACTGCCGCAAGAAGGGCAACGCGGCCGGCCAGTACGGCGACATCGCGGTGATCCAGTACGGCCGAAAGAACGGCGCGACGTGTTTCTATCAGGCGCTCGGCTCGGGTCTGCCGGGCCATGTCGCCGCGCCGTCGAAGGGGCAGGGCGCATGGCCCTGGATCTCGCCGTCCGGCACGGCCGGGATCGCCTGCGCGGGCTGCCACGACAACGGCCCGTTCATCCGCTCGCCTTACCTCGCCCAGGTGACCGGCCCGAACGCGTTGCCGGGCGCCAGCGATTTCAGCTTCAACAGCAATCAGCCCTACGCGTTCGTGGGCCACGACTTCGCCAACTGGAAAGCCTACAAGGTCGAGGTCGCGGGCAACGAGTGCATCAGTTGCCACCGGCTTGGCGTGAACAAGGTGTCGCCGGGCCGCGGCACCGCGCTGGATTTCGGCATTCGCGCGACCTCGGCCTCCGAGCCGTCGAAGAATCCGCCGTCTGCGGATTCGCCGATCTGGATGCCGCCGGTCCCGGTGCAGGTGGCGTTCAACCAGGCCCACGCGAACGCCGCCAAGGCGATTCACGACTGCGCGGCGCGGCTGAACGAGAACCCGCTGCCGAACACCGCCACTTGCCGGATCACGCAATTCGCCGGCGCCTACGTCTCGCCGGCGCAGCCGCACTTCGCGGCGATCTGGGTGAAGCCGGGCGGCCCCGCGTTCGTCGCGCGCCACGGCCTGACCTCGGCGCAATACCAGCAGCAATTCGATCAGCTGGTCGGGCAGCAGCATTATTGCCTGACCGACGTCAGCGGCTACGAGAGCGGCGGACAGGCACTTTATGCGGCCATTTGGCAGAAGACCAACTGCCCGAGCTTCGTCGCGCGCCACGGCCTGACGGCGCAGCAATACCAGCAGCAGTTCGACCAACTCGTCGGCCAGCAGGGCTATCGCCTGAAGCTGGTGAACGGCTACACGGTCGGCGGGCAGGATCGTTACGCCGCGATCTGGGAGAAATCGCGGGGACCGGCCTTCGTCGCCCGGCACGGCATGACCGCGCAGCAATATCAGCAGCAGTTCGATGATCTGGTCGGCCGGCAAGGCTATTGCCTGACCGACGTCAGCGGCTACGGCGACGCAAGGCAGGCGCGCTTCGCCGCGATCTGGGAGAAGAAGTCTTGCCCGCAATTCGTCGCGCGGCACGGCCTGACCGCGCAACAGTACCAGCAGCAATTCGATCAGCTGGTCGGCCAGCAGGGCTATCGCCTGAAATTGGTCGACGGCTACAACATCGGCGGGCAGGATTTCTATGCCGCGATTTGGGAGAAATCCCCCGGCCCCGCCTTCGTGGCGCGCCATGGCCTGACGGCGCAGGAATACCAGCAGCAATTCGATGACCTGGTCGGGCAAAAAGGCTACGGGCTGATCTGGGTCAACGCTTATTGATCAAGCGGCCGGAAACGGTCTCCGCCCAAACGCCGCCACGGGAGCCCCATCTCCCCTAACCCCTTCGCCCCCGAGGCCATGGTTTCGGCAGCGGCGACGCGCAGGTCGTCCAGGTCCTGGATCATGCGCGCCCGCGCCGCCTCCGACAGAAGTTCGCCGCCGAGCGCCGCCACCGCCTGGGCGAACAAATCCGAGGCGTCGCGACCGATGCGCGCCAGCAGCGCGGCGAGCACGCCGGCGTCGCGCGGGCTCACCGGCACCAGGTCGAAGCCCTGCGCGCGCGCCAGCGCCGCGGTGACCAGCTATACGCAGCCGGCGCGTGCTGGCGCATCACCGCGCGCCCCCCCGCGAACGCCGCATTCCATTTTGTTTCCCGGAACGGTTTCGCGTGACAAGCCGGCGATCCGGGCACGATAACGCGGCGTCGGCCACAACGGAAAAGCGACGATGGCGTGGATCAAGAAGTTTCTTCAGATATTCGGGGGGATGCTGTTCATCGGCATTACTGCGATGGTGATCGCCGATCATTTCGGCGTTCTTCCCGAGCCGCCGCGGCAAACGGATGCCCAGTCCGCAGATCAGGCCGCGACCATCCCGGCGGCGGAACGCCACGCCGAGGCGCCGCAAAACGATCTCGCACCTCCCAAGGAACGCCTTTTCCTGGCGGTTCTCGCCGACTTCTCGCGCCGCTATGCGGCCGCGCCGAACGAAATGGCGCAGGGCGCATTGCGCCCCGAGCGGGCCAGGGCGCTGTGCGCGATGCTCCCCGATCGCGAAATCGTGGACTGGGTACGGAACGATCGACACCCTCTCGTCCACCAGCGACGGCCGCGGCGTTCTGACCGTTCGGATCGCCGACAACGTGACACTCGGAACCACGAACAACGGCCTGTCCGAGGCGCTCGACCAGGATAGAACCTTGATACCTGCCCTCTCGCCGCTGTTCCACACCGTCTCGCAACTCGCCACCGGCCAGCGGGTGCGGTTTTCCGGGCGTCTGTCGCGCGGGGATGACTGCCTGGAAGAGACCAGCATCACGGTGAGCGGCGGCATGAGCAGCCCGGAATTCCAGATGCGCTTTTCCGAAGTCCATCCGGCTCGCTGACATCACGCCGCCTCGGATCGCGCCAGCGGGGGCGACATTCCCTCGTAGCCGGGCGGCGTCCAGTCGAGCCCGGCCTCCGCCGCGAGCCGCCATACATCGACCCTGTGCTCGTGAGGGATTGCAATAGCGGCTAATAACCGGCCGGAAGCGCTTCTTCCGGCGCGTTCGCACCCAGACGCGCCCGCGCAGCGGCTTCCCGCCTGGTCTTGTCCACGGCGTGGCGCGCGGCGTCGGTGGCGGTAAACATCTCCAACTCGTCCATGTCCTGCTCGGTCGCCGGCGTCAGCGCCGTGTCCATGTAGTCGCGCCGTCGCGGGTCGCGCTTGATGTCGCGCCGCACCCGCGCCATGCGCCAGACCATGCGCACGATGCTGAGGTGCTTCATCAACAGATCCACCGCGTATTTCGGATAGAACAGCAGCGCGTTCTCCACCGGGAAGCCGGGCCGGCGGTCGGTGCGCACCTTGCGCCGCAAATAGCCGCCCTCCAGCGGATGGATCTTCTCGATCTTCATGCAGCCCCAGAACCACATCAGCAGGAACATCATCTTGCCCGGGCTGATCCCCGTGGCGGCGGCGCGGCGCATCACGGTTTCCATGTGCTCCGGCGTGTAATAGGTGTCCCAGGCCAGATCGTAGGCGCGCTCCCACGCCGCTTTCGACATCTTCGGATGCGCGGTGGTGACGTGCTCCAGGTCGTATTTGTTCATGTCGGGGTCCATCGGCACCCCGGCCAGCCACAGCTTCTTGTGATCCTCCGATCCCGGCAGCGGCGTCAGGAAGAAGAACTCCAGAAGGTCGACCGGCAGCTCGCGCTTGATGATGCGCACGTCGCGCTCGATCGATTCCGGCGTGTCGTTCGGGAAACCGAGGATGCAGCCCGCGTAGGTGAAGCAGCCGACCGCCTTCCAGTCCAACAGCATCGTGCGATATTCGGCGATGCGGTTCTGCCGCTTCTTGGCGCCGGCCAGGCTTTCCGGATTGATGCTTTCGAGGCCGAGATAGACCCGCGTCACGCCGGCCCGCGCGGCCTTCTGGATGAAGTTCGGCACCTTGTGGCAGAGCGTGTCCACCTGGATGACGAAGCGGAAGAACAAGCCTTCCTGTTCGCGCATCGCGATCAGCCGGTCGAAGATCGCTTCCCAGTTGCGGTTGCGCGCCAAATTGTCGTCGGTGATGAAGAAGTGATCGATGCCCTGCGCCAGATTGCCGCGGATGATGGCTTCCACGTCGTCCGCCGAGCGGTAGCGGGACTTGCGGCCCTGCACGTTGATGATGGTGCAGAACGAGCACTGGAACGGGCAGCCGCGCCCGGCGTCGAAACTGGTCAGCCGCCCGCCGGTGCGCTCCACGCGCAGCGCCGGCAGGATCGGCTTGGGCGCGCCCTCCAGCCCCGGCAGGTCGTGCATGTAGTTGTAGATCGGCTGGAGCTTTCCGGCGATCGCATCACGCAGCACCGTTTCCAGCCGGCCTTCCGCCTCGCCGGCGAACAGCGAGATGCCCAGATCGACCGCTTGCTTCAGGTCGGGCGGCATCTCCGGCAGCATGGCGAGCAGGCCGGAGACGTGAAAGCCGCCGATGCAGACCTGCACGCCCTCGGCACGCAGCCGGCGCGCGATGTCGACGGCGCGCGGGAATTGATTCGACTGCACGCCGACGATGCCGACCATGCCGAGGCCGCCGCCCTCGCGGATCGCGCGGGCGATGCGATCGGTGCGGATGCGGGTATTGGTCTCGTCGAACGCGGTGATGTCCAGATCGACGTCGTCGCCGAGCGCCCGGCGCTCCTTCACGTCGAGCGCCAGCCCGTAGAGCACCGCCAGCGTGTTGGACGGGATGGCCGAGCGCCACCACTGGATGACGTAGCCGTCCTCGTCGTAGTGCGACGGCTTGACGAGGAAAAGTTGAAAGCGCCGGCGCGCCGCCGATCGGGCCAGGGACAAGGTCTATCCTCCGCTGGTCACGGGCTTGGTCCCGCTGCGAATCGGGCCAAGCTACGCAATCGCGGCGATCAGGCGCAACGATCCCGTGCGCGCCGGGAGCGGCCCGAGCACCTCGGGCGCGCAATTTCAGGCCGATGTGGCGAAGCGGACCCAGCCCTCAGGCATGGCCGGCGGAGCGCAGGCGTCCCGGCTCAGTGAACCATAACCGGCACCATCTCGTGCTGGCGGATGGCAGCGAACGCGACATCGATCTGTGGCGCGATCGCCATCGGCGTGCCGTCCGCGGAATGGATCGCGAAGGCGGGCTCGCCGTTGGCCAGAACCGGCCGCACATAGGCCACTTCCGACACGCCGAGCTGCGCGAGTTGGCTCGGCGACAAGCGGCGAATGTCCACGAACACCTGATCGGCCGCCTCTGGCTGGCCTGGTGCCCCCATTCCATCGATGTTCATTGTGTTCTCTCCTTGGGGCGGCGTTCTCGACGAAGCAACGCCGCCGGTTCTCAACTGTTTCGGACCGCCATCACCGGCGCGCCTCTAGCTCCGCTCCGCTTCCCCCGTCCGCTCGACCCTCGCCGCCGTCGCGCCGCTCGCCGGGTCGGAGATGGCGATCGTGCGAACCCGGCTTTCGGGGACCGGCCGCTCCAGGTCGACATGCAACAAGCCGTTGTCCAGCCACGCGCCCCTCACCTCGATGCCCTCGGCGAGCACGAAAGCCCGCTGGAACTGCCGTCCGGCTATGCCGCGGTGCAGGAAAATGCGCCCCTGCGCGTCGTCCGCCTGCTTGCCCCGGATCACCAGCTGATTGTCTTCCTGCGTGATCTGCAGGTCGTTCATGCTGAACCCAGCAACGGCCAGCGTGATCCTGAGCCCGGTCGGGCTGATCTGCTCGATGTTGTACGGCGGATAGCCGTCGGCCGAGCTCTTGGACGCCCGCTCGAGCATCTGTTCGAGATGGTCGAAGCCCAGGAACAACGGTGACGCAAACATCCGTGCGGTCACGGCAGCCTCCTCCTCTGAGCGAAGCATGTGCCGCGGCCCGCGAAGGCACCGCGGCTATGCCTATTTCGGATGCACGGGCGGCGGTTGCAAGTGGTCGTTGAACCTCGCCCGGGCGCTGGCTAAATCGGGCGCATGGATGCCCTGGTTACACAAACGCTGCCGATCCTGATCGCGCCCGACCCGTTGCTGAAGGCGCGGGCGCGCGCGGTCGGCGACCGCGACGCGGATACGCTGCGCGACCTGCTGCCGCGAATGTACCTCAACCATGTATCGCGCCCCCGGCATCGGCCTGGCGGCGCCGCAGGTCGGCATCGGGTTGCGGGTGGCCATCATCGACCTCATGGCGGACGAGAAGCCGGCCCCGATCACCTTGATCAATCCCGAAATCCTGGCCGTCAGCGAGGAACGCGCGACCCGCGAGGAGGGCTGTCTGTCGTTTCCCGGCCAGTACGCCGAGGTCACCCGCCCGGCGCGCGTGAAGCTGCGTTTCCTCGACGCCGAAGGCGCGCGGCGGGAGATCGAGGCGGAGGGGCTGCTCGGCGCCTGCCTGCAGCATGAAATCGACCACCTGGACGGGATTCTGTTCGTCGATCACCTCTCCAGCCTGAAGCGCAACATGATCCTGCGCCGGCTGGTCAAGGAGCAGCGGCAGAAGCAAGGCCGGAGCTGACCCCGTGCGGCTCGCCTTCATGGGCAGCCCGGATTTTTCCACCCCGGCGCTGCGCGCCCTGCACGACGCCGGCCACGACATCGTCGCGGTGTACACCCAGCCGCCCCGCCCGGCCGGACGCGGCCACGCGGTCCGCCCCTCGGCGGTGCAGGCGGAAGCCGAGCGGCTGCATCTGCCCGTCCGCACCCCCGCGCGGCTGCGCAGGGACGAGCGTGCCCAGGCGGCGTTCGCCGCGCTCGGCCTCGACGCGGCGGTGGTGGCCGCCTATGGCCTGATCCTGCCGCCGGCCATGCTGGACGCGCCCGCCCGCGGCTGCCTCAACATCCATGCGAGCCTGCTGCCGCGCTGGCGCGGCGCCGCCCCGATCCAGGCCGCCATCCTGGCCGGCGACGCCGAGACCGGCATCAGCATCATGCGCATGGACGAGGGGCTCGACACCGGCCCGGTGCTGCTGCGCCAGGCGGTGCCGATCACGCCCTCCACCACGGCAGCCGGGCTGCACGACCAACTCGCCGGCCTGGGCGCGCGCCTGATCCTGCGCGCGCTCGACGACAACCCGCCCGCGCTGCCGCAGGGCACGGGCGCCACCTACGCGCCAAAACTCGCGCGCGAGGACGGGCGGATCGACTGGTCGGCGGACGCCGCCGTGATCGGCCGGCGCGTGCGGGCGCTAAATCCCTGGCCCGGCACCTACACCGCGCTGCATGGGCAACCGCTGAAGGTGCTGGCCGCCGAGCCGGCGGCCGGCTCGGGGGCGCAGGGAACCGTGCTCGACGAGGCGCTGACCGTCGCCTGTGGCGCGGGCGCGCTGCGGCCGACCCGCGTGCAGCTCGCGGGCCGGCCGCCGATGGATACGAGCGCGTTTCTGCGCGGCCACAACGTGCCGCCCGGAACGGTGCTCGGTCCGTAGCTCAGTCGTGGCAGACCGCCTCGACGTTGTTGCCGTCGGGGTCGAGCAGGAACGCGCCGTAGTAGGTGGGGCTGTAATCCGGCCGCAGCCCCGGCCCGCCGTTGTCGCGCCCGCCGGCTTTCGCTCCCTCGGCGTGGAAGCGGCCGACGGCGGCGCGGTCCGGGGCGCGGAAC
This sequence comes from uncultured Alphaproteobacteria bacterium, assembly GCA_963761015.1. Classification (GTDB taxonomy): domain Bacteria; phylum Pseudomonadota; class Alphaproteobacteria; order Acetobacterales; family Acetobacteraceae; genus CAVXFL01. Next base: position 119,885 of record CAVXFL010000022.1, read on the forward strand.
GCGACGTGAACCCCGGACGGCCGCCGCCCCGGGGCGGGGTAAAGCCACAGCGCCGGGTTGTCCTTCGGCCCGAAGCTCGCGGCCGAGTCGTCGCGGGAGCAGAGCACGCAGCCGAGCGGCGCGAGCGCGGCGGTGTAGAAGCGCACGCTCGCGTCCATGTCGGCGACGTGCAGCCCGATGTGATCGTACATGATGGCCTCCTTCGATCGCCATGGCTTCCTTCGATCGGCGCTCATCCTGCCGCGAACGCGGCCAGCCGGTCTTGGAGGATCTTGCGCTCGCCCTTCGCCGCCCGGCGGAAGCCGCGCGGCGAGACGCCGGCCGCGCGATGAAAGGTGCGGACGAAATTGGACAGGTCGCCGAACCCGGCCTCGAACGCGATATCGGTGATGGAGCGGGCGTCGTCGGCGAGCAGGCGCGCCGCTCGGCGCAGGCGCGAGCGGATCAGGTATTGGTGCGGCGTCACGCCGAGCACGTCGGCAAAAAGCCGCAGAAAATGAAACGGGCTCAGGCCCATTTCGCTGGCGGCGGCGGCGAGATCGATCGGCTCGCCCGCATGCGCCTCGATCCAGAGCGCCGCCTCCACCGCGCGCCGCCGGTCCCGCGCGCCGGGCCCGCGGCGCGGCCGGTTGCGGCCGGAGACGAGTGCGACGCAACGCGAGGCAAGCAGTATGCCCACTTCGTCGAGCCCGATGTCGCTCTCGCCCGCGGCGGCGGATTGCGCCAGTTCGCCCAGCACCACCAATTGCGGCAGCGGCGCGACGCCGCCCGCGCGCCAAGCCTCGGGCCGTCCGCCGAGCGCGTCGACCAGCGCCGGGGCGAGATAGAAGCACAGGCATTCGTCGCCGCCGGCGTGGTGGTCATGGGTGCATACGTACTCGTCGCCGGGATGCCCGACGAGAACCGAGCCGGCGACCAGCTCGAACGCCTCGCCGCGGCAGCGATACCCGAAGCTGCCCTGGCGCACGTAGGAGATCGAGAACCCCTCGTGCCGTTCCAGGAACGGCGCGTCGCGCGGGCCGGCGGCGCAGCGGTACTCGCTCACCGAAATCGCGGCGCGCCGCAATACCGTCGTGGCCACCATGTCCTAGCGCTTCTGCGTGCAGCGGAACGAACCGAGCCTAGGCCGATCCGGCGCGGCGGGCAAAGAACTCGGAGCGGAGCCGCCATGTCGCGCCGCCGTCGTTCGACAGCTCGCCACGCCAGCGAAAGGACGTCGGCGCGATCTCGGAGAAGCTCCAGCGCACCAGGTTGCCGTCCGCGTCCCGCCCGTCCTGCACGATGTCGTCGCCCTGTCTGCGACCGATCATGCTGGCGAAGGTCTGGGAGGCGGGATCGGCCCATTCGACGCGCCACGTGTCCGTGCCCGCGTCGTAGACGCGCAACGTGGTGCCATAGAACCGGCCCGGCATATCGGCGGGCTGCCGCGCGCTTCGCGCGGGCACGATCCAGACGTCCTGGATCGCCCGACCGTCGAGGACCCAGCCGAAATGCCATTCGCCCGGCCGCCGCCGTTGCGTGCCGTCCTCCAGATAGCCGATCACGTCGAGAATCCCACGAGCCGATGAGCCACGCGTAGAGGCCCAGCCTCTCGGCCAGATCGGGCGCGGGACCAGCTGCGTGCAATACGTTGCCCAGGACATCGCTCATGGCCGCCTCCTTTGCTCGCCGGAGGCTAGCGGACGTGTGCCGCTGCGTTCTTGGCGGAATCTTGCGGTCGGCTCGCGGCCTGAGCACGCCCAGTGTTGGACAACCCCGGCCGGAAGACGCCGGCGTGAATGTCGGCTACAACGCCTTGGCGGCGTCGCTGCCGTGGCCAGCCCCGAGGGAAAGATGGCGCGCTTGCTTTCGGTCAATGTCGGGCTTCCGCGCGACATCGCGTGGCAGGGCAAGACCGTCCATACCGGGATCTGGAAAACGCCGGTGCAAGGCCGGCGGATGGTGCGGCGGCTCAACATCGACGGCGACGGCCAAGGCGATCTGCAAGGGCATGGCGGCGAGCATCGCGCGGTCTTGGTTTATCAGATCGATTCGTACCGTTATTGGCAAACTGAGCTAGGCCGCAACGACTTCACCCATGGCCAGTTCGGCGAGAACTTCACGATCGACGGCTTGCCCGACACCGAGGTGTGCATCGGCGACCAATACCGCATCGGCAGTGCGCTGTTCGAAGTGACGCAGCCGCGCGTGACCTGCTACCGGGTCGGCATCCGGATGAACGAGCCGCAAATGGCGGCACTCCTCGTGGCCCATCACCGACCGGGTTTTTATTGTCGCGTCCTCGAGGAGGGCGAGATCGAAGCCGGCGACGAGATCGTGCAGGTCTTGGCCGGTCCCGAGCATCTGACCGTCGCCGAGGCCGATGCGCTGCTGTATTTGCCCGGCCACGACAGGAGCGGACTGGAACGCGCGCGGCGCATCCCGGCGTTGAGCGCCGGCTGGCGCGCCGCGTTCGAAGCCTTGCGCGAACGCGAACGCAACGGCGGCGGGACGGCCGGCAATCCCGGGCTGGCGCCCGCGGCTGGGCCGGCGCCGGCATGGGCCGGGTTCCGGCCGCTGCGGGTCGCGGACAAGCGGCGCGAGAGCAGCAACGTGACCTCGCTGGTGCTCGAACCGAGCGATGGCCGGCCGCTCGTCGCGGCAATGCCCGGGCAGTTCGTCGTCCTGCGACTGACGCCAGCGCCCGAGGCGCCAGCTTTGCTGCGCAGCTACTCGCTGTCCGGCGAACCGAGCGCGGCGCGCTGGCGCGTCAGCATCAAGCGGGAGCCGAACGGCGCGGCCGGGACGTATGTCGAGGGCCGGCTCCAGGTCGGCGATGTCATCGACACCAGCGCGCCGCGCGGCAGCTTCACGCTAAGGCCGGGCGCCGGCCCGGTGATCCTGTTGAGCGCCGGCATCGGCGCCACGCCGGTGCTCGCCATGCTGCAGGCATTGGCCGCCGGCGGCTCGCACCGAGCGATCTGGTGGGTTCACGGCGCGCGCAACGGCGTCGAGCATGCGTTTGCCGCGGAAGTGCGGGCACTGCTCAAATCATTGCCCGGCGGCCATAGCCACGTCCGCTACAGCGCACCCGGCCCCACCGACCGCGCGGCGGTCGATTTCGATGCCGCCGGGCGCATGAGCGTGGACGTCCTGCGGGAGTTGGGCGTGCCGCGCGAGGCGGATTTCTATCTGTGCGGACCGGCCGCGTTCATGAGCAAGCTCACCGTCGATCTGGCGAGTTGGGGTGTCTCGGCCGAGCGGCTGCACAGCGAGAATTTCGGCTCTGGTCCGGCGCTGACCCCGGGTGTCGCCGCCGCGCCGACGCGGCCGCCGCATCTGCCCGACCGGCCCGCCGGCACCGGGCCGATGGTGTCGTTCGCGAGAAGCAACTTGGCCCTGCGCTGGGATTCGGCGTTTCAGAGCCTCCTCGAACTGGCCGAGGCCTGCGATGTGCCGGTGCGGTGGTCGTGTCGCACCGGGGTTTGCCACAACTGCGAAACCGGGCTTATCGCCGGCGCCGTCGATTACCTGCCCGACCCGCTCGACCCGCCGGCGGACGGCAATCTGCTGATTTGCTGCAGCCGGCCGCGCGCCGACATTGTCCTCGACCTGTAAAGCCGGCGCGGCAGGCCGACCTATCCTGCGCCGGCCGAGCAAGCGAAATCGCGCTCGTTCCGGGTCAGCCGAGCGCGCCGGACAGGACCGGCCCGAACAGCGCGAAGCGGTTGCCGTCGAAGCGCTCCATCCGGACCTGCTTGATCGGCGCGAAATCGCTGGCGCTGGTGTTGATCGTGATGCCGGGCAGCAGCATCGGCAATTCGAAATGGCGCAGATTTGCCGCCTGCTTCATGACGCTTTCGCGCGTCAGGTCATTGCCGCATTGCTTCAAGACCTGCACGACCGTCGCCGCGATCGACGAGCCGGAGACGTTTCCGAGGTCGCTCTTGTCGCCGCCTGGAATATGCTTGTCCATGAACGACACCCACGACCGGTAGCCCGGGTCGTTCTGCCATTCGGGATCGGTCGGATCCTTGAACGAACCGTCGGTGATGATGCCTTTGGCGTTTTCGAGACCCGCCGGCTTCAAGGTCCCCGCCACCGTCGCGACGATGCCGATCAGGATGTGCAGCGGCTTCCATTCCAGATTGGCCGCCCGCCGGATCGCCTGGGCGGCGAATCGGGGGATCGCGATGTTGACGAAGACGTCGCAGCCCGCGGACTTCATCTGGATGATCTGCGAAATCGACCGTCGCGTCGCTGGTTTCGTAGGTGTCCGCGACCTTGATCATCGACGCCTTGGCGCCGAGGCCGTCGGTCAGCCCCTTCAGATAGTCCTTGCCGAAATCGTCGTTCTGATAGAGCACGCCGATCTTGCCGTCGGGCTTGTGCTTGAGGATGTAGGCCGCATAGATGCGCCCCTCGGTCTGGTAGCTCACCGGAAAGCCCATGGTCCAGGGATGGCCCTTCGGGTCGTTCCATTTGGTGGCGCCGGTGAACAGGAACAGTTGCGGCACCTTGTTCGCGTTCATGTAGTGCCAGATCGCGCTGTTGGTCGGCGTCCCGACCGCGCCGGCGATAAACAGAACCTGGTCCGCCTCCACCAGCTTGCGCGTCATCTCGACCGTCTTCGGCGGCGAGTAGGCGTCGTCGTAGGAAATGAAATTGATCTTGCGTCCGTTGATGCCGCCCTGCTCGTTGATCATCTTGAAATAGGCGGCCATCGATTTCGGCACCGGGCTGACGTTCGACAGCGGGCCGCTGTACGGCCCGGTATTGCCGATCTTGATCTCGCTGTCGGTGACGCCGGGCCCGTATTGCTTCGCGGCGCGGGCCGGCCGGGCGGCAAGCAGCGGACCGCCGACGGCCAGCGCGGCCGGCGCGGCGGCGAGAATGTGGCGACGCGTCAGACGGTTCATGGCGCTCTCCCCCGATCTGGCTGCGGTTCAATCCGGGATTCCCGGACAGCCGTTTGCCCCTTCGTAGCCGACCGTAGTCTTCGCTTGCGCCTTTCGGCAAGGATTTCTCGGGTCCAGCCTGCTCGATCCTCTTTTGCAGTGCCGCGAAGGCCCAAACGGCGGGCCTTCCCATCGACAGCTTCAATCCTTACCGTTTGAGAATGCAGGCAAATGCATCTGGACCGCATATCCATTCAACAATTGACCGATCTCAACGCCTACGTAGTGAAAATAGCTGTCGTGGTAATCTGTCGGGGTGAATTGGGTATTGGCCTGCTCCCATTGGAGCGCCACAATCTCGTTTATTGCCGGTCAGCTTCCGGGCCAGCATGTTGCAAAAGCGGACGTTCGAGATACGGCGCGATCTGGCCGAAACCGGAATGACAACTCTCGAATGCGGGGGCCGGGAATCTCCCGTTCGTTCCGCCTGAACCATTCGGCCGGTTTCGACCCGTGTCAGCCAATGGACCTCCAATCCGACGGTCCCTGTAACGGACGTTCAGCTCCATATCGTGCCGACCACATTGCGGCCATTCCGGCCTTTTGTCAGAGGCCAGGACACCACAACAATCAGTCGTCTGTAGTCGATCGACGGGGAGAGCACAGTGGCACAGGCGGCTGGCCACAACGTAACTCACATAATATCCCAGGCAACCGGGCGCCCAGAGGAATGATGCTGGACTAGGACGGCAATTTGACCAGGGGCTGCGCGTGAAATCCTGCCTTTCGCCTCAGAAAGATCACGAACCACACGCAATGCCTTCTGACGACCAAATTTCATCAATCTCAGGCCCCGATCAGTGGGTTTTGTGATGTAGAGGTTGACGCCTGCCCTCCAGTCGCAGTTTCCATTTGCCCAATCATCAGATGAGGACAAGGACTGTTCCATCGAGGAGGAGACGGAGACATCGAAGCACATTGCCACGCAAAGCAGGTCGGTCCTAAGCCCAGCGATGTCCGTTGCCGTTGGCGAATAACTAGCTGAGTGAGCACTACGATGGCGCCTGCGCACGATGTTCCTAACGACCTCTTGCACGGAGGGAACCCCAATACCGGCATCAGAAGCAAAAACCCTAAATGACGCCCAGCAATCATTTACTTGAAGGCTCAAAAGAAAATTCTTCACACTCTCATCAGAAAGATTACCCGTATGATCTCCGGAAACAAACTTGCTAAATTGCTGAACTGTCCCCTGACCAGATGACATTTTGACAAGTTCGATCCTTAGCTCGGTTTCATAATCCTCACCTTGCCGTCTTAACATTCTTGCAAATTGCTGAAGATGCGAAAGCGCGTTCATTCTGGCAGCAAGTCTTAATTTTTCGGGAAGATGTTCAAAAGACTTCGGCCAGCGCTCCAGTGTGCGCAAAACCTCGGAAGTCCTATCTCTGATGAATGCCTCTAGCGAAATCAAGCTGGCTACTAGGATACCGCGTCTAAGTACAAACACGCCTGGTGATATAATTGCGTTGGTGGCGCCCTGGGCAAGGGGCTCAAGATCGATTGCCTCGCTGATACCAGACAGATTTCTCAAGAACTCACCTCGAGAAATGCTCATATTTATCTCTCAAGCTAGACTGAGCAGCATATCTCGAACTCTCTCAATTCTAAGCTTGATCCTCGACGGCGTGTTCGTGCCTAGCCTCACCGCCTCCTCGAATTCGGGGTTGGTGAAGAGAAGCTTGGTGGCCTCGATAACCTGGTCACGCCTCGCCGCCGCCAACTTGATTTGCTTGTCGGTTAGAAGCGATCCTGCAATCATCTCAGCATCGAACAAGCCTGCTAAGGCTTGTTGTCGCCAGCGCTGGCCATCCCACCGCTGAAACGCAACATCTCCCCACAATTGTGCAGTGCGTTCAATAGCTCCACTAAATGGTTGAATAAGTTTGTCCAGATCCTTCTCATTTACCCCGCGATTTTTGAGCATGAAATCGTCCATGGACCTCGACAGGCTTCCAGAGAACCCCGCCCAAAACTTCCCGAAGCGTGAGGAATCTGTAGGACGTATTCAGCATCCTGCATCTGCTGGAATGCAGCCGATTTCGTACTTCGATCTTCAGAGCCGCTCTTAATAGGGCGTTCTCGCTAGCTGCGTAGATTGCGTCATTCAGCGGCCCTCTGAATGCGACATTTCTTATCTCTTGATTGTTAAGTCTTATACCACCGCGATTTAGTCGAATAAATACCTCGAATTTCAAACGGGGATGAGATTGCTTCAGAAGTGTTATTACGCGCAGATAAGGGCGCACTTTTAGCGCGTTTTGTAAGATTCTGGGGAGGTCGCGAAAACGCGCTCCAACCAGCTCCCGAAATTCCTCAAGCCCCTTGAGCGCAAAGGTATTGTTGAGATAGTCTGACACAGCTGTAATGCGCTGCTTTCCATCAATGATCGAATAAACGCCGTAGTCCTCCTCAGCCAAATAGATCGGTGGAACTGGTACCATTAAGAAGGAATAACTTGATTAGTTCTGACTGCCTCTCTACGTCCCACCGCTCACGCCGTTGGTATTTCGGCATGAGATCGATTACTTGATTGTCGACCATTTCCTTCAACCCTTGGAGAGAAAAGTCGGATGTTTGAAGCACAAGATCGTTTTGAGACTGCTCGAAGCGGCGTTCGATCTCGGACACACTTCCAAGCGCCACGGCTATCCCCTTCTATTAACAATGCAGATAACAATGGAGAACCCATCGAACCTAGTGCCGATGCTCGCTGCGCCGCAAGGCGCTCACTGTGCAGGCGCGGCGACCGTTCGGTTTTTCGGTTTCCCCGTCCAATAGCGAATGACTGCTTACGGTCAGGACCGACCTTGAGCCGAATGTTCGATCTCAACACTTCCTGGCCTGCAAGTGGACCGGCAGAAAGCCCCCCCGACCCAGCCATTCGCTGTCGCTTCTATGAACGACCGCTTCGGAAAATCGGTGCCGCTCGTCTGAACGGCAGCCATGGGCGCGAAGGCGACAGGCCGCCGCCGCTCTGAATGTCCGCTTCCGGGATGATCCGATCCGGGCGCCAGCGTCAGACTAGGGTCGAAAGTGGCTATCGGATCGGACCGGCGGGCATGATCATTCGCAGGAGGTCGACTGATAGTCAACTAACCATTGACCAATGCCATACTAACGTTATAAACTCCACCGATGTCCCCCGGCGCCCCGCCAGACCACCCCGCCCCTGCCCCCGGCCTCGACCCGGGGCTCGCCCTCCAATTGCCCGCGGACGCCTACTACCATCTCATCCACACGCTGCGCCTCGCGCTGCCGCCGCCGCCCGGCGACAGTCCGGCGGAATCTGGCCCGGCGCGATCACGCCGTCATCGCCCGTATCGCGGCACTCGCGCCGGCCAACGCCGCCGAGGCCGACGTGGCCGCGCAGTTCGTCGCCGCCTCGGAGCAGTGGAAGCACTGCCTGCACCTCGCGCAGCGTCCCGAAACCCCGCCCGGTGCCCCGACACGGGGAACCCCCGAGTGGGCGGCCAAATGCCGCGCGCAGGCCGCCGGCATGATGCGCCAGGCGAACAGCGCGCTCAGGCTGCTGCTGCGCCTGCAGGAAGCGCGGCGGAAGCTGGAGGCGGACAGCGCCGCCTGCAACAGCCTCGCCTGGACCGAGCACTGCGCCATCGGCCTGATGGCCGAGGCGCTGTCGGGGCACCCCACAAAATCGGCAGATTTTGCGGGGACCCCGCTGTCGGGGCACCCCACAAAATCGCAGATTTTGCGGGGACCCCGCTGTCGCCGCGGTCCCGGCCGGCAGCCCCGGCGCAGGCCGGCGCCGCGCCCCGGCGGCGCCCCGAGCATGGACCCGAGCCCGCGCCGCTCACCCATTCCCTCTCCCGCAAGGCGGAAGCAGCGATGCCCGACGGCCAAGGAGCCGAAACGCTCGCCGCGGCCGAGGAATACGCCCTCGTCTATCCCGAACGGGCGGCGCTGATCCGCCGGTTGGGGCGGCTGCCCGACGGTGTCTCGTTTGGCCCGCCCGACGACGAGGTCGTTCAGGCACTCATAGCCGGCCGTTCCCGAGAACTGGCCGCGCCCGGCGCGCCGTTCCCCGCAGCCCGCGCGGCATAGCCCCGCGCGCCTCCATCCGCTCTCCGGCTGTTGCTCGGCTCATTCCCGCGAAGGCGGGTCATCCGTCTGCGGCAAATCGTTCATGTGCGGCACAATGGATGCCCGCCGTCGCGCGCATCACGGCCAAGAGTTCGATCTTTCCGAGATTCGTATCGCCACGCAACCCGCGTCTCACCGCACGCCGGAATGAGACGGCGGTGAGACCATGCCCGTTGCGCGACCGCCGTCACGTTCCGGCCGTTTTGGCGGGCGGCTTGCTGTCGTTCGCGGCGGTGGGCTTCACCACGCTGGAAATGGTGTCGCGCAGCACCATCACGCGAATGTTCGGCGCGATCTCCACCTCGATCTCGCTCGACCCCTCGCGCACCCGCTGCACGGTGCCCACGATGCCGCCGCCCGTGACCACCTTGTCGCCGCGGCGGAGCGTGCCCAGCGAGCGCTTCAACTCCTTCTGCCGCTGCTGCTGCGGGCGGATCAGGAGGAAATAGAAGACCACGAAAATCAGGATCAGCGGCGCGAACTGCGCGGCACCCGACATCATGCCGGCCGCGTCCTGGGCGTAGGCAGGCGAAATCAGGCTGGGCAGCATCGCTCGGGCATCCGGGGTTGCGGTGGATGGGGCGGGACCATAGTTTCCGCCCCCTGCCCGTCAAGTTGCCGCTCCGGACCCGCGATGGACCAGCCTTTGCTCGCCGCCGTCCTGCGCATCGCCGACGCCCTCGATCGGCTGGCGCCGCGCCCGTCCGCGCCCGCGGATCTGGCCGCCGCCGATGCGTTCGTCTGGCAGGCGGAGCGCGCGCGGCTCGATCCGGTGCCGCAGGTCTCGCGCGTGCCGATCGGCCTGTTGCAGGGGATCGAGCGGCAGAAGGCGCTGCTGCTGGACAACACGCTGCGCTTCGCCCGCGGCTTTCCGGCCAACAACGCCATGCTGTGGGGCGCGCGCGGCATGGGCAAGTCCTCGCTGGTGAAGGCGACGCACGCGGCGGCGGTCGAGCAGGCGCCGGAAAGCGTGGCGCTGGTCGAGATCCATCGCGAGGACATCGCCACCCTGCCGGAACTGCTGCGCCAGGTGCGCGGGCAGGGCCGGCGGTGCCTGATCTTCTGCGACGACCTGTCGTTCGAGCGCGAGGACACCGACTACAAGGCCCTGAAATCGGTGCTGGAAGGCGGCATCGAGGGGCGGCCGTCGAACGTGCTGTTCTACGCCACCAGCAACCGCCGCCACCTGATGCCGCGCGACATGATCGAGAACGAGCGCTCCACCGCGATCAACCCCTCCGAGGCGACCGAGGAGAAGGTTTCGCTGTCCGACCGGTTCGGCCTCTGGATCGGTTTCCACAACTGCGACCAGGACACGTATTTCGCCATGATCGAGGGCTATGCGGCGGCGATGCTGCTGCCCATCGAGGCCGATCGGCTGCGCGCCGAGGCGGTGGAATGGTCGGTGACGCGCGGCGCCCGCTCCGGCCGCGTCGCCTGGCAGTTCATCCAGGATCTCGCGGGCAGGCTGGAGGTGAGCGGCACCTTGAACGGACCATCAGGCCCGGGCCGGCCGGGCGTCGCGGCTTCGGCCTCGTGATCAGGGTGAGCCAGGTCGGCAACCCGGCTGGATCGGGAACGTTTCAGGCCGGACTGTCCGCTCACCACAGGAGGATAACCATGACCCGTTTGTGCCCCGCGCGTGGCCGCTTTGCGGCCGCGATCGCTCTCGCCGGTTCATGGGATGCTGGCCGGCTGCCAACGTCGGGTAGGTGAGCGGCATGGGCCAGGACATCGGCGCGACCGGCCGGGTGATCACCGGGCAGCCGGCGAACCCGACACGGGCTCCGCGTCCACCCAACCGGGCTATGCCTGGGCCAACAACATGACCACGCCGCCGGCAGGGCAGGCTGGACCGGCACCGCGCTGATCCGATCCCGGCGGTTGCCCCTCGGGCAATCCAGCGGGACCCCCTAACCGCCGATCCGCGCCGCCCCGCCCATGTAGCGGCGCAAGACTTCCGGTACCAGGATGGAGCCGTCCGGTTGCTGGCCGTTCTCCATAACGGCGATCAGCGCCCGGCCGACGGCCACCCCGGAGCCGTTGAGGGTGTGGACGAACGACACGGTCTTGCCCTCGGCGGCGCGGAATCGCGCGTTCATCCGCCGTGCCTGGAAATCCCGGCAGTTGGAGCACGAGCTGATTTCGCGCCAGGCCTCCTGGCCGGGCAGCCACACTTCAAGGTCGTAGGTCTTCGCCGAGGCGAAGCCGGTGTCGCCCGAACACAGCAGCACGCGGCGGAACGGCAGGTCGAGGGCGCTCAGCACGCGCTCGGCGCATTCGGTCAGCCGCTCGTGCTCGGCGGCGCTCGCGTCGGGATGCGTGATCGACACCAGCTCCACCTTGCGGAACTGGTGCTGGCGCATCATCCCCCGCGTGTCGCGCCCCGCCGCGCCGGCCTCGCTGCGGAAGCAGTCGGTCAGCGCGGTCAGGCGAATCGGCAGCCGGCGCTCCTCGACGATGTCGCCTGCGAGCAGGTTGGTCAGCGGCATTTCCGCCGTCGGGATCAGCCACCGCCCGTCCGTGGTCTGGAACAGATCGGTCTCGAACTTCGGCAGGTTCCCCGTGCCATAGGCCGTGCCGGTGTTGACCAGCGAGGGTACGGTCGCTTCCTCGTAGCCGTGCTCGCCCACGTGCAGGTCGATCATGAACTGGCCGAGCGCCCGCTCCAGCCGCGCCAGCGCGCCGCGCAGCACCACGAAGCGGCTGCCCGAAAGCTTGGCGGCGGCGGCGAAATCCATCATCCCGAGCGCCTCGCCCAGCTCGAAATGCTGGCGCGGCGGGAAGCCCGAACTCGCGCGGCTCGCCGACCTGCTTGAGCACCACGTTGGCGCTCTCGTCCGCTCCGCCAGGCACGTCGGGATCGAGCACGTTCGGCAGCCGCTCCAGCGCGTAGCGGATTTCGGTCTCGAGCCGCTCCGCGCGGGTTTGCCGCGTCTCCATCTCGCCGCGCAGGCTCGCGGCCTCGGCGGCGCGTTCCGGCGCGTCGTGCCCGGCGCGCCGCCGCTCGCCCACCTCGCGCGAGAGCGCGTTGCGGCGCGCCTGCAACTCCTGTAACATGGTCAGGTGGACGCGACGCTCGGCGTCCAGGCGCAGCAGCGCCTCGGATTCCGGCGGCAGCTCGCGGCGCGCCAGCGCGGCATCGAACCCCGCCGGGTCGGCGCGGATGGCACGGATATCGTGCATGCGCTCAGACCTCGACCGGCTTCGGCTCGACCATGCGCGCGGCGATAATGGAGATTTCGTAGAGCACGATCAGCGGCACCGCCAACCCGGTCTGGGTCAGCACGTCGGGCGGCGTCAGGACGGCAGCGATCACGAACATGCCGACATAGGCATAGCGCCGCTTCTTGGCCAAACCCTTCGAGGTGACGATGCCGACCTTGGCGAGCAGGGTGAGCGCCACCGGAAGCTGGAAGGCGATGCCGAACGCCATGATCAGCTTCATGACGAGGCCGAGATATTCGCTCACCCTGGGCAGCAACTCGATCGGCAACCCGCCGCCGCCCGTCGGCGTCTCGAAACTCAGGAAGAACCGCCAAGCGAAGGGGAAGACGAAGTAGTAGGCGAGCGCGGCGCCGGCCAGGAACAGCACCGGGGTTGCGAGCAGGAACGGCAGCAGCGCGCGCTTCTCGCTGCGATACAGGCCGGGCGCGACGAACAGCCAGAGCTGCGAGGCGATGACGGGGAACGACAGGAACGCCGCCCCGAAAAACGCCACCTTGATGTAAGTGAAGAACGCCTCGTAGAGCTGAGTGTAGATCAGCTTGTGATCGACACCCGGACGCTGCTCCAGGATTTTCGCCAACGGGCGGGCGAGGAAGTAGTAAATTTCATTGGAGAAATGATAGCAGACCAGGAAGCACAGCAGGAACGTCACCATCGACCAGATCAGCCGCCGCCGTAGCTCGACCAGGTGCTCGAGCAGCGGCATCGGCTTGTCTTCGATGATGTCGTCCACGTCTACGTCGCGAGGGGCCACTGTTTCGTCTTCAAATCCGGATCAGGCGCGGTGCGCGAAAAGCCGTTCAGGCGCGGTGTGCCCTGGGGGGAACGAAGGCGGGCGGCTCCTCCTCGGCCTCCTTGACCGCTTGCGCGGGCGCGGCGGCCGGCGGAATGAAGGCCGGCGCGTCCGTCTCCGCGACCGGGTCGGCCGGCCGCTCGAACGTGAAGTTCACCGGGATTTCCGGCTCGGGCCCGGCCAGCGCGGCCTCGCTCGCCGCCGAGGTCGCGGCAACGGCGGGCTTCGGCGTCGGCTCCAGCGGATTGCTGGCGAACGTGGAGCGCAGCGAGCCATCGGGATCGACCGTGTTCTCCATGTGCCCGCGAATGTCGAAGTTGCGGATCTCGTTGATCTGTTCGCGCACTTCGTGCAGGTCGGCCTCGCGCATCATCTCGTCGACATGGCCCTGGAACTCGGACGCCATGCGGCGCGCCTTCTTCACCACGCCGGCGACTGCCTTGAGCGCGCCGGGCATGTCCTTCGGGCCGATCGCGATCAGCGCCACGACGCCGACCAGCATGATTTCCGACCAGGCAAAATCGAACATAACAGCCTCTGGCTCCTGCGCCGCTTGCTAGCAGGAAAGCGGCACGCGGCCAACCTTGCGGCGCCGCTCAGCCGACCTGCCGCGAACCACTCGCCGGCTCGGAAGCCCCCTCCGTCTGGGCGACTTCCGCCCGATCCGCGCGCTCGGCAGCTTGCGGCGGCGCCGGCATTTCGACCAGGAGATCCTCCCGCCGCGGCAGCTCGCGCAAGTCCCGCAGCCCGAACTGCGCGAGGAATGCCGGCGTGGTGCCCCACAGCGTCGGACGCCCCGGCGTCTCCCGCCGCCCTTTCGGTGCGATCAGACCGGCCTCGAGCAGCGCGTCCAGCGTGGTCTGACTGAGGCTGGCGCCGCGCATCTCCTCGATTTCCGCCCGTGTCAGCGGTTGATGATAGGCGACGATCGCGAGCGTTTCCAGCGCCGCCCGCGGCAGGCGTCGCGGCACCTCGATGACCCGCCGCAGGCGTGCGGCCAAGTCCGGCGCCGTGCGGAATTGCAGCGCGCCCGCGACCTCCGCCAGTTCGACGCCCCGCCCGGCGTAGTGCGCGCGCAAGGCGGCGATCACCGCGTCGACATCCACGTCGTCCGGCAGCACCTGCGCGAGCGCGCGCGGCGCAACCGGCGAGGCGGCGGCGAACAGCATGGCCTCGGCCAGGCGGATTGCATCCTCGCTCACCGCCGGCGCCATGTCAGGGAAAGCGGTGGCGGAACTAAATGCGGTGGTGGAACTATCGTCACTCATGGGCGGCCAACGCTTCGCGGCGGTCGGAAATCAGAATCGGGCCGAATGGCTGGTCCTGATGCAGCGTCAGGGCGCCATTCCGGGCCAGTTCGAGCCCGGCGATCAGCGTGCTCGCCAGGGCGCCCCGGTACTGGACGGCACCGATCAGGTCCTCGGGGAGAAACCGGGCGAGGCTGATCCAGTCGGGCAGGCTGCCCAACATCGCGTTCAGCCGCGCCAAGGCGTCCTGCACGCTCCACAGGGTCAGCGCGGGCGGCTGATAGCGCCGTCCGGAAGCGCCGCGGCGTGCCGCGCTCAGATAGGCCCGCACCAGCGCGGACAGGTCGAGCGCGAGACGCGAGCGGTCGGTTTCGGTCAGATCCTCGGGGGTGCCGCGGGCGAACACGTCGTGGCCCAGGGAGGGACGCGCGCCGAGCCAAGCCGCAGCGGTGCGCATTGCCTGCAGTTCGCGCAGACGCGCCGCCAGCACGTCGGCGGCCTGTTCGCCTTCCTCGGCTTCGGTGGTTTCCGGCGGCAGCAGCAGGCGCGACTTGAGCCAGGTGAGCCAGGCCGCCATGACCAGCCATTCGGCCGCCAGCTCCAGCCGGATCTGCCGCGCCCCTTCGATGACGGCGAGGTATTGCTCGACCAGGGCCAGGATGGACAGCCGCGCCAAGTCCACCTTCTGCGCCCGCGCGAGGTCGAGCAGCAGATCGAGCGGCCCCTCGAACCCGTCCAAGGTCAGCAGCAGCGACTCCGTCGCGGCCGAACCCGTTGTCTCGGCGGTCTCAAGTTGCGTCATGGACCCCGGCCAGATGCAGGGTCACGCCGATGGCGCGCGTCAGCACGCCGTTGATCGCGCCGTTGACCGGATCGAAATGCGCCCCGAACTGGCGCAGAACCTGCGGCAGCACGAACACGACCAGCAGGACGATGACGAGGCCGACGCGTTCCAGCCCGGCCCAGCGGATCGCCAGCTTTTCCGGCAGCAGGCCGACGGCGATGCGCCCGCCGTCGAGTGGCGGGATCGGCAGCAGGTTGAACAGGCCGAGCACGAGATTGGTCAGAATGAAATAGATCAGCGCCTCGGCAAACTGCGGCGAGGAGGGGAATGGAAAGCCGATCGCGCGCAGGCCGAGCGCGCCGAGCCAGGCGAGAAAGAAGTTCATCGCCGGCCCGGCGGCGGCCACCAGGGCCATGCCGCGCCTGGGATTGCGGAACTTCCAGGCGGCGACCGGCACCGGCTTCGCCCAGCCGAACATGAACCCGGTGTGCAGGAGCAGCAGAATGCCCGGCACCAGGATCGTCCCGACCGGGTCGATATGGCGCAGCGGGTTGAGCGTGAGCCGCCCGGCGCGGCGGGCGGTGTCGTCGCCGAGCGCGAGCGCCGCGTAGCCGTGAGCGATCTCGTGCAGGATGATCGCCAGCACGATGGCGACGCCGATCGCGATGTCGGAGCCAAGCTGGGTCACGCGAGCAGTTCTTCCCTCTCCGCCGCGAGCGCCGCCAGGTCCAGCGCGATGTGCCGCGCGCGGGCGCGTTCGGCGGCCGTCCGCATCCGATCAGCCGCTCGCGGCGCGAGGTCCGGCACGCTGGTCAGCACCGCTTCGTTCGCGGCGAGGTCGCCGGCGCAATACAGCGCCAAGTCGCAACCGGCCGCCAGCGCGGCGGTAGCGCGCGCGGCGGGCTCGCCCGAAAGAGCGCCCATGGCGAGGTCGTCGGAAATCAGCACGCCCGAAAAACCGATGCGCTCCCGGATGATTCGGCCGATCACGGTGGGTGACAGAGTAGCCGGCCGCTCGGCGTCGAGTGCCGTATATAGGACGTGCGCCGTCATCGCCCAGGGCAGGGCGCGGTTCATAAGGAAAGGCCGGAAGTCCGCATCGAGGTCGGTGGCGGTGACGCGCGGCAGTTCCAGGTGGGAATCCGCTTGCGCTCGGCCGTGGCCGGGGATGTGCTTGGCGACCGGCTGAACACCGGCCGTCAGCAGCCCGGCCGCCATCGCCGCGCCGAGAACGCCGACGGTTTCCGGGTTCTCGGCATAGGCGCGGTCGCCGATCACGTCGTGCGCCGCCGGCACGCGCCGGTCGAGCACCGGCGCCGTGACCACGTCGAAGCCCGCGGTGCGGCATTCGAGCCCGATCAGCGCGCCGCTCAGCCAGGCCGCGCGTCGGCTGGCTTCCGGGCGAGCTTCGTAAAGCCGACCAATCGCGCCGGCCGGCGGATGCGCCCGCCAGTGCGGCGGCCGCAGCCGGGCCACCCGCCCGCCCTCCTGGTCCACCATCAGCACCGCCTCTGCCGGAAGCACCTCCCGGAGCGACGCGGTGAGTCCGGCGAGTTGGCTCGGGTCGGCGACGTTGCGCCCGAACAGGATGATCCCCGCCGGCGGACAGGCCCGGAACAGCGCGGCCTCCGCGGCCGAAAGCGCCAAGCCGGCGATGCCGAGGATTGCGGCCTTAGTCATTCGCGGGGCGAGATTCAGCAGGGTCAAGACCCGCTGGGCATCCGCTTTGAGGCTGGGTAGCTCGTCGTAAACGGCATCGCAAATCGTATCGAAACTAACCCGGTCGTAAGCGTGCCTAAGGCGGTTGCCCATGCCTCGGATGTCGTTCCATGGTTGCTCAGGCATGAGTTCGCGCGCGCGGTCGCCCAGCCGAAATGCGGCTTCGCAAATGCGTTCCAAACATCGCTCGACCGCATCCCTCGTCCTTCCATCCTTCCGGAAAGCACCGCGATCCAGTCCGCGCACGTAGTTCTCGATGCGCTCAACGTTTTCGAGGATGTCCTCCAGGCAATCTGTTGCGGGGTGCTTAGAACGCACGGCGGCGGTCGCGGTCGATATTGGCTTGCAGCCGTTGCTTCTCGACCGGCTCGGGGATGAGATCGACAGGGTGACCAACGATTTCGCCCAGACGCCGCTCGATTGCCGTCAGCCGGAACAGGCCAACGTGTGCGTTCGGATCGAGCTCGGCTGCAAGATCGACATCGCTGTCGGCCTCAGCTTCGCCGCGGGCGACCGACCCGAATACCGAAAGCCGTCGAATCCCTACCTGACGCAGCTCCGCCTGATGGGCGCGAAGCAGCGCGATCACCTCTTCGGTGGAAACGGCCTGGGGCGAATCCATGAATAGAGCTTCCTTCTCGGGCACAATATAGCATCCCGGTCAGGATTCCCGCCCATGAAAGCGGATCGACGCGCTCAGGCGCCGAACGGCATGCAGTCGCCACCCTTGGTGCGCACCTGCTTGCAGAACGCGCTGGCCTTCGCGTGATCGGCGAAGCCGATGGTGCGCAGCCGCCAGTAGACGTGGCCGCCGTGCTTGGCGCGAACGAACGTGGGATGTCGTCCGGCCAGCAGCTCCGGCATGCGCTTCACCAGACGCTCCCACTCGGTTTTGGCCGCGTCCTCGGACTTCAGCGCCGCGAGTTGCACCCCGGCCTCGCCGGTCGGAACGACCATATGAGCTTCCGCCTTCGCGGCCGGCAGCGGGCGCTGGCTGGGGTTTGGCGGCCGCTGTTTTGGTGGCCGTTGCAACCGGGGCCAGAACCGGCTTGGTCGGCGCCGTCGCCAAGGAAGCGGTCGCCCGCTCAATTCTGGGCTTGGCCACATGCGGGGATCGCGGCCTCGCCCGAGCGGTCGTTTGCTCCGCCTCGAGCTTGCTGCGCAGCGCCTTCAGTTCGGGGCTCTCGGGCGGCGGCGCGAGCGCCTCCTTTCCGGTGCCGAAGTCACCGGAGAAAATCGGGGCGTTGATGCCGGCTACTTGCATGCCGCCGCGGTTTTCCGGCTTGACCCGCATCGGTCCGCTCGGCGCGTCCACGACCGGCACGGGGCCGTTGCCGCGCCCGGCGACGGCCCACACGCCCACGATCAGCAGCAGCGCACCGCCGATTCCGCCGGCGATGATCCCGAGCCGCCGCGTGCCCCGGTCGGGTCGCGGCGAGCGTCGCGCGGCAGGCACGTTATCCGAGGGCGCATCCAACACATCCTCGGTTGCTCGCGCCATCGGCAGTCGGGGGGAGATCTCGTTCGGCACGGTTCAGCGCATCTCCTCGACCGGCGTCACGCCCATCACGGCGAGGCCCGAGCGGATCACCACCGCCGTGGCGGCGACCAGCGCCAGCCGCGCGCGGGTCTCGGCCGGTCGATCGGCTTGCAGGAAACGCAAGGTCGAATCGTCGCGGCCTCGGTTCCACAGCATATGAAAATCGCCGGCCAAGTCATAGAGGAAAAACGCGATTCGGTGCGGCTCACGGGCTTGTGCGGCAGCTTCTACCACCCTCGGCCACCCGGCCATGCGGCGGATCAGCGCGAGTTCCGTGGGGTCGCCCAGGCTGTCCAGCGGCGCCTCGGCCAGCGCGCGCTCGGCCACCGCGTCGGCGCCGGATTCCTCGGCGGCCAGCCGCAGCACCGAGCGGCAGCGCGCATGCGCGTACTGCACATAGAACACCGGGTTGTCGCGCGTCTGCGCCACGACCTGATCGAGGTCGAATTCCATCTGCGCGTCGCTCTTGCGCGTCAGCATGGTGAAGCGCACGGCGTCGCGGCCGACCTCGTCGATGAGGTCGCGCAGGGTGACGAAATTGCCGGCGCGCTTGGACATGCGCACCGGCTCCCCGCCGCGCATGATGCGGACCATCTGACACAGCAGGACGTCCAAGCGCGCGCGGTTGCCGGGCGCGAGGGCGCGCACCGCCGCCTGCATGCGCTTCACATAGCCGCCGTGATCGGCGCCCCAGACGTCGATCAGCAGGTCGGCGCCGCGCGCGAGCTTGTCGGCGTGACAGGCGATGTCGTTGGCGAAATAGGTGTTGCTGCCGTCGGACTTGCGCAGCGGCCGGTCCACGTCGTCGCCGAACGCCGTGCTGCGGAACAAGGTCTGCGCGCGCGGCTCCCAATCGTCCGGCAGCTTGCCTTTGGGCGGCTCCAGCACGCCTTCGTAGATCAAGTCCTGCGCGCGCAGCTGCTCGACGGCGGCATCGACGGCGCCGGATTCCAGCAGCGCGCGTTCGGAGGTGAACACGTCGTGCCGGACGCCGAGCGCGGCCAGGTCGTCGCCGATCGCCGCCATCATTTCGCCGACCGCGAACGCGCGCACCGTGTCGAACCACAGCACCGGGTCGGCCATGGTGCGGCCGGGTCCGGCGAGCGCCTCGCCATGCGCGCGCGCCAGCGCATCGCCGAGCGGGACCAGATACTCGCCGCGGTATTGCAGCCCGCCCGGCACCTGCGCGGCGAATTCGTCCTCGGAGAGTTCTGTCCCGAGCGCTTGCAGGTAGCGCCAGTAGGTCGCCCAGGCGAGCGCGCCGACCTGCGCGCCGGCGTCGTTGACGTAGTATTCCTTGGTGACGGCGTATCCGGCCTTGCGCAGCAGGTTGGCCAGCGCGTCGCCGACAACGGCGCCGCGGCAATGGCCGATATGCATCGGGCCCGTCGGGTTGGCGGAGACGTATTCCACGTTGACCGCGACGCCCTGCCCCACGCTGCTCTCGCCGTACGACTCGCCGGCGCGCGAGGATCAGAGGCAGCTCGGAGCGCACAGCCTCAGCGGTCAAGCGAAGGTTCAAGAAGCCCTTCCCTGCCACTTCGACGGAATCCAGTTCGGGGACCTTGGCCAACTCGTCCCTGAGGCTTCTTGCCACGTCTAAAGCTGGCCTGTGTGCGAATGTCGCTACAACAAGCGCGGCGTTGGTCGTCATGTCGCCGTGCGCGGGATCACGCGGCGGTCCAACATTTACACGCGCAATAACCTCCTCATGCAGAGGAGGACCGATCTTAGTCAGCGCACTGATTACCTGTGTGTGTACGCGCGCGAAAATATGGTGCGCCATGCGACCCTCGCCATTCAACCGGTTATGGAAAGATCGGTGAGGCGGCGGTACTCGTCGAGGGCGAAGCGGTCGGTCATGCCGGCGATATAGTCGCAAACGGTCAGCGCCGCAGCGTCCGAGCCGCCAGCCTGACCGGCCCAGTCGCGCCACTCGCCCGGAAGCAGGGTGGGATCGGCGTGGAGCAGCGCGAACAGCTCGGCGGTGACGCGGCGCGCCTTCGCCGTCATGCGGTTGACCCGCCAATGGCGGTACATGCCGGCGTTCAGGAAGGCGCGAATCTCGGCGCTCGCCGCCGCCATCGCCGGGCTGAACGCCACGACCGGGTGATCGGCGCGGCGGATCACCGTCGCATCGGCCGGGTCGAGCGCGGCGATCCGCCGGCGCGACTCGGCAATCACGTCGTTCACCAGCACGTCGATGACGCGGCGGATGGTTTCGTGCTGCAGCCGGCCCTGCTCGTTGTCGTGGCTGACGCGCCGGGCTTCCGACAGTGCGTCCCCCACCACCGGAAGTCCTGCGACGTCCTCCGGCGCGAACAGGCCCGCGCGCATGCCGTCGTCCAGGTCGTGACTGTGATAGGCGATGTCGTCCGACAGCGCCGCGACCTGCGCCTCGGCCGAAGCGTAGGAATTCAGCGCCAACGGATGCGCCCGGTCGTATTCGAGCACGTAGGCGGCGGGCTGGAGCAGCGGGCCGTTGTGCTTGGCCAGCCCCTCCAAGGTTTCCCAGGTCAGGTTCAGCCCGTCGAAGCCCGCGTATCGCTTCTCCAGCAAGGTCACGGCGCGCAGGCTCTGGGCGTTGTGGTCGAAGCCGCCGAACGGCTGCATGCCGGCGTTCAGCGCCTCTTCCCCGGCATGGCCGAACGGCGGGTGGCCGAGGTCATGGGCGAGCGCCAGCGCCTCGGTGAGGTCCTCGTCCAGGTTCAGCGCCCGCGCGATGGAGCGCCCGATCTGCGCCACCTCCAGGCTATGGGTCAGGCGGGTGCGGAAGAAATCGCCCTCGTGATTGACGAAGACCTGCGTCTTGTACTGCAGCTTGCGGAAGGCGGCGCTGTGGATGATGCGGTCGCGGTCGCGCTGCCAGGGCGTGCGGGTCGGGCTCTCCGGCTCGGGATGGCGCCGCCCGCGCGACCCGGCCGCGCTGACCGCCCAGGGTGCGAGGCTGCTCATGCTGCGCCGCCGCTTAGCACCTGTTTTCGCGCCGCTTCAATGCGCGGTGGTTGGCCGGCCCGTGCAAAGCGGGCGGAAATCGCCGATATTGCGGCCGACCGGGGCTGGCTGGATGACATCAGGGCTGTACGACCAGGATTTCGTCGCTTGGACCGAGCAGCAGGCCGCGCTGCTCAGGGCCAACGACCTGTCGGCCATCGACCGCGAACACCTTGCCGAGGAAATCGAAAGCGTGGGCGCAAGCGAGCGGCGCGAGATGCGCCGGCGGCTGGCGCGCCTGCTGCAGCACCTGCTGAAGTGGCGTTACCAGCCCGACCTCCGCAGCCGGCGCTGGGCCGCGACGATCACCGCGCAGCGCGACGAGCTGGCCACGATATTCGACGACAGCCCGAGCCTGCGCGCCCGCCTGCCGGACGTGCTGTCGGGTGCCTACGAACTCGGGCGTGGCTGGGCGCTCGAGGAAACCGGCCTGCTGCGGCTTCCCGAGACCTGCCCCTGGACCGCCGAACAGGTGGTCTCGAAGGCATTCCTGCCCGACTGACGCTTCTCGGGCGGACGGGCTCGCGCCGGCGATCGGTTCGGCCGGGCTTCAATCGCCGGCGCTGGCTGATTATGTTCACCGCCATGCAAATCGAATCCACGTGCTTCTCGGTGAGCTCACGGGCGGCGGCGCGAATCGCCGAGATCGTCGCGACCGATCAGCGGGCGATGGCGCTGCGCCTCTCCGTGCTCGCCGGCGGCTGCAGCGGCTTTCAGTACCGCTTCGAGCTCGACCGCGAGCGGCAGCCGGACGACATCATAATCGAGCGCGAAGGGGCGCGGGTGCTGATCGACCCGGCCAGCCTCGATCTGCTCGGGGGCGCGGAACTCGACTATGCGGACGAGCTGATGGGCAGCCATTTCACCGTCCGCAACCCGAACGCCACCTCGTCCTGCGGCTGCGGCACCAGTTTCGCCACGGAGTAGCCGCTCCCGCGTGGCTGGCCGGCTCAGTCGTCGCGGTAGACGCGCTCCATGCGCTCGTGCCGTTCCTGCGCCTCCACCGAGAGCGTGGCGATCGGCCGGGCTTCGAGGCGCTTCAAGCCGATCGGCTCCCCGGTTTCCTCGCAGTAACCATAGGTGCCGCTTTCGAGCCGCATCAGCGCCTGGTCGATTTTGCTGATCAGCTTGCGCGCGCGGTCGCGGTTGCGCAGCTCCAAGGCGCGGTCGGTCTCGATGCTGGCGCGGTCGGTGATGTCCGCCTCGTGGATACCGCCTTCGGAGAGGCTGGCCAGGGTGCCGTCCGCGTCGCGCAGCAGGTCGGAGCGCCAGCGCAGCAGCTTGCCCCGGAAATACTCGATTTGCCGTGGATTCATGAACTCTTCATCGTCCGACGGACGATAGTCCGGGGGCAGCGTTATCATTCCGACTCGCCGTTCTTGCCTTCTTGCTCCAGAGGCCGAACGGAAGCCGGCCCGTTTCCCTCCCGGGTTTGTTCCCGGCGCGCAGTCGCCGGGCTTATAGCGGCGGCGGTTCGGCCAGCCAAGGGGCAGACACGGCCATGAGCAGAATTCAAGGAACTGACATTTCAGGAATTTCATCGAGCCGCGGGTCGCGCGTTCGCGCTGGCTCGCCGCGCGAGCCAGCGGACCCGCGACCGCCGGGAGCCCGCGTTATGGACGAACCGTCGCAAGCCGCCGATAGCAGCGCATCATGGCTCGCCACATCGCAATGATCGTACCCGCGGCGGCCGGCGCGGCCGCCGGCGGTAACGCCTACAATCGGCGCCAGGCCGAGAGACTGCGCCAGGCGGGTCACGCCGTCCACGTCATCGAAGTCGGGGCAAAACACCCCTTGCCGGACGCGGAGGCGAAAGCCTCGGCGAGCGAGGCCTGGCGCGCGCTGCCGGAAGACGCGCTGCCGGTGATCGATGGGCTCGTGCTCGCCGCCTTCGCCGATGTGGCGGATGCGCTCGCAGCGCGGGCGGTCGGGCTCGTGCATCACCCGTCGGCCTTGCAGCACGGCTTGCCCGATCCAAGCCGGGCGGCGCTGCGCGCGATCGAACACCGGATCTTGCCGCGGCTGCCGAAGGTGATCGCGACGAGCCAAGCCTGCGGCGAGCGGTTGCAGTCGGAATTCGACGTGGCTTCCGACCGCATCGCGGTCGTCGTGCCGGGCACGGACGATGCGCCGCGCAGCGTCGGCTCGGGCGGGCCGGACTGCGCCATCCTGTCCGTGGGCAGTCTCGTTCCGCGCAAGGGCCACGATGTTCTGCTGCGCGCGCTCGCGCGGCTGTTCGATCTGGACTGGTCGCTGACCATCGCCGGCTCCGCCACGCGCGATCCGGTTTGCGCGCGGGGCCTCGGCGTCCTCGCCGAGGAACTCGGCATTGCGCAACGCGTGCGTTTCGCGGGCGAAGTGGACGATGCGAGCCTCGAGCAGCTCTGGCGTGGCGCCGATCTGTTCGCGCTCGCGACACGCTGGGAGGGTTACGCGATGGCGGTGGCCGAGGCGCTGAAACGCGGGCTGCCGGTCGCGCTTGCCGCGGGCGAAGCGGTGACGAAATCGGTGCCGACCGAAGCCGGCGTGATCTGCCCGCCGGGCGACCACGAGGGCCTGTCGAAGGCGATGCGGCGCCTGATCTTCGACGCCGATCTGCGGCGCTACATGTCTGAGAGGGCGTGGGAAGCCGGCCGGAAGCTGCCGGATTGGCCGACCCAGGCACGCGCCTTCGCCGCCGCGCTGGCATGACCGAGGCGTTCGGTTCGGACTGGGAAGGGCTGCGGGAGGGATTCGACGCCGCGGCGCGCGGCGCGGAACTGGCCGCGGACCTCGCGCGTGAAGTCCCCGCTCGGCCGCGCATCCTGAACATCGGCGCCGGAACCGGCGACATGTTGCGCTGGCTCGCGCCGCGATTGGGCCGCGCGCAATCTTGGCTGCTCGCGGATGACGACGAAACACTCGTCGCGGAGGCGTTCGAGCGAACGGAGGCCTGGGCTGCGCGGCGCGGCTGGGCCGTCACCTTTCCCGGCCGCGCCATGCTCGTGCACACGCCGGCCGGCGCATGGCGCATCGGGGGCTTCGCCGTCGACCTCGCCGCCGCTCCCGTCGGCTTGCCGCTCGACCGGATCGACGCCGTCGTTTGCAGCGGATTGCTCGATCGCGTGCCGCGCGCCTGGCTGGATCGGTTACTCGGCGCGCTTTCCGTTCCGTTCCTCGCCAGCCTGATTTCCGACGGGCGAATGGCGTGGCTGCCGCGCCATCCGGCGGACCGGATGATTCGCGCCGGGGTCAATTGCGTTCAGTGGCGCGATAGCGAGTTCCCGCATCCGCTCGGCGCGGATGCACCGAACGCCGCGGTCCGCTCCCTGCATGCGCGCGGCTTTGCCGTCCGATCGGCGCCCAGCACCTTGCGGCTTCCCGCGAGCGAACTGACGGCGACGCGCGCGTTCGTCCTGCTTGCCGCGCGCGCCGCGCGCGCCGCATTTCCGAGGAAGCATGAGCAGATCGCGGCGTGGGAAACCGCGCGCCTGCGCCAGGCGCTCGCGGCGAGGCTTGCGGTGCGCATTGGTCATCGTGACATACTCGGCCTGCCGCGCATGCCCCGGACGTGATCCGGGGAGACCCGGAGGAAGCGTCATGCCGCTATTGGGCTCCGTCGCCGACGATTTCACCGGCGCCACCGATCTCTGCTCCATGCTGGTGCGCAACGGCATGCGGACGGTGCAACTGATAGGCGTGCCGCAACCGGATGCCGCCGTGCCGGAGGCGGATGCGGTTGTGGTCGCGCTGAAGTCGCGCACGACGCCAGTGGCAGACGCGGTGCGCGACAGCCTCGCGGCGCTGGCGTGGCTGCGTCGCGCGGGATGCCGCCAGTTCTTCTTCAAATACTGTTCCACCTTCGACAGCACCGATCGCGGCAATATCGGCCCGGTCGCCGACGCGCTGCTGCGCGCGCTCGGCCCCGGTTTCGCGCTCGCCTGTCCGGCGTTCCCGACCAATGCCCGGACCGTCTACCAGGGTCATCTGTTCGTCGGCAGCGCGCTGTTGAACGAGAGCGGCATGGAGAACCATCCGCTCACGCCGATGACGGACGCCAATCTGGCGCGGGTGCTCGGACGGCAGACCGACGGGCGCGTCGGTCTCGTGCCGTACACGACGGTCGAGCAGGGCGCGCGGGCCACGCGGCAGGCGATGAGCGTGCTCGCCGAGCAAGGCTACCGCTACGCCATTGTCGATGCCGTGAGCGACCGGCATCTGCACGCGATCGGCGAAGCGGCGGCGGCGCATCCGCTGGTCACCGGCGGATCGGGCGTGGCGATGGGATTGCCGGAGAATTTTCGCCGCGCCGGGCTGCTGCCCGCGCGCACCGATCCCGGTGCGCTGGAAGACGTGGACGGGCACGAAGCGGTGCTGGCCGGTTCGTGTTCGCGTGCAACGCTGGCTCAGATCGATGTCGCGCGCGAGCACGTGCCGACGCTGCAACTCGATCCGCTCGCCGTACCGGATGCCGCCGCGCTGGCGCGAACGGCGGTCGAATGGGTCGGCGATAAACTCGGGCACCGTCCTGTCGTGATCGCCGCGTCGGCGCCACCGGACAAAGTGGCGGCGCTGCAGGAAAAACTCGGGCGCGAGCGGGCCGGCGCGCTGGTCGAGGAGGCGCTCGCCGATATCGCCGAAGCGCTGGTCGCGCGCGGCGTGCGCCGCATGGTGGTGGCCGGTGGCGAAACTTCGGGCGCCGTGGTGTCGCGGCTCCGCGTGCGCTCGCTGCGGATCGGTTCCGAGATCGATCCGGGCGTGCCGTGGACGCTCGCGCAAGGCAGCGGCCCGCCGCTGCTGCTGGCGCTGAAGTCCGGCAATTTCGGCGCGCCCGATTTCTTCCTGAAAGCGTTCGCCGGGCCGGGCCGAGAGTCGCCGGCACGGACTGCCGGCGCCTGAGCGGGGGATTCCGATGGACGAAAGCGAAATTCGCGGCCAACTCGTCGCGTTGGCTGCCAGCCTGTTCGCGCGCGGCTTTTCGGTCGGCAGCGCCGGCAACATCAGTGTTCGCTTGGCGGATGGCTACCTGATCACGTCGACCAACTCCTCGCTCGGGCGGCTCGACCCGCAGCGTCTATCGAAGCTCGACCGCGAGTTCGGGCATGTCGCGGGCGACAAGCCCTCGAAGGAAGTGTTCATGCACCGGGCGTTCTACGCATCGCGTCCGGATGCGGGCGCGGTCGTGCATTTGCACTCGACCATGGCGACCGCGGTCGCGTGCCTGCCGGATGTCGATCCCGGCAATCCGATTCCGCCGCTGACGCCCTATTTCGTGATGCGGGTGGGCCGAACGATGCCGGTCGTCCCGTACTACCGCCCCGGCGATCCGGCGATGGAACCGGCGATCGCCGCGGCGGCGCGCAACGCGCGGGCGGTGCTGCTCGCAAATCACGGGCCAGTGGTTTCCGGGAAGACGCTGACCGACGCGGTTTACGCAGCGGAGGAACTCGAAGAGGCCGCGAAGCTGTTTCTGCTCCTCAGAAGCGCCAATCCGCGCTTGCTGACGAGCCCGCAAGTCAGCGATCTGCTCGCCACGTTCGGCTGAGGCGGAAACGGGCGCCCGTGGCGCCCGCTCCGAGCGAATGCAGAAAATTCCTGGTTGCCACCGTCATGCCCGGGCGAAGACCCGGGCATCTCGAGGTGGCGTGGCCGCAAGATTGCCGGGTCAAACCCCGGCAACGACGCAGGTCTCGGTGAGCGCGCTCCAACACGACAGGAAACCGGCGCGTTCACGTGGGGATACGAACGCGCGCTAGCCCATGCTCTCCTCGGAGGGCTCGTAGCTCATCGATTCCCCCTCCTCGTGCGCCGGCATTTCCGGCTCCGGCTCGACCATGCGCGGACGGCGCGGACGGCGCGTGGCGGGCTTGGTGATGCCCTCGGCGCTCGCCGCCGCACGGCGTGTGCCGGTGCGCCGCGTGGTGCCGGTGCTCGTGGTCTTCCGCGCTGTGGTCGTCGCCCGACGCGTGGTTCGCTTCGCGGCAGGTTTGACCGTGCGACGGCGCGTGGTCGCGGTCTTGCTGGCGGCGGCACGGCGCGTGGTTGTCTTTGCCGCCGGCTTGGCGGTGGTCGTGCGGCGGCGCGTCGCCGTGGCGGTGCGCTTCGGCGCAGCCGTCTTCTTCGCCGCCGTGCGGCGCGTGGTGCCCTTCGCGGCGGCGCGCGTGGTCGTCTTCGCGGCGGCACGCGTCGTCGTCTTCGCGGGGGCGCGGGTGGTCTTCTTGGCGGCCGGCTTGCGCGTGGCGGTCGCACGCGTGGCGGTACGCGTTCCGGTTGCGCGCGTACCCGTCTTGCGCATGCCGGTGCCGCGGGTGGACCCGCCGCGCGTCGACGTCCGGCGGGTCGACGAACGCATCGCCATGGACTGGGCGCGCGGCCGTTCGGTTGTGGGATCGTCGGTGTTCACTTCGACTGCTCCTTGTGTCGGTTTGCTTGGCGTCTCCTGATCGATCCAAGCGCGTGGGTGCTCATCGGCCGTGGTGGTGAAACGTGCATGCGCTCGAACGGCCGCCTATCCAGCCGGTTGCGGAACATGCTGCGGAATAGGGGTTCCGATCTCCGGCTCGCACACCGGCAGCGGTGGGTTCCATGCCGAACGGCGGCGCTTTCAGGAACGGCATCTGCCCGCGAGCCTGCATCCAATCGGCCCTTGTTCACGCTGCCCGCCGCGCTCGATTTGCTGTCGCGAATCGCACGCGCACATGGCGACTCCGCTATTCCGTGTCTTGCGCGCGTCTGTCAAACAAAAAGCAACCGTTGCGCTGGAATGCGCATCACTTTTTGCAAACTGGACTCGCGCGCGCGACATCGCCGATCGGAATCGCCGGCGCGAAGCGGAGTCGGCGGCCTTTGTCCGAGTGCCGCCGCCGCTCCGTTCGCGGCAACGCGCGCTGGGCTGCTCAGAAGATTCCCGGACGCCCGATCGCGAGAGCGCCCGACGGCAGCGCCACGTTCAACAGGTGAAGTTCGCCGGCCGCGAGCCGCGGCAGATCCTGCGCGATCTCCAGGAACCTGTTCGACTCGCGCGTGGCGATCACGCCCTCGGTGAGCGTGCGAAACTTGCGGATGTAGTCGGCGCGTTCGAACGGGCGCGCGCCCAGCGGATGCGCGTTGGCCACCGCCATCTCGTCCTCGATGCGCGTGCCGTCCTGCAGCAGAATCTCGACGCGTCCGCCGAAGGCTTTCTCGTTCGGCTCGGTGGCGTGATAGCGGCGTGTCCACTCCGGGTCTTCGCGCGTCTCGATCTTGTGCCAGAGCGCGACCGTCTCGGGGCGATGCGCGCGCGCCGGCGTGTAGCTGTGGACGTGGTGCCAGCGTCCGTCCTCCAGCGCGACGGCGAAAATGTACATGATCGAGTGGTCGAGCGTTTCCCGGCTGGCGTCGGGGTCCATCTTCTGCGGATCGTTGGCGCCGGTGCCGATGACGTAGTGCGTGTGGTGCGAGGTGTGGATGGTGATCTTCTCGACCTCCGCGAGGTCGGGGATGCGCTCGCGCAGCCGGAACGCCAGATCGATCAGCGCCTGGCTCTGGTATTCCGCGCTGTGCTCCTTGGTGAAGCTATCCAGGATGGCGCGCTTCGCTTCGCCGGGCGCGGGCAGCGTCACCTGGTAGCGGGCGTCGGGTCCGTCCAGCATCCAGGCGATCACGCTGTCCTCGCCTTCATAGATCGGGCTCGGCGCACCCTCGCCGCGCATCGCGCGATCGACGGCCTCGACGGCGAGCTTGCCGGCATGGGCGGGCGCGAAGGCCTTCCAACTGCTGATCTCGCCCTTGCGTGACTGCCGGGTCGTGAAGCTCACATGCACCGCCTGCTGCACCGCCTGGTAAATCGTTTCCTGAGGCAGGCGCAGCAGGGTGCCGATGCCGGCCGCCTGCGCCGGGCAGAGATGCGCGATGTGATCGATCTTGTGCGCGTGCAGGCAGATCGCGCGCACGAGATCGATCTGGATCTCGTAGCCGGTGGCGATGCCGCGGATCAGGTCGCGCCCCGACCGCTCCATGGTCTG
Organism: uncultured Alphaproteobacteria bacterium; assembly: GCA_963761015.1. Taxonomy (GTDB): domain Bacteria; phylum Pseudomonadota; class Alphaproteobacteria; order Acetobacterales; family Acetobacteraceae; genus CAVXFL01. The sequence goes on from CAVXFL010000022.1 coordinate 149,213, forward strand.
CGCCACCGCCAGGATCGGCGGGATGTTGTCGCCGGGATGCGCGTAATCGGCGGCAAGGAAGGTGTCGTGCATATCGAGTTCGCGCACCGCCGTGCCGTTCGCCCACGCCGCCCATTCCGGGCTGAACCCCTTGTTGCTGGCGACGCCGAACACGGTCGCGCCGAATTTGCGCGGATGCGCCAGCGCCGCGCCGCGGGCCGACACGACCGGACGGCGGTTGATAGCCGCGATCGCGACGGCCGCGTTGTCGATGACGCGGTTCACGATCATCGCCGCGACGTCGCGCTCGACCGGCACCTTGTCGGTAGCGACGGCGGCGATCTTCCAGGCGAGTTGGTCGTCGCGCCGCAGCTCCGAACGCGACGGGTGAACAGTCACATCGTGCGGAATCATGTCCCCTCCTTCTGGCGTAGCCGATGCGCTATCGCCGCGGATCGGGACTGTTGGCAACGGGGCGGCGCCGGTCGGCGATGCCAGGGCCGAGCAATCGATGGCGAGCTGTGGACGGCGCCGCTAGCGCGCGGCGGTGCTTCAGGAGGGCTGGCGGCGCAACCGCGGCTCCGGCATGAGCGGCGCCGTGACAATGGCCGAGAGCGCCTCGTCGATGGTGTCGAAATCGCCGAGATCGGCGCCGGTCGCGCAGCGCCAGACCCGGAGCGACAGGCCATGCCGCGCCACCCCCCAAGCCGCCCAGGCCTCTCCCGCCCGGTAGATCGCCAAGTGCTCGCCGATCTGCGGGTCGTCCTGTGGGTGGCGTTCTCGGATCACCACGCGGTCGTAGCCGAAGCCGCGGGCTCTTTCCGCCCAGGCGAGCGCACTCATCCGATCCCTGACGGTCAACCGGTTCCGGGGCAATCCGGCGCGTGGAAATGGTATGATGGCGGCTTCGCTGGGGGCACGAGAGAGCATTGATGAAGAACCTGTCACCTTCAGACCATGTTACATTTACCCGGATGAGCGCTGGAAAGCTGTGACCTGGTTCACACGTCGGCCCACCGTTCCACGTCTGGTGTGGCGTCGCGGCGACAGGCCGTGCGCAGGCCATCCGCGCCCGGGCCGCGCGGCTGGGTCGCGGCGGCATCGGCAGTCGCTGCCCTTGTCTGGAGAACCTTGGCTAGCAAACTGATGCAATGCAGCATAGCCCCAATTCCGATGAGGACCCCGTGACCCCGCTCGCCCATGCGCCCGTGATCTGGAAGCCCGACCGGTCCGTCGCCGCGCCGCCTTGGCCGGTGCCGCCGCTGTTCACCGCGCTCGGTCGCGGGCTGGCCGGCCGCTGCCCCGGCTGCGGCAACACCCGCCTGTTCCGGCGATTTCTGAAGGTTACGCCCGAGTGCTCCGGCTGCGGCGCGCCGCTCGGCCTAGCGCGCGCGGACGACGCCCCGCCGTATTTCACCATTCTCCTCGTCGGCCACATCGTCGTGCCGCTGATGGTGGTGCTCGAACGGACGGAAGCTCCGCCGATCTGGGTGCATGCCGCGCTGTGGCTGCCGCTGACGGCGCTGCTTGCGGTCGGGCTGTTGCAGCCGGTCAAGGGCGCGACGGTCGGGCTGATGCTGCGGCTGGGGCTGCTCAACACCGAGGACGGAACGTGATCGCGGAACGGCTCGGCGCGGGCGGATGGGCGGGCGGCTGAAGCAGCCGCTCGTCCGGAATCGGGCTCGGGTCCAGCGCGTCGTCGTGGAGGGCGAGCCGCTCACTCGGCTCTCGCCGTTGCTGAAGGCCGACCGCGACCAGGCCGTCGCCGATCTGCAGGCGGACAACCGGTTTGCCCTGCCCGGCAAGGAATCCGGGCCCTACATCCTCCATTTGTCCATCCAGGAAGGCCGGCTGGTGTTCGACATCCGCCGCGAGGACGACACGCCGCTCGCCGGCATCGTGCTGGCGCTGGGGCCGTTCCGGCGGCTGATCAAGGACTATCAGCTTCTGGTGGACAGCTACGCCAAGGCGGCCGAGGAAGGTCGCGAGGCGCGCATCCAGGCCATCGACATGGGCCGGCGGGGTCTGCACAACGAGGGCGCGCAGTTGCTGACGGAGCGGCTCGAGGGCAAGGCGACGATGGATTTCGACACCGCGCGCCGGCTGTTCACGCTGGTCTGCTCGCTGCACCGGAGGATCTGAGCGCGCATGAAGATCGACGGCACGCCGCATCGCAGCATCTGGGTCGATCGCGGACGGCTGGTCGGTCCGCATCATCGACCAGACGGCGCTGCCGTGGTCGCTGGAGATCGTCCGGCTGACCGAGGTCGAGCAGGTCGCGCACGCCATCCGCGCGATGCAGGTGCGCGGGGCGCCGCTGATCGGCGCGAGCGCGGCGTATGGCCTGTGCCTGGCGCTGCGCCGCGACAGTTCCACCGAAGCGATGGAACGCGCCGCCGCCATGCTGGCCGCCACACGGCCGACCGCGGTCAATCTGCGCTGGGCGATCGAGCGCATGCTGACCCGGCTGCGCAACACGGCCCGCGCCGACCGGGTGGCGGCCGCCTACCAGGAAGCCGCCGCGATCGCCGACGAGGACGTCGCGCAGAACGCCGCTATCGGCGAGCACGGATTGCCGCTGATCGAGGCGGCGGCACTCGGCAGGAGCGGCCCCGCCAACGTGCTCACCCATTGCAACGCCGGCTGGCTGGCGACCGTGGATTGGGGCACCGCGCTCGCGCCGATCTATCGGGCGCACGATGCCGGCGTCGCCGTCCATGTCTGGGTGGACGAGACGCGCCCGCGCAACCAGGGCGCGGCGCTGACCGCCTGGGAACTCGGCAAGCACGGCGTGCCGCACACCGTGATCGCCGACAATGCCGGCGGGCACCTGATGCAGCACGGCGAGGTCGATCTGGTCATCGTCGGCGCCGACCGCGTGACGCGTCGGGGCGACGTGGCGAACAAGATCGGCACGTACCTGAAGGCGCTGGCGGCGAAGGACAACGGCGTGCCGTTCTGGGTGGCGCTGCCCTCCAGCACGCTCGACTGGACGCTGTCGGACGGCGTTGCCGAAATCCCGATCGAGGAACGGGATGCCGGCGAGGTGGACATGATCGCGGGCCAAACCGAGGGCGGCGCGGTCGCGCACGTGCGTGTGATCCCGACCGGAAGCCGCGCCGCCAATCCGGCATTCGACGTGACGCCAGCGCGGCTGGTGACGGGTCTCATGACCGAACGCGGCCGCTGCGCGGCGAGCGCGGACGGGCTGCGCGCGTTGTTCCCGGAGATGGCGCCGCCGGTGTGAACCGGACCCGTGGTTGTGCGGCGCGGAAAAGCCGGATATTCGGCGCGGACCAATGCCGTCCCGACGTTCCGTCCGACCCGTTGCCGCCGGCTTTGTCATGGCCGTCCTCGCCGGCTGCGCGGCCCGGCCGCCGCACGCGGTGGTGACCGGTCGGGTGCCCCCGGAACTCGACGAACACGTGCCAATGTTCGCGCGCAAGCCGTACGCGCCGTTCTCACGCGCCGATGCCGTCGCGATCGCGCTCAGGGAATGGCGCCTGTTCGGTCAGCCGGTTGACGACGATCCGCCGAACACCCGCCCCGAGCCGCCGCCCGACCTGAAGCCGGAACGCGAGCCCGGGCTATGGCAGCGGGTCGGCGAATATTGGTGGATCGGGCTCGATCCGGGCACCAAGGAAGGCCTCTGGACCGGCAAGCACGACGAGGACGGCCTGGAATTCCCCGCCGCGTCGGATGGCGAGTACGCCTGGTCGGCGGCGTTCATCTCCTACATCATGCGGCTCGACGGCGCGGGGCGGCGTTTCCCGTATTCGGAAGCGCATTCCGATTACATCAACGTCGCCCGCGAGATGTCGCTCGGCCGGACCTCCGGTTACGCGGTGGTCGCCGAGCGGCCCGAAAGCTACGCGCCGCAACTGGGCGATCTGATCTGCACGGGGCGCGCCCAGGCGGCGCATATCCGCTTCGACGATCTGCCGGCGGGCCCATTCCCGAGCCACTGCGACATGGTCGTGCAGATTACGCCCGGCAGCCTGACGGTGATCGGCGGCAACGTGGACGACGCCGTCACCATGAAGCACGTCCCGGTCACGTCCGACGGCAAGCTCGCCGGCCCGGACGGCACGCCGATCGACTGGCGCTACGACTGGTTCGTGGTCCTGCGGGTCCTGTACGACCAGTAGAACCCGGCGCGGGGTGGCGTCGCTACGCCGCCGTCTCGAACAGGCCGCCCATGTCGGCGAGCGCCGTCAGATGCGTCTCGGTATCGCCGAACATCAGCTCGATCATGGTCATGCGCTTGAAGTAATGGCCGACCTTGTATTCCATGGTCATGCCGATGCCGCCATGCAGTTGGATCGCCTCCTGGCCGATATGCCGCCCGGAGCGGCCGATCTGCACCTTGGCCGCCGCCATCGCGCGATGCCGCTCGGCCGCGTCGGCCTCCGCCGCCATCATGCTCGCGAACAGGGCCATGCTGCGCGCCTGTTCGAACGCGACCAGCATGTCCACCGCGCGGTGCTGCAACACCTGGAACTCGCCGATCGCGCGGCCGAACTGCTTTCGCGTTTTCAGGTAATCCAGTGTCAAGCTCGTGCATGGACGCCATGACGCCGATCGCTTCGGCCGAGAGCGCGGCGACCGCCTCGTCCACCACGCGCTCGATCACGGGCAGCATCTGGCCCGGCGTGCCCAGAACGTCGTCGGCCCAGGCGCCGTCGAGTCTGATCTCGGCGGCGCGCAGCCCGTCCTGGGTCGGGTAGCCGCGGCGGGAGACGTTGTTCGCCCCGGCGTCGATCAAAAACAGCCCGACGCCGTCGCGATCCCGCTGCCCGCCCGCGACGCGCGCCGAGACGATCAGCACATCGGCGGAATCCCCGTGCAACACCAGGCTTTTTTCGCCGTCCAGCCGCCAGCCCTTGCCGTCGCGCCGCGCCGTCGTGGTGATATCGGCGAGATCATAGCGCGACTGGCGCTCGGCATGCGCGAAGGCGAAACGCAGTTTACCCCCGGCGATTTCGGGCAATAGCTTCGCCTTCTGCGCCTCGCTGCCGGAGCGGCGCAGCAGCCCGCCGCCGAGAATGACGGTGGCGAGATACGGCTCCAGCACGAGGCCCCGCCCGAACGCTTCCATGACGATCATGGTCTCGGTCGGGCCGCCGCCGAAGCCGCCGTATTGTTCGGCGAACGGCAGGCCGAGCAGGCCGAGCTCGGCGTACTGCTCCCACAGCTCGCGGCTCCAGCCCTCGGGGCTGGCCGCGTATTGCTTGCGCTGCTCGAAGTCGTAGCGGTCGGCGATCAGCCGCTCGACGCTGTCCTTGAGCAGCCGTTGTTCGTCGTTCAGATCGAAGTCCATGCTCCCCCCACACGGTCATTGCGAGCGAAGCCGGGCAATCCATTTCGGCGTTGCGGCTCTGGATTGCGACGTCGCCGCGCTCCTCGCAACGACAAAGAACTCACAGCCCCAGAATCGCCTTGGCGATGATGTTGCGCTGAATCTCGTTCGAGCCGCCGTAGATGGAAATCTTGCGCCAGTTGAAGTAGGTGGGCGCCGCGGTCGGCGCGTATTCCGGGCCGATCGGCGGCTCGTTCCAGCCCTCCTCGTGTTCGGGCTGATACGGCATCGCGTAGGGCCCGACCACGTCCATCAGCAACTCGGTCGTCGCCTGCTGAATCTCGGAGCCCTTGATTTTCAGGATCGACGATGCCGGATCGGGTCTTCCCCGCTCGCGCTTGCGCTCGTTCGCCACCACGCGCAACTGCGTCAGCTCCAGCGCCTTCAGTTCCACCTCGACCTGCGCCAGCTTCTCGCGGAAGCGCGGATTGTCGAGCACCGGGCGATCGCCCACGCGCTCCAGCGCCGCCAGTTCGCGGATGCGCCGGATGCGCTCTTTGGAGGTACCGACGCGCGCGATGCCGGTGCGCTCGTTGCCGAGCAGGAATTTCGCGTAATCCCAGCCCTTGTTCTCCTGCCCGACCAGGTTCTCCACCGGAACTTTCACGTCGTCGAAGAACACCTCGTTCACCTCGTGCCCGCCGTCGATCGTCTGGATCGGGCGGACGGTGATGCCGGGCGTATTCATGTCGATCAGCAGGAAGGATATGCCTTCCTGCTTCTTGGCCTGCGGATCGGTGCGCACCAGGCAGAAAATCCAGTCGGCGTATTGCGCGAGCGTCGTCCAGGTCTTCTGCCCGTTCACGATATAATGGCCGTTCTCGCGCTTGGCCGAACTGCGCAGCGAGGCGAGGTCCGATCCGGCGCCCGGCTCGGAAAAGCCCTGGCAGAACCAGATGTCCAGATTGGCGATCTTCGGCAGGAACTCGCGCTTCTGCGCCTCGCTGGCGAATTGCGCGATGACCGGGCCGACCATGTTCACGTTGAACGGCAGGGGCGGCGGCACCGAGGCCTGCTGCATTTCGTCCTGATAGAAATAGAGCTGGATCGGCGACCAATCCCGGCCGCCCCATTCGCGCGGCCAATGCGGCACCGCCCAGCCCCGAGCGTTCATGATGCGCTGAACGTCGATGATTTCCTGCTTGGACGCATGCCGTCCTGCCGCCAGTTTGCGACGGATCGATTCCGGGATTTCGCTGCGGAAGAACCGCCGCACCTCGTCGCGGAACGCGATCTCGTCCGGCGTGAAGCTCAGGTCCATGCTCGCCTCCCGACGACGTGCCCGCGTCTGCCCTCGTGACGGCCGTGGCGCACCTAATTGATCTCGAACAGCCCGGCCGCGCCCATGCCGCCGCCGATGCACATCGTCACGACTGCGCGGTGAACGCCGCGGCGGCGGCCTTCGATCAGCGCGTGTCCGGCCATCCGCGCGCCACTCATGCCGTACGGATGACCAATGGATACCGAGCCGCCGTCCACGTTCAGGAGTTCGTTCGGAATGCCGAGCCGGTCGCGGCAATAGATCACCTGGACCGCGAACGCCTCGTTCAGCTCCCACAGGTCGATATCGTCCATGGTCAGCCCCTGCCGCTGCAACAGCCGCGGCACGGCAAATACCGGGCCGATGCCCATCTCGTCCGGCTCGCAACCCGCGACCGCGAGGCCGCGGAACGTGCCGAGCGGCTCGAGGCCCCGCCGCTCCGCCTCGCGATCCGACATCAGCACCACCGCCGCCGCGCCATCGGACAACTGGCTGGCGTTGCCGGCGGTGATGAACTGATCCTCGCCACGCACGGGCTTCAGCTTGGCGAGAGCTTCGATCGTCGTATCGGGCCGGTTGCACTCGTCACGGCCGATCGTGACGCTCTCCTCGCGCACCGCGCCGGTTTCCTTGTCGGCCACCGCCTTCACCGTGGTCATCGGCACGATCTCGTCGGCGAATCTCCCGCCCTGCTGCGCCGAGGCCGTGCGCTTCTGGCTCTCCAGCGCGTATGCGTCCTGGGCCTCGCGCGAGACGCCGTATCGCCTCGCCACGATATCGGCGGTTTCGATCATCGGCAGGTAGATTTCCGGCTTGTGCTCGTCCAGCCAATCGCTCCGGTAGCGGAACTTGTTCAAGCTTTCCTGCACCAGGCTGATCGATTCCAGCCCGCCCGCGACCGCGACGGGCACGCCGTCGTTCACGATCCGCCCGGCGGCGATGGCGATGGCCTGCAAGCCGGAGGAGCAGAAGCGGTTCACGGTCATGGCCGCGACGCTCACCGGCAGGCCGGCGCGCAAGGCGGCCTGGCGCGCGATGTTGCCGCCGGTGGCCCCTTCCGGCAGGGCGCAGCCCATGACCACCTCTTCCACCTCGCCCGGCTCCAGCTTGGCCCGCTCCACCGCATGGCGGATGACGTGCCCGCCGAGATCGGCGCCGTGCGTCAGGTTGAACGCGCCGCGCGCCGCCTTGCCGATGCCGGTGCGCGCGACGGAAACGATGACAGGCTGAACCATTGCTGAAACTCCCTACGCCCGACGCAACTCGGCCGCGGCCGGCGACCCGGCCCCCGCCCGCGCCTGCTCTTCCTCGATCAGTTCGCGTTTCGACAATTTGCCCACGTTCGTGCGCGGCAGCGCCGCGCGGATTTCCAATGCGCTCGGCAATTCGTGCCGACCCAGCTTGTCGGCAAGAAACGCGCGCAAATCCTCCAAGGTCAGCTCGGGCGCGCCCTCGCGCAGCTTGACGAACGCCTTGGCCGCCTGGCCGCGATATGCGTCGGCGATGCCGATGACGATCGCCTCTTCCACATGCGGGTGCTCGTAGACCGCCTGCTCGATCATGCCCGGATACACGTTGAAGCCGCCGGAAATGATCATGTCCTTCTTGCGATCGACGAGATAGAAGCAGCCATTCTCGTCGCTATATCCGACATCGCCGGTCAGCAGGAAGCCGTCGACGAACGCCGCGGCCGTTTCCTCGGGGCGCTTCCAGTATCCATGGGTGACGTTCGGCCCCTTGATGCGGATCTCGCCCTTTTCGCCCGCCTGCAGCACCCGGCGCGGGTCGTCGAGCGCCACGATGTCCATCTCGATCCCCGGCAGCGGCACGCCGATCAACCCGGGCGCGTTCGCTTGTCCGGGCAGCAGCGCGGTTCCGGCTGGCGAGGTCTCGGTCATGCCCCAGCCGCCGCCCAGCCGATGGCCCGTCAGCTTCTCCAGCCGCTCCGCCACCTCCGTCGGCATCGGCGCGCCGCCCGAACCGATGGAGCGTAGCGAGGACAAATCGCGCTTCTCGATGCCGGGGCACGCGGCGAGCGCGATCCACATCGTCGGCACGCCGGGAAAGCGCGTGGCGCGCTTCTGTTCGATATCGCGTAGCGTCGTGTTCAGATCGAAGCGTGGACGCAACATGATTTCGACGCCGTGCTTCAACCCGCGCAGCAGCACCGTCGTCAGGGCGTAGATGTGGAACAGTGGCAGCACGCCGATCACCGTCTCGTCGGCCGCCAGTTCTTGCCCCGCGCCCGGAGCCCAGGCGTCATAGATCGACACCGCCGCGGTCAGGTTGGCATGGCTGAGCATGGCGGCGCGCGGCAGGCCCGTGGTGCCGCCGGTGTATTGCAAGAGCGCGGTATCCCCGGGCGAAACGCGCGGCCACTCGGCGGGAACCGGCACCTCGGCCAGTGCGGCGACGCTTTGCACACCGGGCAGCGTGGGCAGCGGTAAGCGCGGGATCGGACCGGGACCGAAGGCTTCATCCTCGCCCACGAGCAGATGGTCGATGACGCCATCCGCCAACAATTGCTGCGCGTTGGGCAGCATGGCGGCGAAATCGGTGGTGATGAGGACCCGTGCCTCGCTGTCCTCGAGCTTGCGCCGCAGCGCGCGTACCGGGTCGAGCGGGCTCAGATGCACCACGCGCGCGCCCAGACGCAGCACGGCGAACAAGCCGATCGGATGATAGGGCGTGTTCGGCAGATAGAGCGCCGCCGACGTGTTCGGGCCGATGCCGAGGCGCGCCAGCCCGGCGGCCACCCGGTTCACCTGCTCGCCCAGATCGCCATAGCTGATGCGATGACCGTTGTACTCGATGGCGATCCGGTCCGAGAAACTCGCGGTCGCCCGGTCGAGCAGCGCGCCCAAGGTCGATGTCTCGATCGGCGCGTCCCAACTCACGCCCGGCGGGTAGGACCGCTCCCAGGGGAACGGCCTTGCAGCGGTCATGCGCCGGCCTTTCCCGCTTGCAGCGAGCCGAAGCCCTGGCCCTCGGCGGCGAGCTTCGCCAACAGCGGCGCGGGCGCGAGCGTGGGGTCGTCCTGGTGCTCGGCATAATGCGCCAGCCGGTCGCGGATCGTGGCGAGTCCGACCTGATCGGCGTAGAACATCGGGCCGCCGCGCCAGACCGGCCAGCCGTAGCCGTAGATCCAGATGATGTCGATGTCGCCCGGCCGCGCGGCGATACCCTCCTGCAGAATGCGCGCGCCCTCGTTGATCATCGGGTAGATCATGCGTTCGAGGATTTCGTCGCGCGAAATCGTCCGCCTTGCTACGCCGGCCTGCGCCGAGGCGGCGACCACGATGCGCTCCACCTCGGGGTCGGGCGTCGGGGTGCGCGAGCCGGATTCGTAGCGGTAGTAGCCGGCCCCGGTCTTCTGGCCGTAGCGCCCGGCCTCGCACAGCGCGTCGGAGACCGGCGCCTTGGTGCCGCGCGCCTTGCGGATGCGCCAACCCACGTCCAGCCCGGCCAGATCGCCCATGGCGAACGGCCCCATCGGGAAGCCGAACCCGGTGACGACCGCGTCCACCTCCTGCGGCAGCGCGCCTTCGAGCAGCAGCCGCTCGGCCTGAATGGAGCGGCGAGCCAGCATCCGGTTGCCGACGAACCCGTCGCACACGCCGACCACGGCGACCACCTTGCCGATCCGCTTGCCGACGGCGATGGCGGTGGCCAGCGCCTCGTGCGAGGTTGCTCGCCCACGCACGATCTCCAGCAGCTTCATCACGTTCGCCGGGCTGAAGAAGTGCATGCCGAGCACGTCTTGCGGGCGCTTCGTTGCGCGCGCGATCTCGTTCACGTCGAGCGTCGAGGTGTTGGTTGCCAGCAGCGCGCCCGGCTTCGCCACCCGGTCGAGGTCGGCGAACACGCGCTTCTTCAGCTCCATTTCCTCGAACACCGCCTCGATGACGATGTCGCCCTGCGCCACGGCGGCAAAATCCGTGGTGCCCTGGATCAGCGCCATGCGCTTGTCCAGTTCGGGGGCGGCCATGCTGCCGCGGGAGATGGCGGTCTTGTAGTTGCCGGCTACACGGTCGAGGCCGCGCGTCAGCGCCGCCGCTTCCGCTTCGACGACGCTGACCGGGATGCCGACATTGGCGAAGCACATCGCAATGCCGCCGCCCATCGTGCCGGCGCCGATCACCACGGCGCGCTCGACCCGGCGCGACTTCACCCCCGCCGGCATGTCGGGCACCTTCTGCGCCTCGCGCTCGGCGAAGAAGGCGTGCCGCTGCGCCTTGGATTCCGCGCTGGTCACGAGTTCCATGAACAGGCGGTGCTCGGTTTTCAGCCCCTCCTCGAACGGCTGCTCGACCGCCGCGCGCACGGCTTCGACCACCGCCTGGGGCGCGCGCAATCCGCGCGAACGTCGCAGCAGCGGTTCCGCCGCCTTGGCGATCAGGTCCGGGTTGCCGCGCGCCTCGGCGATCTTGTCTTCGATGTCGCGCACCCGGCGCAGCGACCGCTTCTCGTCAATCACTTTGCGCGCGAACGCGACCGCCTGGGCCAGGAACTCGGGGCCTTCGAATACCGCGTCGATCAGCCCGGCCGCGCGCGCCTCGGCCGCGGGCACGGGGTCGCCGGAAACGATCATCTTCAGCGCCCGCTCCACGCCGGCGAGCCGCGGCGTGCGCTGGGTACCGCCGGCACCGGGCAGGATGCCGAGCTTGATTTCGGGCAGCCCAACGCGCGCGGTGGGGGCGGCCACACGCCAGTGGCAGCCGAGCGCCAGCTCGAACCCGCCGCCGAAGGCGAGCCCGCCGAGCGCCGCCACGACCGGTTTCGGCATCCCCTCCAGCGCTTCGATGATTTCGCCGAGCATCGGCGAGCGCCGCTGTCCACCAAACTCGGTGATGTCCGCGCCCGCGGAGAAAACGCGATCCGTGCCGGTCAGCACCACCGCCTGCACGCGGGCGTCGTCGCGCGCCTGGGTCAGCGCCTGCATGATGCCTTCGCGCAGGCGCTGGCCGAGCGCGTTCACGGGCGGGTTGTCCATGACGATGAGCGCGATCCGGCCGCCGTCTTCCGGCCGTATGTCGACCACCGGATTGCTGCTGCTCATGCGCCTTGCCCTCCCCTTGTTCGGACCCCGGCGGCCCGGAGATGCCGGCCTCGCGTCCGCCAGGCCGTTCGGGGGGCGAGATCGCTGCCACCCCACGCCCGACCACATAGCAGCTTCTTGTGACGCCCGCACGGCCGGTTCCCGGACGGCGGTTTGCCGCTCTGGACGCGGGGCATGGCGGAGGGTCTTCGTCGCCATTGCACACCCTCTCCATTCCATTACGCACCGGAGTTGCGCAACAGAAAAGTCGTTTGCTTTCAGTGCTCTGATTTTGTTCCGAAAGTCTTGCAGACCGTGTGAAAACGAGGTCGTCAGCACCAGCCACGCAATATTCTATCGTGAGTGATCCTTGGGCGACACGAAAAATTTAACACGGCGCCGCTGCGACGCAGCAAGTTTGCTCGTTGCCGTTACGGCACGGAGTTTTCACACGGTCTGCTTGAGTTTTGCAATGCCGGCTATGGATTCGGCTTGCCGTAACGCTCGAGCATGGCGTGTGAGATTTCGGGGGACGACGGCCATAGGCCACGCGGCGCACCGGGGTTGCGCCGATACTTGTCGAGCGCAGCCACGTCCGGCTGCACGGGCGTGTCGCCGTCCATGAAGATTACACCCACGGCGTCGCTCGGCAGCTTGGCAATGAAGCCCTCGGCGTCCTCGATCATGCGGCGGATCCGGCGGTGCAATGCGCGCACGTCTACCGGTTGCTCGGTCGCCAACACTTGAAACTCCTCTGCCGTGAAACGGCTGTGCCGCGTGATCTCGGCCAGCATTTCCTCCGGCGTAGTGCCGGGAAACTTGCCGACTGCCGCGGCGACGACGGCACCAAGCGGCAAAATATTATCGTAAATCGTGACAAGATCGACAATGTCGCGCGGCACTCTGCGATCTGCCGCCGCTGACGCCTTGTTGGTTGCGAGGTCAACCGGATGCAGGACATAGCCAAACAGTTCGTCCGGCTGGGTCGGGAAAAACCGGAAAGCGGAGTCCGTCACCCACTCCAGCTGCATCTGCTCGCCGTTTTTTTCGACAGCCGCCTCGTGCTTCCCGGTGCGTTGGATTGGCGACCATGTGATTGTGTAACCGGCGGCGGCGAGCACGGCCGCATCCGCCTTGACGGCGCTATCTTGCCTCGCGGCGGAGTCATGGGACATGTCAATGGCGCGCGAAAAGCGCGGGCGTTGTCGGTTGATGGCTATGCCGCCCGCGATGTAGCTGTCGGGGCGGCGCTGGGCGGCCAACAGCCGCAACACGTCCGATTGGAACTTAGTGATGGGCACGGCAAAGCTCTTCGATGCGCTCCGCGAGCCTCCGTCCTTCCATGCGGCCATGCGTGCGCAAGGCCTGGGTGATCGCCAAGGCGTCGGCTGGGGTCGGCTGCTTGACCGGGCGCATGTTCCATAGCGCGCGCGTGCCATACTCGGCGAAGGCGCGACGATAGAGGATCGCGAGGTCTTCTTCTGGCGGTGATGGCGCTGCGTTCATAGCCGCTCCAAGGTAGCACAGTTTAGTTCCTGGCCTCCGGCTTGAGGATGGAGCCTCGACGGGCCTACGTAGGGCGTAGGGACGCACCAAGAAAGCAGAAAACCCGATGACCAGCCCCGCCGACCTGACCGCGGTCGAGCTTCTCGCCGCCTACCGCTCCAGGCAGCTTTCTCCAGTCGAGGTCACCGTGGCGGTGCTGGCCCGTATTGCCGCGCTGGAGCCGAAGCTGCACGCGACCTATGCCCTCGACCCGGACGGCGCGCGCAAGGCGGCGCGGTCTTCGGAGCAGCGCTGGCAGCGCGGTGAGCCCGCGGGCGCGCTGGACGGCGTGCCGGTCACCATCAAGGAGAACATCGCCACCGAGGGCACGCCAACGCCGCTCGGCACCGCGGCCACCATTCTTGCCCCGGCGGCAACGGATGCGCCACCCGCCGCGCGGGTGCGCGAGGCCGGGGCGGTCATCCTCGGCAAGACCACCATGCCGGATTACGGCATGCTGTCCTCCGGGCTTTCCAGCTTCCATCCGCTCACGCGCAATCCCTGGGACCTGACGCGCAACCCCGGCGGGTCCAGCGCCGGAGCCGCCGCCGCGGCGGCGGCCGGCTACGGGCCGCTGCATGTCGGCACCGATATCGGCGGCTCGGTCCGGCTGCCCGCCGGCTGGTGCGGCGTGGTCGGGCTGAAGCCGAGCTTCGGGCGGGTGCCGATCGACCCGCCCTATTTCGGCCGCGTCGCCGGCCCGATTACGCGCACCGTCGCCGACGCCGCGCTGCTCATGCGGGTGCTGTCCCGCCCCGATGCGCGCGACCACATGAGCCTGCCGCCTGCCGAGATCGCGTGGGGAGAACTCCACCGCGAGCCGAAGGGCCTGAAAATCGGCCTGCTGCTCGACATCGGCGTCGGGCTGCCGCCCGAGCCGGCGGTGCGGGCCGCCGTGGAGGCCGCCGCGCGCGCCTTCGCCGATGCGGGCGCCATCGTCGAGCCGGTGCCGCCGTTTCTCACCCGCGCGATGCTGGACGGGCTCGACACGTTCTGGCGCGTGCGCGCCTGGTCCGATATCGGCGCCTTGCCGCCGGAGCGGCGCGCGAAGGTGCTGCCCTATATCCGCGAATGGGCGGAGGGCGGCGCGGATCGGCCGGGGCTCGACGTGTTCCGCGGCTTCAACCAGAGCGTCGAGATGCGCGCCGCCACGCTCGCCGCCTGCCGGGGATTCGATGTCGTGTTCTCGCCCACGGCGCCCGTTCCGGCCTTCGCCGCCGAACGCGCCTCGCCTGTCGACGATCCGGCGCGGCCGTTCGAGCACATCTGCTTCACGGTGCCCTTCAACATGTCCGAGCAGCCGGCGATCTCGGTCAACTGCGGCTACACGAGCGGCGGGCTGCCGATCGGATTACAGATCGTTGGCCAGCGTTTCGACGATTTGGGCGTGCTGCAGGTCGCGCGCACCTGGGAGGTGTTGCGGCCCGAGCAACGGCCTTGGCCGACGCCTTAGCAACTTTGCTTGCACCGGACGTTATCTCTCGCCGTTGCCGGTGTGATCGGCTTCGTCGAGGTCGGCGCCCCACATCTTTTCCAGCGCGTAGCTCGCGCGGGCACTCGGCTTGAACACGTGGACGATGATGTCGCCGGCGTCGACCAGCACCCAGTCGGCACCGCCCGCGCCTTCGATCTGCACGCGCTTGATGCCGGCCTCGCGCAGCTTCTCTTGGAGATGCGTCGCCATCGACGCGATCTGGCGGTCGGCGAAGCCGGTCGCGACGACCATGCGATCGGCGAAGGAGGCGCGGCCGGCGAGATCGAGCGCGACCACGTTTTCGGCCTTGTCGCCCTCCAGACTGTCCACGATCAGCGCCTGCAAATAGTCGAGATCCTGTTCCGGCGGATGCTGCGCGCGGACCGGCTGGAGCTTGCCGTCGGGGCCGCGGCGCGGGCCGGCGGCGACGGCCTTCTTGCGCGGCGTGCCGGGCGGGGCGGGAATCGTGGAGGCGCCGGTTCCGCGCGGGCTGGCCCGGCGCCGCGTCGTGATCGGCGCATCGGGAGGATCGGTCGGGGGTTTGCTGGCGATCGCTAATCTCCGTCCTTATCGCGTTGCGCCGCGGCGCGCAGCGCGGTCGCCGAACCCGGATGTTGCGCCGCCGGCAAAAAAGTCCAGGCCGGCGGGCGGGCGATGGCCAGCGCCGCCGCCGCCTCGGCGCACCGGCGCGCGTGCCGCAGCCGGTTCGCCGCCTGTCCGGCCAATGCGCTAAAGTTATAGCCGGGCCTGGGATGCACCGCGACCGGCATGTTCCGCGCGATCTGAAGCCAGCCGCGCCAGCGCGGCAGGTCGGTCAGGTTATCCGCCCCCATCAGCCACACGAAATGCGCGCGCGGGAATCGCCGCCGCAATTCGCGCAACGTGTCGACCGTGTAGCGGGTGCCGAGCCGCGCCTCGATCGCGGTCGCCACGATGCGCCGCCCGTCGGCGATGGCGCGCGCGGAGGCCAGGCGGTTCGCCAGGCCGCCCATGCCTCGTGTGGGCTTCAGCGGATTGCCTGGCGAGACCATGAGCCAGACCTGATCGAGCCGGAGCCGTTTCAGCATCTGCTCGGCGATATGGCGATGGCCGCGATGCGCCGGATTGAACGAGCCGCCCAAAATGCCGATCCGGCTCCGCCGATTGTCGCCGTGGAGCGGAATGGGGCAGGGGAGCGGCACATCCTGGGGCGCGCGTTTCAGGGCCGTGTCTGTCCCGTGCCGGTGACGAGATACGCGGAAGGTGGTGAGTTGCTCCGGCCCGACCGGACCGCGGGCATGAATGCGGCCGGTGGCGATGCCGATCTCGCCGCCGAAGCCGAATTCGCCGCCGTCGCAGAACTGCGTCGAGGCGTTCCACATGCCGACGGCGCTGTCGATGCGGCGCAGGAACGCCTCGGCGGCGGACGGGTCTTCCGTGACAATGGCGTCGGTGTGCTCGCTGCCGTGGCGGGCGATGTGGTCGAGGGCGTCGTCCAGGCCGTCGACCACTTTCACCGACAGAACGGCGTCGAGCCATTCGGTGTCGAAATCGTCCGGCTCGGCCGCCGGCAGATCGGGCACGATGCCGCGGGCGCGCGCGTCGGCGCGGAAGGCGCAGCCGAGTGCCGCGAGATCGGCGACGATCGACGGCAGCAGCGTGGGTGCGACGGCCGCGTCGATCAGCATGGTTTCGGTCGCGCCGCAAATGCCGGGGCGGCGCATTTTTGCGTTCGCCACGACCCGGCGCGCCATATCCGGATCGGCTGCCGCGTGCACGTAGGTGTGGCAGAGACCCTCGGCATGGGCGAGCACCGGCACCCGCGCCTCGGCCTGCACCCGCTCCACCAAGGTGCGGCCGCCGCGCGGGATGATGAGGTCGATCAGCCCGGCGGCCCCGAGCATGGCGGCGACATAGGCGCGGTCGGTCGAGGGCGCGATTTGCACGGCGGCTTCCGGCAGCCCGGCGGCGCGCAGCCCCGTCAGCATGGCGTCGCGGATCGCTTGGGCGCTGTGGAAGCTTTCCGAGCCGCCCCGCAAATCACGGCGTTGCCGGATTTCAGGCAAATCCCAGCGGCGTCCGCCCCGACATTGGGCCGGCTCTCGTAAATCATGCCGATCACGCCGATCGGCATGGCGATGCGGCGAATGCGCAGGCCGTTCGGGCGCGTCCAGTCGGCGAGCGTGCGGCCGAGCGGGTCCGGCTGCGTCGCGATCTCCTCGAGCCCCTTCGCCACGGCCTCGACGCGGGCCGGCGTGAGCGCGAGCCGGTCGCGGAACGCACGCGAACCCGCGAAAGCGGCGAGGTCGGCGGCGTTGGCCTCCAGGATTTCGCCGCTGCGTTGGCGCAGCGCCGCGGCGGTGGCGGCGAGGGCGGCGTTGCGCGTCGCCTCGGGCGCGCGCGCCAACCGCTTCGACGCGGCCTTCGCTGCAACCGCCGCCTGCCGCAACCAACTGGCACTCTGATCGGTGTCGATGTTCATGGCCGCATTTTGCCGCAGCCGGGCCGCCGAGGCCACAGCGAAGAAGGTCGGCACGTCCGCGGAGCCGGCGACGGCAGTGGAGCCGGCGACGGCAGTGGAGCCGGAACGCGGCGGGCGATCACGCACCTGGACACTGCCGCTCACAGCAGCACCAGGTCGTCCCGGTGGATCAGTTCATCTCGCCCGCGCCAGCCGAGAATGGTTTCGATTTCGTCCGAGCGGTGGCCGATGATGCGCGCGGCATCCTCGCTCGCGTAAGCCGAAAGCCCGCGCGCGAGGGTTGCGCCATCGGCGCCGCGCACCAACACGGGATCGCCGCGCTCGAAACGTCCTTCCACCGCGCGCACGCCGGCGGGCAATAAGGAACGGCCGGCGGTAAGCGCGCGAGCCGCGCCCACGTCCACGACGAACGTCCCGAGCGGTTGCAAGCTGCCGAGAATCCAGCGCTTGCGCGCGGAGCGGCCCTCCGGCGCCGGCAAGAACCAGGTGCAGCGCGCGCCCTCGGCGAGCGCCCGCAGCGGGTGCTCGCGCGTGCCCAACGCGATCGCCATAGCGCAGCCCGCGCCGCTGGCGATGCGCGCCGCAACCAGCTTGGTGCGCATGCCGCCGCTGGAATAGCCGGGTGGCGGTTCGCCGCCGAGCGCCTCGATCTCCGGCGTCATCGCCGCGACCACCGGCACGTGCTGCGCCTGCGGATCCCGGCGCGGATCGGCCGTGTAGAGGCCGTCGATGTCCGAGAGCAGCACCAGTTGGTCGGCTTCCGTCATCGCGGCCACGCGCGCGGCGAGGCGGTCGTTATCGCCGAAGCGGATTTCGGCGGTGGCGACCGAATCGTTTTCGTTGATCACCGGCACGCAGCCGAGGCCCAGCAGCGCCTTCAGCGTGGCGCGCGCGTTGAGATAGCGGCGACGGTCCTCGGTGTCGTCCAATGTCAGCAGCAGTTGCGCGGCGGTGAGGCCGTGCGCGGAGAGCGCCTCGCTCCAGGCGCCGGCGAGCCGGATCTGGCCGACCGCCGCCGCCGCCTGCTTTTCCTCCAGCTTGAGCCGGCGCGCGGTGAGCCCGAGCTTGCGGCGGGCGAGCGCGATGGCCCCCGAGGAAACCACCATCACCTCGACCCCGCGCCCGCGCAGTTCGGCAATATCGGCGGCTAACCCGTCCAGCCAACGCGCGCGCGGCTCGGCCGCCTCGGCATCCACCACCAGCGCGCTGCCGATCTTCACCACCAGCCGGCGGGCCTGCGCGAGCGAAGGAGCGGGGAGCGACGGCCTCATGCCGATCAGTATCGGCGATAGGCCGGCTCGGGGCTACCGCGCCGGGCGATGCAGGCCGATGTTGCGCGGGCTTACCGCATGTCGCGGCACTGACCAAGCATAGCGCATACAGGGAAACGCATACCCAAGACGTGAAGGGGTATCGGAGCGGCCACTATTAACCTTCTTGAAATAACCCTCTTGAAACCCGTTTCAGTTTCGCCAGGCAGCCTCCCGCAGTCACATCCCCTGCCGGAGCATGCGGCAAAGTGCATTCCACGACCGGACAAATCCTGTCCGACGCACCCAGCGCGATCCAGCTTAGCACGTGCCATACACTTGCGAACGCGACATTCTAATTCTAATTCGCAACGTTAACAAATCGGAGCCTAGAACTAAGTCCCGTCATTCCAACTTCTGCGCTTGTCTGAAGGCTCATGGAGACACGCAGATGTCCCACACAAATTCTCCCGACGTTATGATTGGCGGATTGGTCGGCTGGAGGGATCTGGCCACCCCGGCGAATTCCGAGGAACTGCGCGCGACCGGCCGAGTGGGTCTGTATATGCAGGAATCTCTTCTCGATCCGCGGGACAACAACAAATGGGCGGATCCGTCCGCCAATGCGGCCATCGACAAGGTGTTCGGTCTAAGCGCGGGCCAGACAGGGAACGCCGACTACGAAGGTGATTTCTATCTCCCCCAAGCACCGAAATATTGGGACCCGAACTCGTCCGAAATTGACCTGAACTATCCCATGACCGCGCTTCCGGCACAGAATTTGCCGCTGCCCAATTGTACAGACCGTCAATTTCGGCGGCACCTACAACACCGCCGCCGACTTCTACACGTTCTTCAACAGCCCGGTCACCCAGCAGGCCTGGGTGGACTACGTCAGCGGCGGCCGGCAGAAGGGGGTCGATATTGTCCAGCCGATCTTCGCGCCGAACGGGTTTTTCAATTCCGATGCAAGTTCGCAATGGAACATGAACTTCAACGACCCGATCTACGACGGGCTGAAGCAAATGGCGCTCGTTGGCGGCGGCATCTGCGTCGATGCCCCGCCGGGGTACGTGAACGGAGTGGCTGCGGTGGTGCCCAATGTGGCATCAGACTACATGAATTTCGTCGAGCAGGAAATCAATTGGGCCAATTCCCAGAGCTTGCTATCGTCGATCATTGTCTGCCCGTATTTCGACGACTCGACATTTGCGGCGGATACTAAGAATTTTGTCACCACGCTGGAGAAGGCAGGCGCGCCCCCCGGCCAGTTCATCGTCGAGAACTACGATGTTGCCACAGGATCGACGCTTGCCATCGGTTCGGATACCGATCCGAATTCGGTAGCGGGTGTGGCGCTTTGGGTAGCCCAGAACGCCGCGACCTATAAGCCGATCGAGGCGGCGGCAATCACTCCTCCGCCGTCTCCGAGCGGGGGCTCTATCGCGACATCCGGTGGCGCCGGCGACGTCGCCGCATCGCCCCCTGGCACCACCACCGGGGGCAGTACATCCACCATTGCCAGCACCGGCACCATTGCGAGCACCGGGACGAGCGAAACCATACCCGAGAATTCGTCCGACACTGTTATTTCGGTGTCCGCAGGAGCCAACCTGATATTTGGTGCATCGGCAGCCGCGGCAAAGTCGAGCATTCACACCGGTAGCGGAAACGATACCGTCGTTTCAGGCCTCGGTGATACGACGATATGGGCGGGCACCGGGCAGCAGACCGTGTTTGGATCGGGTGATGCCGGCGCCAGCATGACAGTATTCGGCAACTCCGGGAGCCTGGAATTCATCGGCGGCACCGGCGCTGAATCGGTTTCGCTGGCAAACGGGAAGGCGACGGTGTTCGGCGGGTTGGGCCACGACAGCATCACCGCGGGGAGCGGAAGCGCGGTGGTGGTGACCGGATCGGCCTCCACGAACATCTCGTTGCATACAGGGTCGGCCGCCATTTTCGAGTTGGGCGAAGGAGCGGTCCAGGTACCGGTTTCATCCCGGATTTCCCAGCTAACCAGGGCTCGGATTACATAAATGGCTTCACCGTGGGCCGGGACACGCTCGGGGTGAGTTCGTTCGGCCCTGCGACGACCACATCTCTCATCGCAAATCAGCAGCACTTCGACGGGAGCACGCTGCTTGCGCTTCCCGATGGGGCCAGGCTGGTCTTGGCCGGTATCGGCTCGGTGGACGCACGATTTTTCTCCTAGAAAACGAGAAACCAAACTTTTCCTGCCCGGTCGCCCTCAGCAGGTGCTGCCGCGCGCTTCACCTTCGCGACGTCGAACGCCAGAAAGGCTTCGCCGCATCGCAAATTGAGAAAAGCCGGCACGGTTACGGCACCGCTTCCGTCGCAACCGGCGCCGGGCGGAACAGCCGCAGGAAACGCTGGCCCGCTTCTCCGGCCTCGACGATTCCCGGAGCGGTCGCGAACATCTCAACGATGCCGTCGATCTGGGCGCGGTAGTTGTCCTTGATGCGCTCCTGGGCCGCGGCCACACCGGGCAATGCCATCAGGCGTTCGATCTCCGCGTCCAGATCGGGCGCGCATCGCTGAATTGCCCGCGCCTCCTTGGCAGGAGGCAGCCCCGAGGAGGCGATATGCTGGTCCATGAATTGCTTCACGAAATCCGCGGTAAGCACCTCATTCGTAAGCCGGGGAACAAGGTCAATCGTACGGCCACGCGCCCATTTGCAGAGAAACTCCTCCGCCGATTTGAAAAAGTAGTGGTTTATCCAGGCATGGTTGGCGATCGGCTGATCGGACAAGGCCGCTGTACCCAGCTTCGTCCACTCATGCGCGTCGCGATCGGAATTGCGGAATATGAACGGCGCCTGGCGATGTGGAATCGGAAAATGCGGTTCCGAATGGATGAACCGATGCACCCGAGACATGGTTTTTATGAACAGAGCCGGGCCGCCGATCTCCTTGTCGAACCGCCGTGTCATAGGCTGGTCGCGCCAGCGGACTTCGCCGCCGGAGGTGAGGACGATCCAGTTCAGCGCGATGGCGTGAACCGTTTGCACCTCCTGCCACGCGACATAATCCTGAATGGACGCAAACTTGTCGGGGTCGAACGTGAAGAACTCGTCGAGGTCGATGACCAGAACCCAGCGGAAGTCCAGGATATCGGGCAGGACGCCCATTGCGTGTCCGTAGCTCTTGCCCTGAACGTGCGTCCCTGGCCTCATGTCGTTCCGAATGGCCACGAGCACGCCCGATCGGTGCAAGGCCGCGATAAGCTCGTCGGAACCGTCGGAATTGCCGTTGCTGTAAAGGAAAAACGACTGCACGCCGATCAGCCGGTGATAGGCGATCCACTCCAGCAGATAGAGGCCCTCGTTGCGCGCCGTGGCCACGATGCAGGCATCCTGGGTCGGGTGCACCGCCTGGCGCAGGAGCACGTTGCACAGATGCGGAAACGAGACGTCTTCGCCGAAACAACCATGCTGCGCGAGGAAATCCAGCTCTGGCCCCAAGACCTCCAAGGCCGCGGGACTACCCGCAGGCGCCGCGCTGCTGTCGGCGCGGAGACTGTCGGCGCTGAGCCGCTGCGCGGAACCGTGCGAAGCGGCCGGTTGGGCGATGGCGGCTCGGGCCCGCGGACGCATCGGTTGGGTGAGCCAGCGCCATAAGCCGCCGCCCGACTTCGCGGCCGATTGTCGATCCGGCTCGCCGCCGTGAACCACGCCGATAGATCCCACCCGGGCATTTGCCCGCTTCTTCCGCTCGGCTCCGGTGCTTCCGTCCCCCCTCTCGGGCGAATAGAGCCAGTCGCGAAGGCGCGGCAAGGTCACTGTCGCGTCGAAATCCGTGGAATAGATCGTTGCGAGCCGGCGCGTTGCCTCCGGCGTTTCGATCAGCCATTCGGCGACGACCGCTAGCTGCTCGAGCGGCATCAGACGCGCCAGCGCCTCGATGACCGGCGCCCAATCCGGCCCGGCATCCTCGCGCTGGAGCAACCGGATCAGCGCCTCCGCATGCGAGCCGAGTTGCAGCAGATGCTCGAAGCGCTCGCCGATGAGGGCGATCTCGGCCGCGACCGAAAAGCCCGGCAGTTCGCGAAGCGCAAAACGCTCCCATTCGCCGATGGTGCGCCGGTCGATCGAAATGCCGCCGATCCCGTTGCTGGCGTCGAGCGGCGCGGCACAGAGATAAAGGCCGTTGGTGGGATCGTAGAACGAATGTCTGCCGGCCGCATCACCGCCGAGCACCCGGAGCGGGATGCTTGGACCGAACTCCTGGTCCTGCACGCGCAGAGTCGCCGCGATCGATGCTCGCGGCAGCAGCAGGCAAATGTTCCGCTCATCCGGGACGAACGCGGTCAGTTTCGTCCATTCCTCGTTGCGGACCCAATCCGCGCCATGCCCGACGGTTCCGGTCGCGGTTTGGACAAGCAGGGTGCTCTCGTGGAACGTGGTCACGTCATGGAAAGCACCCATCAGTTGCTTGCCCCTTCGTGTATGTATCGTTTCCGGGAAGGGGAAATGCTAACCGAGAGCGGCCGCCACGGATAGCGGGATCGCGTTGTTCGCTGGCGACGACGCGCACACTCACACTGTCGGTTGCCAGGCCCCGTTCACGGCATACGCCTCGTCCTCGCCCGGCCAGGGCGGCATCGTGATCCCGATCGCGATCAGCGGCTGGTCCGAGTCGCAGCGGAACTGGAAATGCGTTCCGGTCGGGATAGTAACGGAGACGCCCTGAACGGCGTCGGTGAATTCCTCGCGCGCGCCGAGCTTGCGCCACATCCGGCCGCGACCGGATAGGAAATACCAGATCTCTTCCACGGTGCGGTGCGCGACCGCGCGCGAGACCGCGTTCGGCGGCAGCGAGAACACCGCCATGCTGCCGCGCTCGACCCGGCACAGCACCCGGACCTCGGACCCGTCCGGCGCGACCGCATCCGCCGCCGCGCCCATCCGTTTGGTCTCGAACCCCATTGCGCCAATCCTTCGCCCGTTTCGCCCGCATCCTCGCTAGGCCCCGGCCGCTGGTTTATCCTTGAGGCCGGACCAGAACGGAACACGGGAGCGGCCCGGCATGGCGGACGAGGCGATCGCGCGCGAGAGCATGGAATTCGACGTGGTGGTGGTCGGCGCCGGCCCGGCCGGGCTCGCCGCCGCCATCCGCCTGAAGCAGCTCGCGCCCGATGCGGCGGTCTGCGTGGTCGAAAAGGGCAGCGAGGTCGGCGCGCACATCCTCTCCGGCGCCGTCATCGAGACACGCGCGCTCGACGAACTGATACCGAACTGGCGCGAACGCGGCGCGCCCCTCGACACGCCGGCCACCGAGGACCGTTTTCTATATCTGACACAATCCCGCGCCTTCCGCTTGCCCACGCCGCCGCAGATGCACAACCACGGCAATTTCGTGGTGAGCCTGGGCGACGTGTGCCGCTGGCTCGCCGCGCAGGCCGAGGCGCTGGGCGTGGAGATCTATCCCGGGTTTCCCGCCGCCGATTTGCTGGAGGAAAACGGCCGCATCGCCGGCGTCGTCACCGGCGACATGGGCGTGGAAAAATCCGGCCGCCGCGGCCCGAATTTCCAGCCCGGCATGGCCCTGCGTGCCGCCTATACCCTGTTGGGCGAGGGCTGCCGCGGCTCGCTGGCCAAGCGGCTCATGGCCCGGTTCAAGCTGCGCGAGGGCGTGGCGCCGCAGACCTACGCCATCGGGGTGAAGGAGCTATGGGAAATCCCGGCCGAACGGCACCAGCCCGGCCTGGTCATTCATACGGTCGGCTGGCCGCTCGACCGGCACACGTACGGCGGCTCGTTCCTGTACCATTTCGGCGCCAGTCTGGTGTCCTACGGCTTCGTCATCGGCCTCGATTACCGCAACCCCTGGCTCTCGCCCTTCGAGGAAACCCAGCGGTTCAAGACGCACCCCGCGATGCGCGGCTTCTTCGAGGGTGGGCGGCGGATCAGCTACGGCGCGCGGGCGCTTTCCGAGGGCGGATGGCAGGCGCTGCCGCGTCTGATCTTTCCCGGCGGCGCGCTGATCGGCGAACTCGGCGGGGTTCCTGAACGTGCCGAAGATCAAGGGCACGCACGCCGCCATGAAATCCGGCATGCTGGCCGCCGAGGCGGTGGCCGAGGCGCTGGCCGGCGAACGCCCTGCCGAACTCGCCGCCTATCCGGACAAGCTGAACGCAAGCTGGCTGCGCGCCGAACTGGAAGGCGCGCGCAACATCCGCCCCGCCTTCGGCAAATTCGGCCTGCTGGGCGGCATCGCCTATTCCGGGCTCGACACTTATATCTTGCGCGGCCGCGCGCCCTGGACATTGCGCCACCGCCACCCCGACCACACCACGCTGATTCCGGCCGACAAGGCGCCGCCCATCACCTATCCGAAACCGGACGGGGTATTGACCTTCGACCGTCTGACCTCGGTGTTCATCAGCAACACCAATCACGCCGAGGATCAGCCGCCGCACTTGGTGCTGCGCGATCCCGCGGTCTGGGAGCGAGTGAACTGGGAGCGGTTCCAGAGCCCCGAAAGCCGCTACTGCCCGGCGGCCGTGTACGAGGCGGTGGGCGCCGAGGAGGGCAAGCCGCGGCTGCAGATCAACGCGCAGAACTGCGTTCACTGCAAAACCTGCGACATCAAGGACCCGACCCAGAACATCGACTGGGTGACGCCCGAGGGCGGCGGCGGACCGAATTACCCGAGCGGAATGTAACGCGGGGGAAGCGTCACGGATCTCTGGTAGCGTTTTCGTGATCCCCCTGCTAGAATTGCTGCCATGCAGAACGCACGCCTCCTCCGCCGCTCGCTCCTACTTTCCGTCTCGCTGCTGTCGGCCGTTGCCGCGCCGGCGCTCATGCCGAGCGCCGCCCGGGCGAACGCGCTGCTGCTCGGCCCGCCGACCGGCGCTTTCGGCGCCTATCTGGCCGGCCGCTTCGCCGAAAAGCAGGGCGATTTCGCGTACGCCTCCCGGGCCCTGCTGGACGCCGCGCACGGCGACCCGGACAACATCGATTTGCGTAAGCAGGCCTTCGTCGCCTGCATTCTCGACGGGCGGACGGAAGCCCTCGCCTTGGCCATGCAACTGCCGCGCGATGCCGCGGCGCAACTCTTCATCGCCGACGCGGATGCCGTCGCCGGGCGCTGGGACGACGCGGTCGGGCGCTATCGCGCGCTCTCACATGAATCCTCGCCGGCGCAAATGGTGCAGCCGCTGCTGGTCGCCTGGGCCGAGCAGGGCGGCGGCCACACCGACGCGGCGCTCGCCACCTTGGAGCCGTTGCTCCAGGGCGTCCACTTCCGCGCCGTTTACGCGCTGCATGCCGCGCTGATCGCCGATCTCGGCGGTCGCGACGCCGATGCCGCGCGCTACTACCACATGGCCCAGGCGGCGTATGGCGGCACCAACCTGCGTCTGGCGCAAATCCTGGCGAGTTGGCAGGCGCGCCAGGGCGACTTGGCGGCGGCCAAGGCCACGCTCGCCATGCTGGCGCAGGGCAACCGGGCGCTCGGTATCGTGCTGCCCGCGCTGAGCGCGCATATCGCGGCCCGGCCGGTGGCGACCGCGACCGACGGCATCGCCGAGGCCTATCTGGCGCTGGCCGCGTCGCTGCGCCCGCAGGAGTCGACGGATTTCGCGCAGATCCTGCTGCATCTGACGCTCGACCTGCGGCCGTCGCTGACGGCGGCGCGCCTGATGATGGCGGATACCCTGCAAGGTGCTCAGCGCCCCGAACTGGCGCTTTCGGCGCTGGCGCCGATCGCCTCCAGCGACCCGCTGCACGGTCTGGTGGTCTTGCGGCGCGCCGGGCTGGAACAGGCGATGGGCCGCAAGGACGACGCGGTGCGGGACCTGGAGGCGCTGGCCCGCGAATACCCGACAAGCCCGGAGCCATTCATCCAGATCGGCGACGTGCTGCGCGGTGAGTCGCGTTTCGCGGACGCCGTGGACGCCTACACCAAGGCGCTCGCGCGCATCGGCACACCCACACGCGCCGACTGGCCGGTGTTCTACGCCCGCGCCATTGCCTACGATCGCGCTCATCAATGGGACCGGGCCGAGGCGGATCTCGACCATGCGCTCAAGCTCTCTCCCGATGAGCCGTACGTGCTGAACTATCTCGGCTATTCCTGGGCCGAGCAGGGCCGCAATTTGGATCAGGCGCGCCGGCTGATCGACAAGGCCGCGCAACTGAAGCCGAACGACGGGGCGATCCTGGACAGCATGGGCTGGGTGCTGATGCGCCAGGGCAACACGGGCGAGGCGATCCGCTGGTTGGAGCGGGCGGTGGAGTTGGATTCCGAGGATGCGACGATCAACGGCCATCTGGGCGATGCCTATTGGGCGGCCGGGCGCAAGCTCCAGGCGCAGTTCCAATGGCGCCGGGCGCTGACGCTCAACCCCGAGCCCGCCGACGCGGCCAAGCTGGAAGCGAAGCTGCGCGATTCGACCAGTGCCGCGATCAAGCCGGCGACGGCGACGACGCAGGTTCAGTAACCGCCCGCGCGGTGCCACGACTGGGGTGAGCGCGAGCGAACCCCGTCGCGTTCCGGCACGGATTCCGCGAATGAGCGATCCAGGGCTTGGCACGGCTCGGTGACGATGCTGATCGAGCCGGCGCCAGCCAAGGTCAATCTGTACCTGCATGTCGTCGGCCGGCAGGCCGACGGGTATCACCTGCTCGACAGCCTCGCGGTATTCGCCGGTGTCGCCGACGAACTGCGGGCGGAACCGGCGGACGGGCTTTCCTTGTCCATCGCGGGCGAGCACGCGGCGGACCTGCGGGGCGAACCGGATAATCTGGTGCTGCGGGCGGCTCGATCCCTGGCCGCCGCGGCCGGGATCGAGCCGGGCGCCCGGCTCCTGTTGGACAAGCGGCTGCCGGTGGCCTCGGGGATCGGCGGTGGGTCGGCCGACGCCGCCGCGGCGCTGCGGTTGCTGGCGCGGCTTTGGAATGTCGGCATCGATTCCGCCGATCTCGCCGCTCTCGCCGCCGCGATCGGCAAGGACGTGCCGGCGTGTCTCGGCTCGCGCCCGGCCCGGATGCGCGGGACCGGCGAGACGTTGAGCCCCGCGCCGGACCTGCCTGAGTTCGGGATGGTGCTGGTCAACCCCGGTCTGCCCGTCGCGACCGCCGGGGTGTTTCGCGGCTACCGTAGCAGCGGCCGGGCCTTCTCGCCGGAGGCGCGAATGCCGGCACGCTGGCGCGACGCGGCGGCCCTGGCTGGCGATCTGGCGCGCGCCGGCAACGACCTGGAGCCGGCGGCCATTGCGCTCTGCCCGGCAATCGCCGAGATACTCGTGGCCCTGCGCGCCGACCCCGATTGCCTGCTGGCCCGCATGAGCGGCTCCGGCGCAACCTGTTTTGGGCTGTTCGCAAGTCCAGCCCGCGCCGAGACCGCCGCCGCCCGGCTGCCGGCGAAATGGTGGCGCTGGGGCGGCGGGCCGGCCGCCTGTCCCGATGGAGACGCGATGTGACGCTCGCTCATGGTTCCGCGCTGAAACGCCTGGAGGCGGAGAGCATCCACATTTTCCGCGAGGTGGCGGCGGAAGCCCGCAACCCGGTGCTGCTCTACTCGATCGGCAAGGACTCCTCCGTCCTCGTGCATCTCGCCCTGAAGGCGTTCTATCCGGCGAAGCCGCCGTTCCCGCTGCTGCACATCGACACGACCTGGAAATTCCGCGACATGATCGCCTTCCGGGACACGACGGCGGAACGGCTGGGCTTGCGGCTGATCGTCCACACCAACCCGGACGGGCTGCGCCAGAATATCAACCCGTTCGACCACGGCTCGGCCGTCTACACCAACGTGATGAAGACCGAGGCGCTGAAGCAGGCGCTGCGCGCCGGCGGGTTCGACTTCGCGTTCGGCGGCGCGCGGCGCGACGAGGAGGCCTCGCGCGCCAAGGAGCGCATCATTTCCGTGCGCAACGCCAACTTCGCCTGGGACCCGAAGCGGCAGCGGCCGGAACTTTGGGATCTGTACAACACCCGGCTGGCGCCGGGGGAGACGGCGCGGGTGTTTCCGCTGTCGAACTGGACCGAACTCGACGTGTGGCGCTACATCGCGGCCGAGAACATCCCCGTGGTGCCGCTTTATTTTGCCGCCGAGCGTCCGGCGGTGGAGCGCGACGGCCAGATCATCATGGTGGACGACGACCGGATGCGCCTCGCGCCGGGCGAGGTGGTGCGCAAGCGCTCGATCCGTTTCCGCTCGCTCGGCTGCTATCCGCTGAGCGGTGGGGTCGAGTCCTCTGCCCGCACGCTGTCCGAGATCGTCGCCGAGACGATGCGGGCGCGAACTTCCGAGCGCGGCTCCCGCCTGATCGATTTCGACCAGTCCGCTTCCATGGAGCGCAAGAAGCGCGAGGGGTATTTTTAGCGGGCGGTCGCGGCGGCGGCGGGCCCGCTACTCCGCGGCGGAGTGGCATTGCGATCACGGCAGCGGTAATCAAATTCGGGATCAGGATGCTCGCATACGCGGCCGGATCGAACCGGTGGCGCGCACGGGCGTTGCTTGCCTGACCCTGTCGTCGCTCGGGGCACAACAGAATGGGTGACCCAGCCATGCATTCATCACTGCACAGCGCGAGCAGGCTCGTGCTGTCCGGCCGGTATCGGCTCGGAAACCTCGCCGTCGCGACCGCAACCGCAGTCGTTCTGGCCGCCGGCACCATGGCACCGGCAGCGGCGCATGCCACGACCTCGAATGCCTACCGCGCCGAAGCGTCGCGGCCGTCCTCGCTCACCATGAAGCAAGCGCAGACGATCTTGCGATCGCGGGGCCTGTACCGTGGCGACATCGACGGCATCGCCGGGCCGAAGACCGAAGTTGCCCTGAAGACCTTCCAGCACGAGGCGGGGCTGACGCCCTCCGGCACGCTGAATACCCGCACGATCGCCGCGCTGCTGGGTTACGGCTCGGCCGGGAGTGGCCCCGGCGCGGCGCACGTTGCCAACGCCAACGCGCAGGGTGCGGACAACGGGCCGTCGCAGGGCGGTAACGGGTTTTGGCTTGCCGCCAATGAGGGTCCTTCGGGAAATAGCCTGAGCGCGCTTCCGCCGACGCACGGCGCTGGCGCGGCCGGAACCAACGCGAATGGCACCGGGACCACCACGGCCGCGAACGGCGTCACGGCGGGTGGAGGGGGCACTCACACCGGGGCGCGTATTATCACGGTGCAGACCGAGCATCCGGCGACAACGACCACTGCGCCGGCAACGACCACGCCGCCGGCAATGACCACGGAGGGCACGAAGCCAGTGCCGGGTACCGCGACGGTCGTGCCCCCGGCCACCACGGCTCCGGCCACCACCACCGCCCTCAACGAGGGCTGGCGCAGCGGCGGCTGGGGCGGCGGGTGGTGGGGTCTCATCGGGCTGATCGGGCTGTTCGGCCTCGCCGGCCGAGGGCGGCGCGGTCCTCCCTGAGCGGGGATTGCTCACCGCGATGCCCGCACGCAAACGGCATCGCGGCACCGCCCCGAGAGGGTCGATCTCGGCTGGTCCGATCTGTACGCGGGTTTCACGAGCGGTCCACGGCTGCTTTGCCGTGGCCGCTTCGCGACTGAGAGAAACCCCTAGAAGAGCCAGTCCAACATGCCGCCGCTCTTTGCCTTGGCACGCGCCGTCGCCGGCGCGGGGGCCGCCGGGGTTTTCGCGCCGCGCTCGCGCAAGCGGGCCGCCTCCTGGCCAGGATCGATCGGGGCGCCGGGCGGCGGGGGCGAGCCCTTCCAGAACAGCAGCGTATCGGCGATTCCGGAACCGCTGTCCGCCTGGGACTCCTGGTCGATCAGCCGGCGGATGTTCCGCGGCGCCGGCGGGCCGGCGGCCTGCAGGAGCGCACGCTGGCCGGGGCTGTCCGCGCCTTTCTCTCCCGAGAGCGCCACTTCCGGGACGAGCACCGCCTCGGCCTGCAATCGCGGCGACTCCTCACGCGCGCCCGCCGCGCCGGGGCGAGGCGGCGGCAGCGAAAACGTGTTCGGGATCATCAGCGGCGGATGCGTCGTGACGGCGAACGCATCGGGGAGATCGCGGTCGAAGGCGCCGCAACCCGTCACCGACAACGCGGCGACCAGGGCAGCCCCATAGCGGACCGGCAGTGATACACGGAAAGCCATGCCGGCTTGCTTAGCGGCGGCTCTCGGCACCGGCAAGCGGATCGTGGTCCGTGGGCCGGGAAAACAGGCTGTCGATGATCAGCACCGCCACCCCGCAGACGATCGCGGCATCGGCGAGGTTGAACACGTACCAGGACCAGCCGAATGCGTGCGCGTGGATGAAATCCACCACCATGCCGAAGCGCAGCCGGTCGATGACATTGCCGACGGCGCCGCCGGCTATGGCGCCGAGCGCGACCGCGACGATCCACGAATGCGCCCGGCGCAGCCACAGGCCGAGCGCCACGACGATCACGAGCGCCACCCCGGCCAGTACCCAGGTTCCCCACGCGCCCAGGCCATTGAGCAAACCGAAGGTGATGCCGCGGTTCCAGACCATGGTGAGGCTGAGCACCGGCAGGAGGTTCACGTTGCCGATCGCCGGCAGGTGCAGCCCGTGCAGCACCCACCATTTGGTCCCTTGGTCGGCGGCGAGAACCAGGAGGGCGGTTACGAGGCCGAGCACCGTCATGCGCCGCCCCCTCATTCCGCGGCCTTCCCCCGGCGTACGCCGGGGCCGGATTCGACCGCGTCGACGCAGCGCCGGCAGAGCGCAGGGTGGCTCGGGTTCTCGCCCACTTCCGTCAGTACGCGCCAGCAGCGCGCGCATTTTTCGCCGGGAGCCTTCCCCGCCACGACGCCCAGCCGCATGCCGCCGCGCTCGAGTTTCACATCGGAGACGATCAGCACCTCCGCCCATTCCTCGGGGGTCAGCAGAAAATCGTCGTTCTCTTGAAACACGAGCGCGACCTGCGCCTGCAAGGACGAGCCGATTACGCCGTCCCGCCTCATCGCTTCCAGCTCGACCGTTGCATTACTCCGCCGCTCGCGGATGCGCTCCCACTTGAGCGCCAGTTCGTCGTCGCGCCAAGCGTCCGGCAGTTCCGGCCAGGTTTGCAGATGCACGCTGATTTCTTCCCCGAACCGCGCGGCCCACGCCTCCTCCGCCGTGAAGCACAGCACCGGCGCGAGCCAGGTGCAGAGGCAACGATGCAGGTGGTCGAGCACGGTCCGCGCGGCGCGGCGACGCAAACTGTCGGGCCGGTCGCAGTAGACAGAATCCTTGCGGATGTCGAAATAGAACGCCGACAGATCGTTGGCGCAGAAGGCGTGCAGTTCGGGATAGACGCCGGTCCATTCGTAGGTTTCTGCCGCACGGCGGACGCGCGCGTCCAACTCGGTCAGCCGGTGCAGCACCCAGCATTCCAGCTCCGGCATTTCCGACTGCGGCAGATGCTCGGCGGTGGAAAACCCGGCGAGGCTGCCGAGAATCCAGCGCAGCGTGTTGCGCAGCCGACGATAAAGCTCCGCCTGCTGCTTCAGGATGTCGGGGCCGATGCGCAGATCCTCGGTGACGTCGCTGTTCATCACCCATAGTCGCAGAATGTCCGCGCCGTAGGTCTTCATCACGTCCTCGGGCGCGACGACGTTGCCGAGCGACTTCGACATTTTCCGGCCCTGCTCGTCGAGCACGAAGCCGTGCGTCAACACCGCCTTGAACGGCGCGCGCCCGCGCGTGCCAACGGATTCCAGCAACGACGAATGGAACCAGCCGCGATGCTGGTCGGAGCCCTCCAGATACAGATCGGCGGGCCAGGGCAGGCCGCGCGCTTCCAGCACGAAAGCGTGCGTCGATCCGCTTTCGAACCAGACATCCACGATGTCCTTCACCTGCTCGTAGCCGGCCGGATCGCGGCCGGGGCCGAGGAAGCGCTCGGGCGGGGAAGAATACCAGGCGTCGGCGCCCTCCTCGGCGAACGCGGCGACGATGCGGTCGATCACCGCCTGGTCGCGCAACGGCTCGCCGGTCGCGCGCTCGACAAAGACCGGGATCGGCACGCCCCAGGCGCGCTGGCGGCTGATGCACCAGTCCGGGCGCGCGGCGACCATGCTGCCGATCCGGTTGCGGCCCTGCTCGGGTACGAAATACGTATCATCGATCGCCGCCAGCGCTTTCTCGCGAATGCACTGGGGCCCGTCCATGCGGATGAACCATTGCGGCGTCGCGCGGAAGATCAGCGGCGCCTTCGAGCGCCAGGAATGCGGATACGAGTGCACGAGCTTGCCGCGCGCGACCAGCGCGCCCGCCTCGCGCAACGCGTCGCTGACCGGATCGTCGGCCTTGTAGACGTGGACGCCGGCGAACAGCGGTACCCAGGGATTGAACCGTCCGTCATCGCCGACCGTCTCCGGCACCTCGATTCCATGCGCGCGTCCGAGCACGAAGTCATCGTCGCCGTGGCCTGGGGCGACATGCACGAACCCTGTGCCCTGTTCGATGGTGACGAAATCACCAAGCAACAGCGGCACGTCGAACTCGTAACCGCGCCCGCGCAGCGGATGCGCACAAATCAGGCCGGCAAGCTCGGCGCCCTTGAAGATGTGATCGACATGGTGCGTGGCGATGCCGGCGGTTTCGAGGAATTGCGGCAGCAACGAGAGCGCAACCAGCAGCCGCTCGCCGGCGCGCGCGCCCGCGCCCTCGTTCACGCTGCCGACATGGACCAGCGCATAGTCGATATCCGACCCGCAAGCGATGGCGCGGTTGCCGGGGATGGTCCAGGGCGTCGTGGTCCAGATGACGACTGACACTTGGCCTTGAGCTAATAGGCTGAACCAAGTAAGCGGGGCGCCGACGCTTCTCCGGCGAGACGACCGGAAACCGCACCCAGATCGTCGTGCTCGTATGGTCGTGGTATTCGACCTCGGCCTCGGCGAGCGCGGTCTTCTCGACCGGCGACCACAGCACCGGGCGCAGGCCGCGATACAGTTCGCCGTTCATCAGGAATTTGCCGATCTCGGCCGCGATCGCCGCCTCGGAGGGAAAATCCATCGTGGCGTAGCGGTGCGCCCAATCGCCCTCCACGCCGAGCCGGCGGAATTCCTGCGCCTGCACACCCATCCAGTGCGCGGCATAGGCGCGGCACTCGGCGCGGAATTGCAGGACGGGGACCGCGTCCTTGTCGCGCCCCGACTTGCGGTACTCCTCCTCGATCCGCCACTCGATCGGCAGTCCGTGGCAGTCCCAGCCGGGGATGTAGTCGGCATCCCAGCCCGCCATCTGGCGCGCGCGGTTGACCACGTCCTTGAGAATCTTGTTCAGCGCCGTGCCGATATGCAGGTGGCCGTTGGCATAGGGCGGGCCGTCGTGCAGCAGGAATTTCGGCCGCCCGCGCGAGGCCTCGCGCAGCTTGTCCCAGAGCCCCATCGCCTCCCAGCGCGTCAGGATGTGCGGCTCGCGCTTCGGCAGATCGCCGCGCATGGGAAAGCCGGTCGTGGGCAGGAACACGGTGTCGCGGTAATCGGGTGCTGGCTCATCGGGCTCTCGTGCAGGGCGCGCCGGCAGGTTTCGACGAATGCGGGCGCGGGGTGCGAGCGGGAAGAATTTCGGCCTAGGCCGCGCTCGGTATTCACGCGCGGCGAGGGTATGGCCAACCCGCGCGCGAAGGACACGTGGAGCCGAACCCGCTGCATCGCACAACTATGGGGAGCGGCACCCGATCTGGTCAAGGATTTGCCGGGCCTGGGCGGCGTCGGCCACCATTTGCTCGGTCATTTCCTCCAGGGTGGGGTATTTGCGCTCCTCGCGCAGGTAGGAGTGCAGCCCCACGGTCAGCTCGGCGCCGTAGAGATCGCCGGAAAAATCGAACAGAAACACTTCGAGCAGGCTCGCCAGACCGGGCGCGATGGTCGGGCGGCGGCCGACATTGGCCACGCCGGGCCGCTCGTTCCCGTCCGGCATCCGCACAGTGACGGCATAGACGCCGCGCGCAGGCTCCAGATGGCGGCCGAGCGGGATGTTGACGGTGGGAAAACCCAGGATGCGGCCGCGCTTGTCGCCGTGCTGGACGACGCCGCGAATGGTCCAGACCCGCCCAAGCACCGCGGCGGCGCGTTCCGGATAGCCGTCCTGGAGCAGGCGCCGGATGCGCGTGGAGGAGATCAGCCCCTGCTCGTCCGAAAGGAGCGGCACCACGGAAAGCCCAATCCCCCGCGCCTCGGCCTGGCGCGCCAGCAGCGCCGTGTTGCCGCCGCGCCGGTGGCCGAAGGCGAAGTCGGGGCCGCAGGCGAGGTGCCTGGCGCCGATGCCCCGGTGCAGCACGTCGGCGATGAACACCTCGGCGGAGACCTCGCTGAAGCTGCGATCGAAGCCGAGTTCGTAAAGCATGGATACGCCGAGCCGCGCCAGCGCCTCGGCGCGCTCCGCCGAGAGGGTCAGGCGGAATGGCGGATCGTCGGGGCGAAACAGTTCGCGGGGATGCGGCTCAAACGTCAGCACGGTGAGCGGTGCATCCGGCCGCGCCGCATGCGCCGCCCGGATCACCGCGGCGTGGCCGAGATGCACGCCGTCGAAATTGCCGAGTGCCACGCTGCCGCCGCGTGCCTCGGCGGGGATCGCGCGCCAATCATGGTAAATGCGCATGGCGCCGGCTTGTGCGGCAACCCGGGGCAGCGATCAACCTGGAGCCGAACTCAGAACGGCGGTTAACGGGGCGCATCGGCCGATCCGTCCCATCTTGCTCAACGGAGACGATGTCATGCTGAAGGTGGAAATCGAGCGGGAGACGAGACGGCCGCTTCATCGCGGAAATACCAGAGCTTCCGGGCGTCATGGCCTACGGAAGGAGCCGGGAGGAAGCAGTGCGGCCAGAGTTCGAGGCGCTGGCGCACCGGACACTGGCCGATCGCGTGGATCAAGGCGTGCCGATCCCGGAGTTGCCCCAGAGCATTTCGGCAGCGTGAACGCTTGGCCTGCCGTTCGCGCACGCCGGTCCTGCCTCCCTGCAAAAACCGGGTGGCACATTGCACGGCAACGTGGATCACACCGAGGATTGGTCAAGGACGGATATGCCAATTTCGTTTGCGCGTTTGACGACGGCGAGGAAATTGGGCCAAGGATGTTTGGCCCGTATCGCACGGCACACCGGCTTGCGCCCGGAGGATTTGTGAGTTGCGCATCCGCTGCCTACAAATGGGCGCGGATTATCTCACCATGACGTGCCTCTTCCGGGAGGCATAGACTTGCCAGCGTCGGGGCGACGTCCTCCGGGCGGGGCAGGGTGGCCGGGTCCTCGCCCGGCATCGCCTGGGCGCGCAGCCGGGTCGCAGTCGGGCCGGGGTCGAACAGATTCACGCGCAGCCGTGTGTCACGGCTTTCCTCGGCCCAGGTCAGCGCCAGATGCTCCATCGCCGCCTTGGTCGCGCCATACGCGCCCCAGTAGGCGAGCGGCGCGCGGGCGCGGCTATCGGTGACGAACACCGCCCGGCCCGCGTCGGAGGCCAGCAGCAGCGGCCCGCAGGTTCGGATCAGCCGCATCGGTGCGGAAAAATTTACCGCCAGCACGTCGTCCCAGTCCGCCGGCAGGATGTGCGGCGTCGGGGTCAGGCGCCCGAGCGTCGCGGCGCAGGACACCAGTATGTCGAGGCGGCGGAAGCGCTCGAACAGGCTGGGCCCGATCGCGTCGACCTGATCGCCCTCGTGCAGGTCGAGCGGCAATAGGGTCGCACCCGCCTCCCGCCCGCCCGGCGCCACCCCGCGAATCGCGTCGTCGGATTCTTCCAGGCCGCCCTGCGTGCGCGCGCTGATGACCACATGCGCGCCCAGCCGGGCCAGTTCGACCGCCGCCGCCGCGCCGATGCCGCGGCTCGCGCCGGTGATCAGCGCGACCCGCCCGTCGAGCGGAGCGGTCACGCGGCGGGCATGTCGCTCAGCAGGCTGAGCTGGCGCTCGCTGTTGTCCTGCATGTCGGGGCGGGGGATCGGATAGTCGCCGGTGAAGCAGGCGTCGCAGTAGGCCGGCGCCTTCGGGTCGCGGCCCGGGCGGCGCAGCGCGCGATACAGCCCGTCCAGTGACACGAAGCCGAGCGAATCGGCGCCGATCAGGGTCGCCATCGCGTCCACGTCGTTGCGCGCCGCCAGCAGCGCCGCCCGTTCCGGCGTGTCGATGCCGTAGAAGCAGGAATGCGTCGTGGGCGGCGAGGAAATGCGCATATGCACCTCCGCCGCGCCGGCCTGGCGCACCATTTCGACGATCTTGCGGCTGGTGGTGCCGCGCACGATGGAATCGTCTACCAGCACGACGCGCTTGCCCTCGAGCACGGGGCGGTTGGCCGAATGCTTCAGCTTCACGCCGAGATGGCGGATCTGGTCGGACGGCTCGATGAAGGTGCGGCCGACATAGTGGTTGCGGATGATGCCGAGTTCGAACGGCAATCCGCTCTCCTGCGCATAGCCCATCGCGGCCGGCACGCCCGAATCGGGCACCGGCACGACCACGTCGGCCGGCACGTGCAATTCGCGCGCCAACTCCTGGCCGATGCGCTTGCGCGCCGCGTAGACCGGCGTACCCTCGACCACCAAATCGGGCCGGGCGAAATAGATGTGCTCGAAAATGCAGAAGCGGGACGGTGTGCGGCCGAACGGCTTCACGCTGCGTACGCCGGCATCGTCGATGACCACGATCTCGCCCGGGTCGATGTCGCGCACGAATTCGGCCCCGACGATGTCGAGGGCGCAGGTTTCGCTGGCCAGCACCCAGCCGCCGCACACCGCGCCGGACATCCGGCCGAGCACGAGCGGACGCACGCCGAGCGGATCGCGCGCCCCGATCAGCGCCTCGTTGGACAGCGCCACCAGGCTGTAGGCGCCGATTACCTGCTTCAGCGCGTCGATCAGCCGATCGAGCACGGTGGAGTAGAGGCTGATGGCGATGAGGTGGATGAACACCTCGGAATCGGTGGTGGATTGGAACAGGCAGCCGCGGCGCACCAGCGAGCGGCGTAGCACGTGCGCGTTGGTCAGGTTGCCGTTGTGCGCGACGGCAAAGCCGCCGAACTCGAAATCGGCGTAGAGCGGCTGGACGTTGCGCATTACGGTGTCGCCGGTCGTGGCGTAGCGATTGTGGCCGATCGCGTGCACGCCCGGCAGCGAGGCGATCACCTTGGCGTTGCCGAAATTGTCGCCGACCAGGCCGAGACCGCGATGCGAATGGAAGTGCTCGCCGTCGTAGCTGACGATCCCCGCCGCCACCTGGCCGCGGTGCTGCAACGCGTGCAGGCCGAGCGCCGTGACCGCCGCCGCGTCGGCGCCGTTCCAGACGCCGAACACGCCGCATTCCTCGTGCAGCTTGTCGTCGTGCCCAGCCACGCCAGGGAACTCGGCGGCAATATCCTCGTCGGCGGCGACCGCAACGCTGTGCATCACTGGCTCTCCTGGGCGCGCGGCGGACGGTCGCGCGTTAATCGGGCCGGAGCGGTGTGGACGGGCAGCGCATAACCCCGCGGATTCGCCTGTCGCAGATCGGCGGCGCGCAGCCGCGCGTCGGTCGGACAGGGTTCCAGCTTCGGCCGGTGTTCCCGCGGGAATCTGGCGATTCACCCAGGAGGCGCCCTGACAGGTCGGCCACACGGCGCGGGCTTGTCGCACCGCCGGCGGCCACCGGTTCATTGGCACCACCCACTGTGCAATCATATAGGCGGCGATCACCAGCGCGGCACCCCTGGCCAGGCCGAATAGCAGCCCCAACGAGCGGTCCAGCCCGCCGACCGCCGAGCGTCGCACCCGCCGCGCGATCCACCCGGCGACGACCGAGAGGAGGATCAGCACGACGATGAAAACCACCCCGAGCGTCAGCGGAATGGCGATGTTCACGTCGCCGATCCAGCCCTGGACGTGCGGCTCGGCGTACGGGTAGGCGAGATAGGTGGCATAGGCCGCGCCGCCCCAGGCGGCGATGCCGAGCGCCTCGCGCACGAAGCCGCGCGCGAACGCGAGCAGGGCGGAGATGAAAATCCCGCCCAGAATGACGCCATCGACCCAGGTCATGGAACCGTCACGGTGGTGGATGCCCCGGCCATATACCGGCTGCCGCCCGCGCGGCGCCAGAGCGAAGCCGCGCGGGCGGCGGGGAATACCGGTGCCCGGCCGCCGTCACCGATTTACCGCGCCACGGCGGCCGGTGTCAGTCCCTGTCCGGGGCGAAATCCGCCACGAGTTCGGACAGGTGCCCGATTTCGCGCAGGCGCAGCCCTTCCGGGGCGGCAAAGGGACGGGTGGCGCGGGCGACGCGGCGCGGCAGCGCGGCGCCGGTGAAGCCGAGTTTCGCCGCCTCCTTCAGCCGCGTCTCGGACTGGGCGACTTGGCGCACCTCGCCCGAAAGTCCCACTTCGCCGAAATAAACCATCCCGGCATCGGTCGGCCGGTCAGCGGCGGCGGAGCCGAGCGCGGCGGCCACGGCAAGATCGGCCGCGGGCTCGGTCACGCGCAGTCCGCCCGCGATATTCAGATGCACGTCGTTGGCGGCCAGGCGCAGTCCGCAGCGGGTTTCCAGCACGGCCAGCAGCATGGCCAGCCGCCCGCCATCCCAGCCGAGCACCGAGCGCCGCGGCGCGCCGCCCGGATTGGGCGCGAGCAGCACCTGCACCTCCATCAGCACCGGGCGCGTGCCCTCGATGCCGGCGAACACCGCGCTGCCGGCGATGTTGCCGCGCCGCTCGGCGAGGAACAGCGCGGAGGGATTGGCGACCTCCGCCAAGCCCCGGTCCGTCATTTCGAACACGCCGATCTCGTCGGTGGCGCCGAAACGGTTTTTCACCCCGCGCAGGATGCGGAACTGGTGGCCGCGATCACCCTCCAGATAGAGCACGGCGTCGACCATGTGCTCGAGCACGCGCGGGCCGGCGATCGCGCCTTCCTTGGTGACGTGGCCGACCAGCACCAGCGCGAAGCCGCCGCTTTTGGCGAGCCGGATCAGCTCGGCGGCGGAGGCGCGCACCTGCGCGACCGAGCCGGGCGCGGATTCCAGCGCCTCGACCCAGATGGTCTGAATCGAGTCGATCACGACCAGACCCACGCCGCGCTCGGCTTCCAGGCTGGCGGCGATGTCGCCGAGATTAGTGGCGGCGGCCAGTTGCAGCGGCGCGTCGGCAAGTCCGAGCCGGCGGGCGCGCAGCCGCACCTGCTCGACCAATTCCTCGCCCGAGATGTAGAGCACGCGGCCGCCGCGAGAGAGCGCAGCCGCGGCTTGCAGCAGCAGGGTGGATTTGCCGATGCCGGGGTCACCGCCGACCAGAACGGCGGAGGCCGAGACGAAACCGCCGCCGAGCACGCGGTCCAATTCGGCGATGCCGGTCAGGGTGCGCGGCGCGGGCTCGTCCTCGGTTGCCAGATCGACGAAGGCGACGCGCCGAGCCGATCCGGCGGCTTTTCCGCCCGGACCCGGCCGGGTCTGCGGCGCCTGCTCGACGATGGTGTTCCAGTCACCGCAGGCCTCGCACTTCCCCGCCCAGCGCGGCGCCACCGCCCCGCAGGATTGGCAAACAAATCGATTGTGGTCCTTCGGCATTTCGGTCCATCTCTAAATACTCGCCGGTTTCCTAGCCGATCGCGATCACGCAAATCGTTCGGCCGTGGCGAGGCTTCCCTGGCATCATGCGCTCGCAATCGCGTATGCGCCCGCTTCGCTGGCGTGGTGCATCCGGAGGCGCTAGTTTCGGCGTATCCGATGCAAAGACCCCGGAGGCAGAATTTGCTCGCGCCGCCGCTGTTCACGCCACCTCGCCCCGAAATCCCCGCCACGCCACCGCGCGGGCGGGAGTTCCTGCGGTTGGTGCGCACCAATGCGCTGCGCATCTGGCCGGCAGCCGCCTACGAACAGGAAGCGGTCGAGCAGCGGTTCTTCGGCCTGAAATGGACGCTGCTGAACGCGCCGGAGGCTATTCATCACGCCCTGGTCGCGAATCCCGGGAACTACCGCCGCACCGCCGCCTCCGGTACGCGTGCTGCGCCCGATCGTCGGCAACGGCCTGCTGCTTTCCGAAGGCGAGACCTGGAAGCACCAGCGACGCACCATCGCCCCCGCGCTCGCCCCGCGCGTGATCCCCATGCTCGCCCGCCATATCGCCTCCGCCACCGCGGAGGCCGTGGCGGCGCTCGCGGCCCGGCAGGGCGAGCCGGTGCCGCTGATCTTCGCCATGCAGCAGTTGGCGCTGGAAATTGCCGGCCGCTCCATGTTCTCGCTGGAAACCAGCGAGTTCGGGCCGGAAATGCGCGAACTGCTCACGCTCTTCGGCATGAAGTTGGCCGGCCCGCGGCTGCTGGACATGGTGCTGCCGCTGCGGTTCCTGAGCCCGCACGACATCGCGCGCCGGCGCTTCCAGCGGCGCTGGATGGCGTTCATCGACCGCATCATCGCCGCCCGCCTCGCCGCGCCGCCCGCCGAGCAGCCGCGCGATCTGTTCGATCTGTTGCGCGCCGCCAGGGACCCCGAAACCGGCGCCGCCTTCACGCCCAAGCAGTTGCGCGATCAGGTCGCCACCATGATCGTCGCCGGGCACGAAACCACGGCGACGGCGCTGTTCTGGTCGCTCTATCTGTTGGCCAACGCGCCGGCCGAGCAGGCGCGGCTCGCCGCCGAGGTGCGCGATCTCGATTTCAGGCCCGATGCCGCCGCGGACCAACTCTCGCGCATCCCGTTCACGCGCGCGGTGGTGAACGAGGTGCTGCGGCTTTATCCCTCCGCCTTCACCATCGTGCGCCAGGCGATCGGCCCGGATCGTGCCGGCGGGGTCGATCTTGCCCGCAACTCGGTGCTGATGATCAGCCCGTGGGTGCTGCACCGCCACCGGCGGCTATGGCGCGATCCCGATGCGTTCGACCCGTCGCGTTTCCTGCCGGATGCGCCGCCGCCGCCGAAATTCGCGTATCTGCCGTTCGGCGCCGGGCCCCGCATCTGCGTCGGGGCGCAGTTCGCGCTCGCCGAGGCGGCGATCGTGCTCGCCATGATGGCGCAGGCGTTCGAGATCGAACTCGACGACCCGACGCCGGTGCTGCCGGCCGGGATCGTCGTGCTGCAGCCCAACCATCCCGCGTTGTTCCGCTTGCGCCCGCGCCAGCCGTCCGCCGTGTCGGAGGGCGCGGCGACCGCGGCGAAACAGCGGCGTCAACGGGCCACCGCGTGATCAGCTGTCGTTCCCTATTCGAACCGTGCTATGACACCCGAAAAACCGTGAGGAAAACGACCATGCGTCCGTCCCATGTTCTTGCCGCGGCAGGCCTCCTGATGCTGGGAGCAAGCCTGCCGGTCTCCGCTTACGCGCAAAATCCGTCCGCCGAATCCATCATACAGTCCCTTAAGCCGACCGGCGGAACGACCACACGAGGCATTCACCCGGTCGGACCGGCCGCGGGAGCCCCGAGCGCGGGCGGCGGCGCAGCGTACCCCGCGCATCGGATGCGCGGGCACAGGCCCGGCCGCACCACGGCCGCCACCACGCCGAGCCCGGTGACCGAGGCGGGAGGGGCCCCGTCGGTGAACCTGACCGTGCAGTTCCGCACCGGTTCGGCGGAACTGACCCCCGCCGCCAGGCACACGCTGGACGAGCTCGGCCGCGCGCTCTCCAGCCCCACGCTGGCGGGCTACCATTTCCGCATCGAGGGCCACACCGACACGGTCGGACGTCCCGACTACAACAAGTCGCTCTCGCAGCGCCGCGCGGAGAGCGTGGTCAAGTATCTCGAGGCCAAGTTCGGCGTGGACCAGAGTTGCCTGGAGCCGGTCGGCCTGGGCGAGCAAGGGCTTCTGGTCCCAACGCCGCCGCAGACCCCGGAGCCGCGTAACCGGCGCGTCACGGTGGTGAACGTCGGCGCCTGATCGTTCCGCGCCGGCGCGGAGGTGGTCGCGGGGGGTGACGGCGACGAGACGGTGCGGCTGACGCGGCCGCGGGGTCGCGCGCGGCTGCGTCGGACGTGGTGGATACTCGCCGTGCTTTTGGTGGTGGGCGGGGTCGGCGTCGGCATCGGCCTGTGGCTGCCCCGCCCGACCCCGGTCCCCCGACCGGTGCCGGCTCCGGTCCGGCCGATTCCGAAACCGGTGCC
Organism: uncultured Alphaproteobacteria bacterium; assembly: GCA_963761015.1. Taxonomy (GTDB): domain Bacteria; phylum Pseudomonadota; class Alphaproteobacteria; order Acetobacterales; family Acetobacteraceae; genus CAVXFL01. The sequence continues at coordinate 191,587 of CAVXFL010000022.1, forward strand.
ACAGCCGGTTCCGGAATTCGCGATCCATACCGCCGGCGAGGCGGCGATCCTGGCCGACCGACCGGAGCGCCTCACCGTGTTCCGCTTTGCACCGAATCGGCACGTGCTGGTCCTGGATTTCCCGACACTGCGCGAGCAGGGCCTGATGCTGGACCGGGTCGCGGCGCTGATCGAGAAGGCCGGACTGCCGCGTGATCGCGTGTTGACCAACTCCGAACTCGATGCCGCCATCCGCGCCAGTGGTGACACGCTGGAAACGTACTATTACGGACACGATTACCGCGCCGCCGATCTGGCGCGCTTCTTCGTCCTCGCCAATCGCGATCACGTCGTGCTGAGCCTGGAGGAAGAAGAATTGCGCCGACTGCTGCGCCAGGTCGGCTGGCTGTCGGGCGAGACGGTCGGGGCGCTGATTTCCATACCCCGCGCCGGGACCGACAAGGTGATGACCGAGGCCGCGCGCGCGACCATTCTGCACCACGAACTGTCGCACGGCGAGTATTTCACCAATCCCGCGTATGCCGCCTTCACCCGCCATTTCTGGCACTCGGACATGACCGAGGACGACCGCGCGCATTTCCGGGCCTTCCTCGGCAGCGAGGGCTACGACACCGGGCTCGAGGATCTGATGATGAACGAGATGCAGGCGTACCTAATGCACACGCCCAACCCGGAATTCTTCAATGCCCGCGCCGTCGGCCTGTCGGAGGACCGACTGGACCGGCTGCGGGCGGTGTTCCTGGCCGACATGCCGCGCGGCTGGCTGCGCGACGAGACCCCCGCTCCGGCGCTACCGGTCGGCGCCACGCCGGTGCGCGCGCCAAGCCGGCGGCCGGAACGGTCGTCGCGGCGGCGGCGTCAGAGGCGGGGGCCGGTTTTCAGCACCACGGCGTCCACCGCCAACCGCGCGTCGTGCCGCCGCGCCGCCGCGATCGCCGCCTGAAGCGCGCGCAGATACTCGTCCGTTTGTTCGAGATCCTTCCGCTTCCGCGTGAATAGCGGGGCCGACGAGGCGAGCGCGACGACCATGTCGGTGCCGTATGGCGCGCCGACTTCCCAGCGCTCGCCGCCTGCTGTCGGATCGCCGAAGCTTTCACGCGTATCGGGCGCATAGCTGCGCGCCGGGTCCTTCGGGGTCGGGTGCAAATGCACGACCGTTCCGTCGTGCTCGAAGTAGTCGACCAGCAGCCAAGCCGGAAAATCCGGGGTCTTCACGTCGACGGTGATCAGCTCGCCGTCCTTGAGCGGCCGGTTGCCGTTGCGGAGCGCCATCGAAAAACCGCCGCTGCGCGCGGCCGCGGAGTAGGCGATCGGGCGGAGCGCGTCGAGGGTGGGACAATACGGCCCCTCGAAGTCTTGCACGCGCCAATCGACGGTCGCGGTCGGTGCCGCGTCGGTTATCGCGCGGTGCAGGGCCGCCTCGGGCGCGCCCTGACCGGCGACGCCGGTCAAGGTCACGGTTCCGCCCGGCTCACCGGCCTCGCCGTGGACGAGACTGCAGCCGATCGGCGCGAGGGCGCTGGCGACGGCGCTGCGCAGCGCCGTCGCCAGCGCGAGCTTTGTGGGCGCCGGCGTCGGCGGGTTCTCGGCAGACGGTGTCGCGGCGGGCGTGGCCGGGGCGGAAGGCTCCGCCGGATTCTCGGCGGTCTGCGTTCCGCTTTCGCTCGGCGGTTTCGACTGGGATTCCGCCACGGGCGGTGGCGCGGCGCCTGCCTGCTCGGCCGGCGCGGGGACCGCTGGCGGGTTGGCGGGCAGCGCCGGGGCGGTCGGGGCTGGCGTGGCCTCCGAGATCTTCGGCTCCGGCGCCGTCTTGGTTTCGGCCGATTGCGGCTGAGGCGTCGCCGGCGAGGGTGGTGCCGAGGATTCATTTGGCGTTGCTGCCGGCGCTTGCTGTTCGGCCTGCTTCGCCGGTTCCGAAGTTGCCGACGACGGAGCCGGTGCCGTCGGCTGGGCCGGCTGCTCGGCCGCTTTCGCCGGCTCTGGTGCGGCAGACGGCGGCGCGGCTGCTGGCGCTTGCTGCTCGGCCTGTTTCGCCGGTTCGGAAGCCGACGACGGAGCCGGAACGGTGGGCTCAACAGGCTGCTCGGCGGTTTTCGTGGGTTCGGGTGCGGTAGATGACGGTGGAGTGGGGACGGCTGCCGGCGCTTGCTGCTCGGCCTGTTTCGCCGGTTCGGAAGCCGACGACGGAGCCGGAACGGTGGGCTCAACAGGCTGCTCGGCGGTTTTCGTGGGTTCGCGTGCGGTAGATGACGGTGGAGTGGGGACGGCTGCCGGCGCTTGCTGCTCGGCCTGTTTCGCCGGTTCCGAAGTCGACGACGGAGCCGGAACGGCGGGCTCAACAGGCTGCTCGGCCGTCTTCGCCGGCTCCGGCGCGGCAGATGGCGGCACAGTGGGGGCGGTAGTTGCCGGCGCTTGCTGCTCCGCCTGCTTCGCTGGTTCCGAGGTCGACGACGGAGCCGGTGCCGTCGGCTCAACCGGCTGCTCGGCCGTTTTTGCCGGCTCCGGTGCGGCAGATGGCGGCGCGGTGGGGACGGCCGCCGGCGCTTGCTGCTCGGCCTGTTTCGCCGGTTCGGAAGTCGAGGAGGGAGCCGGAACCGTAGGCTCGACAGGCTGCTCGGCCGTCTTCGCAGGCTCCGGTGCGGCAGATGGCGGCGCGGTGGGGACGGCTGCCGGCGCTTGCTGCTCGGCCTGTTTCGCCGGTTCGGACGACGACGACGGAGCCGGAACGGCCGGCGCGACAGGCTGCTCGGCCGTCTTCGCCGGCTCTGGCGCGGCAGATGGCGGCACAGTGGGGGCGGTTGTTGCTGGCGCTTGCTGCTCGGCCTGTTTCGCCGGTTCGGACGACGACGACGGAGCCGGAACGGCCGGCTCGACAGGCTGCTCGGCCGTCTTCGCCGGCTCCGGCGCGGCAGATGGCGGCACAGTGGGGGCGGTTGTTGCTGGCGCTTGCTGCTCCGCCTGCTTCGCTGGTTCCGAAGTCGGAGACGGTGCCGGTGCCGTCGGCTCAACCGGCTGCTCGGCCGTTTTCTCGGGTTCGGGCGCGGCAGATGACGGCGGGTTCGGGGCGGCTGCTGGCGACTGCTGCTCGGCCGTTGCCGGTTCGGAGGCGGGCAGCGATGGGGCCGGCGTTTGCTCGGCCGTTTTGCCGGTTCCGCACCGGCGGGCGATGGCGGTTGGGGCGCCGGCTGCAATGCGTTCTCCGCTGGCCCGGAACTCGGGGCGGCGGCGGGCGGAGAGGCTCGCGGCACGGTCGTCTGCACCGCCACGGTAGCAGGGTTTTCCGACGAGGGCGGGACCACTGCCTGTCGCGATTCCGGCGGCCGCTCCAGATACCAGATGCCGGCGCCGACCAAGGCGATGACGATCAGGATGCCGATCGCCATTCCGATGCGGCGGTTACGCTTGCTGCTTTCCGTATTCATGGACGTTCCCCCGCGCGTCCTCGTTTGAACGAGAATCGTGCCCCCGGATCATATCACGTGTCGGGCGCATGTCGCAGGGCCGAAATCGCGTTCCGTCGCCCGGATCGCGAACGTCCTTAGAGCCGCGGTTTCGTCGTCAGAACCACCGCGCTCGCGCTCAGGCGCACGTTGCGTGCCCGCGCCGCCTCGATCGCGGCCTGCAACGACCGCAGATAGGGGCCGGTCTGTTCAAGGTCCTGGCGCTTCTGCTTGAACAACGGAGCGGACGAGGTCACGGCGATGATCATGTCGCTGCCGTACGGCGCGCCGACTTCCCAACGTTCGCCGCCGGCGGCCGGGTCGCCCACGCTCTGATGGGAATTGGCCGCGAAGCGGCGGGCCGGCTCCTTGGCCGTCGGAAAAAGATGCACGACCGTACCGTCGTGCTGCAAGTAGTCGACCAGCAGCCAAGCGGGATAATCCGGCATCCGGAGGTCGATCGTGATCAGTTGCCCGTCAGTGAGCGCCCGCTCGCCGTTTCGGAGCGCCATCTTGAAGCCGGCGCCCGAGACCGCGAAGCCCGCCGCGACCGGCCGCAACACGTCGAGCGCCGGGCAGTACGGGCCGTCGAAGCTCGCGACCCGCCAGTCGACCGCGGCCGTCGGCGCCGCCTCGGTGACGGCGCGGTGCAGGCTGGCGCTCGGACCGCCGCGCCCGGCCACCCCGGTGAGCAAGACGTCACCGCCACGGCTGGCGACGTCGCCGCCGACCAACGTGCAACCCACCGGCGCGACGGCGGCGGCGATGGCGCTGCGGAGCGCCACCGGCGCAAGCGCCAGCTTCGTCGGAGCGGACTCCGCAATGGTTGTTGGCGGGGCAGGCACGCTCGTAGTCGTTGGCCGGGCCGCGACGGGAGCGCGCGGTGGGGGCGTTGGCGGAACCGAAACCGGGTGCGGTTGCCCGTTTCCTTCCTGCCTGGGGATCGCCGGCGGCGCGCTCTCGGCGTACTTGGCCGGAGCGCGCACGGGCGGCGTCTCGATCCGCGGCGCTGGCCGCGGCGGCACGGGAGCCTCGGTCACGCGCGTCGGGATCGGCGCCGGCGACCGCGGACGGGGAGCGACGGGCTGCGTTTCCGGCGCTGCGATCGGGGTGACCGCGGACGTCATCGGCGAAGCGGTATTGGCCGGCTCGCGCGGCACCGGGGCCGGTGCTTCACGCGTGCTGCCGCCGGCGGTCGCGGCGGGATGAGCGGCGGCGGGCGTCCGCATCGCGGTCGGCTCCACCTTCGCCAGTTTCGTGTCGCCCAGAGGCGCCGGACGCGTCAGATACCAGGCTCCGCCGCCGGCCAGCAGCAGCGCCATGCCCGCGCTGGCCGCGAGCGCCACCGTGCGGTTGCCGCCGCCCCGGGAGGGCAGCGATCCGGCGGGCGGCACGGCAACCGCGTTCGGCCGCGGCGCGGGAGCGGGAGCCGATGCCGGCGCGCTCGAGACGATGGTCGCGTCCGGTTCCGCGGCCATCAACGGGGCCTGTTCCTCCCCCGCGGCGCGGATGGCGGCGGCGAATTCGTCCGAACTCGCGAACCGCTCCTGCGGCCGCTTTGCCATCGCGCGCGCCACCACCGGGTCGAAGGCAGGCGGCACGGTCACCGCGAGTTTCGACGGCGGGATCGGTTCCGAATTGAGCGCCTGATGGTAGATCGAGGTAAGATTGCTGCCGTGATAGGGACGATCGCCGGTCAGCAGCTGATACAGCACGACGCCGGCGGAATAGATGTCGCTGCGGAGATCGACCGTCTGGCCGGCGAGCTGTTCGGGCGACATATAGGCCGGGGTGCCGAGCACCGTTCCGACCTGCGTCATGCTGCTGCTCTCGATGCGCGCGACGCCGAAATCCGCGACCTTCACCTGGCCGGCGCGCGTCAGCATGATGTTCGCCGGCTTGATGTCCCGATGCACGACGCCGTGGTCGTGGCTGTATTGCAGCGCCTGGAGCAGCTGCTGCATGACCCGGACCAGTTCGGCGACCGGAAAGCGTTCGTCCGCGTCGAGCGCCGATTTCAACGACCGCCCGTCGACAAATTCCATCACCAGGTAAGCGATGTCGCCGGTTTCGCCGTAGTCGTACACCGCAACGATGTTGGGATGCTGCAGCCGCCCGGCCGCCTGCGCCTCCCGCCGGAAGCGGGCGAGCCCCTGTCCGGCCTCGGTATCCTCCTCGTTCGGCAGGCGCACGGTCTTGATCGCGACCCGGCGCTCGATCAGCGGGTCCCAGCCGTCGTAGACGACGCCCATGGCGCCGCGCCCGAGCGTGCCGCGGATTTCGTATTTGCCGAGCTTCTCGCCGACGTCCATGCGCTCTTTATAAACCGGCGAAGGCCGGATGCGATACTGTCCGTTCGGCGCTCGCGTTCCGCGCGGTGCCGTCGCCGATCAGCGCGAACGGCCCCCAGAAGAACGGATGCGCCATCTGCGCCGGCAGGCCCTTCCCCGCCTCGTTCAGCATGCCGAGCTGCGCGTTTCGCAATGCCCCGGCCAGCCCGCCGCCTTTCCCGGCGCGCAGCCGGCGGAGCGTGTCGGCGATCAGATACGCGGCCGCCTGGTCGTTCACCGACCAGTGCGTCACCAGCATCGAGCGGGCGCCGGCGTAGAAGAAGGAGCGCGCCAAGCCGGACAGGCTCTCGCCACCCGTTCCGGTGCCGCCCGGCCCTCCGGAATTGCACGCGGAGAGAATGACGGCATCGGCGTCAAGCTTCAGCCCGGTGATCTTGGACGCGGTCAGCAAGGCGCCGTCGGCGTTGGGAGCGCTGGGCGGGTCGGAGGTGACGATGGCCGGCTCGCTTTCGCAACGCAACTCCGCGGGCAGCAAGGCATGCGCGGCAAAATGCAGGATGCGGAAATTCGCGAGATGCCGGTCGCGCACCGCCGGCGCGGTGAACGCCGCGCCGAGCAATTCATCGCCCGGGGGCGCCCCCAGCAACTGCCGCGCGGCCTGCAACTCCTTCACCGAATAGGGCAACGGCGGCAGGCCGGCGAACAGCCTGGCGCTCTTGGCGCATTCGGCGCCAGGGAAGGTCCGTTTCGCCTTCGCCAGGTTCACCGGACGGAAGTCGCCGAAACCGAACCAGGGCTCGGTGGCGCGCGATCCGCCGGCGATCTTGCGCAAGGCCACGAAATTGGCCGCCGCCGGAACGTGCGCGATGGTGAAGCGCCGCACCAGCCAGGGCGCGTCGCGCAGGTCGTCGGGATTGGCCGGTCCGGTCAGCAGCACCTCGAACGGAATCGCCAACAGTGGCCCGGAAGGCGCCACCACCAGCGACTTCACCCCCGCCAGTTGTGGTCGCAATCGGCCGAGCGTGTCGTCGTAGATCGCCCGCGCGGCGTCAACGTCGTATCGTGGCAGCGCGGCGGTGGTCGGCTCGGCACCGGCGCGCACCCGCGCCACCAGCGCCGCGATGTGTTTCAAGCCGCCCGCGGTCTTCGCCGCCGCGATGGCGTTCTTGCGGACCACAAAGGTCCAGCCGCCACCATCGGTGAGCATGATGGCCGCGAACGCCTCACCGGGGGTGAGCGATTTCTGCACGTCGGCGGCGGAGGCGACCTCCTGAACCAATTGGCCGTAATTGGGCGCCGCCTGCTGTAGCGCCTGATCGGCGTCGAGCACCGCGGATTGCGTCTCGCGGATGCGCTTGTCCAATTCGGCAAGTTGCTCGGCCGTCGCGCCCCCGCCACCCGAGGTCGCGGCGTCGCGCACGCGATAGAGATCGGCCAGCGCGCGGGCGGCGTCCTGATGGTGGCGAATGGCCTCGCCGACGCGCGGATCGCGGCTGTTCGCCCCGAGCCGGGCGGCGGCGAGCGCGATCTCGCGGGTGGTCACGGTGCCCTGCGCAAGCTGCGCGGCCTCGAACATTTCGGCCAGCAGCTTCTGCTGCTCGGAGCCGTGGCCGCGCGCCTCGGCGGCGTAAACGTCCAGGCAAGGCGCGAGCAAGTCGGGCCGAATGCCGTCGCGCAGCCGGCGCAAGATGGCCACCGCGTCGCGGCAGGCGGCGAGCGCCGGCTGCCGGCGGCCCTCTTTCGCCAGTTCGGCGGCGCGCAGCATCTCGGTCTCGGCGATCGGGCGCGCGCCGGGCAGCGCCAGTCGGAAATCCATCGCCGAGCGGCCCAGCCCGGCCAACGCCCGACCCGTGGCGCCGAACGCACCGGCCGTGGTGCCGGCGGTGCGGTAGAGCCGGGCGGTCAGGAAGCGGTCCCGTAACCCATTCGCGCTGGCGAGCCCGATCGCCGAGCGCAGCGCCGCCTCGCTCTCGGCCGGGCGATGCATGTCCCGGAGCACGATCGCCCGGTAACGGCGCGTCTCCACCACGCCCATCAGCGCGGCGCGCTGGTCGGGGTCGATCAGCAATTGCCCGGCGGCGGTCGGCTCGGGTGTGATGCTGAGCGGCGACAGCGTTGCCCGCGGCTTGGCGGCGGCGGCCGATCCGTTCAGGAGATCCGGAGGTAACCGGGACGCGTACGCGGCCTCGGCTCGCCCGAGCAGCGCCAGCGCCTGCTCGTCGTGCCCCTGGTTGAGTTCGTGCAGCGCCTGGTAATGCAGGAGGCGGGCTTCGGCGATGCGATCAGCCGCGCGTGGCGCCAGTTGCGCCGCCCGGGCGAACAAGGCGTTGGCTTCGGAATAGCGCCCCTGATCCGAAACCTGCAGCGCGAGATGCAGCAGCGCGTCGGCGGTGTTCGGGTTGTCCTGGCCGAGCACCTTGCGCTGCAACGCGAGCGCCGCGCGGAACGCCTGCTCGGCCGCCGCATAGCTTTCGGCCAGATTCGCGATCGTGCCGGCGTGCATCAACTCGTCGGTACTGACCGATGTCGCCGGAGCGGAACGCCTGCGCGGCCAGGCGCCGGGCGAACAGCGTATCCATTTCGGAGTGCGAGACCGGTGCGCCGGGCGCGATCCGGCCCGAGAGCACACCGATGCCGCGCTCCATCACCGACAGCGCCGGCAGGATGCCGTCGCCGTAATAGATACGACCGCCGACATCGGCGGCGAGCGCGACCTGCGGCCATCCGCCGGCGCGCCGCGTGCATTGCAGCACGACCGCAGGCGATCCGCCCAAAATGCTGGCGTTCGTGGGCGGACCGCACACGAAGCGCCGGTCGAGGCCAGCGCGCCAGGGGCTCGCGGTGGCGAACCGCGCGAGATCGCTGGACGACGCGGCGGCGCGCCGGATATCCGCGCTCGGCTGCGTCCAGGTGCCGCAGAAAATGGCGAGTTCGTCGGTCGCCGGCTGACCCGTGCAGGTTTCGCCCGCGGCGCTGCGCCCGATATCGACGCCTCGGCTGGCGTGCTGCGCGCCACGAACATAGGCGTTGGGCGGGGGCGTGGCGCAGGCCGCAAGCGAAGCGGAGAGGGCGGCCAGTATCGTTACGCTTCGGGCAGTCATGCTCAATAGTCCCGGCTGGATATGTTCGGCAGTATCAGATCCAGGCAGTCCGGGGTAAGCGTTTCAAGCGATCCGATCGCGCGACACTCGTTGACCACGCCGGCGACCAGCGGCTGGTGCAAGCTCACTTCGAGCTGCGCCGCCTGAATGGCCGCGTTGGTCGTAATCAGTTGTTCCGTTGTCGGGAGCAGTTGCTGCGGGTTCTGGCCGGTCAGCCCGGGCGTGATGATGCCGCAGGTGGGCGAGCCGATCACGCAGAGATTCAGCAGGTAGGTCGGGTTGACCGCTGGCGTGATCGTCGAGATCGCGGCGGCTCGGCCGGTGGAATCGCCGGCGACGGCGCCGAACAGGTTGGAGTTGCCGGAAACGCCCACCACGCTCAGCGATCCGACATCGATATTGCCGTCGATCGGGCCCGCTAGGTTGCCCAGCACCAGATTCGAGGTCGGGCCGACCAGATCGGCCAACACGATCGAGCCAGCGGCGCCGGCCACGTCGATGCGCAACGTCGGCGCAGCGGCGTTCGGCGAATCGATGACCGTCTGGCCCAGCTGCGCAAACTGGGCCGTGCCGTCCGCTCCCGGGAGCACGCGCAGGAAGCTCCCCGGTGCGGCCGGAACTCCGCCCAATTGCGCCGCGACCGGCAGGCCGATCGTCGTGATCCTGCCGTTGACCAGCACCATGCCACCGGTGGCGGTGATGCCGATGTCGTTCGCCGCGATCGGCCCATTGATTTGCAGCGGCAGGCTGTCGAGCAGCGTGAGGGTGCCGGCGGCTACGGTGAACGGCCCGAGCGTGCCGACCGAGGCCGTCGTGCCGGGCACGCCGCCGAACTGAGCCTGTCCCGCCGCGCTGCCGGTCAGCGTGCCGGCGGCGATGCTGCCCCCGCTGTCGGTGATGGCGCCGCTCGCGTTCAGCGTCGTTGCGCCGCCGCTCAGGAGGCCGCTCGCCAGGTTGAGATTGCCCTGCACGTTCAGCGCGACCGAGCCGCCGCCGTTCACCGCGCCGACGATGCCGAGGTCGCCCGCGTCCCTCAGCGCGATTCCGCCCGGCGCCGCGAAATTCCCCAGCGAGGCGACCACATTGCCGCCGTTCATCGTGAAGCTGGCCGCGCCGCCGGTCAGGACCGACGCCAACACCTGGCCCGGTCCGGTTTCGACCACCGCCGCCGGCGACTGGAGATTCACCGCGCCGCCGCTCACCGGTCCGGCCAGAACGATCCCGCCGCCGGCGCTGAGCGACACCGAGGGCCCGCCGGTCAGCGGACCCGTGACGGTCAGTTGCGGCGCGTCGGTCAGCGCGAAACCGCCGCTGGTCGTGAACGAGGCCAGCGTGCTGATGCTGTTCGAGGCCGATCCGAGCGTCGCCGAGGCCGCGCTGCCGCTCAGCGCGTTGGCGTTGATCGTTCCGCCGACCTCGTTGAACCCGCCGCTCACCGCGACCTGCAAGGAGGGCACCGTCACGGTGCCGGTGACCGACAGATTGCCGCTCACGCTGAGGCTCACCGAACTCCCGTCGGTGAGCGGGCCGGCAATGGCCAGGGACTGAATATCGGAGAGACTGAATCCCGCATTCGTGGAGAAGCCGCCGACGCTGGCGATAAGATTGGTCCTGTTCAGGCTGAGCAGGTTGGCGGTTCCGCTCAAGGTCCCGGCGAGAATCGCGCCGCCCGGCTGGGTGACCCCGCCTGTCACCGCGAGGTTGAGGCTCTGCGCCTTCACGTCGCCCGCGAAGGCGAGCCCGCCGGGGACGTTGAACGACATCGCGCCTGCACTGGTGGCGTCCACCACCGTCAGCCCGGTCGTGTCCGTGAGCGCGAACGCGCCGTTGCTGCTGAACGTGGCAAGCGTCGGGATGGCGTTCGGCCCGTTCAGCGTGGCCGAACCGGCGATGCCTGAGAGCGTGCCCGCGGTGATGGTGCCGCCCGGTTCGGTAATCGCGCCGGTCGCGTTCAGCCGCACGTCCGGCGCGGTCAGTGATCCGGCGAGGCCGAGGCTGCCCGAGACATTGAGCGTGATGCGCGTGGTGTCTGTCAGCGGCCCGGTCACGATCAATGGCCGCCCGTCGGTCAGGGCGAACCCGCCGGTGCTGCTGAACGCCGCGAGGTTCGCAACGGCATTGGCCGGATTGGGGATCGTCGCCGGTCCCCCCGCGCTGCCGGAGAGCGTGGCCGCGACGATATTGCCGCCAGACTGATTGATCGCCCCGGCGGCGTTCAGGATGACGGCGCCGCCGCCGACTCCGATGCTGCCGCCGGTCTGCGCGATGTCGCCACTCGCCGTGCTCAGCGTCACCGCAGGCGCGCCGATATTGCCCGTGGCCGTCATTGGGCCGGCGCTCGCGATGGCAATGCTGGTGGTCGCTGT
>CAVXFL010000023.1:0-34835 GCA_963761015.1 uncultured Alphaproteobacteria bacterium
CGAATGCGCCCGCATCACCATGGCGCGGCGGATTTTTTGCGTCGCCGTAAGCAGCCCGTTCTCCAAGGTGAACGGCGGCACGAGGCGGTGGCGGCGGATGCGCTCGTGCACCGCGAGGCGCTTGTTCACCCGCGACAGCGTGAGCGCGATGCCGACGTCGTCGTGGCCCGGCGCCGGCACCAGGAGCGCGGTCAGGCCGGAGCGGCCGTCGCCCACCACCACGGCTTGCGCGATCTCCGGCTCGGCCATCAGCATGCCTTCCACGCGCGCGGGCGAAACGTTCTCCGCCGCCGGACAGCACGATGATGTCCTCTTTGCGGTCGGTGATGCAGAGATAGCCCTCGGCGTCCATCGTGCCGATGTCGCCGGTGTGCAGCCAGCCGCCGCGCAGCGCCGCCGCCGTCGTGTCCGGCTGGCCCCAGTAGCCGTCCATGACCAGCTCGCCGCGCACCAGGATTTCCCCGTCCTCGGCGATGCGCACCGCGACGTCGGCCAGCGGCTTGCCGACCGTGTCGATGCGGATCGCATCCGCCGGGTTGGCGCTGATCACCGGACCCGCCTCGGTCTGGCCGTAGCCCTGCATGAGGGTCAGCCCGAGCGCCAGGTAGAAGCGCCCGATCTCCGGCTCCAGCCGCGCGCCGCCGCACATCACCGCGCGCAGCCGGCCGCCGAAGCGCGCCATGACGCGGCGGCGGATCAGCGGGTCGAGCACCGGGTCGAGCAGCCGGTCGGCCAGGGTCGATTGCCCGTCGAGCCGGCGCAGCCCGGCCGCGATGGCGTGCCGGAACAGCGCCTGCTGCCACGGCTTCTGCCGCGCCACCTGGGCGAGGACGCGGCCCGGATCACCTCCAAGACGCGCGGCACCGCGGTCATGATGGTCGGGCGCACCGCCGAGAGATCCGCGGCCAGATGCTCGACGCCGCGAGAATAGACGATTTCGGTGCCGAGGCTCGGCAACAGGAACTGCCCGACCAGGTGCTCGTAGGCGTGCGCGATCGGCAGGAAGGAGAGATAGATTTCGTTGCGCAGCTTTAAAGGGCCGCAGCAGTTCCTCCGAACTGCGGCAGTTCGCCATGAGCGAGCGGTGCGGCAGCATCACGCCGCGCGGCAGCCCGCCGGTGCCCGAAGTGTAGATCAGGCAGGCGAGCGCGCCCGGGGGGATCGCCGCGGCCTCGGCGGCGATGTCGTCCGGCGGGCGGCGGTCGGCGACCAGCGACTCCCAGGGCAGCACGGCGACGCCGGGCGCCTCGACCGGCGCCATGGCGACCAGGAGATCGAGCCCGCCCGCGCGCCGCGCCCCGGCCACGACCGCGCCCGCCAGTTCGGGGGAAGAGACCACCGCCGCGGCGCGCCGAAATCGCGCAAGAGGTGGGCGTGATCGTCGGCGGTGTCGGTGACGTAGGCCGGCACCGGCACGGCGCGGATGGCGAGCAGCGCGGTTTCCGCGATCAGGTATTCCGGGCGGTTCTCGCTGGCGATCAGCACCCGATCGCCCGCCGCCACCCCGGCCGAGCGCAGCGCCCGCGCCGCCGAGGCCGCCTGAACGCCGTACTCGCCCCAACTGACCGCGCGCCAGAAGCCGTCGCGATAGCCGCGCATGAGCGGCCGCTCCTGCCAGCGACGGCTCAGCGCGAACATCATCGCGGCCAGATTGGGCGAGCGCGGATACTCGGTCACGTCCTTGTTCCATCCGGTTTCGGGCCAGGTTTCGGGCCGGATTTCGGGCCGGAATCGCCGCCACGGCAACCCGGGGCGCGATGCCCATAGGACGAACACCCCGCCCAAGCCAAGCCTCCGCCCGCGCGCGCGATCGGCCGCCGCGGATTAACCCAACTCGCCGCGATCCGCGCTATGATGGCCGCCATGCGCGCCGAGCCCGCCAGCCTCGCCCCGGACCCCGATCCGGGGCCCGCCCCGCAAGCCGCCCGCATCCGCCGCCTGCCCGACGCGGTGGTCTGCCGCATCGCCGCCGGCGAGGTGATCGAGCGGCCGGCGGCGGCGGTGAAGGAGCTGGTGGAGAACGCGCTCGACGCCGGGGCGCGCCGGATCGCGGTCGCGCTCGCCGCCGGCGGCATCGAACGGATCGAGGTCACGGACGACGGTGCCGGCATGGACGCCGAGGCGCTGGCGCTCGCGGTCGAGCGGCACGCCACCTCGAAGCTCGCCGGCGACGACCTGGTCGCCATCCGTACCCTCGGCTTCCGCGGCGAGGCGCTGCCGGCGATCGGCGCCGCCGCGCGGCTCGCCATCACCTCGCGCCCGGCGGGCGCGCCGCACGCGCACACGATCCGCGTCGCGGGGGGGCTCGACTCCGAAGTGGCCCCGGCCGCCGGTCCGGCCGGCACGCGCGTGGTCGTCGCCGACTTGTTCTTCGCCACCCCGGCGCGGCGCAAATTCCTGAAATCGGCGCGGGTCGAGGCCGAGCAGGCGGTGATCGCCGTGCGCCGCCTGGCGTTGGCCGCGCCGCATGTCGCCGTCCGCCTGGAGAGCGACGGCCGCCTCGCCTTCGACGTCCCCGCCCAGGACGCCCGCGCCCGCGCCGCCGCGCTGCTCGGCCCCGAGGCCGCCGCCGCGCTCGTTCCCGTGGCCGCCGAGCGCGGCGGGCTCCGGCTGTCCGGCTTCGCGGCGCTGCCCAGCCTGACCCGCGCCAGCGCGGCGGAGCTGCATCTGGTGGTGAACGGCCGGCCAGTCGCCGATCCGCTGCTGCGCACCGCCGTGCGCGTCGGCTATCGCGAGGTGATCGCCGCCGGTCGCTATCCGGTGGTGGCGCTGGCGCTCGACCTGCCCGCCGAGGAGGTCGACGTGAACATGCACCCGGCGAAGGCCGAGCTGCGCTTCCGCGACCCGGCCGGCGTGCGCGGCTTCGTCATCGGCACGCTCGCGCGCGCCCTCGCCGCCCCCGTGTCGGGAGACCGGGCCGGGCTTGCCGCGGGCGATGGCGCCGCCGCCCTGCCGCGCGGGCCGCTGCGCTTCACCCGTTCGCCGTCGCGATGGCCCGCCGGCCCGCCGCCCCCGCCGCCACACCGTCCGCCGCCGCGGCGGTGGGATTCGCCGAGGCGCAAGCCTCGCTGGCCGGCGGCTTCGCCCCCGCCACGCGCGCCGCGCCCACGGCCGCGCCGGCGGCGAACGGGTTTCCCCTCGGCGCCGCCGTGGCGCAGCTGCTCGACACCTATGTCGTCGCGGTCACGGCGGACGACGGCGTGGTGCTGGTCGATCAGCACGCGGCGCACGAGCGCCTCACCCACGAGGCCCTGCGCGCGCAACTGCTGGCGGGCGGGGTGCGCGCGCAGCAACTGCTGCTGCCCGCCGTGGTCGATCTGCCGCCGGCCGACGCCGCGCGGCTCGCCGAGCACGCCGGCGAGCTCGGCCGGCTCGGCCTCGAGCTGGAGGCGTTCGGCCCTGGCGCCGTGCTGGTGCGGGCGCTCCCCGCCCTGCTCGGCGCGCCCGACCCGGCGCCGCTGTTGCGCGACCTCGCCGACGAATTCGCCGCCTGGGACCAGGCGACGGCGCTGGCGGCGAGGCTGGACGCCGCGCTCGCCCGGCTGGCCTGCCACGGCAGCGTGCGCGCCGGCCGCCGCCTCGGGCTCGCCGAGATGGACGCGCTGTTGCGCCAGATGGAGGCGGCGCCGCGCGCCGCCACCTGCAGCCACGGCCGCCCGACCTTCGTGAAACTGGGCAAGCCGGATTTCGAACGCCTGTTCGGCCGCCGCTGAGCCCGCGACGGCCGGTTCGGAAGCTCGCCGCTATCGCCGCTCTTCGCAGATATACACGTTGCGGAACGGGTCGAACTGGTGCCGCCAGGGCGCCGCCTTCACCTCGCCGCGCCCGGTCAGCAGCTTGATCGCCGTGATGCCGACGACGCCGGCGCAGAGCTGGCAGGCGGCGCCGATCGAGGGCGCGCGCCGCGCCTCGAGGTCGAACCGGCTCGGATCGACCAGGTAGGACTGGAACAGTCTTTCCGGCGCCAGCCCTTCGAGGAACAGCCGCTCCATGGTCCGCTGGCGCGCCTCGGGAGCGAGCGCCGGATCGTCCGCCGAGGCCATCCGGAAATAATCGTCAAAGCTCATGCCGTCCGGCGTGACGATCACGTAGGCGGTGGAAAGCCCGATCGGGCCGGCGGTGATCGCGGCGATGCCGCGCGCGCGGGCGGCGGCGAAGGCGGCGCGGCGGATGCCCATCGCGTGGAAGTCGAAGCCGTCGACCAGCAGGTCGGCGCCGTCGAGGAACCGGTCGAGATTGGCCGCGGTGACGCCCTCGCCGAAGGTGCTGAGGTCGAGCTCGGGATTGATGGCGCGCGCCAGCTCGGCCATAACCGCGGCCTTGGGGCGGCCGATGCTGGCGAGGGTGGCGCCGACCTGGCGGTTGAAATTGGCGAGCTCGTAATGATCGGCGTCGGCGATGGCGAAGCCGCCGATCCCGAGCCGCGCGAGGGTGAGCAGATGCGCCCCGCCCACCCCGCCGCAGCCGGCCACGGCGACCCGGGCGGCGCGGAGCCGCGCCTGTTCCTCCGCGGTGAGCCAGCCGATATTGCGGTCGAACGCCTGATCGTAGCTGAACACCCCTGCACTCTACTTATGGTTGCACACCCTTGTCTAGCGGGATCGGATGCCCGATTATTGTCGGCTGGGGAGAGGTGACCGAGTGGCCGAAGGTGACGGTCTCGAAAACCGTTGTGCGCTAACCGCGTACCGTGGGTTCGAATCCCACCCTCTCCGCCAATCTGCTAACGCCTTGAATGTAAAACTTTATGGCCGGGGCCGAGTGATATTTGACCACTATTTTTGTCCGCCGAGCCGCCGCAAGTTCAAGGCACAACGACGGCAGCGATTCCTCCCGGACGATATTGTACGGCTATGGCGCGCTGCCGAACAGTCCGGTGATACCGAGTTGGCGAAGACAATTACTCACCAGTCGGGAATTACTAAACCAGGCGTGCAGCAGGTAAGTCCAGGCGATGATAGCGGTGACGATGAACAACTCGGCTCGGAAGGTGTAACTGCTCACCCCGGTGTGGGTAGTGGCTGGGTGAGCAGGGCGGTGCGGACGGCACCGAGTATGGCAGTTCGGTTGGCCTTGGCGGTGCTGACGATGGAGCGGAATGCGGCGTAGGTCTCGGCCCCCCACTCGCAGCGGAAACCGTTGGTGACCTTGCGGAAGATCACGCTGGGGCGGAGGTTCCGCTCGGAGATGTTGTTGGTGTACGGCACGTCGCGGTTGGTAACGAACACGAACAAGTGCGCGCGATTGGCCCCGATGCGCTTGCGTAACTTGCGTCCCGGCTCACCGATCGGGCCGGCCATCATGATCCGATCGAGCCGGCGGTTCAGATCGGCACGATACTGGCGCAATGTGCTGTCGGCCAACGTGTCGCGTCGCTGCCCAATGGCGATGGCGCGCAGCAGCAGCCGTTTGAAGGCGGCGCTGAAGGCGGTATCGCCACATTCGATGGCATACCGTGCATCGCGCAGCAGATGCGCGAGGCACACCTGCCATTCCACGGCATGGCCGCGCTGGCTGCCCAGCATATCGGAGACCCAAACCATCGGCTGAATGGCACCGAACAAGTCCTGCACGACGGCCTTGCCGCGGCTGGGGCGAATGATGTGCAGCACCGCGAGCGTGCCGACGAACACCCATTCCCAGCAAGTCTTGCCGCTCACCCGCGCCGAGGTTTCGTCCGAACACACAGAAGTGGACCCCGAATTTAGGACCGGTGGCTTGATTGGAGAGAGGCCGCTCCGCTGATAGACGGAGCGGGAGATGACGAAGCGAACACGACGCAAGATCGATGCGGCGCTGAAGGCGAAGATCGCAGTGGAGGCATTGCGGGAGACCGCGACGGTGACCGACCTCGCGCAGCGCTATGGGGTGCACCCGAACCAAATCTACGCCTGGAAGAAGCAGCTTCAGGAGCAGGCGGCACGGGCATTCGATGCCAAGGTCGGCCACGAGGCTGAGGCGCAGCGCGAACGTGAGATCGAGAAGCTGCACGCCAAGATCGGGCAGTTGACCGTGGAACGCGATTTTTTGGCCGGGAGGTCCGGAAGATGAGCACTCCGGACCGGCGCGCCCGGCTCGACCGCGACCACCCCAACCTATCGGTCCGCCGCCAATGCGCGTTGCTGGGCCTGGCGCGATCCGGCGTGTATCGCGAGCCGACGGCGGCGAACGACAACGAACTCGCGCTGCTGCGTCGCATCGACGAGCTGTTCACGGCCTGGCCGTTTCTCGGTTCGCGGCGGATCACGGCGCTGCTGCGGGCCGAAGGTCGCGCGGTTAACCGCAAGCGGGTGCAGCGGTTGATGCGGTGGATGGGGATCGCCGCACTCGGGCCGAAGCCGCGCACCACCAAGCCGGCGCCGGGGCACAAGATCTTCCCGTATTTGCTTCGGGATTTGCCGATCGAGCGGCCGAACCAGGTCTGGGCGGCGGACATCACCTACGTCCCGATCGGCCGCGGCTTCTTGTATCTGGTGGCGATCATGGACTGGCAGAGCCGGGCGGTGCTGGCTTGGCGGTTGTCGAACACGATGGACGTGTCGTTCTGCGTTTCCGCGCTGGCAGAAGCGCTGAGGCGGTTCGGCAAGCCGGAGATCTTCAACACCGATCAGGGGAGCCAATTCACCAGCGCGGCGTTCACCGGCACGCTGCTCGCGGCCGGGATCAAAGTGTCGATGGACGGGCGCGGGCGGTGGCTGGACAACGTGTTCATTGAGCGGTTGTGGCGCTCGCTGAAGCACGAGGACGTGTATCTGAAAGGCTATGCGGATGGCCGCGAGGCGCGGGCCGGGATTGCCGCATGGATCGCGTTTTACAATCTGCGGCGGCCGCATCAGGCGCTGGGAAATCGCCCGCCGATGGCGGTTTCGCGCGAGGGGCTGCCCGGCAAGAGCGAAAGGTTGCTGCCCGGCAAGAGCGAAACGGTTGTGGACATGACGCTGCGCTTGGATAACGCTGGCGCGTTATCCACATGCCCACAACCGCAGCAGCAGCAGCCACAAGCGGCATAATGTGAGGAATCAGGAGCGGTCGAATTCCAATTAAGCCGAGCGGCTCAGTGGTCCACTTGAGGGGGTCCGCCTCAGAGGTCGCCGAGGGCGAAGTCAGGATCATGGGATCGAGGACCAATCTGCTGCGGACCCTCGCCGCCGCATCGGGCGTAAATCCGGCTACGGCCGGCGTGCCCAGCTTTGGACCGAAGTGGCGGCTATTGCAGGAACTGCAACCGAAGCTCGACCCCAGACGTCTGGTGTTTTTGGATGAGACCTGGGCGAAACGAACATGACCGATTGCTCGGCCGTGCGCCGCGCGGGCAACGGCTGATCGCCGCGGTGCCGTACGGCCACTGCAAGACCATCACGTTTGTGGCGGCGTTGCGGCACGACCGCGTGGATGCGCCGGTCGTGCTGGACGGCGCGAACGATGGCGAAGCGTTCCGCGCCTATGTCAAGCAGTTTCTCGCCCCAACCCTTGCGCCCGGCGAGATCGTGCTTGCCGACAATCTGCCGAGCCACAAGGTCGCTGGGGTGCGCGAGGCGATTGAAGCACGTGGGGCGGGCCTGCTGCTCTGAAGCACGGGCTCGACCGCAAGGCGTCGCCGCAAGCCGCGGACGGCACGCCCCTCCTGCACGTCAACATCCGCGGCTCCGGCTACTTTCACTGAGGACACAACCATTGCTGCATCAACCGATACTCGACCGGCTGCGCGAACTCGGCCTTGCAGGAGTGGCCAAAGGATTCCGCGACCTCGCGCCCAATCCCGAGAGCCGCGAGCTGGACCACGCCGAATGGCTCGGTCTGCTGCTGGAACAGGAGGCCACCCTGCGGCAGCAGAAGCGCTTCGAGGCGCGAACGCGAACCGCCAAATTGCGGCAGGCCGCGTCGATAGAGGACATCAACTACAAGGCCGCCCGGGGGCTGGACCGGACGATGGTCCTGCGGCTCGCCAGTTGCGACTGGATCCGCGAACACCGTCACTGTCTGATCACCGGGCCCTGCGGGGTCGGCAAGTCGTGGTTGGCGTGCGCGCTCGGCGACAAGGCCTGCCGCGAGAATTTCTCGGTTCTCTACCAACGCAGCCCGCGGCTGTTCGCCGCTCTCGCGCTGGCACGCGGTGACGGCCGCTATGCCCGGCTGATGCGCCAGTTCGCCCGCGTCGATCTGCTGATCCTGGACGACTGGGGGCCGGAGCCGTTGAACGCTGAACAGCGACGCGACCTGCTGGAGATCATTGACGACCGCTACGACCGCGGCTCGCTGATCATCACCAGCCAGGTGCCGGTCGACCGCTGGTACGAGACCGTGGGCGACCCCACTCTGGCCGAAGCCATCCTCGATCGCGTCATTCACAGCGCCCAACGCATCGAACTGAACCGCGAAAGTCTGCGCAAGCAGCGGGCCGCAACTTGACCACCCTGAACCCGATACGACATCACCAAAACCGACCCGACGAGACGACGCTACCCGGCCGGGATCAGATCGGTAGGGTGGCCGGCTTCAAATCGGAACGGTGCCCGTCATCAAGTTGGAATAGGTGGCCGACTTGCATCGGAATCTGCATATCACCCATAAGATCGAGTGCCCGCTGGACCTGGCCGCGCCACAGGCGCCAGCGGATGTGCTCCACAGCATCGGCGAGCCGGCGCCTTCCTGGCGGTCTTCGGCCGTGACGTCCGGCCAGCCTTTGACCGCCTGCGCGACATGCTGAATGCGCATCGCAAGGTGAAACCAATCGAGCACGTGACAGGTCGGACCGAGGCTCGCCGCCTCCCCCAGCGACCGCGGTCCGTCGGCACCGTCGCTCAGAATGGTGACCTCCGTGCATGGGGTCGCACCAAGCCTATGCAGCACGCCGCGCAGCTACTGCACTTGCCGGTCCGCCTCGACCGGCACGCTGCTGAAGGCAACCTGTTCGCCGTCGTCGTTGCTGGCCTGTGCAACGAAGACTTCGAAGGTACACGCCTGATAGGTGCGCACCGAGCGCACGTGACCGGAGTCGATGGACAGCGTGATCGTCTCCGCCTCTGCCCCCGGCGCGGACTCCGGCGCCGCCACCGCCGCGCACTCCAGCCTGGCGCCGACCTGCAAGGTCCGCTGCCGGACGGTCTCTATCGTTGGGCCATCGCCGATCAGGAAAAAGTCCGCCAACAAGGCCCGGGCGCGGCGATACGGCAGCAAGGCGCCGAGCTTGGCAAGGACGCGCTCATACTCCGCCGTGCAGCGATCGGGCATGATCTCCGTCACCGGGGAGATGGTCCTGCGCTGGGTCACGCTGCATCGGCAGGGACCGAACCGAGGAGCACCGACCTCCACCACGCCGAACAATGACTGCAGCTGCCGCGGCCGCCGATCCTTCAGCGGCCGTTGTCCTCCACATCGCGCGCAGCGCCGCCGGACTTGGCAGTGTTCCTCCGTTTGCGCCTGAATGAGATAGTGCTGCAGGCTGGCCAGGACTTTCTTGGCTTTCCCGACCGACAATCCCAGCGTCGCCGCCGAGCACCCGGCCATGATGCTGCCGCCGGAATGCACCTCATGCACCTGAATGACGCCGACTGCGCCGGACAGCTCCACCACGACCCGCCGCTGCATCCGGCCCTCCCATTCCTGTGATCCGGCCGGTTCAGCGTAGCCCGAGACTCAGGTACCCCCCACCTTTTGGACGGTCTCAATCGTCCTGACCCGCCGCAACAGCCCGGCAAAGCCGAAACTTTCCAGGACCGCTCGGTCCATGACGCGTCGTTGATTTCGCCCCTGGTTTGGCGCGACCGCGGCCAGCCGGTTGTTATTGCATCAGAGCACCCGCCACGTCGTCCAGCGCCCGCCCGAACCGGTCGAACATCGTGTCGATCTCGTTTGGCTCGATGATCAGCGGCGGGCTGAACGCGGCGGCATCGCCGATGCCGCGAATGATCAGCCCGTGCTCCTGGCACCGCTCGACCAGCAGCAGGCCGGCGCGGCCGGGCGGCTCGAAACCGCGCTTGGCCGCCTTGTCGGCCACCAGCTCCACCGCTCCCATCAGGCCGATGCCGCGAACGTTGCCGACCAGCGGATGGCCGGCGAAGCTGCGCAGCCGCGCCTGGAATCCGGGGGAGACCGCGGCGACGTGTTCGACCAAGCCCCGCTCGGCGATGATTCGCAGATTCTCCAGCGCGACCGCCGTCGCCACGGGATGGCCCCCTGCGGTGAAGCCGTGCCCGAAGGTACCGATTTTGGCGGAATTGTTCGCGATCACGTCATAGATGGCATCAGTGAAGAGGATGGCCGAGAGCGGCTGGTAGGACGACGTCAGCTGCTTCGAGAGCACCATAAAATCCGGCGTGATGTCGAAGTTCTCGCAGCCGAACATCCGCCCGGTACGGCCGAAACCGGTGACCACTTCGTCGGCGATCAGCAGGATGTCGTATTTCCGGCAGATCGCCTGCATTTTTGGCCAGTATGACCGCGGTGGTGACGATCACGCCACCCGCCGCCATCACCGGCTCGCCGATCAACGCCGCGATGGTATCGGGCCCCTCGCGCTGGATCAGTTCCTCGAAGCGGTCGGCGAGCCGTGATGCGAACGCCTCTTCGCCTTCCCCGGCCTCGCCGGCACGCCAGTAATCCGGGCAATCCGTGTGCAGGATGTTGGCAATCGGCAGATCGAAGTCGCGATGGTTGTTGGGCAGCCCGGTCAGGCTGCCCGCGGCGACGGTGATGCCGTGATAGCCCCGCAGCCGCGAGACGATCTTCTTCTTATGCGGACGGCCGAGCGCGTTGTTGTAGTACCAAACCAGCTTGACGACCGTGTCGTTCGCTTCCGATCCGGAGTTCGTGAAGAAGACATGCTGGAGGGTGCCGGGGGCCATGTCCGCCAGCCGCTCCGCCAGTTCGATCGAGGGTGCGTGCGATTTGTAGGCGAAGTTGTGGTAGAATGGCAGCTTGCGCAGCTGCTCGAGCGCCGCATTCACGAGCCGTTCCTCGCTGAATCCGAGCGCGACCGACCACAACCCGCCAAAACCTTCGATATATTCCTTGCCCTGCCGGTCGTAGACGTAGATGCCCTTGCCGCGGTCGATGATCAGAGGTCCATCTTCGGCCAGGCGCCGCGCATCGGTATAGGGATGCAGCACATGCGCCACATCGATTGCTTCCAGCGAATTAAGCGGGAGATGGGCCACCATCGTCTCCTCGTTTGGGCCGGCTACGAATGCGCTCGCCGCGGCCGCTCTGCGGCTAACTCCGACATGCGGATCAGCAGTTGCTCGCCCGCCGCAGTAATGTGCCGGTGCAGTGCCGCTTCCGCCCGGTCCGCATCGCCGGAGAGCACCGCCAGCAGAATCGGCCGGTGCGAATTGACCTCGCTTTCCAGGTCTGATTCCAGCAGCTTGGTGTAAAACATGAACTGGCGCATGCGAACTTGCAGACTCCGCAGATGGTTGAGCAGGATTTCATGCCGGCACGGTTCGCAGATCGACCAGTGAAACTGCATATCCGTTTCGATGAGCACGTATTGATCGCCTGACAGCGCACTCGCCTCGATCCGGCGAAAGGCGGAGCGGATTCCCTCCCGGTCGCCGTTGTGCATGCGTCCCGCAGTCAGCGCCAGCCGCACCGCGAACGGCTCCAGGACGGCGCGCAAGCTGAAGATCTCCCAGGCACGGTGCGGCGACAATTCCGCCACCACGGCCCCACGGTTCATGTGCAGCTCAATCAACCCGAGTTCCTGCAAATCCCGCAACGCCTCTCGAACCGTTCCGCGCGACACCTCGAATCGCTTTGCGAGCGGCACCTCCGGCAAGGTGCTCCCGGGTGGGAATTCCCCACCCAAGATCAACTGTTGGACCTGCCGCACTACCTTGGAGGCCAGCGGGGAAAGATCTTTGTCCGACAATCCGGGCGCCCTCCCGTACCTGGGCAGCGATGGTTCTTGCTTGGATAGGTTGCGCTCTCTTAGTCCGCTGAGCGCATTTTTACAAGCACGGTTTGGTCGCATGCGGGTTTCAGCGCGCGTTGGCGCGATTTTTGGCCACAGAACCTGCTTGACCCCGGCGCCGCGGCACCACTACTGTATCGACCGAGGATTGTTGGACAATGCGCAGACGACAGCACACCGTTTATCGGGGCTTGTACGGGCCGCATCCGGCCGCGCTGATGCCGAACGCGTTGTTGTTCAGGCAGCGGCTCGCAGCGTGGAGTGCCGCCGCGCGATGCACCTTTTCATTCGCCACAAACGGTAACGCGCTGGAACCCGCTGCCCCCGATGCGCACGTCTTGGAAGAACTGCGGCGGCTGCGGTTTCGGCCGCTTGTTCCGGCCAAGGTCTTGTGCGGCTGGCCGCTGGCGGCCGTGGATAGCCTTCACGACTGCGCGGACCTTCTCACCTTGGTTTACGAGACGCGACCCCGACGGAGCTTCCGCGTTTCGCAACGGCCGAAGTGGCTGCCGCTGGTGGAAGAGTTGCGGTTGGCGCGCGTGCCGGCCACCCGAGTCCGCTGCGGATCGATGCACATGTTCGTGGTGCACGGCGTTTACACTGGCGAGCCGATCGACCACGCGTACTCGGTAGGGCACCGCCGCTCGGTCGCGCTTGAGCTCGGCGAAGTGGTCGCGGAATTGCGCGAAGTGACCGGCCGCGGCCCGGGTTTGCGCGGGCTGATGACGATGGCCAGAGGAATGGCGGAACAGTTCGGCCACACACAATGTCCGGCCGATCCTCGTCCCGCGTCAGTACAATACCATCGGCGTGAGGGGGATCTGCAGTGTCAAACGACGATCGGGGTAAGGACCACGGCCTAGCGCCGCGGCAGGGCCAGGCATCCGGCAAGCATCCGACGCGCCGCGGCATACTCCGGCGCGGCTCGGGCGCGCTTGCAGCCGCGCTCGGCGCCGGCATCGCGCGCGGCTCCGTCGCTCGAGCGCAACCCCCGGGCGGCCCGCGCAAGCCATTTCGTATCGCCATGGTGTTGCCGAGCTTCGACCAGCGCCGTTGGAAAGCCGCCGATGGCGCGTTTTTCCTCAAGCGGGCGCGCGAACTCGGCATGGATCCCCTGCCGCTGCAGGAATCCAACAACGATCCGGTGCTGCAGGCGAGCCAGGTCGAAAACCTGCTGAACCAGAACATCGATGGCCTTGTTCTGGTGGCGGTGGACGTGGATGCGGCGGTGGCCAGCGTGCAAAAGGCCAATGCCGCCGGCGTTCCGGTGGTGGCGGAAAACTACATCATTCCGAACGTGAAGCTTTGCGGGGTGGCGGCGCGCGATGGCGTCGAACTCGGTCGCTATCTCGGCCGGGCGATCGTCGATCGGGCGCCCAAGGGCAATTACGTCATCACCAAGGGCGAGGAAGGTACCGACATCGCCCGGCTAAAGGCGCGGGGCGGGATGGAGATCATCGGCCCGCTGGCCAAGCAGGGCGCGATCAAGATCGTATCCGATCAGTGGATGCGCGCCTGGTCCGGTGATCTTGCGCGCAAGCAGGTCGAGCAGGCGCTGATCGCCACCAACAACAACGTTGCCGCGGTTGTGTTGTACGCCGATTCGATGAGTTACGGTGTGATCGAGGCGGTTCGCGCCCAGGGTTTGACCGGCAAGGTCCTGATCACCGGCGAGGACTGCGAGCCGGAAATGCTGCGGCTGATCCTCAAGGGCGACGCGTTCGTTTCGGCCTGGACGAAGTTCGACGAGATGGGCACCCGCTCCGCCGATTTGCTCTACGACTGCCTAAGCAAGCAGCCCACCAAGGCGCCCGCGACGGTGAACAACGGCGCGGGCGAGGTGCCGTGGTTCAAGATCGGCATCGTCAACGTGACCAAGGACGGCAAGAGCCCGAATTCCATTTCGGTCGCCGAATTCGCCGAGCAGAATCCCTGGTGGGTGACCCGGAAGGAGTTGGGCCTCTGAGCCGGCGCCGCGCCGGCCGGCCGGTTCGCCGCCGCGTCCCGGAGTGAGCCCCTGAATGGCCGCCGCGCAAGGTTCTGAACAAGCCGCCGCCTCGGATTCCGTTTCCGGGCTACGATTCGTCCTGCGCCCGCTCGGCTTCCGCCAGTTGCGCGCGTTCAGCTTGGTAGCGATCCTGCTGCTGATCTGGCTCGGGTTCCAGTTCCTGACGCACGGCCTGTTCCTGTCGCCGCGCAATCTGACCACGCTGACGATCCAGGTGGCGGTCACGGCGATGCTGGCGGCAGGCATCGTGATGCTGATGGTGCCGGGGTACATCGATTTGTCGATCGGCTCGGCGACCGCGTTCACTGGCATGGTCGCCGCGCTGCTGATCGACCCGACGCGCGGCATCGGCCTCACCAGCGATCCCGGCACGGTGATCCTGCTGACCCTGCTCACCGGGGCGTTAATCGGCGCCTGGCAGGGGTTCTGGATTGCCTGGATGGAAGTGCCGGCGTTCATCGTTACCTTGGCGAGCCTGCTCGCGCTGCGCGGAGCAGCGCTGACGGTGACCGGCGGCTCCACCGCGTCGCATCACGGCGTGCTGCTGTTCCTCGCCGCCGATTTCGTGCCGGCACGCTGGACCGCGCTGGCGCTGGCGGTGGTCGTGCTGCTCTACGCCTTGACCAAATACGTCGACTGGCGGGCGCGCGCGGCGAGTGCGACGCGATCGGCAGGGTTGTTTTCCGCGGTCATCGGCTTTCCGCTCGCCATCATGGTGGCGTGTGCACTGGTCATCACCTTCGTCGCGTTCTCGTACCGCGGAACACCGCTGCCAGTCGCCATTCTGGCCGGCGTGGTGGGGATCACCACGTTCATCATGTCGCGGACCGTGTTCGGGCGGCGCCTCTATGCCATCGGCGGCAACCAGGCTGCCGCGACCTATGCCGGCATCGACACCAAGCGTTATTGCTTCATTGTCTTCACGTTGATGGGTCTGCTGTACGGCTTGGCGGGGCTGATTTTCGACGCGCGCATCGGCGTCGCCGTGCCCACCGCCGGAACCGGTCTGGAACTCACGGTGATCGCCGCCGCGGTGATCGGCGGCACCAGCTTGTTCGGCGGCACCGGCACGCCGATCGGCGCGGTGATCGGGGCTCTCCTGCTCGAAAGCCTGAACAACGGCATGGGGCTGATGAACATCGAGTCCTCGTTCCAGCTCATCGTCAACGGCCTGGTCCTCCTCGTCGCCGTCTATTTCGATATTCGCAGCCGAAAGGCGCTGTGATGCGCGAGGCCGATATCCAGGCGGCGTCGGACTCAACCGACCTGACCGGCACGATGTTCGAGCTTGCTAAGGCCGCGTTGCCCGAGTGGGAGCGCCACGGCGAGGATATCCTTGGGCTCCGCTTCCTGAACGCCGGCGATCGCTTCGCGCTGCTCGAGCTGTGCAACGCGATGCGACTGGAGCAGAACCTGCAGGCCATCCAGTTGGCCGACCGGCTGCTGGAGGCAAAGGTCGCAGGCATCGTCGAGACGCTGCCGATGTTCGTCTCGGTGCTGATCCATTATGACTTCGCTCGTGCTGTCGCCCGAGCGGCTCAAGGAAGTGGTCAGGACCGTCTGGCGGGAACTCTTTGAGCAGGCCGACATCGTCGTGCCGTCGCGCCTTTTGGAAATCCCGGTGATGTACCGCGACCCGTGGACGCGCGAGTGCGTAGAGGACTACGGCCGGAAGATCCACCCGATCGAGGACAATCCGGCGTTCGTGGCGCGCATCAATGGCCTCGCCGGGCCGGAAGAGCTGGTGCGGCGGCATTCCAGCACGCAGCATTGGGTTGGCGGCGTCGGCTTCCGGCCGGGCACGCCCGACATGCTGCCGCTCGACCCGCGCTGCACGCTTTCTGTGCCGAAATACAATCCGCCACGGCTCTGGACGCCGGAGGGCGGGATCGGCGTCGGCGGCGGCTTCACGTCGATTTACCCGATGATGTCGCCCGGCGGCTATTACCTGATCGGCCGCACGCCGGTACCGATCTTCAGCCTGGAAAAGCGGCTCGCGCCGTTCCGGGACAAGGCTACGCTCCTCCTTCCTGGCGACCGGATCAAATTCCGGCCGATCTCGCGCGAGGAATACGATTCTATTTCGGCGGAGGTGGCGGCAGGAACCTACCGCTACCTGATCTGGGATTACGAGTTGTTCTCGCTCAGCCGCTACCAGCAATGGGCGGAACGGGTCTTGCAGCCCCAGGAAGGCGAGCTGTCGTGAGTGGGGGCGGAAGTATCGTGGTCGTCGAACCGGGCCTGCAAACCACGGTGCAGGACTACCCGGGACGCATCGGGTTATGGCGGGTGGGGATCCCGCCCTCCGGCCCGATGGATTCGCTGGCGTTCCGGCTGGCCAACCTCCTCGTTGGCAATCCGCCCGGAATTGCGGCGCTGGAAATTCAATTCATCGGCCCGAAGCTGATTTTCAAAGGGGCAGCGGCGGTCGCGCTGACCGGGCCGCACAGCGAGGCAACGATCGATGGCGAGGAGGTGCCATTCTGGGAAACGCTCAGAGTTCTGCCCGAGCAGGTCCTGCATTGCCGTTACGTAGAGAGCGGCGCGCGAATTTATATCGCGGTCGCGGGCGGCATCGAGCGCGAGGTGGTTTTCGGCAGCCGTGCGACGTTTCCGCAATCGGGGATTGGCGGCGGCGCGCTCAAGGCCGGCGATGTGCTCGGCATTGGAGTAACATCGGGCGAAGCGCCGCTCCGCTGGGTTCCACCCGATTTGCGGCCCGACTACCCCGACGCGATCGATGTCCAGGTCACCTCGGGGCCGCATTTCAATTGGTTGAGCGAGGAAGGCCAGCGCATCCTGATGACCAGCCCGTGGAAGGTCACCGGACGCAGCGACCGCACCGGGATTCGCCTGGACGGGCCGCGGCTCGCGTTCGCCGAGCGGGCGCTGCACAAGCCGCCCGAGCATGGGACGGAACCAACCAACGTCATCAACACCGGCTATCCGGTTGGTGGCCTTAACCTTTGCGGTGACACACCCATTATCCTGCCGTTGGACGGCCCCAGCATGGGCGGCTTCATCACGCCCATCGTGGTGGCTTCGGCGGCGCTGCGCAAAGTCGGCCAGGCGCGGCCGGGACAAATCCTGCGGTTTCGCCTCGTTCCGGTAAACCAAGCGATCGCGCTCCGGCAGCGGCTCGAGCAACTAGCCTCCGAGGCCAGCATCGCGCCGCTGCCTGACGAACCGGCGCAGTGCTGAGTGCCGCGCCGGCGATGTCGCCGCAAACCGTCCTGGCCGCCACGGACATCCACAAGAATTTCGGCGCGACCCACGCCTTGCGCGGCGTCTCGATCGCGTTCGCGGCCGGTGAAATCCACGCGGTGATGGGCGAGAACGGCGCCGGAAAATCCACGCTGGTGAAAATTCTTGCCGGCTTCTATCCGGCCGGCAGCTACGCGGGCCAGCTCACGGTGCTCGGCCAACCCGTCGCGATCCGCAGCATCAGGGACGCGGAAAGCGCCGGCATCTATTTTGTGCCGCAGGATCTGCAGGCGGTGCCGGCGCTCAGCGTCGCCGAAAACCTGTTCCTCAACCGCGAGCCGCGCCGGTTCGGCGTTGTCGACCCGATCCGGCTAGACAAGGAAGCACGATCGCTCCTGGCCGAGTTCAAGATCGACTGCGATCCGTTCCAGCAAATGCGCTCGCTGACACCGGCGCAGCAGCAACTGGTACTCATTACGCGCGCCATTTCGCGCGGCGTGCGGGTGCTCGCGCTGGACGAACCGACGGCCACGCTGACGAGCACCGAAACCGACATCCTGTTCGACCACCTGCTGGCCCTGAAGCAGCGGGGTATCGCCATCATCTACATCTCCCACCGGCTCAACGAAGTCGCGACCTTGGCCGACTGCATCGCCGTGCTACGTGACGGGATACTAGTCGATCGCGTGGAGCGCGGTGATCCGGATGAGGTCGGCCGGCGCGTGGTGCGCGCCATGGTCGGACACGAGATCAGGTTGCAGCAGCACGCCGTGCGCGAGCACGGAGCGCCGAAGCTTACGGTCCGCGCACTGCGCCTCGGTTCAGGCGGGCGTGACGCGGCGCGCGCCGACGGCCTGATCGAGTTCAAGCTGCATGCCGGCCAGGTGCTCGGCGTCTTCGGTTCGGCCGGCTGCGGATCGGACGAACTGGTCCGCATGCTGGTCGGCATGCAGCCTCTGCCGCCGGGCGGCGAGCTGTCGATCGACGAGCGGCCAATCACGATTGCGGGTCCGCAAGACGCACTGCATGCCGGACTCGGATATGTTCCCGGCGACCGGCAACGGCTGGCGTCGTTCCCGCTGCTTTCCATCGCGTCCAACATCGATTTGCTGGTGCTCGACCGGCTTTCGACGGCCGGCGTCATCCGGCCGGGGCGGCAGATGCGGCTGGTGCAGCGCTACTTCGACCGGCTGCGGATCAGGGCGGCATCGAGCGACGAACCGTTGCGGAAATTGAGCGGCGGCAATCAGCAGAAGGTGATCCTGTCGCGCGTGCTCGCGCGGGACCCGCCGATCCTGGTGTTTCACGAGCCGACCCAAGGCGTCGACATCGCCACCAAGGACGAGATCTACGCGATCATCGACGACCTGGTGCGGCACGATAAGGCCGTGCTGCTGGTGTCCTCCGATCTGGAGGAAATCTTTGTGCTGTCGGATAGCATCGCGGTGCTCTGTGCCGGGAAAATGGTCGGCGAGTGGAGCAAGCGCGAGGTCACCCAGGAACAGGTCCTGGCGGCCGCGACGGCGGGCCGGCGGCGTGACGCGCGCGAAATCGCTTAGCGCGAAGGGAGAAACAGGCATGCCGAGCATAGACATCAACTGCGACTGCGGCGAGAGCTTCGGCAACTGGAGGATGGGGGCCGATCAGCAGATCGTTCCGCTGATCACTACGGCGAACATCGCCTGCGGCTTTCATGCCGGCGATCCCATCACCATGCAGCGGACTGTCGAATACGTGCAGGCCGCGGGCGGCGCGGCGGGGGCGCATCCGGGGATGCCGGACCTGCTTGGCTTCGGCCGCCGCCGCATGGCGCTCACGCCGGAGGAAGGCTACGCGTACACGCTGTACCAGGCCGGCGCGCTCGCCGCGGTGCTGAAGGCGAAAGGCATGGCGCTGCACCACGTAAAGCCGCACGGCGCGCTTTACGGCATGCTGAACGAGGAATGGGAGTTGGCGGAGGCGGTGTGCCGCGCCATCATCGATGTTTGCCCGCGCCCGATACTGTATTGGGCCGGCCCAAGCGCCGGCCGCGTGCTGCCGGAGGCGGCGCGAAAAGCCGGGATCAGGTTGGTCGAGGAGGCGTATTTCGATCTGGAATACGATGCCGGGGGACACCTTGTCCTGCAACGCGGGGTCGGCAGCGTCGATCTGAACGCGCTGCGCCGGAAGGTTCGCCGTTTTCTCGAGACCGGCGAGGTGATCGCGACCACTGGCGAGCGCATCAAGCTGCAGGCGGAGAGCATTTGCGTGCATGGCGACGGGGCGAGTTCCCTCGATGTGGTGAAGACCGTCCGCGAGGTGATCGAGGAGCACGGCTGGCGCATCGCCCCGGTGGAGGCCTGACCATGATCGACCCCGATTACGCGGCGGGCGCCGCCTATATCGACGGCCGTTACATGCCGGTTGGACAGGCCAGCATTCCGATCACCGACTGGGGATACCGGCGCTCCGACGTCACCTACGACGTGGTTGGCGTCTGGAACGGCGCGTTCTTCCGCCTCGACGACCACCTGCGGCGGTTCCGCGCCTCCATGCAGGCGATGCGCCTCGATCCGCCGGAAAGCGACGCCGACATCCGCCATATTGTGACGGAGTGCGTGCGGCGAACCGGGCTGCGCGAAGCCTATGTCGCCATGGACTGCCTGCGCGGACGCCCGAAGCCGGGCGAGCCGTACCATCCCGCGTACGCGCGCAACTATCTGACGGCGTTCGCCATTCCCTGGGTCTGGCTGGCGCCGGAGCACGTGCGCGCACGCGGGATGCACGTGATCGTTGCTTCGGCGCCACGCATTCCTGAGGCCTCGGTCAATCCCCGGGCAAAAAATTTCCACTGGGCCGACCTGACCCAGGGGCTGTTCGAGGCGCATGATGCCGGCGCCGACAGCTGCATCCTGCTGGACAGCGACGGCCTTGTGACCGAAGGTCCGGGCTTCAACGTGTTCGCGGTGAGCGACGGCGCGGTCGTCACGCCGGACCGCGGCGTGCTCGAAGGCCTCACCCGAATGTCGATGTTCGAATTGTGCGCCGAGCGCGGCATCCGCTGCACCGCGCGCCCGCTTCCGGCCGCGGAACTGCGGGATGCCGACGAGATCTTCCTCTCCACCACCGCCGGCGGCGTGCTGCCGGTGACACGCATCGACGGACGCATCCTCGGCAACGACCGGCCCGGCCCGGTCGCCAGCGACCTGCGCGACCTGTTCTGGGCCAAGCGGGCGCAAGGTTGGCACGCCACCCTGATCGATTACGATTCCGGCGCAAGCGGTCGGAGGTGAGAATGCGATTTTCGTTCGGCATCGATGTCGGGGGTACGTTCACCGATTTCGTGGCTTACGACCGGGAAACGAGGTCGCTGCGGGCGTGGAAGAACCTGTCGACGCCGCAGGACCCGACGCACGGCATCCTCGCCGGTCTGCAGGGTTTCGAGGGGCTCGGCGCCATAGAAGGCATGCGGCTCGGCACGACCGTGGCGACGAACGCGCTGCTCGAACAGAAGGGCGCGGTCGTGGCGTATGTGGCGACCCGCGGTTTTCGCGACGTTCCGTTCGTCGCCCGCGGCAACCGCTTGCACCATTACGACCTGAGCTGGGTGAAGCCGAAGCCGCTGTTCAAGCGGCGACACGGCTACGAAGTGAACGAGCGCATCGGTCCCCGTGGCGAGGTGATCGAAGCGTTGGACGAAGCGGACGTGCGCCGGGTCGCGCGCGAGATCGCCGCCACTGGCCAGATCGAATTGGTCGCCGTGGTGCTGCTGCACTCCTACGTCACGCCCGACCACGAGTTGCGCATCAAAGAGATCCTACGCGAGGAACTGCCGGAAATCCCGGTCTCCATTTCCTACGAGGTGCTGCCCCGCTGGAAGGAACATTTTCGCTCCTCGACCACGATCTGCGACGCCTACGTGAAGCCGATTGTGCGCCAGCAGCTCGGCTCGATGCGGCGGCGGCTTGACGACGCCGGGGTCGATGCGAAAATCGTGGTCATGAAGTCGAATGGCGGCGAGATGAGCTTGGACGCCGCCGCCGAGGCGCCGATCCAGATCACGGTTTCGGGTCCGACGGGCGGTGTGATCGCCGGCAAGCGCCTCGCGGGCCTGCTCGGCATCGACAATGTCGTCACCTTGGATATGGGCGGCACCTCGACCGACGTGTCCGCGATCGTCGACGGGCGCGAGCGGTTCACCACCGATTTCGAAATCGAATGGGGTCGCCCAATCCAGATTCCGATGATCGACATCCGCACCATCGGCGCGGGCGGCGGCTCGCTGGCGCGGATCGATGCCGGCGGCATGCTGGTGGTCGGCCCGGAAAGCGCCGGCGCCAATCCGGGACCGGCCTGCTACGGGCAGGGCGGCACCGGGGCGACGGTCACGGACGCCAATCTCGTGCTCGGCCGGATCAGCGCCGATAATTTCCTGGGCGGCACAATGCAGCTGGATGCCGATGCCGCGGCCGCGGCTGTCGGTCGAATCGCCAAGCCCCTCGGACTGCCGCTCGCCGAGGCCGCGCTCGCGATCGCGCACATCGCGAACAACAACATGGTAGGTGCGCTCCACACCGCGCTGGTCGAACAGGGGCTTGATCCGCGCGATTTCGCCCTGCTCGCGTTCGGCGGCGCCGGTCCGCTGCATGTCGGTGACCTGATGACCGACGCGTCGATTCCGCGCGGCATCGTGCCGATCCTCCCCGGCCAGTTTTCAGCCTTCGGCTTCATCATGGCCGATGCGCGGGTGGACCGCCATCGCACCCTGCAGCTCAGCTCGCGCTTCTTCGAACCGGAGCGCGCGAGCGCCGCGATGTCCGGCCTGGTGCGCGAGTGCCTCGCCGACCCCGCGCTGGAGGGCTATCAGGATCGCATGGAAATCCTGCGTAGCCTGGAGATGCGCTATCTCGGGCAAAACTACGAACTGGAGGTGCCGGTCGATTTCGACGATTTCTCGCCCGACAACGTGGCGAAGCTATGGAGGACCTTCCATGAGCAGCACGAGGCGCGCTTCGGGTTCCGCCTGGGCGACGCCATGGAAATCATCAACTTCATCGTAACCGCCGTCGCGCGCAGCGAGGAACTTGAACTCGCCCCAATCGCCGAGGCGCGCCGCGCCGCCGAGCCGCGCTCGCGCCGGAGGGTGGTGTTCGCCGAGGGACCGCAGGAAACTCCCGTCTACGCGCGCGCGGACTTGCTCGCGGGCCACAGCATCGCCGGGCCGGCACTGGTAGAAGAAGATGTGTCGGTCACGGTGGTCAACCCGGGCAAATCGCTCGCCGTAGACCGTTTTGGCAACCTGCACATCACCGCGGCCGCAGCCTAAAGGATTTCCGGCATGGACATGGTGACCCTGAATATCGTCAACGGCATGCTGGTCTCGATCTGCCGGGACATGGGCGTCACGCTGATGCGGACGTCGTATTCGACGATCTTCAGCGAATCGCTGGACTTCACCTGCGGGCTGGCGCTGCCCAGCGGCGAGCTGATCGCCACCGGCGATTTCTGCCCCTCGATGATCGGCGGCCTGCCGCTGCTGCTGCGCTCCTGCGTGCAGGAGATCCCGCTGGATACGCTCGAGGAAGGTGACGTGGTCGTGCATAACGACCCGTACCGAGGTGGGCTGCACACGCCGGAGCACACGTTCTTCAAGCCGGTGTTCGTGGATGGCGAGATCGTCGGTCTGTCGGTCGCGATTGGCCACGTCGTCGAAGTCGGCGGGATGGTACCCGGCGGCTTCGCCGGCGAGGCTACCGAGGTGTTCCACGAAGGGCTGCGCGTGCCGCCGGTAAAGATCAAGCGCCGCGGTGAGGACGTGGACGACGTCTGGAAGCTGCTGCTCGCGAACGTGCGCACGCCGCGCTACAATTACGGCGACTATCGCGCGCTGATCGCCGCCATCGACCTCGGCGAGCGGCGCATGGCGGGCCTCGTTCGCAAATACGGCCGCGCAAAATTCCAGAGCACCGCGCAAGATCTGATGGACTATTCGGAGCGCCGCATGCGCGCCGAACTGTCGCGGATTCCGACCGGACGCTATGCGTTCGAGGATTACATGGAGGACGACGGGATCGAGGATCGCCCGTTCAAGATCCGTGCCGCGGTGTTCGTCCGCGACGGCGGCGTCATCGTCGATTATTCCGGCAGCTCGCCGCAGGCACGCGGTCCGATCAACGGCACGCTCGGTGTCGCCTGGGGCGCCGCGTACAACGCCGTTCTGCACATGACGGATCCGTCGATCCCGAAGAACTCCGGGTGCTTCCGTCCGATCCGCATCCTTGCGCCGCCGGGCAGCGTCGTGAACGTGAACTATCCCGGCCCGTCGGTTGGCGGCAACACCGAAACGCACTGCCGCATCGCCAACGTGGTGATGGGCGCGCTGGCACCGGCGCTGAAGGCGCGGTCGGCGGCCACCGACGGGGCCAGTCACAGCAATTTCGTGTTCGGCGGAACCGACGCGCAGACCGGCGAATTTTTCTGCTGCTACGACATCACGCCAGTGGGCTGGGGCGGCCGCAGCTTCGCCGACGGCAACGACGCCGTGTGCGGCATCAACGGCAACTGCCCGCACATCCCTGTGGAGGTGTTCGAGTTCCGCTATCCCTGGCACGTCGAGGAGTTCCGCCTGGTGCAGGATTCCGGCGGCGCGGGCACGTTCCGCGGCGGCCTGACCTTGACCAAGACGGTTCGCTGTACCGACACCGAAATGACGGTCAGCTACATGAGCGACCGGCAGAAGATCAGCCCCTGGGGACTCCACGGCGGCCTGCCGGGCGCCAAGGCGGGGCTCCTGTTTCAGCGCGCCGGCAGCGAGGGCTGGCTCACGATTACGCAGGCCTTCAACAAGGTCTCGCCCAGCAAATTCAGCAACGTTCGCGTCCGGCCCGGCGATCGGCTGCGCATTGCCTCGCCTGCCGGCGGCGGTTGGGGGCCGCCGGGCGAGCGCGATCCGCAGCGCGTTGCCGAAGACGTGCGCGAGGGCTTCGTATCGCTGGCGCAGGCGAGCGAGATTCTACGGCTTCGCCGGCGACTGACCGGCGCGGAGGAAAACCATGCGCTTTGCCGAAAAAGGCTACTACATCGAGCAGTACGTCAAATGCGCGAGCTGCGGCATGCTCATCTATGGCGAGGCGCTCGAAGGCAAACTCTCCGAGCGGCCCGCCGTGTTCTGCTCCGCTTGGTGCCGCGACTGGCCGGCTTTGCGCGAGAGCTGGCCGGAAGAGCGGCGAGCATCGGAAAATGAGCCCCACAAATTGCAGGAGAACACAGGATGGCCGATAAAGCAGCGCTGATCATCGGCACCTCGCGTGGTCTTGGATTGGGGCTCGCGCGCGAGCTGTTGGCGCGTGGCTGGCACGTGACCGGCACGGTTCGTCGCCCGAGCGAGGGGGCGGACGCAGAGCGTTCAACGCACCCGGACCGGTTCCGGATCGAAACCGCGGACATCGACCGGCCGGACCAGGTGGCGGACCTGCGTGAGCAATTGCAAGGCTCCCGGTTCGATTTGCTGTTCGTCAATGCCGGCGTGCTTCTTTCGCCGGGCAAGACAATCAGCGAGGTGTCGCACGAGGATTTCGTGCGCGAGATGACGACCAACGCGTTTAGTCCGGTACGTGCGGCAGATGCGTTGCTCGCGCTCGTGCAGCCTACGGGCACCATTGGTTTCATGAGCTCGCAGCTGGGCAGCATCACCAACAATACGTCAGGCGGCAACGAGGTGTACCGTGCCAGCAA
Organism: uncultured Alphaproteobacteria bacterium; assembly: GCA_963761015.1. Classification (GTDB taxonomy): domain Bacteria; phylum Pseudomonadota; class Alphaproteobacteria; order Acetobacterales; family Acetobacteraceae; genus CAVXFL01. The sequence goes on from CAVXFL010000023.1 coordinate 24,837, forward strand.
GGCGGCGCTGAACATGCTGGTACGCGGCTTCGTTGCCCGGCTGCCGGACCAGCGCCGGACGGTTCTACTGCTGCATCCGGGCTGGGTGCGCACCGACATGGGTGGCGCGAATGCCGATGTCGATTTGGCGACCAGCACGCGCGGGCTGGCTGACGTGATCGAAGCCCGGCAGGGCAGCGGCGGGTTGGCTTTCCTCGATTATCAGGGTCGGACACTGCCGTGGTAGAGCAAACAAAGATGCCGCAACAAACCGTACTCATTACCGGCGCTGGAATTGGCATCGGCCGGGCGAGCGCGATCGCTTTCGCCAAGGCCGGTTACCGGGTGGTGGTGACCGACATCCTTGAGCGTGAGGGACGCGAGGCCGCAGATAGCATCAGGGCGCAGGGTGGCGAGGCCGAGTTCCATCAACTCGACGTGCGCAGCACCGAAGCGGTCGAGTTCGGTTGTTGCACGCGTCGAGACGGCGCATGGCGCGCTCGACGTCGTGGTGGCGAACGCCGGCATTGCTCATAAGGCACCGCTGGCGGAACTTTCCGACGAGAAGTGGCAGCAGACGATCGACATCGATCTGGCTGGCGTGTTCCGCACCATTCGCGCCGCCATGCCGGGAATGCGCAAGCGCCGGAGCGGCGCCGTGATCGCGCTGTCCTCGATCATGGGCGTCGCCTATGGGTGGGACGAGCACATCCACTATTCGGCCGCGAAGACCGGCGTGGTGGGGCTGGTGCGCGGCTTCGCAGTGGAGGTGGCGCGCGACGGCATCCGGGTGAACGGCATCGCCCCCGGCTACATCCGCACCGCGCAGGCGCTTTCGACCGAGCACTCGCTCGGCCCGGACGGGCTCGAGGCCGCCGCGACGTTCATCCCGCTCGGGCGTGCGGGTGAGCCCGAGGATGTTGCGGACGTCGCCGTGTTTCTCGCGTCCGACGCCGCGCGCTACATCACGGGGCAGGTGATCGTGGTGGATGGGGGCCTTCTAGTGGGACGCTACTGAGTGTCAGCGAACCGCGGTTTCTGCCCATGAGCCGAGATGCGCGGTGTAGAAATTGATGTGGAACCTCAGCGTTTGGAATCGCCACGCGCCGTCGACCGCCACGTATTCCTCATCGTAGGCCCCGACAAGCCAGCGCGCCTCGCTCCGGCCGTCGGCGCGGACCGTCGCCGGCATGATGAGCCGCCACTTGCCGGATGCGTGGCCGGCATCGGCGATGTCGATGATCGGGTTCAGCACGAGATGGGCGGCGAAGGTGATGTCGCCCGATGCGCGCGCGAAGAAGGCGCGGATCGCTTCCCGCCCGACATGGCGGCCGAACGATTCGCCGTCCCATATTCCGTCCTCGGTGAACAAACCGGCGATACCGTCCGGGTCGTAGCCGTGATCGCAATAAGCGCAGTAGCGCGCCTTGAGTCGCTTGATTTCCTCGATCGCCTCCAGTCGGGCGATGCGCTGTTCCAGGGTCGTCGTTTGTGCCATCGCTCCCTCGTGTTGCGCCGCGGAGCCGCGATCAGGCGAGGCGCCATTCGCCGGTTGCGGAAAGCGAGGCCAGAAGCCTGCCAGATTCGGCCTGGAACAGGGCGAGGCGGTCGGGCCGCACGGCCAACCAGACCGGGGCGCCGGGCTCGAATCGTTGGTTCGAACGAACGACGGCAATGAACGGCTCGCCATCGACGGTCGGCTCGTCCACTCCGTCGATGCGGATGACCAGGTGGTTCACCGGCCCCATCGGCTCGATCACGTCGATGACGGCCGGTATCGCGTTCGCTGCGGCATCGTGCAGCGGCGCGACCGCTTCCGGGCGAACGCCGAGCACCAGGCCGTCCGCACGGCCGAGTTGCGCGCCGACTTCGGCCGCCGCCGGCAACGCCGGCAACGCCGGCCCGCCGAACGCCCGCCCGTTGCCGCGCAGGCACAGCTTCAGCCCGCCATCACCCGGCTCGGCGGTGACCGGAAGCAGGTTGATCGACGGGCTGCCGACGAACTTGGCCACGAATGTGTCGGCCGGCGTGTCGTAGATCTCCTGCGGCGTTCCCACCTGCAACAACTCGCCCGCGTTCATAATGCCGATCCGGTCGGACAGCACCAGCGCCTCGGCCTGATCGTGCGTGACGTAAATGGTGGTGACGCGCAGCCGCTCGTGCAGCTTCTTCAGTTCGGTGCGCGTGCGTTCCCTGAGCTTCAGATCGAGGTTGCTCAGCGGCTCGTCCATCAGGAAGATATTGGGGCGCCGGATCAGCGCCCGGCCGAGGGCGACCCGCTGGCGCTGCCCACCCGACAACTGACCCGGCTTATGATCCAGTAGCGGGCCGATCCCCAGCATCCGGGAAATGTCGCGCAGGCGCTGCTCGATCTCGCGGCGCGCAATTCGGCGCACTTCGAGGTTCAGGACCAGGTTTTCTCGCACCGTCATATGCGGATAAAGCGCATAGCTCTGGAACACCATGGCGACATCGCGGTTTCTGGGATGGGCATGGGTGTAATCGCGGCCGCCGATGAACACTTTGCCCCGGGACGGTGTCTCCAGCCCGGCGACGATCCGAAGTGTCGTGGTCTTGCCGCAGCCGGACGGGCCGAGCAGTGTAAAGAACTCGCCATCTTTCACGTCCAGATCGAGGTTGTTCACTGCCCTGAAGCCGGTCGGGTAGACCTTTTCGATCCCCTGCAGGGATAATGTCATGCCTCCGGCTCCGCTATTTCACTGCCCCGAGTGTCATCCCCCGCACGATGTGCCGTTGCAGGAGGAATACGACGATCAGCATCGGAACCAACTGGATGACGACGGCGGCGCTGAGATCGCCCCAGAGGATGCTGTACGGCATGATGAACTTGGAAATCGTCACGGGAACGGTGACAGCCTGCACCGAGGTCAGCAGCAGCGCCATCAGGTACTCGTTCCAGGTGAACACGAAGGTGAAGATGGCGGTCGACGCGATGCCCGGAAGCGCCACCGGAACCACGATCCTGCGGATGATCTGCAACCGGGACAGGCCGTCCAGCAGGCCTGCCTCGTCCAGCTCGAACGGCACCTCGCCGAGGAAGCCGCGCAGCAGCCAGATCGCGAACGGCAGATTGAATGCGACATAGACCAGAATGAGACCGAGCCAGGTATCGAGAAGTTGAAAGCGTTGCCACTCCAGATAGAATGGTATGCCGACGGCGATGGCCGGAATGAAGCGCAGCGATAGGATCCAGAGCGCCAGATTCTGCTCCCCGGGAACCCGCATGCGCGCCAGGGCGTAGGCCGCGAGAATGGCGAGGACCATGACGATGCCGCACGACGCGACCGTGACGACGATGCTGTTCACCAAGACCTGCGCGAACCCGAAATGGGTGAACAGGTCGCGATAGTTCTCGATCGTCGGAGAGAAACGGAAAACCGGCACCCGGCTGTTGATCTCGCGGATCGGCTTCAGCGACGTGAGCACGATCCAGTACACCGGGAACAGCCATGACAGCACCACCACCGCGGCGACAATCTTCAGCAGCGTGGGCAGCACATGCCCGGTCGGCCTTCGCTCGACGACGGGAGGACGGGCCATTGTCGGAGTGAGATCGGTCATCGGCTTGTCGCCAACCGCGCCGGTCTGGTGAGAGCGCGCAGGAACAGAATGACCAGGATATTGACAAGCACGACGGTGACCCACGCGATGGCAGATGCGGTTCCCATGTCGCCGGAGGTAAAGCCGGTCACGTAACTGAGGATGCTGAGCACCTCGGTCGAAGATCCTGGGCCGCCGCGCGTCAGCACGAAAATGAGGTCGAACGAGCGTATCGCGTCGATCAGCCGGATCAGCAGGATCACGATCACCACCGGCTTGATCAGCGGCATGACGATGCGCCATAGCTTCTGCCACTCGCTGAGCCCGTCGAGTTCCGCGGCCTCGGTCACTTCCACCGATATCGATTGCATCCCAGAGAGCAGGATCAGGGTCACGAACGGCGTCCACTGCCACACATCGACGGCGATTACCGCGGGAAGCGCCCAGGTGGTGCTGACGATCCAGTCGACCGGCGCCAGTCCCACGCTACCCAGCAGATAGTTTAGCAGCCCATAGGTCGGGGCAAAGATGTAGCGGAAGGTGAGCCCCATGCCGACCGGCGATATCAGCACCGGAACGATCAGCAGCATGCGCAAAATGCCGATCCCGGTCATCTTCCGGTCGAGCAATACGGCGACCGCCAATCCGATCGCGAACTCCAGGGCCACGGCGGCTACCGCGAATTCGAGGGTCACCCAGAGGCTTTGACGAAATAACTCGTCGCCGAACAGGTCGGTGAAGTTGGCCACTCCGACAAACGAAGCGAGATCCGGCCGGTAGAGCGTGTAATTGTGAACCGCCAGCCATAGCGAATAGATGGTCGGATAGACCGCCATGGCAAAGAGGTAGAGCACGCCCGGCGCGAGCAACAGCAACGCGACCAGCTTCTCGCGCCGCTGCCACCCCGCCAGGCGCAAATTTGTCGTGACGAGCTGCCGTCGCATTGGACATTCTCTCGACAAAACCGGCCGGCATTCCACCGCAGGTGCGACGGCTCACCGCGACGTCGATAGATCAGGCGCAGATTGCCTGGATCAGGCCTTGTAGTAACCACTCCTCCGCATGATCCGTGTGGCCTGCGTCTGCATATCCTTTAGGCCCTGTGCAGGCGTCTTGCCGCCAGTGACGACGGCTGCGACCTCGGTGCCGACCGTCTCGTAGAGCACGTTCGACTCGGGTATGGGCAGGAAACGCTGCGCCACCGGGAGCGATGCCATGAGACCGGCGAAATACGGCCGGATGTTGGAATATTCGCGGAGCAGCGACAGCCGCGCCGGCTGGCCGGTGTTCTCCACCCAGGCTCTGCCGATCGCTGGGTCCTGCTTGTCACCGCTGCAGCAGAACTTTATCCACTCCCAGGCGGCTTCCTTATGGTTGGAGAAGACAGGCATGATCAGGCCGAGACCCCCCATATGCGGAGCGAATCGCGCCTTCGGCCCGGTTCCTTTCGGCACGATGGCGACCTTCCAAACATCCGAATATTTCGTGAATTTCGGATCGTTCATCGTCGATCCGCCCCATTCGACCGGCGCGTACACCCAGGTGCCGTTGAGCATGGCCGTGTTGGCCTCGTCGTCCGACGCATTGAGCGAGATCGGCTCAAGATATGGCATGAGGCGCATGATGACGTCGAACGCCTTGTGGCCCTCATCGGTGTCGAGTTGGAGATGCCAGCCGCCCGGCTGCATCTTGTCGAACCAGTCCCCGCCATAGGAGCGGAGGATAGTAATGAAGACGTGGGCCGCCCAGTAGCCGCGTTTCAGGGTCGAGCCGACGACCTTGTTCTTGCCGTTGTTAGAGAGCACCTTGGCGTTCTCGATCGCGTCCTCCCAGGTGACGGCTGGCTTGAGGCCGGCCTTCTCGAACACGTCGGAGCGATAATATTGGAGCTGTGCGTTGCTGTCCGGCGGCAGGCCGTACAGCTTGCCGCCCTGGGCGGCCGGCTTGTCGCGGTAGAGATCGAGCACGTTTTCTGGGATATCCGCGAAGATGTCCGCCTTGTAGGCCGGATCGCGATCGAGATAGGGGTCGAGCGGCTCCAGCGCATGCTGCGCGATGAACTGCGGCACAAAATTGTAGTCCTCGTGGATGACGTCGTAGCGGTTGCTCTTCGACGCCATCGCAACCGCGGACTTCGGCAGCATGTCGGCGATCGGCTCTGCCACGATCTCAACCCGCACGTCGGGGAATTTTTTGCGGAAGAGCGGATACACGCCCTTCTGCGGAAATTCCCATCGCTGACCCGCGGAAGCCCAAGAGACAATGGTGGTAGCGTCGGCCGCGCGCGCCGCGCGTGCTCCCGCGAAGCCAGCGAAGCCGGCGCCGCCGAGAAGCTTGAGGGCTGATCGCCGGCCAAGCTGGTTTCCCGCCTGAGCAACCGAAAATTTTGCGCCCGTGGAATATCTGGTCATACCCTTGCTCCTGTTATGCCTTCTGCTCAACTGCCTGGGAGGCGCCGCTGCTGTCGGCTGTCAAGCGCGAACCGCGATTTATGTCTTGTAGTAGCCCCCCTTGCGCATGATCCGCGTCGCCTGCGACTGCATGTCCTTCAGCGCTTGGTCGGGGTTCTTGCCGCCGGTGACGACCGCCGCCACCTCGGTTCCGACCATCTCGTACAGCGCGTTGGATTCCGGAATCGGCAAATAGCGAACCGCCACCGGTAGCGATTGCATCAGGCCGGCGAAGTAGGGGCGAATCCTGGTGTATTCCTTCAACAGCGAAAGCCGTGCCGGCTGGCCGGCGTTCTTTACCCACGCCTCGCCCACCGCCGGGTCCTCCTTGTTCCCGTAATTGCAGAATTTGATCCATTCCCAGGCGGCGTCCTTGTGCGTCGAATAGACGGGCATGATCATGCCGAGACCGCCCATGTGCGGCGCGAACCGCCCCTTCGGCCCGGTGCCCTTGGGAACCACGGCGACCTTCCATTGCTCCGCAAACCGCGTGTATTTCGGATCGTTCATGGTCGATCCGCCCCATTCCACCGGCGCGTACTGCCAAGTCCCGTTGAGCATCGCGGTATTGGCTTCATCGTCGGCCGCGTTCAGCGATCCCGGCTCGAGATAGGGCACAAATTTCAGCAGCATCTCAATCGCCTGGTGGCCTTCGGCCGTGTCGAGCATCGGATGCCAGCCACCCGGACCCATCTTGTCGAACCAGTGGCCGCCGTATGACCGCATAATCGTAATGAACACGCCGCCCGCCCACAAACCACGCTTCAGCGTGGTACCGAGAACCTTGTTCTTGCCGTTGGCAGTGATCTCCTTGGCGATCGCCAACGCGTCCTCCCAGGTCTCGGCAGGACCTTTGACGCCCGCCTTGGCGAACACGTCGGCACGATAGTATTGCAATTGGGTATTGCTGTCCGGCGGCAGCCCGAACAGCTTGCCGCCTTGAGCGGCCGGCTTGTCACGATAGAGATCGAGAACGTTCTCGGGGATGTCCGAGAGAATGTCGCTCTTGAACGCCGGATCCTTGTCGAGATAGGGCTGGATCGGTTCCAGGGCGTGTTCCGCGATGAACTGCGGAACGAAATTATAGTCGTCTTGGATGACGTCGTAGCGGTTCGAGTGCGCGGCCATGGCGACCGCCGTCTTCGCCAGCATGTCGGCAATTGGTTCGGTTACGAACTGGACATGAATGTCCGGGAATCTCTTCTGGAACAGCGGATAGACGCCGCGTTGCGGAAATTCCCAGCGCTCGCCGGCGGGCGCCCAGGATACGATGCTGGTCGTCGCGGCAGCGGCCGCCGGACCGACTACGGCGCCGGCAAGCCCGCGCGCATGCACGGCCGCTAGGGCGGCAAAACCCGCGCCTCCCGCCGCCTTCAGCGCATCCCGCCGCGTAAGCCCACTCGCCGCCAGATGTGCGAGCCAATCGGCCGTACCAATGCTGGGCGGTTTCGGCATCATGCGATGGGTGCTCCCCTCGTTCACCGCTGTCGTCTGTCAGCCCTCGACCCAAGCTCCAACGAATGATGCAAGCGGCGTGCCAAGGACAAGATTTTTCGAACCTCATTCGCGCCAGCCGGTACTCCCGCGCCGCCGCTTCCGTGGAGACGTAGGCCTCCCGCACATCCTCGCGGACGCGTTCGGGATCGCGCCGGCCGGGGTCGCCATAGCCACCGCCCCCCGGCGTGGCCAGGCGAATGCGGTCGCCGGCCTGGAAGTGAACGTTGGCGTCTTTGCTGCTGGAGACCTTGCCGTACAGCTCCTTCACCGTGAGCCATCCGCCGACGAGCCCGGCCACCTCGCGGCTGGCGATCACGCCGCCGGTCGGGCCGGACATGACCATGTTCACCGGCGCGTTGGCCGCGGCGTCGAGCGTCATCTCGCCGCCGTTCGACTTGATGACCACGGTGTGCGCGGTCAGCCCGGCCTCGTCCATGCGGCCGCGCATGCCGCGCAACTGCCGCGTGACCACCGGCTTGAGATAGGCGTCGGCGATGGTGGTCGAGGCGCGCTCGTACTCCTTCCATTTCGGCAGCACCTCGTAGGAAATGGACACCGGCATCTCGGGCAGTGCAGCGGCGAGAATGGACTTGATGCGTTGCTCGTGCGCCGGATTGAGGTAGGAGAACAGCAGGCACACCGCGACCGCGCCGATCTCCGGCAGGGCGCGGATTTGCCGGGCGATGTCGGCCACCTCGGCCTCGTCCAGCGGCACCACGACATTGCCGTAGGCATCCATCCGTTCGCTGACTTCGTAGCAATGGCGGCGCTTCACCAGCGGCTTCGGCTTCACCCAGCTCATGTCGTAATGGTATTTGCGGTTGCCGCGCTGGATGAACACCACGTCGCGGAACCCGTGCGTCGTGATGTAGGCGATGGTGGCGCCCTTGCGCTCCAGGATCGCGTTGGTGGCAACCGTGGTGCCGAGCCGCAGGTTGCTGAGCGCGGCGCGGTGCGGGAAATCGTCGAGCCCGTCCAGCACGCCGCCGACCGGATCGCCCGGAACGGACGGGACCTTCCAGACCTCGACCGAACTGGTTTGGTGATCGTAGCTGACGAAATCGGTGAACGTGCCGCCAACATCGATCCCGAGCATGAACCGCATCGTCTTCCCCTTGGTTGGCGGTCGGCGTGCCCGCCGGGCCCGGGTGCACTGAAACGCTTAAGTCTATGAACCGTGCGCGGCCCGAGTCAATCATTCTCGATCGTGCCGCGGTGGATTGACAGCGGCGGCGGCCCATCCGTACCGTCTAAAACGTTTAAGAAAAAATCAGGGGGAGAGCGCTGCCATGTCGCACAGCCTGCCGCCGCGCGAGCAACTCGTCGGGCAACTCTACACGGCGGTGTTGTCCGATGTGCTGGACGCGCTCCGGCAGCGGGAGCAGGCGATGCGGCCCTTCATCCGCCCCTCGACGAGAACAGCGTCCTGTTCAGGCGGGCGCGCACCGGCATCTACATGAATACCTATCACGTGCCCGAGGGCCGCAATCCGTACGAAGTGGAAATGGCGCTGGTGGCACCTTGTTGCAGGGATCGGGCTGTCGGGGCAGAGGCCCGGTAGGCTACGAGGGTGGCCCCTTGCAGCTCTCAGGATCTCTACCGTGCCGTTCAAGATGAATGCCGATCGCCGCCATCACATTCCGCGCCAGCGGCACCGGGTGATGAATTGGGCCGAGTATGATGCCGGCTTGCGCCAGCGCGGGAGCTTGACCGTATGGTCCACCGACGCGGCGATTGCGGCTTGGCGCGCCGAGCCCCGCACCACGCCGGGCGGTCAGCCGTCCTACTCGGTGCTGGCGATTGCGACGGCGTTGACCTTGCGAGGTGTTTCACCTGGCGCTGCGGCAGACCGAGGGGCTGATCGGCTCCATCATCCGCCTGCTCGGGCTGAACCTCGGTGTGGTCGCCAATGGTCACGGAGACTTCTCGCTGCGGGGTATCGTGTCCGATCGCGATGAAAATGCCGGTAACGGGCAATATGCGCACCTCACCGCTGACGGTCGTTCGCGCAGCCGCAAACCGGTGACCCGGTCCTTTCGCCGACCATCTCGATCACCCTCGCTGTTCCAGGGCGAACTGGATCTTGGGGTTGGTCAGGGCCCGGTCCTGCATGATCTTCGAGGCCCGGAGCGTGTCACCCCGGCGGTGCACGAGGGTCACGGAGCGAGCCGAACCTGGTCAGGAACTGTCGCTTCCTCCATCGCGGAGTCGCCGCCGCCGATGACCGCGATGTCCTGCTCGCGGAAGAAGAATCCATCACAGGTCGCGCACCAGGACACGCCATGACCGGATAGCCCGCCTCACCGGGAAACGCCTAGCTCCCGGTAACTGGACCCGGTCGCGATGATGACGGCACGGGGCACGGGAAGGCCCCGTCCGCTCGTCGTGACCACCTTGGGCGTGGCGGCCAGGTCGACCTCGAGGGAATCGTCGGCGATGAAGCTCGGCGCCGAAGCGCTCGGCCTGCTTCCCCTGATCGAGTCCATCAGGTCAGGGCCCAGTAATCCCGTCG
>CAVXFL010000024.1:0-80179 GCA_963761015.1 uncultured Alphaproteobacteria bacterium
GAAGTTCGTAATCCAGTTGAGATCGCCGTTGCTCATGCTTGTTCCGTTGTTCCGCGATTGCCGATACGCTTGGCGTCGGCGCTATCGGATTGCGTCGGCGCAGCATCGGCGCTGCTGTGCAATCGCTCGTATTCTTCCACAGAGATGACCATCACCACGCCGCGCCCGTGCTTCTCGATGAGCACCGGCTCTGCGCGTGCGGTGTCGATCATCAGGCCGAAAGCGTTCTTCGCCTCCCGCGCCGACATGGTTTTCATGGCCGAACCCCGTGGCGATCAATTGCGCCATTTGGGACGAAATGGCTCTTTTGGGCAAGCTCAAGCTTAAGCATGAGAAGGAAGGACGCCTATCGGGTTCTGGCGTAGGCTCGGAGGCGGACGGCGGACCTGAAGATGAGGGTGAAGATGAGGGCAAGATTACAGGAAGCGCGCGCTTCCTGTAAGCCCTTGTCTGCACACTGGTTTTTCGCCTGGGTCGGCGGGGCGCGTGGCGGCGCCAGGAGCCGAGACGACGCCGCTGATTTCCGTCCCCGCACGGCACGCATCCGCGATCAGGGCCGCGCTGGCGCGCGTCGGGCGCAGTCTTTCGTCGCACAGGTGATGAAGGCGGCGGCCAAGGCCAATGGCGGTCCGCTGACCCATGCTCAGTTCTCGCGCGGCAAGCCACGCGGGCGCGGGTCCGGGAAGGGAAGATGCTCCCGGATCGGGCGGGGTCAGGCCGTCGCCGATCGGCTGAAGCGGCAGGCGGCGGAACGCGGCCCCGGCCAGCGGCAACGGCGGGTGGTGGTGAAGACCCGCATCGAGCGCGGCGTGTTGGTAGATTTTCTTGCCCGCAATCCGCTCGCCGGCGACCTGATCCCTCACTGGCGGCGTCCGCAAGCTCCGCTGGGGTCTGTGGTTCCCCCGAACGAGTGGACACCTCGTGTAAGCTCCTGAACGGAGCGAGGTGGCAATGACGAAGACACGACGTTCGTTTACGGACGAGTTCAAACGCGAAGCGGTGTCGCTGCTGCTGTCGAGCGGGCGGCCTGTCACCCAGGTGGCGACTGAGCTGGGAGTGCAGCCGTCGATGCTGCGCAACTGGCGGGACGGCCGGAACGGCTCGGCGAAGCCCACGATCGCCGCGGCCGAGCCGCCGGCGCTCACGGCTGCGGCGGCCGAGCAGGCGGAGGTCCGTCGCCTGCGGCGTGAGCTCGAGCGCGCCCAAATGGAACGCGACATTTTAAAAAAGGCCATCGGCATCTTCTCGGGCCCGCCGAAATGAGGTTCCGCTTCATCGAGGACCATCGCGCGAGCTTCCCGGTGCGGACCATGTGCGCCGTGCTGGAGGTCAGCGCGAGCGGTTACTATGCGTGGCGCGACCGGCCAGAAAGCGCGCGGGCCCGCGCCAATCGCGCTCTTGCTGCCGATATCCGCCGCGTGCATGCCGATAGCCGCGCCGTCTACGGCTCCCCGCGCGTGCACGCCGCGCTGCGGGCCGAAGGCCGGCGGGTCGGGGTGCACCGGGTCGCCCGTCTGATGCGCCATCATGGCATCCAGGGCCGCCACAAGCGCCGCCGGCCGCGCACCACGGACAGCAACCACTCCCTTCCGGTTGCCCCTAACCTTCTCGACCGACGCTTCGCCGCTCCGGCGCCCAATCGGGTCTGGCTGGCCGATATCACCTACATTCCCACCGCTGAGGGCTGGCTTTATCTGGCCGTCGTGCTCGACATGTTCTCGCGCCGCGTGGTCGGCTGGGCGGAGCTGGCCCAAGGTTCCGCCGGCCGAAGGCCGGTGGAAGGGCCAGCGGAGGGGATGCGCGAGACCATGCCGCAGGAACTCACGATCGCTGCTCTGCAAATGGCCATCGCCAACCGCCGACCAGCACCTGGTCTGGTGCACCATTCCGATCGCGGCAGCCAATATGCGGCTCGCGCGTATCGCCGGTTGCTCGACCAACACGGTTTGCTTTGCTCGATGAGCCGGAAAGGTGATTGCTGGGACAACGCTCCCATGGAGAGCTTCTTCGGCAGCATGAAAACCGAGCTGGATAACGGCAACACCTTCGAAACGCGCCAAGCCGCAAAGAATTCCGTGTTCGCGTTCATCGAAGGTTGGTACAATCGCCACCGTCTTCACTCGGCAATCGGCTACTGCTCCCCGGTGGCAAAGGAACAGCTCGCAGCGGTCGCGTAGGCCGTAACTCGTGTCCACTTTCGCGGGGGAAGGTCAGAGTTCGTTCTGAAATGCGTCGGACATGTATTGCGATCCGTGATCATGCCGCAGCGCCAGGCCACGAGCCGCACCAGCCGCGAACCGCCCGAAGCACTGGCGCACCCCCTGCCGGATTGGTTCGAGCGCCTCGAAGCGGGTGGCCCGCGCCGCGGCATGGATGCCGACGCATTCGGCGGAGCAATGATCGACCGCGATGAACACCGCCGCCTGGCCCTCGCCGGTAATGCTCGTCGTCAGATCGGTGCCCCACATCGCATCGACGGTTTCGGGAATGATGGTGCCGTCGTGGCTGCGCGGGCCGCGCGGCGATCCGACCCGGCCGGGCGCAAGCAAATCGTGCTCGCGCATGAGCCGCAGCACCCGGCGCTTCGAGGTGCGCACGCCGGCGATGCGCAACTTCGCCCAGATCTTGCGGTGGCCTTCGCCGTGAAACGGGCTGGCGAGAAGAATGCCGCGAATCGCTTCCAGCAATTCGGCATCGGACATCGGCCCGAGCGGACCCGGGCGCCGCGGCGGTTCGGCGCGGGGCGGCAGGCGACGGCGATAGACGCTGGCCCGCGCCGCGCGCCAGACGCGGCAAACCATCGCCAGGCCGTATGGTTTGCCGCTGGAGGGGCAGAGCGCGCGGCTCATCGTCTCCACCTCCGGCGGGCCAAAGGGCGGCCGGCCTCCAGCGTGGCGATCTTCTGCTCGAGCAGTTCGTGTTCGAGCAGCATCGCGCCGAGCCGCGCCTTCAGCCGCTCGCTCTCGAGCGTCGCGCCGTCGCCGGGCCGGGTCGCCAGGGCGGCCTCGCCGGCAGCGAGAAAGGCGTCACGCCAGCTGCTCAGCGTCGCGGCGGTGACGCCGAGCGAGCGCGACACGGCTTCCAGGTCCTCGCCGCGCAACAGCCGCAGCACCGCGGCGGTTTTGCGCTGGCGCGACATCCGCCCACCGCGGGCGGGCGCCGCTGCGCCAGCCCCCGGGTCACAGCCCGGGGCTTGCGGTCGCTCCACGGCCCCCGCCCGCTCCGCTTTACGTTCCCCCATTCCTCATCCCTCCCGCGGACACCGTCCGCTTGCGGGATGTCTCAATCAACTGTGCAGCGGAGGAAGGGGTTCGCCGCGTGACGCTGATCGGGCCAGGCTCATCGACCATGCGTAAGCGATGTGGCGACCCCACGCTGGTGCGGTGGAGCGCCGGTGTGATGCAAGCGGGGCATGGAACCCGCCCCGAATGGGACCGCGCTCGATGAGCGCGCGCGTACGACAGGTCGTAAGCGTGCTCCGACCGAGCGGATGGAGGTCATCACGCGCGGTGAGCGGCGTCGCGTATGGACGCCGGAGCAGAAGCGCGAGATCGTCACCGAGAGCTTTGCGCCGGGTGTGACTGCCGCCGAGGTCGCGCGCAAGCACGGCATCAGCACTGGGCTGCTCTATCAGCACTGGGCTGCTCTACACGTGGCGGCAGCTACTGCTGGCCGGCCCGAACGCGGTGATCACGCGCTCGGAGCCCCGGTTCGCCGAGGTGGAACTGACGGCCGCACTGCCTGCGCCGGAGCCCGGTCCGGCATCCGTCACGGCGGCGTGCCCGACGCCATCGCCGCGGCCGGAAGGGCTGATCGAGATCGTCCTCCCAGGCGGCGCATTGGTGCGCGTCGACGCCCAGGTTGACGGCCGGGCGCTGCGGCGGGTGCTCAGCGCGTTGCAAGAGCGGTGATTACGCTCGCGCCGGGCCTGCGCGTCTATTTGGCGTGCGGCATCACCGATATGCGGAAGGGGATGATCGGGCTGGCGATGCTGGTGCAGCAGTCGCTGCGCGAGGACCCGTTCGATGGCGCGGTGTATGCCTTCCGCGGGCGCCGCGCAGATCAACTCACATTCGACATATCGATTCGGCACAGCTCGTATCGAATATCCTTGGCATCCCCTGCATGGGCAGCGGCTCCGTGTGGTCCAGCGCTTTGTGTGCGGCGGGACGGAGATCGTTTGGCTGGAAGAACGCCCTGATTACTGCCGTGTGCTGCCGGCATGGATGTGTGACGCGGCTGGTTGCCAGGGCATGGCATCGGTCGGGCCGGCGATGGTTGCCCTCGATGCGTTGGACCGCCTCGCCGCCCTGCTGAGGCTATCAGCATCCTGTGCCGATACGACGGCATCATCACAAGCCTCATCGACGAAGGAGGCTTCCGATGCCGAGTCGCGTGCCGCCGAGCCCACAACTGTCGCTGGACCTCAAATCGCTGCCGCCGACACCGGTTGCGGTGCCGGAAGAAGCTGTCTCGGCGCTGGCGGACCTGCTTCTGGCAGCCGTGGGCCATGGCGTGGGCGCAGAGCAGACGGAGGGCGGCGATGAGCAGCAAGATCACCGCTGAGCACCTGGCCCGTAGCGCCGTGGTCTACGTGCGCCAGTCCACCATGACTCAGGTTCTTGGCAACACCGAGAGTCAGCGGCGGCAGTATGGCCTTGCGGAGCAGGCCCGTGCGGCGGGTTTCGCAACGGTCGAGGTGATCGACGAAGACCTGGGCCGGTCGGGCTCCGGCGTGATGGAGCGTCCCGGCTTCCAGAAGCTCGTGGCTTCCGTCTGCGCTGGCTCAGTCGGAGCGGTATTCTGCATCGAGGCCTCCCGCCTCGCCCGCAATGGCCGCGATTGGCATCATCTGATCGATCTGTGCGCGCTTGCTGCAACGCTGGTGATCGATCCCGACGGCATCTACGATCCGCGTCTCGTCAACGACCGGCTGCTGCTTGGCCTGAAGGGCACGATGTCGGAATACGAGCTCAGCCTGCTGCGCCAACGCGGCATCGAAGCGCGTGACGGCAAGGCGCGGCGTGGTGCCCTGCAATTCACCCTGCCGCCAGGATACTGCTGGAGCGAGGACGGACGCATCGAGATCGATCCGGATGAGCGGGTCTCAGGCGCGATCCAAATGGTGTTCTCGCAGTATCGGGCATTGGGCAGCGCGCGGCAGTTGTTCCTGTGGGCTCGGCAGGCCGGCATCACGCTGCCGGTGGTTCAGCGTAACGTTGCGGTCTGCAAGATCACCTGGCGACCGCCCGCCTATCACACCGTGGTGCAGATCCTGCACAACCCGATCTATGCGGGTGCCTATGTGTTTGCCCGCCGCGGCAATCGGATCCGTGTCGTCGAAGGTCGGGCGCGCAAGACCAGCGGGCACGATCGCCCGATGTCGGATTGGGGTGCGCTGCTGCGCGACCATCACGAAGGCTACATTACCTGGGCCGACTTCGAAGAGAACCAGCGCATGTTCCAGGAGAACGCCCATATGCAGAAGCGCACCTCCCGCAAGGCCGGACGCGGTGGCGAGGCGCTGCTGACCGGGCTGGTCCGCTGCGGGCGGTGCGGCCGCATGATGCGCGTGTTCTATGGGGTTCAGTCCGGCCACGCCCATCGCTATCAGTGTCGCGGCGATGATGCCCATGTCGGGGCTGGGCTTTGCATCGGGATCGGCGGCATCCGTGTCGACCGCGCCGTCACGGCACAGATGCTCGAGGCGGTATCAAGCCGGGCCGTGGAGGCAGCCCTGATGGCTGCGGAGAAGATGGCCGAGGCGGACGGCGCCGTGCGCCAGGCACTCGAACGCGACCTCGAAGCCGCCCGCTACGACGCCTCTCTCGCCGCTCGGCGCCACGAGCTGGTGGATCCTACGAAACGTCACGTTGCCCGTGAACTGGAAGCACGCTGGAACGCGGCACTCGAGCGCGTTGTGCAGATCGAGCGCCGCATTGCTGATCTGGATGTCGCTATCTCGTCGCGGCCAAAGGTCGACCGCGCTGCCCTGATGCGTCTCGCCCAGGACCTGCCCGCAGCCTGGAATGCCCCATCGGCGGACGCGCGCACACGGCAACGGCTGACGCACACCCTGATCCAGGAGGTGGTGATCGATCTGGATGACGCAGCCCATGAGGCCGTGGTGCTGATCCACTGGGCCGGCGGACGTCATAGCGAGGTACGGGTGCCGCGGGTCAAGACCAAACGCCCTCACGCCCCTTCGCCGCCGAGCCCTGTGGAGGTCATCCGGCGGCTTGCACCGGAATGGCCCGACCGGCAGATCGCGATCACGTTGAACCGCGTCCGCTGTCCGCCGGAAGGCGCGGAGACCTGGACAACCGTGAGCGTAAGACAGGTGCGCGAACGGCTCGGGATCGCCGAATGTCGTGCCGGTCCCCGTCCTGAGGACACGCTCAGCGTCCAGGAGGCGGCACGACGCCTCGGCATCTGTGTCGGTTCCGTCCATCGACTGATCCGCGAGGGTAGTCTGCCAGCGACCCAGGCGATGTGGGCGGCGCCGTGGAAGGTTCCGACTGAGGCATTGGCGACCGAACGCGTTCTCGAAGGCGTTCGCGCCATCAAGAGCCGACGCCCAAAAGTCTTTGAACAATATCAACGAGATGACGCTATGCGTCTGCCAGGTATCTGACTGAAGGGATGTAGAATGTCACGCGGCCGGCGCGGCGCCCGCGGAAGGCATACACCGCGCCATCGAACGGATCCTCGCGTAGCGACTGCTGCACCAGCATCGCGAGCCCGATCATCCCCTTCCGCATGTCGGTGACGCCGCACGCCAAATAGACGCGCAGGCCCGGGCGCGAGCGTAATCACCGCTCTTGCAACGCACTGAGCACCCGCCGCAGCGCCCGGCCATCAACCTGGGCGTCGACGCGCACCAATGCGCCGCCTGGGAGGACGATCTCGATCAGCCCTTCCGGCCGCGGCGATGGCGTCGGGCACGCCGCCGTGACGGATGTCGGACCGGGCTCCGGCGCAGGCAGTGCGGCCGCCAGTTCCACCTCGGCGAACCGGGGCTCCGAGCGCGTGATCACCGCGTTGGGGCCGGCCAGCAGTTGCTGCCGCCACGTGTAGAGCAGCCCAGTGCTGATAGAGCAGCCCAGTGCTGATGCCGTGCTTGCGCGCAACCTCGGCGGCAGTCACACCCGGCGCAAGGCTCTCGGCGACGATCTCGCGCTTCTGCTCCGGCGTCCATACGCGACGCCGCTCACCGCGCGTGATGACCTCCATCCGCTCGGTCGGAGCACGCTTACGACCTGTCGTACGCGCGCGCTCATCGAGCGCGGTCCCATTCGGGGCGTGTTCCATGCCCCGCTTGCATCACACCGGCGCTCCACCGCGCCAGCGTGGGGTCGCGACATCGCTTACGCATGGTCGATGAGCCTGGCCCGATCAGCGTCACGCGGCGAACCCCTTCCTCCGCTGCACAGTTGATTGAGACATCCCGCAAGCGGACGGTGTCCGCGGGAGGGATGAGGAATGGGGGAACGTAAAGCGGAGCGGGCGGGGGCCGTGGAGCGACCGCAAGCCCCGGGCTGTGACCCGGGGGCTGGCGCAGCGGCGCCCGCCCGCGGTGGGCGGATGTCGCGCCAGCGCAAAACCGCCGCGGTGCTGCGGCTGTTGCGCGGCGAGGACCTGGAAGCCGTGTCGCGCTCGCTCGGCGTCACCGCCGCGACGCTGAGCAGCTGGCGTGACGCCTTTCTCGCTGCCGGCGAGGCCGCCCTGGCGACCCGGCCCGGCGACGGCGCGACGCTGGAGAGCGAGCGGCTGAAGGCGCGGCTCGGTGCGATGCTGCTCGGACACGAATTGCTCGGGCAGAAGATCGCCACGCTGGAGGCCGGCCGCCCTTTGGCCCGCCGGAGGTGGAGACGATGAGCCGCGCGCTCTGCCCCTCCAGCGGCAAACCATACGGCATGGCGATGGTTTGCCGCGTCTGGCGCGCGGCGCGGGCCAGCGTCTATCGCCGTCGCCTGCCGCCCCGCGCCGAACCGCCGCGGCGCCCGGGTCCGCTCGGGCCGATGTCCGATCGCGAATTGCTGGAAGCGATTCGCGGCATTCTTCTCGCCAGCCCGTTTCACGGCGAAGGCCACCGCAAGATCTGGGCGAAGTTGCGCATCGCCGGCGTGCGCACCTCGAAGCGTCGGGTGCTGCGGCTCATGCGCGAGCACGATTTGCTTGCGCCCGGCCGGGTCGGATCGCCGGCGGCCCGCGCAGCCACGACGGCACCATCATTCCCGAAACCGTCGATGCGATGTGGGGCACCGATCTGACGACGACCATGACCGGCGAGGGCCAGGCGGCGGTGTTCATCGCGGTCGATCATTGCTCCGCCGAATGCGTCGGCATCCATGCCGCGGCGCGGGCCACCCGCTTCGAGGCGCTCGAACCAATCCGGCAGGGGGTGCGCCAGTGCTTCGGGCGGTTCGCGGCTGGTGCGGCTCGTGGCCTGGCGCTGCGGCATGATCACGGATCGCAATACATGTCCGACGCATTTCAGAACGAACTCACCTTCCTCGGCATCGAAAGCTCGCCCGCGTTCGTGCGCGCGCCCGAAGGCAACGGCTGCGCCGAGCGCTTTATCCGGACGCTGAAGGAAAACCTCCTGTGGGTGCGGCACTTCGAAACCATCGAGCAACTCCGCCACGCGCTGCTGGCGTTCCGCGATGCCTACAACGCCACCTGGCTGATCGAGCGGCACGGATTCGTCACGCCGGCCGCATTGCGCCGCCGACAGCTTCAACCCGCGGCCCTGGCCGCGTAGCCTGCAATCCGATGTCTCATCAACCGAGGGCGCTACACCCTGTGCGGCCGCGGCGAAGCACGGCTATGGGGGAACGGCCCGGCTACCCGGCGGTTTCCGACAATGTGACGATGCGGCCGGCGCCGATTGCCGGGCACGTGTGCCACGGCGGGCCGCGGCTGCGGCGGCCTCGAAGAGCGCCTGCGCGTGCCCACGCGCCTGCGGCCAAAGGCGACAGCGAACGTACGCGGCTGTCCGATCGACCGCGGCTAGCACCTCGCGCTTGCGCCGCATGAGCCGCGATTCCACCAGATTCCAGGACAGATACGCCGCAACCCCCGCCAGCGCGACGCTGAGCATTCCGTTAACGTACCACACCCGATACTGCGGGAACACGTATGCCAGCGTCTGCTGCACGGGAAAGCCATAGAGATACACCCCGTACGAATAGTCGGCGCCCGCAATCAGTACCGTTCTGCGCGGATTTTGCAGCCCCAGCCAGACCGTAAGATAGGCCACGGGCAGCGCGGCCAGACAAGCCGTTTGCGGCTGAGCGAGCAACAAACACGAACCGACCAACGAAGCGGCGAAGGCCCATTTTGAATAGGGAATCTTCTCGCGCCAGAGATAGAGCAGCACGCCCCAGAGGAATGCCAGAATGAGCAAGCGGCCAGGCGGGTGAGAGAACGGGAGCAGATCGCGCCCATCGCGCCAGATCGCCGGAACGGTCAAGCCGACGATAACGAGCGCGAACAGTATCGGGCGCTTCACTATCCCGGCGACCGCCAGAATCGTGATGACGACGTAGCACTTGAGTTCGTACGGAATCGTCCATAGCTGGAGGTTGACATAACGCCCGGCCGGGTTCGTCAGGAATACGCCGGGAAGGTAATAATGGATATAGCCGATCACGTTGAGCAGATAGCTCAGAAATTCGCGGCTGCCGAAATAGTCCCTCCACGAAACCTGGCAGAGCGCGGGCCCGATCAGGATTGCGGAAATCAGCACCTCGCACGACAGGGCCGGATAAATTCGCAGCACCCTAAGCGTGAGAAACTGCAACGTGCTGTTCCTGAGCAGGCTGCCCGCGACCAAAAAGCCGCTCAACGCGAAGAATGCTGGAACGATGATGAAGCCGATCGGTCTTGCCCAGCCTTGCCAGAGCGGTGCCTCGGCGGACTGTCCGTAGGACACTAGCACGGAATGCCAGAAAATGACGGCAACCGCGAGCGAAGTTCGTAGGTAATCGAAGCCGGACGGGCGATTGTCGGCCGCTTGCAGCTTCTGTCCCAAGGACAGACTGGCGCCACCGGCCCAAGCCGGCGCCAGCGAGGCCAGGCGCCGCACCAATCCCAGGCAGCCCGTTCGGCTGCTGCGAAGCTCCGCTCCGCCGACCAACGCGCCACTGTTTTGCAAGGTTATCGGTCCTTGATTCTTGCACTCATGATCGATTGTGCGACGGTCCTCGGTCGTCAGCAACGATCGCAAAGAGGATTAGCCGATTTATCCGGCCCTGTACGGCAGGCTAACGCATCTGCATCGAAGGTGGTATTGCATCGCGTCGAAACGGCGCATCTTCAATACGCCAGCGATCCCGCGTGAGCGGGGTCCGTGCCCGGCGGCACGGTTGCAGGCTCACGCTTGCTTGCCCATCCGACGCCCGCCTCGGCCAACGCCGCGCGGTATATCATGGACACCGCAACCCCGAGGCCGAACAGGCACCAGAACCAGATGCCCAGCATCGGGCCTTCGAGCGCGACGTCGAAGGAGGCATCGACGACAATCGACGTGAGGTAGCACGCAATCCAGAGAAATAACCTCGCCCAACCCTCGTCGCCGCGCCGCCGCGCGACAATGATGCCGCGCCCCATCATAGCGAACCAAGTGCCCAAAGTGCCGAGCCAGAGCGCCAGACCGGGAACTCCGGCGCGCGCAAGAAACGTCAAATGGCCGTTATGCGGACTTCGCAGCAGCGGCTCGCCGTTGCGCGAGGAATCCCCCTCAAATCCGTCGGCGACGGCGAGATTGATTCCAAATCCCCGTCCGCTCCAGAAATACGGTCCATGCAGGGTGTAATCTTCGATCTTCTGCCACCACCTGAGCCGCCATTCCTTCGTGCTGTCCAGATTGGACTCATCGCTTCGGCCGAAAATGCTTTCGAAGTCCTTGACCACCTGCGCCGGTCCGATGCTGCGGCCTCCGGGCAGCGGCAACTCGACGTCGGCCGCATAAGTCAGGCCGAACAGCATCCCGCCGACCAGCAACACAGGTGCGAGCCGTCCGATTTGCCGCCCGAGTATCGCTGCAATCGCGATCGGGACGAGGGACGCGAGCATCGCGCCGCGGCTGACCGAGACGATCACGAGGTCCACGAGTGCGGCCAGCACCCAGATCGGCGTGACGCGACGAAAGCCGAGCATCAGAAACACCACCGCGCCTGCGAGATGCACTGAGGCCTCGCCCAACCGTAAGTAAACGAGCGGCACTCCGGATGCCCACCAGCCCGGCAAGTCGAAGCCGAGCAGGTCGTTGAAGTTAAGCAGAATGCCGATCACGAAGGTGTACGGCCAGGCAAAGCGGGAGTACGCGGCAATGATCCAGTTTAGCCGCTGCGGCTTTTCCAGCAAGAGCGCGACGATCACGAAGGCGAACAGTCCGTACATCGCGACTACGCTGTCCCTGACGGCCTCGAGCCCGTAGATGCCGACGAATGGAATGGTTCGCAGCAGCACCCACGCCATCAGCGCGATCAAGACAAGCACGGGACCGCTGGCGAATAGCGCGAGCCCGGAGCGCGTCCGCATCGCCGCGCACAGGCCGAGCATCAGCATGATCTCGCCGATATAGAGCGGCGGGTATCCGGCGTAGGCGACGCCCTTGCCGAGACTCGCATATCCCGCCAACGTCAAGCAAAGCGCCAACAGGTAACGATCGTTCAAGTCCCGCCGCGGCAACGCAACACGCCCCGCGATCGGCATGACGTAAGACACCCGATCAGTCCCCGCCGTGATTGGGTTGGAGGGCGACAGGCATCATTCCCACAGCCCCGATCGGTCGCGGCGCGGCGGTCCGGTCGGCCGCAATCCCAGCCGGCCGGGTCTGCAATCGGTACATCAGCCCGAGCAGGCCGAACACCGCGAACAGGCGCCAGGATTGCAACACGGCAAACGGTGTTGCGGCGACCTGACGGGATATGTCGCAGTCGTCCGCCAGGAGCAGAAAGCACGCCGTCCAGAGCAGAAACAGGTTGCGACGTCGGCGCCCGGCCGATCGCGCCGCGATTTCGAGACACGCGACGGCCAGCATCGGCATCGCGACGCCGTAATGGTGCCCCCAGGCGATCGGCGAAGCCACCGTGAAACACAGACCGGCGCTCATGAAATCGAGCACGGAGCCGCGCGCCGGCAACTTGCCGAAGGCGAACAGTGTGCAGCCGATCAGCGCGACGGAGGAAGCCAGCGTAATGCCGTAGATCACGGCATTGTACGGCGGAAACGCGCTGTACTCGAAGATCAAGCTCTGGTCGGGATGGACGAATCGGTTCACCAGCCCGTTGATCGACGTGTTATCCCAGAAGATCTCCCCGTGCCGCGATATGTACGTCAGCACGTCCCAGTAGTACACGTTGTTGGCCCAGCCATAGAGCGCGAGCGAGAGCAGAAGACCGGCGCCGAAAGCGGCGAGCTGGCCGATCGCGAAGGCTCTTTCACGACGCAGAACGGCCCATGCCAGGAACATCGAGAATTGCGGCTTCACCAGGCAGATTACGCCGAGCGCGAGCCCAGCCGCGAATTTTTGTCGCTCCAGCCAGAACAGGCATGCTACCGCGAACAACAAGTCCAGAATCGCCTGCACCTGACCGAGCCGCCATGCCACCATGATCGGGTAAAAAAACAGCGTGGCGGCGGCGAACGCGGCGGCAATCAAGTAGGGTTGCGAAGCTTCGAAGCGAAGCGTGTTCCGATGCCGCTCGGCGAACACAAGGCAGAGTCGGGCCACGACAGCCGAGGTCGCGAGAATGCTCAGCCACACGATCACGTTTAGCGCCTGCGCGGTCGGTTGGATGTCGAGCCCATCGAGCGCGGAATAGAGCAGCAGCGAACTTGCCGGGTATTGAAACTTGACGTGCTCGACGAAAAACAGATCGTGCAGCGAGCCAAGCACCTGCCCCGATACCCGCGAATAAGCCAATCCCATCGGAAACCAGGAATCTTCGCCGGCATGGGACAACGTGAACCAGCTGTACGCGCCACCCGTGAGGCCGAGCAATCGCAGGGTGATGCCGAACAGAATCGTCAGCGCCACGACCAGACCGGCCGCGGTCGCATAAGCCGCGGCATTGTCCAGCCGTCCACGCTTCGCCGGCAATCCTCGCTTGGCCGGCTCAGACGCCAACGAGTTCTTGGAACGCCATCGCTTCTCTCCCGGACGCCTGGTGCTCGAACCGCCGCACGCGCGGTCATGCGACCGAAAGCAGCTCCGGGCGCTTCGCCAGCAGCCGGTCGAAATAGGCAATCGTCTTGGACAATCCCTCGTCCAAGGCGACCGTGGGCTGCCAATCAAGCAGCTCGCGCGCCTTGGAAATGTCCGGGCAACGCTGGGTCGGGTCGTCCTGCGGCAGCGGCCGATAAACGATTCGAGATGGCGAGCCGGTCATCCGCAGAATCCGCTCGGCCAGTTCGATGACCGGTATTTCACACGGATTGCCCAGATTGATCGGGCCGGTCACGCCGTCCGTCGCGTTCATCATGCGGACCAGCCCGTCGGTCATGTCGTCAACATAGCAGAACGACCGCGTCTGACTGCCGTTACCGTACACGGTGATATTTTCTCCGCGAAGCGCCTGGACAATGAAATTGGAGACCACGCGCCCATCGTTCGGAAGCATTCGCGGGCCGTAGGTGTTGAAGATCCGCACCACCCTGATCCGTACCCGATGCTGTCGATGATAGTCGAAAAACAGCGTTTCGGCGCAACGCTTGCCCTCGTCATAGCACGCCCGCGGTCCCAGCGGACTGACGTTGCCGCGGTATTCCTCGAACTGCGGATGAATTGAGGGATCGCCGTAGACCTCGCTGGTCGAGGCCTGAAGCACCTTCGCCTTGGTGCGCTTCGCCAATCCCAGCATGTTGATCGCGCCCATCACGCTGGTCTTGGTGGTTTGCACCGGATCGAACTGATAGTGCACCGGGGATGCGGGGCAGGCAAGGTTGTAAATCTCGTCGATTTCCGCATAAAGCGGAAAACTTATGTCGTGCCTGAGCAGCTCGAAATAGGGATCGTCCAGCAGGTGCGCGATGTTCGCCCTGCGTCCGGTAAAGAAATTGTCCACACAAAGCACTTCCTGACCTTGCTGCACGAGCCGCTCGCAGACGTGCGACCCCAGGAATCCAGCGCCGCCTGTCACAAGAATCCGCCTTTCCGCTGACATGATGCTCTCCTTTTACGCGCGCGTTGACTTGGGGAAGTGCGTTCCGGCGCCTCGGCAACCGCCGCAGGGCGTGGGACCGATGCGAAGGCACGCTGGGCCGACATCATTACATGCGCCACCTGGTCGGCAGCGTAATAGCCGGCTGGGGCCAATTCGGCGCGGCGAATCCGCCAGGGTGCCAAGGCCATCCGTACGAGCGCCCGCGGCCGCACTATCCCGGAATACCGAAACGACTCGCCATCCGGCAGCGCGGGCGACTTGTCACGCAGGCCGACTTCAACAAAGTTGAGCCCGGCCAGCATGACCAAGTCCATGTTGTACCAGAAGCGGGGGTTGCACTCGATGAAGTAGGGCGTGCCGTTCCGGTGCAGCCGGATATCGAAGCCGATGACGCCATCATATGCGTAGAGTTCAATGATCCGGCGTGAATGGCCGAACACGGCATCGTTGTGGAAAAATTCTAGGGAGCGGCTTGTCTTGATGTAGGCAACCGCGGCGCGGACCGTTCCGCGCCGGCAGCGGAAGAATGCACAAGCGTCTACCCCCTCGATGTAGTGCCGCAGGACGATGGGTGCGTAGTCCACGGTCCGGGCCACCGGATGGGCGTTCCGGCGCTCGAGCTTCAGCACGCCGCGCCCGTCCGAAAGTCCAACCGGCTTGACAATCGCCGGCAAGCTCGGTTCTTCCTGCTCGATCTTCCGCAAAAGCTCGCCGCGGTCGGCGACGACGCAGGTTGTTGGATGCGACAGTCCGAGGGGGGCGCAAAGCTCTGCGAAGCTGTACTTGCTATTCTGCCGGTCCAACGTTCTACGGGCAGCGACTGGAAAGCACGTCACGTCCAGTGCGCCCCGCCGTTCGGCAAGAGAGCGTGTCGATTTGTTATCGCTTGGCAAGACGCAGTAGATCGCGCGGGCGCGGCAGATTTCGTTCAGTGCGCCTGGCGGCGACCTGATTCAACGCGCGGACCTTTCCGGGCAGCGGATGGAAGCGCGAGCAGAACCGGGACGCCGCTAACGGCCAGGGGTCCGGGGTCGCCATGACTTCGACCTGCTGGAAGCACAGCGCCGCGCAGCGCAGGGCGCGATACTGCAATCGCGGGCCGGTGACCAGTAGTAAAGCCCTCTGCCTCGGGCGCCTGCGGTCCGGGTAGCCTAGCGCGATCGCGCTGGCCGATCTTGGCGGGGCGTACGAATGATCGAGCGCAGCCGGCGACGAGAGTATCGGGGGGAATTGCAAGCTTGTGCTCATGGCAGCAGATCCGAGCGATATTTGCTCGCCGCGCCCGCTACGGCTCGCGCGCGAATGCCGCCCGCGGCAAGGCCGCGCAGTCAGCGGGTCGCGCAGCCGGGGGTACCTCGCGGAGCGCCGGGCGGACCCGGCGGGCGCGGTGGAGCAGTCGCCCAATGGGATGCTCGATCTCGATGAACACCAACCAGCCGATGGCCACTGACACCAGCACGCCGAATGCCCGCACCGGCAGATCGTCCGCCGAAGGCAGATCGAATGAAGCCACCGCTTTGCCCAGAGCCGACAGCACGAACCAGTGCGAAAGATAAATGCTGTACGAGGCGTCGCCCAATTGCGACATGATCCGGTTGGCCAACCCGGGGCGATCTGCCCAGGTCCGCGCGGCCCGAAACAGCAGGACGCAGCATGCTGCAAGAATTAGCCGATGGACCATATGTTCAGTCGAGGCGTCGGCGCTCGCCGCCGCACAGCTGAAAATCCCACGAACATCGCAATGTCGATTTGATTGGGGCGAGGCCCGCCTTCCTCCTCGATCCGGCGGAGCAGCCAGCCGAATGCGAAGGCGAACATGTACGGGCTGAGCAGATGAAAGTCCCAGCCGTTCAGGCGGCCTACCGTGCCGCGGCCCCCGGCCTCGCTGCCGATATCCATGCCGATCAGCGCAAGCAAGGCGAGGATCAGCGGCAAAAGCCGTCGCATTGCCGGCCAGTGAACCGCGGGAACGAGCATCGATAGCGCCACCGCGCTGTAGAAGATTATCTCGTGTTCGAGGGTCCAGCCGAGAGGCAGAATGGGATAATCGCTTTGTGGAAGGACCAGATACGACCTGACCACCGACCCGAGATCCAGCGTGAAGCCGCCCAGGTGCCAACGCGTGTTGCTGAAGTAGATCAGGATAACCAGTGTCGTGAACAGCCAATACAGCGGGTAAATCCGCAGGATGCGCGCTTTCAGAAACGCCGCTCCGGTGGGATACGATGGGGCACGCAGACAAATGACGTAGCCGGATACCATGAAGAAGATTTCTACACCGATGCCACCGAACCATTCGTACCATCCGAACGAATGAATAGTGTATCGGGAAAACGATTTCACCAGAAGATCCGAATGGACGAAGGCGACCTCGATCGCTGCAATCGCCCGGAGCCACTGGATGTCGTTCAGCCGGCGCGATCGCGCCGTTCCGGCGCGGAATGTCGGTGCCGCGCCTGTCATTGCAAGTAGAGCTCCCGCAACCGCTCGGTAATAGCCGACCAGTCGGCTACCGATTTGGCCAAGGCGTAAGCGCCGCAGCGCTGAAGCACCCATTCCGAGCCCGCTGCCTCCGCGTCGTGCATTGCCTTGCCGACAGCCTCGGCGCTCGAGGCCCAGATGCCGATTCCGGCATTCCACGCCTCGACGAGCGCACGCAAGCCGGTTCCGCGCGAGACGATCAGCGGCAGGCCGAGCAACGCGGCTTCCAACGCGGCCAGCGGGATGCCCTCATAGCGCGAGGGCATGACAAAATAATCGCAGCCTCGCAGGATTGCGTCGCGCTGCAGTCCGAACAGCGGGCCCGAAACCTGCACGGTAGCGGCGACTTCGAGGCGCTCGGCCAACTCCAGCAGTTCGCTCCGCGCCGGACCTGTGCCGATCATCGTCAGCCGGCCTTGGCCACCGCGCCGCCGGTAATGGGCAAACCCTCCGAGTAGAAGATCCAGGCCCTTATGGTCAATCTCGTAACGGCCGCAGTAGGCGAAGTGTGGAAAATTGTCCGATCGGATCCTTGGCCGTAGCGGCGGCGGGGGTCCATCGAGCCGGCTCGAATACGCCCCATTGCCGATCGGCACAATTCGTGCCTTCGGTGCGACCTGCTTCAGAATCCCGTATTCCACATCCGATAGCGCCTGCACGAATATGGCGCCATCGAGCGCCATGCGCTCGAACGTCTTCAGGTAGGCGGCAGCAACGTGCCGGACCGCACGGCCTTCCGCATCGAACAGATGCGAGTATCGGCCATGCACCGTGATGGCATAGCCGATACCTCGCCGGCGCAGCTCCCGCCCAATGTCGATCAACAGCGGCTCACGGCCGCCGTGCAAATGAAAGACCGTTGCCGAACCGGCATCATCGGTTAGAGCGCGCAAGATGCTCCGATCCAGCCGGATTGCCCGACCGTAGATGATCAAGCAACCGGTGAGCGGGAGAATTTGCTCCCCGGTGGCGATCCCGCGTTCATCGGCCTGGATGTCGCGTGCCAGAAAGATCAGTCTTGCCTGATCGCCGGCGGCAAGCTGCTCGCGCACCAGGCAGCGGGCCGCGCTGTGCACGCCGTTGGCTTCCGTCGGATGCGGGTTGGGCTCGGTAATCACCAGATGGCGAATGTCGAGCGGCGGCCGCAGCGGCGCGCTCACCGCGGCGATCGCCGGGTCAGGCAACACGGCGGCGCTCATGTCCCGTGACCTCGGCCAGAATTCGTTCGGACGTGACGGCGCGTACCACGTTGGCCGCGGTTATGGCCGCGGCGCTGCCCACGACGCCGAACATCGCGGTCAGGGGAATGCCGATGGCAACCGCGATGCCGAGGCCATGCAGATTGACCTTCAGCGCCAGCCGGCTCTGTTCGATCCCGTGAAAGAACGCGCAGACCACGTCCGCGACGTAGCCGATCAGCGCGCCCATGGCCATGATGCGCACCGCCAGCGACAGCCCGCCATACGGTGAGTCCGGTCCATAGAAAATGCGCAGCGCGATGGATGGGGCGCCGAGCAATGCGGCGTAGTAGGCGAAGACCGGCAGTCCGCCGAGCAGGGCGAAGCTCCGGGATGTACGCCAAGCATGGCCGTTGCCGTTGGCGAGCCGGCTGCGCGCGGCGGCCTGCGGGATGATATTGCACAACCCGAGCACGATGGGGTTGGTCGCTTGCATCACGTTGAACGCCGCCTGGAACCCGGCGGCAAGCGCGGTTCCCCCCGTCGCAACCAGCGTCCAGGGGAAGATTTGCAATCGCAGCGCCGAAAGCAAATTGCTGCCGAGCGAGCCCGAGCCGATGCGCCAGAATTCCGCCGCAATGCGCCGGACGTCGCGCAGCCGATTCGCCGTAATGGAAATTTGCGTCGCCTGAACGACGGCGGCGAGGCCGGACGTCCCGGCCATCACCAGGATCGCCTTCAGCAAGTCGAGATTGCCGGTCACGAGCAGGCCGACCAGTCCCGCCGCCTGTCCAAGATAACTTATCACATCGCCGGGAATCGCCGCTGCGTGCCGCATCTCGGCCAACAGCGCGCGGCGCAGGAACTCCTGTGCTTGCCACAGCAGGAACCAGAGCAACACCGGAGCGATCAGCCGGCCTTCGCCGAGCAAACCCAGCGTTAGCACAAAGGCAGCGCTCAGCGGTACACACAGCGCAAGCAGCAGGATGATCCCCGCGCCCAGCAAGCCGGCGCATTCCGCTTCCTCCCCGATGGTCCGGCGAACCGATAGCGGATAGTAACAGGAGCGAACCCAACACGACCTGCAGCCCGTACGCGAGCCACAGGACGAGACCGAATGTCCCGTACCTCGGCGGGCGCCAGCACGCGGGCAAGAATCAGGTTCACTCCGAAGGTGCCGACACTGACGATCCCCTGATCGAACAATGTCCACCATGTCTCGTAAATCCGCCGCTTGGACCACATTGACCAAACTTCTTCTCTAGGCCGCCACTTTAGGCCGGGCTGCCGCGGCCTCGACGGCCCACGCTTCCTGCGAACCTCCATAGCTCCATTGCAAATAGGCCCGTGTGGCCACCATTCCCGATTCGAAATCGAACCGCGGTCGATATCCCAGCAGCCGCCTTGCCTTGTGGCTATCGACGGACGCCATCGCAGTGTAGAGTCTTAGTTGCTGTGGGTTCGGCAAATATACTTTGCCCAGCTCACGTTCGCCCGAGCCGAAATAGAGCCGGGTAACGGTATCGTATAGCGGCTTCGGCATCGCATCCAACCCGGCCTGCAACAGATTCCGGATCGCACCCGAACGAACGGCAATCTGAATGATCTTCTTGGGATTCCGCACGATGAGCTTAACGTCGTGCATCAACCCGCTATTCTCTCGCGCGATGTCGTGCGCCGGCCTGTACTCGGGCGCCTTGGTTCCGAGCGACTGCGCAATCCGTTCAAAGAACGTCGCCCACGTCACTTCCTTCGGACCGGAGACGAGGAACCGCTCGCCGATGGCTTCCGCGCGCTGCGAGGCCAGCAGCATGGCGTCCACGACGTCGTCCACATAGACCGCGTTGCATAGACCTTCGCCGCGATCCGGCAGTACGATCGTGCCGAACAGCAGCATTTCCGCGGGCCCGATCGTCCAAGGTTTGGAGAACGGGCCATAGACGATCGTCGGCTGCAGAATCGTCCCCCGGAGTCCACGTTCCCGCGCAGCCTCCAGAATGGCCTGCTCGATTTCGAGCTTCGTTCGCGTGTACGCCCACGAACGATCGCCCGAGGGAGTTTCCTCGGTAAGCGGCCCGTCCGGCAGCGGCTCGTACACCGAAACGGTACTGAGATAGACGAAGCGTTTGACCTTGTGCTCCACGCAGGCCTCGATGAGGCTGGCCACGTCCTGTTTGTTGCGGCGATGCGAGCGGAAGTCGTACGCACAATGGAACACCAAGTCGGCGCCGCGCACGGCATCGCTGACCGCCCGGCTGTTTGCGAAATCCACGCGACGAATTTCGACCGGCAGGCGGGCGAGCCGGGTTGCCGAGCCGAAGTTGCGGATCAGGCAGCATATCTTCGCGCCCTGCGCCAGCAGGCGCTCGACCAGCCGGCCGCCGACGAAACCCGTCGCTCCCGTTATGACCACGCGGCTGCCGGCGGGAAGCGGCGGAACGTACTCGCTATCCGCATTGTCGGCCTCCCAGCTCAGTACCGAGCGGCCGGCGCATCGCGTAGCAGCGCTCGATGAAGGCCACCGACCGGCTGGCCTCGGCGCCGGTTACCCCGGGCCGTTCGCCTCGTTCCAGGCTTGCCTTGAAATCGGCAAGTTCCGCCGAAAACAGTTCCGGAAAGCGCTGCTCGCCGAGTGTGGCAAAACCCATCTCGTTCCAGACAAAGTTCCGCACGTTTGACGAGCAGTCGGTGACCTGGTTGCGATAAAGATGCACCTCGACGAAGCCGCTGGTGCCCTGGATACGACAGGTATTTGGAAGATTCCGGCTGCGGCTCAACTCAATGCGGCCACGCCCGCCCAATTCCAACTCGCAGTGGATGAGGCAGTCGGCTTCGACACCGCTGGCGCTGTCATCCTGGTACGCCACCGGAGCAAGTTCACCGAACCACCAGAGCAGCAGGTCGATCGTGTGTGGGCCGGTATCCATCAGCACGCCGCCGCAAGCAGCGTCGCGCCGCAGCAGCGCATCGGTGCTGGTAGCCCAATTGAATACAAACCCTTCGCGCGCATGGATCGCGCGGATTTCGCCGAGAACACCCGATTCGATCAGCGCCTTGGTCCAGCGCGCGACGTGCAGATATCGGCGCAGCAGTCCGACGGACACGATCGCCCCGGTCTGCTGTGCGGCCTGCAAGGTTTCTCGGCACTCGGCGAGCGTTCCCGCGAGCGGCTTTTCCATGAACATATGCTTGCCCAATGTAGCCAGGCCGACGCCGATCGGGCCGTGCAGCGCGTGCGGCACGGCAACGATCGCCGCATCGAAGGCGTCGCTGACGTCTGGCCAGTGTTCGACGCCAGTCGCGCGGCGGCCCGGGCGGCCCAGCATGCGTGCGCACTGCTCGCGGTTGGCGGCCGACGGATCGACCAGTACGTCCGGCAGCCAGCGCAACCTCTTGAGCGCCGGCAGCAGGTGATGCTGAGCTACGGCACCGCAGCCAATGATCGCCAAACGCGGCGAGCTTTGCATTCCCATCAATTCGCCCTTCGCTTACGAATTTATGCGGCCCGCGGCACGGAGACCGAACAGGCTGTTCCGAGGATCTGCCGGTACGCCTCGTTTGCGCACCAGGCCGCGGCATCCCAGGTGAACCGGGCAGCTCGCGCGCGCGCCTTCTCGCGCATGGCGACTAGCCGAAGCGGATCGCCGGCCAAGCGTTCGATCGCCGCCCTGAGCGCCTGCGGATTTCCGGGCGGCACCAATTCGCCGCAACCAGCATCAATCTGGTGCGGTATCCCGCCGACGTTGGAGGCGAGCACAGGGACTCCGTGCGCCATCGCCTCCAGGACGACGAGCGGAAATGTGTCCGCGCGGGTCGGGAACACGAACAGATCCGACCGCCCGAACAACGCGTCGATCTCCCGAGCGGTCAGGCGGCCCGTGACAACGATGCGCTGTCCCGGTCGCGCTCGCCCCACGTAGTCCCCGTAGGGGATATCCGGCCGCGTTTCCCCGCCGACGATCAGCGTGAACGGTATCTCCAGCGAGGCAAACGCCTCGAGCAGGACCGGGACACCCTTATTCGGCGTATGGTTGCCGAGGAACATGCAGGTAATGCCCGGCGCCTCGGGCCGCGCCGGAATTGCGAAGCGTTCGCATACCAGGGCATCTTGCGCGGGGTCGCCCTGCTCCGGCGGGTCCACCCCGTTCGGCACGATGACCACATCTCCGGAAAAGCCAAGCTGCCGCACAATCGGCACGTCCGCAGGAGAAAGCGCGAAGATCGCTGCCGCGCCTCGCACCGCCTGCGCGACCGGCTTCGCCACGCAGGCGCGCCACACCAGCCTGCGCGCGAAACCAAACCCATAGACCGCCTCGCCGTTGGCGACTTCGTTGAAGCCGTGCGTCGAGATGACATAGGGCACCCCGGCCGCGCGACAGGCGGCGGCGACCCGCGCCATTTCCAGGCCCGGCATTGGGTTGTGGAGATGAACGAGCTGATAGCCACCGAGACGGACCAGTGCCGGAATGTCCGAGCGATAGAACAAACTGCGATACCGCAACGGCGCACAACGCCCTCCCGCCCGCAGCCGCACCTGCACGGCCGCGCGCCTCGCGCTGCCGGACGCGGCCAACATGCTCGGCCCCATGCTGGCGATGGTGATGTCGCAATGGCCGACCAGGGCTTCGGACAGGCGCTCGCCGGCGCGCGCGCCGCCGCTGGCCGACAGGTGCGGCGGGATAATGATGGCGCCAAGAATTTTCATTGATACCTCGCGACCAAGCCCGCGGCGAGGTTCGGCTCGCGCCAGAGATCGCGTAGCGCCGCATCGATCGGCCAGCTCGGCCGCCACCCGAACAGGCTGCGCATCCGCGCAATGTCCGCGGCGAGATAGGGTCGGTCGACCGCGCGGACCCGCTCGGACGATTGGCGGACCGCGAAGTTGATTCCGGAAACCCGCCGCAACTTGGCTATCACCTCGCCCACCGAATAAGCGCGTGATGTCCCGAGATTGACCGAAATCGACTCGCCCGCGTTGACCGAATTGCCGAGTGCCGCCGCGACAAATCCGCCCGCTGCGTCGCGCACATGGATGTAATCGCGCTTCGGCTCCAGGTTGCCGATTTCGATCACGTTCCGTCCGGCCTTGAGCTGCGCGACCAGTTCCGGGATCAGATGCGGGTTTGTCTCACCTGGGCCGATCACGTTGAACAACCGCACGATCACGCCCGCGAGCGACCGCTGCCTCCCGAGCGCCTCGACGTAGTGTTCGCCGTGCAATTTGCTGTAGCCGTAGATGTCACTCGGTCCCACTTCCGACACATCCTCGGAATGCGGGTGCCGGTCCGGCTTGTAAACCGCGCCGCTGCTGGCGAACACGAAGCGTGCGCCTTCCGGGCAGCGGGTCAGCAGGTTCAGAGTCCCGACAACGTTCGTGCTTACGGCAAGAATTGGGTCCCTTTCGCATTCGGGAATATAGTGGCACGCCGCGAGATGAATGACGATTTCCGGTTGCAGGTCGCGCATCAGCGCATCGACGGCAGGCAGGTCTCTGATGTCGATTTCCTCGAGGCGGAGTTGCTTCCGCTCGGTCCTCTCGAATGCCCACGGGCCGTGGCGCAGCACGTCGGCGACGCAAACCGCGTGCTTGCGAGCCAGCATGCGCGTGACGTATCGGCCGACATAGCCGTTGCCACCGGTAACAAGGATTTGCGCCGTCATCTGACTAGGCTGCCATCCAACTGGAGTTGCGCCGGAAGTCCCGAGGCGGAAGGTCGTTCGCCCGGTTGCAGAGCCCATCGTCCGAATCCGCGACCTTCCGGTACTTCGATAGGTTAACTCGGGTGAGCACGAGGGCATCGACTGCCATTGACTGCTCTCGCAGCCGGTTCAGCGCCGCCATGACGACACGCCGCTTGGTTGCGTTCCAGCGTGCGACATGCACCACGCTATCCGCCATATGGCCGAGGACGAAGGCGTCGGCCGAGCACAAAACCGGCGGCGCTTCGGCGATCAGCACGTCGCAATGCCGGCGCGCCTCGGCGACGAACCGCTCGAAGCTGGTGAAGACGAACGGGTCGAGCACGTGCGTGGTGGAGCCGCGGCGAATCACCGCGAGCGAACGCCGTCCGGAAATAATGTACTCGAGCGACTGGGCCGGCGTTGGCTCCGTCCCGCTGCCGCCACGTTGAGGCGTGAGATCCAGCACGATGACCCGCTGTCCCGCGGCAACCAGCGCCCGTGCCAGAGCCATCGCGAGCGCCGATTTGCCCTCGCCCTGAACCGATGACGTAATCAGAATGACCCGGCACTCCTTGGCCGCCCGGATCAGCCCAAGACCCGCGCCCACCGAACGGATCGCCTCGTCGAATACCCGCTGCGGCCGGCCGCTTTTGCCGGCCTCGAGCGCCGCCATCGCGGAGCGGGACAGTTCCGGCACCAATCCCAGGCAGCGAAGTCCAGTTACGGCGCTAGTTTGCGCGCCCGTGCGGAACCCGGAATCGACGCGTTCCAGCAGCACCGCGCCGGCGGTCCCCGCGGCGGCGCCGAACACTAGCGCCACCGCGATCATCAGCAGCGGTTTGGGCGAGGAAGGAAACTGCGGCGGCTCCGCAGGGATCGCGACCGACGCCATGACGGGCTTGAGTTGCTGCAAGCTGAGTGCCTGCTCGTAGCTGTGCGTCAACGCCTTCAACCGGTCGCGGGCCATATCGGCAGTAGCTTGCAAATCCCGCAGTTCCGATTCTGCGTACGCCGACGCCACCATTTCGTGCTGCATGTCTGCCAACCGAGCCCGCAAGTCGGCCTCGTTGCGCCTGGCCGCCGCAACGTCGGCTTCCACAACCTGGACGGCACGCTCGAGCTCGAGCTCGATCTGCCGGTCGATATCGGCGAGCCCCTCTCTGGCGCGGATCAGGTCCGGAAACTTCTCGCCGAACTTGGCGGAAAGATCGCCCACTTGCCGGCGCGCGCTTGCCGCGTTCTCGATCAGCCGTTGCAGCTGCGGTGATCCCTGAATGTCGCTGGCCGAGGGCACGCCGCCGTCCGCGACGATCTTGCGCACGCGCGCGAGCCGGTTTTCTTGATTGATGCGCGCCAGGCTGGCGGCGCTGACCTGGGCCGCAAGTTCGCGCAACTGCTGTTGTCTGACCCCCTCGCCCCCAGGACCGGTGCTGACCAGGCCGGTGCTGGCGCGGAACGATGAAATTGCCGATTCCGCTTGGCGTATCTGCTCCTTGGTCGCACGAATTTGCCCAGCCAGCCAATTGCCGTTGGCAACCGCCGCGTCAAAATTCGCCGCGATTCGATATTCGATATAGGCGTCGGCGAATCCGTTCGCGACACGGGCGGCTCTTGCCGGATCATCTGCGGTGAATCCGACGCTTATAAGATAGGAGTGGCTGTCGTTTTCGACAGTTAATCCGCTGAGGAGCTGGCTCGCTGCAGTTTCGGCCGCTGACACGGGGACCGTTTCGCGCCGCGGTGCGATGCGGTCGATAACTCCGTTGCCCCAGTTCAACGCACCGGACAACCAGCCAGGAACCGGATGTCTCGCCGCGCGCTCGGGCTTGGCGATCCCGAGCTTGGCGACGACACGACGCGCCATCATGGGCGAGCGCAAAATCCGCACTTCTCCTTGCACCAGCGCGGAGGCATCGAGCGATACGCTGTTCATTTCATCCGGCCGCGCGGGATTTGGGCGGCCGGACAGATCGAGCTGCACGACGGCGTGAGAGGTGTACTTCGGCTTCATGACCGAGAGCAGCGCCACGCCCATGCCAAGCACCAGAACCGCCGAAACCGCCACCAGGCCGCGCCGCCGGCGGAGTCCCAGGAGAACTTCTCGGGCAAGCCCCTGGTGAAACTCTCGCGCGCGGATCGCTTCCAGGCGTGGCTCGCTTTGGCTTTCAAATAGCAGACGGTCCATGGACCCGATGATTCCCGTGTCGAATTCGTCGCGCCACGCCGGCGCCGCTCGCAAAATTTGCGCGTGAGGTGACGAAACTCGAAGGGGAATTAGTGGGTAGCCCCGTTCCGATCGGGCGAGGCGATTACCCCGGATGGGCATTCGCCAGCGCGGCACGGCACGCTTGGCCGGCACTTCGCGTAGCTTGCCCGTATTGCCGACGGGCAACGCCGACCTCACTAGGGACAGGCGGCCAAATTTGGGCGAGGGGAGCAATGCAGGCACAGTTCCGGCTTGAGCGGGCCAACATACTTGGCGTGCGGGTAAGCGCGATCACCATGCAGGACGCGGTCGCCGCGGTGGAGCACTGGATACGTGAACGCGAGCATGCGTACATATGCATAACGGGCGTTCACGGCGTGATGGAAAGCCAGCGCGACCCCGAGCTTATGGCGATCCACAATGCGGCAGGTCTGGTGACGCCGGACGGTATGCCGCTGGTTTGGATGTCGCGGCGCCTTGGATATCCCCGGGTTGAAAGAGTGTACGGCCCCAATCTGATGCGCGAACTGACCGCCCGTTCGGCTATGCTGGGTTATCGGAACTACTACTACGGAGGCAGGGAAGGGACGGCCGAACACCTCCGGCGCGTGCTCGTTGCCGAATACCCGGGGTTGCAAGTGGTGGGATCCGTTGCTCCTCCGTTCCGACCTCTCACGCC
Organism: uncultured Alphaproteobacteria bacterium; assembly: GCA_963761015.1. Lineage (GTDB taxonomy): Bacteria > Pseudomonadota > Alphaproteobacteria > Acetobacterales > Acetobacteraceae > CAVXFL01. The sequence goes on from CAVXFL010000024.1 coordinate 26,401, forward strand.
GGACGAAGATCGTGCGATGGTCGATCGCATCAACGCCGCGCAGCCGGATATCATCTGGGTAGGCTTGAGCACGCCAAAGCAGGAACGATGGATGGCGGCGCATCTCGGACGGCTGACCGCCCCGGTCATGGTCGGCGTCGGCGCCGCGTTCGACTTCCTGGCCAAGGAGAAGACGCAGGCGCCGGCCTGGATGCAGCAACGCGGGCTGGAGTGGCTGTTCCGGATGGCATCGGAGCCGCGCCGGCTGGCCGGCCGGTATCTACGCAACAATCCGGCATTCATCTACAGGGCGTCGGCGCAACTCCTGTTTCCGTGGCGTTATCCGCAAACCAAACCTGTGGCGGACTCGCTCTAGAGGCGATAACACCTTTGCGCCAGCGATTTTTGCCGCAACCCCGCTAATCTCGCCCCACAACACGAGTGCGAGGAGCTTCGCGATGTCAGCGGGTCGTGTTCTGGTTACCGGCGCAGGCGGATTCATCGGCACCCACTTGGTGAATTATCTGAAGCATCGAGGATACCGGGTCCGAGGTGTCGATCTGAAGATGCCGGAATTCTGCGAAACCAGCGCCGACGAGTTTCGGCTGCTCGACCTGCGCCATCCGGAGAATTGCCGGATCGCCTGTGAAGGCGTGACCGACGTGTATCACTTGGCCGCCGACATGGGCGGCATCGGCTACATCACCAGCCAGCACGCCACCATTGCGCGCAACAACACCCTGATCAACCTGGGTATGCTGGACGGCGCGCGTCTGTCCGGCGTCGCTAGGTTCCTGTATTCGTCCTCCGCGTGCATCTACCCGCACCACTTGCAGAAGACGCCCGACGTGACGCCGCTGCGCGAGGACGACGCATGGCCGGCGGAACCCGAAGAGGGCTACGGGCTGGAAAAGCTCTACGCCGAAAAGCTTTGCGAATATTACAGCGCGGATTTCCGGCTGCCGACCCGGGTGGTGCGGTTCCATAACGTCTATGGCCCGCTCGGCACATACCAAGGCGGCCGCGAGAAGGCGCCGGCGGCGATTTGCCGTAAAGTCGCCGGCATTTCTAGCGGCAGCGAAATCGAGATCTGGGGCGACGGCCAGCAGACGCGGTCGTTCATGTACGTCGCGGATTGCGTTGAAGGCATCTACCGCATTATGCAATCAGGCTACGTCAAGCCGCTGAATCTCGGCACCGACGAACTCGTCACCATCGACGAGCTGGTCGATGCGGTCGCCGACGCGGCCGGCAAAGTGGTTCGCAAGCGCCATGACAGGTCACAGCCGCAAGGCGTGCGCGGTCGCAACAGCGACAACTCGCGGCTGCGGCAAATACTCGGCTGGGAACCGCGCATCACGTTACGGCAAGGCATCGGGCCCACGTACGAATGGGTCGCGAATCAAACCGGTCGCGCCGAGATCGTGCAGCCGCGCTCCGCCGAGCTGGAGAGGGTTGGCGCCTAACCTGTTGCACGCTGCTCCTGAATCGGGGACGCCACAGTGAGCGAGATATCCGCGGGTGTGGTCGGCGCGCTGGCGAGGGCGCCGCGCCGGCCAAGCGCCACTCTATCCGGCCGCTCTTCGGGTTACGCAAGGGTCGCGGGGCTACTGCTTGTGGCCGACTTGCTGGCCCTGGAAATCGCTTCCCTCGCGAGTTTCTTGGCGTTCGATGCCGTTGGTCTGGCCGAATGGAAACCATACACGGCGGCGCGGCTTTGCTTCGCAGCCGCGGTCGGCGTGCTCGCGAACGCGGCGCTCGGGCTCTATGATCCGGTCGGGCTCGGCTCGGTAGAGCGGTTCCGTCTGCGCGCACTCGGCTGCGCTCTGCTGCCGTTTCTGGCGCTGGCCATTCTCGTCGTCAGCGGCGAGGTCGTTCCAGTAACGCCAATCCTTCTCGCGCTCGGCGCGGCTATATCGCTACCGTTGCAACTGGTCGGCGAGGCAGGCGCCAAACGCCTGTTCAGCGCGCGCCCGCACTGGGGCATGCCGACGGTCTTGATCGGAACGAGCAACGCGTGCACCCGGATGGCCAAATATCTCTGGGCGCACCCCGAATTCGGCTTGTGGCCGATCGGCGTGCTTGCCGAGCCCGGCGTGGATGCAGCGGCTGAGCCCTTGCCGCTTCCCTATCTGGGCACTCCCGCCGATGCGCCACGGTTCGGCGAGCGCGCCGCGGTGGCTCTCGTGGTATTGTCGCCCGAGTTCACCGCGGCGTCGATATCGCTCGGGACGCCGCCGTTCCGGCGCGTGCTATTGCTTCCCGCGCTGGCGGATGCGCCGTGTCTGGGGCTCAAGTTTCGGCAGCTCAGCGGGACGGTTGGCATCGAGTTCCGGCCGGGACGGTTGTACGCTCCCGCGAATCTGCGGCTCAAGCGGATCATCGACCTGGCGCTGGCCGTGCCATTGCTCATTGCCGCCGCGCCGTTCATAGCGCTGCTCGCGCTGGCGATAAAGTTGATCAGCCCTGGCCCCGCATTCTTTGTGCAGAAGCGGGTCGGCTGGCGAGGCTCGGCGATCTCCGTATACAAGCTGCGCAGCATGTATGTGGATGCCGAACAGCGTTTGCAGGCGCTGCTGGCGTCGGATCCCGTCAGCCGGTCGGAATGGCAGCGATACGTCAAGCTGCCTCGTGACCCTCGCATTCTGCCGGTTATCGGATCGTTCATCCGAAAGACCAGCCTGGACGAACTTCCGCAGCTTTGGAACGTGGTCAAGGGCGATATCAGCCTGGTCGGGCCACGGCCGTTTCCCTCCTACCACGTAGACATGTTCGGACCGGAATTTCAGCAGCTCCGCGCGAGCGTTCCGCCTGGGCTGACCGGTTTTTGGCAAGTCTCGGATCGCAGCAACGGTGATCTGGCCGTGCAGGAGTTGGCCGACACGTTCTACGTGCGCAACTGGTCGATCTGGCTGGATCTGTACATTGCGCTGCGCACGCTGCCGGCCATTCTGGCAGCGCGAGGCGCGCGCTAACGGCTGCCCTGCACGCGAGGCGCCGAGATGGACCAACTCGAACCCACCGCCAGCGATGCTCCGGTGCGGTTTCTGCCGCACGGACCAGACGCTCCGGGATCCAGCAAACACCTGGACGGGACCGCGGCTCGCGCGCGTGTCGGGTTCGCAACCGCAGACGGAGACACCGCCGAAACCATGTCGATGCCGCTCGTAATCGACCTTGACGGCACGCTGGTTCGCACGGACACGCTAATCGAATCGCTGTTTTGCTATCTTCGGACGCAGCCGTTGCGTTTTTTTCACGTTATAATCTGGCTGCTGCAAGGCCGCGCGGTCCTCAAGCACGAACTGGCGCACCGAGCCCGGCTCGACATCGACACTTTGCCGCTGAACGCGCGTGTCGTGGAGTACGCGGCGGCGGAACGGGACCGGGGCCGGCGGGTGTATCTCGCGACCGCGGCGGATCGCGGCATTGCGCAGCGGGTCGCCGATTACTGCGGCTTGTTCGACGGCGTTCTGGCCAGCGATCGGCAGGTCAACCTGAAGGGTTGGCGCAAGCTGGAGGCATTGCGGCGGCGGTTCCCGACCGGCTTCGCCTATGCCGGGAACAGCCGAGCCGATATCCCGCTCTGGCACGCCGCGCGGGAAGCCATTCTGGTCGGCGATGCGCGTTGGATCCGGCGGGTCGTGCACCGGCTGGGCAAGCCTGCGGCGGTGTTCCCTACACCATCGCGCCTGCTCGCTCTCGCGCGGTCCGCGCGACCGCATCAATGGGCCAAGAACGCCCTAGTGTTCGTGCCGGGCATACTGAGCGGAGCGTTATTCGACCAGGCGCATCTCGTCGCCGTGGTGCTGAGCTTCGTGGCCATATGCCTGATCGCGTCCGGAACCTATTTGGCGAACGACTTGTGGGATCTTGCCGAGGACCGGCGGCACTGGTCGAAATGTCGGCGTCCGCTTGCGTGCGGTGACTTGTCGATCGCGACCGCGCTCGGCGCAATCGCCGTGGGCCTGACCGGCGGGCTGATCCTGGCAGTCGCGGCAGCCACGGCGGGCGGCCTGGTTGTTGCCTGCTACCTTTTGCTGACGCTGGCGTATTCGCTGACGCTGAAGCGCGTGCCGATACTGGACGTGGTCGTGCTGGCGGGGCTGTTCACGCTCCGGCTGGTGCTGGGCATCGTCAGCAGCCAGGCTGCCGCGTCGCCGTGGCTGCTCACCTTCTCGATGTTCTTGTTCTCCTCGCTCTGCTTCGCGAAGCGGCTTGTCGAGATCGAGCGTTCGGCGGCGCGGGATCGCGGCGCCGTGCTGGGCCGTGGCTATCGGCAGGCCGATGCGCCGTTGGTATTCGCGCTCGGTACAGGAACGGGTGTGGCAAGTATCGTCGTCATGGTCTTGTACATCACGTCCGAAGCCTTCACGCGCACGTTCGCTGGCAACACGACCTGGCTTTGGGCTTTTCCGGTCATCCTGTTCCTGTGGCTTGCTCGGGTCTGGCTGGTCGCCGGGCGCGGCGAGCTGGACGACGATCCGGTCGCGTTCGCCGTTACCGACCCGCCGAGCTGCCTGCTCGGAGCGGCGATGGTCGTCGCGTTCCTGCTCGCATGGCTGGGGGTGTTCGCGTGAGCCGGGCCGTGGTGAGCCTCGGGCGGTCGTTGCCGCAGCCAGCCCGCTTCGTGGTCGCGGGCGGTGCGGCGGCTGCGATCAATTGGCTCGCCCGGGTGCTGCTCTCCACGGTCATGCCGTTCGTCCCTGCGGTGCTGCTCGCGCTGGCGATCGGAATGGGATTCGGGTTCACGGTCTATCGGAGATACGTGTTTCTCAGGACTACACGGCCGCTGCTCGCGCAGCTTCGGGACTTTCTGGCGGTCAACATTGTGTCGCTGGTCGCCATCGTTGCCGTGGCGCTGCTGCTGCGGAGCATACTGCTCGCGATCATGCGGCAGAATTTGGCTGAGGCGGTTGCCCATGCGGTGGCGATCGCGTTCGGCGCGGTGCTGAATTATGCTGGCCACAAGACCTTGGCCTTCAAAAGCGGTACGCTGCAAGCCTGATCAGCGGTCGAGGGCAGAATGCAGGGGGCAACCCAAGGCGCAGTTGGCACAAGGCAAACCAGGGCTGGGGCGGGCTTCATGCCGAATACTGGTCTGGGTTTGCGTCGCTGCGTGTCGTTCAAGGCATCGTTATCCAGGATCAGCGGTGACCTGCTGCAACAAAGCTTGGGCCGCCCAGCAAAGTCTGCTGTAGCCACCCGACGCGAAGCTGCTACGGTCGGTTTTGCCGCCGGACCGGGGCCAGACGTACGGAACGCGCGGGTTGGAGAGCCGTGGCACACCCACATCAGCCAATGGTTGACGCCGACCAGACCGAAGGCGTCGCTGAGCCGGCACCGCGGAAAGCTACCGACAACGGTGCTTCGCTGATGCCGACCAGGACCAGCGAACTCTCGCCCAACCTCGTTCGCCGCAGCGGAAGCGGAGCTGCCGAAATGGCAGGCCAGGTGATCGCGTGGGGGCGGCTCTGGCTCGCCTCGGCGGATGCGGCGGTGGCGCGAACGCTACTGATCGTTCTCGCCTACATAGCGATCTACCTGGCCCTGGAACGGGTGAGCTTCTTCTACACGCTTCCCGGCACCGGGCTGCCTCTCTGGAACCTCGCGCCTGCCCTCAGCCTGGCGCTTCTCGTACGCAAGGGCCTGGGGTTCACGCCGGTGGTTTTCCTCACCAGCGTGATCGCGAACGAATTCGTTGTCGCGTTTCCGCAAAGTGCCACGGCCGCCATAGTGATGGGGGCCGTTTCGACCGCCGGGTACGCGGTGATCGCGGCGGGATTGCGCCGCCTCGCGCACGCCGGGTTGGGGCTCCGGCAGGTGGCGGACACGGTTTGGCTGATTGTCATTAACGCGGTTGGCACTGCGGCAACGGCCGCCGCGGTAGTCGCGGCGCTGGCTACGATCGGCCGGATCAGGAGCGATCTCTTTGGGGATATGGTCCTGCCGGTTTTCATTGCCGACTTTGCCGGCATCCTCGCGCTGCTGCCGGTGGCGCTTACCTTCCGCGACGCGGGCCGACAGTGGAAGGAGCTACCCACCCTCACCAAGGCGCTCGACCTGTGCGTGTTCGCGCTCAGCCTCTCCTTCGCCCTCTGGATGGCCTTCGGGGTCGCGCGCTCGATAGAACTGCAGTATTTCTATCTTTTGTTGCTTCCGGTGCTATGGATCGGCGCCCGGCGCGGACTGGCGTGGGCGGCTCTCGCCATCCTATTCGAGAAGCTGGCGCTGGTGTTCGTCAGTGCCTCGCTGATCGAGGCGAGCACCCATTTGTTGTCGTACCAGGCAGTATCCTGCGCAATCGCTGCGACGGGCCTGATCCTGGGCGCGGTGGTCACCGATCGCGAGCGGGCGAAGCTGTACCTGCGCCAACACCAGGCGGAGATCTACCGCACGTCGCGGCTCAGCACGGCGGACGCGCTGGGCGCGGCCGTGGTGCATGAAATCAGTCAGCCGCTCGCCACCATCGCGACCTATGCCCATGTCTACCGTCGCCTGCGCGATTCAGGGTCCACCGACCCGGTCCTGCTAGACGATACGATCGCCAAGCTCGAAGCCGAGGTGCGGCGAGCCATCGAAATAATCGAGCGGTTCCGAGACTTTGTCGGAAAAGACGAGCAACGATGGTCGCTCATGGACCTTGGCGAGGTCGTTCGCAGGGTGGTCGTCGCGCTCGAGGACCTGACCGGCTCACACGGCGTGATCGTCCGCATCGACGCGCTGCCAGTCCCACCAATCGCCGCCGATCGCGTGCAAATGGAGCAGGTGCTGGTCAACCTGCTGCGCAACGCGATCGAAGCCGTCGCGGACAACAATCGTTCGGCTGGCATGGTCGTTTTCCGGTTGCGCCAGTTCGACGATAAGGTTCAGCTTGAGGTCGAGGATAACGGCCCCGGTGTCCCGCCGGAAATGGCCGGGCGGCTGTTTCAGCCGTTCGAGACGAGCAAGCAGCGCGGCATGGGGCTTGGCTTGTCGATCAGCCGCGAGGTCGTGAAAGCTCATGGCGGCAGCCTCTGGTGGGATCCCACGTTCAAAACCGGCGCGCGCTTCGTGCTCGAACTGCCCTATGACAGGATTGCCTGACCGTGACCGCCACCGCCGTGCATGTCGTGGAGGACGATCAGGGTATGCGCGACGCGCTGACCATGCTGCTGCGCAGCGCGGGCTATGATGTGCACACCTACATGAGCGCCGAGGACTTTCTGGCGCACGCCGACTACTCGCAGCCGATCTGCCTGCTTAGCGATGTGCGCCTGCCAGGGATCGACGGCATCGCACTGTATCGGGACTTGGCCCGGCGCGGCGCCGAAGTGTCGGCCGTGATCATTACCGGACACGGGGATATTCCAATGGCGGTCGCGGCGCTGAAGGAGGGCGTGGTCGACTTCGTCGAAAAGCCGTTCGATCCGGCCATGCTGTTGGACAGCGTGCGCGAATCCTGGCAGCGCTCTGCTGCCAAGCGCGAGCATCTGGTGGCGATCGCGGAAATCGAAGGCCGGTTGGTGGCGCTGACCCCGCGCGAGACGGAAGTACTCGAGCTGCTGCTCGAAGGCCATCCCAACAAGGTCATCGCGGCAAAACTGGAGATGAGCATACGCACGACGGAACACCACCGCGCCCGCATTATGGAAAAAATGGGAGTTCGCTCGCTCTCTCACCTGATCCGGTCCTTACTCGCGATTCGCAGGTGAGCGCGTGCCGGCCGTGTGATTTGTAACGGCTGCCTGCCGTTTCGGCCGGCCCTACCAGTCTGTCACTTCGCATCACTGAAGGAGGGTGATTCGATGGCCACGTACTACGTGTCACCGCTCGGCAACGATGCGTGGTCGGGACTATCGCCGAACCCGTCCGCCTCGGATGGCCCGTTCGCTACCATCGGGCGCGCCGTGCAGGCCATCGCTGCGAACCCGGGAGACGATACCGTTTACATCCGGGACGGCACCTACGCGCTCGGCACGCCAATCCAACTGACGGCGGCGGCTCCGAACAGCAGCCTGCTGGCCTGCCCGGGTGAACGGCCGGTCATCAGCGGTGGAACTCCGGTGAGCGGATGGACCATCGCCGACGGCATCTGGACCGCGCATGTCGGTCTCGGCAGCGTGCAGCAGTTCGTGGTCGATGGCGTCGAGCAAACCGAGGCGCGCTATCCCAACGAGGATCCGAGCGATCCGGTGCGTGGCGGTTGGCTATGGGCGCAGAGCCTGCCGGCGGGGCATGATGCCAGCCTCGAAATGGCCTATGACAAAGCCGATTTCCCCACGGGGCGGCCGACCGTCGGAGAAAAGATAACGGTGTTTTCGCAGGCAGGCTATTCGAGGGACGTCCTGACGATCGCGGCGGTCGATCCCAATCAGGGAATCATCACATTCGACCAGCCGGCGACCTATCCGGTCGGTCCGGGCAGCCGATATTTCATTTCCGCCGGCAAGCCGTTGCTGGACCGGGCGGGCGAGTGGTGGTTCGACCGGGTAACCCAGACCTTATATTTCAACCCGCCGGCCGGGTTCGACGGCAGCAATGCAGTCGCGGCAGGCGGCGACACACGCTGCTCAAACTCAGCGGCGCGAACAATGTCACTATTCGGAGTTTGACGTTTACCAACGCGACCATCACCTCGAAGACCGCCGATATTCCGACCGCGGCCGTCGAGATCACCTTGAGCAACTCGGTCGTGCTCGACGATAACCTCTTCAAGAACGTCGCCCAGGGGGTTCTGGTGCAAGGCGCCAGCGGGCAAAAAACGATCGCCGGCAACAATTTTTTGCATATCTGGTCGTCCGCGATTCACCTTCGTCCGGGCACCAGTCAGAACCTCATCACCAACAACTCGATCGACCAATCCGATGAGATGTTCGGCCAATTGGCGGCGATCCAATTGATCGAGACGTTGCACAATCAGATTTCGCACAATTTCATCCTGAACGTCGCTCAGGATGTCGCTGCGCGGGGCCATCGTCACCGCCGATGCCATGCATTGGCAGCGCGCCATTGCCTGTGATTCGGCGTGGAAAAAGGACCCGCTTGGAGGGGTGATCGGCGTCCAAAAGGGACCCCTCTGAGGTTGGGGTTCATGATGGCTCCCGGAACGAATTGGGGGCCTGGGTGGGGATGCTGGTGGCGGAGACGATCGCCAAAATCCGGCGGGACGTATCTGGTCGACGGCAAGTCGATCAAGGCGATCTGCCGCGAGCTGGGGGTGTCGCGGAAGGTCGTTCGGAAGGTGTTGCGCTCGGGCGCGACCGAGTTCCACTACGAGCGGTGCGAGCAGCCGATGCCGCGGCTCGGACCGTGGGTGTTCCTCCGCTGCACAGTTGATTGAGACATCCCGCAAGCGGACGGTGTCCGCGGGAGGGATGAGCGATGGGGGAGCGTAAAGCGGAGCGGGCGGGGGCCGTGGAGCGACCGCAAGCCCCGGGCTGTGACCCGGGGGCTGGCGCAGCGGCGCCCGCCCGCGGTGGGCGGATGTCGCGCCAGCGCAAAACCGCCGCGGTGCTGCGGCTGTTGCGCGGCGAGGACCTGGAAGCCGTGTCGCGCTCGCTCGGCGTCACCGCCGCGACGCTGAGCAACTGGCGTGACGCCTTTCTCGCCCGAGCTTCCTACTGTGAGAACGCGTAAGTTTCTGAATTATCGGTGCAATCCGCGGCCGAAGCGCTGCGCTACTGGCTACATCCGACGCTGAGGAGGTCGAACGCCTTCTGCTGGATCGGCGTCGGCCTGGTCACCACAGTGAGCGGATGATCGGGTGTGATCGCGGTCGTGATGGTGTTGCGCGCCAGGGTCGCGAGATCGGCCAGTAGCGAGCGGAAGCTGTGCACCGGCAGTCCGTCCTCGGTCAGGCCGGTGGTTTGCTTGGTGACGGCGGCCGGTGAACGCCGCGCCTGCGCCACCACGCTCGCGCGCAGCGCTTCCGCCGCATCCTTGTCGGTGTCGTCGAACAGCATCGGCGCCAGCCGCTGACGCATGTGCCATTCGAGATAATAGGCCAACATGCAGAGAAAGACATGTGCGCGCACCCGATCGGCCAGCCAGTGGCGCACCGGGCGCACCTGCAGGTCGATGGTCTTGATGCAACGGAACGCCCGCTCCACCAGCGCCAAGGATTTGTAGCTGCGCACCGTCGCCGCATCGTCGAGCGTCGCCGCCGGCACGCTGGTGCGCACGACATAGATGCCGTCGGTGGCTGCCTCGGCGGCGATCGCGGCGGCCTTGCGGGAGAAGCTGAAAGCGGCATCGGCGATGTTTAGATCGAAGTGCTTGGCCACCTTGTGCTTGTTGATGACCGCGCCGATCGCGAGCCCGATCGCCGCGGTGCCGCGCAGCGCAGCGCGCTTGCGGGCCACCGCGGCCTGGATGCGGGCGAGATCGCGCTCGGTAGCGGCCAGCAGGTCGCCGCGCTTGCGGGCGCGTTCGGCCGCGAGATCGGGATTGCGGCAGACCACCAGCCGCTCGCCCGGGAACTCCGGTACGGTGATGCTGGCCATATCGCGCTGATCGAACAGCGAGAGCTGCAAAGCGCCGCCTTGCAGCAGCGCCTTGATCGCCGGCGCGCGCAGCGCGGTGATCCAATCCAGACCTGCCGATTTGATGTCCTCGGTGATGCGCGCCTCGGTGATCATGCCGCGGTCGCCGACCAGGACCACATGATCGAGATGGAAGCGCTGTTTGAGTTTCTCGACCTGGCTAGCCAAGGTCATCGGATCGGCGGTGTCGCCGTCGAACACTTCGATGGCGAGCGGGCAGCCATCGGGCGCGCAGAGCAGGCCGTAGGTGATTTGCAGCGTGCCCTTGCGGTGATCGCGACTGTAACCGCGCCTGGCGAGCGGGCAGCAACGGCCTTCCATGTAGCTCGACGAAACGTCGTAGAGCACCAGTGTGCCGTTGGCGAGATGGCGTTTGGCCAGTGCGGTCTCGATGGCGGACTGGCGTTCCAGCAGCCAATCGAGCGCGGTGTAGAGTTCGTCCTCGTCGACCGCGCCGAGGCCGAGCACCTCGCCGAGGCTCGAAGCGGCAGTTGGCGGGGAAAGTGCGCGGGCGGCGGCGAGCTTGGATGCGGGTTCGAGAACGCGGCCGACCAGCAGCGCGAGCATGAGATCGCGGCAGCGGTTGCCGGCGCGCCCGAGGATGTGGTCGAGGCCGAGCTTGCGCGCGGTGCCGAGTGCCGCGGCGACATGGCCGTGCGGCAAGGAGCGGACGACGGTGAAGGCGTCGCGCTCGGCCGGGATGACGGTTCCGCCTTTGAGCACGCCACGCAGCCCTTCGATGTAGGCGCTGGGCCAATTGGAAAGGTTGCAGAGCGTGCGTTTACGGACCTTGCCGCCGTCGCGATAGCTCTCGCGCAACAGGATGGCCGGCGGCGAGTTCCGGTTGGGGACCAATTCGATATACATGGCGGAACGTGAGCATATCGCTTCCAAAAGTACAAGTCCCAAATTCTGGATTACATGGCTACATTTTAGCCCGATCTATCGCCACGTCGAGAGTCGGATCAACGGCTTAGCAGTAATTGGAAAAAGGAAGCTCGGCCTCGCTGCCGGCGAGGCCGCCCTGGCGACCCGGCCCGGCGACGGCGCGACGCTGGAGAGCGAGCGGCTGAAGGCGCGGCTCGGTGCGATGCTGCTCGGACACGAATTGCTCGGGCAGAAGATCGCCACGCTGGAGGCCGGCCGCCCTTTGGCCCGCCGGAGGTGGAGACGATGAGCCGCGCGCTCTGCCCCTCCAGCGGCAAACCATACGGCCTGGCGATGGTTTGCCGCGTCTGGCGCGCGGCGCGGGCCAGCGTCTATCGCCGTCGCCTGCCGCCCCGCGCCGAACCGCCGCGGCGCCCGGGTCCGCTCGGGCCGATGTCCGATCGCGAATTGCTGGAAGCGATTCGCGGCATTCTTCTCGCCAGCCCGTTTCACGGCGAAGGCCACCGCAAGATCTGGGCGAAGTTGCGCATCGCCGGCGTGCGCACCTCGAAGCGTCGGGTGCTGCGGCTCATGCGCGAGCACGATTTGCTTGCGCCCGGCCGGGTCGGATCGCCGCGCGGCCCGCGCAGCCACGACGGCACCATCATTCCCGAAACCGTCGATGCGATGTGGGGCACCGATCTGACGACGACCATGACCGGCGAGGGCCAGGCGGCGGTGTTCATCGCGGTCGATCATTGCTCCGCCGAATGCGTCGGCATCCATGCCGCGGCGCGGGCCACCCGCTTCGAGGCGCTCGAACCAATCCGGCAGGGGGTGCGCCAGTGCTTCGGGCGGTTCGCGGCTGGTGCGGCTCGTGGCCTGGCGCTGCGGCATGATCACGGATCGCAATACATGTCCGACGCATTTCAGAACGAACTCACCTTCCTCGGCATCGAAAGCTCGCCCGCGTTCGTGCGCGCGCCAGAAGGCAACGGCTGTTCAGCGACAGCGCAGTTGGCCGGTGAGCGACACGAGCGGATGGCCGGTCGGCTCGGCGGAACGGCGCATTTAGCCGGACCGTAGGCCGAGCCGACCGGTTGGCGTGGGGGTGCCCCCGCCTGTCGGTCGCGGCGTGTGCGGGCAAGGTGGGTTCCTCGACCGCCAAGACGAGGACGCACGTGCCCGGACGACACGTCACGAACCAACAGGTGAAACTTTACATGCAGCTCCGCCCCCACCACACCCAGCTTCTTGCCGCCGCCAAGGCCGGCATCAGCGAGCGCACCGCGCGGCGGATCGAGCGCGATCCGCGGCTGCCGTCGCAGAAGCCCGCCCCGAACCGGCCCTGGAACGCGCCGGACCCGCTCGCGGGGATCTGGGAGAGGGACATCCTGCCGCTGCTGGAAAGCCGGCCCGGCTTGCATCCCATCGCCTTGCTCGAAGAGATGCAGCGCCGCCATCCCGACCGCGACTGGCCGCGGCTGCGCCGCACCCTGGAGCGGCGGGTTCGTGCCTGGAACGGCCTGCACGGGCCGGAGCGCGAGGTCATCTTCCGCCAGGAGCACCCGCCGGGGCAGCAGGGGATGTCGGATTTTACTGCCATGAGCGAGCTGGCCATTACCATTGCCGGGCAACCGCTCGACCACCGGCTGTATCACTTCATCCTGACCTACTCGGGCTGGGAATATGCCGAGGTCGTGCTCGGCGGCGAGAGCTACACCGCGCTCGCCTGCGGGCTCCAAAACGCGCTCTGGGCGCTTGCCGGCGCGCCGGCCGAGCACCGATCTGACAGTCTTTCTGCCGCGTTCCGCAATCTCGACGACGATGCCCGCGCCGACCAAACCCGGCGCTACGAGGCATTGTGCGGCCACTACGGCATGATCGGAACCCGCAACAATGTCGGCATCGCGCACGAGAACGGCGCCATCGAGAGTCACCACGGGCACCTCAAACGGGCGATCGAGCAGGCGCTGATCCTGCGCGCTAGCCGCGATTTCGACAGCCTCGACGCTTACCGGGCCTGGATCGCCGAGCAGATCGGCCGCCGCAACGCCAGGCGCGACAAGCTCGTCGAGCTGGAACGTGCCCAGCTGCGCCCGTTGCCGCCGCGGCGCACCACCGATTACGACGAAGCGAACGTGATCGTCACCTCCAGCAGCGGCTTCGTGCTGCGCAAAGTGTTCTATTCGGTGCCGTCACGACTGATCGGGTATCGGCTGCGGGTCCGCCTGTATGATGACCGCCTCGAATGCTTCCTCGGCGAGAGCCACGTGCTGACGCTACGCCGCGGCCGCGGTTGGAGCGACGGCCGCCATGGTCATGTGGTCGACTATCGCCACATCATCCACAGCCTGCGCCGCAAACCGTTCGCCCTGCTGCATCTTGTCTATCGCGAGGCGCTGTTCCCCAGCCCGGCCTATCGCCTGAGCTGGGAACGTCTGCTCGCTGCCGGCGACGCGCGTACGGCCTGCAAAACCATGGTCGGGCTTCTCGACCTCGCCCACGAACGCAATTGCGAGGCGGAACTTGCCGGCGTGCTCGCTACCGAACTGGCGGAGGACAACTTGCCCGATCTCGCCCAACTCCGGTCGCGCTTCGCGCCGCCACTTGCCCCCGCGCCGGCAGTCTCCGTCGTGCTGCCGCCGATCGCCAGCTACGATGCGCTGCTGTCTGCGACAGGAGCGGCGGCGTGAGCGCGCCGGTTACCGTCGACGCGGCTCGCTTGCCACTATTGCTCGGCGAGTTGCGCCTGCCCACCATCGCCGGGCTGTGGCCGCAATTCACCGAGCGCGCCGTCCGCGAGGGCTGGCCGGCGGCAAAGCTTCTTGCCACGCTCGCCGAACTCGAACTGGCCGAACGCTCGCAGCGGCGCATTCAACGCCATCTCGCCGAGGCGCGCCTGCCACCTGGCAAGACCCTTGACGCGTTCGACTTCACCGCCGTTCCAATGGTGAATAAGCCGCAGATCACTGCCCTTGCCGCCGGCGACAGCTGGCTCGACAAGGGCGCCAACATTTTGCTGTTCGGGCCAAGCGGTTGCGGCAAGTCGCACCTTGGATGTGCGCTCGGCTACGCGCTGATCGAGAACGGATACCGCGTGCTGTTCATGCGCACCACCGATCTCGTGCAACGCCTGCAAGCGGCGCGCCAGAACCTGGCGCTCGAAACCACCATCGAGAAGCTCGACAAATATCACCTGATCGTCCTCGACGACCTCTCCTATGTCCGCAAGGATCAAGCCGAAACATCGGTGCTATTCGAACTAATCGCTGCGCGCTACGAGCGCCGCAGCCTGCTGGTGACCTCGAATCAGCCATTCGGAGAATGGAACAGCATCTTCCCGGATGCCGCTATGACCCTGGCCGCTGTCGATCGGCTCGTCCACCACGCCATCATCCTGGAGATGAACGTCGAGAGCTACCGCCGCCGCTCCGCGACGACCCGCCAGCGTCAGCGTTCCACAGGCTCCCGCGACACCAAGCGCAACACCAGCGCACCGCAAACCGAAGCGGCGATGTCATGACGCCCCGCGACACAAAACTCTTGTCGCGCAGCGACATTCAATGCATTCTTGCTTCGCGCAGCGACCGGTCATCTTCCTGTCGTGCCCCGGCCACCCTTACTGTCGCGCTACAGGTGCGCGCGGACGGTTCTTCAATGTCGTCGATCTGGTCAACAAGCTCGAGGCCGAGGCGCGCTCCGGACGGCAGGGCAGGGCAGGATGGCCGACTATCTTTGCCGGAAGGATTTCGCCGTGCTCGACGAGCTCGGCTATCTGCCGTTCGCCCAGTCCGGCGGGCAGTTGCTGTTCCATCTGATCAGCCGGCTGTACGAGCAAACATCGGTGATCGTCACGACAAATCTCGCCTTCGGCGAATGGCCGAGCGTATTTGGCGATGCCAAAATGACGACGGCGCTGCTCGATCGCCTCACGCATCATTGCTATATCGTAGAGACCGGCAACGAGAGCTGGCGCTTCAAGAACCGCGCCTGATCTGCCGCGCGGTCCACCGCGGCTTGCACCGGTGGGTCCACAGGGCCCCCCCCCGCGCGCCGCTGCGTCAGCCTCTGCAGGGCACTCCGCGACGCGCGGGTCCCCCCCTATGGACTACCGGCACAAGCCGCTCCGCCGGGAGGTTCCTTTTGCACGCCGATTGGGGGTCCCGTTTGCGCGCCGATTGACAGGCGGAGGAACACCGCACGTTCCAATGAGAAGCGGTGGCCGTGACCGCGCGCCAACGCAGTGATCACGCTGTGGCAGCCGGTCTCCTGCCACAGCCGTACGAACAGTAGCGTCGGACCGATGCGCCGGTACCGCGACGGCGGGGGTATCGGTGGTTCTGGCAGCGTCGAGCACCATCGCCTGCTGGACGAAACGCGCACCCGAGCGCAGCAACCGATCGAGCTGCCCGCTGGCTTCGAGTTCATCGAGCCGTCCCAGTGTGGCGATGACGCGTTGCCGCACCTGATCGCCCGATCGGTGGCTCTCCACGATCTGCAGGTAGATGCGCCCTTGCGACTGCTTGCGGCGGAAGTACATGTGCGAACTGGTATGGTGCGCACAGATTGCCAATTCTAAATGGTTCATTCAACGGCAATTATCACCAGACGTGGCACTACATATTCACGCAAATCACCAACCACACATAATGAAATCATACACTTACCCTAAATCCGAACAGCCCAAGTGTGCAAGATGGGTTTAACGTTCTCGTCAGATGTCTGACCGGCGACGATCCTCGGCAATCCGCCGCGGCACGCAAGGTCGTCGATCAGAACGAGGTCTGGATTTCCGTAACCGTCGTGTTGGAAACTGAATGGGTGCTACGCAGCGCCTACCGCTACCTGCAAGAGCAAATCAGGAGAGCGTTGCGCGGCTTGGCTGGCCTGCCGAGGTATCGCTGGAGAACCCGGCGCTGGTCGCGCAAGCGCTCGATCTTTCTGAACGCGGACTGGATTTCGCCGATGCGTTGCGCTTGGCCGCAGCGAAATTGTGCCAGGCTTTCCTGACGTCGACGGGGAGTTCATCCGCGCTGCACACCTGGCCGGGGCGAACCAGGTTCGCCAGCCGCAGCCGTTCGTCCGAAATGCGATAAACCCGCCTTACACAGACAGGTCGCGCGCTGGCGGGGCGATCGGCAGGCGGTCGCGCAGCGTGTCGCGGATCTGTTCGAGCAGAAGTTCGTTCTGCGGCGGCGGTGGGGGCGGGACGGCGGCCTTCTCGCGGGCGACGAGGCGCGACATCGCCTTCACCACCCAGAATACGGAGAATCCGATGATCAGGAAATTGATGATGGCGTTGATGAACACGCCGATGTTGAGCGTCGGCGCGCCCGCCTTCCGCGCGGCATCAAGCGAGGCGTAGTGCTGGCCGTTCAGCGTCACGAAAATGTTCGAGAAATCCACGCCGCCGATCAGCAGCCCGAGCACCGGGTTGAAGATGTCCTTCACCATGCTGTTCACCACACCGGTGAACGCGGCGCCAATGATGATGCCGACCGCGAGATCGACAACATTGCCACGCATGAGGAAGGCCTTGAACTCGCCGACCCAACCCGGGGATCGCCTGAGGGGAATGCGGAGCTGCATGGTCGAAGCCTGTGCCGTTTCGGTGCCGGGTTAGCCCCTTTCGCCCGCCCCTGTCACGCCAAAGTCACCGCCCGGTCGCGGCTCTGGGTCGAGCGGTGTCGCCGGCGCTCGACCCAGCCGGTGCCGCTTACGAGTTCGGGCCGCGCTCCATCGAGACGGGCTGCCAGCGCTTGAGATCGGTCTTCGCCAGCACCGAGGGATTGACGCAGCTCATCGGCCAGCGACCGGCCAGCACCAGCCCCAGCTCGCGCCCGACATGACGCTTGCGCGCCGGGTCGAAACGCGCGGAGGCGGAGGCGACGTGCGCGGTCAGGGTCACCTGGTCCATCCGCAACAGCGGATTGTTGTCGCCCGGCGGCTCGGTCTCCAGCACGTCGAGCGCGGCGCCGGCGATCCATTTCTCGTCCAGCGCCTTGATCAGCGCCGCCTCGTCCACCGTCGGGCCGCGCCCGGTGTTGACGAACACCGCGTTCGGCTTCATGCGGCGGAAGTGCTGCTCCTTCAGCATGCCCTGCGCCTCGGGCGTCGCCGGGGCGTGCATGGAAATGAAATCGGAACGTTCTAGCAGTTCGTTCAGGCTCACCGGCTCGACACCGTAGGAACTCATCACCAGTTCCTCGATGAACGGATCATAGGCGATCAGGTGCAGCCCGAACGGCTTGGCGCGGACCGCGACGCAGCGGGCGACGTGGCCGAAGGCGATGAAGCCAAGCGTCTGTCCCATCAGCCGCGGATACTGGTAGAGCATCGCGCGCCCTTCGCGCCAACGCCCCTCGCGCACCATGCGGTCCTGCACGACCAGCCTGCGATACCCGGCCAGCAACAAGGTCATGGCGTGGTCGGCGACTTCCTCGATGAACGTATCGGGGCAATTGGTGACCGGAATACCGCGTTCGGTCGCCGCCGCCACGTCGATGTAATCGACGCCAACGCTGCCGACCGAGATCACCTTGCAGCGCTCCAGGCCCTCGATCATGCGTTTGGTGATTTGGCCGCCTCGGCCGTACACCGCGTTGGCGTCGCGGGCGACGCGGAGGAATTCGTCCTCGGAGCCTGACGGCGCTTCGACGATCTCGGCATCGGCGCCTGCCAAGCCTTCCATTTCGTATTCGAAGCTCGCGCCGGGCGCCCCGCCCGCGGTTACGATCTTGAACTTCGCCACGTCGATCTCCCCCTTATTCCTTCACCGCGCCGGTCAGGCTCGAAACATAATACTCCACGAACAGCGAGTAGAACAGCGCCACGGGCAGCGAGCCGAGCAGCGCGCCGGCCATCAGCGATCCCCATTGGTACACGTCGCCCGTCACCAACTCGGTCAGCACCGCCACCGGTACGGTCTTCTTCTCGGTCGACTGGATGAATGCGAGCGCGTAGATGAACTCGTTCCACGATAGCGTGAAGGCGAAAATACCGGCCGAGATCAGGCCGGGAATGGCCAGCGGGAGCGTGATGCGCCAGAGGATTTGCAGCCGCGAGGCGCCGTCGATCAGCGCGCATTCCTCGAGTTCGTACGGGATCGACTTGAAGTAGCCGATCAAGAGCCAGGTGCAGAACGGGATGAGGAACGTCGGATAGGTCAGGATCAGCGCCAGCGGACTGTCGAACAGGCCGAACTGAAACACCATCGTCGCCAGCGGAATGAACAGGATCGTCGGCGGTACCAGATAGGCGAGATAGATGCCGAGACCCACGTGCTGGGAGCCGCGGAAGCGCAGCCGTTCGATCGCATAGGCCGCGAGCACGCTGGCGAAGATGGAGATGATCGTGGCCGCAACGGCCACCGACATGGTGATGAACAGCCAGCGTGGGTAATCGGTGTCGAACAGCAGGGTCTTGATGTTCGAGAGCGTCGGCGAATGGACCCAGAACGGGTTGAACCGCTTGTAGTCCTCCATTTCGTAGTTCGGCTTGATGGCGGTGATCGCCATCCAATAGAACGGGAACAGCAGCACGATCATGAACAGCGCCAGCGGCACATAGACCGTGACCACCCGGCGCAGCCGCGAATCCCAGGCCAGCCGCTCCGGAACGTCGGTGACGCGGCCGGTGGCAGCGGCGAGTTCGGCTTCGGCGAAGCTCTCAGTCATTCGCGCCGCCCTGCTGCCATTTGCGTCGCCCCAGTCCGAAATAGCTCAACAGCGTCGCCGCGATCAGGAACGGGATCATCGCCACCGCGATCGCCGCGCCCTCGCCCAATTGCGTGCCGGGAATGGCGCGCTGGAAGGCGAGCGTGGCCATGAGATGCGTGGTGTTGAACGGCCCGCCGCGCGTGATCGCGTAGACGAGCTGGAAGTCGGAGAACGTGAACAGCACCGACAGCGTGAGCACCACGGCGAGAATCGGCATCAGCAGCGGCACGGTGATGCGGCGGAATTGCTGCCAGGGCGTGGCGCCGTCGAGCAGGGCGGCTTCGTAGAGCGAGGGGGAAATGGTTTGCAGCCCGGCCAGCAGGCAGATCGCCACGAACGGAATGCCGCGCCAGATATTCGCCGCGATGAGCGACCAACGCGCGTGCCAGGGCGTGCCGAGGAAGTCGATGTAATTCTTGCGCCAGTGCAGCACGTCCACCAGCAGATAAGAAATGATCGAGAACTGCGGGTCGTAGATCCACCAGAAGGCGATGGCCGACAGCACCGTGGGCACGATCCACGGCAGCAGTACGATCGCGCGGAAAAACGCCTTGAACGGAATGTAGTGGTTCAGCAGCAGCGCCAACCATAGGCCCAGCGCGAATTTCCCGATGGTCGCGACGGTCGTGTAGAAAATCGTGTTGAACACGGCGAGCCAGAAAATCGGGTCGTTGAACAGCGAGACGAAATTGGCCAGTCCGATGAAATGCCCCGCCCGGCCGATGGTCGCGTCGGTCAGCGACAGCCAGATGCCGAGGCCGAGCGGGTATGTCAGGAACACCGCCAGCAGCCCGACCGTCGGCAGCAGGCACATCGCAACCAGGAACGGCTTCCAGTCGAACAGGCGCACGAACCACGGATCGCGCTTGCGGCGGGTCAAGACCCAGGGTTGAACGGTGGCGTCCATCATGCGCTCCGCGGAATTTGCCGATATCGGGCCGGCGCCGGCCACCCCGAAGGGCGGCCGGTGCGCGCTCCGGCGTCAGCTCTTGTAATAGCGCTCGACCTGCTGCGCCGCCCGCTTCGCCGCGCTCTCCGGCGAGGCGTTGCCGCTCGCCACTTCCGCGAACATGTCGACGATCGTGTAGTTCGCGGCTACCGCGCTGGAGGCAGGCGTCACCGGCCCCTTGTAGCCGTCGTAGAACGAGGTATCCATGCCGACGGCGTAGGGTGCCAGCTTCGGATTCTGGTGCCAGAACGCCATCTTGCTGTACGCCTTCAGCGGATTCGACCAGTAGCCGAGACATTGCGACAGCCACGGCCCGTATTGCGGCGCCTCCATCATGAAGCGCAGATAGTCCTTGGCGGCATTGGGATACTTGCTGTGCCGGAACAGCATCGCGTTGACCACCAGCGCCGTTTGCGGGCGGCTTTTCACCACGCCGAACGGCACCGTCTGATGGTTGGTATCCGCGGCAATCGCGTTCAACCGCTTGTCGGGCGAGTTCTTCAGCACGTAATAGATCGACACGCCGTTGAACGTCAGCCCGAGTCGACCGGCCGCATAAGCCTTGTTGTTGGCCGAGTCGTTCCAGGCGAGCGTGCCGGGAATCATCGTGGGATAGAGTTCCTTCGCGTATTTCAGCGCCGCGATCGTTTCCTTGGAGTTGATCGCGACCTTGCCGTTTTCATCGACCAAAAAGCCGCCGTGCGACCACAGCAACCAGTAGCAGAACCCGTTGGCGTCGCCGATCGCGTGGCCGAGCGAGAAGCCGCACGGATGGCCGATCTGCTTCAGCTTCTGGCATAGCGAGAGGAAACCGTTCAGATCGTCGGGAATCTTGTCGTAGCCGGCCTGCTTCACCCAGGACATGCGGTACACGGTCGGCCCGACGCCGCCGCCCATCGGCAGCGAGATCCAATTCTTGGTCTTCCAGTGGGTGCCATACAGCACGGCCAGATCGAACCAGCCTCCGTATTTCTTGCCCAGGTAATCAGCAACATCCGTCATGTCCGTGAGCTTTTCGGCGTAGATCTGCGGATCCGCGCTGAACCCCAGAATGATGTCGGGGCCGGCGCCGGTATTGGCGGTCACCGCCGTCTGCGGCCGCAGATCTTCCCAGCTCACGAAATCGACGCGCACCGGAATGCCGGTCGCTTCGGTGTACTTCTTGGTGTTGGCGCGGAAAATCGTCTCGTCCGGCTGCACGAACTTGGCCGGCCGCAGCACCCGCAGATGCGCGCCCTTCTCGATCTTCAAGGCGGGCGGCGGCACGTTCGCCGTCGGCACCTCGTCGGCCGCGCGCGCGCCGATCAGGGGCAGCGTGGCGGCGCCGAGCGCGGCTGCGCCGATCGCGAGCGATTCCCGCCTGGTGAAGTTGTGCATTTTTCTATCCTCCCTCACTCGGCCCTTGCTTCACGCACTCAGCCGCCGCCCGGTATCGGCATCGAACAGATGTGCTAGCGCCGGATCGGCGGCGATGCCGATGGTTTCGCCCGGACGCGCGGCAACCCGCTCGCGCCACGCGCAGACCATGTGCGTGGCGCCCATTTTGGCGATGACCTGGGTCTCGGAGCCGGTCGGCTCGACCACGTGCACCGTCGCCGGATTGCCGTCCGGCGCGAGTTGCAGGTGTTCCGGGCGGATGCCGTACACGACGCGCCCGGCGGTGGGGCCGTTCAGCGTGGGCGGCAGCGGCCAGGGGGTGTTGTCGTCGGCGCGGAAACAGGCGCCTTCGATCCGGCCTTGCAGGAAATTCATCGCCGGCGAGCCGATGAAGCCGGCCACGAACAAATTGGCCGGTCGGTCGTAGAGGTCGAGCGGCGCGCCCATCTGCTCCACGCGGCCGGCGTTCATGACCACGATCTTGTCGGCCATCGTCATCGCCTCGATCTGGTCGTGCGTGACGTAAACGACCGTGTTCTTCAGTTGCTGGTGCAGTTCCTTGATCTCGGAACGCATCTGCACGCGCAGCTTCGCATCCAGGTTGGACAGCGGCTCGTCGAACAGGAACACCTGCGGATCGCGCACGATCGCCCGCCCCATCGCCACGCGCTGGCGCTGCCCACCCGAGAGCTGGCGGGGATAGCGGCCGAGCAGTTGCGACAACCCGAGGATTTGCGCCGCGCGCTGCACCTGCCGCTCGATCACCGCCTTCGGCGCCTTCGCCATCAACAGCGAGAACGCCATGTTGTCGTGCACCGTCATGTGCGGATAGAGCGCGTAGTTCTGGAACACCATGGCGATGTCGCGCTGCTTTGGCGGCACCGTGTTCACCACGCGTCCGCCGATCCAAACCTCGCCGCTGGTGATGTTCTCCAGTCCCGCGATCATGCGCAGCAAGGTGGACTTGCCGCAGCCGGAGGGGCCGACCAGAATCACGAACTCGCCGTCGTCGATATCGATGCTGACGCCGTGCAGCACCTGCGTGCTGCCGAACGACTTGCGAACGTTCTTGACCGCGACCGACGCCATGGAGTGTTCCCGAATCCCCTGCCCGCGCGGGCCGATTGGCGGCCTCTGATATCCGTTGTCCCGGATCGCTCCAGGCATGCGGAGCATAGTGCCGGAGGATTCCGGTTGACAATTGCTCCGCCCGTCTCCGCCGCGGCGGCGCGTCCCCATATCCATGGCGTCGCGGCACGCAGGCCGGGACAACTAGGGAGGTGATCGCCATGCGGATCGGCGTTCCGACGGAGATCAAGACGCACGAATACCGGGTCGGGCTGGTGCCGGCGGCGGTTCGCGAACTGGCGGCACGCGGGCATCGTGTCGTGGTCCAGCGCGGGGCCGGTATCGGCGTCGGGTTTACCGACGAGGCGTACCTCGCCGTCGGCGCCGCGACGGCCGAGACCGCCGAGGACGTGTTCGCGACCGCCGAGATGATCGTCAAGGTGAAGGAGCCGCAGAGCGCCGAAATCGCCCGGCTGCACCCCGGGCAGGTGCTGTTCACCTATCTGCACTTGGCCGCCGACCGGGCGCAGACCGAGGGGCTGCTCCGCTCGGGCGCGACTTGCATCGCCTACGAGACCGTGACCGACGCCCGTAGCGCCCTGCCGCTGCTCTCGCCGATGAGCGAGGTGGCCGGGCGGATGTCCGTCCAGGTCGGCGCGCATTGCCTGGAGAAGGAGCAGGGCGGCGCGGGCATCCTGCTCGGCGGGGTGCCGGGCGTGCCGCCGGCCAAGGTGATCATCCTGGGCGGCGGGGTCGCCGGCACCAATGCGGCGCGCGTGGCCATGGGCATGGAGGCGAGCGTCGCGGTCATCGACAAGTCGCTGCACCGGCTGAAGGAACTCGATCTGCAATTCGGCGCCATGATGCGCACCCTGTTCGCGACCACCGAGACGATCGAGCAGGAAGTATGCTCGGCCGATCTGGTGATCGGCGCCGTGCTGCTGCCCGGCGGCGCGGCGCCGAAGCTGGTCACGCGGGAGATGGTGCGCCGGATGCGCCCGGGCTCGGTGCTGGTCGATATCGCGATCGACCAGGGCGGCTGCTCGGAGACCAGCCGCCCGACCACGCATGCCGAGCCGACCTATGTGGAGGAAGGCGTGGTGCATTACTGCGTCACCAACATGCCCGGCGCGGTGGCGCGCACCTCGACCATCGCGCTGAACAACGCCACCCTGCCGTTCGTGCTGGCGCTCGCCGACAAGGGCTGGCGTCGGGCCATGCGCGACGACCCGCACCTCGCCGAGGGTCTGAACATCCACGAAGGGCGGGTGACGCACTCCGCGGTGGCGGAGGCGCTGGGGCTTGGCTACGTCGCTAAGAAGACGTTGCTGGAACATTGACCAAGCGCTCCGCCTGACCGGTGCCTTCGTCGCGGCGAATCGATCCGGATTTTGCCCCAGCTTTCATTTGCCCTGGCTGACCGCGTGAGCCTATCGTTCCGATGGCGGGGCGGCAGTCCGGCCCGGAAGCAACGATAGGCCGCGGGAACCAGCCGGTCGCGCAGGGGGGAAGCCGATGTCCAAGTTCGGAAAAATCTCGCGCCGCAACGCGGTGAAGCTGACCGCCGGCGCGGCCGCCCTGCCGCTCGTGCATATGCGCACCTCCCGCGCCGCCGGCCGGTTGGCGTTCGGCGTCATCGACCACTGGGTGCCGCGCGGCAACGACATGATGCGCCAGCAGGTCAGCCGCTGGGCGGCGCGCAACAAGGTCGATGTCGCGATCGATTTCATCACCATCATCGGCAACAAGATCGTCGTTACCGCGGCGGCCGAGGACGCGGCCGGCAGCGGCCACGACGTCATGTGGTTCCCGGGATGGGAAGTGCATAATCACGAGCGCAGACTGGAGCCGATGGACGACGTGGTCGGCCGGCTGGAGGCGCAATACGGCAAGCTCGACGAGCTGTTTCAATATGCGAACAAGACCGACGGGCACTGGATGGCGGTGCCGACCAGCACCAGCACCGTCTATCAATCGCCCTGCGCGCGCATCGACTACTTCAAGAAATTCTGCGGCCTCGATCTGACGGAAATGTATCCGGCGCAGCCTGTCCACACGGCGCTCTCGGACACCTGGACCTACGACACGTTCCTGCGCTGCGCGGAACAATGCGCGAGGGGCGGCAAACCGTTCGGCTTCGGCCTCGGCACCACGCAGGACTCGCTCGACATCGTTGGCTCGTTCTGCGCCGCGTTCGGCGTGGAGCTGGTGGACGCGAAGGGCAATATCACCGTCAAATCGGACAATACCCGCCGGCTGCTCGAATATTGGAAGAAGCTGGTCGCGTTCATGCCGCCGGACATCTACAGTTTCGACAACGCCACCGATAACCGCATGCTGATCGCCGACAAGAGCGCGCTGATCTACAACCCGCCCTCGGCCTGGGCGGTGGCGTTGCGCGACGCGCCGCACGTGGCCCAGCAGTGCTGGACGTTCCCGACGCCGGCGGGCCCGGCCGGCCGTTTCGTGCCGATCGATCCGGCGTCGTTCGGCGTGTGGTCGTTCAGCCGGAACAAGGCCGCGGGCAAGGAATTGATCGAGTTTCTGATGCAGCGGCCGCAAGTGCAGCAGCGCTGCGACGTGGTCGCCGGCTTCGACATTCCGCCGTTCGATTCCATGCTGGATTTCGATATCTGGGCGAAGGTGAAGCCGCCGCTGGGCACGATGTACAACTACCCGGTGCGGCCGCACCATCATGCCAAGCGCTCGTTCACCGGCATGCCGGCGCCGCCGCAGATCGCCGTGCAAATCTATAACAACGCCGTGCCCTGCAACATGATCGCGAAGGTCACGCATGGCGGCCAGTCGATCGAGGACGCGATCGCCTGGGCGGAGAACGAGCTGCAAACCTATCTCATGTGAGATGTGCGAACCGAATGCCGGCGGGTTGCTCGAGCGGGGAGCTGATGCAATGATATAACATTGCATTCGCGCCGTCGGCGCCAGCGTAGGGAAACCGGCATGCGAACGGCGATCGTGGTCGCTGCTGTCCTGCTCCTGGGTCGGCCGGCCCTGGCGACGGCGGCCGACCCCCCGATCCCGGTCGTTGCCGCCGAGAATTTCTACGGCGATCTCGCCCGGCAGATCGGCGGGGCACGGGTCGCGGTGACCAGCATCCTGAGCAGCCCGGATCAGGATCCGCATCTGTTCGAGGCCAGCGCCAGGACCGCGCGCGAACTCGCCGGGGCGCGGCTCGTGATCTACAACGGCGCCGGTTACGACCCCTGGATGGCCAAGCTGCTGGCCGCCTCGCCCACCGCGAACCGCGCCGTCATCGTAGTCGCGGACCTCGTTCGTCGGAAGCCGGGCGAAAACCCGCACCTTTGGTACGATCCTAACACCATGCCGGCCGCCGCCCTGCGGCTGGCGGCCGATCTCGAAATCCTCGATGCGGCGCGCAAGGCGGCGTACCAGTCGCGGCTCCGGGTTTTCCTGCAATCGCTCCAGCCGTTGAGCGCCAAGATCGCCGAGATGCGCCGGAAATACGCGGGCACGCCGGTCACCGCGACCGAGCCGGTGTTCGGCTACATGGCCGATGCGCTCGGGCTGACAATGCGCAACCTGCGCTTCCAGATCGCGGTGATGAACGACGCGGAGCCTCGTGCCTCCGATCTCGCGACGTTCGAGAACGACCTGCGCCAGCACAAGGTGAAGGTGCTGATCTACAACAGTCAGGCCACCGAGGCGATGGCCAGGCGGATGCGCGACATTGCCGCGCAGTCGCACATTCCGGTGGTCGGCGTCAGCGAAACCGAGCCGCCCGGCACGACCTACCAGAACTGGATGCTCGGTCAGTTGACCGATCTGCAGCATGCGCTGGCGAGCCCGGGGAAGTGAGCGCTGTCGCGCTGGAGCAGATCACCCTGGCCCTCGGCGCGCAGGTGGTTCTGTCCGACATCAGCCTGACGATCGAACAGGGCGAGTTCGTCGGCGTGCTCGGCCCGAACGGCGCCGGCAAGACCACGCTGATGCGGGCCATTCTCGGTCTGGTGCCGCCGCGCTCGGGCAGCATTCGCGTGCTCGGCGCGCCGGCGGGGCGATCCCGGTCCGGCATCGGCTACATGCCGCAGGCGCGCAGCTTCAGCGCCGGGCAGCGCTTGTCGGGGCGCGATTTCGTCGCCTGCGCGGTCAACGGCCAGCGCTGGGGCATTCCCTGGCGCAGCCGGGAGGAGGAGCAGGAGGTCGATTCGGCGCTCGGCACGGTGGGCGCGCTCGACCTGGCGAGCCGGCCGCTCGCCGAGCTGTCCGGCGGCGAGCGCCAGCGGCTGCTGCTGGCGCAGGCACTGCTCGGCCGGCCGCGTCTGCTGCTGCTCGACGAGCCGCTGCTCAATCTCGATCCGCGGCACCAGCGCGACGTGGTGGCGCTCGTGTGCGACCTGAAGCAGCGCTTCGCCATGACGGTGCTGTTCAGCGCCCACGAGATCAATCCGCTGCTGAGCAGCATCGACCGCGTGCTCTATCTCGGCCACGGCGACGCCGCGCTGGGCAGGGTGGACGAGGTGATCACCACCCCCGTGCTGTCCCGGCTCTATCGCTCGGATATCGAGGTGCTGCGCGCGAACGGCCGGATTTTCGTGATGTCCGGCGCGCACGATATGCAGCGCGACGCGCACCGGCACGACGGCTGAGGCGATGCTGCAATACGACTTCATGCTGAACGCCTTCGCCGCCGCCGGCATCGTGTCGGTGGTCGCCGGCATGATCGGTTATTTCGTCGTGCTGCGCAGCCAGGCCTTTGCCGGCCACGCGCTCGCGCATGTCGGCTTCGCCGGCGCGACCGGAGCGGTACTGCTGGGCCTGCCGCCGCTCTGGGGTCTGATCGGGATGACCCTAATCGCCGGCGTCGGCATGGGGGCGCTCGGCGAACGGCTGGAGGGGCGCGACATCGCGATCGGCATGATGCTGTCGCTGTCGCTCGGGCTCGGGCTGCTGTTCCTGCATTTCTACACGGCCTACGCGACGCAGGTGACGGGGCTGCTGTTCGGCAACGTGCTCGGCGTGGACCGCCCGACCTTGCTGACGCTCGCCGTTTCGGGCGTGGTGGCGATCGGTCTGCTGGGCGGCATCGCGCGGCCGCTGATCTTCGCCAGCCTGCAGCCTGAGGTGGCGGAGGCGCGCGGGGTTTCGCTCCGACTGGTTTCGGTGCTGTTCCTCGCCATCGTCGCCCTCGCGGTCGCGCAGGCGGCGCAGATCGTGGGCGTGCTGCTGGTGTTCACCTTGATGGTCGGGCCGGCGGCGGCGGCGCAGCAGGTGACCACCCGGCTCGGCCTCGGCGTCGCGCTGTCGGTCACCTTCGCGCTCGCGGAATCCTGGCTCGGCATCACGCTCGCCTATTACACGGATTGGCCGACGACGTTCTGGATCGCGACCTTGAGCGGCGCCTTCTATCTGCTCACGTTGACGTCCGTACCCGAAAGCGTCGGATGCGGGCTGGCGGGCAAGCGAACGGGCGCGACCTACAACCTTGTGGGGTCCGGCACGGACGGCGACCATACGTAATGGCCGTATTCCCTCAGCAACCATCCGGAGCTGGCCAAACCGCATGAGGCGACGCGCGAGCGCGCTGGAGACCGTGTTCGTCGATGTGCCGGAGGTGGCGGTCGCCGCCTACGAGGGGGCGCTGCGCTCGGCCTCCGGGGCCGTCGGACTGTTTTCGGACGACGCGACCGGGCTCTGGCGTGTCGAAGGCGTGAAGCCGGCCGGCGAGAAGGAGGCCGAACTGGCGCTCGGGCTCGCGCTGGCCGAGGCGGCGACCGGGGTGGCCGCGACCTTGGGGCGTCATGCCACCGAGGCGGAGGGCTGGCTCGCCCGCACGCGAACGGCGTTCCCCGAGCAGCGCATCGGCCGCTTCGCCGTTCGCGGCACGCATCTTCCTGGGCGGACGGCGCCTGGCCGGATCGCGCTCGTGCTCGACGCGGGCGCCGCGTTCGGCTCCGGCGAGCACGCATCGACGCGCGGCTGCCTGCGCGCGCTGCAACGTGTCGCGTTCCGCCGCCCGCGCCACATCATCGACCTCGGCACGGGCTCGGGCATCCTGGCGCTGGCGGCGGCCAGACTGATCCGCCGGCCGGTGCTGGCGGTGGATAACGACCCCTGGGCGGTGCGTGTCGCCGCGCGCAACGCCGCGCTGAACGGCGCGCGCGGGCTGGTGCGGGTGGCCCTGGCGAACGGCTGGCGGCATCGGCGCGTGAGGGGCGGCCGGCCGTACGATCTCGTGCTCGCCAACATCCTGGCGCGCCCGCTCGCCGCCATGGCGCGCGACCTGGCCACCGCGCTGGCGCCGGGCGGCATCGCCATCCTTTCCGGCCTGCTCGCGAGCCAGGCGCGCATGGTTCTGGCGGCGCATCGGCGCCTGGGGCTTCGCCTCGCCTTCGCGATCGGCGAAGGTGCCTGGACCACGCTGGTCTTGCGAAAAGGCTTCGTCCCGCATGGATGCGACTGAACCGATCCCAGCCGGCCCGGCCCCGAGCAAGGGCGCCGCCTGGGACCGATCGCGGCACAATCCCCGGCTGATCATGACCATCGGGCTTTATGGCAGCGCCTCGACCTGGGTGTTCAACGTGGCGCGCGAGCTAATGGTGGCGCGGCACGGCACGGCGCGCGTGCGCGCGCTCTATTCGGATACCGTCGCCAAGGTGGTCGAGGACCGGCAGGTGCTCGGGCGCTATTTGGTGTGGAAGATGCACTACGGCGAGCCGCAATGGGATGTGTTTGCGCAACTGGCCGACCCGACCATCGTGCTGAGCGTGCGCGATCCGCGCGACGCCGCGCTATCCATGGTGAACCGCTTCAACACGGCGCTGGAGCTTGCGGTGCATGCGGTCGGGCGCTGCTGCAACCGGGTGCTGCAATGCGCGGCGGGCGGCTTCCCGGTGCTGCGCTACGAGGACGGGTTCTTCCGCGACCCCGACTGCATCCGCAAACTCGCCGGTCATCTCGGCGTCGCGGCCGATGACGCGACGGTTTCCGCGATCTTCGCGCGCTATACGACCGAGGCGGTCCGCAGCTTCGCCGAGGGCGTGGAGCGCCTGCCGACGGAGCAGGTGAAGGGCGATCCGGCGGTCGACCTCTACGACGACGTGACGCAGATCCATCGCGGCCATATCGGCGACACGTCCGTCGCCAAATGGCGCCACCAGCTCACCGCCGACCAGCAGCAAGCGATCACCACGCACTTCGCGCCGTTCCTGCAACGGTTCGGCTACGCGTGATCGCCGCCCATCGGGGGCGGGTGCTTGGTCGTGAGCGGCTCGTCGTGCTCGATCTCGCCCCCAGCGACCTCGGTATCGTGGCGCTGTTCGGTCGGCGTGCCCTTGGGGCTGTGATTGGTCGTGTCGTCCGTGCGCTCGGGCTTGCGGGGCTCGCCCTTGCGCGGCGGATCTGGCGATTTGCCGCGGCTCATCGTGCGCTCTCAGCGGCTTAGCGCGCGCTGCAACTCGGCCTTCTTCATGCGCGAGGCGCCGCGGATACCCTTGCGGCGGGCGCGCTGATACAGCTCGGCGCGGGTTGGACCCTGGCTGCGGCGGCCGTCCTGCCTGGTCTTGGCGCTGCGCTGGGTCGTGCTGGCCCGGCGCTTGGACGCGGCGCGGCGGTCGCGCGAGGCGCCCATCCGGCCTTCCTTCTCCTGCTGCGCCGTCTGGCCGCGCCGCTCCTTGGATTTGGTGCGGGCGAGGCGGTGTCGGTTTTCCGACGGGGACTGATACTTCGAGGCCCCGGCCTCGGAGAGCGCGATCGCGATCGCCTGCTTCGGCTTCTTGACCTTGCCGCCGCGGCCGCGCTTCAGCTCGCCGTGCTTGAACTCGTGCATCACGCGCCCGACCGTTTTGCGCTGCGCCCTGCTCTGCTTCGCCATGGTCATCACCTCCGCTGCGGCCGCACTGGTCGCGTAGGCCGCTCCCCCTGATAACAGCCGAGTAGGGGACGGAGTTGCGGCGGGGTCAGAAGCGCTCGAACTCAGAACCGCTCGACCCAGGGGCGCAGTTCCAACTCCCACGTCCAGGCGCTGCGGTCCTGGCGCAGGATGTCGAGATAGGTGCGGGCGATCGCGTCGGGGTCGAGCATGGAATCCGGCGCATCGGGCGGCTCCTGCCGCCCCGGGTTCCGGATCCCGCCGTCGATGACGAAATGGGCGACGTGGATGCCCTTGGGCGCCAGTTCGCGGGCCATGCTCTGCGCCAGGCCGCGCAGGGCGAACTTGCCCATCGCGAAGGGCGCGGACTGCGCATAGCCCTTCACGCTGGCCGAGGCGCCGGTGAACAGGATGGCGCCGTGCCCGCGCGGCAGCATTCGCCGCACCGCCTGCTGCGCCACCAGGAAACCGCCATAGGCGGAAACGGCGAGGGTGCGCGCGACCTCCTCCGTGTCGAGATCGAGGAACGGACCGCGCAGCCGGCCGGAGGCGTTGTAGACGACCACGTCGGGGTCGAGCCCGGCGCCCGAAGCCGCCTCGAACAGGCGCGCGACGTGGTCGGGCCGCGTGGCGTCGCAGGCGAAGGCGTGGCCGCGGATCTCGGCGGCGAGCGCGGCGAGCTTGCCGGTGTCGCGCGCGGCGAGGCCGACGCGCATGCCCTCGCGGGCGAACAGCCGCGCCAGCGAGGCCGACAGGCCGGCGCCGGCGCCGACGATCAGGGCGGAACGATAATCGGGTGCGTTCATGGCCGGCGCATTTCAGCCCTATATTCGGATTTTGGCCAGGGAATTCGGGAGCGGCGCCGAGATGCGGGACGACACGAAGCGATCGGTGACGGCGCGGCTGAAGCGCATCGAGGGCCAGGTCGGCGGGCTCAGGCGCATGGTGGACGCCGACCGCTACTGCGTCGACGTGCTGGTGCAGATCGACGCGGTGCGGGCGGCGCTGCACAAGGTGGAGGAGCAGATCCTGCGCGACCACGTATCGCACTGCGTCGCCGGCGCGTTCGCCTCGGGCGACGCCGACGAGCAGCGGCACAAGATGGAGGAGCTGGTGGCGACGGTCGGGCGGATGACGCGGTAGCAGGCTGGAGCCGACCGCGCGGCCGCCGTATGCTGGCGTGAATCGCTCCGGAGTTCCGCCCCATGCGCCTTCTGGCCCTTCTGGCCGCCAGCGTCCTGCTGCTGGTCCCGCACGCCGACGCCGCGACCAATCCGCTCGCGGCGCGCGTCGCCGCCGGGCTCGCGGCGCACCGCGCGCTCTATCACCTGTCGCTGGAGAGCGCGCGCAACGGCAGCGTGACGGCGGCCACCGGCACGATGACCTACGAGGTGATCGACGCCTGCGAGGGCTGGGCGGTGCAGCAGCGGCTGGAGATTTCGCTGACCAATCGCGACGGCCAGGACATCCAGATGGTGTCGGACTACGCCACCTGGGAGGCGAAGAACGGCACCAAGCTGCGCTTCCGCATGCGCCAGAGCACCGACACCGCGACCACGCAGATCACCGAGGGCGAGGCCGTGCTCGACCACGCGGGCGGGCGCGGCGAGGTGCGTTACAACAAGCCCGCGGTGGCGACGAAGCCGCTGCCGCCGGGCACGCTGTTCCCGATGTGGCACACGGCGACGATCATCGCCGCGGCGGAGCAGGGCAAGAAGTTCCTCGCGCTGCCGCTGTTCGACGGCACGACCGACGACGGCGCGCAGGACACTTTCGTGATCGTCGTCAACTGGCATAAGCCGGAGGCGTTCCGCCTCGCCGCCTCGCTCGCCAAGCTGCCGAGCGGGCGCGTGCATGTGGCGTTCTACGACCACGCCGCGAGGAAGGCGCTGCCCGATTATGAGGTCGGCATGCGCTATTGGGAGAACGGGGTCGCCGACGACCTGCGCATGGATTTCGGCGACTTCGTCATGGACGGCAAGCTCACGCAATTGAAGCTGACGCCGCCGCGGCACTGCTGAGCCGGCGGCATTCTCATCGGCGTCTCATTGCCCGGTCGGCGAGACGTCTGAGCATGAAATGAGACGGCCGCGGGCGCCGGCGCCGACGAGCGCCTGGACCACGTCGTCGTCGGGCGGGTCGAACATGGCGTGGTCGGGCACCCGGCCCATGGCGCGAATCAGCGCCGCCCGCTCGGGGTAGATGAGGGCGTAGTGCTCGGCCTCGGCGGCGGGGTCGGCCCCGGCGTCCGCCGGGGCGGGTGGCGCGACCGGCGCGGGTTCGGCTTGCGGCATGGGTTCCCGAGGAACCGCGGCGCGCGCCGTCTTAGCCTCTCCCGACCGAGGGTCTGGTGCCAGCGCCTCGGCCATCAGGCTGATGGCGCAATGCTCGGTCCAGCCGGCGCGATCGCAGCCGGCGTGGTCGGCCTCCCGCTTGCCGCGCGCCTGCTGCAGGCGCAGCAGGAGCCGGAGCGCGTTGTTCGACTGGCGCATCATGCCAATGGCCTGGGCGCGGCATTTGGCCGCCCATTCCGGCGTGGTTTCGGGCGCCTGGGCGAGCCGGAGGCAATCCTTCCACTGCTCGGAGGCGGCGACGAATTGCGCGGCGAGGTCCGCCTCGGCGGCGTTGGCCGGCACCAGGGCCGCGATGCGGGCGATGGCGGCGTGGTCGCGCCGGAGGAGGTCCTCGGGGCGGTCGGTGAGCGGCCGCGGCAAGGTCAGGCGGAGCGTGTGGACGAGCTGCCAATAGGTGTCGGGGTCCCCCAAAAGTCCGCCGGACTTTTTGGGGACCCCGTGTCGGCTGGCAGGCGGAAGGCGACCCGCGGGTCAACCCCCGGGTCAAGCCCGGGGACGGAGGCGAGGTCGGAGTGGTTCGTGGCGCCGACGGACATGGTCCGGGCTTATGAGTTAGTAATTCTACCGCGTCAACGTTAACAACACTGTCGGCGCGCGTGGACCTGGCGATGGCCTCACGTCGCCTAGCCTAGTGTCCCGATTCCCAATTGCCATCCAAAAATCATGCGGCCCTCGCTTGGCCGAGAACGGCGCGGGCGCGTGTGATCTTGGCCAGGATCTCGGCGCCTTCTGCCCGCCAGACATACCGCCGGGGCGTGGCATTGCGGGCCGCGAGATAGGCTTTGATGTCGCGCACCAACTCGTTCACCGAACCGAAGCTGCCGGCACGGATCACGGCGCCGGTCAGCTCGGCGAAGAAGCGCTCCACCAGATTGAGCCACGACGACGAGGTCGGCGTGAAGTGCATGTGAAAGCGCGGGTGCCGCTCCAGCCAGGCGCGCACCTTCGGTTGCTTGTGGGTCGCATAGTTGTCGGCGATCAGATGCAGGTCGAGCCCGCGCGGCGTCTCGCGATCGATCTGCTTCAGGAACCGCAGCCATTCGACGTGCGTGTGGCGCGCCTCGGTGCGCGCGATCAGTTTGCCGGTCAGCTGGTTAAGCGCGGCAAACAACGTGATGGTGCCATGCCGAACGTAGTCGTGCGTCATGGTGCGCGGCCGCTTCGGCGCCAGCGGCAGCCCGAGTTGCGTGCGTTCGAGCGCCTGACACTGGCTCTTTTCGTCGCAGCACAGCACCAGCGCCTTGGCCGGCGGGTCCAGATAAAGCCCGATCACATCCCAGAACTTGTCCTCGAACTTCGCATCGTTGGACAGCTTGAACGTCCTGACGCGGTGCGGCTTCAGCTCGTTGCGCGACCAGATGCGCTGCACCGAACTGGCGGAAACCCCGGCGTGCCGGCCCATCGCGCGGATGCTCCAGCGGGTTTGTCCCGCCGGCGGCCGCGTCACCTCGGTGACCACCCGCGCCAGCGTGGCGGCCGGGATGGATGGTTTGCGGCCACGCCCGGGACGATCGTTGAGCCCGGCCAGACCCGCGGCTGCGAAGCGCCGCGACCACAGCGAAACCCGCTTCGGCGTGGTGTTCAGCCGTGCCGCGACGGCCTCCACGCCGAGCCCTTCCAGCCGCAACAGGATGATCGTCGCGCGGTCCCGATCGCGCATGCTGATGGCGCTGGCGCGGGACCGCCGACGCAACTCCGCCAGCACATCGGGCTCCGCCGTCAGCCGTCTGATCTGCTGTGACATGCGCCCCCCTTGCGAATCGGCGTGCAAGGGATTCTAGTCGGCATTAGCGAGGCAGGACACTAGATGGAGCGCAGCGAAATCCGCGGATGGTCGTTGCCGGCGCACGAAAACCCCGATTGCGCTACGCTCCATCCTGGCTACGTTGCTACCTTGCTTGTCATTTACGGCCCGTCTTTGGCCGACAAAGACGGGCGCCCTGGACGTCCCAACTTGGCTGGCCACAATGCTTACCTTTCGTGAAAGACGCCGTATTCGAGATGAGGCGCAGGAGCGAGCGCGTTTTTCAGGCGAGCAGAGCGCCGGTGCAGTGCCTTTTCGACTTTGGCGGCTGGGAAACTCTCCAATATTCCTTTGGATACTTTCGACCATCGTGGTGGGCGGCTATCTGTCAATTCGGTATCAGGCCGATCGTTGCATGGACTCTTTCAAACATAACCAAGTTGAGTGGCGGAGAATTGCCTCTGAAATCTACGACCGGGAACAACAGGTATTACTCACCAGTCGGGAATTAAGACGACGTTCCTGTTGTACAGAGTTGCGATCGGTGCTATAGCGGCGGGATGAAGCAGGACGGACGCGGGTTAGATCATCGGACGTTGGAGACCATTCGATTGATGGCAGTCGAGCGAGTGCGGGACGGCGAGCGTCCGTCATTGGTGGTGGCTTCGTACGGCTTCAATCGCACGACGATCTACCGATGGCTGAACGCGGCGGCAAAGCCGGGTATGGGACTGCGAGCACTGCGCTCCAGGCCGGCGACGGGCCGGCCACGCAGTCTGACGCCGCATCAGGAGCAACAGGTGTTCCGCTGGATCAATGGTCGCGATCCGCGTCAGTATGGCCTGGATTTCGGATTGTGGACGCGGTCGTTGGTGGCCGAGCTGATCGAACGGAAATTCGCCATTCGGCTTGGCGTGACGGCGGTGGGAGAACTGCTCGCCAAGCTGGGACTGACACCGCAGAAGCCGCTGCAACGCGCTTACCAGCGCGATCCTGAAGCGATCGAGGCGTGGCGGCGCGAACGGTATCCTGCCATTGCCAGACAAGCAAAAGCCTCGGGCGGTGAGGTGTATTTCTGGGACGAGTGGGCTTTCGTGCCGATAGCGTGCATGGCAAGACCTGGGCCAAGAAGGGTCAGACGCCCGTGGTCGAACGCCCTGGCCAGCGGCAATCGATCAGTGCGGCCTCCGCGGTGAACGCTCGGGGTGGGTTCTGGTATTGCACCTACCAGGGCGGGCTG
Organism: uncultured Alphaproteobacteria bacterium; assembly: GCA_963761015.1. GTDB lineage: Bacteria > Pseudomonadota > Alphaproteobacteria > Acetobacterales > Acetobacteraceae > CAVXFL01. Next base: position 62,072 of record CAVXFL010000024.1, read on the forward strand.
AACGCCGAGTTGTTTGTCGAGCTGCTGCGCCGAATGATGCGGCGTCGTTCGAAGCCGTTGCATTTGGTGCTCGACGGACTTCCCGCGCACAAGACCACGCTGGTGAAGACCTATGTTGCCTCCATGAAAGGCATGCTGACGCTGCATTTTCTTCCCGGCTATGCGCCTGAACTGAACCCCGATGAACTGGTATGGAGCCACGTGAAGCGCACCGGCGTGGCCAGAGCGCCCCTGCGGCGCGGCGAAAAGCTGCAGGCCAGGATCGAGGCACAACTCAGCGCCATCAAGCGCGCGCCGCAGTTGATACGGTCATTCTTCAAGGCGCCAAGTGTCGCCTATATTACTGACTGGTGAGTAAGTGATGCTTTTAACGCGAGCACGCTAAAAGGGTTGAATGACGTATTTGAACGCGCCTGGGCAAATTCCTCTTCTCAAAGGCGCAAATTCCAGGGATGGACCCTGCGCGACCTCCGTTTGGAGTATTTGAGCCTTGCCCATCAATTCAAGTTTAAGGCCAGGCATGAAGACCCGAGTTCGCGGTCATTGGGCATACAAGGTCGTTCGCAGCCTGCTCAACTCATTGACATGACTTGATTCCGATCGCCTCTCGCCGCTTTGCGTCCGGGGGTTCCAGATACTCTCTGGCGAGAGCGTAGTAGGCGACCGTCGAGCCGTCGCGATCTTGGCGCTGGGTAATCCGCAGATACATGCCCCACGGATAGCGCAGCATACCGTTTCCTACAACAGTGCAATTGCCATGTCGTGTGCCTGGAACTATTTGAGCAGTCTGCTGCCAGATTGCCGCGCGTGGTGCATAGTTTCGGCCGCGCCGATCAGCTCGATCGAGCCGCGCTCGAACGGCTGGTGAACAGCATCAACCGCGTGCTCGATGGTGGCGCGGGCACCAGTGCGGCAAAGAGTGTACCCGGCCTTCCGGAGATCGACATCGAGCGGGTGTTCGAACTCGGCGTCGTGCTTGCCGCCCGTACGCTGTGGGAGGAACTCGGCATCGGGGCCGCGATCCGTGCCTGCGCTGCGCGCGCCGGGCTGACCGCCCCGCACGAGACCGCGCTGTTTGCCATGGCCGCCAATCGTCTCGACGATCCAATCTCCAAACTGGCGTGTGCGGCGCGCTGGCTGCCCGACATTGCCTGGTTGCCTGATGCAAGCGGGCTCGCGGTCGATCAGTGCTACCGCGCCCTCGACTTCCTGGCGGTCTGGTCCGATGAGATCGAGCGCGACGTGTTCCTGCGTACCGCCGATCTGTTCCGCCTCGATGTCGATCTGATCTTCTACGACACCACCACGGCGTATTTCGAGATCGACGAGCCGGACGAGACCGAGCAGGAATTCGTCGGCCGCCTCTACGCACCGCTGCGTCGGCGAGGCCGCAGCAAGGAAGGGCGCGACAACCAGCCGCAGGTGATCATCGCACTGGCGGTGACCCGCGACGGCATGCCGGTTCGCTCCTGGGTGCTGCCCGGCGACACCGCGGATGTGACGACAGTCGCGCGTATCAAGGACGATTTGCGGGCCTGGCGGCTTGGACGCTGCCTGTTCGTCGGCGATGCCGGGATGTATTCGGCCGACAACCTTGCAGCACTCAGCCGCGGCTTGGGCCGCTACATCCTGGCGGTGCCGATGCGCAAGGTGAAGGACATCGAGACCGCAGTGCTGACCCGCCCGGGGCGCTACAAACAGGTGGCCGACAACCTGCAGGTCAAGGAGGTCTGGGTCGGCGATGGCGAGCGACGCAAACGCTACGTCCTCTGCCTCAATCCGCACGAGGCGGAACGCGAACGCCAGCACCGTGCACAGCTGCTGCGCGAACTCGATGCCGAACTGGCCTTGCTGGACAACCGTGCGGAGGATCACCCGAAGGCGGCCTGTGCGCTGCTGGCCTCGCGCCGCTTCTGCCGCTATCTGAGCGCGGATTGGCGCGGTCGGCCGCAGCTGGACTTCGCCAAGATCAAGGCGGCGGAGAAGTTCGACGGCAAGTTCGTGGTGATCAGCAACGACGACACGCTGTCGGCCGAGGATATCGCTCTGGGATACAAAGGCGGCTGGATCATCGAGTTTTGCTTCCGTCGCATGAAGCAGACCGGGCTTGAAGTGCGGCCGATGTTCCATTGGACGCCGCGACGGATCGAGGCCCACGTCAAGCTCTGCGTGTTGGCGCTGCAGATGCAAAGGGCCGCCGAGATCCGCTGCCAGCTTCCCTGGGCGTGGATCGCCCATGCGCTCGGCACTCTGAAGGCGGTGCGCTACCGCTGCGAGAGCCGGACAATTGTTCAGCGGACGAAAATCGCCGCCGATTTGTCCGCGATGCTGAAAACCTTAGGCATATCAGTGCCTAAGCAGATCCTCGCTGTCGAAGAGGCGCCCCAGGCGGTCGCCGCGGCTTAGGCACACGCCCCGAATCCGCCTGTCGCAAGTTATTGAAAGATCGCCGAAATTTCGGCCGTGTGCCCCATGACCGCGAACACAGGGAAGAGTATCCCACGTTGATATATCGCGAGTTGTTTTTTCATTTCCCTTACTGGGATTGGTTCTATCAGGGTAGGGTAAGCGGGCGGCCCACACCGGTCGACCTGGATGGGTTCAAAAAGGAGATTCCGCTTGCAGAGGAGGGTTTGACGGCCGCTTGGTTGTCAGATGTAACGCTCATTGCCTCGCCCAAATGCGGGGCTAGCACAACGATACAGCGGATTCTTACGGGCAAACCGGTCGCGACTGGGACTTTCACCGGTTGGCTAGGTTCGCCGCCGATCGACCTCTTTCACGAAGAGTTCTAGGCCCGTAGATTTGGTCGAGCCTCGCGCGGAAGCGTTCGAGCAGCGGGTCGTGGGTCAGAGGCACGGCGATTATTCTACCACACGGAGGGGAGCGCAGTGAAATCCTGGTTCCGTGGCCGGTGCGAGTCCGAAGTCCCGGATTGCGCTTCGCTCCATCCGGCCTACGATGCTGCCGGCGCTCGGGCTGCCGCGGCTGGCGTTGACGGATTCCGGTATTGTCGTGCGGCCGTTCAAGGCGGCGCGCGACGAGCGGCGGGTGGGGCTGGTGTGGCGTGCGCGTTTCCCCGCGCGGGGAGGATTTGCAGCGGCTCGGCCGCTTCATCCAGGACTGCCTTCCCGACAGCGTGCGCAACATCCGCGAGCCGCCCAGACCCGCCCGATCCGCCTGCGCCAAGGCGTGCTGACCGACCGCGGCAAGGAGCTTTGCGCAATGGAACGTCTGCTCGCCGGCTATGCGCGTTTCCGCGCGAGCGGCTGGCCGGAGCGGCGGCGGCTGTTCCAGCAGCTTGCCGAAACCGGCCAGCATCCGCGCGCCCTGGTGGTGTCGTGCGTGGACAGCCGGGTCGATCCGGCCATGATCTTCGACGCGGCGCCGGGCGAATTGTTGGTGCTGCGCAACGTCGCCAACCTGATCCCGCCTTACGCGCCCGACGCGCGGCATCACGGCACCAGCGCCGCCATCGAGTTCGGCGTGCGGGTGCTGGAGGTGCCCGACCTGGTGGTGCTCGGGCACGGAAGCTGCGGCGGGGTGCGGGCGCTGCTGGAGGGGGCGCCGGAGACGGCGCGCGATTTCGTCGCGCCGTGGATGGCGATGGCGGCGCCGGCGCGGGCGCGCGCGGTGGCTGCCGCGGGCTCGGCCGCGGCGCGCCAGCAATGCTGCGAGCACGAGGTGGTCAAGCTCGCGCTCGCCAACCTGATGACGTTCCCCTGGCTCGCCGAGCGCGTGGGCGCCGGTAGGCTCAGGCTGCACGGCGCCTGGTTTGCCATCCATTCCGGCGCGCTGAGCGTGCTGAACGCCGAGGGCGCGTTCGCGCCGGTCGCAGCCGGGTAGATCACAGCCATTTCAGTCCGGCAAAGCACCGTTTGGTTTCGTGCGTTCGCGACTGGCCGCATTCGTCGTTTCACCGCTACGTCCGCCACGGCTCCCTGCCGGCCGATTGGGGCGGCCTCGCCGAGGACCCTGCCGATGGCTTCGGAGAATAGTGCCGTTGTGTGTAGCCCGGATGGAGCGCAGCGAAATCCGGGTTGCCCGTGCCGGTGCAAGTCCAAATCCCGGATTGCGCTTCGCTCCATCCGGGCTACGGTGCTGCTTGCTCTAGAATCTCGGTAAGCGGGTAAAAGAGCCAATTCCGGCACGTATTGGAATCAATCGATGAGCGAGGCGAAGGCCTGAGGCGGACCCCCTCAAGTGGACCACTGAGCCGCTCGGCTTACTCACCAGTCGGGAATTAAGACGACGTTCCTGATTGTACAGAGTTGCGATCGGTGCTATAGCGGCGGGATGAAACAGGACGGACGCGGGTTAGATCATCGGACGTTGGAGACCATTCGATTGATGGCAGTCGAGCGAGTGCGGGACGGCGAGCGTCCGTCATTGGTGGTGGCTTCGTACGGCTTCAATCGCACGACGATCTACCGATGGCTGAACGCGGCGGCAAAGCCGGGTATGGGACTGCGAGCACTGCGCTCCAGGCCGGCGACGGGTCGGCCACGCAGTCTGACGCCGCATCAGGAGCAACAGGTGTTCCGCTGGATCAACGGTCGCGATCCGCGTCAGTATGGCCTGGATTTCGGATTGTGGACGCGGTCGTTGGTGGCCGAGCTGATCGAACGGAAATTCGCCATTCGGCTTGGCGTGACGGCGGTGGGAGAACTGCTCGCCAAGCTGGGACTGACACCGCAGAAGCCGCTGCAACGCGCTTACCAGCGCGATCCTGAAGCGATCGAGGCGTGGCGGCGCGAACGGTATCCTGCCATTGCCAGACAGGCAAAAGCTTCGGGCGGCGAGGTGTATTTCTGGGACGAGTCGGGCTTTCGTGCCGATAGCGTGCATGGCAAGACCTGGGGCAAGAGGGGACAGACACCCGTGGTCGAACGCCCTGGCCAGCGGCAATCGATCAGTGCGGCCTCCGCGGTGAACGCTCGGGGTGGGTTCTGGTATTGCACCTACCAGGGCGGGCTGAACGCCGAGTTGTTTGTCAAGCTGCTGCGCCGAATGATGCGGCGTCGTTCGAAGCCGTTGCATTTGGTGCTCGACGGACTTCCCGCGCACAAGACCACGCTGGTGAAGACCTATGTTGCCTCCATGAAAGGCATGCTGACGCTGCATTTTCTTCCCGGCTATGCGCCTGAACTGAACCCCGATGAACTGGTATGGAGCCATGTGAAGCGCACCGGCGTGGCCAGAGCGCCCCTGCGGCGCGGCGAAAAGCTGCAGGCCCGGATCGAGGCACAACTCAGCGCCATCAAGCGCATGCCGCAGTTGATACGGTCATTCTTCAAGGCGCCAAGTGTCGCCTATATTACTGACTGGTGAGTAATTGTCGGCCCGACGGATCACGCCCTCAAGCTTGGTCGCGGCGGCAACGGTGTTCGAAATTGTGCCGTATTTGCGGACGTTGGTGTGCAGGAGTTCAAGCCTGTGGTCGTCCTCGTCAGTATCAACAATCAGTTCGTAATCGACCGATACGATCTTTGGCGGGCTGTCCTGGCGGATGGCGTGAAGGTGGACCTCTACGCCGCGTCAATTTGAAATCCAGCATCGGCGTCACACGCTCGATGCCCTTGATCATGCAGGCCGCGATCGCCGCCAGGAACAGCTCGGCCGGATTGAAAGCGTCGGGGCGACCATCGAGTGCGGTATCGAGAACGATCACGGCCGCTTTGGTGGTCGCCACGCTGCCGAGCGCATCGACGCGGCGTGCTTTCACCCGGTATTCAAGCATCGGTCATGCCGCCGCAAGCCACTTTGCGAGATCCTCGGCCTTTGGCAATCCACCAGCATGAACGACCTTACCATCGATCACGATGCCCGGGGTGGAAACGATGCCGTAGCCAGCGATAGCGGCGTAGTCGGTTATCTTCTCGATGCTGACGGGCACCCCGAGTTTGTCCGCCTGGGTCTGCACCATCTCGGCGGTGGTCACGCAGCGTTTGCAGCCTGGGCCGAGAACCTTGACGTTTTTCATGGGAAATCTCCGGAGTTCAGGTGAACAGTGCGTTAAACAGGAAGCCGACGGCCATGATGCCGACCGTGACCACGCCGATGAAGACAGCAATCAGGCGTGCGGTGAGCACCTTGCGCAGGATGATCATTTCGGGCGCCGACAGCGCGGTCACCGCCATCATGAAGGCCAACACGGTGCCCAGTGCTGCCCCTTTGCCGAGCAGGGCCTCGACCACCGGGATGATCCCGGCCGCGTTGGAATAGATGGGAATGCCGACCAGCACGGCCGCCGGCACCGACCACCAGTGATCGCTGCCCATGATACCCGCAAGCATCTCGGCCGGCACATAGCCGTGGATGATGGCACCCGCTGCGATGCCGACGATAATCCACACCCAAACCCGGCCAAAGATATCCCGCACGGCCTCAATCCCGGCGTGGATGCGGTCGGCGATGGTCAGATGCTCGCTCGGCAGGTCGGCTGAGCCGCTGCGGACATCGAGCACCCATTGCTCCAGCCAGCTTTCCAGATGCAGCCGGCCGATGACCCAGCCGGCGATGATGGAAACCGCAAGCCCAAAGCCGAGATAGGTAAGTGCGACCTTCCAGCCGACCAGGGCGAACAGCAGCCCTAGCGCCACCTCGTTGATCATCGGCGAGGCGATCAGGAACGAGAAGGTGACACCCAGAGGCACGCCGGCCGAGACGAAGCCCACAAACAGCGGCACGGCGGAGCAGGAGCAGAACGGGGTGAAGATGCCGAGGCTGGCTGCGGCGACATTGCCGAGTCCTTCGCGCTTCCCGGCCAGAAAGGCACGAGTGCGTTCGGGCGAGAAAAAGCTGCGCACCATGCCCATGGCGAATACCACCAGCGCCAGCAGCATGAGCACCTTTGGGGTGTCGAAGATGAAGAAGCTGGCAGCTTCCTGGAGATGGCTACCGGGCGTGATCGGCATCTGGGCGACCGCCCAATTGGAGAACGGCTCGAGCTGCCAATAGACGGCGAACCAGGCGATGAGGCCCAGGATGGTGACGCCGATCAGCTTCGCATCGCCAAGCGTCTGATTGGGAGGTGGCGAGGTCAGGGTTGAGGTCGTCATGCTGCGATCCGTTCAGGAAGTGGCGGGACCGACAGAGCGGCCTGGATGAGGGTCGCAACGGGCTCCGGCAGATTCGGGGTGCGCCGGTAGCGCACCCATTGGGCGTCACGGCGATCTGTCACCAGCCCAGCGCTCTTGAGCTGTCGCCATATGGCGGGACATCCGCGATTGGCTTGCTCCGAGGCGCTCCATCAATTCGCAGACGCAATGCTCATGGCCGTCCCAGAGAAGGCGGATGGCGGCGAGACGTGTCGGTTCGGCCAGGGCGGAAAGGAGGGTGACTGGATCGTGCATACCGCTTTATATACGCTAATGCGCATATGCGGGAAAGCAGAAATAATTCTCAGGCTCGCTCGGCAGCCGCGCGTCCGCCGCATGCCATCTCGAACTTTTGATTAAACGACGGCACGAAACCGGTACGCTCGTCTCGGCCCGCGATGTCGCCGTACCGCGCGCCTGCCGGTCAGGCTTCGGCGAGACCACGACATTGGCAGTTTTTGAACCCAGGGGCCTTGCGGCAGATCAATGTATTGCGAATGCGCGGAACGCCGGTTTCGCTCGTCTCCGAATCCAGAGTGAGAGTGCGGACCGGGTTGCCGTGACGGGTTGAAGGTCGCGAGAGAGGCTCCGGCGCCCGTCGCGGAGAACCGCGATGTCCAGACACACCGCTCGCGTTCGTGCCGGCAACGACCGCGCGAGCCTTTATCACCGAAATCACCGACAAGATCATCGCCGAGCTGGAGGCCGGCCGTATTCCCTGGGTGCAGCCCTGGGGGACGGCGGCGATCAAGGCGCCGCTCGCGATGCCGCGGAACGCCTCGACGCAGCGCCGATATTCCGGGATCAACGTGCTGATCCTATGGGGGGCCGTTATCGAGCACGGCTTCTCCGGCCAGAGCTGGCTCACCTTTCGCAGGCGCTCGGGCTCGGCGGCAATGTCAGAAAGGGCGAGCGCGGCACGACCGTCGTCTATGCCGACCGCTTCATCCCCGGACGATGAACGCCGGCGCGCCGCGGAGAGCCGGCGAAGAGCCTGGCGCCATCCCGTTCCTCAAGCGCTTCACCGTCTTCAACACGGACCAGTGCGAGGGCTTGCCCGAGGAGATCGCCGCCTCGGCGCCGCCGCCTGCCACCCAGGCCTGATCGAGCCGCGGGCCGAGGCGCTTGATCGCCGCCACCGGCGCGGATTTCCGCATCGGCGGGCGCGCGCCTTCTACAGCCCTGGCCGGCGACTTCGTGCAGGTGCCGCCGCCGCAAGCCTATTTCGAGCCGATCAACTGGCACCGGACGGCATTCCACGAGCTCGGTCATTGGGTCGGCCATGCCTCCCGCCTTGACCGCGATCTCTCCGGTTCGTTCGGCTCGAAATCCTACGCGCGCGAAGAGCTGGTCGCCGAAATGGCGGGCGCCTTCGTCTGCGCTTCGCTCGGCATCGTGCCGACCGTGCGCCACGCCGACTACATCGGTTCCTGGCTGGAAGTGCTGCGCGAGGATGACCGCGCCATCGTCCGCGCTGCCAGCGCTGCATCGAAGGCCGCCGACTATCTGCTGGCGTTCCAGCCTGACGGCTCGAACCAGATCGATGCCGACGCGACCGACAACGAGCGGAAGCCGCGTGATCATGGCGCACGCATCTGCGGAAACCCGCGTTTCCGATTCCGCGGATATGCGTGTTCGCGACCTCAAAGAGAGTGAGAGGACGGCGCGGTTTTTCGTGACGGGTTGGAGGTCGAGAGAGAGTCTTTCGGCCGCCCGTCGCGGAGAATCCGACATGGCTACCGCCGTTCAGAAGATCACCCTCAGCGCCTCGCGCGACATCCCCTTCAACAAGCTGGTGCTCAGCCAGGCGAACGTCCGGCGCGTGAAGGCCGGCGTCTCGATCGAGGAACTGGCCGAGGACATCGCCCGACGCACGCTGCTTGCAGAGCCTCAGCGTCCGGCCGGTTCTCGACGCCGAAGGCCAGGAGACCGGCATGTTCGAAATCCCGGCCGGCGGCCGGCGCTTCCGGGCGCTCGAACTGCTGGTCAAGCAGAAGCGCATGGCGAAGACCGCGCCGGTCCCCTGCGTGGTGCGCGAGGGTGGCATCGCCGAGGAGGATTCGCTGGCCGAGAATGTCCAGCGCGTCGCGCTCCATCCGCTCGATCAGTTCCGCGCCTTCCAGGCGTTGCGCGACAAGGGCCTCGGCGACGAGGAGATCGCCGCCCGATTCTTCGTGACGCCGACCGTGGTGAAGCAGCGCCTGCGACTGGCCGCCGTCTCCGAAAGCTCCTCGACATCTATGCCGAGGACGGCATGACGCTGGAGCAGTTGATGGCGTTCACCGTCACCAACGACCACGCTCGTCAGGAGCAGGTCTGGGACGCCGTCTCGCGCTCCTACAACAAGGAGCCCTATCTGATCCGTCGCCAACTCACCGAGGGCGCAGTCCGGGCCTCCGACCGCCGCGCGCAGTTCGTCGGCATGGACGTCTACGAAGCCGCCGGCGGCGTGGTCATGCGCGACCTCTTCCAGCATGACGATGGCGGCTGGCTGCAGGATCCGGCGTTGCTCGATCGGCTGGTGACCGAGAAGCTCCAGGCCGAGGCCGAGACGCTGCGGGCCGAGGGTTGGAAGTGGATCGCGGTCGCCACCGACTTCCCCTATGGCCACGCCGCCGGTCTGCGCCGCCTCACCGGCGAGACGGCCGATCTCACCGAGGAGGAGAACGCCAGCTTCGCCGCGCTGAAGGCCGAACAGGACGCGCTCGAGGAGCAATACTCTCGAAGCCGACGAGTTGCCCGACGAGGTCGATCAGCGTCTCGGCGAGATCGAGACCGCGATCGCGGCGTTCGAGAACCGGCCAGTCCGCTACGATCCGGCCGAGATCGCCCGCGCCGGCATCTTCGTCAGCATCGACAGCGAGGGGGCGCTGCGCATCGAACGCGGCTTCGTCCGCCCCGAGGACGAAGCGCCGGTCGAGCCGAGTCCAGGGCGGCGATGGCGATGCGCCGGAAACCGCCGCACCGCCGAGCGGCGCCATCCAGCGGGCCGTCATCACCATCGGCGGCGCGCCGACGGGTTCCGAGATCGACACGCCGGAGGAGGACGAGACCATCCGTCCGCTGTCGGATCGGCTGGTGACCGAGCTGACCGCCCATCGCACGCTGGCGCTGCGGGATGCGCTGGCGAACGATCCGCACGTCGCCTTCCAGGCGGTGCTGCACGCCCTCTGCCTCAACGCCTTCTACCGCTACGCCTCGAACACCTGCCTGGAGATCACGGCGAAGCACTCCGGCTTCAGCGCGCAGGCGCCGGGGTTGGCGGAGACCGCCTCCGCCAAGGCGATCGATGCACGGCACGCGCAGTGGGCCAAGCAGTTGCCGGAAGCGCCGGCGGCTCTGTGGGACACGCTGACGGCGTTCGACAGCGACAGCCAGGCGGCGCTGTTCGCCCACTGCGCCTCGCTCACCGTCAATGTCGTGAAGGAGCCGTGGAACCGGCGTCCGGACGCTTTCGCGCATGGCGACCAGCTCGCCCGGACCGTCAATCTCGACATGGCCGCCGCCGGCTGGGCGCCGACCGTCGATAACTATCTCGGCCGGGTTCCGAAGGCGCGCATCCTCGAAGCCGTGCGCGAGGCCAAGGGCGAGCAGTCGGCGCAGCTCATCGACCACCTCAAGAAGACCGAAATGGCCAAGGAGGCCGAGCGGCTGCTTGCCGGCACGGGCTGGCTGCCGGAGCCGCTGCGTCTCGTCGAGGTCGCACCCGTCGCCGACGAGTCGACCGGCGAGTCCGAGGCGCTGCCGGACTTCCTCGCGGGTGACGAGGACGAAGCGCCCGCCGACGCCGACGAAGAGCCGGCGCACATGGTCGCGGCCGAGTGACTGTCGACATGCGGGGTGGCTTCGGCCGCCCCGCACCCGTTTCTCCATCCAATTCCACCCGAAAGCCCGGCCATCGCGCCGGGCTTTCTCGCTTTCGGAGCCATGCCATGACCGAGCATTCCCACATCACCCCAATAGCCGCCCTCGACGCTCACCGATTGGGACGTCCAGCGCGGCGAGCACGATCGCCTCGACGCCGAACTGCGTCCCGCGAACAAGGCGGTCGTCTTCGATGCGCTCACCGCCGCCGGCCTCACCATCGTCACCGTCCGTTTCGACGGCTATGGCGACAGCGGGCAGATCGAGGACATCGAAGCCAAGGCCGGCGACGAGTCGTCGCCCTGCCGCCCGGCAATGTCGAGATCGCCGCCGCCGTCTGGGGCCACGCTGACCCCGAACGGACGGAGATGTCCGTCCGCGACGCAATCGAACGGTCTGGCCTACGATTTTCTCGAGGAAACCCACGACGGCTGGGAAAACAGCGACGGAGCCTATGGCGACTTCATCTTCGACGTCGCCGAACGGACCATCACGCTCGACTACAACGAGCGGCACATGGAGTCCGATTATTCCCAGCACGTATTCTGAGGAGGCGACGATGGGACATTGTTATCATCACGCGCTTTCCTCGGTGAAGAAATGGGGCGGCACGGCCGAGGACTATCTGCCGCTGCATCAATGGTTCGACGAGTCGAAAGCCATCACCGCTGATTTTCGGCATCGCGCGTTGCGCCATCATGCCGAAGGCATCTTCATGCTGGAGCGCTTCTTCGGCCCGACGATCACGATCTCGACCGGCCGCGTCGTGCCGGTCCGGCTGATCGGCGAGCAGCATGTGCGCGAGGACCTCGGCTTCATCCCGAGCTTCGCGGATTGGGTGCGCTGCATCCGCCCCGAGCCCTGGATGGGCCGGGCCCAGCCGATCCATCGCGACGTCGATCCCTTCGCCGCCGCCGGCTGATCATTCTTCTCACGTCAATCGCAACGAAAAGCCCGGCCATCGCGCCGGGCTTTCGCATTTCTGGAGACCCGACATGGCCGACTACTTCTCACCCACCGTCATTCAGCAACCGATCCCGATCGCCGACATGACGCCGCTCGAACGTCTCGTGCTCAGCCTCATCTTCGATGCCGAGCCGGATGGCGACGCGCTGTACTTCCACGCCTCTCTCGGTCCGAGCGACGCCATCGGGCTTTCGATCGACGAACTCCGTGCGGCGTTCGAAGCGTCCGCGGGAATCGACAGCACGGCGGCCACCTACGTCGCCGAGCGCTTGGCGGTCGCATCCACCGACGACACCGAGATCGAGATCGATTTCAGCGGCACGTCCTGGGAGTTCATCTTCCAGGACATCGTCCGGCGCTCATCCACGCTCCGCTACGTCACGGCGGTCACGTCTTTCACCTGTTCGAAGATGCGGCCCGACGGCTTCGGCGGCATGGCGGTCCTGATCACGGCGGACGCGATTCTCGGCAAATCCACCAACGACATCCTCGAGGACTTCCTCGCGGAGAAGGAGGGAGATGCCGCCGATGACGGCGTGCATGTTCTGCTCCGCATCCGCGAAGACGCCGTCAGGCGAACAGATCGGCCAAGCAATCGAGGCCGACCCCACGCTCACCCGATCTTACGGCCGACACGGTCAATGACGCCGACATCCACGCCGCCTGTCTCGCCGTCGTCGAGCGCAGCGACCTGTCGGAGGAGCAAGGCGCCGCCGAGTTTCGCGCCGCGCTCGCGGCGATCCGCGAAGCCGAGCAACGGCTCGCTCCGGTCGGCTGATCACCGGGATCTTCCAAACCCACCCGGCGCCGCGCTCACCGCGCGCCCGCCTTCATCTCCCATCGAAAGGAGACAGTCATGGGCTGGCTCTACATGAAATCCCTCAAGGGCCATTCCGGCCCGCGCCAATATCTCGACGCCCAGTTCACCTACGAGCGTCCCGACATGATTTCGAAAGTGCTGCGCTCGGCGCTGGTCGGCATGCGCGTCTACTATGCCGCCGTGGAACAGGTCCGCATCGCCACCGGTGCAGCGCGAGGTCTGGGCCGCCATCTGCCTCGTCCGATACAATCCGCGCGACCCCGAGGGCTACATCTTCGGCTACAAGGACATGGAAGAGTCGATGGGGCCGTATGAGTCGCGATTGCCCCGAACCGATCCTCGATCTGCTGACGCCGACCGACCGCGAATATGCGGTGCAATGGCGGGCTCGACTGCCGCGAAAACACCGCCGCCCGTCGCGCGAAGGCCGCCAAGCCGAGCCCGCGCGCCGGGCAGATGATCGTCTTCGACGAGCCGCTCTCTTTCGCCGATGGCCGGAGCTTCCAGCGGCTGGAGGTCATCGCCAACCCGCGCAGCCATCGCACCGTGCTCTTTCGTGCGCCCGGCTCCGGCAACCTCTATCGGATTCCCAACATCAAGAGCCGGGCCTACCGGCTCGTCGATCCCGCCGGGATGAGCGGGCGTTTTCTTCCGCGCGACATCAAAGGGTCCGGCGCTCAGCGCCGGGCCCTTTTCTTCTTGGGCGATCCCGAGAGGGAGAGGATTGCCGGGACGGGTTTGAGCCGTTGGGGTCGAGAGAGAGCGCCCCTCGGTTCGACCCGTTCCGGCTCTCCCGAGGTTCCCTTCATGACGACAAATCCCGCTTCCACGGCCGCCTTTGCGGCCGCGCCGCTCCCGGTCGCGCCGCCCGCTCCGGCGACCGCCGACGCGCTGGCTCATGCCGCGCGGATCATCCTTCCCCATCTCGAACGCGGCCAGCGTGTCGATGCACCGACGCTGCGCGGGGATCGATGGTCTCCGCCTTCGGCGGTTCCGACGCCGATGGCGCCTGGGACTGGAAGACCGCCTACGATGCCTGCGAGGCGGCGACGGTCCTGTTCCTGCGCAAGTTCGGCCCCGCCATGCGCGCGCGGGCAGCTTCTCCCGCCGCCATGCTGCCGATGCTGGCCAAGATCGCGGGCCTTCTTCCCACCCACACGCGCCGCTCCGAGGAAAGCCAGGCGCTTCAGCAGTTCTCGACGCCGATCGCTCTCGGCCTCGCGGCCAGCGCCGCCGCCGCGATCACGCCCGCCGATCTCGTGCTGGAGCCTTCGGCCGGAACCGGGCTGCTCGCCATCCTCGCCGAACTCGCGGGCGGGTCGCTCGTCTCTCAATGAGCTGGCCGAGACGCGCGCCGGGCTGCTGGACCGTCTGTTCCCCGGTATCGCCGTCACCCGCTATGACGCCGCGCAGATCCACGATCATCTCGACGCCGGCGTCGTTCCAAGCGTCGTGCTCATGAACCCGCCGTTCTCCGCGCTCGCGAATGTCGATCGCCGCATGGCCGACGCCGCCCTGCGCCATGTCGCCTCGGCGCTCGCGCGTCTCGCCGAGGGCGGCCGACTCGTCGCGATCACCGGCGCGAGCTGCGCGCCCGACAATCCGGTGTGGCCCGACGCCTTCGTCCGGCTTGCAGGAGCGCGGGCGCATCGTGTTCTCGGCCGCCATCGATGGCATCGTCTATGCCAAGCATGGCACGACCATCGACACCCGCCTGACCGTGATCGACCGTCTTGCCCGCCGCCGATCCGACGGTGTTTCCGGCTTCGCCGGCATGCGCCCCCGATGCCGCAACCTTGCTTGGCTGGATCGCGGCGCCGTTCCGCCGAGGCTCCCGCTCGCCACGCCAGGTCACTGCCGCGGGCCCACGGTTCGTCCCGCGCGCCGCACGGCCGCAGCGCGTTGCGCCGCGCCCTGCCTCCGTCCCGGCCGCGACGCCCGAGCCGGAGGCGGTTGAGCTGACCTATGAGACCGTCGACTGGATGCCGGTCGAGGGCGGCCACATCACCGAGGCGCTCTATGAAGGATACGGATTGCAGTCGATCCGTATTCCCGGCTCTCAGGCTCACCCCACCAAGCTGGTGCAATCGGCGGCGATGGCGTCGGTGGCGCCGCCCAAGCCAAGCTATCGGCCGCACCTGCCCGCCAATGTCGTCGCGGACGGCATGCTGTCCGACGCCCAGCTCGAAAGCGTGATCAATGCCGGCGAGGCCCATTGCGGCCATCTCGCCGGATCGTGGACGGTGGACGAGACCTTCGACATCGTCTCGGCCGCGCCCGACGACGCTGAAAACGCCGTGCGCTTCCGCCGCGGCTGGTTTCTCGGCGACGGCACCGGCGCCGGCAAGGGCCGACAGGTCGCCGGCATCCTGCTCGACAACTGGCTGAAGGGCCGCCGCCGCGCGCGTCTGGGTGTCGAAATCCGACAAGCTGATCGAGGACGCCCAGCGCGATTGGTCGGCGCTCGGGCAGGAGCGGCTGCTGGTGACGCCGCTGTCGCGCTTCCGTCAGGGGACGCCGATCCGTTTGGAGCAAGGCGTCCTATTCACCACCTACGCCACGCTACGCACCGACGCGCGCGACGAGAAGGTTTCGCGGGTCCGGCAGATCGTCGAATGGTTGGGCTCCGATTTCGACGGGGTGATCATTTTCGACGAGAGCCATGCCATGCAGAACGCCGCCGGCGGCAAGGGAGAGCGCGGCGACCAGGCCGCCTCGCAGCAGGGCCGTGCGGGGCTGCGGCTTCAGCACGCGCTGCCGAACGCGCGCGTCGTCTATGTCTCGGCGACCGGCGCGACCACCGTCCACAATCTCGCCTATGCCCAGCGGCTCGGCCTCTGGGGCGGCGAGGATTTCCCCTTCGCCACGCGGGCCGAGTTCGTCGAGGCGATCGAGGCCGGCGGCGTCGCGGCGATGGAGGTCCTGGCGCGCGACATGAAGGCGCTCGGCCTCTATGCGGCCCGTTCGCTCCGCTACGAGGGCGTCGAATATGAGCTGGTCGAGCACGCGCTCACCGACGAGCAGATCCGCATCTACGACGCCTATGCGGGCGCGTTCGGCGTCATCCACAACAATCTCGACGCCGCGCTGGAGGCGACCAACGTCACCGGCGAAACGGGCACGCTGAACGCGCAGGCCAAGTCCGCCGCGCGGTCGGCTTTCGAGAGCGCCAAGCAGCGTTTCTTCAATCATCTGATCACGGCGATGAAGACGCCGTCGCTGATCGCCGCCGATCGAGCGCGATCTGACGGCTGGCCATGCCGCGGTGATCCAGATCGTCTCGACCGGCGAGGCGCTGATGGAGCGCCGCCTTGCCGAGATTCCGACCGAGGAATGGGGCGACGTTCAGGTCGACATCACTCCGCGCGAATATGTCCTGGATTATCTGGCGCACAGCTTCCCGACCCAGCTCTACGAGCCCTTCACCGACAGCGAGGGCAATCTCTCCTCGCGGCCGGTCTATCGCGATGGCCAGCCCGTGCAGTGCCGCGAGGCCGTCGCCCGCCGCGACCGCCTGATCGAGAAGCTCGCGTCGCTGCCGCCGGTCCATGGCGCGCTCGACCAGATCGTCCAGCGCTTCGGCACGGAGTTGGTGGCCGAGGTGACGGGCCGCTCGCGCCGGATCATCCGCAAGCGGACGGCCGGCTCTCGCGTCGAGAACCGCGCGGGTTCGGCCAATCTCGCCGAGGCGCAGGCCTTCATGGACGACGCGAAGCGCATCCTCGTCTTCTCGGACGCCGGTGGCACCGGGCGCTCCTATCATGCGGAACTGTCGGCGAAGAACCGCCGCCTGCGCGTCCACTATCTGCTGGAGGCCGGATGGAAGGCGGACGCCGCCATCCAGGGCCTGGGGCGGACCAACCGCACCAACCAGGCGCAGCCGCCGCTGTTCCGGCCGATCGCGACGAACGTGAAGGCCGAGAAGCGCTTCCTCTCGACCATCGCCCGCCGGCTCGACACGCTGGGCGCCATCACCAAGGGCCAGCGCCAGACCGGCGGCCAGGGCCTGTTCCGGCCCGAGGACAATCTGGAGAGCCACTACGCCCGCGACGCGTTGCGCCAGCTCTATGTCCTGCTGGTCATGGGCAAGGTCGAGGGTTGCTCGCTGCGCGCGTTCGAGGATGCAACCGGGCTGAAGCTGACCGACAGGACGGCATCGCGGGACGAGCTGCCGCCGATCACCACCTTCCTCAATCGGCTGCTGGCGCTGACCATCGACCTGCAGAACATCCTGTTCACGGCGTTCGAGCAGCTGCTGACCGCCCGTATCGAAGGCGCGATCGCATCGGGAACCTACGACGTCGGGCTGGAGACGTTGACGGCGGAGAGCTTCGTCGTCACCGGCCGGCAGACCATCTACACCCACCCCGGCGACCTCGGCGGAAACCCAGCTGCTCACCATCGCGCAGCGCGAGCGCAACCGGCCGGTCACGCTCGACGAGGCGCTGGGCCGGCTCTCCGATCCCCGCGCCCTGCTGCTGGTCAACAGCCAGTCGGGCCGTGCCGCCGTGCAGGTTCCCGCGCCGAGCCTGATGCTCGACGATGGCGAGGTCGAACGCCGCGTGCGGCTGCATCCGGCCGATGGAGCATCCCGCCATGCCGCTGGCGATGATGGCTCAGACGCATTGGCGGGAAGCCGACCGCGAAACCTTCGCCCGCGCCTGGGCGGCGGAACTCGCCGAGGTGCCGGAGTTCACCGACAGCGAGATCCATATCGTCGCCGGCCTGCTTGCTGCCGATCTGGAAGCGTCTGCCCGAACGAGTCGATGCCGGGTCTATCGGCTCCAGACCGATGCCGGCGAACGCATCGTCGGTCGCAAGGTCTCGCCGGCATGGGTGGCCAGCGCGCTTGAAACCGAGCGCCGATCGAATCTGTCGGCCGATGACGCCTTCACCGCGCTGATGGATGGCCGGACCATCCTCGATCTTGCCGAAGGGCTTCAGCTTCGCCGCGTCCGCGTCATGGGCGACAACCGCATCGAACTGACCGGCTTCACCGACGCCATGCGTCGACCGGCTGCGAGCCTACGGCCTGTTCCCTGAGATCATCTCGTGGAAGCTGCAGGATGTTCGTGCCGACCGACGCCGCCGGCCCGGCGATCCTGGCGAAGGTGCTGGAACGCTATCCGCTCGCGCGCGTCGCCGAGCGGGCGGCGGCGTGACGATGGCGCTCGATGCCGCCGAACTGGCGCACCGGCTCGCGCGCGATGCCGAGGCGGTGTGCCGCCATTATCTCTCCAACGGCCGCCGCGAGGGCCGCTACTGGCTGGTCGGCGACGTGAGGAATACGCCCGGCCGCTCCCTGTTCGTCCGGTTGAAAGGACCGGAATCCGGCAAGGGTGCGGCCGGCAAATGGAC
>CAVXFL010000025.1:0-158475 GCA_963761015.1 uncultured Alphaproteobacteria bacterium
TATCGTTCATTGCAACGAGGAGTTGCAGTCCACGAACGAGGCGCTGGAGACCTCGCGCGAGGAGTTGCAGTCGATCAATGAAGAATGGCAGACGGTCAACACGGAACTCAACACCCGCGTCGAGGAACTCAGCCGCGCCAACAGCGACATGGCCAACCTGCTGGCGAACACCCAGATCGCCACCGTGTTCGTCGATCGCGACCTGAAGGTGACCAGCTTCACGCCGGCCGCGCGGGATGTGTTCCGCCTGGTCGAAAGCGATATCGGCCGGCCGATCGTTCACGTCCGCTCCCGCTTCCACCTGGATACCGTCCAGGAGGACGCCCAGCGCGTGCTGCGCACCTTGGCCACGGTCGAGAAGCAGGTCGAAAGCACCGACAGCAAGGCGCGCTACGTGATGCACATCCTGCCGTACCGGACCGTGAACAACGTGATCGACGGTGTCGTGCTGACGTTCACGGATATTACCAGGATCACCGAGGCCGAGACGCGCATCGGCGAATTGACGCGGATCTGCGCAATCGCATCGAAAGCCTCGAGACGGTGCTCGATCTGCTTCCGATCGGCATTTTCATCATGGAGGACGGCGACGCATCCTCGGTCAGGGTCAACCGCTTCGGCGCGTCGCTGCTGGGCGAAGCCGCCGATTTCCGCGGGCTGGCGCGGGTGCGGTACAGCCATGCCCTGGTGCAAGACGACCACGAGGTGCCGGTTTCGGAGCGGCCGCTGCAAGTGGCCCTGCGCGGCGGCAAGCCGGTTTCGAGCTACGAATGCCGCCTGGTGCGGGCCGACGGTAGCGCGGTGGAGGTGATGGAGTCGGCGATGCCGTTGTTCGACGAGCATGGGGTCCCGCGCGGCGCCATGGCGGCGGTCGTCGACATCTCCGAGCGCGAACACGCGGAGGAGCACCAGAAGGTGCTGCTGGACGAGTTGCAGCATCGGGTGAAGAACATCCTCGTCACCATCACGTCGCTCGCCACGCGCATGCTCAAGACCAGTTCGTCGCTCGAGGAGTTCGCGCCGGCCTTCACCGCCCGGCTGATGGCGATGAGCAACATGCACGACCTCTTGTTCCAGCGGGATTGGGGCGGCGCCGAGATGAGCGCGTTGATCGGGACGGCGTTGTCGGCGTACGCGACCGCGCAGGGCCGCAATATCGCGATGCGTGGGCCGAAGGTCCTGTTGCGGCCGGACAGTTCGGCGACGCTCGGCATGGTGCTGCACGAACTCGCGACGAACTCGGCCAAATACGGCGCCCTGGCGACCGAGAACGGCCGGTTGGAGGTTTCCTGGCGGACCGAGCCATCCGCGGCGGGCGAACGGCTGCATGTCGATTGGACCGAGCGCGGCGGTCCGTCGGTGGCGCCGCCCGATCACGAGGGGTTCGGGACCAGCTTCATCAAGCGCAGCGTGGAATACGAGCTGGAGGGAACGGTGGATTTGCACTTCGAGCCGGACGGGTTGCGCTGCGCGATCAGCTTTCCGCTGCGGCGCGACGTCGAGGGAGGGCGGGTGATCGGCTCACCCGGCAAGGGCGATGGCGGATGATCAGTGGCAGAACTTGAGCGGCCTGCGCGTGCTGGTGGTGGAGGATTCGCTACTGGTCGCGGAGGTGATCGCCGAAACGCTCGAAGGTTGCGGCTGCGCCGTCGTGGGCCCGATTTCGCGGCTGAACCGGGCGCTCCCGCTCGCCCAGCAGGAGAGCCTCAACGGGGCGGTGCTGGACGTGAACCTGGCGGGCGAGTTCTGTTTCCCGATCGCCGAGGCGCTGGAGGATCGCGGCGTGCCGTTCATTTTCCTGACCGGCTACGGCGACGTCGACGCGCTGCCGCCGCGGTTCCAGTCCCGGCGGGTGCTCGGCAAGCCGTTCTCGCCGCGCGAACTGGTCAGCGTGATGCGCGAGCAATTCCGCCCGGGCGCGTAGGGCCGGATTTGGCTTAGGGCGGTTGCCCCGGACGGTGACCCCCGGACGGTGGTTCAGGCCGCGTCGGCTCCCGGGGCGCGCAGGCGCCGATCCGGCTCGGGGCCGGGGCTCCGAAGGCACTCCTCGCCGGCGGCGAGCGCCTTGAGCAGGGCGTCGCGCAGTTTCGCGAGCTTGCGCTCGTTCTCCACCTTCAGCCCGAACACGTCCTTCACGTAGAACACGTCCACCGCGCGCACCCCATAGGTGGTGATGTGGGCGGACGCGATCTGCAGCCCCTCGGCGCTGATCGCCGCGGTCAGCGTCGTGCAGCAGGCCGGGCCGGTCGCGACCGTTCACCTCCAGCACGGTGTGCGTGTTGGAGGCACGGTTGTCGATCACCACGCGCGGCGGCACATGGATCGCGCGCATGCGGCTGCCCAGCAGCGACTTGGACATCTTGCGAATCTCGCGAGCGAGCCGCAACCGGCCGGACAACGCCTGCTCGATCAGCACCGCAAGTCGCGCCAGCCGGTGCGGCGCGTCGAAACTGCCGCTGGTGGCGTCCTGGATCCAGAACGTATCGAGCGCCATGCCGTTGGTCATGGTGTGGATGCGCGCATCCACGATCGAGGCGCCGGCCACCGCCAGCGCGCCGGCAATGCGGCTGAACAGCCCGGGATGATCGGCGGTGTAGACGATCACTTCGGTCACCGCGCGCTCCGGCATCGGCTGCGTTTCGATGGTCAGCGGCGCGCCGCGCGTCGTCGCCTCGCGCACGATGCGCGCGTGCCGCACATGCGCCTCGGGGTCGAAGGACAGCCAGTAACCGGGGTAGCCGAGCGCCAGAAACTGCTCGACCGCCTCGGCCGGCCAGTCCGCGAGCAGTTCGGCGACGGCCTGCTTCGCGCGCGCGACGCGCACGTCGCGCTCGGTGGTGGACAGGCCGCCTTCCAGCACTTCGGCGACCCGCGCATACAGCTCGCGCAGCAAGGTCGCCTTCCAGCCGTTCCACACCTTGGGCGAGACCGCGCGCATGTCGGCGACGGTCAAGATCAGCAGCAGGCGCAGACGTTCCGGCGACTGAATGGTGTCGGCGAGGTCGACGATCGTCTTCGGGTCGTCGATATCGCGCTTGAACGCGGTCTGGCTCAGCAGCAGGTGGTGCAGCACCAGCCAGGAGACCATCTCGGTCTCCTCGGCCGACATGCCGAGTGCCGGGCATACCTGCAGCGCGACCTCGGCGCCGAGTTGCGGAATGATCGCCGCCGCGGCCCTTGGCGATGTCGTGCAGCAGCATCGCCATATAGAGCGCGCGGCGCGATTGCAGATGATCGACCAGCCCGGACGCGACCGGCGCGATCTCCTCCAGTTCGCCGCGCTCCAGCATGTTGAGCACGCGGATCGCTTCGATCGTGTGCTCGTCGACCGTGAACACGTGATAGGTGTCGAACTGCATCTGCCCGACGATGCGCGCCCAGTCGGGCAGCAAGCGGCCGAGCAGGCCGGTTTCGTTCAGCACCGCGAGCCAGCGCGCCCCGTCGGCGCGGCGCGGTCCGCCGCGGAAGGCCGCCGGTGCGCCGCCGGTCAGCAGGTCGAGAAACAGATCCGCGGCTCGCCCGTCCTCGCGCAGCGCGCGGGCGGCGCGCTCGTTGCGAATCAGCCCGCGCACCGCCAGCGGATGCAATTCCAGGCCACGATCGCGGGCAACCTGCAGGATGCGCAAGGTCTGCAGCGGCTCGGCCTCGAACTCGCGGCCCTTCGCCGGCAGCAGCATGCCGTCGGCGAGTACGAAGCCCGCCGAGGCGACCGCCTTGTCCGTGCTTTTCGCCACCGCCGGCGGGCCGAGCGCCGCGCGAACCAGCACCGGTTCCAAGACCCGCGTGAGCCGCAGCACCTCGCGCGCGGTCAGAAAATAGTGCCGCATGAACCGCTCGACCCCGTTCTGGCGGCCGTGGCGCGTGTAGCCCATGCGCGCGCCGACCACCGGCTGGAGGTCGAAAGTCAGCCGCTCCTCGGCGCGGTCGGCGACGTAGTGCAGGTGAAAGCGGAGAGTCCAGAGGAAATCCCAGGAGCGGCGGCCGAGCCGGGCCTCGCGCTCGCTGATCAGCCCGCCGGCCGGGGCGTCCCGCCCGAGCAGATCGGCGATGCCGCCGATGTCGAGCGCGGCGCGCCCGATCCAGTAAAGGGTCTGCAGGTCGCGCAGCCCGCCGCGGCCTTCCTTGATGTTCGGTTCGACGAGGAACGGGCTGTCGCCGTAGCGCTGATGACGCGACGCGCGCTCATGCTGCTTGGCGGCGATGAAGTCGCCGACCCCGGAATGGCGAAAATACTCGCCGAACTGCCGGACGAACTCGGCGCCGAGCGCTTCGTCGCCGGCGAGCCGCCGCGCATCGAGCAGCGTGGTGCGGATCGTGGTGTCGCCCGCCGCCTCGGTCAGGCACTGCTCGATCGAGCGCGTCGCGTGCCCGACCTTCAGACCGAGATCCCACAGCAGATAGAGCACGACCTCGATCGCCCTGAGCGTGGCCGGCGAGGGATCGGCGCCGGTCAGGAACAACAGGTCGATGTCGCTGAACGGGGCCAGCACGCCGCGCCCGTAGCCGCCGGTCGCGAACAGCGCGAGCGGCTCGCGCCGGCCACTCGCGTAGGCGGCGCTCAGGCCGTAGTCGTAGATCGCGGCGAGCAGGCCGTCGGTGAGCGCGGCGAGCCGCTGCGCCGCGGCCACGCCGCCCAGGGTGCCTTCCTCGAACGCCTCGCGCACGCTGGACTGAACCCGCGCGAGGTGGCGGCGGAACGCGTCGAGCGCCGCCGGACGCGATGGCAATGGCGCCGACGAGGGGCGGTCCGCGATCGAAATGCCGCGCAAGTCTTCGGCGAGTTCGGCGGCGGCGGCTTCGGCGGCCTCCGGCAAGGGTTGCGGCGTCAACATGCGCGGCTTCGCATTCCTGGCCCCTGGGTGTGTTCGGGTAATAAAGACTTGAGACGGTACAGCGTTTCGAGAGCTGCCTTGGGTGTCAAATCGTCCAGGTCCAGCGCGGCGATCGCGGCCACCAGGCAGGCGTGCTCCGGGCCCGGTTCGGCTGCGTCCTCGGCACCCGGGTCGACGTGATGCGATGGCGGCGGCGCCGCGTGTGCGAACAGCGGCAGCTCCGCGTCCTTGGTCAGGTGCGCGCCCCGCTGCTCCAGCGCGGCGAGCAGCGCGGCGGCGCGCTTCACCACCGGCGCGGGCACGCCGGCGAGGCGCGCGACATGCACGCCCCAACTGCGGCCGGCCGCGCCGGGCGCCACTTCATGCAGGAAGATCACGTCGCGCTTCCATTCCTTCACCCGCATCGTGTGCGGCGACAATCGGGGCAATTCCGTGGTCAGCCGCGCCAGCTCGTGAAAATGTGTGGCAAAGATGGCGCGCGCCTGCACCTGCGTGTGCAGCGCCTCCAAGACCGCCCAGGCGATCGCCAGCCCGTCCAGGGTGGCGGTGCCGCGGCCGATCTCGTCCACCAGCACCAGCGAGCGCGGCCCGGCCTGGTGCAGGATGGCGGCGGTCTCGGTCATCTCCACCATGAAGGTGGAACGGCCGCGGGCGAGGTCGTCGGAGGCGCCGACCCGGCTGAACAGACGATCCACCACGCCGAGGCGCGCGGCGGTGGCCGGCACCGGCAGCCCGGCCTGGGCCAGCACGGCGGCGAGCGCGTTCTGCCGCAGATAGGTCGATTTCCCGGCCATGTTCGGCCCGGTCAGCAGCAGCACGCGCCGGTCCGGCGACAGGTCGCAATCGTTCGGCACGAACGCGTCGCCGCCGGCAAGCGCCGCCTCGACCACCGGATGACGCCCTGCGGTAATCGTGAACTCCAGCCCGCCGGTCAGCTCCGGGCGGCACCAGGTTCCGCCCTCGGCCAGGCGCGCGGCGGATTGTGCGACATCCAGGAACGCCAGGGCCTGCGCCGCCGCGGCGATGGCGGCGGATTGCGGCGAGCGTGGCTTCGACCAGATGCTTGAACACCGTGCGCTCGCGCGCCTGGGCGCGGTCCGCCGCCTCGGCGATGCGGCGGTCGAGATCGGACAGTTCCGCGGTGGCGAAGCGCGCCGAACTGGCCATGCCCTGGCGCAAAATCAGCTCGGGATGTTCGCGCAGCTTCTCGACCGCGGCGGCGGGGGCCTCGATCATGTAGCCGAGCTGGGCGTGGTGGCGGATGCGCAGGCTGGCGACGCCGTAGCGCTGCGCGTAATCCAGTTGCAGCGTGGCGATCACGCGGCGGGAATCGTCGCGCAGGCGCCGCTCGGCGTCCAGTTCGCCATCGTAGCCGGAGGCGATCACGCCCGCCGTCGTCGATGCGCGCGGGAAGCGGATCGGCGAGCGCGGCCGACAGGCGTTTCGCGCAGCGCCGGATCGAGCGCGAGCGCCGCGCTGGCCCGCGCGAGCGCCGCCGGCACGGGCGGGATCAGCGACGCGGCGGCGCGATCCGCGACCGCAACGCCGTCCCGGATGGCGGCCAGATCGCGCGGCACGCCACGGCCCAGCGCCAGCCGCCCGAGCGCGCGCGCCATATCGGGGGCGCCGCGCAGCGCCGCGCGCAGTTCCGCCGCCGCCGCGGGGTTGGCGAGCAGCCACGACCAGGCGTCCTGCCGATCCACGATGTCGGCCGGATCGAGCAGCGGCGCGGACAGAAAGTCCGAGAGCAGCCGCGCGCCCGCGGCGGTCGCTGTCCGCTGCACCGCGCCGAGCAGCGAATGCCGCGTCTCGCCCGTCGCGGGCGCGAATGATCTCCAGATTGGTGCGCGTCGCCGCGTCGATCGCCATGCGCCCGGCCTGGCCCTGCGGCGCGGGGCGAGCCAGCCGCGGCAGCGCGCCGGCCTGGGTGGCGCGGACGTAGTCGAGCGCCGTCGCGGCGGCGACCGCCTCGCAATCCGCGAATTCGCCAAAGGCATCGAGCGTGGCGGCGGTGAAGGCCTCGGCGAGCCGCCGGCGCGCGACCAGCGGCGGCGGCATGGCGGTCTCGGGCGCGCGCTTGGCCTCCCACTCGCCGAGCGGCAGACTGGCGGGAGCCAGGATTTCCGCCGGATCGAGCCGGCCCAGGAGTGCCGCCAGTCCGTCGCGCGCAATGGCGGCGGTCTCGAACAGGCCGGTGGAGATGTCGAGCCAGGCGGCGCCGATGCTTTGCTGCCCGACGCTTTGCTGCCCGGTGTTTTGCTGTTCGGGCGCCAGCGCCAGCAGCAGATTGGGCCGCGCGGCGTCGAGCAGCGCCTCCTCGACGATCGTTCCCGGCGTGATCAGGCGCACCACGCCGCGGCGGATCGGGGTTTTGCCGCGCGCGGTTTTCGGGTCGTCCAGTTGCTCGGCGACGGCGACGCGCCAGCCGCGGCGGATCAGCCGCGCGAGATAGGCTTCGGCGCTGTGCACCGGGACGCCGCACATCGGGATCGGCGCGCCCGCGTGCTCGCCGCGCGAGGTGAGCGCGATGTCGAGCGCCGTCGCGGCGGCTTCCGCGTCGGCGAAGAACATCTCGTAGAAATCGCCCATGCGGAAGAACAGCAGCGCGTCGGGCTGCTCGGCCTTCAGCGCGAACCACTGCGCCATGGCGGGGGAGGCACCATCGGGAGGCGGGATCGCGCCGATGCTGTTCATGAACGCCGGTGTAGCCGGCTTCGCTGCGGCTGCGAAGCTCGCCGGCGATCTCAGCCGGATGACCACGGCACCGGTCTCGCTGGAGCGGGCGGAGCAATCCTGGGCGACGAGAGGGCGTGGCTGCCGCAGGGCGAGCCGCTGCAAGCGATCGCCGAGGGCTGCGTTTGGGAGATCCCTCCGCGGCCGGCCCGCACAGTTGCACCGCCGCACCACCCTGACGCGGCTGCCGGACAAGCAGCTCGGCATCGCGGTCGAGATCGCGCTGCTGCGGCCCGACGGCATCGAACTCGAGCGCGGCGGTTCGAGCGACCCGACGGCGAGGCCGATGCCTATATCAGCACGCTGCGCGAGCGCCTCACCGGCAAGCGCTGAAACGAATTCCAGCCCGCGCGCAGCGGGAGCGCTCTCTACGCGAAATCTCGCGGGACCATCAGCTTGAGGGCGCCCGGCGCGACCGCGAGCCGAATAGGCGTTCGCGTCAGCACTTCGCCGTCGACGGCAACGTATTGTTTGGGATCGGTGTCGATCGTCGCTTCCCTGGTCCGGATCACCTCGGCGAGCGAGCGACCCGGAGGCAGGCCGAGGCCGCTGCGCAGCCAGGCGCTCGCGACCCGCCATTTGCTCGCGCCGCGCACGATCCGGATCGCGAGGTCGCGGCTGTCCACCTCCGCATCCGGCGCCACCGGCACGCCCGCGTGATAGCATCCGTTGGCGATGATGATGTCGAGCGCATCGAGCGATACCTGCTTCCCGCCGCAGGACAGGGCGCATCGGAACGGCTTGTGGGTGATCAGCTTGCCGGTCGCGACGAGCAGGTATCCGGCGGTGCCGAGATAGCGCTTCAGCGTGGGGCGCATGCTTCGCGCCACCGTCGCGGGCAGCCCGATCGACGCGGTGTTCGCGAAGAAATCCTGGTTGATCTTCCCGAGATCGACCTCGGCGAGCTTGCCGTCGATCAGCACGTCGACGGCCGCCGCGATGGATAGCGGAATGCCGATCGTCCGGGCGAAGCTGTTCGCCGTGCCCATCGGCAGCACCCCCAGCGCGACGTCGCGATAGGCGATTTCGCCGACCACCGCGCTGATCGTGCCGTCGCCGCCGCCGACGGCGACGAATTTGTGGCCTTGCTCGACGATGTCCTTGACGATCTGGCGCAGACGGCTCGCATCGCGCACCGGATACGACGGATCGACCGTCACGCCCTTTTCCGCCAGGAGCGCCTTGGCTCGGGAATACAGGCTCGCGCCCCGACGCGAATGCGTGTTCACCACCAGGGCGAGGCGGCGGCGCGACTTGATCAGCCGTTCGAGGCGCTCGCTGTCGTTTTCCGGCTCGGCGGTCATCGGCTACAATACAATCATTCCGATCGTGCAGGCGGCCATCAGAAGCGCCGTCAGTCCCCCGAGCACCCTGAGCGACCAGGGCAGGACCAGCGCGCCCATCACCGCGCGGCTGCAGCCGAGCGCGACCATGACGCCGATGACCGGCCCCGAAACCGCGCCGTTGATGACGGCGCTCCAGTAGAGGGCCTGGATCGGGTTGATCGGCGAAAAGACGATGGCCGCGCCGATGGCGGTGGCCAAGGCGATGAGGCCGTAAAACAGGCGCGCATCCAACGCGCTGTAGCTTAAACCCACGGGCCAGGCGAATGCCTCGCCGACGGCGTACGCCGCCGAGCCGGCCAGTACCGGAACAGCCAGCAGGCCGGTCCCGATGATGCCCAGCGCGAAGATCATGAAAGCGAACTGGCCCGCGATCGGCTTCAGCGCCGCCGCCGCTTCCGCCGCGCTCGTCACCTCCAGCTTGCCGCTGGCGTGCAACGTCGCGGCGCTGCCGAGAATGATGGCGAGCGCGATCAGATTGGAAAAGATCATCCCGGCATAGGTGTCGAACTCGAGCCGCCTGATCTGTCGCGGCGCGTCGGCGGGGTGCTCGCGCAACGGCCGCGGATCGCCCTCGGCGTGCTCCTCCTCCGCTTCCTCCGACGCTTGCCAAAAGAACAGGTAGGGACTGATCGTGGTTCCAAGCACCGCGACGAGCGCCGTCAGCGCCTCGCGCGTGAACGCGACGCGCGGGACGAACGCGCCGATCAGCACCTCGTGCAGCGGAAGATGCACGACGAACAGCAAGGCGACATAGGCGAACAGGGTCAGGGTGAGCCATTTGAGGATCAGCACGTACCGGCGGTAGGCGAGAAAGATTTCGCACGCCGCGCAGAACATCGCGATCAGCACGGCATAGACCTGCTCCGATCCGCCGAGCAGCAGCTTGCCGGCGGCGGCCATCGCGCCGAGATCCGCGCCAAGGTTGAAGATATTGGCGATCAGCAGCGCGGCGATGACCATCACCGTGAGCCAGCGCGGCACGTGGGCCCGCATCGCCGCGCCCAGGCCCGCCCCGGTCACGCGCCCGAGCCTCGCGCTTATTTCCTGCACCGCCGCCATCAGCGGCGTCGTCAGCACGATGGTCCAGCCGAGCGAATAGCCGAACTGCGCGCCGATCTGCGAATAGGTGGCGATGCCGCTCGGATCGTCGTCGGCCGCCCCGGTGATGACGCCGGGGCCGAGTTCGCGGATCAGATGCCGCAGGTGGCGGGTACGCGGCCGCCGCGGCCGGCGCTCGTCATCGCCCGGCTCGCTCCGGCGATCGTCCATCGCGACGAAACCGCTCCGGCCGCCTGCTACAGTGCCAGTTTCAGCTTGGCGCCGATCTCGCCGATGATGCCGCGGCGGAACGCCAGCACGCACGCGACGAAGATCACGCCCTGGATCACCGTGACCCACGCGCCGAACTGCGCCAGGTAGTTCTCCATCGCGGTCACGGTCAGCGCACCCAGAACCGGGCCGAAGATGGTGCCCAGTCCACCGACCAGCGTCATCAGCACGACCTCGCCCGACATCGACCAGTGCACGTCGGTCAAGGTGGCGATGCCGAACACGATCGACTTCGCGCCGCCCGCGATCCCGGCCACGAACGTGGAGAGGACGAAGGCGATCAGCTTGTAGTCGTCGACCCGGTAGCCGAGGGAAATCGCGCGCGGCTCGTTCTCGCGGATCGCCTTCAGCACCTGGCCGAACGGCGAATGCACGACGCGGTGCAGGAACAGGAAACCGAGCAGGAAGATGGCGGCAACGACCCAATACATCGCCATGTCGGGCTGCAGCGAGAAGATGCCGAGCAGTTTGCCGCGCGGGACCTGCTGAATGCCGTCCTCGCCGCCAGTGAACGGCGCTTCCAGGCAGAAGAAGTACACCATCTGCGACAGGGCGAGCGTGACCATGGAGAAGTAGATGCCGACGCGCCGGATCGCCAGCACGCCGATCACGACGCCGAGGCCCGCGCCCACCAGCCCGCCGAGCAGGATCGCGATGCCAGGCGTCAGGTGCCAGTTTTTCGCGGTCCAGGCGGCGATGTAGGCGCCCATGCCGAAAAACGCGGCGTGCCCGAACGAGAGCAGGCCCACATAGCCGATCAGCAGGTTGAAGGCGCAGGCGAACAGCGCGAAGCAAAGCACCTTCATCACGAACACGGGATAGAGGAAATACGGCGCGGCGATCGTGAGCGCGATCAGCACCGACAGCGCCACCGCCTGGGTGCGCGTGTAGCCGAACACCATCCACTTGGGCGCCGACCGGGCCGGCATGGTCCATCCGCTCATCACGCGGCCCTTCCGAACAGACCGGCGGGTCGCGTCAGCAGCACGATCGCCATGACGACGAAGATCACCGTGGCCGAACCCTGCGGGTAGAACACTTTCGTCAGCCCCTCGATGATGCCGAGCGCGAACCCGGCGATGCACCGAGCCGAGGATCGAGCCCATGCCGCCGATCACCACCACCGCGAACACCACGATGATGAAATTGAGCCCCATGTTCGGGTTCACCGAATAGATCGGCGCGGCCAGCACGCCCGCGAACGCCGCCAGCGCCACGCCGCCCGCGTAGGTAAGCGTGACCAGCCGCGGCACGTTCACGCCGAACGCCTGCACCAGCGGCGCGTTCTCGGTGGCGGCGCGCAGGGTGGCGCCGAGCCGGGTTTTCTCGATCAGCGCCCAGGTGCCGAAGCAGACGACCACCGAGACGATCACCACCCAGCCGCGATAGTTCGGCAAATACATGAAGCCGAGATTGGTCGCGCCCTGCAGCGCCGAGGGGATCTGATACGGCATGCCGGAGCTGCCATATTCGTTGCGGAACACGCCCTCGATGATCAGCGCCAACCCGAAGGTGAGCAGAAGTCCATACAGGTGATCGAGCTTGTAGAGGCGGCTGATGAACAGTTTTTCCAAGACGACGCCGAACGCACCCACGATCAGCGGCGCCAGGATCAGCGACGGCCAATAGCCGATGCCGAGGTAATTCAGCAGCATCCAGGCGACGAAGGCGCCCATCATGAACAGCGCGCCGTGCGCGAAGTTGATGATGTTGAGCATGCCGAAAATGATGGCGAGGCCGAGCGAGAGCAGCGCGTAGAAGGCGCCGTTGATCAGCCCGAGCAGCAACTGCCCGAACAGCAGCGGGGCCGGGATGCCGAATATCATCAGCATGACACGGCTTTCTGAACGGGGTGCCGGATAAGCCCGATTGCCCGAGCGCTGCGAGCGGGGAAGCTCTGGCCCAGGCCCATCCGCGCGGCGCGGTTCATGCGTGGTTCAGCTTGCACGCCGGATCGGGCGGCTCGAAGGCCTGGCCGGCGGGCGTGGTGGCGACCAGCTTGTAATAGTCCCACGGTCCCTTGCTCTCCTTGGGCGACTTCACCTCGAACAGGTACGAGGGGACGATCAGCAATCCGTCCTCGCGGATATGCGCCTTGCCGAAGCAGTCGTCCTCGGTCGGCATCGCCTTCATGCGCGCCACCACCGCCTTGCCGTCCTTCGCGTGCGCGGGACCGAGCGAGGCGATCGCCTTCAGGTAGTGCAGCGTGCCGGCGTAATTGCCCGCGTTCACCATGTTCGGGTAGAACGGCGCGATCTTGGTCTTGACGCGGTTCGTGAACGCGCGGGTGCGGTCGTTGAGATCCCAGTAGAAGCTCGCGGTCAGCACCAGGCCCTGCGCTGTCGGCAGCCCGATCCCGTGCACGTCGGTGATGAACATCAGCAGCGCGGCGACTTTCATGGACTTCTTCACGCCGAACTCGGTCGCCTGCTTGATGCTGTTCACCGTATCGGCGCCGGCGTTGGCGAGGCCGAGCACCTTGGCGCCGGAGGCCTGGGCCGAGATCAGGAACGACGAGAAATCGGTGGTGCCGGGGAACGGATAGCGCGAGGTGCCGAGCACCTTGCCGCCGGCTTGCTTCACGAACTTCGTGGTCAGCGCCTCGAGCTGCTTGCCGAACACGTAATCGGCGGTGATGAAATACCAGGTGTTGCCGCCGGCCTTCACCATGGCGCCGCCGGTGGACCGCGCCAGCATGTAGTTGTCGTACGACCAGTGCACCGTGACCGGCGTGCACTGTTTGCCGGTCAAATCCGTCGTCGCCGCGCCGACGTTGACATAGGCGCGGTTCTTCTGCGCGCAGACCTGGTTGACCGCGAGCGCCACCGAGGAGGTATTCACGTCGACGATCATGTCGACGTTGTCGCGGTCGAACCACTGCCGCGCGATGCCGGCGCCGATATCGGGCTTGTTCTGATGGTCGGCGTAGATGACCTCGACGTTGAAGCCCTTCGACCCGAACTCCTGGACCGCCTGGCGCACGCAATTCACGTCCTGCATGCCGCCGAGGTCGCGGTACGGGCCGGACATGTCGTTCAGCACCCCGATCTTGATCGTCGGCGTCTGCGCGCGGGCGGGCGTGGCCAACGGCGCGGCCGCCGCGCCCGCGGCCAGCCCCAACACGTCACGGCGGGAAATGTTCATGTCGTCTCCTTCGACTGAGGCCGGTTCCTCTCCGTGGAGAGGGAGGGAGGAAAATTAAACCCCGAGATACGCGTGCAACTTGTCCATGTTCGCGTCGAGCTGCGCATTCGGAATCATGTCGACGACGCGGCCGTGCTCGACGACGTAGTGCCGGTCCGCCACCGTCGCGGCGAAGTGGAAATTCTGTTCGACCAGCAGCACTGTGAACCCGCGCGCCTTGATCTCCTGAATCGTGCGCCCGATCTGCTGCACGATCACCGGCGCCAGGCCTTCGGTCGGCTCGTCCAGCAGCAGCAGCTTGGCGCCGGTGCGCAGGATGCGCGCGATCGCCAGCATCTGCTGCTCGCCACCGGATAACTTGGTGCCCTGGCTGGCGGCGCGCTCCTGCAGATTCGGGAACAGCGCGTAGATGGTCGGCAAGTCGAGCCCACCGGGCTTGATCACCGGCGGCAGCATCAGGTTCTCGGTCACGCTCAGCGAGGCGAAGATGCCGCGCTCCTCCGGGCAGAGCGCGATGCCGGTGCGCGCGATCAGGTCGGGGCGGAGCGCGACGATCTCGCGCCCGTCGAAGCGGATGCTGCCCTCGCGCCGCGGCACCAAGCCCATGATGGACTTCATCGTCGTGGTCTTGCCGGCGCCGTTGCGCCCGAGCAAGGTTACTACCTCGCCTTCGCCTATCTCGAAATCCACGCCGTGCAGGATGTGGCTTTCGCCGTACCAGGCGTTCAGCCCCTTCACCTGGAGCATGGGCTGCTCGAGCATCGGCTGCTCAAGCATGGCTGGCTCCCAGATAGGCGCTCACCACCTCGGGATTTTTCGAGACGCTGGCGTAATCGCCTTGCGCCAGTACACGCCCGCGGGTCAGCACCGTGATCGTGTCGCAGAGCCCTTCCACCACCGAGAGATTGTGCTCCACCATCAGAATGGTGCGGCCCGCGCGCACGCGGCGGATCAGCGCCACGACCCGATCGACGTCCTCGTGCGCCATGCCCGCGGTCGGTTCGTCGAGCAGCATCATTTTGGGGTCGAGCGCGAGCGTGGTGGCGATCTCCAGGGCCCGCTTCCGTCCATACGGCAATTCGACCGCGGTGGCATCGACATAAGCGGACAGTCCGACATCCGCGAGCAGTTCCCGGGCCCGATCGTCGAATACGCGCAGCGCCTCTTCCGAGCGCCAAAAATCGTAGGAACCGCCGCGAACGCGCTGCAGCGCGAGCCGGACGTTCTCCAGCGCGCTCAGGTGCGGGAACACCGCGGAGATCTGAAAGCTGCGCGCCAGCCCGTGCCGCACCACCTGCGCCGGCTTCAGCCTGGTGATGTCCGCGCCGTCGAAGCGGATCGTTCCCTTGGTCGGCTGCAAGAATTTGGTGAGCATGTTGAAGCAGGTGGTCTTGCCGGCGCCGTTCGGACCGATCAGCGCGTGAATCGTCCCCCGGCGCACCGCCAAGTCGACGCCCTGCACCGCGATGAAGCCGCGGAACTCCTTGGTCAGATCCCTGGTTTCCAGGATGATGTCCGACACCCCGGACGTCCCCGTATTTGTTTTGTCCTGGCGGCGCTGATTTGCATATCGTGTCGGCCCGCGCAAGTTGCGCCCATACCCGCACCCGCGCGGCGCAGAGGAGGTGGCCGGAGATGCCTGGGCTTTATTTCGAGGACCTGACCGAGGGCCGCCGGATCGATGCCGAATGGACGCGGACCGTGACGGAGGCGGACAATGTGCTGTTCTGCGGCATGACGATGAACGTGCAGAAGCTGCATCTCGATGCCGAATACGCCAAGGCGACGGAATTCGGCCGCCCGCTGGTGAACTCGCTGTTCACGCTCGGCCTGATGATCGGTATGAGCGTGCACAACACCACGCAAGGAACGACAGTGGCCAATCTCGGCATGACCGACGTGCGCTTTCCGGCGCCCGTGTTCGCCGGCGACACGTTGCGGGTCCTCACGACGGTCGTTTCCGTGCGCGCCAGCCGTTCGCGTCCCGACGCGGGGATCGTGACGTTCCGCCACGAGGCGTTCAACCAAGCGGATGTGCTGGTGGCGACTTGTGAACGCGCCGCGCTCATGCGCCGCCGCGGATCGGCCGCACCGGCGGAGGCGGGCGCATGAGACTGCGCGGCCCGCTGTTCGCCCCCGGCGACTCCGAGCGGAAGGTGCAGAAAGCCCTGGCCTCCGATGCGGATGCCGTGGTCCTCGACCTGGAGGACGCGGTGGCGGAACCGCACAAGGAGGCGGCTCGGGCGGCCGTGTCGGCGCTGTTGCCGGGCGTGTCGCGCCCGGGCGTTTTCGTCCGGGTCAATCCGAGAACGACCAGGTGGTACCTGGCGGACCTCGCCGCCGTGGTGCCCGGACGGCCGGCGGCGATCTTGCTGCCGAAATGCACCGGACCCGCCGATCTCCTGGCGCTCGATCATCATTTGGAGGCGCTGGAGACCGCCGCCGGCTTGCCGGCCGGCGGCGTCGGCGTGCTCGCGCTGGTCACGGAAACCGCCGCCTCGGTGCTGGCGCTCAACCAGTATGCCGACCCGCCGCGGCGCGTGCTCGCCTTCTGTTTCGCCGCCGAGGATCTCTCGGCCGATCTCGGCATCGCGCCGCGCCGGCCGGACGGCACATTCGCCGCCCCGGTGGCCGCCGCCCGCGCCGCTGTGCTCGCCGCCGCCGCGGCGTGCGGCGTGGCGGCGCTGGACACGCCGTTTCCCGACCCGCGCGACCCCGAGGGCATGCGCCGGGAGAGCGAGGCGGCCGCGGCGGACGGATTTGCCGGCAAGGTCCTGATCCACCCGGCGCAGATCGCGCCGGCCAACGCCGCGTTCACCCCCTCGCCGGAGCGCATCGCCTGGGCACGCGCCGTGCGCGACGGCTTCGCGGCGCGTCCCGACGCCGGCACCTTCGCGCTCGACGGCAAGATGATCGACCGCCCGCACCTGAAACTCGCGCTGCGCATTCTGGGCGCCGCCGGCGAACAGGCGGACTGAACGGCGGCGAGTCGCTATTCGCGGCGCTGCGCCTCGGCCGGCTCCTTCCCGCGCCGCTCGGCCATCGCCAGGTTGTGCAGGTTCATGGCGGTGCCGATCAGCGACAGGTGCGAAAACGCCTGCGGAAAGTTGCCGACCAGGCGCTTGGCCCGGGGATCGTACTCCTCGGCGAGCAGCCCGACATCGTTGCGCAAGGCCAGGAGTTGCTCGAACAGTTCCAGCGCCTCGTCCTTGCGGTTCTGCAGCACGAGGTTGTCGGCGAGCCAGAAACTGCAGGCCAGAAACGCGCCCTCGCCGGGCGGCAAGCCATCCTTGCCCGATTCCGTGCGGTAGCGCAGCACGAATCCGTCCGCCATCAACTCGCGCTGGACCGCCGCGATGGTGCCACGCACCCGGGGGTCTTCGGGCGGGAGAAAGCCCACCAGCGGAATCATCAGCAGGCTGGCATCGAGATCGCTCTCGCCGAAGGACTGCACGAAGCTGTTCTTCGCGCTGCTGAAACCGTGCTCGCAGACCGTCGCGTGGATGTGGTCGCGCAGGGCACGCCAGCGGTCCAGCGGCCCGGGCACGCCATGCCGCTCGATGCTGCGCACCGCCCGGTCCAGCGCCACCCAGGCCATGATCTTGGAGAAGGTGAACTGCCGCCTTGGGCCGCGCATTTCCCACAGCCCGTCGTCCGGCCGGTCCCAAATCTCGGCGAGGTGCTGCAGCATGACGAGCTGCATGTCCCAGGTCGAGGCCGGCACCTCCAGCCCGCTTTCGCGCGCGTGATACAGCGCGTCCATGACCTCGCCGTACACGTCGAGCTGCAACTGGCCCGAGGCTGCATTGCCGATGCGCACCGGCTTGGCGCCCTGATAGCCCGGCAGCCAGGGGACTTCCCATTCGGTCAGCCGCCGCTCGCCGCCGATGCCGTACATGATCTGGATCTGGTCCGGGCTGCCGGCGACGCTGCGGTGCAGCCAGTCTCGCCACGCTTGCGCCTCCTCGTAGTAGCCGGCCTCCATCAATGCGAGCAGGCTGAGCGTGGCGTCGCGCAGCCAGCAGAAGCGGTAATCCCAGTTGCGCGCGCCGCCGAGCTGTTCCGGCAGCGACGTCGTGGCCGCCGCGACGATGCCACCGGTGGGTGCGTAGGTGAGCGCCTTGAGGGTGATCAGGGAGCGGCGCACGGGCTCGTCCCACGCGCCGGCATAGGTGCAGCCGCGCGACCAGTCGCGCCAGAACTCCTCGGTCGCGGCGCACTCGGCGCTGGCATCGAGCGCGGCCGGGGGTGGCAGATGCGAGGGGCCCTGCGTCAGGACGAAGGGGATCGTCTGCCCCTCGCCGACCGTGAAATCGGCCGCCGTTTTCATATCCTCGCCGCGCAATTCGATCGGGGTACGCAGAACCACCATGTTCGCGCCGGCGATGGCGCAGAGCCCGCTCTTGTCGGCGAGCCGCGACACCCAAGGCACGGCGGCGCCGTAATCGAACCGGAGCACCAGCTCGAGGCGCATCGGCAAACGGCCGCGGCGGCCTTCGACGATGCGGATCACCGAGGAATTCGCGTGGTTCGGCGGCATGAAGTCGATCAGCGCGGCGCAGCCGTCCGCGCTCTCGAACACGGTTTCCAGCACCAGCGAATGATCGCGATAGCGCCGCTCGACCCGAACGCCGGGATCAGCCGGGGCGATCAGCCAGCGTCCGCACTCGGGCGCGCCGAGCAGCGCCCCGAACACCAAATCGCTGTCGAAGCGTGGCCAGCACAGCCAATCGATCGAGCCGTTGCGGCCGACCAGGGCCGCGGTCTGGCAGTCGCCGATCAGGGCATAGTCTTCGATCGCTGCGGGAACCTCGAACGAAATGGCCAACCGTGCCGCCTCCGCTGTTCGCCTCGCACGAGAACGAGACGGCGCCGGCCCGGTTTGCGCCGGCCAGCGCGCCGTGAGCGGAGGTTAGCCCGAGGTCAGCCCGCGTGTCCCCATTCGCGGCCGCCCCGGTTGCGCGGACACCAGCAATTGCCGCCGACCGGCACCGTGGCTTCGAGCGGGCAAACATAGCGGCCGGCGAAGCAGCTCTGCGCCGTAGCGCCGGACTGCTCGTCCGCGCCCGGCGCCTGCTCATAGGGCGCGGGATAGCGTTGCGGCGCTTCGTAGGCTTCCGGAGGCTCCTGGTAGCCCGGCGGCGGCTCCGCGTAAGCGTCCGGCGCTTCCTGGTAGCCGGAAGGTGGCGTCTCGGTCGTGGCGGACGGCGGCGCGTAGACCGGCGGCGGCGCATAAGGCGGCGGATAGGCAACCGGCGGGCCGACCACGAAGGGACCGGGGATGCCGACGACCACGCCGCCGCGCCACCACGCATGGGCGGAAGACGGCAGCGCAACCGTCAACGCCGACAAGCCGAGCACGGCCGCGGCCGCGAGGAAACGGGATTTCGATGGGAGCATCATGGCACGGATCCACGCTGGGTTTCGCCAACCGGAACCTGCCGAAGGATTGTATCGCAATTGTGGCGGGCGGGCGCCCGATGCCGCCGCCAGGGCCAACCGTGCCCGCGCGGCGGCGAGCGGGTCGACCGAACGGTCGCGACACGATCGCCGCGCAACCTTGACTTTGCGGCTGCCTTTCCAGATATGCGAGGTGCAACAGACGCGGATTCACCGCGCGCACGCGCCCGGCCGAATGGGCTGAGGCTGCCATCGAAAGCATCTTGGTGATCGAAACGATTTCTTCGAGCGAGAGCACCGCCGCCCCGCCGAGCGGCTACGTCCAACCGCTGGAGTCCGTACGTAACGGCCCCGAGCCGGATACGGAGCCGGAGATGGTCGAGAACGGCCCTGACGAGCCGCGGCTCGTCAGCTTCGCCGATCTCGGCCTTTCCGAGCCCATTCTGCGCGCGGTGAAGGAGATGGGCTATCTCCACCCGACGCCCATTCAGGAGCAGGCGATTCCGTTTGTCCTGATGGGGCGGGACGTGCTCGGCGCGGCGCAGACCGGCACCGGCAAGACCGCCGGATTCACGCTGCCGATGCTGGACATCCTGACGGGCTCGCGCGCGCGGGCGCGCATGCCGCGCGGCCTGATCCTGGAGCCCACGCGCGAACTCGCGCTGCAGGTGGCCGAAAACCTGGACCAATACGGAAAACACCTGAAGCTCGCGCACGCGCTCATCATCGGCGGCGAAAGCATGACCGATCAGCGCGATTTGCTCACGCGCGGCGTGGACATCGTCATCGCGACGCCAGGGCGGCTGCTCGACATGTTCGAGCGCGGCGGCCTGCTGCTGAGCGACGCGCGGCTCCTGGTGATCGATGAAGCCGACCGGATGCTCGACATGGGCTTCATCCCGGATGTCGAGCGCATCGTGTCGCTGCTGCCGCGCAACCGCCAGACATTGTTCTTCAGCGCCACCATGGCGCCGGAGATCCGCCGCATCGGCGACGCCTTCCTGCAGAACCCGAAGGAGATCACCGTCGCGCCGCCCGCCTCGGTCGCGACGACGATCACGCAGGGGCTGGCGCTGGTGGCCGAACACGACAAGCGCGAGGCCCTGCGCCGGCTGATCCGCAAGGAGGAGGTGCAGAACGCGCTGATTTTCTGCAACCGCAAGCGCGACGTGGACATCCTGTTCCGTTCGCTGAAGCGGCATGGCTTCGATGTCGGCGCCTTGCACGGCGACATGACCCAGCCGATGCGCTTTGCGACCTTGGAGAAATTTCGCGCCAGCGAATTGCGGCTTCTGGTGTGCAGCGACGTGGCGGCACGCGGGCTCGACATCGGCGGGCTCTCGCACGTCTTCAATTTCGACGTGCCGGTGCATGCCGAAGACTACGTGCATCGCATCGGCCGCACCGGCCGCGCGGGTCGCGAGGGGCGCGCCTTCATGCTCGCGACGCCTGACGACCGGCTGCCGGTGGAGGCCATCGAGGCGCTGATTGGCATGCCGATTCCGCGCATGGTCGTCGAAGCGCTCGATCACGTCGAATGGAGCGAGGGCGACGGCCGGCGGCGCGGACGCGGCCGGCGGGCGGCGGCAGCCAGGCCAGCCGCCAGGCCGAGGACGGCAGCGCCCGAAGGCGCGGCCGAGCCGAAGCGAAGCGGCCGCCGCGGCGCGGCGCCGCGAACCGACGCCATAGCCAAGCCGGAGCGGCCACCGGCGCGCAGCCGGCCGGTGGAGCGCGATGCCGTGCCGTCCGAGGCGGTTCGCGAGGCGGGGCGCAGGCCGCCACGTCGGCGGCAGGAGCCGCGCGAGGAGGCGGCCGAAGCCGCGGATGTCCTGGGATTCGGCGGCGACGTGCCGGCGTTCATGCAGATCCGCGCCCGGACGAAGCGCGCCGGCGCGTCGGTGTCGGCGCGGCACGAGGTGGCGGCCAAGGAGGAACCATGAGCGCGGCGGCACGGCCGAGCGAGACGGCTCCGGCCGGGAAGGGGGGCTTCGCGCCGTTCGTCTGGGAGGATCCGCTGCGGCTCGACGAGCAGCTCGCCGAGGACGAACGCGCCATCCGCGACGCCGCCCATGTCTATTGCCAGGAGAAGCTGTTTTCCCGCGTGCTGGAGGCCAACCGGCACGAGCGTTTCGATCG
The DNA here is from genome assembly GCA_963761015.1 of uncultured Alphaproteobacteria bacterium. Classification (GTDB taxonomy): domain Bacteria; phylum Pseudomonadota; class Alphaproteobacteria; order Acetobacterales; family Acetobacteraceae; genus CAVXFL01. The sequence goes on from CAVXFL010000025.1 coordinate 20,921, forward strand.
CGAGATCATGAACGAATTCGGCGAGATGGGCTTTCTCGGCGCCACCTTGGACGGCTACGGCTGCGCCGGCGTGAACTATGTCGCCTACGGCCTGATGGCGCGCGAGGTGGAGCGGGTCGACAGCGGCTATCGCAGCGCCTTCTCGGTGCAATCCTCCTTGGTGATGTATCCGATCCACGCCTTCGGCTCGGAGGCGCAGCGGTCGACGTATCTGCCCAAGCTCCGCACCGGCGAGTTCGTCGGGTGTTTCGGGCTGACCGAACCCGACGGCGGGTCCGATCCGGGCTCGATGCGCACGCGGGCGAAGCGCATGGGCGACGGCTGGGTGCTGAACGGGTCCAAGACCTGGATCACCAATTCGCCGATCGCGGACGTGTTCGTGGTCTGGGCCAAGGACGAAGCGGGCGACATTCGCGGCTTCATCCTGGAGCGGGGCATGCCCGGCCTGAACACGCCGAAGATCGAGGGGAAGTTTTCCCTGCGCTCGAGCGTGACGGGCATGATCATGATGCAGGACGTGGCCGTCCCGGCGGAGAACATGCTGCCGGGCGTGAAGGGGCTGCGCGGGCCGTTCAGCTGCCTGAACAACGCACGCTATGGCATCGCCTGGGGCGCGCTGGGCGCCGCGGAATTCTGCTGGCACGCCGCGCGCAATTACACGCTGGAGCGCAAGATGTTCGGGCGGCCGCTCGCCGCGACACAGTTGATCCAGAAAAAGCTCGCCGACATGCAGACCGAGATCGCCATCGGACTGCAAGCCGTGCTGCGCGTCGGACGCTTGCTGGACGACGGCAGGGCGGCCCCGGAGATGATCTCGCTGGTCAAGCGCAATTCCTGCGGCAAGGCGCTGGAGATCGCGCGCACCGCGCGGGACATGCACGGCGGGAACGGCATCGTCGACGAGTACCACGTGATCCGCCACGTGATGAACCTGGAGACGGTGAACACGTACGAAGGCACCCACGACGTGCACGCCCTCATCCTCGGCCGCTCGCAAACGGGGCTGAACGCCTTCTAGCCGTACCGCGTTCTACTCAGTCCCGCGCGTGCCGCTGGTCCGGCGGCGCGCCTTCCGTGGTAAAGCGCCGCGCCATGCGCCATTTCCTCGACTTCGAAAAGCCGATCGCCGAGCTTGAGGGCAAGATCGACGAGCTCCGGCGCATGTCGGGGCCGGACGGCATCAACATCGCCGACGAGGTGCAGCGGCTGACCGACAAGGTCGACCGGCAGCTACGCGCGACCTACGCCAAGCTGACGCCGTGGCAGAAGACCCAGGTGGCGCGGCACCCGGAGCGGCCGAAGGCGACCGACTATATCCGGACGCTCATCGCGGAGTTCACGCCGCTGGCGGGTGATCGCGCGTTCGGGGACGATGCCGCCGTGATCGGCGGGCTCGGCCGGTTCCGCGAACGCTCGGTGGTGGTCATCGGCACGGAAAAGGGGTCCGAGACCGAAAGCCGGGTGGCGCACAATTTCGGCATGGCGCGGCCGGAGGGTTATCGCAAGGCGCGGCGGCTGATCGAACTGGCGGGCCGCTTCGGCCTGCCGGTGCTCACCTTCGTGGATACGGCGGGCGCGTTTCCCGGCACCGACGCCGAGGCGCGGGGGCAGTCGGAGGCGATCGCGCGGGCGATCGAGGCCTGCCTGGAGGCCCCGGTCCCTGTTGTCGCCACCATCATCGGCGAGGGCGGCTCGGGCGGCGCCGTCGCGCTCGCCGCGGGCGACCGGCTGCTGATGCTGGAGCACGCCTTCTACTCGGTGATTTCGCCGGAAGGCTGCGCCTCGATCCTTTGGCGCGACGCCGCCCAGGCGCCGCTCGCCGCCGACGCGCTGAAGCTGACCGCCGAGGATTTGAAGCGGCTGGGCCTGGTGGACGAGATCATCGGGGAGCCGGTCGGCGGCGCGCACCGGGCGCCGGCGGAGACGATGACGGCGGTGGGCAACGGCATCGCCGCCAACCTGCATCCGCTGCTCGATCTGGACGGCGCGACGTTGCGCGCGCGGCGGCGGGAAAAATACCTGGAGCTTGGGCGCGAGGGTCTCGGGTAGGCTGCGGGCGGCGTTACTCCGCGGCGACCGGCGCCGCTGGGCGGCGGGGCGGGCCGGAGCGGACGAGCCGCGCCAGGGCGGCGATCAGCACGATCACCGACGCGTAGACCATGAGCTGCAACCCGTTCGGCGCCTCGGTGTAGCCCACCAAGGTGTGTGCGAGACGGCCGGGAATCGAGCCGTCCGACAGCAGCCAGCCAGTGTTCCACAGCGGCGTCGCAAATACGTTGAAGTAGCCGGCCTGCTGCAGGAAGACGATCGCCTGGCTCGCCATCCCGGCGGCGAGCAGCGTGATCAGCCAGCCGGTGACCGAGAGCAGCCGCCCGGCCGGGATCGCCAGCAACCCGGCATACATCAGGGCGGCAACCGCGGCTCCGGCGGCCACGCCGAGAGCGCCGCCGATCGCCATGGATGGCGCCGAGGCGCCGCCGGTCGCGGCGATGCCGAACAGGAACAGCACCACCTCCGAGCCTTCGCGCAGCACGGCGATGGCGACCACCACGCCGAGCGCCGCCAGCGGCTTGCTGCCGTCCTGCACCGCGGTTCCGAGCGCTCGTGCCTGGCCGGCCAATTCGCGCCCGTGGCTCGCCATCCAGATGTTGTGCCAGGCCAGCATGAGGACGGCGGCGCTCAGCACGGTCGCCTCGAACATCTCCTGGCCGGAACCGGCGAACAATTCGCTCAACTGGCCGGCGAAGGCGGCGACGACGCCGGCGCCGGCCAATCCGCCGACGATGCCGAGGGTGACGGCCCGTCCACGCCCGGGCACCGATTTGGCCGCGGCCAGCACGATGCCGACGATCAGTCCGGCCTCGATGACCTCGCGAAACACGATCAACAGTGCCGCCAACATCCGTTCCCGCTCCTAGCCCGCGCTATCGCCGGCAAGCCCTGCGGCAGAACCGGCTGGCAAAACGCCGGATTTTGCGGCAGGCCACGTGCTCTCGCATTCCGTCGAGGCGACGCCGTTCAAATGAGAAGCATTCGCATCTGGAGCCATCCCTACCGGCCACCGGCCGGCGGGTCAACAGTTTCGTGCTCCGAGGAGGCTGATTTCGGATGAGCGAGCCGAAATTCCAGCCCGGAAAACTCATGGCTGATGCGGACCGGCCGACGCTGCTCCGGGCGGCGTTCGAGCACCTGCAAGCGGGCCGCTTCGCCGAGACCGCCGATCTGGCGCAGCGACTGATCGCCACGCAGCCGCGCGACGTCGAGGCACTGTTGCTGCTCGGGCTGGCGCTCGGCGGACAGGGCGAGATCGAGCGCGCGGTGCTGCTGCTGACCAAGGTCGGGCGCGAACGGCCGAACCATGCGCATCCGTGCCATGACCTGGCGGATATGTTGCGACGGCTGGAACGGCTCCCCGACGCCTATGCGCAGTTCCGCGCCGCGCGCGATCTCGAACCCTCCGACGTTCGGCTGGCCTACGCCCATGCCGAATTTCTGCTGGAAACCGGCCGGCCCTCGGAGGCGCTCGAGGAAATCGCGGTGGCGCTGGAACTCCGCCCCGGCTTTCCATCGGCGCGGCGGCTATGGGCCATCGCGCTCGCCGAAAGCGGGCGCATGGCGGAGGCGCTCGCGTATTTCCGCCGTGCCGTCGCCGCGGAGCCGCTGAGCCGGGAGGCGCGCGCCAATCTCGCGGTCGCGCTGGTCAATTCCGGGGCGTTCGAGGCGGGCCTGGCCGCCTATAACGAGGCGCTGTTCCACGCCGCCGACGACCCGGTTCTGCACGTGCAGCGGGCCATGGCGCTGCTGAAATCCGGGCGGCTGCTGGAGGGCTTCGCCGAATACGAGTGGCGCGTCCGCCAGCAAGGCCAGAGCGAGCCCTTGCCGAGGGAATTGCTGCTGCCGAATCTCGAGGACATCGGCGATATTTCCGGTCGCACCGTCCTGCTCACGCATGACGAGGGGCTTGGCGATACGTTGCAGTTCCTGCGCTATGCGCCGCTATTGGTGCGCAGGGGCGCGCGGGTGCTCGCCTTCGTGCCGCGCGAACTGGCGCGGCTGCTGCGCGGCCAGCCGGCGTTCGCCGAGGTGATGAGCGGCGAGAACACGCTGCCGCGCTTCGACTTCCATTGCCCGTTCATCGGCCTGCCGCGCGCGTTCGGCACCACGCTCGCCACCATTCCCGCCGAGATCCCCTATCTGCGCGCCGACCCGGCGCTGGCGGCGTGCTGGGCCGAGCGCCTGCCGGATGCGCCGCGTCGCGTCGGTCTCGTCTGGGCGGGCAGCCCGAGACCCGCCAACCGCATGGCGAACCTGATCGACCGGCGGCGCAGCCTGCCGCTGGCGGCGCTCGCCCCGCTCGCCGCGGTGCCGGACGTGACCTTCGTCAGTCTGCAAATGGGCGCGCGCGCGGCGGAGGCGCGCAACCCGCCGCCTGGCCTCGATCTGCACGACGCAATGGCCGAGGTCAGCGATTTCGCCGATACCGCCGGCATCGTCGCCAATCTGGACGCGGTGGTTTCGGTCGACACCTCGGTCGCGCATCTCGCCGGCGCCATGGGCAAGCCGGTGTATTTGCTCGACCGTTACGACAATTGCTGGCGGTGGCTGAGCGGCCGCGACGATACGCCCTGGTATCCCAATCTGCGCATCTTCCGCCAGCAACGTCCGGCTGACTGGACGCAGCCGGTCGCCGACCTCGCGGCGGCGCTACGGGCACGAATCGCGCGCGTCCCGGCGACCTCGGGATAGAACAGCGAGGCGCGCTCAGGCCGCGCGTTTGGCGGCGGCCGGCCGCCGCGGCGTCACCCAGCCGCGCATGACGTGGCGCACGTGCAGCGCCAACAGGCGGGCCATATCCGCGGGCGTGAAGCGCAGAACGGCGTCGCCATTCGTCCAACGCCAAGTCCCGCTCGTGTCGTGCTCGACGCCGTAGAACCCGTCCGCCAGCGCCGGGCTGTCGAGCGGAATCCACTCACCGTCGAGCAAGATCAGCCCCAACGCCGCGCCGAGCCAGCGGTCGTCGTCCGAATCGTCGCACACTCCCGCCGGGATGCCGGTCGGCGAAACGAGCCGGATTTCCTGCGCCCCCGCCGGAAGCCGGGCCAGATAAAGTCCGCCCCGGGCGAAGCGTGGAGCCAGCCGGTTGCCGTCGGCGAACACCTGCAAGCGGCCCGGCGCTTGCAGCAGCCACCCCAGCTGCTCCAGCCGCGCGCGCAGGCGCCGTTTGACCGCCGCGACTTCCGGTCCCGATTCGCGCAACGGCGCACAGATGTTGTCGCGATGGCGCGGCGTGTCATCGGGATACAGCAGCCGATGCGCGCCGCCGTTGTCGAAGGCCGCGCGGTTGCCGTCTTCCCAATAGGATTCGGCCGCCATTCCGTTCGCCAGAATGACATCGTGCGACGGGAGTTCGACGTGGTAGTAGGTCAGCTCTCCCGCGGTCTCCTCGCGCACGATGCTGGCGCCGTTCACCAGCCGGCAAACCGGGATCAAAACGCCCTCGGCGAAAACCGCGTGGGCGGGCGAGAGCAGGAGATCGCGCGTCGGAACGTTCGCTGCGAAGGCGCCGGCTCGGATGCGCACCGGGATCACGGATCGCGGCCTCGGGTGCCGGCGGCAGTCGATCCGCGAGCGCCCGATCCAGATCACCGGCCTCTCGGCGCCCGCGCACGTCAGGACGAGATCACCCTCCCGCAGGTCTTCGACGGCGGCCTCGCCGCGCGGCGTCCTGATACGCGTGCCGGCAACGAAGCACGGGACGATCACGACGGCCTCGCCATTGCTAGTGCTGACGACGCGGGCGCCGCTCGCGCTCAATCCGCGGACACGGAGCACGACATGGTACGGGCCATTTGGGGCGGCACTCGTCGCGGTGCTGAGGCCGGCCTGGCCGGACGGGATCGCGCTCGCAGCGCTGGGGACAACGGGCGCGGGAAGCCACCGACAAATCGATCGTGCCGGCGGTCACATCGTAGCTGACGGCTTCAATGAGCGCGGCCGGGAGGTTCGGGAATCCGATGCTATCACCCTGGACGAAGGTGTCGATGTCGGCGGGAATGACGAACGTGCCGGCGGCACCGACCGTCGCGGGAGTCACGCCACCTAACAGCAGCTGGCCGGCGCTGGTGCCATTGAATTTGATGACGACGTCCGGCGCGAGGTTGCCGTCCACCTGGAGCACGCCGCCGTTGCCGATCTCGATCGTGCCGCCGCGCTGTGGAAACGGAATCCCGAGCGTCCCGCCATACTGGGTTGCCCCCTTGGCGAGATCGGCGATGCCGGGGGGCAACAAACCCGACATCGTAGGTCGAGACCAACGGCCCGTCGACATGCAAGGTGGCGCCTTCGATATCCAGCGTCGGGGCGATGGGCCCGGCGGCGAAGTTCAGTTCTTCGAGCCCGAGCGTGTTCAATTCCACGCTGCCGACGTTCAGCAGAATGTCCGTCGTGAAATCGTAGTTGTTGTCCGGGCCGACGGCCAGCCAGGGATCGCCGCCTGGCGGGTTCGGGTTGTAGAACAGGTTGACGTCCGAACCGTTGGCCTGGCCGGCGAACAGATAAACGCTGTCCTGCGCGGTTCCGCTGTCGATCGCGCCGGGAATGGTGCCGGTGGCAGGCGGAAAGGCCGGTGTGACGTCCACGTTGTCCCAAAACGTCGCCGTGTAGAACGAGTAGGTTCCGGCGTTCCAGACATACGGCGTCTGCCGGAGCTGTCCCGTGCCGCTTACCGGAAACCAGGCATAGTCGGTCATGCCGCGCTCCTCATCGCCTGTCGCCAAACAGCGGAGCAGCACGGGCATCGTTCTCGGCGTGCTTCTGAACGCAGGAGATGCGTCCGGCCGCGTGTTCAGGCCTTTATCGCTTGCTCGCAATCTTTCTGGATCACGCGCGCCTCAATCGCGCGCATAAACTATGAGGCGAATAGATTTCAGGATCAATAATCGCAATGACGAGAATTTCCGCCAAAGTTCGCGCGAGTTGCGCCAATTGTTTTGATCTCGCTTGGCAACATACGAATTGCCGAACCGATTGGGCGATCTTCTGAGAAACGCCACCCGTGTCGTGCGCGCGCAACTTCGTGGCGAAACGTCGCGTTCGCGGGCGAGCATGACTGTGAGCGGGCGTAAAGCGCGAGACGGGTTCCGTGTCGGACGGCGCTGCCACGAGGCGCGAACCGGCAGTCCTCGCCGGGCTCTACGGAGATCCGCGGCGCGCGGCAGGGTAGGGCAGGAGGGCCGGAAAAATCCCCGCCTTTTTCGCCGCGTCCTGCCGCGGCACGGCCGCCGCGCACGGCCGCAGCGTCAAACCGAAAAGGCCAGGAGCGCGAACTCCTGGCCTTGGTCGGTTCATCAGGCGGTGAACGTGCGGATCAGGCGCTGGCGCGGGTGGATTCCGCCGTCTCCGGCGCGGTCCAGTAGGTGCCCGGCCACTGCAGCCGGACCTCCAGCGTCCCGCCACCACCGAGCAACGCTCCGGGCAGGATCGCCTCGCCGTCGGTCCAGCGCCAGGATACGTTGCCGTTGCTCTCGAGGCGGTGGAAGCCCTTCAGCCGCGGATCGTCCAGCGCGATCGGCGTTTGCTCGCCGTCGGGGCGGCGCAACGTCAGCCCGCTCACGCACACGCCGAGGCGACGGCAATCCTCTTCCCCGAGGGAGGTGCCGCTCGGGAAACCGGTGCGCGAGACCAGTCGCGCCTCGGCCGCGCCCTCGGGCAGCTCGAAGCAATAGACCTCGCCGTCCACCGCGCTCGGCCGGAGCACCTGGCCCTTCGCCGCGAGCGTCAGGTCGGCCTCGTGGCTGACCGTATTGCCGTCGGCTTGCAGCCGCTCGATCAGCCGCTGGCGCACGGACGGCCAGCACCGGGCCGTCCTCGACGAATGGCAGGCAGGCGTCCGTCTGCATCCGCTTCGGCGCGAAATCGGGATGCAACACCACCAGCCGCGCGGCATTCGTGAACTGGTTGCTGTTGCCGGTATCGAGATAGCTTTCCGCCGGCATGCCGTCGGCCAGCAGGATGTCGTGCTGCGACAGCTCGACATGGAAATACTGCACCGAGGTGGCGGTCAGATCCTGCACGATGCTGACGCCGTTCAGCAGCTTGCCGGCGTTCATCAACACGCCGTCCACCGCGACCGCGTGGTCCGGCGAGACCACCAGATCGCGCAGCGGCATGCCGTCCGCGAGCGCGCCGGCCTTGATCCGCACGGGGCGCACCAGGTCGGGCTGCGGATGCCCGGCGATGTCGATCCGCCGCTCGCCGATCCAGCGCACGCGCTTCAACGGACTGCCCTTGCCCGAAAGCGTCACCACCAGATCGCCCTGACGCAACTCCTCGACCTGCACCTCGCCGCGCGCCGTCATGATGCGTGTCCCGGCGGCGAAGCAGGGGATTACCTGGATGAAGGAGAGGCCGGTGTTCTTGTCGACGCCGACGAAGAAGTCCGTGTGGGAACTGGGGGCGAACGTCACGTCCAGCGACGTGACCTCCTGGCCGTTCTCGAACAGCGTGATCGTGTGCTGATTGGCGGAGAGCGAGGCGCTGTTGAACGGGGTGGCCAGCTCGATATGGTCGCCGTCGTTCAGGTTCTCGAACAGATTACCGTTGCCGACAGCCTGAAGTTCGATCGTGCTGATGCCGCTGACATAATCGAACACGTCGCCGTTCGCGGTGACGCCGGGGCCGAGATTGATGAAATGCGAGGTATTGAGGTCGACGCTGACGCCGTTCACGTTGCCGCCGATGATGCCGACGCCATCGGTGATCGTAATCGCGCCGCCGCTGGCGGTCCCTATGACGTCGAGCGTTCCCGCATCGACGCTGAGCGTGGACCCGTTGTCCATGCCGCCGATCGTGACGTTATTGAAGAACGAGTTGACTGTGCTGCCGCTGACGGTGCCGGTGATGACCAGGGTGCCGGCACTGATGACATCCCGGGTCGAATCATCCAGGTTGCCCGCTATGGTCTGAGTGGTGCCGTGAAGGTCAATCGTCGACATATTTTCCTACTCCCCAGCATCGCCGTTCGGCGAATCCCGCCAATGCAACGAACATTACGCTCTCGCGTGGGGATCGGGGAAGGGGGTTGGGCGAAGAATTCCTAACCTTTGGCTCACATGTGCTTGATTTTTGAGCTGGATGCGACGAAAGGGCCACAGGTGCGGCTCTGGTACGAGCGCGGTTCGCAGTTGGGCCGAATTTCCGTAAGTGTCTGATTTCATTGTCGCGGGCGCGGGCGTGCCGCCGGACGTCATGCGCGACGTGCTGGCGCAGCGAATCCGCCGGCGCCGCGCTACCTACCGGTAAAGCCCCGCCATCCGGGCTCGCACCTTCACCAGGCTGACCAGCAGGTCGAGCGTCGGCGTCGGCACGCCGGCCAGGCGGGCCAGCTCCAGCGGCGCCACGAACATGCCGTCGATTTCCATCGGCCGGCCGCGTTCGAGATCCTGGAGCACGCTCGGCTTGTGCTCCATCTGCAGATAGCTCGACACCTGGGCGTTGGCGTCGTGCGTCGGGTGGCAGCCCATGGCGGTGGCGATCGCCAGCACCTCGGCCGCGACGCGGCGCCCGGCTGCGTCCATCGGCGGCTCCACGAAGATGTCCTTGGGCGGGGCCAGGGTCAGGATGGCGAACGGCCCGGAGGTCATGTTCAGGATCAGCTTGGACCAGATGGCGTCGCGGATGCGCTCGGTGATCTGCACGCCGATGCCGCCGGCCGACAGCACCGTTCCCAACGGTTCCAGCCGGGGCGAGGGCCGATGGTCCGGCTCGCCGAGGAGCAACCGGCTGCGCCGGTTCTCGACATGGACGACGCCGGGGCTGACCACGGTGCAGGCGGAGTAGGCGACGCCGCCGACCGCGCGCTCCGGCCCGACCGCGTTCCACACCGCGTCGCCCGGGTCGATCAGCGGCAAGCGCCGCCCGTCGAACGCGCCACCGTGGCGGTGGAAATACCACCAGGGAATGCCGTTCATCAGGAAGACGACCGGCGTTTCCGGCCCGAGCAGCGGCCCGATGCCCTCCGCGACCGAACTCAGCGCGGGCGCTTTCACCGTCACGATCACCCAGTCCTGCCGGCCGAGCCGGCGCGGATCGTCGCTGGCGGCGACGCGCGCTCGGATCTCGCCATCGGCGGCCAGCACCGTCAGGCCGTTGTCCCGGATCGCCTGCAACTGCGCGCCACGCGTGACCACGGAGACCTCGGCCCCGCCCTTGGCCAGCCGGCCGGCAACGTGGCCGCCGACCGCGCCGGCGCCGAACACGCATACCTTCACGTCAATGCTCCCTTTTCCCGCCGCGGCCGATGCGCCGGGCGGACGCTGGTCGGATTCGGCTGGTTTGCCGCCGCGACGCGGCAGGCTCCGCGGCCCGGATCGGGCGGGGCATCAGGCGACGGCGTTCGCCACCTCGTCATCGGTCGGAAAGCGCCCCGTCGCCTTCTTGGAAAACCGGAGCGCGCCGTCCACCGTGATCTCGAACACGCCGCCATCCGATCTGGTCAGATGGACCTCGGCCGAGGGCCGGCGCGCCATTATGATGTCCCGCGCCGCGCGGGCGCGCGGCTCGTAGCCTCAACGCGAGCAGTATTCGATGTCGATGTTCATTGCATCCCCGTTGATTGCATCCCCGTTGATTGCATCCTCCGCGGCCAGCCAAGCGCGGCCGCCGCCGCCGCGTCAAGGCCGCCGCGCCGCTTGACTTCGCCGGCCCCCCTCCGCATTTTCCTGCCGCGTCAAGGGCGGGGCTGTAGCTCAGCTGGGAGAGCACCTCGTTCGCAATGAGGGGGTCAGGGGTTCAAGTCCCCTCAGCTCCACCACCGCCCTGAAGCCAACCGCCGTGGTTTGTGAACATCGGGCTGCCCTGGCCGGCGTCGCTACGGTAAGATCGAGCCCGCCATAGCATTCATCGAGCGGCAGTTCGATGCCGATTTCCGGCAACCTCAGAACGTCGCCGGCGCCGATCGTCGTCGCGATCCAATCCTCGCCCTGACGGGCGAAATCCGTTGCGCCGACGTAGTCCTGTTCCAGAATGACATAGCGCTGGATCGAGGCCGTCGCCCGATAGTCCTGAACCTTCTCGATCCGGTCGGTGCGCTGGTTGTCGTGGCTGACGACCTCGAACACGATCACCGGCCGGCCGACAATCGTCGCGTTTCTCGGGACCGGTGAACAGGCGACGAGAACGTCCGGGTAACGCACTTTCCCGTTGCCCGCGACGATCTTCAGATTCGGTCCAAACGGTCGGCAAGGTGTCCCGGCCAGCCGGTTCTTCAATCCACTTCGCAGATTGCCGATGATGTCGTCGTGTCCGGCTGTTCCTCCGGTCTTCGCCACCGGCTGGAATCTGTCGAACTCGTAACGGAGTTCCTGGCGCTCCTCCCAGTCCAGGAACTCGGCCAGGCTCATCGGTGCGCGCAGCGCGACGTTCATGGAGGCTCATATAGCATGTCTCCGGCCGCCGATCATCGGCTCGCAAGGGATTGCGAGCGCGCTTGACGCCTCCGGCAGGGCCATCCACTTCTAGGCCGTTCGCGCGGCCTGCCCGTCGCGCGCCAGTGTGAGGCGGGGCCGGCCGATGTCCACTCGCGTCGTCATCGATCACCGGATCGGGGCACCCGGCCTGCCCGATGCCGCGCGCGCGCCGCGCCACCCGGAAAAGGCGCATCGGCCGGACAATCCCATTGTCCGCAAGCCCGCCTGGATCCGGGTGAAGGCGCCGACCCACCCGGTCTACCACGAAACCCGCGCGCTCATGCGCGAGAACCGGCTGCACACGGTCTGCGAGGAAGCCGCCTGCCCGAATATCGGCGAGTGCTGGGCGCGGCGCCACGCCACCATGATGATCATGGGCGACACCTGCACGCGCGCCTGCGCGTTCTGCAACGTCCGCACCGGAATGCCCCATGCGCTCGACGCGGACGAACCGGCGCGGGTCGCCGACGCGGTGGCCCGGCTCGGGCTGCGCCACGTGGTCGTCACCTCGGTCGATCGCGACGACCTGCCGGACGGCGGCGCCCACCATTTCGCGGCCGTGATCCGCGCCATCCGCGCCGCCGCGCCCGCGACGACGATCGAGGTGCTGACCCCGGACTTCCTGCGCAAGCCGGGCGCGGCGGACATCGTCGTCGCGGCCCGCCCCGACGTGTTCAATCACAACCTGGAAACCGTGCCGCGGCTCTACCCAACCATTCGCCCCGGCGCCCGCTATTACCAGTCGCTGCGGCTGCTCGACCGGGTAAAGCAGCTCGACCCGACGATGTTCACCAAGTCGGGCCTCATGGTGGGGCTCGGCGAAGACCGTGTCGAACTCATGCAGGTGATGGACGATCTGCGCATCGCCGATGTCGATTTTCTCACCATCGGCCAGTATCTGCAGCCGACCGTGAAGCACGCGGCCGTCGCGCGGTTCGTCACGCCCGAGGAGTTCGCCGACTTCGCCGCGCTGGCGCGCGGCCGGGGCTTCCTGCTGGTTTCCGCCTCGCCGTTGACCCGCAGCTCCTATCACGCCGATGCCGATTTCGCCGCGCTCAGGGCCGCCCGCGCCGCGCGCTGCACCGGGCAGTCGCGGACGGTGAGCGCCTGACCGATGCCGACGCATGCCGAACGCAAGATCGTGCCGTACCGCCCCGACCAGTTGTTCGACCTGGTGGCCGATGTCGAGAAGTATCCGGAATTCCTGCCCTGGTGCGTGGGCGCGCGCGTGCGCAGCCGGACCGAGACGCAGCTCGTCGCCGATCTCACCATCGGTTTCGGGCCGTTGCGCGAAAGCTTCACCAGCCGCGTGAGCCTGGAGCGTCCGCACCGCGTCCGCGTGCGCTACGAGAACGGCCCGTTCCGGTACCTTGACAACCAATGGGCGTTCGAGCCGCACCCGCGTGGTTCATCCGTCGACTTCTTCGTCGAGTTCGAGTTTCGCAGCCGCATCCTGCGCGCCGCCATGAACGTGGTGTTCAACGAGGCGGTCCGCCGCATGGTGAACGCGTTCGAGAAGCGGGCGCGCGCCGTCTATGGTCCGCCACGGTCCATGGCGCACGCGGTGCCGCAGCCAATGGAGCCGGCCGATCACTGAGATGACGCGACTAGCCCCGCTGCCGCCCGATCCATCGGCGCCGAAGCTGCTTGTTGATCTCTATTCCGATACGCACACCAAGCCGACGCGGGCCATGCGCGAGGCGATGCTGGTGGCGGAGGTGGGCGACGAGCAGCACGGCGACGATCCCACCGTGAACGCGCTGTGCGCGCGGATGGCGGATCTGCTCGGCAAGCAAGCGGCGATGTTCCTGCCGAGCGGCACGATGTGCAACGAGGTCGCCATCCTGACGCATTGCCGCCCCGGCGACGAAATTCTGGCGCACCCGACCGCGCACATCATCGCCGCGGAGGCCGGCGCGCCCTGGGCGCTCGCCGGCGTGCAGGTCACCGGGATCGACGGGCCGCGCGGCCAATTCGACGTGGCGAGCCTGGACGCGGCGATCCGCCAGCCGCGGCGCCACGCGCCGCCGCAGACCTTGATGGCGGTCGAACAGACCTCGAATCTCGGCGGTGGCGCCATCTGGCCGCCCGAGCGGCTACGCGCGGTGGCCGAGGCGGCGCACGCGCACGGGCTGGCGACGCACATGGACGGGGCGCGGCTGTTCAATGCGACGGTGGCGCTCGGCGTCGCGCCACGAGAGATGGCCGAGGGCTACGACAGCGTCTGGGTGGATTTCACCAAGGGCCTGGGCGCGCCGCTCGGCGCCGCGCTCGCCGGATCGGAGGCGTTCATCGACGCTGCGTGGCGCTGGAAGCAGCGGCTCGGGGGCGCGATGCGCCAGGCCGGCATCTGCGCCGCGGCCTGCCTCTACGCGCTCGATCACCACGTCGATCGCCTGGCCGAGGATCACGATAACGCGCGCGCCCTCGCGGACGGACTGGGCCGGATCGCCGGGATCGCCGCCGAGCGGCCGGACACCAACCTGGTGTTTTTCGATACGTCCGGGACCGGGCTGGAGGCGCAGGAGTTGGCGGCGCGGGTTCGGCGCCGGGGCGTTCAGATCAGCGTCATGGGGCGCCACCGCGCCCGCGCCTGCCTTCACCTCGGGGTCACGCGTGCCGATGTCGAGACCGCCCTCGCCGCGATCCGCGCCGCGGCGGAAGGCTAGGCTGGGCCCGACCGCCGGCCTGCCGGCACAATCGACGATCGGCGTCGGCGCATAGGAGATCGCGCATGCGTTTATCTCTGCTCGCGGCATTCGGCATCACGCTGCTCGCGGCGGCCGCCCAGGCGCAGAACACGGCGCCGGTGACCCCGGCGCCCTCGGGCCTGAACCCGTCAGAACCGAAGCCGTCCGTCACCGCGCCGGGACAAGCGGGTACATTACCGGCGAGGGCTCAGAGCAAGCCCGCCGTCACCCACCATCGGCACCGCAGAACCCTGCAGGCGATGTTCGAGCGGGCGAACGCCACCCACGATGGGCACCTGACGCCGGAGCAGGCGCAGGCGTCATGGCCCTCGGTGGCCAGGCATTTCGCGGAGATCGACAAGGACAACCGCGGTTATCTCACCATTGAGCAAATCCGGACCTGGCGAAAAGCGCACCGGCATCACCGCCATGGCCACCGGACCAGGGGTTCCGCCGCGACCTCCGAACACGCGCAATAGCGCGCCGCTCAGGACCGGTTCGCGAGCGCGGCGTCCCGGATCAGTTGCAGGGCCACGGCGACGCTCCGCCGCCGCACCTCGGCGCGGTCTCCCGCGAAGTCCCGGCGCTCGGCGCGGGCCGCGCGGCCTCGCGCGGCCAAGCCGAACCACACCAGGCCGACCGGCTTCTCGGCGCTGCCGCCGCCCGGACCGGCAACGCCCGTCACCGCCACGGCGATGTCCGCGGCGGAACGCGCCAGCGCGCCTTCCGCCATTCGCGCCGCGACCGGTTCGCTTACCGCGCCCACCGCCGCGATCAGATCGGCCGGCACCCCGAGCATCTGGGTCTTTGCCGCATTCGAGTAGGTGACGAACCCGCGATCGACGACATCGCTCGATCCGGCAATCGCGGTCAGCGTCGCCGCGATCAGCCCGCCGGTGCAGCTTTCGGCGGTGGCGAGGCGCAAACCGCGCGTTCGACAAGCGTCCAGAAGCCGAGCCGCATCCGCCAGAATGCCGTCATCGATCATGCTTCGATCCTCGCTGGTCGGACGCTGGCCGATCCGCGCTCAGCGCAGCACCCACGGCCAGAATGCCTGAATGGCCCATAAGCAACCCGCGGCGGCAATGCCCGCCATCACGTCGTCGCCCACCACGCCGAGCGCCGTCTTGCTACGATCGGCGAGGATGATCGGCCAGGGCTTGGCAATGTCGATCAGCCGAAACAGCACGAACGACAGGAACAGCGCGGCCGGTGTTTCCACTTGCAGGGCCAGCATGGTGATCCATTGCCCGGCGAACTCGTCGATCACCACCCAGCCGGGGTCGTTCGTCGCTTGGCTCGCCCACACTGCCCAAATCCCGCCCGGAATCGCCAGTACCGCGGCAATCGGCAGGGCATAGGGAGAGACGTACATCAGGCCGGCGCCGATCAGCACCGCGACCAGACTGCCGACGGTCCCGGCGATCAGCGGCACCCGGCCGACGCCGAACCCGCTCGCCACGAAGCGGGCGAGAACGACCCGACTGCCCCCGTTGTGTTCCGGCCCGGTCAGTGCAGCCATTGCGCCAGCGGATGGGGCAGGGCCTCGTGCCGCTTGGCGTGATAGACCACGACGTTCTCGATCACGCGCTGGACGTAGTTGCGGGTCTCGCCGAATCCGATCAACTCGATCCAGTCGATCATGTCGACCTTGCCGGTGCGCGGATCGCCGTTCTGCGCCAGCCATTGGTCCACCCGGTGCGGGCCGGCGTTGTAGGCGGCGACCGCCAGCGGCAGCGCGCCATCGAAGCGGTCGATCAGCTCGCGCAGATAGGTCGTCCCGAGTTGCACGTTGTACGACGCCTCGGTGGTCAGTCCGGCCACCGAGACCGGCGCGCCGATGCGGTGCGCCACGGCCTCGGCGGTCGCCGGCATGAGCTGCATCAACCCGCGTGCGCCGGATGGGCTGAGCGCCCCGGTATCGAAGCTGCTCTCCTGGCGGATCAGCGCGAAGGTGATGGCGGGGGGCACCTTGTCGCCCGGCACCTTGGCCGCCATCGGCCAGCCGGTCTCGGGGAGCATGAGCCCGTCGCGTCCGGCTCGGCGCGCGATCGCGACGGCGATTTCCGGCAGTCCGAGGCTCAGCGCCAGCCGCGCGGAAAGCGTTCGATCGACGTCATCCGCCGCCATCGCGTCCAGCCGCATGAGAAAGATGCGCGCGCGGATCGGCTGGCTCCAAGCGATCAGCAGCAGGGACGCGCGGCCCATCGCGCGACCGATCAGGTTCATCACCTGCTTCTGATTCCACGAGGGCTCCCGCACCGCGAGGATGCGGGCGTTCAGCTTCGCCGGCGTGTCGCCCAGGGCGAGCGCCGCCAACTGCCCGTAGAAGGTGGTCGGCCAGCCTGCCGCCGCGGCGTATTCCGTATGCGCGGCGGCCTGGTCGCCGCGCGCCGCGTCCGCGCGGCCGAGCCAGTAATGGGCCCGCGCGGCGCTGATGACCGACTTCGATGCTTCCGCCAGCGCGGCGAAGTGGCGGGCCGCCAGGGCGGGCTTGTGCAGCCGGCGCAGCGCGATGAACCCGGCCAGGAATTCGGCCTCGGCGATCTGCGCGGGCGACTGCTGGTGATGCCCGGCGGCGACCGCGTACGCGCCGGCATCGTCGCCTTTCTGCAGCAGGTCGCGTGCGAGATGGTTGCGCTCGACCCAGAAGGATGCGAGCCGCGCCGCCGGGGCTTGGCGCTCGGCCTCCTCCCCGGCCGACTTCCAGAGCGCGAGCGCGTCGGATTCGTGCCCGGTCTGCCGCAGCCAGCGGGCATGGTCGAGGAACAGCTCGGGGTCGGAGCGCTGCTTCGCGGTCAGCGCCGCCAGGAGCTTCGGCGCGGAGGGCGAATCGCGCCGCAGCGCGAGCCGGGCCTCGGCCGCGTCACGGTCCGCCTTGCCGAGCCGCCCCGCCTGCCGGGCCGCGGCGCGCAGATCCGAGCGCATCAGCCGATCGAAGCGCTGCCACTGATCCGCTTCGGTCAACGCGCTGCTCCAGCGGCGCAGGAACGCGGCCTCGGAAGCGGCATCGTCGATGCCGCGCACCCACGCTTGGCGCGCCGCGGCGGCCGCCGCCGTCTGCGCTCCGGTCTGATCGAACGCCTCGGCGCAGCGCGACAGCGCGGCCGCCGCCTCGGGATGGACTTGCGCGCACAGCTTGGCCGCCAGCGCGTCGTCGGGTTCCGCCGCGAGCGCCTCGTCGCGCCGCTTTGCCAAAAGCGCGGGCCAGGGCCAGTCCGGGTTCTGCGCCATGAACTCGGCGATCTCGCTCGCGGTCGCCGCATGCGGCGCGACCAGGCGGTAGAACGTCACCAGCTTGGCCGCGACCGGGTCCGCGTATTGCGACGCCACCGCGGCGGCGTCGGTCCAGCGGTCGGCGTGCACGTCGGCCATCACGTTCTCGGCCGGCGCCGGTCGGACGAATACCAGAAGCGTGAACAGCGCCGGGAGCGCGAGGCGGCCGAACTCCATGCCCCGCTGTGTAGCCGATCGTCTCCTTGCGGCGCACCCCCCGCCAGCCTAAGACACGATGTAATCGACGCAACATGGCCGTTGGCCAAGCGTTCGTCCGTTCACGTCGAGGAGGAGCGTTCATGTTCAAGGGGTCCTTGGTCGCCTTGATTACGCCCATGCGGCCGGACGGCGCGATGGACGAAGCGGCCTATGCGCGGTTCGTGGACTGGCAGATCAGCGAGGGCTCGGATGGCGTCGTGCCGGTCGGCACGACCGGCGAATCGCCCACGCTCAGCCATCGCGAGCACGAGCGCGCGGTGGCGATCGCCGTCGAGGTTGCCAAGGGACGCGTCCCCGTGATTGCCGGAACCGGCTCGAACAGCACCGAGGAGGCGATCAGCCTGACGCGCCATGCCAAGAAGGCGGGCGCGGCGGCGGCGCTCGTGGTCACGCCGTATTACAACAAGCCGACCCAGGAAGGGCTCTATCTGCACTACAAGGCGATTGCCGACGCGGTCGATCTGCCCATCGTCATCTACAACATTCCGCCGCGCAGCGTGGTGGACATGAGCGTGGAGACGATGGCGCGGCTGGCCACGCATCCCAACATCGTCGGCGTGAAGGATGCGACGATGAACCTGGTGCGCCCGCTGCATACGCGTCGCGCCTGCGGGCGGGAATTCTGCCAGCTCTCGGGCGAGGACGCGACGGCGGTGGCGTTCCTGGCGGCGGGCGGCGACGGCTGCATCAGCGTGACCGCGAACGTCGCCCCGCGCCAGTGCCGCGACATCCACGCGGCCTGGCAGGAGGGGCGCACGCAAGAGGCGATCGCGATGCAGGATCGCTTGCTGCCGCTGCACGACGCGCTGTTCGCCGAGACCAGCCCCGCGCCGGTGAAGTTCGCCGCCTCCTTGCTCGGCCACACGTCGGAAAGGTGCCGTCTGCCGCTGGCGCCGCTCGGCGAGGCGACGCGCGGGAAGGTGCGCGCGGCGATGGTGGAAGTCGGCCTGTTGAACTGATGGCGGCGAAGAAGAACGGAAAAAAATCCGGGCTGATTTCGCACGGCATCGCGGCGCAGAACCGCAAGGCGCGCTTCAACTATACGATCAAGGACACGCTGGAAGCCGGCATCGTGTTGCGGGGGCCGGAGGTGAAGTCGCTGCGCCACGGCCGCGCCACGCTCACCGAAGCCTGGGCCGGCGAGCGCGAGGGCGAGCTTTATTTGTTCAACGCCTATATCCCGGAATACCAGGGCGGCGTGCTGTCACGCTTCGAGCCGCGCGCGCCGCGCAAGCTCTTGGTGCATCGCAAGCAGTTGCGATCGCTGTTGGGCGCGGTGACGCGGCAGGGGGCAACCTTGGTGCCGTTGCAGATCCATTTCAACGAGCGCGGGCGGGCGAAGGTGCTGCTCGGTCTGGGCGAGGGCCGCAAGAAGCAGGACCAGCGCGCCGCGATCGCCGCACGCGACTGGCAGCGCGACAAGGCGCGCCTCATGCGGGCCAAGGGCTGATGCCGGGCGAATGCAGTCCGCTGTACCGAGGAAGACTTCGTGCGGTGGACCGAGCAGCAGGCTGCCGCCTTGCGGACCGCCGCCGCGATGCGTGTCAACGCGCCACTCGACTGGGAAAACCTGGCCGAGGAGGTCGAGAGCCGGGGCAGATCGCAAAGGCGCGAGTTGGGCAGCCGAATCCGCGTAATCATCGAACATCTGCGCAAGCTGCAAGTATCCGCCGCTCCGCTTCCGCGTCGTGGCTGGAGGGCAACGGTAATACGGGAACGTAGCGAAATCCTGACGCTGCTGAAGCAGAGCCCCAGCCTTCGGAACGACATCCCCGAACTGATGGAGGAGGAACTTGAAACGGCGAGGCGTGTGGTAGGGCTCGAACTGACGCGCCGCCGGGAAGGCCCTCCCGGCTTGCAGCAAATCCGTTATTCGCGAGAAGAGGTCGTGAGCGACTGGCTGCCGGAGTGACCAGACATAGCGTCACGTCGGTCGGTGACTGACACGCAGCAGAAATTGCCAACAGCACCGCGCGCCGCACAATGGCGGGCCATTCCCCGCACCGTGGTCGCGCTCGGCTTCGTGTCGCTGTTCATGGATCTCTCCTCGGAGATCATTCACAGCCTGCTGCCTGCGTTCCTGGTCACGGTGCTCGGCGCGAGCGCGCTGTCGGTGGGCGTCATCGAAGGCGCGGCCGAAGGCACCACGTCGCTTGCCAAGGTTTTTTCTGGCACGGTGAGCGATTGGATCGGGCGGCGCAAGCCGCTGATCCTCGCCGGCTATGGGCTCGCGGCGGCGATCAAGCCGCTGTTCGCGCTCGCGGGCAGCGTCGGCGCCGTGTTCGCGGCGCGCTTTATCGATCGCGTTGGCAAGGGCATCCGCGGCGCGCCCCGCGACGCGCTGATCGCCGATGTCACCCCGATGGGCCTGCGCGGGACCGCTTTCGGCCTGCGGCAGTCGATGGATACGGTCGGCGCCTTCCTCGGACCGCTGCTCGCCATTCTGCTGATGGCGATCACGCACGACAATTTCCGCTTTGTGTTCTGGATGGCGGTGATTCCGGCCGCCGCCTGCGTCCTGCTGATCGTCTACGCCGTGCGGGAACCGCAAGCGCCGCGCGCGATGCAACGGCGCCGGTTTCCGATTCGCCGCGGCGATCTGGCGCAATTCGATGTCGCCTATTGGTGGGTGATCGGCGTGGCGACGGCGCTGACCCTTGCGCGATTCAGCGAGGCTTTTCTCATTCTCGCGGCCGAGCATGTCGGCATGGCCCTCACGTTCGTCCCGAGCGTGCTCGTCGCCATGAACATCGTCTACGCCGCTGCCGCCTATCCGTTCGGCCGGCTCGCGGACCGGATGAGCCGGAGCGGGTTGCTGCTGGTCGGCGTCGGCGTCCTGATCGCGGCCGATGGCGTATTGGCCACCGCCGGCAGCGAGTGGCAGGTGCTGGTCGGGGCGGCGTTATGGGGCCTGCACATGGGCGCGACGCAGGGGCTGCTGTCGGCGCTGATCGGCGACACGGCGCCGGCCGATCTGCGCGGCACCGCGTTCGGCCTCTACAGCCTGATCTCCGGCGTGGCGCTGCTGGCGGCGAGCATCATCGCCGGCGGGCTGTGGACCGATTTCGGACCGGCCGCGACGTTCATCGCCGGCGCGGGGTTCGCCGGCATCGCCGGGATCGGCATTCTGGTTCACGTAACCCTCGGGCAGCGCTGAGGCTCTGTTCAGATGTGCAACGCGCGCCCGTCCACGGCGAGCGCGGCTTCCTTCACCGCCTCCTCCAGCGTGGGATGCGGATGGCAGGTGCGCGCGACGTCCTCGGCGGAGGCGCCGAATTCCATCGCCACCGCCAGTTCGGCGATCAGCGTGCCGGCGTCGGGGCCCAGAATGTGCGCGCCGAGAATGCGGTCGGTGCTCTTCTCGGCCAGGATCTTCACGAAACCGTCGGTATCGCCGAGCGCCCGCGCGCGCCCGTTCGCGGTGAACGGGAACTTGCCGACCTTGTAGTCGATCCCCGCCGCTTTCAGGTCGTCCTCGGTGCGGCCGACCGTCGCCACCTCCGGCCATGTGTAGACCACGCCCGGAATGACGTCGTAGTTCACGTGGCCCGCTTGCCCGGCGAGGATTTCCGCCAGCGCGACGCCCTCGTCCTCGGCCTTGTGCGCGAGCATCGGGCCGGCGATCACGTCGCCGATGGCGTAAAAGCCGGGAACGTTCGTGGCGTAATGCGGGTCGGTTTCGATCCGGCCGCGCGCATCGAGCGTCACGCCGAGTTCCCGCAACCCGAGCCCGTCGGTGTAGGGGCGACGACCGATCGAAACCAGAACGACATCGGCGGCGATCTCGTCCGCATTCCCGCCCTTGGCCGGCTCGATCGCGAGGGTCACGCCGTCGTTACCCTTGCGCGCGCCGGTCACCTTCGTGCCGAGACGGAATTTCAGCCCCTGTTTCGTCAGCACGCGCTGGAACGCGCGCGCGATCTCGGCGTCCATGCCCGGAACGATGCGGTCGAGGAACTCGATCACCGTCACCTCGGAGCCGAGCCGGCGCCACACGCTGCCGAGCTCCAGCCCGATATAGCCGGCGCCGATCACGACCAGCCGTTTCGGAACCGCGCCTAGTTCCAGCCCGCCGGTCGAGGTCACGATGCTTTGTTCGTCCACCTCCACGCCGGGGAGGGAAATACTGTCGCTGCCGGTGGCGATGACGATGTGCTTGGCCGCGTGTTCCGCGCCGTCGATGGCGATCCGCCCCGGCGCGACGATGCGCGCCGCGCCCTTCAGCCACGTCACCTTGTTCTTGTTGAACAGGAACTCGACGCCCTTCACGTTGGCGCTGACCACCTCGTCCTTGCGCGCCATCATGCGTGCGAGGTCGATACGGATGCCGTCGATGACGATGCCGTGGTCCTTGAATTTCTCCGCCGCCGCGTGGAAATCCTCCGTGGATTGCAGCAACGCCTTGGACGGGATGCAGCCGATATTGAGGCAGGTGCCGCCCAACGTCGCGCGCTTCTCCACGCAGGCGACCTTCATGCCGAGCTGCGCCGCGCGCAATGCGCAGACATAGCCGCCGGGCCCGGCGCCGATGATGATGACGTCGTAGGGTTCGCTCATCGGACCGACAACCCAAGCACGCACGAAGCTCCCTCTCCACCCCCGGGGGCGGAGGGGGAAAATTTGCGAGGTGCTGTGTTCACGTCCGCCTCACAGAGCCAACAGCAGGCGGCGCGGATCCTCGACGCCTTCCTTTACCCGCACCAGGAAGGAAACCGCCTCGCGACCGTCCACGATGCGGTGGTCGTAGGTCAACGCCAGATACATCATCGGCCGAATCGCGATCTGTCCGTTCACCGCGATCGGCCGCTCCTGGATCTTGTGCATGCCCAGAATGCCGGATTGCGGCGGGTTGAGAATCGGCGTGGACATCAGCGAGCCGTACACGCCGCCATTGGTGATGCTGAAGGTCCCGCCGGTCAGCTCCTCCAGCTTTAGCGAACCCTCGCGCGTGCGCTTGCCGAAATCGGCGATCGCCTGCTCGATCTCGGCGAAACCCATGCGGTCGACATCGCGGATCACCGGTACCACGAGCCCGCTCGGGCCGCCGACCGCGATGCCCATGTGGACGAAATGTTTGTAGACGATCTCCTCGCCGTCGATCTCGGCGTTCACGGCGGGAAATTGCTTCAGCGCGGCGACGCAGGCCGTCACGAAAAACGCCATGAAGCCGAGCCGCACGCCGTACTTTTTCTCGAACGCATCGCGATATTCGTTGCGCAACGCCATGGCCGCCGACATGTCCACCTCGTTGAAGGTGGTCAGCATGGCCGCCGTGTTCTGCGCCTCCTTCAATCGCGTGGCGATGGTTCGGCGCAGCCGCGTCATGCGCACGCGCTCCTCGCCCGCCTCGGCCGGGTGGGCCGGCTTGGTCGCGGGGGTAGGCGCGGCCGCTGTTTCCTGCGGACGGCTGATGAACGCCAGCACGTCGCCCTTCGTGATCCGGCCATCCTTGCCGGTGCCGCCGCCGACCTGCTCGGTCGCGACGCCGCGCTCGCGCATCAATTTGGCCGCCGCGGGCATCGGCGCATGGGCGAGCACGGGCGGCGCGGGGTGTTCGGCCGTGACGTCCGAGGGCGGGGTGGCCGGGCGGGACACCGGCCCCGAGGGCCGCGGCGGCGGATTGACGCCGCCGGCCGGATGCGCCGCGGGTGCCTGCGCGAGGGCCACCGGCTTCGGGGCGGCAGCCTGCTTCGGCGCCGCCGCGGCGATGGCGGGATCGCCTGCCTCGATCGTGGCCAGGACCGCGCCGGGCGCGACTTCCGCGCCTTCCGCCGCCTGCACCGGCCCGAGCACGCCGGCTGCCGGCGCGTTGACTTCCACCGTCACCTTCTCGGTTTCCAACTCCACCACCGGCTCGTCGGCCGCCACCCGCTCACCCGGCTGCTTCAGCCAGCGCGCGATCGTCGCCGAGGTGACGCTTTCACCCAGGGTCGGCACCTTGATCTCGACCGCCATGACCGTCTCCTCCGGTGTCGGGACCCTAGGCCGCCATCAATGCGTCGCGCACCAGCTTGCCCTGCTCCGCCGCGTGCACCTTCGCAAGCCCGGTGGCGGGGCTGGCCGCGTCCTCGCGCCCGACATAGCCGGGACGTTTCGCGCGGATGTCGAGCCGTTGCAGAACCGCCTCGATACGCCGGTCGACGAAGCTCCAGGCCCCCATGTTCGCCGGCTCCTCCTGGCACCAGACCACCTCGGCGTTGCGATAGGGCGCCAGCACCTTGGGCAGCGTGATCAGCGGAAACGGATAGAGCTGCTCCAGCCGCACGATGGCGACGTCCTTCGTTCCGGCTTCCCGCCGCGACCCCAGCAGGTCGTAGTACACCTTGCCGCTGCATAGCACGACACGGCGCACCCGATCGGCCTCGGCGATCGGATCGGTTTCCGGAACGACCGGGAGAAAGCCGCTGCCGTTCATCATCTCGTCGAGCTTCGAGACCGCCATCTTGTGGCGAAGCAGCGATTTCGGCGTCATCACCACGAGCGGCTTGCGGAAATTGCGTTTCAACTGCCGCCGCAGCGCGTGAAAATAGTTGGCCGGCGTGGTCAGGTTGCACACTGTCAAGTTGCGCTCGGCGCAGAGTTGCAAATAGCGCTCCAGCCGCGCCGAGGAATGCTCCGGCCCCTGGCCCTCGTAGCCGTGCGGCAGCAGCAGCGTCAGCCCCGACATGCGCAGCCATTTGGTTTCGCCGGCGGCGAGAAACTGGTCGATGATGACCTGCGCGCCGTTGGCGAAGTCGCCGAACTGCGCTTCCCAGAGCACGAGCGTGCGCGGATCGGCCAGCGAATAGCCGTATTCGAAGCCGAGCACGCCCGCTTCCGACAACAGCGAGTTATATGCTTCGAATTTCGCCTGGCCAGGCGCGATGTTGTTCAGCGGCACGTATTCGTTGGCGTTGTTCTGATCCACCAGCACGGCATGCCGGTGGCTGAACGTGCCGCGCTGGCTGTCCTCGCCCGACAGGCGCACCCGATGCCCTTCCATCAGCAGGCTGCCGAAAGCCAGCGCCTCGCCGGTCGCCCAGTCGATGCCCTCGCCGCTTTCGATCATGGCCCGCTTCTGATCGAGCTGGCGGGTGATCTTCGGGTTCACGGCGAAACCGTCCGGCACGCGCGAGATCGCCGCGCCGATGCTGCGCAAGGTGGCGGCGGCGACGGCGGTGGCCTCGTCCGCGCGCCCGTCCTCCTCGTGCGGTTGCGCGAGCCCCGCCCAGTGTCCCTCCAGCCAGTCGGCCTTGTTCGGGCGATAGGATTGCGAGGCCTGGTGGGCCTGTTCGAGCATGGCGGCGAAGTCGTCCCACATCGCCAACGCTTCCTGCTCGGATATCACGCCCTCGGCGATCAGGCGCTCGGCGTAGAGCGCGCGCACCGTTTTGCGCTGCGCGATCGCCTTGTACATGATCGGCTGCGTGAACGCCGGCTCGTCGGCCTCGTTGTGGCCGTAACGGCGATAGCAGACGATGTCGAGCACGATGTCGACGCCGAATTGCAGCCGGAACTCCGCGGCCATTTGCGCGCAGAACACCACCGCTTCCGGCTCGTCGCCGTTCACGTGCAGGATCGGCGCCTGCACCGATTTCGCGACATCGGTGCAGTAGAGGCCGGAATAGGCGTGCGCGGGGAGCGTGGTGAAGCCGATCTGGTTGTTCACCACGATATGCACCGTGCCGCCGGTGCGGTAGCCGATCAGCTGGCTCATCGCCAGCGTCTCGTAGACGAGGCCCTGGCCGGCGAACGCGGCGTCGCCGTGCATCAGGACACCCATGACGGAGCGCCGCGCGCGCGTGTCGCCCGCCATGTCCTGGCGCGCGCGCACCTTGCCGACCACCACCGGATCGACGGCTTCGAGGTGCGAGGGATTGGGTTGCAGCGAGAGATGCACCGACCGGCCGTCGATATCGAGGTCGCTCGAGGTGCCGAGGTGATATTTCACGTCGCCCGAACCCTGCACGTCGTCCGGATTCACGCCGGCGCCGGCGAACTCGCTGAACACGGCGGTGAACGGCTTCTTCATCACGTTCACCAGCGTATTCAGCCGGCCGCGATGCGGCATGCCGATGCAGATCTCGCCGACCCGCGCGCGCGCGGCCGTGGCGATGACGGTGTGCAGCGCCGGAATGGTCGATTCCGCGCCTTCCAGGCCGAAGCGCTTGGTGCCGACATAGCGCTTCTGGCAGAACGCCTCGAACCCCTCCGCTTCGGTGAGTTGCCGCAGGATCGCCTTGCGGGTCTCGGCCTCGGCGGACTGCCGCCAGGGCGCGCCCTCGACGCGGCGCTGAATCCAGGATTTCTGGTCGGGGTCCTGGATGTGCATGAACTCCACGCCGACCAGGCCGCAATAGGTCTCGCGCAGGATCGGCCAGGATCTCGCGGATAGTGGCCGTCTCGCGCCCGAGCACGTGGTCGATGAAGATCGGCCGGTCGTAATCGGCCGCGGTGAAGCCGTAGCTCGCCGGGTCGAGTTCCGGGTGCGGCTTCGGCATTTGCAGCCCGAGCGGGTCGAGCCGCGCCTCCAGATGCCCGCGCACCCGATAGGCGCGGATCATCATCAGCGCGCGGATGGAATCGTGCGCCGCCGCGCGGATCTGCTCGATGGACCCGGGGCGGCGACGGGGCCGGCCTGGCCGTTCGCTCCGGCGCGGCGAAATGCGAGGGCCGGGGCGCCCAGGAGGCGCCGGAGGCGTCGGTCAGCACGCTGCGCGCCTCGTCGTTCAGGGCGGCGAACAGCTCGGCGAAGCTCGGGTCCACCGACGCGGGATCAGCGACCCAGCGCGCGTACAGATCGGCGAGAAACGCCGCGTTGGCGCCGTTGAAGGCGGTGGCGAGCACGTCGACACCTGGCATGAATAACCCCGTGTTCTGGTTGCCGAGCGAATACTGGTGAAAGCGGGTATATAAGGGATGAGCGGGCCGGCCACCCCTGCGCGGCGCGCCGGGCTCCCGTGCCGATTACCCGATACCCGCCGCAAGCGCGATCTGGCGGCGGATGGCGGCGAGCTGCTCCGGGTTGACGCGGGATCGGGTCGGCCGAAGGCGTTGCTTGGACGCGGTGGTCAGCAGGTGCGAGGCCGCCCAGCACGGCTTTGGGCAGCCGTTTTCCGCGCTGGGTGCAATGGCCACCGAAAGATCCGGGATGACGAGGGTGGCGTCCTCGGTCAGCGGCACGAGAATAGCGTTCGGGTAATTCGGCGCGAACAGCCTCTCATTGTCCACGACCACGGCCGGCCGGAGCTGGTTCGGCTCCTTCGGCCGCGCGTCGCCGCGCCAATCCGCCAGCACGATCTGTCCGGCGCCGAGGACGAGTTGCTTATTCTCCCCCGACATCGGCGCGCGGCGTTCCCCACGCCTCGTAGAAGGCCCGCGCTGCCGGGTCCGTGGCCACCCGATCGCCGATGGCCGCGCTCGCGCGATAGATGCGCGCCCGCCGCGCCTCGCGCGCGGCTTCGGCGGCCAGATCGCGTAACAGGGTGGCCAGTCCAATACCGCGTGACCGGGCCTGCGCCTCGAGCTCGTCGCGCACGTCGTCGTCCAGACGGACGGAAACCGGCATACCCACCGAATCACCTGTAGCCGATCAGCCAACTACGCCCATGTAGTGCGCTGCGCATTCGGTGGCAAGGCAGGCGACACGCGCCAGCCAAGCTCAGCAGAACGGTGGCACCTCCGACGGAGGAGCCGGCGGCGAGGCCATTTGGGCGCGTGGATGGCGGAAGACCCGACACATGGCCCTTATGCGACCGGAGGCGGGCGAGTCGGTAGCCCGGCTTTGCGGGGAATGGACAGTTCTTCCAACACGTAAGGTGATCGAAACTGGGAAGTTTGTAAAAGGTAAGATGTGGCGGGCGCCGACCGTGCTCGCTATAATGAGATCCATGAATCGCGAGGACATTCTTGCCACGCTACGGGAGAACGAGGCCGCTTTGCGTGCCCGCGGGGTGGCGCATGCTGCGCTGTTCGGGTCCCGCGCGCGCGGGGATGGCCGCCCCGATAGCGACACCGACATCATGATCGAGATCGATCCCGAGGCGCATGTGGAAGTTCTGGGGTTACGTCGGGATCAAGGAGTATATCGCGACGCTGTTCGACGGCTCGGTCGATGTCATCGATCGTGAGGCGCTGAAACCTTACATCGCCCCCGCCGCGACCGCCGATGCCATCTATGCCTTTTGATCCTCAGGATACAAGGCGCTGGCTCGGGGACATTCAGCATCACATCGCTCTGGCGGAGAGCTTTGCGGCAGGCACGGTCTACGAGACCTTCAAGGATGACCTGCTGCGGCTTTATGCCGTGACCCGCTGCCTGGAAATTATCTCCGAAGCCTCCCGGCGATTGCCCAAGGAATTGAAAGCGCGGCATCCCGCGATCGAATGGCGGGAGATGGCAGGTGCCGGCAACATCTACCGCCACGAATACGAGGACGTGGCGGCGCGCAGGGTGTGGGACACGCTCACGCACCACTTGCCGGCACTGCGTGGGGTTGTCGCCCACGAACTGGCGGCGCTCGACCGCACACCATGATCTATGGCTACACGCGAGTCTCGACCGACGGCCAGAGCGTCGCCAGAGCGTTGATGCCCAGGTGCCGCAGCTCGCTCGCGCCGGCTGCAAGCAGGTGTTCCGCGAGATCGCGAGCGGCGCCAAGACCGACCGCAGCCAGCTCCGCCGCGCCCTCGACCAGTTCGCCGCCGGCGACGTGCTGATGGTGACGCGCTCGACCGCATGGCGCGCTCGATCCGCGACCTGCTCAACATCCTCGCCGCGATCACCGGCAAGAAGGCCGGATTCCGGTCGCTAGGCGACACATGGGCCGACACCACCACATCACACGGGCGGCTGATGCTGACCGTGCTCGGCGGCCTTGCAGAGTTCGAGCGCGAGCTGATCCGCGCCCGCACCGCGGAGGGCCGGGCGCGAGCGAAAGCCAACGGCAAGAGCCTAGGCCGGCCATTCAAGCTGACTCCGCACCAGCGGCGCGAGGCGATCCGCCGGCGCGATCATGGCGACGAATCCCTTGCCGAGATTGGCCGCAGCTACAACGTCAGCGCGGCCACGATTTCGAGGTTGGCAGTGTAAGGAGAGAGAGACATTAGCATGGACACTCATCCTCGGTTCGCAGTGACTCGGCTAGGGCCACCATGAGAGACTACTTTGTGAGGGTAATCGATCAAGGCGTGTCAGTGATCGAAGAGTTTTGGGCTGTCGAGCCGACCATTGCCCACCAAGGTGTCGTCCCCTCTAAGTTCGGAACTCATTCCGCTGACTCCGGCGAGGACATTTTCACTACGCTGGAAAAGCGTGGTTTCCCCAGGTATCAGTTTCACAAATTGCAACTCGGCCCAGGCGAATATTTCCCGCGCATCGCGCGTCCGAGGAGCACCCGGCCCGAATGTAGCCCAGGCCACAACCCCGACCAGAGTGCTGCCGCCCGCAACATCCGGACAACTAGCACCGGCCAGCTTCATGCCTTGATCCAGGAGTTGCAGCAGATTTGCCGAGTTGTTCATCCCATCGAGCACAACTTCTGCGCCTATGGCCACGAAATCAGAAATATCATCATCATCGCTTGCACCGAGGTCGAGGCACATTGGAAAAACATACTGGAAGCAAACGGCCAAAACGCAAAGAACCGGCGCGACTACGTTAAGCTGGCCTTGCCGATGAAGTTAGGAGAATACCGCGTCACGCTCCCTTGGTATCCATGGCTGGATCCGATAGCACCGTTCGAGAAATGGGTTCCGGTCGAGCGCGGAAAAAAGCAGACCCTGCCTTGGTACGATGCCTACAACGATATCAAACATGACCGAGAGAAAAATTTCGCGGAGGCCAAGCTGATATACGCCTTGAAGGCCGTCACCGGCTGTTTCGTAATGCTTTGCGGTCAGTACGGTTGGGACTTTGCGACGCGGGGCGAGGCAGCAGCGGACGCGTTCTTTCGGCTAATCGAGGCTCCGAAATGGGAGCCACCCGAAATCTATGTTTCCGAGTATGGCGCAATACCTCGGGGGCGGCCTTACCCGTTTGAACCGTAAGGGGCCGCGGAGCGAGGCATGAAGATCAGCTTTGACAGCAACGCGTGGGAGACCATCTTCGCGCCGGACGATACCGGCGGCGCGCCAATTCGAGCGGCCCTGGCGGATGGCCGGATCGAGGGGTTCATTTGCGATGCAGGATTCCGGATCGAGGCGGTCACCAAGCGGAACCGCCCCGCCTACTTCTCGCAGCCGCATATGGCGGTCCGGGTCGATGCCCCAATCCCGCGAGGCGGCGGGCGCTTCGATGTCGCCATGTCGATTGGTCCCAATAACGGCAAGCATCCCGGATTGCCTAAAGTCCAGGCCGCGAAGCTCGGGCGCGCCCTTGCGACTGGCGCCAAACTCATGTCCGGGCAAAATTGGATGGGTCTTCCCATTGCGCCGGAAATCAGCGACCGAGCCAATTTCGTTCATGAAGACGCCGACGCGATGCGGGAACGCGAGGAGCGACAGCTCGCGATCTCTGCGGAAATTGAGGCGCGCGGGCTGGGGAAGGCCATCTTCGATGCTGCTGATGGATGGACGGATCGTCCCCGGACTCCCGCCGAGGAGAAGCAGTTGATCGCGGCTTGCGCCGAGTGGGCGGACGGCGAGCTGGTGGCTGCCCATTTTGCGTATCGTAACGACATTCTCTGTACGAACGATCACGCCCGGAACGCGGGTCGCTCGATTTTCGACGCTGCGAACAGGGTATGGCTTGCCGACAGCTATGGCGTGACGTGCCTGACGTTGCCCGAGCTGACTGCGAAGATTACTTCATGAACCAACCCGCATCGATCATCGCCCGAACTAAGCTCCTGGCCATGATCGCCGGTGCCCGGTGCCCCCGGCCCGGCCAGGCAGAAATGCTAACCGTTGAGCCGGTAGAACTACTAACTCTATAAACCCGGCATGTTCGACAGCGCCACCCCCAACCACCCCGAGCCCCGGATCGTTGTCCGGGGCGGGCCTCGCCTTGCGGCTTCCGGCCGATGCCTATTGGCAGCTCGTCCACACGCTGCGCCTCACGCTGCCGCCGCCGCTCGGCGATTCGGCGGAGGATCTGCTCCGGCGCGATCACGCGGCCATCGCCCGCATCGCCGCGCTCGCGCCCGCCAACGCCGCCGAGGCCGATGTCGCCGCGCAGTTCGTCGCCGCCTCGGAGCAGTGGAAGGATTGCCTCAGGCTCGCCCAGCTTCCCGAAACCCTGCCCCGTGCCCCGAAACGGGGCACGCCGGACGGGCACCCCGCAAGATCGACAGATTTTTCGGGGTGCCCCGAGTGGGCGGCGAAATGCCGCGCCCAGGCGATCGCCATGATGCGCCAGTCGCAGAGCGCGCTCCGGCTGCTCCTCCGGATGCAGGACGCGCGGCGCAAGGTGGAGAAAGATGGCGCCGCCGCCGACCGCCTCGTCTGGAGCGAACATTGCGCCGCCAGCTTGATGGCGGAGGCGCTGTCGCAGCACCCGCACCCCGGCCCTCTCGCGGAGGCAGACGGCGAAGGCGCAATATTCCCTCTCCCGTCGGGCGAGGGTCTGGGTGCGGGCAACGCGGCTTCGGCGGCGATTTCCGGGCCAGCGCCCCCGCCGGTCTCGCCACCCGATCCCGAGCGGCTCGCCGGCGAGCAAGACGCGCCCATCGACACCGCATCAGGCAACGCGCCACGGACCCCGGGCCATCCCGAGACCGCTGCCGGGCCCTGCGCGAGTCGGCTCGGCAACGCGCGTCCGGACGCCGTCTCAAAACACGATCTGCCATCTCGGCATGCGGGCATTGAGACAGCTGTGAGACGCCTGACGCCGTCGCGCTTGCCCGGCGCGGCACCAGGCAGGGCGGCTATCCCGGCCGTGTGCTAACCCCCGAGCGCCTTCACCATCGTGCTGCCGAGCGCGGCGGGGCTGTCGGCGACGTAGACGCCGGCCGAGCGCATCGCCTCG
Organism: uncultured Alphaproteobacteria bacterium; assembly: GCA_963761015.1. GTDB lineage: Bacteria > Pseudomonadota > Alphaproteobacteria > Acetobacterales > Acetobacteraceae > CAVXFL01. The sequence goes on from CAVXFL010000025.1 coordinate 52,516, forward strand.
ATCTTGGCGCTCGCCGTGTCGCGCCCGCCGCTGATGATCGCGCCGGCATGGCCCATCCGCCGGCCCGGCGGCGCGGTCAGGCCGGCGATGAACCCGACCGCCGGCTTCTTCACGCGCGCGCGTGCCAGGAATTCGGCGGCCTCGATCTCGCTCTCGCCGCCGATCTCGCCGATGATGACGATCGCCTCGGTCTGCGGGTCGGCCAGGAACAGCTCCAGCACCTCGACGAAATCCGTGCCCTTCACCGGATCGCCGCCGATGCCGACGCAGGTTGATTGGCCGAGCCCGGCCGCCGTCGTCTGCGCCACCGCCTCGTAGGTGAGCGTGCCCGAGCGCGACACGATGCCGACCTTGCCCCGCCGGTGGATGTGGCCCGGCATGATGCCGATCTTGCACGCCTCGGGGGTGATGACGCCGGGGCAGTTCGGCCCGATCAGGCGTGAGCGCGACCCGTCCAGCGCCCGCTTCACCCGCACCATGTCGAGCACCGGAATGCCCTCGGTGATGCAGACGATGAGCGGGATCTCCGGCGTCGATCGCCTCCAAAATGGCATCCGCCGCGAACGGCGGCGGCACATAGATGGCGGACGCCGTGGCCCCGGTGCGGGCGCGGGCCTCCGCCACCGTGTCGAACACCGGCAGGTCCAGATGGGTGCCGCCGCCCTTGCCGGGCGTCACCCCGCCCACGACCTTGGTGCCGTAGGCGATGGCCTGTTCGGAATGGAACGTGCCCTGCGCGCCGGTGAAGCCCTGGGTGATCACGCGGGTCTCGGCGTCCACCAGGATCGCCATCAGGCCGCCTCCTTCACCGCCTTGACCGCTTTTTCGGCGGCGTCGGCGAGGTTGTCGGCGGCGATGATCGGCAGGCCCGACTTGGCCATGATCTCCTTGCCGAGCGTCACGTTCGTGCCCTCCAGCCGGACCACCAGCGGCACGTCGAGCGACAGTTCGCGCGCCGCCTCGACGACGCCCTCGGCAATCACGTCGCAGCGCATGATGCCGCCGAAAATGTTGATCAGGATGGCTTCGACGTTCGGGTCCGACAGGATGATCTTGAACGCCGCCGCCACCCGCTCCTTGGTGGCGCCGCCGCCCACGTCGAGGAAATTGGCCGGGGAGCCGCCGTAGAGCTTGATGATGTCCATCGTCGCCATGGCCAGCCCGGCGCCGTTCACCATGCAGCCGATGGTGCCGTCGAGCGCCACGTAGTTCAGGCCGTGGCGGCTGGCTTCCAGCTCCTTCGGGTCCTCTTCCGCCTCGTCCTGCAGCTTTTCCAGCTCGGGGTGGCGGAAGATCGCGTTGTCGTCGAAGCCGATCTTGGCGTCGAGCGCGACCACGTCGCCGGCGCCGCTCACCACCAGCGGGTTGATCTCCACGATCGAGCAGTCGAGGCCGAGAAAGGCGGTGTAGATGCCCTTCGCGAACTTGCCGAAGGCCGCGCTTTGCTTGGCGTCGAGGGTGAGCCCGAACGCGAGCCGCCGGGCGTGGAACGGCGAAAACCCGGTCGCCGGATCGATGGTGACCTTCAATATCCGGTCAGGGTGCTTGGCGGCGACCTCCTCGATTTCCATGCCGCCCTCGGTCGAGGCGATCAGCGTCACCCGCCCGGTGGCGCGGTCGATCAGCGCCGAGAGATAGAGCTCGCGCGCGATGTCGCAGCCGGCTTCGACATAGAGCCGATGCACCTTGCGCCCGGCCGGGCCGGTCTGGCGGGTGACGAGCACGTGGCCGAGCATGGCCTCGGCGGCGGCTCGCGCCTCCTCGGGCGATTTCGCCAGTCGCACGCCGCCCTTGCCGGCGGGGTCGTCGGCGAAGCGGCCGGCGCCGCGTCCGCCGGCATGGATTTGCGCCTTAACCACGTAGACCGGACCGGGCAGCTTGCGCGCCGCCGCCTCGGCCTCGTCCGGCGTCCAGGCGACATGGCCTTGCAACACCGGCACGCCGAATTTGCGCAGCAGTTCCTTGGCCTGGTATTCGTGGATGTTCATGGCCTAGCCGACCAGCTTGCGGGCCGCTTCGACCAGCTCCCGCACGGCATGGCACGACTTGTCGAAGGCCGCGCGCTCGGCCTGGTTCAGCTCGATTTCGATGATCCGCTCCACCCCGCCCGCGCCGATCACCACCGGCACGCCGACGTAGAGGTCGCGCACGCCATACTGGCCGGTCAGCCACGCGGCGCAGGGCAGCACGCGCTTCTGGTCCTTGAGGTAGCTCTCCGCCATGGCGATCGCCAACTCGGCCGGGGCGTAAAAGGCGCTGCCGCGCTCCAGCAGCTTCACGATCTCGCCGCCGCCATTGGCGGTGCGCGCGACGATGGCGTCGATCTTGTCCTGCGTCGTCCAGCCCATCTTCACCAGATCGGGCACCGGGATGCCGGCGACCGTCGAATAGCGCGTCAGCGGCACCATGGAATCGCCATGGCCGCCGAGCACGAACGCGGTCACGTCCTGCACCGAGACACCGAATTCCTGCGCGAGGAACAGGCGGAAACGGGAACTGTCGAGCACGCCGGCCATGCCGACCACACGCTCGGCGGGCAACCCGGATTTCTCCCGCATCACCCACACCATCGCGTCGAGCGGGTTGGTGATCACGATGACGAACGCGTTCGGGCAGTAGCGCTTGATACCCACGGCCACTTCCGCGATCACGCCGGCGTTTTTGCCGATCAGGTCGTCGCGCGACATCCCCGGCTGGCGCGGGAAGCCGGCCGTGACGACGACCACGTCGGCGCCCTCGATGGCGGCGTAATCCGAGCCGCCGGTCATGCGCGCGTCGAACCCCTCGATCGGGCCGGACTGCATGATGTCGAGCGCCTTGCCGGCGGCGACGCCGCCGAACACGTCGAACAGGGCGACGTCGCCCAGTTGCTTGAGGCCGATCAGGTGCGCGAGCGTGCCGCCGATATTGCCGGCGCCCACGAGGGCGATTTTGTTGCGGGCCATGGCGAGATCCTTCCCGGAACCGGGGCAATGACACGCCGTCGCCGATCGCTCCGGCGCCCCGGCGGCGCAGGTTGCTAACCCATCGGATGGGGGCGGGCAAGGCGAACGAAAGCGGCTTCGTGCTCAGGTCGTCGCGCGCCTAATGCGCTCCGGCCGCATTGGCGAAGCGTTAGGAGAGCAGATTTGGCGATACGTATCATAGTCGTTGGCGGCGGGATTCTCGGCGCGAGCGTCGCGTTCCATGCCGCGCGCGCGGGCGCGGATGTCGTGGTGGTGGACGCCGCGCACGAGGGGCGCGCGACGGCGGCGGGCGCCGGTATCGTCTGTCCTTGGGCCGCGGATGTGGACGAGGCCGGCAAATACCGCCTCGCCACGGCAGGCGCGCGCCACTATCCCGCCTTGATCCGGGCACTGGCGGAGGCGGGCGAGCCCGACACCGGCTACAAGCGGGTGGGTGCGCTGGTCGTCTCCAGATCCGGCCGGGAACTGGACGCGATCGAGCGTGAGGTGCGGCTGCACGCCGCTGATGCGCCCGAGGCCGGCGAAATCGCCCGGCTTTCCCCCGAACAGGCGCGGGCGCTGTTTCCGCCGCTGCGCCGCGAGTTGGGCGCCGTGCGGATCGGCGGCGGGGCGCGGGTGGACGGGCGGCTGCTCTGCGGCGCGCTGTGCCGCGCTGCGCAGCTTCACGGCGCGCAATTCCGCCACGGCACGGCCGAACTCGTGCAGGCGGACGGCCGGATCGGTGGGGTGCGGCTCGGCGGCGAGACGATTGCGGCGGTCGTGGTGATCGTGACCGGCGGGGCCTGGGCGCCGCAGATCCTCCGGCCGCTCGGCGTCGTCCTGCCGGTCGAGCCGCAGCGCGGGCAGATCGTGCATCTCGGACTGCAGGGGATCGAAACCGGCGACTGGCCGGTGGTCCTGCCGCTCAGCAGCCATTATCTCCTGGCGTTCGACGACTCCCGGGTGGTCGCCGGGGCAACCCGCGAAACCGGGTCGGGGTTCGACTATCGGGTCACGGCCGCCGGGCTCGCCGAAGTGCTGGAGCAGGCGCTTTCCGTGGCGCCCGGCCTCGCGCCGGCGACGCTGCTGGAAACGCGGATCGGCTTCCGCCCGATGCCTCCGGACGGTCGGCCGCTCCTCGGGCGGGCGCCCGGCATCGACAATCTGCTGATCGGGAACGGATTGGGGCCATCGGGACTGACGATCGGTCCGTACGCCGGCAGGCTGCTCGCGCAGTTGGCGCTGGGCGAAGCGACGGAACTCGACCTCGCTCCCTATGCCCTGCGCGGCTGAACCGGCTTTGTTTTCCTGATCGGCGCGCGTCGGATAGGATCGCCTGCGCCGAGACGAGCATTGCCGCCGTGGATGCTGGCCGGGCGCCAGCCAGGAGTGCCGAGACATGAAAAGCGTCGTCATCGCCGGTTACGTGCGCTCGCCGTTCACCTTGGCGAAGAAGGGTGGCCTCGCGCGTGTGCGGCCGGACGACATGGCCGCCCAGGTCGTGCGCGGGCTGATCGAGCGGACCCGCGTGAACCCGGAGGACATCGAGGACCTGATCGTCGGCTGCGCGTTTCCGGAAGCCGAGCAGGGGCTGAACGTCGCGCGCCTGATCGGGCTACTGGCCGACCTGCCGCTATCGGTCGCCGGCGTCACCGTGAACCGCTTCTGCGGCTCCTCCATGCAATCGGTGCACATCGCCGCCGGCCAGATCCAGCTCGGCGCCGGCGAGGCGTTCATCTGCGCCGGGATCGAGAGCATGAGCCGCGTGCCGATCATGGGCTTCAACCCGATGCCCAATCCGAGGCTGCACGCGAAAGTGCCGGCCGCTTACATGAGCATGGGCGAGACCGCCGAGAACGTCGCGCGCAAGTGGCAGATTCCGCGCAAGGAGCAGGAGGAGTTCGCGGTCCGCAGCCAGAACAGGGCCGCCGCCGCCCAGGCCGAGGGCCGGCTTTCCGACGAGATCGTGCCGATCAAGTGGGACGGCAGCATGGTCGACAAGGACGGCTGCATTCGCCCGGACACCTCGGCCGAGGGGCTGGCCGAGCTGAAGCCGGCCTTCGACAAGGACGGCAGCGTGACCGCCGGCACGTCCTCGCCGCTCACCGACGGCGCGGCGGCGGTGCTGGTGTGCAGCGCGGAGTACGCCGAGCGCGCCGGCCTGGAACCGATCGCGCGATTGAAGAGCGTCGCCGTCGCCGGCTGCGCGCCGGACATCATGGGCATGGGACCGGTCGCTGCGACGCGCAAGGCGCTGGCGCGGGCCGGGCTCGGCATGGACGCCATCGACGTGACCGAGCTGAACGAGGCGTTCGCCAGCCAGGCGATCGCCTGCGTGCGCGAGCTGAACATCGCCGATCGTACGCTGAACCTGGACGGTGGCGCCATCGCGCTCGGCCATCCGCTCGGCGCCACCGGCGCGCGCATCGTCGGCAAGGCCGCGAGCCTGCTGCGCCGCGAGCGCGGGCGCTATGCGCTGGCGACCCAATGCATCGGCGGCGGCCAGGGCATCGCCACCGTCCTGGAGCGCGTGTGATGCTCGAGATCAAGCGCGTCGCGGTGATCGGCGCGGGCGTGATGGGCGCCGGCATCGCCGCCCAGGTCGCCAACGCCGGCGTGCCGGTGCTGCTGCTCGACATCGTCCCCAAGGACGGTAAGAACCGCAACGCGATCGCCGAGGGCGCGATTGCGCGCATGCTGAAGACCGAGCCGGCGCCGCTGATGTCCGCGCGCGCGGCTAGGCTGATCACGCCGGGCAATACCGAGGACCATCTGGATCAACTCGCCGGCTGCGACTGGATCATCGAAGCGATCGTCGAACGGCTGGAGATCAAGCAAGATCTGTATCGCCGCATCGACAAGGTGCGCCGCCCGGGCAGCGCGATTTCGTCGAACACGTCGACGATTCCGCTGCGCATGCTGATCGAGGGCATGGCGGAACAATTCGCGCGCGATTTCCTGATCACGCATTTCTTCAACCCGCCGCGCTACATGCGGCTGCTGGAGATCGTCGCCGGTCCGGCCAGCGATCCCGAGACCGTCGCTGCCGTCAGCCGGTTCGGCGACGTGGCGATGGGCAAAAGCATCGTGCGTTGCAAGGACACGCCGGGCTTCATCGCCAACCGGCTCGGCATCTACTGGATGCAGGTCGCGGTGGTGGAGGCGTTCGACGCCGGGCTGACGGTCGAGGAAGCGGACGCGATCGTCGGGCCGCCGATGGGCGTGCCGAGAACCGGCGTGTTCGGCCTCACCGATCTGGTCGGGCTCGACCTGATGCCGGAAGTGAACGGCAGCATGGCGCGCGCGCTGCCGAACTCCGATCCGTTCCATGCGGCCAACCGCGAGATCCCGCTGATCCGCCGCATGATCGCCGAAGGGCTAACCGGGCGGAAAGGGAAGGGCGGGTTCTACCGCCTGCGCCGGACCGAAAGCGGCCGCGTGAAGGAAGCGCTCGATCTCGAAACCGGCCAGTACCCGGACCGAGCGCAAACCCTCCATTCCCGAACTCGCCGCCGCGGGGAAAGACTTGCGCAAGCTGGTCGATGCGCCGGGCAAGTACGGACGCTACGCCTGGCGGGTGCTCGGCCAGATGCTGGCCTACGCCGCGCGGCTGGTGCCCGAGGCGGCGGACGATATCGTTTCCGTCGATGCCGCGATGCGGCTCGGGTATAACTGGAAGTTCGGCCCGTTCGAGCTGATCGACCGGCTCGGCGCCGATTGGCTCGCGCACCGGCTCGAGCAGGACGGCATGGACGTGCCGCAGTTGCTGCGGCTCGCAGCCGGCAAAGCGTTCTATCGGGTGGAGAACGGGCGCCGCGAATTTTTGACCCTTGACGGCACGTACCACGCACTCGTCCGCCCCGAAGGCGTGCTGCTGCTGGATGACATAAAGCTGTCCGGCAAGCCGCTGCTGAAGAACGGCTCGGCCGCGCTCTGGGACATCGGTGACGGCGTGGCGTGCTTCGAGTTCACCAGCAAGATGAACGCGATGGACCCCGACATCATCGCGCTGCTCGCGAAAACCATCGAGCTGGTCAAGCAGAAGTTCAAGGCGCTGGTGATCTACAACGAAGGCGATAATTTTTCCGTTGGCGCCAACCTCGGCCTGGCGCTGTTCGCGGCGAACATTGCCGCCTGGCAACAGATCGAGGACACGCTCGCGGCAGGGCAGAAGACCTACATGGCGCTGAAATACGCGCCGTTCCCGACCGTGAGCGCGCCGGCCGGCATGGCGCTCGGCGGCGGCTGCGAAATTCTGCTGCACAGTTCGGCGGTGCAGGCGCACGCCGAGACCTATGCCGGGCTGGTGGAATGCGGCGTCGGGCTGATCCCCGGCTGGGGCGGCTGCAAGGAAATGCTGGCGCGCTGGTCAGGCCGGCGGCAAGCTGCCGAAGGGCCCGATGCCCGCGCCGGCGAAGGTGTTCGAGACCGTCAGCACCGCGAAAGTTTCCAAGTCGGCGGCGGAGGCGAAGGAACTGCTGTTCCTGCGCGCGAGCGATGGCATCACCATGAACCGCGAGCGCCTGCTGGCGGATGCCAAGGCGCGTGCGCTGCAACTCGCGGAGAGCTACACGCCGCCGCAGCCGCCCGAGCTGACCTTGCCGGGCCCGAGCGGCGCGCTCGGGCTGCGCATCGCGGCCGAGGACTTCCACCGCCGCGGCATCGCGACGGCGCACGACATGACGGTGGCCTCGGCGCTCGGCGACGTGCTTTCGGGCGGCGATACGGACATCATCGACACGGTGGGCGAGCAGCGCCTGCTCGACCTGGAACGCGCCAGCTTCATGCGGCTGGTGAAGACCGGGCCGACGCTCGCCCGCATCGAACACACGCTGGAAACCGGCAAGCCGCTGCGCAACTGAGATGCCTTTCGTGGAACCCCAACGCCATGCAAGTCTATAAAGCCCCCCTCCGCGACATGCGCTTCGTGCTTCACGAGCTGCACGGCAGCGAAAATCTGAGCGCGCTCTCCGGCTTCGAGGAATTCACGCCGGATCTGTTCGATAGCGTGCTGGAAGAGGCGGGGCGCATCGCGCACGAGGTGCTGCTGCCGATCAACGCCAGCGGCGACGAGGAAGGCTGCCGCTACGAGAACGGCGTCGTGCGCACGCCGAAAGGGTTTCGCGAGGCCTATGCCACCTTCCGCGACGGCGGCTGGACCGCGATCGCCTGCGATCCGCAGTACGGCGGCCAGGGCCTTCCGGAAAGCGTGAACAAGCTGATCGAGGAGATGGTCTGCGCGGCCAACCTCTCGTTCAGCCTGTATCCGGGCCTGTCCTACGGCGCCTATCGCGGCGCTGCACGCGCACGGCTCGGAGGCGCTGAAATCGCGCTATCTGCCGAAGCTGGTCGACGGCACCTGGAGCGGCACCATGTGCCTGACGGAAGCCCATTGCGGCACCGATCTCGGCATGCTGCGCACGCGCGCCGTGCCGCAGCCGGACGGCAGCTACAAGCTGAGCGGCGCGAAGATCTTCATTTCCGCCGGCGAGCACGATCTCACCGAGAACATCGTGCATTTCGTGCTGGCGCGGCTGCCGGACGCGCCCGCCGGCACGCGCGGCATTTCGCTGTTCGTGGTGCCGAAATTCCTGCCCACCGACGACGGCCGGCCCGGGGCGCGCAACGGCGTGCTCTGCACCGCCATCGAGCACAAGATGGGCATCAAAGCCTCCTCGACGTGCCAGCTTACGTTCGAGGACGCGACCGGCTGGCTGCTCGGCGAGCCCAATCGCGGCCTCAACGCCATGTTCACCATGATGAACAGCGAGCGGCTGTCGGTCGGCATTCAGGGTTTGGGGGTCGCTGAGGCCGCGTATCAGGGCGCGGCGGCGTATGCGAAGGAGCGCATCCAGGGCCGTTCGCTAACCGGCGCGAAATCCCCGAATCAGCCGGCCGACCCGATCATCGTGCATCCGGATGTGCGAAGGATGCTGATGACCATGCGCGCCAATATCGAGGGCTGCCGCGCGCTCGGCGGCTGGGTGGCGCGCAATCTGGACGTTCTGGAGCACTCGCCCGATCCGGCCGAGCGCGCCGCGGCCGAGGATTTCGTCGCGCTCATGACGCCGGTCGTGAAGGCGCTGTTCACCGATCTGGCGTTCGACGCCGCCAACCTTGCCGTGCAGGTCTATGGCGGTCACGGCTACATCCGCGATCACGGCATGGAGCAATACGTGCGCGACGCGCGCATTCCGATGATCTACGAGGGCACGAACGGCGTGCAGGCGATGGACCTGATCGGCCGCAAGCTGTCCGCGCACGCCGGTCGCTATCTGCGCACGTTCTTCCATCCGGTGTCCGCGTTCATCGAGGCGAACAAGGCGCACGCGGAGATCGGCGCGCTGGTGAAACCGTTGGAAAAAGCGTTCGGCGCGCTGCAACTGGCGACGGCGCAGATCGCCCAGTCCGGCCTGCGCGACCCGGAGGAGGCCGGGGCGGCGGCGAGCGACTATCTGCGCCTGCTCGGTATCGTGGCGCTCGGCTTCATGTGGGCGCGGATGGCGCTCGTCGCGGCGGCGAAGCTGCCGAAAGCCGATGGCGATGCCGGTTTCTATCGCGCCAAGCTCGCGACGGCGCGGTTCTATACCGACCGCATTCTGCCCCAGGCCGGCGCGCTTTACGGCGCGATCAAGTCAGGGAAGGCGTCGATGATGGCGGTCGAGGACTCGGCGTTTTAGCAACCGCCCTCGCCCCGGCCCTCTCCCGCCAGCGGGAGAGGGCGCAGAAAGAAGACCTCTCCCCGCGTCGGGGGAGAGGGTTGGGTGAGGGGGCTTTCGCACCATTTGCCGGGTACTGCATCAGCCCTGCGGCTGCGAAACGAACCGCAGATATGGCTTCGGCGCCTTCCAGCCCTGCGGATATTTCTGCTTCGCCTGCTCGTCGGAAACGGCGGGGGAAATGATCACGTCTTCGCCCGGCTTCCAGTTCACCGGCGTGGCGACCTGATGCTTCGCCGTCAGTTGCATCGAGTTGATCACACGCAGAATCTCGTCGAAATTGCGTCCCGTGCTCATGGGATAGACCAAGATCAGCCTGATCTTCTTGTCCGGCCCGATGATGTACACGTTGCGCACGGTCTGATTGTCGGCCGCGGTGCGCTTCGCCGCGTCGCCCGACGCGCTCGCCGGCAGCATGCCGTAGAGCTTCGCGACCTTCAGATCCGGATCGCCGATCATCGGATAGTCCGGCGTGTAACCGATGGCGTCGGTAATGTCCTTCTCCCAGCGCCGATGGTCCTCCACCGGATCGACGGAAAGCCCGATGACCTTGACGTTGCGCTTCTCCCAATCCGGCTTCAGCCTGGCCACGTAGCCGAGTTCGGTCGTGCAAACCGGGGTGAAGTCCTTGGGGTGCGAGAACAGCACGCCCCAGGAATTGCCGAGCCATTCGTGGAAACGAAGGCGACCCTGAGTCGTATCCGCCTCGAAATCCGGCGCCGTATCGCCGATGCTGAGCGTCATGCTACCCTCCAGACTGGTTCGAGCGAGCCGCCGGGCCGGCCGGGTGCCGACCGGCGGCGATCACCTCGACAGACCTGTGTCCTGGAGCCGAAGCTAGCAACGGGTTCCGTCGAGGGCCAGACTTGCGCCGGCGGCGCCCACCGGCCCGCCTTGCCGGCCGCCGACGTTCCTGCAAATTTGAGCGGATGATCGCTCGCGTGCGCCTGCTCGCTCTGCTGCCGATACTCGTCCTCGCCGGTTGCAAGCTGGTGGATCAGACGACGTTCGGCGCCAAGCCGCAGCGACCGCCGGCCGACCTGCTGACCCGGGCGCTGCAACCCGGCCCGGCGGTTCCGCTGGTGACCGTCATCTTCAACGGCGGCCAGGTCGCCTATGCGCAGCAACTCCGCCTCGCCGTGCTGATGGCGGAGGCGCGCAAGCCCGACGCGCGATACGACCTGGTCACCGTGGTTCCGGCGCGCGGGACGCCCGCCGAGCAGGAGGCGGCGGCGAAGGCGGGCCAGCCCGACGCGATCGCCGTTGCCGATGAAATGAACGGCCTCGGCGTCGATCCGCCGCGCATCCATTTCTCCGCCCGGACCGAGCCGGACGTGAAATTTCGCGAACTGCGAATCTACGTGCGTTGAGGTCCTGATCACCGCATCATCGCGACGCCGGCGAAGGCCGGGGGAAGCAATCCAGCAGCTTCCGCGGCTCTCGGATTGCATCGTCGCTCCGCTCCTCGCAATGACAGCACGCGGATAGGCGATTATCCCCGCAACTCCCGCCGCAAAATCTTCCCGGTCGGTGTTTTCGGCAGTTCATCGGTGATTTCCACCAGACGGGGATACTTGTACGCCGCCATGCGCGTGCGGCAGAATTCGATGATCTCGGCCGCCGTGGCCTGCCGGCCGGGTTTCAGGCTGATGACCGCCTTGACGGTCTCGCCGCGATAGGCGTCCTTTACCCCGACCACCGCCGCCTCGCGCACCGCCGGATGCGTGTACAGCACGTCCTCCACCTCGCGCGGCCAGACCTTGTAGCCGGCCGCTACGATCATGTCCTTCTTGCGATCGACCAGATAGAACCAGCCGTCGTCGTCCATGAACCCGACATCGCCGGTGCGGAAACCGTCGGGCCGCATCGCCGCCTCGGTCTCGGCCGGCTTGTTCCAATACCCTGGCACGACCATCGGCCCGTCGATCACGATCTCGCCGATTTCGCCGGCCGCAACCGGACGCCCCTCTTCGTCGCTGATCCAGGACCGCACATTGTACACCGGCACGCCGATGGAGAGCGCGCCCGAGCGGGGATCGACCGGGGCTTCGCGCCCGAGCGGCACCGCGTGCGTGGGCGAGGTCGTTTCGGTCAGCCCGTAGCCGTTGCGGATATACAGGCGGAATCGGGCGCGGAACTGTTCCACCACCTCGGGCGGGATCGGCGCGCCGCCGGAATAGACGGTCCTCAGGCTCGAAAGCGCTTCCCGGCGCGCATTCTCGTGGTTCATCAGCGCGATGAACGCGGTGATCGCGCCGATGGTGAACGCGGGCCGATGCTCAGCGATCGCGTCCAGCATCACGCCCGCGTCGAACCGGAACGCCAGGACGAGCGGCGAGGCGGTAATGAACGCCGCGGCGATGTGGCCGATCAGCCCGGTGATGTGGAACAGCGGAGCCAGCCCGAGCACCGGCGCGCCGTCGTCCAGGCGCATCCAGTCGCGGTATGTCTGGGCGTTGAAGCAGACATTGCCGTGGGTGTTCGTCGCCCCCTTCGGCGCGCCGGTCGTGCCCGACGTGTAGACGAGGAACGCGATATCGGACGCGGCAAAGCCGTGCGAATTCGGCGGGTGCCGGCCGCGATTGGCGCGCAGGACGGCGAGGAGATCCTCGGCGCCGGGGCACGCAATCCGCCGCGCCTCCGCGAACAGGCGCGCGTCGTTGCGGCTTTGGAAGTCGAGCGCCGAGGTCGTGAACACCGCGTCCGGCCGCGCCTCGAGTTGCGAGATGACGTCACGATAGAGCGTTTCGTGGCAAACCAGCGCGCGCGGCGTGCAATCGCCGAGCAGCAGGGCCAGTTCGCGCGCGCGGTTCATCGGATTGATCGGCACCGCGATGCCGCCCGCCTTCCAGGCGGCGAGCACGGCGATGACGAACTGCGGCACGTTTTGCAAATAGAATTCCGAGCCGGTCGCCACGCGCGAAACCGCGCTCGCCGAGTGCGGCGGCGAAGCTGTCGCTCGCCTCGTCCAGGTCCGCATAGCTCAGGGTCGAATCGAAATACCGAACGGCCGGCCTGGCGCCGGCCCGCGCCACCGAATGGCGGAACAAGGCGAGCGCGTCGCCGAATTCCGGAGCGATCTCGAGACCCCGCGCGCCGTCGTACAGGGCAAGCCACGGCTTCGCGTCATAGACACCCATCGCCTGTTGTTCCCGCCAGCAAGGCCAGCGGCGAGTGTCGCGCCGAGGCCGAGGCCGTCAAGCCGCTTCCCTGCGGCTGCCGGCGCGAGCAGTATCGAGGCGCCGCGCCGCCTTGCTGGCTTCGCGGCCAATGCCGAAGGCGGTACCATGAAAGCTGTGCAGTGCCGGGAATGGGGCGGGCCGGAGAGGCTGAGGATTGTCGAGACCGAGTTGCGCCAGCCGGGGCCCGGCGAGGTCAGGGTGCGCGTGCGCGCCGCCGGCGTGAACTTCCCCGACGTGCTGATCATTCAGCAGAAATATCAGCTCAAGCCGGACTTGCCGTTCACGCCCGGATGCGAGGTTGCCGGCGACGTGATCGCGGTCGGTTCCGGCGTCAAGGAGTTCCGGCCCGATCAGCGGGTGATGGCCTATTGCGGGCTGGGCGGGTTCGCCGAGGAGGCGATCGTCCCCGCCGCGTCGTGCTTCGCGATCCCGGAGCCGCTCGGCTACGACGTGGCCGCCTCGGTTTTGCTCGCCTACGGCACATCCTGGCACGCCTTGCGCGACCGCGCGGCCTTGCGCGAGGGCGAGACCCTGCTGGTGCTCGGCGCCGCCGGCGGCGTCGGGCTCGCCGCGGTCGAGATCGGCATCGCGCTCGGCGCGCGGGTCATCGCGGGCGCGTCCTCGGACGAGAAGCTGTCGGTCTGCCGCCGCCACGGCGCCTCGGCGCTGATCAATTACCGCAACGAGAACCTGCGCGAGGCGATCGCGCGGCTCACCGACCGGCACGGGCCGGACGTCATCTACGATCCGGTCGGCGGCGCTCTGAGCGAGCCCGCTTTCCGCTCCATTGCCTGGCGCGGGCGTTATCTGGTTGTCGGCTTCGCGGCGGGCGGCATCCCGTCGCTGGCGCTGAACCTGCCGCTACTCAAGGGGGCGTCGATCGTCGGCGTCTACTGGGGCGAGCACATGAAGCGCGAACGGCAACGGTACCGAGAGGAAACCGAGGAGTTGCTGGGCCTGATCGCCTCCGGCCGCCTGAAGCCGCTGGTATCCCGGACCCATCCGCTCGATCAGGTGCCGCAGGCGCTGGCCGACATGGCCAGCGCGAAAGTGGTCGGCAAGATCGTGGTCGTCCCGTGAAGGGCCGCGAGCCATGAACGACTTCCAGGGCAATGTGGCGGTGGTCACGGGCGCGGCCAGCGGCTTCGGGCGCGAGTTCGCGCGCATGGCCGCCGGGCTCGGCATGCGCGTGGTGCTCGCCGATGTCGAAGCCGAGCCGCTCGCGGCGGCGGCGGCCGAGTTGCGCGCCGGCGGCAGCGAGGTGCTGGCCGAGCGGGTCGATGTCAGCCGTGCCGAGGAGGTCGAGCGACTGGCCGCGCGCAGCGTCGAACAATTCGGCGCGGTGCATCTGTTGTTCAACAACGCCGGGGTGGGCGCCGGCGGCGGGCTGATCTGGGAAAGCTCGGAGAAGGACTGGGCCTGGGTGCTCGGCGTGAATCTGTGGGGCGTGATCCACGGCGTGCGCTGCTTCGTGCCGCTCATGTTGCGCCAGGATTACCCGTGCCACGTGGTGAACACGGCCTCCGCCGCCGGGCTGATCGCGCCGCAGACGATGGGCGTCTACAACACCAGCAAGCGCGCGGTGGTCGCGCTGACCGAGACGCTGTTTCACGACCTGCGGCTGGTGAACGCGAAAGTCGGCGTGTCGCTGCTCTGCCCGGCCTTCGTGAACACCGGAATCGCCCATGCCGAGCGCAACCGCCCGCGCGAATTGCGCAACGAGGCGCCGCCCACGCCGTCGCAAGTCGCCGCGCGCAGGGCCGCCGAGCAGGCGACCGCGTCCGGCCGCATCGCGGCGGCGGACGTGGCGCGCATAACGTTCGACGCGATCCGCGAAGACCGGTTCTACGTCATCACGCACCCCAACATCCTGCCGTCGGTGGAGCTGCGGATGCAGGACATCCTGGCGCAGCGCCCGCCGAGCGACCCGTTCAGCTTCAAGAAGGAGGTCGCGTTCAAGGCGCAGGAGTGATCCGCTCGCGCGTCCCGGCGAAAGCGGGGGCCCGCTTATCCACCTCGTGCGGCTGCGTGACGGACCCCGGCTTCCGCCGGGGAGGCGTGCAATCCGTTACGCTTCCGGCGCTTCGCGGCCGTAGAGCAGCAGCAGCACCAGAATGATCACGCCGTAGATGATGCTGCGGCCGTAATCCGGCATGTTCATCGCCAGCAGCACGCTGACCAAGGTGACCAGGCAGATCGAGCCGGCCACCGTGCCGATGTAATGCCCGCGCCCGCCCAGGATGTAGACGCCGCCGATCACCACCGCGGCGATCGACTGGAACAGGTACGGATCGCCCATGCCGAGCGAGGCCTGGCCGCCGAACCCGACCAGCATGATGCCGGCCAAAGCGGCGAACACGCCGCTCAACATATACAGCACGACCGTCGTGACCTGCACCGGAATGCCGGCGAGAAAGCTCGCGCGCGCGTTGGTGCCGATCGCGTAGGTGCTGCGGCCGAAAGTGGTGAAGCTGAGCACGAACGACACCACCGCGGTGATGCCGAGCCACAGCCAGAGCGCCGCCGGGATGCCGAGCGCGTGCCCGTGGACCGCCTGCTGGATCAGCGGCGGGGCATAGGAGGCGCAGGAGGTGCAGGTCAGGCCGCCGCTCAGCCCGAGCGTCAACCCCTCCATGATGCCGTTCATGGCGAGCGTCATCACCACCGCCGGCACGCTGAAGAAGGTGATGCCGATGCCGTTCGCGAAGCCGACCAGCCGCCCCCATGCCCAGCGTCATCGCCAGGGCCAGCGGTGCGCGGTCGTTCTGGCCGAGCGAGGTCGTCACCAGCAGGATCGCCGCCGCGTTCAGCACCCATGGAACCGAGAGGTCGATGCCGCCGATCAAAATGACAAAGGTCTGGCCGGCGGCCACCAGGCCCACGAACATCGCCACGACCAGGACCGACTTGATGCTCGCGGCGCTGCCGAAGCCGGGGCGCACCGCCTCGCCGATCAGGAACAGCGCGACCGCCGCGCAATAGGCGTAGATGATCCGCCGGCCCTCGACGGAGGGCAGGAAGCGGGCGAGCCCGGCGCGGGCCGAAGCGTCCGCCGCCATCAGGCCCGCGTCCGCACCAGGCGCCCGATCCCCTCGGCCAGCACCACGGCGATCACCAGGAACAGGCCCTCGTAGAACGCCTGGTACAGCGGGTCGATATGCGCGAAGAACAGAATGTTGACGATCATGGTTGTGATGAAGGCGCCGAGAATGGCGCCGATGGCGCTGCCGCGGCCGCCGAACAGGCTGACCCCGCCCAGCACCACCGCCACGATCGAGGTCAGCGTATAGCCGTTGCCGGTGGTCGCGTCGCCCGCCGTGGCGGTGGCGGCCAGGAACAGTCCCGCGGCGGCGGACAGCATGCCGCTCAGCGTATAGGCCGAGGATCTTCGTGCGCACCGGGTCGATGCCGTTCGCCTTCGATGCCGCCTCGTCGTTGCCGATGGCGAGGATCGCCACGCCCGAGCGAGGTGCGGCGAAACGCGATCCACAGCAGGCCGAACGCGACGAGGTAAACCAGCGACAGCGGGTAGGACGTGTTGGCCAGGACGCGCGTGTAGACATCCGGCACCGCACCGCCGGGCTGCGGCAGCACCCGGATCGCCAGGCCCTGGAAAATCGCCAGCGTGGCGAGCGTCACCAGGATCGGCTGTAGCCGCCCGATCGCCACCAGCAAGCCGTTCAACAGGCCGAGCGCCGCCCCGATCAGCAGGATCACCACCGACCAGAGAATCATGCTGCCCGCCGTGGTGCCCAGCCTGATCGCGGCGACCGCGTTGGTGAGGTCGATCATGCCGCCGACGGAGAGGTCGATGCCGCGCGTCAGCACGACCATCGCCTGCGCCAGCGCCGCCAGCACGAGCGGCATCGTGTTGTTGACGGTCGAGGTCAGCTCGAAACCGCCGGGGAAGATGCCCTGCCGCGCGTAGAAGATCACGCAGTAAATACCGATGCTGCCGGCCAGCATCGCGATCGCGAGCAGCAGGCCGATGTTGCGGCCGAGCCAGTTGGACCACGGCGTACGGCGCGGACGGAACAGGACCTGGGCGGAAGCGTCAGGCGGCAAGACGATCTCGCACGGCGGCGGCCACGATGTGTTCGGCGGTGATGCCAGGGGCGTCCAGTTCCGCGGCGATGCGGCCTTCGCGCATCACCAGCACGCGGTTCGCCAGATGCGCGAGTTCCTCGGCATCGCTGGAATAGAACAGGATGGCCCGGCCCTCGCGGGCGAGCGTCATCATCAGTTCGTAGATCTCGTGCTTGGTGGCGACGTCCACGCCGCGCGTGACGTCGTACAGCAGCAGCACGCGGCAGTTCGCGAGCAGCCAGCGGCCGAGCAGCACCTTCTGCTGGTTGCCACCCGAGAGCGCGCCGACCGGCGTGGACAAATCCGGCGTGCGGACCTTGAGCTGGTCGACGATCTGCTGCGCCAACCTGCGCTCGAGGATGCCGCGAACCATGCCGAACGTCGCGATGCGGCGCAGGATCGTGAGGCTGAGATTGTCGCGCACGCTGCGCGAGAGCAGCAGCCCCTCGGTCTTGCGGTCCTCGGGCACCAGCGCGATGCCATGCCGGATCGCGTCGCGCGGCTTGCGGATCCGCACCGGCCGGCCGCCGATGGCGATCGTCCCCCCCGAGGCGCGTTCCGCTCCGAACAGGGTGAAAAACAGCTCGCGGGTGCCGTGCCCGGCCAGCCCGCCCACGCCGAGCACCTCGCCCTCGCGCAAGGTGAAGGACACGTCGTGCAAGCGCGGTCCCGACAGGCCGCGCACCGCGAGCACCGGCGTCTCGCGGCCGAGCGCGGGTAGCGGCGGATACAACGCCTCCACCCGCGTGCCGGTCATCAGCGTTATCGCCTCCTCCTCGTCCAGTTCGGTGAACGTGCCGACCTCGGCGCCATTGCGAAACACGGTGATGCGATCGTTGATGTTCTGGATTTCGTTCCATCGGTGCGAGGTGAAGACGATGCAAGTGCCGCGGTCGCGCAGGCGGCGGATCTGCTCGAACAGCCAAGCGGTCTCGCGTTCCACGAGGGAAGAGGTCGGTTCGTCCAGAAACAGGATCTCGGGGTCGTGCGTGATGGCGCGCACGATTTCGATCACCTGCCGCTCGGCGAGTGTGATGTCCTCGACCAGCGCGGTCGGGTCGATATGCTCGATGCCCAGCCCGGCCAGCATCGCCTCCGCCTCGTCGGCCATGCGGCGCTGGCCGATCAGGCCGAGCCCGCCGCGCGGTTCGCGGCGCAGCAGCAGGTTCTCGGCCACCGTCATGCCGGGCAGCAAGGTCAGCTCCTGGAACACCGTCCAGGCGCCGAGCGCGTGCCCGTCATCCGGGCCTGAGAGGTGAACCTCCTGGCCCTTGATGCGGATCGTGCCAGAATCCGGGCGCAGCCGTCCGCCCAGCGCCTTGATGAGCGTGCTCTTGCCGGCGCCGTTCTCGCCCACCAAGGCATGTACCTCGCCGAAGCGGGCCTCGAACGAGGCCTGCTCCAGCGCATGCACGCCGCCGAACGATTTCGATACGTTGATGGCCTCGACCGCCGGCGACGCGCTCGCGCCGCCGGCGGTGCCGGTTGCTGCGATCATGCCTTGGGAAGTCGGACGTGCAGCTCGCCGCCGCAGGCCTTGCCGTCCAGCGCGGCCTCGACGCAGAGCTTCACCGTGGCCTCCGGGCCGGAATCCGTGAAATCGGCGAAGAAGCTGTCGGGCAGCTTGGGAAACACCGTCTCGCCCTCCTTCACCGTATCGCTGGTGACGTAGGGGAACGGAATGGTGATGTCGCGCTTCGGGTAACTGCCTTGCAGCACGCGGCGGGCCAGTTCCAGCGAGATCACGGACAGGAACGGCGGCTGGCCGATCGAGATGCCGTCGACCTTCTGCCCCATGTAGCCGGTCATGAACTTGCGGAAACCGTTCTCCGCCTCGCCGGCGGTGGGCGGCAGCGGCGTGCGGCCGGCGGCGATGAAGGCCTTCAGCACCCCATCTGTTCCGCCCTGGCACCAGATGCCGTCGATCTTCGGCAACGAGGGCAGCACCGAGGCGGTGTTGCGCTCGGCGACGCTCGAATCCCACATCCCGGTATAGCGGTTCACCACCTTGATGCCCGGGTTCTTCGCCCAGACCTCGTCGGCGCCCTTGTTGCGGTCGAGATCGACGAAGGTGCCGGGCACGCCGGTCACCATGATGACGTTGCCCTTGCCGTTCAGCTTCTTCACCAGGAACTCGGCGAGCTTGCGGCCGAATTCCTTCTGATCCGTGTTCACCTTCAGCGCTTTGGGCGTGGTCACCACGTTGTCGAACGAGACCACCAGAATGCCGCGATTGGCGGCCTGCGCGAGAATGCCGTTGAGCGCGGTCGGCGAGGCCGCGTTCACGACGATCGCGTTCACCCGCTCGGCGATCAGGTTCGAAAGCTGCTGCGACTGCTTGCTGACATCGTTGCCGGAGTTGAACCAGGAGCCGTCCACCTGCGACTTGAACGGGTCCATCGCCAGCGCCGCCTTGAACACGTTCTCCATCTCGATGCGCCACTTGTTGCCGATATACGAGTTGGAGAGCGCGATCTTGTGCTTGCCCGCCGCGAAAGCCGGCACGCTGGACGCGCCGAGCAGCCCGGTTCCGGCGATTCCCGCGCCGGCATACAAAAAGCTTCGGCGATTCAGACGGCTCGTCATGTTGTTGTCTCCTCCGAATTCGACGTTGTTTCGCGCGGGTTGCGCCGCGCCGCTATCATGCCCCGCGCCGCTATCATGCCCCGCGCCGCTATCATGCCCCGCGCCGCTATCATGCCCCGCGCCGCTATCATGCCTTGGGCAGGCTCACCATCAATGGGCCGGCGCAGGCCTTGCCGTCCAGCGCGGCTTCGACGCAAATCTTCACCATCGCGTTCGGGCCGCTGTCGGTGAAATCGGGATAGAAGCTGTCCGGCAGGTCGGGGAAGACCGTTTCGCCGACCTGGACCGTTTCGTCGGTTACATAGGGGAACGGCAACGGAATGCCCTTGCGCGGACGCTCCCCCGCCAGGATGCGGCGCGCCAGGTCCAGGGCGACGACCGAGAGATACGGCGGGTGGCCGATCGAG
Source organism: uncultured Alphaproteobacteria bacterium (assembly GCA_963761015.1). Taxonomy (GTDB): domain Bacteria; phylum Pseudomonadota; class Alphaproteobacteria; order Acetobacterales; family Acetobacteraceae; genus CAVXFL01. The sequence continues at coordinate 72,441 of CAVXFL010000025.1, forward strand.
ATTCCCCGCACTTTTTGGCCCATGTAGCCGACCATGAACTTGCGGAACCCGTTCTCGGCCTCGCCCGCCGTCGGCGGCAGCGGTGTGCGCTTTGCTGCGACGAACGCCTTCAGCACGCCGTCGGTGCCGCCATTGCACCAGATGCCGTCGATCTTCGGCATGGACGGCAGCACGGCCGACGTGTTGCGTTCCGCGACCGACGAATCCCACATCCCCGTGTAGCGGTTCACCACCTTGATGGCGGGATGGCGGCTGAACACGCTGTCGGCGCCGCGGATGTTGTCGTTGTCGACCGGCGTGCCCGCGACGCCGGTCACCATGACGATGTTGCCCTTGCCGCCAAGCTTCCTGACCAGCCAGTCCGCGCCCATGCGGCCGAACTCGAAATCGTTGGTCTCGATGTTCACCGCGCTTGGCGCGGTGACGATGTTGTCGAATGAGATCACCAGGATGCCGTGATCGGTCGCCTGCTTGATGATGCCGTTCAGCCCGGTCGGGGAGGCGGCGTCGGTGACGATCGCGTCCACACGCTCGGCGATCAGGTTCGAGAATTGCTGGCGCTGCTTGCTGACGTCGTTGCCGGAATTGAACCAGGAGCCTTCGATCTGCGACTTGAACGGCTCCATCTGGAGCGCCGCCTTGAAGACGTTCTCCATTTCGATGCGCCATTTGTTGCCGATATACGAGTTGGCGAGCGCGATCCGGTACTTCTTCCCCGCGGCGCGGCCGGGTCCGCGCGAGAGCCCAAGCAGCGCGGCCCCCGCGAGCCCGCCGATGCCGAGGGTGCTGCGGCGCGATATGGTCATCATGCCTCGTTGCCTTTCTTGCGTTTCCTCCGGCTTCTCGCTTCCGTTTTTCAAGGCCGCTGCGCCCCTGTCTGGGCCACGTATGCCGCGTAGAGCGAGGTGGTCCCGGTCATGAACAGCCGGTTCCGCTTCGGCCCGCCGAACGCCACGTTGGACACGACCTCGGGCACGCGCACCTTGCCCAAGAGTTCGCCCTCGGGCGAGAGACAATGCACGCCGTCCCCCGCGCTGGTCCAGATATTGCCGTCGGCGTCGAGGCGGAAGCCGTCGGCGATCCCGGGGCTGATTTCGGCGAAGACGCGGCTTTTGCCGACGCGCCTGCCGTCCTGGACCTCGTAGGCGCGGATGTGGCGCGCGCCGTCCGGGTCGTGCGAGGCGGCGGTGTCGGCCACGTACAGCGTCCTCTCGTCGAACGAGAACGCGATGCCGTTCGGCTTGTCCAGTTCGTCGGTCACCACCGACAACTCGCCGCTCGCGGGATCGAAGCGAAACACGTAGCAGGCGCCGAGTTCGCTTTCCGCCTTGTGGCCCTCGTAATCGCTCATGATGCCGTAGGGCGGGTCGGTGAACCAGACCGTGCCGTCGGACTTAACCACCGCGTCGTTCGGCGAGTTCAGCCGCTTGCCCTGATAGTGCGAGGCGAGCACGGTGATCGTGCCGTCCGGTTCGGTGCGGGTGACGCGCCTTGCCCCATGCTCGCAGGTGATCAGCCGGCCTTCGCGGTCGCGCGTGTTGCCGTTGCTGTTGTTCGAGTCCTCGCGCCAGATGCGCACGCCGAGACCCTCGACATACTGCATGATCCGGTTGTTCGGGATGTCGCTCCACAGCAGATAATTGCCGTCGGCGAAATACACCGGCCCCTCGGCCCACAACATCCCGCCATGCAGCTTCTCCACCCAAGCATTGGGCAGGATCATCGACCGAAAACGTGGGGCGGTCACTTCGAAATCGCTAGGCACGATCTTCTCCCGGTGCTTGGCGCTTACGGCACGGGATAGCGGCCCGGGCGGCCGCGCGCAATGCCGAGGCGGAATCGTTACATCAACGACGCGCGGCTGGGGATGAAGGATCGTTAACGTATAGGAAGAGCGACTTGCCGGTGGGCAGTTCCCGCGTCGACCAGCCGCCGCCCAGCGCGCGGATCAGTTGCACGCTCGCCAGTTGCCGGCGGGTCCCGAGCGTGATCGCCGCCACCTGCTGCCCCAGTAGCTGCTCCTGCGCCACCGCGACTTCGAGATAGTTTACCGCGCCGTTCATATACATGGCCATTGACATGTTCAGCGTCCGCGTGGCGTCCGCCACCGCCGCCTCGGCCGCGGCGGATTCCCGGGCGAGATTGTTGAGGAGCGAAAGATTGTCCTCCACCTGCTGAAACGCCGCCAGCACGACGGAGCGGTATCGTTGCGCGACCTGGCGCATTTGCGCCGTTGCCTGGGCGAGCTGGGCGCGCAACAGGCCACCCTCGAACAGCGGGGCGACGATTCGTGGCCCGAGCGCGAAATAACTGTACGGCGTGGCGAGCAGCCAGAGCCAACCGGTGTTCTGAGCGCCGCCGGCGAGGCCGAGCTGGATGTCGGGATAGAAGGCCGCGCGCGCCACGCCGATTTGCGCGTTGGCCGCCGCGACCTGCCGCTCGGCCGCCGCGATGTCGGGCCGCCGCTGCAACAGCGCCGACGGCACGCCGGTTGGAACCCTGGGCAGCGCGATCTTCACCAGTTCCGGGCGGATCGAAAAACTGGAGGCCGGGCGGCCGACGAGGCTGGCGATGGCGTGCTCCAGCAGGGCACGCTGGGCGACGATGTCGGCCAGCGCCGCGCGCGCAGCCTCGAGTTGCGTGGCGGCGCGCGATACGTCGAGGCCCGAGGCTATTTTCCCTGCAAAACGGTTGTGTACGAGCCGGTAGGCCTTCTCGTACGCCGCGACCGTGTCGGCGAGCATCTTCGCCTCCGCGTCTAGTCCGCGCAGGCTGAAATACGCGCTCGCCAGATCCGCCTCGAGGATGAGCTGGATGTTGGCGAGATCCGCGGCCGTCGCCTGGGCCAGCGCCTTTCCGGCGGCGACTTCGTTATGGATGCGGTGCCACAGGTCGAGCTCGTAATCGGCCTCGACGGCGCCGGCGTTGAATCCAAAGAAATTGGTCTGCTCAGGAGTGCGCAGCGACTTGCTGGATAGGTTGTTGCCGGTCCCGGTCAGCGTGCCGCCGAGGAACACCGCCGGGAACAAACCCGCGCGTGCCTGCGCGGCGAAGGCGCGCGCCACGTCGTAATTCGCGACCGCCGCCGCCAGATCGGGATTGGCCCGCAGCAATTCGCCCTCGAGCCGATCGAGCAGGGCGTCGTCGTACATGCGCCACCACGGCCCGCGCGGCAGATGGTCATGCGGGGTGGCGGGCTGCCACGGCCCGGTCTCCCGGTAGGCGGCCGGAACCGCCAGCACCGGCGGGCGGTATTTCGGCGCCAGGTCGCAAGCCGCGGGAGCGAAAAGAAGCAAGACCGCCAGGCGGCGCCCCAGACGGCGCAAAGGCGACGGCCTCATTGGCCATTGGCCTCGGAGGCATGCTCGGCGCCGTCGGCGGCGGGCGCCGCATTCGCCACGCGCACCTGTTCGCCCTGAATGAGGGTCGCCGGCGGGCTATCGACCACGCGCTCGCCCGGACGCAGCCCGGACAGCACCTCGATCTCCGTCCCGAGATCCGCGCCCACCCGGATTTTCCTGAGCTCGATGCGATCGTTCGGTCCCAGCACCGCGACCTGCAACCCGTGCTCCTGGAAGATCAGCGCGCTCGTCGGAATACGCACTGTTCGCGGATTGGGCGGGAGCTGGAAATGCACTTCGGTGAACGTGCCGGGCGTCAACTGGTCGGCAGGATTGTTCGCCAGCAGCTCGACCAGTTCGGTGCGCGATGTCGGGTTGACCGCGTTCGAAACGGTGACCAGCTTCGCGTCGAAGCTCTTGTCGGGGTATTGCGGCAAATAGAGCCTGGCGCGCATCCCGGGTGCGATCTCCGCGGAATCCGCCTGCGGCACCTTCACATAAATGCGCACCTTATGAATGTCGGAGACCTCGAACAGTTCGGGCTCGCTGGTCTTGTCCGCGGTTACCAACGCGCCGACATCGACCTTGCGCGCGGTCACGATGCCGTCGAACGGCGCCACCAGTTGCTTGAACCGCTCCAGCGCCCGCAGGCGGCTGACATTCGCTTCCGCGGCATTTACCTTCGCCAGGCGCGCCTCGGCGTCGGCGGACTTCACGTCGGTCTCCTGCTGCGACACCGACTGAGAGGTCAACAGCTTGCGCCACCGATGCGCGGTCGCCACCGCGAGCCGGGCGTTGGCCCGCGCCTCGGCGAGCGCGGCCAAGGCCTGGGCGAGCTGCTGGTCGAGGTCGGGCGTTTCGATCGTGGCGAGAACGTCGCCCGCCTTTACGCGCGCGCCGATATCCTTGTACCACATCTTCACGTAGCCGCTGACCTGGGAATAGATCGGGGCGGCGTAGAAGGCCTTGATCTCGCCCGGCAGCACCAACGGACGCGGTTTCACACCGAGCTGCGGCGTAATCGTCTCGACGAAGGGAAGGGCCGATTGCCGGGTCTGCCGGACCAGGACGGCCTCGTGATGCTCGCGGCTGACGATGCCGATCACGGCGATGGCGAGCAGCGCGCCGAGGCCGATCACGCCGAGCAGCCGAACCCTGCTCCGCGGCTTGCGCTGCACCGCCCTGAGCGGGATCGGCTCCTGCGGCGGGTTCGGCGCCTCGGCCAGCTTCGCCCGGATTTCCGCGGTCTGCATGCGCTCTCCGATCACGTGTTGGCGGGCAGGGCGTCGGGTTCTGGGGCGACGCCCTTGTTCTCCCGGTTATGCACCAGGCTGAACACGACCGGAACAAACAGCAAGGTGGCCGCCGTGGCGAAAAGCAGCCCGCCGATGACGGCGCGGCCGAGCGGCGCGTTCTGGTCGCCGCTGAACGCCATCGGCGCCATGCCGATGATCATGGCGAGCGCGGTCATCAGCACTGGGCGGAACCGCACGAAGCCGGCCTCCATCGCCGCCGTGATCGCGTCGTCGCCCAGCGCCAGGCGCTCGCGCGCGAAGCTGACCACCAGAATGCTGTTCGCGGTCGCCACGCCCATGGTCATGATCGCGCCGGTGAGCGCCGGGACCGAGAGGCGCGTGTAGGTAGCGAACAGCATCCAGACGATGCCGGCCAGCGCGGCCGGCAGCGCCGTGATGATGACGAACGGATCAATCCACGACTGGAACGTGACCACGATGACCAGGTAGATCAGCACGATCGCGCCGATCAGGCCGAAATACAGTTGGCCATAGGCGGCCTGCATCGTTTCCACCTGGCCGCGCAGCACGACCTGCGAGCCCTTCGGCACCATGGCGCTGGATTTGTGCATGATCCCGCGGATGTCGGTGGCGACCGCGCCGAGCGCGCGATCCTGGACCGACGCATAAATGTCGACCACCGGCGTGACGTCGTAGTGCGAGATCACGGCGGGGCTCGGCCCGCGCGTGATGGTCGACAGGGCGCCCAGGAGCTGCCGCGAGCCGTCGCCGGTGATCGGCAGATTGCGCAGCTTGGACAGCGAGTCGACCCGGTATTGCGGCATCTGCACGATCACCGGGTAGGACACGCCGTTCTTCGGATTGAGCCAGAAGATCGGCAAGCTCTGGGCGCTGCCGGACAGCGCCACCAACAGGCTGGTCGCCACGTCGCGCTGGTTCAGTCCGACATCCTTGGCGAGCGAGCGGTCCACCTTCACGTTGAGCGTGGGCGTGTCGAAGCGCTGCTGGATACGCGAATCGGCGATGCCGGGCACCGTGCGCAGCGAGCGCAAGAGCAATTTGGCATAGCGGTAGTTCGCGTTCTGATGCCGCCCGATGACCTGCAGGTCGATCGGCGCCGGCAAGCCGAAATTCAGCACTTGCGTCACGATGTCGGCCGGCAGGAAGGCGAAGCTCGTGCCGGGAAACTGCCGGGGCAGCAATCGGCGAAGCTCGGCCACGTATCTCGCCGTCGCGTGGTGATCCGGCTTCAGCGAGATCATGATATCCGCGTCCTCCGGTCCGATCGTGCCGGAGTTGTTGTACGCCGTGTTGGTGTTGCTGACGGTCATGCCGATGTTGTCGAGGACGTTGTCCACCTCGGCGGCCGGGATCACCTTGCGCACCGCCGCCTCGACCCGATCGCAGAGCCGCGCGGTTTCCTCGATGCGGGTGCCGGTCTGGGCGCGCACGTGCATCAGGATCCGTCCGGCGTCGACGGCGGGGAAGAAATTCTCGCCGAGCCAGGGCGCCAGCGCGAACGAAGCCAGCACGAACGCCATGAAGCCGGCGACGAAGGCGCCCCGCCGGGCGAGCGCCGTCGCGAGCGCGTCGCGATAGGCGAGGCGAAACGCCTCGAACCGGCGCTCGAACCCGCGCTGGAATCGCTTGAGCGGATTGCGCGGGCGCGGCTCCGGCCCACGGGCGAAACCGTGCGGGCCATGTCCGTGCAAGCCCTGTCCGCGCAGCAGGTAGTTGGCGAGCGTCGGCACCAGGGTGCGCGAGAGAATGAACGAGCCGATCAGCGCGAACATGACCGCCTCGGCGAGGGGCACGAACAGGTAGTGCGCCACGCCGCCGAGCTGGAACATCGGTATGAACACGATGCAGATGCAGGTCAGCGACACGAAAGCCGGCAGCACGATCTGGCGCGAGCCGTCCATGATCGCCGTCTGGATGTCCTTGCCGTGCTCGAGATGGTAGTTGATGTTCTCGATCGTGACCGTCGCGTCGTCCACCAGGATGCCGACGGCCAAGGCCAGCCCGCCGAGCGTCATGGTGTTGATCGTCTCGCCGATCAGCGACAGCATCGTGAGCGAGAACAGGATCGCGAGCGGGATCGACACGCTGATGATGAGGGTCGAGCGCCAGCTTCCCAGAAACAGCAGGATCATCAGCCCGGTGAGCGCCGCCGCGATGACGGCCTCGCGCACCACGCTGCTCACCGCCGATTTCACGAACACGGACTGATCGCCGACCGCGGCCAGGTGCAGCGATGGCGGCATGATCTGCTCGATCAGCGGCAGGCGCGCGCGGATCTCGCTGATGATGTCGAGCGTCGACGCCGAGCCGGCCTTCAGGATGGTCATCAGCACGGCCTTGTGGCCGTCGACGCGCACCAGATTGGTCTGCGGCGGGCTGCCGTCGTGCACGTAGCCCACATCGCGGACGTAGACGATGGTGCCGTTGACCTCCTTGACCGGCAGATCGTTCATCTCCGAGATCACTTTCGGACTGGCGTTCAAGGTCACGTCGTATTCGAACTTGCCGATCTTTTCGGTCCCCGCCGGCAGCACCAGATTCTGCGCCGCGATCGCGTGGACGACATCCACGGCCGACAATCCGTGCGCCAGCAGCGCCTGGGGGTTCAGGTCGACCTCGACGCGGCGGACCTTGCCGCCGTACGGCGCGGGAATGGCGGCGCCGCCGACGGTCGCCAACTGCGGGCGGATGAAGTTCTGCGCCAGGTCGTAGAGCCGGTTCTCCGACAGATGTTTGCTCGACAGCGCCAGTTGCAGGATCGGCACGGTCGAGGCGTTGAATTCCAGCACGTCGGGCGGATCCATACCTGGCGGCAGGTGCTTCAACACCGTCTGCGACACCGCCGTCACCTCCGCGAGGGCGGCGTTGATGTTGACGTTCGGCTGGAAAAAAATCTTGACGACGCCGTAATTGGGCAGCGAGCGGGATTCGATATGCTGGATGTCGTTGACGTCGGTCGTCAGCGAGCGTTCGTAATAGTAAATAATGCGGCCCGACATGTCTTCCGGGAGCATGCCGTTGTAGGACCAGACGACGGCGACGACGGGAATATTAATGTTCGGAAAGATGTCGATCGGTGTCTTGAGCGCCGACATCGTGCCGAAGATCAGGATGACGAGCGCCAGGACGATGAAGGTATAGGGTCGTTCCAGCGCAACGCGGACGATCCTCAGCATCGAGTTCGCGGGCTCGCTACGTGGGCGCGCGACAACGGCGCGGATGTCATGGACTGCAGGCGTCACCGGGATCGACCAGGGCGGAGTGGTTGCGGGCGGTCTGTACGGCCGGCGCCGGGGGTGGCTCAACCCAGGCAATCCTAATGATTCTTTTAATTCGGCCGCCCGTGCCCCGGTGCCTGGCGCCCGCGCCTACGCGCGGCGCACGACCGCGGGACCGGGCGCGTCGGCGGCGGCCCGGCCGGCCGGGTAGCAGTGCAGGTCCACGACGCAGCCGGGGCCCGCGTCGGATATCCGAATCGCGAAGCCGTGCAGCTTGGCGATGGCGGCGACCAAGCTGAGGCCGAGCCCGCTGCCCTCGATGTGGCGGCTCTTGTCCGAGCGGTAGAATCGCTTCAGCACCGCCTCGCGCTCCGCGGTCGGGATGCCCGGGCCGGTGTCGCTGATCCGGATCACCGGGCCGGCGGCGGCGGCGCGCAGTTCGAGCCGCACCGCGCCGCCCTCCGGCGTGAACTTCAGCGCGTTGCCGACCAGATTGGCCACCGCTTCGATTAGCAGGTCGCGATCGCCGAACACCGACCAGGCCGGCGGCGCGCTCACCGCGAAGGCGACCCGCTGTTCCTCGGCGATCGGGGCGTAGAGTTCGCCGATCTCGAGCAGCAAGCCGGCGGGGTCGAACGCGGCGAAGCCGCCCCGCCGCCGCCCCGCCTCCATCTCGCCGATGCGGAGCAGCGCCGTGATGATCGCCAGCGCCTGATCGAGCCCGGCGATGCCGCGGTCGATGGCGTCCTGCAATTCCTCGTGGGTTCGCGCGCCGTCGCGCGCGCGTTCCAGCCGGGCGCGCACCCGCCCGAGCGGCGTGCGCAGATCGTGCGCGATGTCGTCGCCGACGGCTTTGATCTCGTCGAGCAGCCGGCCGATCTCGTCCAGCATGCGGTTCACGCTGGCCGCAAGGCGGTCGAAATCGTCGCCGGTGCCCTGGATCGGCAGCCGCTCGTGCAAATCGCCGCGCATGATCCGCTCGACCGTCTCATGCACGAGCCGCACCCGGCGCAGCGCCCGAAGGCTCAGGAAGGCGCCCGTGAGCAAGGCCAGCAGCACGGCCGGAATCACCCCCAGCTCCAGCGCCCTGAGCACCACGGCGCGCAAGGTCACCAGTTCGTCCACGTTACGCGCGACCACGAAAATGCGCCCGTCCGGCAGCCGACGCGCGGCGGCGCGGACCTGTTCGACCGCCCCCCCGTCCGTGGGCAAGGCCGCGTCGTGCGCCCTGCCATCGAGCGGGAGATCGGCGGGAATCCTTTCCAGGTTGCCGGCGACGAGCCGTCCCTTGCCGTCGAACAGCGCGGCGAAGGTCAGACGATGCAGGTCGTTGGACAGCCGCGAGCCGACCGTCCACATCAGCTGCTCGGGCGGAGCGGTCGCCGCGGTGGCGGCGAGGCGGACGATGAAGGCGTCGATGCGCCCGGTCTCGTAAACCGCGGTCTGCCAGTAGATGAAGGCGAACAACAGCAGCGTCGACAGCACGAAGGCCGCCGCGAAGGCTTCGGCGAGGCGGAACGCGGCAGTGCGAAAGACTTCGGGCGGACGAAACAGCCGGGCGATCGCGCGGCGCCTGGATCGCCGCGGAGTCGGAACCCATGGTCCGTGGATCGAACCCAAGTCGGCGGCCGGAACGCCTTGCATCGCTTACGTCGCCATCAGCAAAAGCCGATGGTATGTCGCGCGGCGGGGGAGCGCCGGCAAGGCGGCGCCGGCGATCGGGGGCGTTGCTTTCGCGCCGGTTCGGCGGTCGCCGCCCGGATAGGGCGGCCTGCTCAGAACGCCCGGCTGTACGGGAGCGCGCAATACGGACCGCCGGCCGCGGGGTAAACCCATTGATAGCAAGGCCCCACGTACTCGGCGCGATTCCAGGGGAACGCCCAGGCGCCAGCCCACCAGCCGGGGCCGCGCCATGCCCAGTTCCAGCCCCAGGGGAAGCCCCGGCTCGCCGCGCGCCAGCCCGGATCGGGCAAATCGGCGCGCTGGGCGATGACCACGTGCGAAATCGGCGGGGGCGCGACCATCGCGGGCCTGAGCTGCCGTACCGATCGCCGCTGCCGCGGTGAGCACCGCCGCGGATCCGAAACGCGCCAAGCTCCGCATAAACACGACCTCCGCGAACAGACCGTCGGGCGCCGGATTTTCGCGGGCCAACGAGCGATTGGTGAGGCGGCATTAATCCGCTATCGGCATGTTATTAAGTTTCCCATAATAGATGCCATCAGAACTGCGCATAGCGGGTTGTCGGGGCGTGGAAGAAGCTCTGCACCAGAGCGGGCAGCTTCTGCAGCTGCCGCATATGCGAGATAACCGTCTGCCGCAGCTGCGCCAACGAGGTGATCAGCTTGCGCCCGGTGCCGTGCGTCTTCAGATCATTCCATACCAGCTCATCAGGATTAAGCTCGGGCGAATAGGGCGGCAGAAAGAACAAAGCAAGCTTCCCCGGCTGTGCCGCCACGAACCGGGTGACCGAGTTCGCCCGGTGCGTCGGATGGCCGTCGACGATCACGAAGATCGGCGCTGGCGCGTTGACCAGCAGGCGCTTGAGGAATTCGATGAACACCGCCGCGGTGACCTGTCCCTTGGTCAGCATGAAGCGCAGCTGTCCCTGCGCGCTGACCGCCGAGATCAGATTGGCGCCGAAGCGTGCGCCGGTGCTCGAGACCACCGGCGTTCGCCCGCGCCGGCCCCAGGTCGTGCCGCTGTGGAAGTCCGAGCGCACGCTGGCCTCGTCGGCGAAGAAGATCTGCGCGCCCGCGCGCTGCGCCCGCCGGCGGATCGCCGGATAGTCGCGCTCCAGCCACCGCTGCACCGCCGCCGGGTTCTGTTGATACGCGCGCCACAGCGGGCGCTGCGCGCTCAGCCCGAACTGGTGCAGCAATCGGCACACCGAACTGTGGCTGAGCCGCACCTGGTAACGTTCGCCGATCAGGGTCTGCACCATCGCCGCGGTCCAGAGCGCGAACGGAAACCTCAGCTGCTGCGGGTTCTGGTTGGTCAGCGTGTTGTAGATCCAGCGCAGCGCCCGGCCGTCGAGCTTGGGCGGACGCCCACCACGCTTGCGCGCGTCCAACCGATCCCATCCGCCGCGCCGATACAGCGCCAGCCAGCGAAACAGCGTGCGCAGATTGACGCCCAGGGCCGCGGCCACAAGTGTCGGGCTTTCGCCCGCCTGTACCGCGGCCACACCGCGCTTGCGCAGCTCGGTCAGCGTCGCATGGTCCAGGGCGCGGCCATCACCTCTCATGGCCACGCATGTTAGAGGCTGACCCGGAATTTATCCGGAACGGACCTTCGAGTTATTTCAACGACTTGGGTGTTGGTTGCGCGCGGTCGCTGGCTGGCGCAGGGGGTTGCGTGATTTCAGTGGCGACGATTCTCTCGGGTTGCGAAGACACCGAGGAGTGACATCATGGCCTGGACTGAAATCACGCGTGCCAGGTATCGGCGCGACGGTCTGCGCTATGCAAGCGATACCACCGACGAGGAGTGGTCGGTGATCGAGGTGCACCTGCCGCCGCCGGCCGAGCGTGGGCGGAAGCGCCACACCCGCCTGCGAGATGTCGTCGACGCCATCTTCTACATCGCCCAGTCGGGCTGCCAGTGGCGGCGGCTGCCCAAGGAGTTCCCGCCATACACCACCGTGCAGCGGTATTTCTATGCGTGGCGGGATAACGGGACCTGGCAGAGCGTCAACCATGTGCTGCTGATGGACGTGCGCGAAGCCGCCGGCCGCGAGGCAAGCCCGACCGCTGGCGTGATCGACAGCCAGTCGGCCAAGACGACCGAGTCCGGTGGACCGCGCGGCTATGCGGCCGAGAAGATGATCAAAGGGCGCAAGCGTCATATCCTCACCGACACCATCGGCCTGCCGGTCGGGATGATCGTGCATCCGGCGAATGTGCAGGATCGTGACGGCGCACCCGATCTGCTGGCGAGTGTGCGAAACTCGTTTCCCTGGCTGCGCCATGTCTTTGCCGATGGCGGCTACGCCGGTGAGAAACTGAAAGGAGCCATCGCGAAGCTCGGCGACTGGACGATCGAGATCGTCAAGCGTTCGGACCTCGTCCGCGGCTTTGTCCTGCTGCCGCGTCGCTGGGTGGTCGAACGCACGTTCGCCTGGCTGAATCGCAACCGCCGCCTGGCGAAGGATGTTGAAGCGACGATCGAAAGCTCGGTGACTTGGCTCTACATCGCCAGCGTAAAGTTGATGTCGCGCCGCCTCGCCGCGGCTTGAACAACCCTGACATCGGAGTTGCTAAGGAAATCAACGCGTTGGAGTTGCATGGGCGATTTCAAGGTCAGACTCTTAGCGAGAATTCCCACTGCAATGGCATCTATTTTGATAATTTTAAATAACCAATTTTGCAGCAATGCAAAGCCACGTTTTGCGTCCTCGCATACAGTTATCGTGGGATAACCAAATCGGAGGGATGTCGGCCACGTGGTGGACGCGGCTACAGCAGCCGCTCACGCCGGAAATTGAGCCAGCGACCTTTGCCGACGATCACGCGGTCATGCAGCACGATGCCGAACGAGACCATCGACGACGTGCGCCACGCCGTCCGCACGTTCGTCGATCGCTACAACGCGGAGTGGCTGATCGAGAAGAACGGATTGCGCAGTCCCAACGACGCGCGCACGGCCTGGGACAGGGCCGCAATGAAGGCAGCCGCATAGCAACACCCCTGTGTCCAGAAAACCGGGTGCGGTACAACACGTTGTATTGTGCACGCGGGCAGGCCGAGAACTTGATCAAACCCAACTTCCGCAGTTTTGCCGGCTCAGCAGCGTAGGGGTCGCAGAACGCTGCGGTTTTTTGGGATGCCGGCTGAAATATGGTGCAAAATCCTCGTGGCCGATTTGCGAGTGACCCTCAGATTCGCCTGATGTTCAACAATTCTTGGTGGTGCCCTCTGCTCAGCAGGGTTCCGCCCCATGTTCGTCCGCGTCAAGAAGATCGGACCATACGAATACCTCTACCTCGTGGAGAACGCCCGCGAGGGCGGCCGCCACGTCCAGCGCGTCATCAAGGCGCTCGGCCGGCGCGATCGAGATCGAGAACTCCGACCTGCTCGACGGCCTGATCGCCTCGGCCGCCCGCCACTCCCGCCGCTCCATCGTGCTGTCCAGCTTCTACCGCGGCGAACTGGCCGAATTGCCTCGGCGCAGCATCGGTCCCGATCTGGTGTTCGGCCGGCTGTGGAAGGAGACCGGCTGCCGCGACGTGCTGCGCCGCGTGCTGGCCGACCGCCGTTTCGGCTTCGACGTCGAGCGGGCGATCTACCTGACCGTGCTGCACCGGCTGATGGTCTCCGGCTCCGACCGCCATGCCAGGACTGGCAGCAGCGCATGCGCATCCCCGGTGCCAAGGCGCTGAACCTCGAACAGGCCTACAAGGCGATGGCCTGGCTGGGTGAAACCACGACGTCAGCAAAGACCATAGGGCGCAGCCGGACCGAGGCGATCGAGGAGGCCCTGTACCGCCATCGCCAGCCGCTGCTCGGCGAGCTGTCGGTCGCCTTCTTCGATACCACCTCGCTCTATTTCGAGGGCCAGGGCGGTGCCACGCTCGGCCAGCGCGGCTATTCCAAGGACTTTCGCCCGCAGCTCGTAATAGGGGCAAAAGTGTGGGTAGCCCCTCACCTCACGCGTATCGTATTCGCGCTCTGACGTAACGGTCGAGCGGTTCGATAACGGCGTGCCCCGCCACCTTGAGTCGGCTGCCCAGATAATCCCAGAGATTGATCCCGAGTTTGGCGCAGGTTTTGGCGAGGCCGAGGAAAGCGTCGCGGTTGTCGCGGCCAAGGTCGCTTCGGGTTCCGGCGCTGACCTTCCGCCGGGTGACCTGACAGCGAATATCGTTCTCCGATCCGTTGGTGTGGAGGGGAATTTCCGGCTGCTCGAGCACCATCAGCAATTCAGCCTTGTTGGCATGCAACCGCGCCAGCAGACGATCGAGCGTGGCGAAGCCGGTGCGGCCGCGGAAGATACGGTCGAAGCGGGCGCGCAACGCGAGGGCCCGGCGCTTGCCGGGGTTCAACTGGTAAACCTTGAGATCGGCATAAAAATCCCAGATCTGCCCGCGAACCCGCTGCTGCGCGGCGCGGTGCTTATCCGTGAAGGTGTTCAGCTTGTGCACCAGTCGTTCCGCGTGAACCCAGCATAGCGCGTGCCGGGCGACATTGAACTGCCCGGCGTCGTCGCTGAGCACGACGGCGTCACACAAGAACCCATGCGATTGAACGCTGCCCCACAAAGCGCCCTCGGAGGCGACCTGAATTGGATTTGGTGTCACCGTCAGCGCGTTGAAGCCGAGCCGGTCGAGATGGGCCAGCCAGGCGGCCCGGTCGTCGAACCGCGTCTCCGGCCGGGCCATGAGAAGCGCGATCGCCGCCGCTGACAGATCGTGGCGCCGCATGTAGTCATAAGCGGCATCGTTCAACACGTAATCGGTATGGCCGGCGCGAAGCAGATCGAGAAAATTCAACCGGCTTTTCGATGACCGCGTGCCGAACCATGTGAACCAGTCGTTGCCGATTTGCGTGCAAAATCCATTCTCCCCCTTGTGGCGTGCACCGGGGTGCCGTCGCGGAAGTGGTGGAAATTCGGGGTGGTGTAGTCTCCGGCTGATGCAACAACCCAATTCGGCGGTGAGACGCCGAAGGAGACCACACCATGGACAAGGATGGCAGAAACACCGCAACGGAGTCGCCGGTCTTGTTCGGTGAGCAATGGTTCGATCCGATCGAGACCGCCATCCGGGATCAGATTCGCGGCTTCATCGAGGCGCTGGTGGACGAGGAGCTGAACCAAGCGCTGGGCCGCGCACGCTACCAGCGGCCCGGCGGCGCAGCGGACGCCGATGCCGTGGCCGAAACGGTCGGATATCGGCATGGTCGGCGGGACCGCCGGCTGCTCGGTTCGTTCGGTCCGGTGACCATCAGCGTGCCGCGCGCGCGGTTGAGCGATGCCGATGGCAGGCGCCAGGAATGGCGCAGCAACGTGCTGCCACGCTACGCGCGGATGACCAGGCACGTCGAGGCGCTGATTGCTGGCGCCTACCTGTCCGGCACCAACACGCGCCGGGTGCGGCGGGCATTGGCGGCGCTGTTCAAGGGCGCGGTGTCGAAGGACACGGTGAGCCGGGTCTGGCGGCGGGTGCAAGCCGACTGGCAAGCATGGTGCCATCGTTCATTGGCGGATGAAGACGTTGTCCGGCTCGTTCTCGACGGCACGGTGGTGCGGGTGCGGCTCGATCGCCGCGCGACGTCGATCTCGCTGTTGGTGGCGCTGGGCATCCGGCGCGACGGCCAAAAGGTGTTGCTTGCGGTGCGCAACATGGGGGGTGAGAGCGAGGCCGCCTGGCGCAGCCTGCTCGATGATCTGGTCGCGCGCGGGCTGAAGGCGCCGGAGTTCGTCATCGTGGACGGCGCGCCCGGGCTGGAAAAGGCGCTCGCGCTGGTGTGGCCCGCGGCGCTGGTGCAGCGCTGCACGGTGCACAAGCATCGCAACCTGTTGGCGCACGCTCCTGAACGCCTGCATGAGGAGATCTCGGCCGACTACAACGACATGATCTACGCCAAGGCGGCGCAGGAGATCGAAACGCGCCGCAAGTCGTTCTTGCGCAAGTGGAGGCTGAAATGCCGCGCCGTGGCGGACAGCCTCCAGGAAGCAGGAGACCGGCTGTTCACCTTTCCCACCTGAGGCGGACCCCCTCAAGTGGACCACTGAGCCGCTCGGCTTAATTGGAATTCGACCGCTCCTGATTCCTCACATTATGCCGCTTGTGGCTGCTGCTGCTGCGGTTGTGGGCATGTGGATAACGCGCCAGCGTTATCCAAGCGCAGCGTCATGTCCACAACCTCCCCCAACCGTTTCGCTCTTGCCGGGCAGCCCCTCGCGCCAAACCGCCATCGGCGGGCGATTTCCCAGCGCCTGATGCGGCCGCCGCAGATTGTAAAACGCGATCCATGCGGCAATCCCGGCCCGCGCCTCGCGGCCATCCGCATAGCCTTTCAGATACACGTCCTCGTGCTTCAGCGAGCGCCACAACCGCTCAATGAACACGTTGTCCAGCCACCGCCCGCGCCCGTCCATCGACACTTTGATCCCGGCCGCGAGCAGCGTGCCGGTGAACGCCGCGCTGGTGAATTGGCTCCCCTGATCGGTGTTGAAGATCTCCGGCTTGCCGAACCGCCTCAGCGCTTCTTCCAGCGCGGAAACGCAGAACGACACGTCCATCGTGTTCGACAACCGCCAAGCCAGCACCGCCCGGCTCTGCCAGTCCATGATCGCCACCAGATACAAGAAGCCGCGGCCGATCGGGACGTAGGTGATGTCCGCCGCCCAGACCTGGTTCGGCCGCTCGATCGGCAAATCCCGAAGCAAATACGGGAAGATCTTGTGCCCCGGCGCCGGCTTGGTGGTGCGCGGCTTCGGCCCGAGTGCGGCGATCCCCATCCACCGCATCAACCGCTGCACCCGCTTGCGGTTAACCGCGCGACCTTCGGCCCGCAGCAGCGCCGTGATCCGCCGCGAACCGAGAAACGGCCAGGCCGTGAACAGCTCGTCGATGCGACGCAGCAGCGCGAGTTCGTTGTCGTTCGCCGCCGTCGGCTCGCGATACACGCCGGATCGCGCCAGGCCCAGCAACGCGCATTGGCGGCGGACCGATAGGTTGGGGTGGTCGCGGTCGAGCCGGGCGCGCCGGTCCGGAGTGCTCATCTTCCGGACCTCCCGGCCAAAAAATCGCGTTCCACGGTCAACTGCCCGATCTTGGCGTGCAGCTTCTCGATCTCACGTTCGCGCTGCGCCTCAGCCTCGTGGCCGACCTTGGCATCGAATGCCCGTGCCGCCTGCTCCTGAAGCTGCTTCTTCCAGGCGTAGATTTGGTTCGGGTGCACCCCATAGCGCTGCGCGAGGTCGGTCACCGTCGCGGTCTCCCGCAATGCCTCCACTGCGATCTTCGCCTTCAGCGCCGCATCGATCTTGCGTCGTGTTCGCTTCGTCATCTCCCGCTCCGTCTATCAGCGGAGCGGCCTCTCTCCAATCAAGCCACCGGTCCTAAATTCGGGGTCCACTTCTCTAAACCAAGTCTTCCAAACTCTATGCCTTGCTGCCTGAAATGCGGAAAGTCCAGCTTAGCGCTGGGCTGGCGGCCCTGACGCCGAATGCCACCGGGTCGTTGCGTTGGCATCCGCTTTTTGTTTATATGTGTGATGGCTGGCGTTTATATGCGTGACGGCTGGCCAAGGAATAGACCGGCAAGCGGCAGGTGGTCGTGGTGACCGGGCCCTTCCCTTCGTGGTGCGCCGGGAGAGCGACGCCACGGCCATCATCCGCGCCAGCGTGCTGCCCGGCGCAACTATCCATGCGGATGAAGCCGCGTCCTGGGACATTCTATCAATGCGCGACCGCTAACTCATAATCCATTAAGGTGCGTGTGCTACATCATTCCGGATAGGTGCGGTGTCCCGAAACGCAAAAAAGCCGCCGCCGAACCCGGATGACCCGGAGCCCAGCGACGTCGTGATGCAGCACCAAGGAAAAGGAACCAGACAATGGCAACCTTTTACGTTTCGCCGACCGGCTCCGACACCAACACAGGTCTGTCGGCTGGTAGCGCCTTCAGGACTCTGGCCAAGGCGCAAGCCGCGATGGCGGCTTCGTCAGGGGCCGACACGACGCGCGTGGAGAGCGGCACCTACACGGCCGGCGCGACCCTCACTGCCGCGAACAGCGGCGACACCATCAGGGCCGACACTGGCGCGACGCCCATCCTGGACGGCGGCGGCGCGGCCAAGACATTCCTCACAATCGCCGGGGCCAACAACCTCACGATCAGCGGCCTGACGTTTCGTAACACCGCGACCGGCAACGACAACGACGCGGTGAAGCCGGCAGTCCTGGTTACCTCGGGCACTGGGGAGACCATACAGGGCGATACCTTCACGTCGCTCGGCTCGGCGGTGATCTTCGATGCCGGTTCAGGTAAGGTAGACGGCAATAAGATCACCGACATGGGCAGCGTCGCGGTACGGGTCCGGGACGAGGCGACTGGCGTCACCGTCAGCAACAACACCATCGCCCATTCGAGTTATGATTTGCCCGAGGGCGGAGCGATAGAGCTGCTTGGTGTCGGCAAGAACACCGTCACCCACAACACGATAAACAACTCAGCCTACAACGGCATCTGGGACGAGAGCGCGGGCGGCAACGCGATCACCTGGAACAAGGTGACGAACAGCGTCCTGGTCGAGAGCGACGGGGGCGGCATCTACGCCTTCGCCCCATCCAGCGGCGACACGATCTCCTACAACTATGTGACAAACAGCCTCAGCAACCCAAACTTGAACTGGGGCATCTACCTCGACGACAACGTGAACAACACCACCGTCTTCGAGAACTATGCGCAGGGCGGCGAGGGCGGGGTCGATGTTCACGGCGGGGACAACAACATCATCACCGACAATGTGCTGATCGGCCGCTCCTTCGGACTGACCGTCATGGGCACAGGCGACCCTGGTGCCGCTGGCCTCTCGGACAACACCGCCGTCAACCACAACCTTATCGACGGGGTCGCGGCGTTCGACTGGGGTGCGAACAACCACAGCGACTACAACGTGTTCGTCGGCACGCCGCAGTCTCAGCTCGGCTACGACCCCGGCAGCGTGGCGCAATGGCAGGCTACGGGCCAGGATACGCACACCCTGCTGGACGCCAGCGTCAGCGGCGAGCTGAAGCCTGACGGCACGTTTGCCCCAGGTTCGAAGGCGCTTCAGCTACGCATTCCGCAGCTCGACTTCTCGCAGGTCGGGGCCGGTGGCACGACCGAACCGCCACCGCCACCGCCACCGCCTGGAGGTGATGGAATTGTGGACAAGCTCGCGCTGATCCTCGCGGAGAGCGGCGGAACCAGAAACACGCCCATCCACTTTATCGTATCGGCGGATGGCGCTCAAATCGGCAGCGGCAGCGTCACGAACAAGTATGCAGACGAGAAAGAATTTGACTTCCTAAAAGATTTGGCGAAAGGCCAGCACGCGATTAACATTAAGTTCGACAGCGGCCCGAGCAACGGCACCCTCTGGATCAACGACGTGGGAGCCCAGACCGGCGCCACCGGGCCGGTCCATTGGACGCAGGATAACTGGACCAGCATTCACCTCGGGGGCACGTTGCACGCAACGATTACGGTGTAGCGGCCTGCTGCCTCTGAAAGTCTGACTCAAATCGCCCGAGCAACGTGAAATCTGACTGATTTCATTGAGAATATCATGCCAAAGTCGCCGATCGAGCCGGCGCCAGCCGGCGCGACATCAGCTTGACGCTGGCGATGTAGAGCCAGGTCACCGCGCTCTCTACCGTGGCCTCGAAATCCTTGGCCAACCGCCTGTTACGGTTGAGCCAGGCCAGCGAGCGCTCGACCACCCAGCGTCGCGGCAGGACGACGAAGCCCTTCGCCGTATCCGAGCGTTTGACCCAACTTTCGCACCGCCGGCAAAAATAAAGCGACATATCAATTCATTACCGGCGTCAGCCGTAAGAGGGGCAAAAGTGTTGGGCATCGCCGCTGGTCAGGCGGGTCGCGTCCGCGCCCTGACGTAATGATCGAGTGGTTCGACGACTGTGTGTCCCGCCACCCTGAGCCTGCTTCCCAGGTAATCCCAGAACGCGATGCGGTTTTTGCCGCACGTTTTGGCCAGGCCAAGGAGTGCGTCCCGGCAATCGCGGCCGGTGCCGTCGCGGAAGTGGTGGAAATTCGGGGTGGTGTAGTCTCCGGTTGATGCAACAACCCAATTCGGCGGTGAGACGCCGAAGGAGACCACACCATGGACAAGGATGGCAGAAACACCGCAACGGAGTCGCCGGTCTTGTTCGGTGAGCAATGGTTCGATCCGATCGAGACCGCCATCCGAGATCAAATTCGCGGCTTCATCGAGGCGCTGGTGGACGAGGAGCTGAACCAAGCGCTGGGCCGCGCACGCTACCAGCGGCCCGGCGGCGCAGCGGACGCCGATGCCGTGGCCGAAACGGTCGGATATCGGCATGGTCGGCGGGACCGCCGGCTGCTCGGTTCGTTCGGTCCGGTGACCATCAGCGTGCCGCGCGCGCGGTTGAGCGATGCCGATGGCAGGCGCCAGGAATGGCGCAGCAACGTGCTGCCACGCTACGCGCGGATGACCAGGCACGTCGAGGCGCTGATTGCTGGCGCCTACCTGTCCGGCACCAACACGCGCCGGGTGCGGCGGGCATTGGCGGCGCTGTTCAAGGGCGCGGTGTCGAAGGACACGGTGAGCCGGGTCTGGCGGCGGGTGCAAGCCGACTGGCAAGCATGGTGCCATCGTTCATTGGCGGATGAAGACGTTGTCCGGCTCGTTCTCGACGGCACGGTGGTGCGGGTGCGGCTCGATCGCCGCGCGACGTCGATCTCGCTGTTGGTGGCGCTGGGCATCCGGCGCGACGGCCAAAAGGTGTTGCTTGCGGTGCGCAACATGGGGGGTGAGAGCGAGGCCGCCTGGCGCAGCCTGCTCGATGATCTGGTCGCGCGCGGGCTGAAGGCGCCGGAGTTCGTCATCGTGGACGGCGCGCCCGGGCTGGAAAAGGCGCTCGCGCTGGTGTGGCCCGCGGCGCTGGTGCAGCGCTGCACGGTGCACAAGCATCGCAACCTGTTGGCGCACGCTCCTGAACGCCTGCATGAGGAGATCTCGGCCGACTACAACGACATGATCTACGCCAAGGCGGCGCAGGAGATCGAAACGCGCCGCAAGTCGTTCTTGCGCAAGTGGAGGCTGAAATGCCGCGCCGTGGCGGACAGCCTCCAGGAAGCAGGAGACCGGCTGTTCACCTTCACCCGGTTGCCCGAAAGCCAGTGGCGATCGGCCCGCACCACCAATGCGATCGAGCGGCTGCACGAGGAGTTCAAGCGCCGTATCAAGACGCAGACCGTGCTGCCCTCGGCGGAAACCGCGGCGATGCTGTTCTGGGCATTGCTCGCGTCGGGTCAGATCACCATGCGCAAGGTCGACGGCTGGCAGACGCTCTCTCAACCGCCTGCTCTTCAATGCATTGATCTCGCCGCGTGATGCGATAAGCTGATCCCGTCGGAGATGCCCGCCAAGGCAATTTCCACCAAATTCGCGACACCACCCGCTGCTTGGCCGAGACACCCGACGCACCTGATCTACTACTCAAGCATGCGTCGATCCTCGCGCTCGACGCGAAGTATGAGGATGCCGCGGAGCAGCTACTGGCTCTAAATCGCCGGATGCCGGGCAGACCTGCCATCCTTCGTCGCCTTGTCGCCGTGTTCGAACAACTCCGCGATACCGGGAAGGCATCGGCTTTCCTGCGCGCCTATCAGAAGGCGGTTCCCGACGACCCGTGGGCGGCCTCAAAGGCTGAGCACTTCCGCGCATTGGGGCTGGCATGACGCTGCCACTGACACCCGGAGAGCACCGCCTTGAACCTGGAGTTTCGCATTGCCGATCATCCAACCGTGGTGCGAGAAAAGGACGGGAGCTGGCATAACTTGTGATTCGGCGTGGAAAAAGGACCCCCTTGGAGGGGTGATCGGCGTCCAAAAGGGACCCCTCTTGAGGTTGGGGTTCATGATGGCTCCCGGAACAAATCGGGGGTCTGGTGGGGATGCTGGTGGTGGAGACGATCGCGAAAATCCGGCGGGCGTATCTCGTCGAGGGCAAGTCGATCAAGGCGATCTGCCGCGATCTACGGGTGTCGCGGAAGGTCGTGCGGAAGGTGTTGCGCTCGGGTGCGACCGAGTTCCACTACGAGCGAGGCGAGCAGCCGATGCCGCGGCTCGGGCCGTGGAAGGAGAGTCTCGATCGGTTGCTGGTTGAGAACGAGGCGAAGGCGGCGCGCGAGCGGCTGACGCTGATCCGGCTATTCGAGCAGTTGCGTGGACTGGGCTACGAAGGCGGCTATGACGCGGTGCGCCGCTATGCGCAAGGCTGGCGGCAGGAGCACGCGAGCACATCGGTGGAAGCGTTTGTGCCGCTGAGCTTTGCGCCTGGCGAGGCGTTTCAGTTCGACTGGAGCCACGAGGTCGTGCTGATCAACGGCGCGACGGTGACGGTGAAAGTGGCGCAGGTGCGGCTGTGCCATGTCAATGCCGGTTGAATTCTCCCCGAAAGCGCCGGTTGAAAATTCCCCACTTTGTTGCGGGATCAGTCTCGTCCGTAACCTCGGGGCGGCTCGATATCGGCTAGGGCCTGGAGATCGAGATCGACGATGGCCTGCAGCCCCTCGGCGGTCGGCGTGTCGCGCAATCCATCAGGAATTGTATCGGCCCAGGCAGCGTATTCGGCCTGAAGCGCGAGCAGCACGGCGACGGCATCGTTCCATCGCTGCGGCCGGCTGCGTCGGTCAGCAGGCCGCCTGTATAGGATGGAGGGAGCGGCTTGCGGAATTTCTTGGCGGGCGCGGTAGCGCGCTTGCCGCTCGGCGCCGCTGAGCGCGTTCTCACCTTGCGGGCGTCGGCCTCTGGGCATGGTCTGATTTCCGTTACGTGACGCAATACAATGGCGATGGCGCTGGTTGCTCAGGCCGGCGTTGCGGGTGTCGATGCCGTCTTCGGTGGTCTGCCGCGGCGACGGGGCGTCTCAGCGAACGGCGCGCTCGAGCGCTGGGCTGCCGGGAGCAGGTCGGCGTGTTGGCGCAGGCGGTAGCTGGAGCCCTCGATTTGAATGACGACCGCATGATGCAGCAACCGATCGAGCAGCGCGGTGGCGATGACCGGGTCACCGAACACCTGGCCCCATTCCGAGAAACCTCGGTTGCTGGTCAGGATCATGGCGCCACGCTCGTAGCGGGCGTTGACCAACTGAAACAGCAGATTGCCGGCGGTGGCCCCAAGGGTCAGATAGCCGATTTCATCAATGATCAGCAGTTGGGCGCGGCAGAGATAACGGATGCGCTCACGTAGGCGCCCCTCGCGATCCGCCTTGGCCAGACTGTCGATGATGTCGGCCAAGGGCGAGAAGTAGACGCTGCGGCCGGCGCGGATCGCCTCGACGCCGAGAGCGACGGCGAGGTGCGATTTCCCCGTTCCCGATTGCCCGATCAGATGAACCACCTCATGGCGATCGATGAAATCGAGCCCGGCCAATGCCATGATGCGGTTGCGGTCGAGCGAGGGCTGGAACAAGAAGTCGAACCCAGTCAGCGTCTTGACCGTCGTTAACCGCGCCATCTGCAGCGCCGCCTTGATCCGGCGGCCCTCGCGGATGGTGAACTCCTCCGCAAGCAGGATGTCGATCGCCTCGATCGGGCTGATCTGGCCCTGCTCGATCTGCTGGACGACGGCGTCGAGCGCCTCCAGAGCGCGCGGCATGCGCAGGCCAATCAGGTTCTGGCGGATCCGCTCGATGGGAGTGTCGAGCTGCATCGCTGGCTTCATGCCGCAGCCTCATCAGCCGCGAGACGTTTGCCCACGGCGTCGTAGAACGTCAGAGGCCGCAGGGAAACGACGTCGCCGGATCGGCCGGGGGCCGGACCTTGCCGCCCCGTCTGGCTGTTGGCAGGTGGCGGCGCGCTGCGGTGGCCGGCGATGATGCGGCGCTGGCCGCGTCCGTCCATCACCGGGTGAACAGCAATGACCCGGCCATCCTCGAGGATGCGAACCTCATCTGCCATGCTGTGCACCTCGACGGGTCGGCGACGGGTCGTGTCGGGCACGCTGTAGAGATTGCCGCCCACAGAGATCATGCCGTCCTTGGTGATGCGCCGCTCGAGCCGCAACACGGCTTGGAACGGGCCGGCTGGCAACTTCTGCAGGCTGGGCTGCTCCTCGGCAAAGTGTTCGCCGACCACGCGCCGAGTTGTCGCGTGCGTGCGCACGTTGGCGACCTTGTCCAGCCATTGCCCGAGTTGAGCATTGAGGTCGGCGAGGTTACGGAAGCTGCTGCCGAGGAAGAAATCCTCTCGGACATAGCGGAACGGTCGCTCTACTTTTCCCTTTGTTTTCGCTCGATAAGCCTTGCAGGCTTTCGGGATGTAACCGTAGTGGCGGGCGAACTCGATCAGAGTGCGATTATAGATGATGTGGCCGGCCTCGGGGTCCTCACGACTGAACACGGTTTTCATCCGGTCGTAGAGGATCTCGGCCGGCGCGCCGCCGAGCGCCTCGAAGGCGGCCGCGTGGCAGCGCAATACCGCCGGCATGTCCTGATGCACCACGAACCGCGCCCAGATCATTCGGCTGTGACCGAGCACAAGCGAGAACAGCCAGACCACCCGCTCGACGCCGGGCTCGTCGGTGAACACATACGGAATTGGGCGAAGTCGACCTGCGCTTGCCGGCCCGCCGGCGTCTCGAACCGCACCTCGAACGGCGGGGATGTAACTGGCCGAATCTCGCGCAGAAGATCGGTCAGAACCGTGTAGCCGCCCTCATAGCCCATGGCGGCAAGTTCGCGATGAAGCCGGCGCCCGGTCAGTTCGGGAACCACATCAAGCCGCTCGCGCAGATACCGCTCGAACGGCTGTAATTTCGTCACCTTGGGCTGACGCGGACCGTAAGCCGGCGGCTCAAGGCCGCTGGCAATGACCTTTCGCACCGTTTTGCGGTCCAGCCCGGTGCGGCGGGCGATCGCGGATATCCCAGCGCCTTGTCGATGCAGATCAAGGATCATCACTACCTCTCCCAGTCCGATCACCGGCCGCCCCCAATTCCTCAGGAAGACAGCTTCGACCATCGATCGCCGATCGTTCAGACGCCCAGCTCAAGCACCGCAGCGCCTCAGGCGAACTGGGGAGTTTTCAACCGGCACATCTGGGGAGTTTTCACCCGGCAGCTACAGTGCCACAGCCGAATGCTGTTCGTGCGGGCGTATCCGCGCGAGACCCAGGAGATGGTGTTCGACGCGCACGATCGGGCTTTTGCGTTGTTCAAGGGCGCCTGCACACGCGGGATCTACGACAACATGAAGACTGCGGTTGACGCGATCTTCGTCGGCCGCGAGCGCGCTTACAACCGCCGCTTTCTGCAGATGTGCAGCCATTATCTGGTTGAGCCGGTTGCCTGCACGCCGGCATCGGGGTGGGAGAAGGGGCAAGTCGAGAACCAGGTGGGCCTGGTACGCGAGCGGTTCTTCACGCCGCGGCTGCGGATGAAGAGCTACGACGAACTGAATTTGCGGCTGCTTGATCAGTGTGTTGCTTATGCGCGGGCGCACCGGCATCCGGAACTGCGCGATCGGACGATCTGGGAGATGTTCGAGGCCGAGCGGCGCTTTCTCGTGCCGTATCCTGGTCGCTTCGACGGATTTCATGCGATCACTGCGTCGGTATCGAAGACCTGCCTGATCCGCTTTGATAACAATCGCTATTCGGTGGCGGCAAGCGGGGTCGGGCGGCCAGTAGAGGTGCGCGCCTACGCCGATCGGATCGAGCTTCGGCAGGCAGGGCAGGTAGTGGGCGAACATCGGCGCTGTTTCGGGCGGGATCAGACGGTGTTCGATCCGTGGCATTACGTGCCGGTGCTGGCGCGCAAACCGGGCGCATTGCGCAACGGCGCGCCATTCAAGAACTGGGTTCTGCCGTCCGGTCTGGAGCGGGTACGCCGCAAGCTCGCCGGTTCGGCGGATGGCGATCGTCAGATGGTCACCATCCTTTCCGCGGTGCTGAGCGACGGGCTTGCGGCGGGGTGTGAGGCGGACCCCCTCAAGTGGACCACTGAGCCGCTCGGCTTAATTGGAATTCGACCGCTCCTGATTCCTCACATTATGCCGCTTGTGGCTGCTGCTGCTGCGGTTGTGGGCATGTGGATAACGCGCCAGCGTTATCCAAGCGCAGCGTCATGTCCACAACCGTTTCGCTCTTGCCGGGCAGCCCCTCGCGCGAAACCGCCATCGGCGGGCGATTTCCCAGCGCCTGATGCGGCCGCCGCAGATTGTAAAACGCGATCCATGCGGCAATCCCGGCCCGCGCCTCGCGGCCATCCGCATAGCCTTTCAGATACACGTCCTCGTGCTTCAGCGAGCGCCACAACCGCTCAATGAACACGTTGTCCAGCCACCGCCCGCGCCCGTCCATCGACACTTTGATCCCGGCCGCGAGCAGCGTGCCGGTGAACGCCGCGCTGGTGAATTGGCTCCCCTGATCGGTGTTGAAGATCTCCGGCTTGCCGAACCGCCTCAGCGCTTCTGCCAGCGCGGAAACGCAGAACGACACGTCCATCGTGTTCGACAACCGCCAAGCCAGCACCGCCCGGCTCTGCCAGTCCATGATCGCCACCAGATACAAGAAGCCGCGGCCGATCGGGACGTAGGTGATGTCCGCCGCCCAGACCTGGTTCGGCCGCTCGATCGGCAAATCCCGAAGCAAATACGGGAAGATCTTGTGCCCCGGCGCCGGCTTGGTGGTGCGCGGCTTCGGCCCGAGTGCGGCGATCCCCATCCACCGCATCAACCGCTGCACCCGCTTGCGGTTAACCGCGCGACCTTCGGCCCGCAGCAGCGCCGTGATCCGCCGCGAACTGTGGTTCCCCCGAACGAGTGGACACCTCGTGTAAGCTCCTGAACGGAGCGAGGTGGCAATGACGAAGACACGACGTTCGTTTACGGACGAGTTCAAACGCGAAGCGGTATCGCTGCTGCTGTCGAGCGGGCGGCCTGTCACCCAGGTGGCGACTGAGCTGGGAGTGCAGCCGTCGATGCTGCGCAACTGGCGGGACGGCCGGAACGGCTCGGCGAAGCCCACGATCGCCGCGGCCGAGCCGCCGGCGCTCACGGCTGCGGCGGCCGAGCAGGCGGAGGTCCGTCGCCTGCGGCGTGAGCTCGAGCGCGCCCAAATGGAACGCGACATTTTAAAAAAGGCCATCGGCATCTTCTCGGGCCCGCCGAAATGAGGTTCCGCTTCATCGAGGACCATCGCGCGAGCTTCCCGGTGCGGACCATGTGCGCCGTGCTGGAGGTCAGCGCGAGCGGTTACTATGCGTGGCGCGACCGGCCAGAAAGCGCGCGGGCCCGCGCCAATCGCGCTCTTGCTGCCGATATCCGCCGCGTGCATGCCGATAGCCGCGCCGTCTACGGCTCCCCGCGCGTGCACGCCGCGCTGCGGGCCGAAGGCCGGCGGGTCGGGGTGCACCGGGTCGCCCGTCTGATGCGCCATCATGGCATCCAGGGCCGCCACAAGCGCCGCCGGCCGCGCACCACGGACAGCAACCATTCCCTTCCGGTTGCCCCTAACCTTCTCGACCGACGCTTCGCCGCTCCGGCGCCCAATCGGGTCTGGCTGGCCGATATCACCTACATTCCCACCGCTGAGGGCTGGCTTTATCTGGCCGTCGTGCTCGACATGTTCTCGCGCCGCGTGGTCGGCTGGGCGATGCGCGAGACCATGCCGCAGGAACTCACGATCGCTGCTCTGCAAATGGCCATCGCCAACCGCCGACCAGCACCTGGTCTGGTGCACCATTCCGATCGTGGCAGCCAATATGCGGCTCGCGCGTATCGCCGTTTGCTCGACCAACACGGTTTGCTTTGCTCGATGAGCCGGAAAGGTGATTGCTGGGACAACGCTCCCATGGAGAGCTTCTTCGGCAGCATGAAAACCGAGCTGGATAACGGCAACACCTTCGAAACGCGCCAAGCCGCCAAGAATTCCGTGTTCGCGTTCATCGAAGGTTGGTACAATCGCCACCGTCTTCACTCGGCAATCGGCTACTGCTCCCCGGTGGCAAAGGAACAGCTCGCAGCGGCTGCGTAGGCCGTAACTCGTGTCCACTTTCGCGGGGGAAGGTCAGCCAGCAACTCGCCCTTGTTGGCGTGCAGCCGTGCGAGCAGGCGATCGAGGGTGACGAAACCGGTGCGGCGGCAGAAGATGCGATCGAAGCGGGCGCGCAGCTGGCTACATCGCCGGGCGGTCGGCGCGGCGCGATAGGCTTTGAGGCCGGCGTAGAACCGCCAGATCAGACGAACGGATATGTTGCTGGGCGGCGCGCTGCAGATCGGTAAAGGTGTCGAGCTTGTGCACCAGCCGTTCGGCATGCACCCAGCAGAGCGCATGCCGACCAACGATCGAACTGGCCGGCGTCGTCGCTGACAACCACCGTCTCGCGCAGAAAGTCATGCGACTGGATGCTGCCCCACAGCGCGCCCTCGGTGGCGATCTGCAGCCGGGTCTGGGGTGACCCTGAGCGCGCTGATGCCCAAGCCGCTCAAGATGCGCCTGCCAGGCGCCGTGATCGGCAAACTGCTTGTCCGGGTGTTCGGCCAGGCGAGCGATGACAGGTCCGGAAAGAGCGCGGTCGCGCATGTAGCTCAGCGCCGCGTCATTGATCACGTAATCGGTGTGGCCGGCACGCAGCAGATCGAGGAAGTTCAGCCGGCTCTTGCTCGACCGTCGTGCCGAACCAGGCGAAGTTGTCGTTGCCGATCTGCGTGCACAACCCGTTGGCGCCTTTATGCCGTGCCCCGGTGTCATCCACCGTGATCCAGCCCGCCGTGTTGAGCCCGGCGCGCAGCACATCGCGCGCTTCCGCCAGGAACTCGTCCTGGCCGTCGATCAGCAGCCGCACAAGCTGTCGCTTCGAGATGCCGACGCCAATCGCCTGCAACAGGGCGAGCAAACGCGGCACCGTAACTTGTCCCTGGTGGTACTGGGCCAGCACGAAGCGGCGCAGCTCCGGCCCGACATGGCCTGTCACACCGGGCGGCAACGGGGCAGATCACTGTCCGCCCATCCGGCGTGACCCAGCGCTCGCGCCGATAGCGGATCACCCGCACCCGTAGTTCGAGGTCCTGCACCACGAAATCCTCGTAGCCCTTGAAGCGTGACCCGGCCGGGACGTCCGCTTTCAGGCTCTGCTCCTCGACGTTGACGCGTGGCGCCGCCTTGCCGCGGCCGCGGCGACGGGGACGTTTCCCGCCCGGCCTTGGCGAAGTGGCGTTCTCCATCCCGCTCGGTTTGATCGGCGGGCGCCCGTTCAGGCCCTTGATCCGCGCAACCTCGTCGCGCAGCTCCGTTATTACGCGTTTCTGCGCGGCGTTCTCCTCCAGCAGCTTCACCAGCAACTGTTTCAGCTCGGCCGGCGGAAGACCATCGATGTCGGGCGGGACGACCACACTGAGCTTGAATTGAACCGTCCCGCGTCGGGGCAAGCAAAAAATCAACCCCGGCCCGGAATTTTGCCCCTCTTACCGAAACGGCCGATAAGCCGCTGTTCGAAAACGATGTTCAAAATCAAACTACGGAAGTTGGGCCAGGCGCGCCGCAAATCGCTCGGTCACGGCCGCAGCGGGACGATCAAAAACCGCTCGACGCGCTCCTCGATCACGACGGCCGGATGCTCCGCCGCAACCATTGCTCGCATCTCCGCCATGGTCGGCTCGCGCCATACGTACACCACGCGGGTGAAACTATCGGACAGATAGGGCGACAAGCCCCAGGCGAACGAGTTCCTGGAACACCAGCAGCCGTCCGTGTCCGGTCGGACAAACGGTGGCCGGAATCGAGAAGGCCGGGGTGCCGCCCGCGCCTGCACGATCGGCATCGAACAACGCCGGGTCGACCGAACTCGGTCGCCGGGATTCACACCGTCGCCGGTAATACGTGGTCGGCTCCTTGCGCATCACGCCCGACATGCGGGCGAGATCGACGGGGCGGCTGCCGCGCACCAGCTTGTCGGGATCGTGCGCCAGCGCCGGCAATCCGAGCCGCCGCATGATCGCCCGGTAGCCATGATAGGCGCCGAGATCGTTCCAGTGCGTGTCCCCCGGGAAATACTCCACGCCCTCGCGCTTCGCCGCTCGCAGCGCCGGGCGTAGTTCGAGCCACGCCGGGTCGTTCGGCAACCGCTCGGTTAATTGATCGAGCCGCGTTTCGCCGGAGGCGGAATGAGCGACCGCGGCAGATATTCCGGATAGATCGACTGCTTGTCCGGCGCGACGACGAACAGGTAGCGAATGCCGCGCGCGGCGAGCCACCGCTTGCGCTGCTCGATCCGCGTGGCCCACTGGTCCAAGCTGGCGGCGGAGAGCGGGATTTGGTGCAGGCGATTCTCGAGCGAGCGGTCGCCGGTATAGAACAGCCAGTCGCCTCGGCCGACCACGACCTTGGGCGACGGCGACTTCTTCAGGAGTCCGATGACGAGCCGGCCGCGTGCATCGACCATCTCGCGGCGGAATCCGAAATGATCGGCGAAGAACGCGCCGAAGCGCCGCGGGTAGCTCGCGAGTTCCTGGAGCGAATGCGGCGTCGCCGGCCGCGCGGCCGGCTCGCGGTCTTCCAGCACCGCCACGAGATTGTGCCGCCCGCTCCAGTCCGTGCGCAGCAGCACGAGCCCGATCGCGAGCAGAAACAGCCCCGGCAACAGGACATCCCGCAGCGCGATCCGCGCCCGCGCGGCGAGCGGGTCAGAAGCGGAAATAGATGAACGGATTATAGGCGGCACCAGCCAACTGCAGGAACGAGAGGAACATGAAGAACGCCAGCAACAGGTTGCGCGCGCCGATCACCGCGACCCCGTCGCCCACGTAAGCGGCGGAGCGGTCCACGGCGCCGCGCCATTGCAGCGCGCGGGCGCGCCAGTCGCGGGTGATCCAGGAAAACGCCGGCGTTGCCGCCACCGCGCCGATGGCGAGCGCCAGCATGGTCTCGCGGTCGAGGTAATAGAGCAGCATCGACTGCCCGCTCCAATGCGAGAAGCCCAGCATGGGCGCGAAAGCAGGCGCCCGGCCGCGACCAGGCTGTCCGAGCGGAAGAAAACCCAGCCGGCCAGGACCACGGCCAGCGTGTAGACGTGCGAGACCGCTTGCGGGGCGCGCGCCAAGAGCCGTCCGAAGCCGGCGCGCTCGACCGCCAGGAACACGCCATGGAGCACGCCCCACACCACGAAGGTCCAACTGGCGCCGTGCCAGAATCCGCACAGCAGGAAGACGATCACCAGGTTGCACGTAGGTGCGCGACGCGCCGCGCACGGTTGCCGCCCAGGGGGATGTAGAGGTAATCGCGAAACCAGGTGGACAGCGAGATGTGCCAGCGCCGCCAGAATTCGCGGATCGACCGCGAGATGTAGGGACAGTTGAAGTTCTCCAGGAACTCGAAGCCGAACATGCGCCCCAGCCCGATCGCCATGTCGGAATAGCCGGAGAAATCGAAGTAGATCTGCAGCGCGTAGCAGACGACGCCGAGCCAGGCGACGCCGGGCGGCAACGTCCGTCGGGTCGAGCGCGAATATGCCGTCCACCGTCGCGCCGAGCGCATTGGCGATGAGCATCTTCTTGGCCAGCCCGGCCAGAAACCGCCGACGCCCGACGGCGAAGTCCGCCGTGCGTGACGCGGCGGCGGTCGAAGCTGCGGCGGCAATGTCGTGGTAGCGGACGATCGGCCCCGCGATCAGTTGCGGGAAGAGCGAGATGTAAAGCGCGAAGTCGACGGGGTTGCGCCGCGGCGGGGCGACCGCCGGTAAACGTCGACCACGTAGGAAATGTTGTGGAACATGAAGAACGAGATGCCGATCGGCAGCACGATGCCGGCCAGCGCGGTCGAGTCGAAGCCGGACCGGGAGAGGTTGTGGCCGAGGAAGATCGCGTATTTGAACCAG
The DNA here is from genome assembly GCA_963761015.1 of uncultured Alphaproteobacteria bacterium. Lineage (GTDB taxonomy): Bacteria > Pseudomonadota > Alphaproteobacteria > Acetobacterales > Acetobacteraceae > CAVXFL01. The sequence continues at coordinate 103,846 of CAVXFL010000025.1, forward strand.
ACCAGCGCCGCGAGGTCGGTCACGATGGCCACGCTCACGGCGGCCATCCGGTGCCGCTCGCGCGCATCGCGGGCGATGACGAGCCCGGCCGTCCAGTTCATCGCGATCAGGCCCAGCAGCAGCCAGAGATGCCCGGCCTCGCCCCAGGCGTAGAACAGCAGGCTCGCCAGCAGCAGCACCAGATTGCGCGCGGGCCGCGGCGCCAGCGCGTAGGCGGCAAGACAAAGCGGCAGGAACAGAAACAGGAATTGCGGCGAGCTGAAGACCAAGCGGCGGAATCCCCCGACGGATCGGCGCTTGGGGTAACGGAACGTGTCCGCTCCGCCAAGCCCTCGACGATCGGCCCCCCGAGCGCCGATATCGCCATCGCGGCAACCCCAGGACAGAAGCACCAAGACCACAACCAGCCGCGAATGCTCCCCCGGGATGCTTCCGCCGTTCCACCGAGCCACCGCGACCTGCCGCAAGGCCGCCGCCAGCTTCATCAGGAAGCGCACGGTGGTTTTGCTCGCGCATCTTGGCCGCCCGCCGACGTTTCCCGAGCGGCCCGCTTCGGGTCCGCCGCCCCCAGCCGCGCTGCCCGCTCCCCGGCTCGGCGCGCACGTGTCGGGCTCGCCCATCAGCCCCGCGCGAGAGTGCCGCTACGCCTATGGCGTTTGCCATCCGGTCGCGGCGAACTACGGCCAGTCGTCGTCACAAGGATCGTCTCGTGCCCACCATGCACGTTAGGCGAGTGCGGGGGGGGCCGAACTTATCGTTGCGCTCTGCGAATGCCCCCTGATTTGGGGATAACATTGTGGACAGATCGCCGTTAACCTGCGGCAGTTGGGCCGCTTTGCGCCGTAGTCCCGAGGTTGCACAGTTTCTGGGCAGCCGCATCACTGCTTACGCAGACAAGTGCGATGAGCCTCCCGAACGATTGCGTCCCACCAGTAAAATGCAATCGAGGCTGCACATCCCGTCGTGATTCCGCAGCTGTGGACAACAGTCCACCGCAGCAGCACGCAAATGGTCGCGGTCTGTGCACTTGCTCAACCGGTAGTTGCTTTTCCTTTCCAGTGGCTCCGACTGCCCACGCGGCCTGGCCATCTTCCCAAACTGGCACCTGCGGTCAACAATACCATCGCGCGATGCGCTTCACCGGAGCACGAGGCTGGGGCGTTGATTGCCGTTTGGATGGTCCGAGATTTGTGGTTGCTATGCGACCCCAATCCGAGAGGTGGGAAGTGAGGGTGGCACGGAATACAAGCGCAAGCTTACTTCTGCTCCTCGCGGCCTGCGCGGCGCCGCCCGAGCTCATCGGATCGGAAGCCGTCGCACCGGTCGTTGCCGCACCAGAACCGGTCGCCCGCCCTATTCCCCAGGAGCAATCCGAGTTCGCAGCACCCGATGCCGTTCCGGATTCGACTTCCGCAGACGACGGGAGAGGGGCTTTGACTGACACCCTCTCGGTTCTGAGGCAAACGGACGAAATTGGCCCGGAGCGGGAGCTCCCGCTGCTTCCACCAGTGGACGCTTTGCTGCCGCATCGACCAGTCTACGCACGAAAAGTTGAACATCAGGCGCACCGGCTTGCCAACCGTGGCACCTTACCTGCAACACGGGCTGAGCCGCTATCCGGTACTGCGGCAATGCCGATGGCTGCCGACGAGCCCCAGCCCGCGCCGGTTGCGGAACCGCCCACCATTATCAATCCCGACCCGCCGCCTGACCCGGCCGCATCGCACCCGAAAAAGCCGACGGGATCGGCTCCAATGCGGTTGGCACCGAAACCTGCAACTCTTCAGCCGCGCGGTCCGGCGCACCCGGCCACTTTGGACCCGGTGCACAAGGCTGTGCCCAACGGTGACGATACGTCCTACTAGGCGAGCTATGCCCGGCACGGACCGGGTGTTCGGAACGCGCGAGTATCTGGTTCAACGCGCCGCTCAAGCCCGCAAGGCAGGAGCGAGGCAGGCGGGTCAAAGGCACGCTACTTCGTCGAATTATGGCCCAAAATACGAATTTGGCGACCACAACTATCCTGGAACGTCGGCCGGCTTGCAGGTAAACGCTTGAGACCTGGGGACCCGCCGGCCGGGGCTTTCCTTGCCAGTTCACTCTATAGGGAGATGCGATTTTTCGGTGCCTCCGTTCCGGAGTTCCTAACCGGCCAAGAGAGATCAAGGCGCGGCGCGCCATCAGCCACGCCTCCGCCGTGTCAGGCGGCTTTAGGCGGATCACGGTGAACGTCCAGGCGAGCCGGCGCACCGTAGCGGGCGCTATCGGCAGCTCAATGTGTTCGGTACGTCGACCGAGTTGACCGTTGTAGTGGCGCGCGGCGAACCCCTACCTGCGGCGCCGGTGGGGCTCCACATGGCTGCTGGTGAGGGATTACCTGACGCTGGCGAGCGGTGGTCGGCCCGGCGCAGCCGATGATGGCTGCTCAGTTCCTGCGCCCGGCCGTCCTCCCTTCCCGCGACATCCTGCCAGCCGAGCGTTGCCGGTCCCGTTAAGCGGTGCGAAACTGCGATGAAGCTCACCCGCGGTCCGTTGCAGGCCGGCTGATCGCGCCCGGCGTTACCGTCGCGCGGCTCTTCCTCGCCCTCACCACTTCCTCCGGCGAGAGCGTTTGCGCCAATCCCCCATGGACGAGCGCGTCTCCATGACGGCCACGGCGGTGATCAGCAGCAGTAGCGTCACGGCCGCGAGCACGATCAGCCGCAACCCGGAGCACCATCGGCATCATGTTCCGTCCTGGGTCGCCTCTCCAAGCGTGCCCTCCCGGATCGCCTTGCCGTCCCGATCTAGGATTGCCCAGGGCTGCGACGGATCGGCGCCGGCATTAATCAGCCGGCGAGCCAAGGCCGGAACGCTGGACGCCCACACCCGCTCACCGCGCCAAGTCGTCGCCCATGAGCTGCAGGACGCCGGCTCGAGCAGCAACACCCGATGACGGGCCATTCATCCTATCCGCGCCCCCGAACACTGTATGGTTAAGATAGGGTGTGTCCTCATAGACCAAGCTCGGGCCTTTGAAATCACTGGTGCTGTTCGGTCAAGCAGCAAGCCTCGAAGTCGTCGCTGGACCTTTCAAGGGGCGTGCCTGCGAGGGTGGGTCGGGGTGCGGAAATCTCCTCTGAAACCGGCCTCGTGAAAGCCTGAAAGCCGCGGAAACGCCATTTCCGAGCGGCAGTTTTGGCCATGCAAAAACCACTTGATTTACCGCACAGGAGGTGCGGAACCGCTGTGACGAGGCAACGACTCGTGGACCATCCGTTGCCGATTTCACGTCCCGGTACAGTCGGCCCACCCAATGCTCCAGGCGGGAGACAACATCTGGCCATTTCGGGTCATCCGGTTTTGACACGCAAAGGGCGCAAGCCAGAGCGAGTTGCTGCTCCGCGATCACAACCACTTCCCGGTGATGCTCGACGGCCGACTTGGCGCTCATGGCTGGTTGGAATTCGGCCAGCGATGCGAACCGCCGCGGCCATGCCCGGCGCGCTGATGGCCGTCTTCCGTAGCCGCTTGGCGGAAGTAGTTCACTACGAACACCCGGATGGCGCTTGTTCGGCTGCCGGAATGCCATGCGGTCTGTTCGATCCCTTGCACCACGTCATCCAGGCTGCGTTTCTCGCGCCGGGCTACCTCGTGTAACGCGTCCCAAAATTCCGGCTCCAGGCGCATGCTGGTCCGCCCTCGGTGTGTGAGCACGGTACGGTTCACGAGCCGGGTTCTCCAGGCTGCGATTGGAGAACGTCCGGGTTTGGCTTCCGTAGCCTGTTCGGTAGTTGGGGCGGCGGTCATGGCGCGATCAAGCCAGGCTGAGCAGGCGGGCACCGAGTGATCCCGCTCCGCTTGGCAATAAATTCAGCGATCAGTTTTTCTGCTTCGCCGCGCTGTAGAGGCGGGAGTGCGAGACAGCGCCGAGCATGTTCTCGGCGGCGGCGGGTTGACTCATCGAATTCGTGAGGCAGGCGCCAGGTACTCTCTTTTTCGCTTGGCATGTCTGTTCACCGGCCCAGATTTCACACGCAGGCGGCATCGGACTCGGCCTCGCTGGTTGCGCGCCCAATTTTGAGAGCCGTCCGCATAAACTGTGGTGTCACCCAGGCTATAAGAAGCGTTGACGGTTGCAATATAAAAAAATTGTCCAGAAATTCATATTTGCGAGAGTTTGCCGCATCAGGGCATGCAATTGCAACCAGCCTCACCTTACGCGACAGCCACGTTGGCTAAGCTGATGCCCAGACAGGTCCCAACAATGGAGGGAATGTCAGCCGGTGCGCGCACCGATACCGGTACCGCGCGCGTGCCGGCGCACGGGAAGGGCCGGCTGGCGCCGAAATGGCAGCCGGGACGGTCCGGGAATCCGACCGGCACGAGCGGCGAATACGGCGAGGCGGTCAGGTTGGCCCGCCGCAACAGCGTCCGCGCCATCAGCCGATTGGTGGAGCTGATGGAAGCTGATGATGAGCGCGTGGCCGCTGTAGCGTGCAACGCCGTGTGGGAGAAAGCGTGGGGCAAACGTGACCCAGCGAGCGTCGATGAAGCGACTGGCTCGATGCGGCTCGATCTGAAGCGGCTGAGCGTGGAGCAGTTGACGTTGCTGGTGCAGGTGATGCAGCTCGGCGCGGTCGTTCCGGCGGAAATTGCACCGGGTGAGGTGGTTCATCCGCCGTCAGCCTGATCGGACCTGTACTCAGTCGGCTATTCGGCATGGATGATTTGCGCTAATTCCGGGTCCGTCAGGTCCTCGGGCGGGCGGGCATCTTTCATCACCAGCGGCATGAGCGGCGTACCCCAGCCGCGATCCAACAGCGTGGAGGCAGCCGCAACCCGCGTCGCGGCCGCCGCCGCCGGGTGCAACATAACGCTGGCCACCTTGGCAATGGCGTCCGCCGTGTATTGCCGGCAGTGCGACCACCTCGCCTAGCACTTGCGGGTGCCCACCCGGGATTACCAGGTCAGCAGGGCGGGAAACGGCCGTTAGGCAGCCGCGCGGGCTCACGTGACCACCTCGCGCTGCTGCTCCGGGAGCAGGTGATCGGGCGGATGGCAGGTGCGGCAGCGCCAGCCGGTCGGCGCCTCGGCCTCGGTCCACCATGCCGAGCCCGAGCAAGCAGGCGCTGCCGCACGCTTCTTCGGCGGCCACTGAAGACCTCTTTTCTTCTGGACTCCCGTGTCCTTCGGGGGAGACGATCGAGCCGGAGGGACCGGCGAATGCTCAGTTCGCTCTTACATCGGATCATCAGAGGTGTAACAAGCTGCATCATTTTTGGCCTTGTGAGCTTAACAGCTTACGGCCAGCATCAACTCACTGAACAACAGAAGAATATTCTAAACGAACTATCCTCTGAGCAGGCTGAGTGCTTCGGATACTATGTGATAAGTGCTCAATGTATGTGGAACTCGGATCAAAAGCCGCTGGGCGACAGCTTCAAGAGAGCGGCTGACGTTCTCTCTATACAATCATTTTATTGGAGGAAGAAAGCCGGTCTCATGGATGCCGCACTGTCAGCCAGACTGGTACTGGCGACCAAAAGTATGATGGCGAAAATTGAAAATTCCTGCGCGAACTATTCACTTCTACTCCTCAAGTACCGCTGATTCGTGCAAGGCTCTCGTGGAACATCCTGAACGGCGTTTGCAAAAGCTCCTGAACATGGGGCCTTGATATTAACCGGGATGCTCCAGAACAGCGGCTCAGGCCATATGCTCGGCGGCGTTTCGGGGAACTCCCTGAACCAAAAGCGAGTGATGTTGCCGAGGAGGCCAACTGGCTTCAAAATTAGGACACTACCGCCGCTCGGGTAGTGGGTCAGGTTTAACAGGACGAAAATCCTATTGTAGTAGAGCGGCCACAGCGAAGCCTCGCGGCGCGGAGCGCGCGCCCGTGATGGCTAGTATGTCGAAGTTGACGGATAAGCCGTAAGCGTCGCGACGGCGACACATGGCGGCGCGAGGCGGTGCTGTGATGCAAGACGGCAATGGACGAGCCTTTGCATTCGCTGAACATCGATGAGAGCGCTCATACGACTGATCGTAAGAGCACGCGCGGCGCTCGGGTGGAGATCATCACGCGCAGCGAGCGCCGACGGTCGTGGACCCTGGAGCGAAAGCGCGAGATTGTGGCGGAAAGCCTTGGCCCGGACCTGACACCCACGGAGGTTGCGCGCAAGCACGCGATCAGCTCCGGACAGCTGTACACCTGGCGGCAGCGGCTTTTGAGCATGCCAACCGCGCTGGTCACGCGCTCGGCGCCGCAATTTGCGGCGGTCGAACTGGAATCCGCCCGATCTCTGCCACCGCAGGCCAATTCCGCACCTCGCAAGCCGCCGCCGCCATCTGCCCCATCAGCAGCGGCGCGGCCCGAGGGGTTGATCGAGATAGTACTGCCCGGCGGGGTGGTGCGTGCGCATGGATGCGCATGTGGACAGTGGCGCACTGCGTCGGGTTCTCGCCGCGCTGGAAGCGCCGATGATCGCGCTGCTTCCGCGTCTGCGCGTTTACCTCGCATGCGGCATACCGATATGCGCAAGGGAATGGCGGCCTGGCGATGCTGGTGCAGCAGAACCTTGCGGAGGATCCGTTCAACGGTGCGCTCTTCGCCTTCCGTGGACGTCGCGCCGGGCTGATCAAGCTGATCTGGCATGACGGCATGGGCCTGTGCATGCTGACCAAGCGATTGGAGCGCGGTCACTTCGTCTGGCCGATCGGCCAGCACGCCGGCCGGATCGCGCTGTCGTCGGCGCAATTGTCGCGCTGCTTGACGGCTGCGAGTGGCGGGCAAGTGCGCGCAACCTCGAGGCCCGAACTGGCAGGCTGATAAAATTTGGCGTAATGCACGCAAGAAATCATCTGGCAGCGACGCGACGGTATGCAGTGTCATCATTGCGTTATGCGGATCGATCTCGAAGCCCTGCCTGACGATCCGGATGCCCTGCGCGGATGCTGCGCGAGCTGTGCGCGAGCTGCACGCCGAGAACCAGAAACTGTCGGCAGCTGATCCAGCGCCTGCGCGCCATCAGTTACGGTCCGCCGTTCCGAGAAACTGACCTCGATCAATTGCAATTGGTGCTGGAGGATGCGGAGCAGAGTGACCGCCGAAAGCGACGCCGCCAAAGACGCGGCAGAGCCGCCGGAGAGACGGCGGCGCAAATCGAACTCGGCCGACGCCCCGACCGCAATCGCGGCGCGTTGCCGGCGCACCTGCCGCGCTATGAGGTGGTCATCGATGTCGAGCAGCGACGTGCCCCTGCTGCGGCGGCGCCATGCACTGCATCGGCGAGGACTGCACGGAGCAGCTCGACTCGTGCCTGCGCAACTGCGTGTGCAGCGTGACGCGCCGGCCGCGCTATGCGTGTCGCGCCTGCGAGGGGAGCCGTGGTGGCGGCGCCGGCACCGGAGCGGCCGATCGATGGCGGCATGGCGACCGAAGCGCTGATCGTGCATGTGGTGGTCAGCAAGTTCTGCGATTCCCTGCCGCTGTATCGGCAGTCGCAGATGCTGGCGCGCCAGGGCATCGCGCTGGACCGCTCGACGCTTGAGCGCCTGGGTGGGACGCGCGTGCTGGTGGCTGGCGATACGGCACTGGCCCGGCCTGATCGCGTTCCTCGACGACGGTCGCATCGAGATGGACACGAATGTGGTGGAGCGCGCCATCCGCCCGCATACTCTGACGCGCAAGAACGCACTCTTTGCGGGCTCCGACGGCGGCGCGCGTCACTGGGCGATCGCAATGACACTAATCCAGACGGCGAAGCTGAATGGTGTGGAACCGATGGCCTGGCTGACCGACGCCCTGGAACGCATCGTTTCCGGGCGAACCAAATCCCATGAGCTGCAGACCTTGCTGCCGTGGCACTGGACCCCGCCAGATCTCGCGACGGCAACGGCAATGGCCGCCTAACCGCCGAATCCGAATTCGCTCAGGGCGTCAACCCAAATCCGACCTGTCGCCGCCGCGACGCTTACGATAAGCCGAGGTCTGGGAGAATTTTCTCCGATGGGTTGGCGCGTCTATCGGATTCTAAGGAGGGTACCAACTCCGCCTGCGCACATGCCGAGAATTCCTCGGTCAGGAGGCGTTCCGACATAGGCAATCCGTGTTTCCGTCACCTCTACGGGGCGATGGGCCTCGCACCCAAAAACTCCTCGAATCGCCACGGCTGAAGGGTTGAGGTATGTTCTCACCCACAAGATTGGCTTTTCCTTTAGGGCCATAGACAACAAGCGTACTTCTGTCGGGCCGATCCCGGTATGCGATCTTGCCTGGGATGAGGTGAAACTCGTTATTCTCGATTCTGGATATCAAGTTGCCCAAGTAGTCATAATTGTCGGAGTTTACCAGAACGGGTGGTGTCGCAGAGTTGGTGGAAATTGGCGTGGCGGGCATCTCCGGGCAGGGTCAGCTTATCGCGTCATGCCGCAAGATCAATGCATTGAAGAGCAAGCGGTTGAGCGAGCGTGTGCCAGCCGTCAACCTTGCGCATGGTGATCTGGCCCGATGCGAGCAGCGCCCAGAACAGCATCGCCGCGGTTTCCGCCGACGGCAGCACGGTCTGTGTCTTGATACGGCGCTTGAACTCCTCGTGCAGCCGCTCGATCGCATTGGTGGTGCGCGCCGATCGCCACTGGCCTGCCGGCAATCGGGCGAAGGTGAACAGCCGCTCGCCCGCTTCTTCCAGGCTGTCGGCAACCGCCCGGCATTTCAGCCGCCACTTGCGCAAGAACGACTTCCGGCGCGTTTCGATCTCGGTCGCCGTCCCGGCGTAGATCATATCGTTATAGTCGGCCGAGATCTCCGCATGCAGGCGTTCAGGCGCGTGCGCCAACAGGTTGCGATGCTTGTGCACCGTGCAGCGCTGCACCAGCGCCGCGGGCCACACCAGCGCGAGCGCCTTTTCCAGCCCGGGCGCGCCGTCCACGATGACGAACTCCGGCGCCTTCAGCCCGCGCGCGACCAGATCATCGAGCAGGCTGCGCCGAGCGGCCTCGCTCTCACCCCCCATGTTGCGCACCGCCAGCAGCACCTTCTGCCCATCGCGCCGGATGCCCAGCGCCACCAACAGCGAGATCGACGTCGCGCGGCGATCGAGCCGCACCCGCACCACCGTGCCGTCGAGAACGAGCCGGACAACGTCTTCATCCGCCAATGAACGATGGCACCATGCCTCCCAGTCGGCCTGTAGTTTCCGCCAGGTCCGGCTTACCGTGTCCTTCGACACCGCGCCCTTGAACAGCGCCGCCAATGCCCGCCGCACCCGGCGCGTGTTGGTGCCGGACAGGTAGGCGCCAGCAATCAGCGCCTCCACCTGCTTGGTCATCCGCGCGTAGCGTGGCAGCACGTTGCTGCGCCATTCCTGGCGCCTGCCATCGGCGTCCGTCAGCCGCGCTCGTGGCACGCTGATCGTCACCGGACCGAACGAGCCGAGCAGCCGGCGTTCCCGCCGACCGTGCCGATATCCGACCGTTTCCGCCGCCATCTCGCTGCCCGCCGCTCCGTCGGGCCGCTGGTAGCGCGCACGGCCCAGCGCCTTGTTCAGTTCCTCGTCCATCAGCGCCTCGATGAACCCGCGAATCCGATCCCGGATGCCCATCTCGATCGGATCGAACCACGCCTCCCCGAGCAAGACCGGCGACGCGGTTGCGGTGTTTCTGCTATCCTTGTCCATGGTGTGGTCTCCTTCGGCGTCCAACCGCCAAATCGGCTTGTTGCATCAGCCGGAGACTACACCGCCCCGAATTTCCACCACTTCCGCGACAGCACCCCAGAACGCCTTCAGAGGTTTTATTAACAGAAATCGACCGACAGTCTCCGATTCTAAGAACATCCATCGTTCCGTCGCCAAATATCACACCTGCGGAACTTCCGAGAATAACGATTGTGCTTCCGGGAGGAATTGGCTCGCTGCTGCATTCATTTTTAGGAGTTGGATCGTTGGCTGGGATGAGCCAGCCGTGCGTTTCGGTTTCTGTTGGCAAGACTGGGCCAACGCTTTTGTAGGCAGCACCACAGGCTACCCAAATAATAACGGTTGTTCCGAGCCAAGCTGCTACCGAAAACCCGAATGTAATTCGTATTTCGTAAAGCGCGAGCAGTGTGAGTATCGTCGCGAGTAGAGTGAGGGCCCCGAGATGGTTTTCTGGCCAAAGAAAGATAAAATCGGCGAGACCGAACAACAGAGCGAGTCCGAATCTGTACACAAGATGGTAAAGCCGTTCTTTGAGGAGCTGATGGCGCTGGGTTTGCTGGCCCTCATCTTGATTTCTGCCGTCTTCGGAATCATTTTGCGTCAACTCGGATATCTCCTATGATCGAGTTGTCGGGAATAACGGTAATTCCAGTTGCTCCGCCTTTCGATCGCTGGCGCCGCCCTGCTTTGGCTGGACCGGCCGCCAGTCAGTCGCCTCAGCATCTTCCTATGGCCTCCAGGTGGCAAACTGACCCTTCGTATGCTATATCGCTCGCTCGAATGCGGAAGACCCGAAGGCCGGTGCTGGACTCCAGCCATTCGCCAGGGGCTCGGGTCCCGGCCGCTCCAGCAGACCCGTAGCAGCTCGCCGCGCTTCATGCCTTCCAGTCTCCCGAGGCTGAAAGACCGCCGTGGCAACTCGCCCCTGTCCCCCCCGAACCCCCATAAAAAGAGGTGGAACGGAACACCTCTTTATGGGGGCGGTTCCACGGAGGGTGTTCTCGCGGAACGGCTAGTGCCAGGCCGAAATTTTTGGCAAAAATGACCAGCCGTTCCCGCAAGCGTTCCAATTGGAACCCGGTTTGGTGCGTTCTAGCAACCCACCGCATGCTTATGATGGTTCAACCTCCTTCCGTCCGGCGTCCGTCAGCCCCCATCGCCCGCGGTGCGGGCGGGCCAGCTTCTCCCGCTGCAGGGCCTTGAGCAGGCGATGCACTTTCCCGGTGTGCGGGCTTCCGCGATAGCTGACCCAGCCGGCATTGCGCGCAATGTCCCGGATTGAAATGCCCGGGCTACGGCGCAGCCATTCGAGCACGGTGTCCTCGTCGGTCCGCGCCCGCTTGGCCGCCTCTTCCGCCTGAATCTCGGTCTGAACCGCGGCCACGATGGAGATGATCGGCCGCCCGCGCCGGTCGGTCAGGGCGGCGATCCTGACCGGCTGCAGAGCGAAGTCGACCGGCGGGAAGTCGGCGCCGCGGATTTTTCCCTGCCAGTGTAGAGCGGCTGTCTCGCCTATGGCTTCGGCCCATAGGGTCAGATTGCCGTCGACTTCGTTCAGGAACGCGCCGCCGCCACGCGGGAGCAGGTTATTCTTGTCGGGGTTTTTGACGGGGTGGGCGGGTGTCAGGACTGCCGGCTTGCCCTGGCAGGTCGTCAGGACGCGGAGCCGGCGCGCGTAGGTGCCCATCTGCACGTTGTCGTTGTCGTTGTCGCCGGGGAAGTAGGCGGCAGCGGTATCGACGACGATCAGCACCGGGGAACACGCGAGCGCATCGATGTCCCGTTTCAGCGTCTCGACCGTTTGATCCGTCAGGGGAAAGTTGCCGGGCAGCACGTAGAGCGGCAGCTTGGCGGCATCGAGGATGTAGGCCTGGCAGGCGGCATAGAGGCGGCAGCGCAGGTCGTCCGGGTTTTCGCCGGCCAGGAACACGACGGCGCCCTGCGTCACATCGATGCCGCCGATGTCGCGGCCGGCCGCCACCATGCAGCCCAGATAGAGCGCGACGGCCGTCTTGCCGTGCCCGGTTGGTGACGTCAGACAGTATAGGCGTCCACGTTGAATTATCCCGTCGACGACGTAATCCGGCGGTTCGAAGCCCGCCATAAAGTCCGCTGCCGACAAAATGCGCGGTGGCGTCGGCTGCTCCGGCTCGTTGGCGTGTCCGTTCGGCTTCTGCTCGTCTTCCGGCTGGTCCCATCCGGGATGAGCGTTCTTCCATTCCTGTGACGGTTGCGGAATCATGTCCGCGGGCCAATCGCTCACGGCGCTGCCCTCCATGCGGATCGGACGGTTCGCTGAGCTTCGAGCGCGGCCAGGCCGCAATCGGCTGCGGCGGCTCCGAGGACATGCAGCGCCTCGGCTTCGTTGATGCCGCGCTCGCGGAGCCGGTTGGCAGCCCAGTAAAGCACGGTGTTGCGCGTGCCTTCGCGCGCTTCAGCGAGGGTGCGGACGAGGCCGGCGATGTTTTGAGTGACTTGTAGCGGCCGAGGTTTTGGTTGTGGTCTAGGCGGCGGCCAGATCGCATCGTACAGCCAGGTCGGCCACGGCGCGGGCGGCCGATGCTCGATGCATTCGAACCCGGCGGCGAACCAAAATATGACGTAGCCGCGGTTGCCGCGCGTATCGATGCCCGGCGCGATCTTGCCGCCGCTGTTGCGAACGCCGGGCCGGTGCTGGAAAAACAGGTGCGCGCCGCCGCTGCGTGTTCGGTAGGCCCGTGTCAGTGGGATGCGGCGCTCGTTGGCATGCCACCAGGCGCACGCGGATTGGTGCTTAACGTCGAGGTCTAGCACGCTCAGGCCGCTGCGGGCGCCCGTTGCGATCCCGATCAGCGGGCCGGGCCACCGGTGCCATAGATCAGTGATGTAATCGGGATCGGTGGACGCGTCGTGGAAGCCGTGCGGCGTCGCCGGCGTCTTGTCCTGGCGGCACGGAAACACGGCGTACCTGGCATTGCGCGCGAGGTTGAGCGCGAGCCGGCATGCCTCGGCGGCATCGAACACGGGCACCCCGAGGTAGGCATCGCGGTCGATGTCATTGTGCATCGGCGAGCGCTTCCGCGTGATCAGCGCCCTCCGCGCCGATCAAGCGGACGGAGAACCTATCGCCTGTCGCCGCATCGCCGAACTGGACGAGCGACTGGTAGCGGACTTTGTTGTTCTGGTCTCCCCTTCCCGTGCCGCTGCGATCGGCCGGTGGCAGGGCGGACGGCGAAGCCGATGCTGAGCCGTTGCTGGTGTGGATCGCCACCTCGTTCTGCACCATGCCGCTCCGCAACTCGATCCACGCGAGGCTGAGCAGCGAACCCTCACCCAGCGGCTTCCAGGCCGCGATGCGAAGTGCGGTCATGCGGCGCCTCCGCAGCTTCCGGCGATGGACAGCAGCAACTCTCGTTCGCTCGCCTCCGCAGCGCGCAGCACCTCCAGTTCATCCAAATCTAGGTGCTGTAGGATCGCGTCCTGAACCAGTTCCCGCAGCCGGTCCGGCTCGATTGCGTCCAGCTCTACAGAGTGATCCGCTGCAAATTTTTTCGCGCGTGTGTCGGTCGTTTTTGTCGGTCGAGTGGGCAGGTGCCATTCGGCAATCTGGACCGGCGTGACGGCGAGCCGCTCGAAATGGATTTCCGCCTCGGGGGCGAATTCCCGCAATGACTGCTCTATGGCACGCGCCGCGTCCTGGCCGCTCGGGTCGTAATCGCCGAGATGGTAGATATAGGCCGGCACATCCAGTTGCGCGATGTACTGGCCGGCGGAGTGCAAGAAGGTTATGCTGCTGTAGCCGCGCGCCACCATGAGCGGTACGTCGTAAAGCGATGTAACCGGGTATATGACACCGCTCAGCGCGTCCTTCTCGCACCAGATTTCGACGTAGGCATCGGCATTCCGCCATAGGCTCTTGCGGTAGCCTTCCGCGGTCGTTTGCAGCGCTTCGGCAATACCGTCGAATGTTCCCGGCTTGCGTTGCCAGCGTGTGCCATCGGTAATCCAGCCGTACGGAATCCGGGCTTCACGCCGTAGCAGCACGAGGTCGTTCTGTACGCGCCGGTATCCCTCGTCCGATTTCGGCACCAAGCCGAGTGTTTCCGCGAGATAGAACACCTGCCGGACTGTCGCCGGCTGGGCTGCTCGAACGATATCAACCAGGGCATCCCGGCGGCGCTCTACCTCGCGGTCACGCGGGCGGCCCCGCCGTCGGGATTTAATCGGACTAGCCCCACCAATTCGGAGATGGCGTTCGTTGGTGAGCCGGTTGCGCCAGCGCCTTATCTCGCGCAGCACCTCGCCAGCATCGGCGGGGCCGATCAGCGGGTCGCAGTGTGCGGTGGTCGCCAGGAAGTAGAGGCCACCCTCATCACGGCACAGTCTGACTTCACCGGGGGTAACACCGCGGAGCGCCTCGAATGCGGCGATCAGCGCGTCCTCGCTCACCTGTGCCACGGCGGCGGTGCTCATTGCTGCCGCCTGTCGGTCTGGCGGTGCCGCACCGTCGCGGTGTCGAGGTGGATCGCCTCGCCACCGGTAAGGATCAGCATCATGCCGTTGACGGTCGGCTCGTTCTCGGTTGCGTATACCAGCCCAGCTCGTGCGAGGCGGATGAACTGGTCTCGGGTCAGCAGCTCGTGCCTGAGCATCGGCACATGTCTCCATGCCGGTCTGGGCTGGGAAACCGATCGAGCGTTTGCAAATCCTTCAGCGCCAGTGCTGAAGAAATGCCGACCGGGCCACCAGCTGCTCGGCCGGTTTTCAGTTTTCGGAAGCAAGGAGGGCGCGTAGGCTGGCAGCGTCGACTAATGTTCGACCGCCGACCTTCATTTTGCGCAGCGTGCCCTGCTTAATAAGCGAATAGAGCTTGGTTTTACTCAAGCCGGTCGCGATGCGGGCATCGGCGATCGTGTATGCCAGCCGCTCCGGCTCCGGCGTCGTGCGCGGGCGTTTCCGTGGCGGAGTGGCAGAATCGGATGAGACTTCGGGCACGTGGCGTGCTCCTCGTCGAGTGCCACGTGCGGGTTCGGAGCGCGCGGGCTCCGCTCGCTCGTGGCGAGTTGTCGGGAGTTCCGCGACGCGCGGGTCTGGTTTTGTGGGCGACGCGCCCAGAGCCGCAGCCGAATTGGCGCGCTCAATGCACCTCAACTAACAGGTTCGCCAGCCTTGCGTCAAGGCCGTAATGGCACGGGCACGTTCGTTTGCGGGTTAGGCTCGCCGCAGCGGCACCACCTGACCGGCAGTGTCGAACGCTCGGCCGCAAAACTCCGCCCAATCCTCTATTAGGCGACGCCGCTTCTCGAACATGTCGCCGCGCTGGTAGGCCGCTTCCACCTTGTCGTCGAGCGTGTGCGCCAGCGCCTTTTCCGCCAGTTCGCGCGGATGATTCGTCGCCTCGGCGCACCAGTCGCGGAACGTGGAACGGAAGCCGTGCGCGGTCAGGTCACCGCGCCGCATTCGGCGCAGCGTCATGGCCATGGCCATGTTGGACAGCGGCTTATTCGGCTTGACACCGGGGAATACGAACGCCTCCGGGCTATCGACCGTGCGCAGCTTCACCATCTGGCCGAGCAGGGCGAGGGCGGCCGCCGAGAGCGGCACCCGATGTTCCTTCCCGGCTTTCATGCGCCCGGCCGGAACGGTCCAGATGCCGGCTGCCAGGTCGATTTCCGCCCAGGTCGCGCCCAGGGCCTCGCCCGAGCGCGCAGCCGTCAAGACGGTGAACTCCAAGGCTCGTGCCCCGATGCCGGATTGCCGGCGCAGCTCGGTCATGAAGGAACCCACTTCCCGCCACGCCAGCGCGGCATGGTGGTCCACCGGCGCCAGCTTGGTGCGCGCGGGCAGCAGGTTCGCCAAATGTCCCCGCCAGCGCGCCGGGTTCTCGCCCGACCGCCATTCGCGAGTCCGGGCGTAGTTCAGGACCGCCTCGATGCGCCCGCGCACCCGCTGCGCCGTCTCCGGCTTCTCGCGCCAAATCGGTTCCAGTGCGGCGAGCACGTGCGCCGTGCCCACGTCCGCGACTGGCAAGTCCCCCATGTGAGGCATGGCATAGGTATCGAGCGTGTTCTGCCACTGCTGCCGGTGCTTGGCGTTCCGCCATTTCGCCTCATGTGCGTCGAGATAAAATCGCGCGACGGCACGGAAGGTAATCGCGCGCGCCCGCTCGGTCCGCGCGGCAGCCTTGGTCGCGGCTGCCTCGGCGTCGCGGTGCGCCAGCGGGTCGCCCCCGTTGCGAACCAGCCGGTGCAGCGGCGCGGCCTTGCCGCGGGCCTCAGCCAGCGTGACGGCATTCGGCCCACGGGCGCGCCCCAGGCCCATTTCCCGCATCCGCCCGGCCACGGTGTAGCGGAACACCCAGAACGCCTTGTCGGGCTCGCGCACCAGCACGTAAAGCCCGTCCCCGTCGCCATAGCGGCCGGGCTTGGCCTTCGCCACCTTCGCGGCGCTGAGCGGTTCCGGGCGCCTCGGCATGGCGAACTCCGTTTAGGGGACGGAGTAATGAAATGGAGGAAGGTCTGTCTGGGTCCCCTAATCTATCCCCTAGTGTAGTCCCCGAACGAGCGCGAACGCAAGCGGCAAATTGCGGTCAGCACAGCCAGGTGAAATGGCGGATTTGCAAGGCTTTTCGGGGTTCGCAAGAACGGTGGCGGACGACTGCGATTAGGGGATTGGCGGAGGGGACAGGATTCGAACCTGCGAGCCCGGTTGCCCGGACTAACGGTTTAGCAAACCGCCGCCTTCAGCCACTCGGCCACCCCTCCGCCTGGGAGCAACACACGGCGTTTGCACCGCGCTTCTTAGGGCCGCGCTCCCCCAGCGTCAAACCGAGCGGCTCAGCGCAGCTTCACCTCGAAACCGCGCTGCACGGCGGGGCGGGCCATCAGCGCCTCGTACCAGCGCTTCACGTTGGGGAACTCGGCCAGGTCCACCCGGTGCCGCTCGTGCCGCCAGGCCCAGCCGAGGATGGCGAAATCGGCGATGGACAGCTCGCCGGCGAAATACGCGACCTCGGCGAGGCGGCGATCCATCACCGCGTAGAGCCGGCGCGTCTCCTTCATGTAGCGTTCCAGGCCGTAGCGGCGGTCCTGCTCGGTCTCCACCGTGAGGAAATGGTGCACCTGTCCGGGGAACGGGCCGAAGCCGCCCATCTGGAACATCAGCCATTCCAGCACCGGCACCCGCCGGCGCAGCCCCTCGGGCCAGAATTTCCCGGTCTTTTCCCCGAGATAGATCAGGATGGCGCCGGATTCGAACACGCTGATCGGCGCGCCGTCCGGACCGTCCGGATCGACGATGGCCGGTATCTTGTTGTTCGGGCTGATTTTCAGGAAGCCGGGGTCGAACTGCTGGCCCTTGGTGATGTCGATCACCTTCACCGTATAGGGCAGCCCCATTTCCTCCAGCGCCACGCTGATCTTGCGTCCGTTGGGCGTGTCGAACGCCCAGAGTTCGATGCTCATGCCTGCCTGCCTGCCTCGTTAGAGTAAGATTGGAGTAAGAATGGAGGGCGCGGCGCCGCTCAGGACAGTTTCTGGCGCAGCGTCTCGTTGATCAGCGCCGGGTTGCCCTTGCCGCCCATCGCCTTCATCACCTGGCCCACGAAGAAGCCGAACAGCTTCTCCCGCCCGGCGCGGTATTCCGCAACCTTGTCGGGGTTGGCGGCCAGCACGCCATCCACCGCCGCCGCGATCGCGCTCGCGTCCGTCACCTGCCGCAATCCGCGCCGCGCCACGATGGCGCCGGGCGCCTCGCCGGTTTCCAGCATCGCCTGGAACACGTCCTTGGCGATGCGGCCGCTGATGGTCCCGTCCGCAAGCAGATCGAGCAGCTCGCCCAGCGAAGCGGCCGCGACCGGGCTCTCGGCAATGCCCTTGCCGGCGCGGTTCAGCGCGGCGAACAGGTCGCCCGTGACCCAGTTGGCGGCGAGCTTGGCATCCCGGCCCCGCGCCACCGTTTCGTAGTAGTCGGCGGTGGCCGGCTCGGCCACCAGCACCCCCGCGTCGTAGGGCGAGAGCCCGTAGTCGCGCATGAACCGCGCCCGCTTGGTGTCCGGCAGTTCCGGCAGCCCCGCCTTCAGCTCGGCGACCCAGGCCTCGTCCAGCACCAGCGGCAACAGGTCGGGGTCGGGGAAGTAGCGGTAGTCGTGCGCCTCCTCCTTGCTGCGCATGGAGCGCGTCGCGCCGCGGGCGGAATCGAACAGGCGGGTTTCCTGCTCCACCGTCTCGCCGCTTTCCCAGACCTTCACCTGCCGCGCCGCCTCCGCCTCGATCGCCTGCATCACGAAGCGGACGGAGTTGACGTTCTTCACCTCGCAGCGCGTGCGATAGGGCTCGCCCGGCTTGCGCACGCTCACGTTCACGTCGGCGCGCATGGAGCCTTCCTCCATGTTGCCGTCGCAGGTGCCGAGATAGCGCAGGATGGTGCGGAGCTTTCTGAGATACGCGCCGGCTTCCTCGGGGCTGCGGATGTCGGGCTCGCTGACGATTTCCATGAGCGCGACGCCGGCGCGGTTGAGGTCGATATAGGACTTGGTCGGGTGCTGGTCGTGCAGCGATTTCCCGGCGTCCTGCTCCAGATGCAGGCGCGTGATGCCGATCGGCTTGATGGCGCCGTCGGCGAGTTCGATCTCCACCGTGCCCGCGCCGACCACCGGGTGCTGGTATTGGCTGATCTGATAGCCTTGCGGCAGGTCGGGGTAGAAATAGTTCTTCCGGTCGAACCGGCTGACCAGGTTGATGTGCGCGTTCAGCCCGAGCCCGGTGCGCACCGCCTGGGCGACGCACTCGCGGTTGATGACGGGGAGCATGCCGGGGAACGCGGCATCGACGAAGCTGACCTGAGCGTTGGGCTCGGCGCCGAACGCCGTGGCCGCGCCGGAGAACAGCTTGGCGCGCGAGATCACCTGGGCATGGACCTCCATGCCCACGACCACTTCCCACTTTCCGCCGCTGCCTTCGATCGCGTAGGTCATCGTGCTCGGCCCTTGCCCATTACGGCTGGGTTCCGTGTCCGGCAGCGGCTGGCGTCGGTCAAGGCGTCGTGCCGAGTGCCGTGCGCAGAATGCGGCGAAGCCTGGCGCGCACCTGCGACCGGTCGGGCTCGGCGAGCCGCCCGAGCGGTTCGGCGTGCCGGGCATCGATAGTGGCGATTTTCTCCGTACGTACCGACCGAAGGCACGGGCAAGCCTGCGGATGCCGCGTTCGAGAGCGCCACGTCGCCCGGCCAGCCGCGGTTGTCGGCGCTGGTGATCATCAGCACCCACAAGAGCGGCAAGCCCGAGGCCTGGCCGGTGACGGCGATGACCAAAGCCGGCCTGTGCTGCCGGACCGGACGGTCAGTGTATGGATAGGGGACCTTCACCACCGCCCAGAGGCCGACCTGCTCAGAGCTTGGCATAAGCGCGCTGGTCGGCGTCCGAGGCCCACTCCGAAAAAGTCGCAAACGGGTCGTCGGCGGGCTCGGATTTCGCAGCCTTCGTGATCACGACCCGCCCATCCTGGATGGCGTATGCGATCTCGTCCCCCTCCTGCAGTTGGAGGGCGGCGCGCACGGGTTGCGGGACCGTGGTTTGGGCTTTGCTGCTCAATTTGCTGGTGATCATGGCAGCTTGCTCCCGGCTCTGCCCGCGATGTAAGGAATTTCCTTACTTGGCGCAATACCCCATCATGGCAAGAACGGCGCGCGCGCAGGGCACAGGCCGGGCGAAGCAATCCAGTCGCGCTGCCGTGCCCGGAGCTTGGATCGCCTCGCTTTCCGGCTTTCGCAGGGGTCGCAATGACGTGGCCACCCGCATGCGCGGCCGCGACATGATTTCGTTACGAGATGATGTTGGTGTTTCTCTCGCCCTTGTTTTGAATGGCCTTGCCGCCCGCGCCGACGGTCTGGTTCATCACGCCGCCCTGGATTTGCGCTTGCGAGACGAGCGCGCGCAGTTCCGGCACGAGGTCCGGCTGCTTCTCCAGCAGCTTTGCCAGTTGCGTGCGCAAATCGTCCTGGTTGAGCTGCGAGCCGGGCTGCTGCTCCAGATCGTCCAGCGCCGCCTTGGCCCGGCCGGTCAGTTTTTCCCGCATCCAGCCGAGCAGCTTGAAACCGGCTTCCGCGGCCTCCTTCCCCGCGGTTTTCGCCGCCTCTTTGGCCGCCAAAGCAACTGCCGCCCCTGCCAGCTCCATGATCATTCCGGTCGCCCTTCGGTTTGTGTTTGTTGCTGCTGCAGAACCTCACTGGCCGGTCCCAGCAGCCCCGTATCCGGTTCCCGTCCGAGAGTTTCGCAACACTCCAAATACTGCCGGATCATCGGCGCCATCCGGTCACCGAAGGCCGCGGGATGCTGGAGGAATGCCGGCGTCAAGGTCTCGATCGCCTCGGCATTGCTTGCCAGCGCATCGTCGGCGCGTTCGAGCGCGTCCAGGCAGTTTGCCCGAACCGCCAGCGAAACGGCGAGATTGGGCCGGAACGCGTCGGGCCGTTGCGCCGCCAGCTCGCGGCGGAGCGCGACCGCCGCCTCCGCCGCCCCCAGCGCCGGCTCGCGCCGGCCGAGATCGCTCAGCCGAACGGCGAGGTTGTTGAGCGAGCGGGCGAGATCGGGCCGGAACGCGTCGGGCCGTTGCGCCGCCAGCTCGCGGTAGAGTGCCGCCTCCTCCGCCGCCGCCAGCGCCGGCTCGCGCCGGCCAAGAATGCCAAGGCTGTTGGCGAGGTTGTGGAGCGAGCCGGCGAAATTTGGTCGGACTGCGTTGGGACGTGAGGCCCCCAAGCTCACGGTAAAACGCGACTGCTTCCTCCGCCGCCGCCAGCGCTGCCTCGCCCCGGCCCAGTTTATCCAGAATTGCGGCAATAGTGCTAAGCGAACCTGCCAGAACCGTCTGCAACTCGTCACTGTGCAGCAGTGTTGATTTGCGAAGAAGCGCCACTGCCTTCTCCGCCGCCTGGAGCGCCGATCCGTGCTCGACCAAGGGCGCTGAGCCTAACGGCCAAATCGTTAAATGATATGGCGACAATTGGACACGGATTCGGATCGTCCTCGAATTGTTCGGCCATTGAGTGCGCGATCAGTGTTTGCGCGAGAACCGCGAGTTCGCGCAGCGCCACGGTCTGCTCAGGCAGCTCGTAGGAGAATGACCATAACGTGGCCGAGTTCGGTTATTTGCTGGGCCAGATGCCGCAGCCAGATGACGCCACGGTGATTAGAATTGCCTTCTGCGTAGTCCTGCGCAGTGCGTACCAGGGTCGCGGCAACCTTGGGGCCGGCCCGCCGCCAGGCGCGCTCGACGATCGCGGTCTGCACGTTCGGAAAACGCCGGTGCTCCTGCATCCCTTGCAGGAGAAACGCCTCGCCGATCAGGTCCGGACGGATCGCGTCGATGTCCACGCCGCCCGAGGTGGGCAGCGCCTCGGCGAGCCGGTTCACCACGTCGCTGGCCAAAAGCGAGGGAAAACCCATGGTGGGCTGCTCCTCGGCAACCACCAGCAACGCGTCCTCGGGACTGCACCCGCCCTGCAAGGTCACGCACAGCGCCAGATGGGCGACCAGCTTTTCGGGAAGGCCCCACTGGCCCGCCAGGTGGTTCAGCCGATTGCGCTCGCGGCTCGCCGCCCGCTCCGCCAGATCGATCCGGGTGAGCGCCAGTGCGGCCGGGGCGCCCGAGCGGATCGCCTCGGCGCCGGCCATCATCAGATACAGCGGCTCGTTGTTGATCGTGTCGTCGCCGAGGCGCCGGTCGAAATCCGCATTCGCGCCCGGCGGCGGCGGGCAGGGGATCGGCTGCACGCCGGCAATTTCGGCCGCGCGGCGCATGGCTTCGGCCAGCAGGGCGCGCAGGTCCTCGACAGCGCTCAGACTGAGTAGCGGCACCGGCTCGGGCGGGTCGGCCAGCTCGGCCGGGGCGGGATCGGAGAAGCTGGTCACGCGCATCAGGTCCGCCCACCAGCCCAGCTCGCGCTCGGCATGGCGTTCGAGCAGC
The DNA here is from genome assembly GCA_963761015.1 of uncultured Alphaproteobacteria bacterium. GTDB lineage: Bacteria > Pseudomonadota > Alphaproteobacteria > Acetobacterales > Acetobacteraceae > CAVXFL01. The sequence goes on from CAVXFL010000025.1 coordinate 125,465, forward strand.
AGCACCCGCAGTCTCGCCCCGCCGCGCTGCGCCTCGGGCCGCGCCAGGATTTCCAGCCAGGCGCGCAGGTCGCGGGCGAGCGCGGCGGCGTAGTCGATCACCACCAGCATCGGCGTTTCCCACCACCAGCCGGCGGCCTGGTTCACGAACTCGGGGAACTGGTTGTACAGCGCGAAGCCGGCGGTCCAATCGGCGCCCTCGGCGTGCTCGCACAGCTCGATGCCGAGCCGCGTCTTGCCCGCCCCCGCCCGGCCGGTGATGCAGCGGACCGAAATCAACGGCGGCGAATCGAGCCAGGCCCGCAGCTCCGCCAGCTCGACATCGCGCCCGACCAGTTTGGTGGCGCGCAAATCGACCCGCAGCAATTCGAGTTCGGTTTTTGGTTCGGCGCGGCGCTTATGCTTGGGCGAGAGGTGCAGCTCGACCGCGCCGGCGTGGACGATGACCGTATTGAAGTCGCCGCTGACCTGAACGCCGATCCCGCGTTCCGCGACCGATTGCCCCTGCGTAACCGCTGCCATTGCAGGTAGTGTACGGTGCGGGCAGGCGCTTGCGGAAGCAGAATCGGCCGATCAGTGCGGGCGGCTCATGTCCCGATTGTCCCCACGCCCGCGCGAAGTTTTGGCAGCCAGCGGAAATCGGCGGCGCGTTCCAGGGCGGCGGCGACGGCGAGGACGGTTTCCTCGTCGAACGGGCGGCCGATCACGTGCAGGCCGAGCGGCAGCCCGTCGGCGTCCAGCCCCGCCGGCACCGACATGCCCGGCACGCCCGCCATGCTCGCCGGCACGGTGAACACGTCGTTCAGATACATCTTCACCGGATCGTCCATCTTCTCGCCCTGGGCGAAGGCGGCCGAGGGCGCGGTCGGCGTGACCAGCGCGTCCACGCGCGCGAAGGCGTCGGTGAAATCCTTCAGGATCAGCGCCCGCACTTTCTGGGCGCGCAGGTAATAGGCGTCGTAGTACCCCGCCGAGAGCACGTAGGTGCCGATCAGGATGCGCCGCTTCACCTCGGCGCCGAACCCGGCGGCGCGGGTGCGCTCGTACATGTCGATCAGGTCCCGCCCCGGCTCGCGCAGGCCGAAGCGCACGCCGTCGTAACGGGCGAGGTTGGACGAGGCCTCGGCGGGTGCCACGATGTAGTAGGTGGCGAGGCCGTATTTCGTGTGCGGCAGCGAAACGTCGATAATTTCCGCGCCGGCGTCGCGCAGCCAGGCCAGGCCGCGTTGCCAGAGCGTTTCGATTTCCGCCGGCATCCCGTCCATGCGGTACTCGCGCGGCACGCCGATGCGCAGGCCCTTCAGCGACCGCGCGCAGGCCGCCTCGTAATCGGGCACGGGACGGTCGGCGGAGGTGGAGTCCCTGGGGTCGTGCCCGGCCATGGAGCGCAGCAGGATGGCGCAGTCGCGCACCGTGCGGGCGAACGGGCCGGCCTGGTCGAGCGAGGAGGCGAAGGCGACGATGCCCCAGCGGCTGCACCGCCCGTAGGTCGGCTTCAGGCCGGGAACGCCGCAGAACGCCGCCGGCTGGCGGATGGAGCCGCCGGTGTCGGTGCCGATGGCGCCGAGCGCCAGCCGCGCCGCGACCGCCGCCGCCGAGCCGCCCGAGGAGCCGCCGGGCACCAGCGCCGCGTCGTCGTTCAGCCGCTTCCACGGGTTTTCCACCGGCCCATGGGCCGAGGTCATGTTGGACGAGCCCATGGCGAACTCGTCGAGATTGGTCTTGCCGAGAAACACCGCGCCGTCGCGCAGCAGGTTGGCCGTGACGGTGCTTTCGTAGGGCGGCACGAAGGGGTCGAGAATGCGGCTGGCGGCGGTGGTGCGCACGTTCTCGGTGCAGAACAGATCCTTGATGCCGAGCGGAATCCCGGCGAGGGGCGCGGCGCCGCCCTGCTTCAGCGCCGCATCGGCGGCGTCGGCCTGCCGGCGCGCGCCGTCCGCGGTGATGGTGATGAAGGCGTTGAGCCGCGGGTTGAGCGCGGCGACGGCGTCGAGATGCGCCTCGGTCAGTTCGCGGGCCGATAGCTTTCCCTGGCGCAGCGCGTCGCGCGCCTCGGCGATCGTGAAATCGGTGAGCGCGGTGGCGTCCGTCACTCGACGACCTTCGGCACGGTGAAGAAATCGCCGGCGCGCTCGGGGGCGTTGGCGAGCACCTTTTGGGCGATGTCGCCGTCGGTGACCACGTCCTCGCGCATCTTCAGCGCCATCTGCGCCGCGCCGGCGAGCGGAGCGACGTCGGTGACATCGACCTCGTTCAGCTGCTCGATCCAGCCCAGAATGCCGTTCAGTTCCTGCTGGAAGCGGGCGACCTCGTCCTCTTCGAGATGGATGCGGGCGAGCCGGGCGATACGGCGGACGGTCGCGGGATCGAGCGACATCGGCGGTCCTTGGCCGGGGGAGGGCGCGGGACCATAACGGCGGCCATGCCCCTCATCAACCTGCGCGACCTGCGCGCCGGGCTCGGCGCGACCGAGCGGCTGATCGGGCTCGATCCGGGGGCGAAGACGATCGGGGTGGCACTGTCGGACGTGAAGAAGCTGCTGGCGAGCCCGTACGGCAGCCTGCGGCGCGGCAAGCTGCGCGATAATTCCGGGGAGGTTTTGGCGATCGCGCGCAAGCAGGGGGCCGGGGGCTTGGTGATCGGTCTGCCGCTGTCGATGGACGGCACGGTCGGCCCCGCCGCGCAGGCGGCGCGCGACTGGGCGCTGGCGCTGTCCGAGGCGACGGCGCTGCCGGCCGCCTTGTGGGACGAGCGGCTATCCACGTCCGCCGTGGAGCGGTTCCTGGTGGACGAGGCCGATCTCAGCCGCCGCCGCCGCGCACAACTCGTCGACCGCGTCGCCGCCGCCTACATTCTGCAATCGGCGTTGGACGCGAGCCGCTGACGCCGCCTGCTTCCGCGCCGCCCCCACATCGGCTAGTGCTGGCGCGATGATTCGGACCGCAACCCTGGCGCGCGCGACCTCGGAAACCGATATCCGGCTCAGCCTGGACCTGGACGGCTCGGGGCAGGCGGATATCGGCACGGGCATCGGCTTTCTCGACCATATGCTGACGGCGTTCGCGCGGCATTCGCTGTTCGACCTGAACCTGCGCGCCGAACGGGGATCTGCACATCGACGCGCACCACACGACCGAGGATGTCGGCATCGTGCTCGGCGCGGCGCTGGCGCAGGCGCTCGGCGAGAAGCGCGGCATCCGCCGGTTCGGCCAGGCGCTGGTGCCGATGGACGAGGCGCTGGTGGAAGTCGCGGTGGACATCTCCGGCCGCCCGCTGCTCGTCTGGTCGGTGGACTTCGAGCGGCCCAACGTCGGCGACATGGATACGGAGCTGTTCGAGGAGTTCTTCCGCGCATTCGCCGGCAACGCCATGATCACGCTGCACATGAGCCAGCGCGCCGGGCGCAACACGCATCACGTCGCCGAGGCCTGCTTCAAGGCCGCCGCGCGGGCGCTGCGCATGGCGACGGAACTGGACCCGCGCACGGGTGACGTCGTGCCCTCGACCAAGGGAAGTCTGTGACCTTCTACACGGTGCATCTGCGAACCGGCGCGGCGCCGGTCCTGGTGGCGGAACGGTTCAGCCTGGCGGCCGGCGTGTTCGGCCCGCTCTGGCTGGCCGCGCACCGCGCCTGGATCGCCGCAGCCATCGCGCTGGCGATCGCCATCGTCATCGGCGTGTTCGCGCGCGGAACCGTCGCCGCGCTGTCGTGGTTCGCTTATGTCTGGCTGCTCGGAATGTTCGGGCATGACCTGGAGCGCTGGGCGCTGGAGCGGCGCGGGTATGTGCTCGTGCATGTCCTGGCCGCGCGAGACGACGAAGGCGCCCATGCGCGCCTGCTCGCCGCCCGGCCCGAATTGATCCCGGCCGCGATGGCCGCATGAAGGTCGCCGTCATCGACTATGGCAGCGGCAACATCGCCTCGGCCTCGCGCGGACTGGCGCTGGCCGCCGAGCGCGCCGGGCTTGCGGTCGAGGTGGCGGTCACCGCCGATCCCGAGGACGTGGCGCGGGCCGATCGGCTGGTGCTGCCGGGGCAGGGCGCCTTCGCCGATTGCGTGGGCGGCTTGCGCGCGATACCCGGCCTCTGGGACGCGATCGAATACGGCACCGGGCGCGGCCGGCCCTTCCTGGGCATCTGCGTCGGCATGCAACTGATGGCCGAGCGGGGGCTGGAACACACGGTCACGCCGGGATTCGGCTGGATCTCCGGCGAGATCGCGCCGCTGGAAGCGCCCGGCCTCAGGCTGCCGCACATGGGCTGGAACGCGTTGCAGTTCCGACCCGGCTCGCACGAACTGCTTGACGGACTCGCGCCGGGGGATCACGCCTATTTCGTGCATAGCTACGCGCTGCTGGAGGGCCGGGCGGACCAGGTGACTGCGACCACCGATTACGGCGGGCCGGTCGTCGCCATGGTGGCCGTCGGCAACCGCGCCGGCACGCAATTCCATGTGGAGAAGAGCCAGGAGGTGGGCTTGCGCATCCTGCTCAATTTCCTGCGCTGGAGCCCCTGAGAGGGCGATGCCGAACCGCTCCGACCTGACAACTCAGAGCCCGCCGGTGCCGCCCGCGCAGTCGGTGGAGCGCGTCGTCGAGTTGACCGACGACGATTTGGCCACGCTGTGCGAGGCGGCGGATGCCGCGATCATCGACGGCGGCGGGTTCGGCTGGGTGCGCCCGCCGGGGCGGCAGGCGCTGGAGCGGTATTTCCGCGGCGTTCTGCTGGTGCCGGAGCGACAATTGTTCCTGGCCCGGCTGCACGGGGCGGTGGTGGGCTCGGCGCAACTGGTCATGACGCCGCGCAACAACGAGGCACAGGCGTTTTCGGCCACGCTGATGCACAGCTTCATCGCGCCCTATGCCCGCGAGCACGGCCTGGCGCGCATGCTGACGCGCCGGGTGGAAGAGGCGGCGCGGGCCCTGGGCAAGCACGTGCTGAACCTGGACGTGCGCGAGACGCAGGAAGCCGCGATCCGGATGTACGAATCGGTCGGCTTCGTGCGCTGGGGCGTGCATCCGCATTACGCGCGTGTCGGTGGCCGCACGGTGCGCGGGTTTTTCTATTACAAGCTGTTGCAGCCCGCCGCCGCGACGGACTGAAGCCGACCGACCGTATGCCCGGGCTCACCCTTTATCCCGCCATCGATCTGAAGGACGGCGCCTGCGTGCGGCTTCGGCGCGGCGCCATGGATCAGGCCACCGTTTATTCGGACGATCCCGCCGGCCAAGCCCGTGCCTGGGAGGCGGCCGGCTCAGCCTGGCTGCATATCGTCGACCTGAACGGCGCGTTTGCCGGGCAGTCCGTGAACGGTTCGGCGGTGCGGGCGATCCTCGCGGCCGTGCACGTGCCGGTTCAGCTCGGCGGCGGCATTCGCGACATGGCCGCCATCGCGCGTTGGCTTGAGGCCGGCGTGCGGCGCGTCGTTCTGGGCAGCGCCGCCGTGAAGCATCCGGCGTTGGTCCGAAAGGCGTGTCGTGCGTTTCCCGGGCAGGTCGCCGTCGGTATCGACGCGCGCGACGGCTATGTGGCCGTCGAGGGCTGGGCCGAGATCTCGTCCAACCGGGCCGTGGATTTGGCGCTCGCGTTCGAGGATGCCGGCGCGGCGGCCATCATTTACACCGACATCGGGCGCGACGGCATGCTGGCGGGACTGAATGTGCACGCGACGGCCGATCTGGCGCGACGGCTGACCACCCCGGTGATCGCCAGCGGCGGTGTCGCCGGGCTGGCCGATCTGCGCGCGCTCAGGGTGGCCGCGTCGACGGTAGCGCCGGGGATGATCGACGGCGTGGTGGTCGGGCGCGCGCTGTACGACGGACGGGTGGATATCGCCTCCGCGCTGGCGGCTCTGGCAGGTCGGGATACTCCTGAATGCGCCAACGCGAACACCGATGGGACATGAGCGAGTGCTGAAGCTCCGGGTCATACCCTGCCTGGATGTGAGGGACGGACGCGTCGTCAAGGGCGTGAACTTCGTCGCGCTGCGCGATGCCGGCGATCCGGTGGAACAGGCGGTGCTGTACGACGCCGCCGGGGCGGACGAGTTGGCGTTTCTGGACATCACGGCGAGCCACGAGAACCGCGATACGATCGTGGATGTGGTCGCCCGCACCGCCGCGCGGGTGTTCCTGCCGCTGACCGTCGGCGGCGGCATCCGCTCGGTGATCGATATGCGGCGCTTGCTGCTGGCCGGCGCCGATAAATGCAGCATCAATTCGGCGGCCGTGGCGCGGCCCGATCTGGTGCGCGAGGCGGCCCGGAAATTCGGCAGCCAATGCGTGGTTGTCGCCGTGGACGCCAAGGAGATCGGGCCGGGACGCTGGGAGGTGTTCACGCATGGCGGGCGGCGCGGAACCGGCCGTGACGCCGTCGAATGGTGCCGCGACGTGGAAGCGCTTGGCGCCGGCGAGATACTGCTGACCAGCATGGACCGCGACGGCACCGGCCGCGGCTTCGACCTCGATCTGTTGCGGGCGGTCTGCGCGGCGGTGCACCTGCCGGTGATCGCCTCGGGCGGGGTCGGCGAATTGCGGCATTTCGTCGAGGGCGCGCGCGCAGGTGCCACCGGTCTTCTGGCCGCCAGCGTGTTCCATTTCGGCACGTTCCGCATCGCCGAGGTGAAAGCCGCGTTGCACCGGGCGGGGCTGCCGGTGCGCCTTTCGCGCGAAGCGGCCTGACCGAACACCGACCAAGGGCCGATGGCGAAAACCGAGAAGAAAAAAACCGCGAAACGCGCGCAGCCGAAGCGTCGGCCGGGGCGCCAGCCGGCGGTGATCGAAATCCCGCCCCCCGCGCCGGCCCCGCCGCGCGCGCTCGGCGCCGATCCGGCGGTGCTGGACCGGCTCTGGGCCGTGGTGGCGAGCCGCCGCGACGCCGACCCGGCAGTCAGCCACTCAGCGCGGCTGCTGTCGCGCGGGACGGCCAGCGTCGCGCAGAAATTCGGCGAGGAAGCGGTGGAGTGCCTCATCGAGGCGGTCGCCGGCAACCGCGCCAAGCTGATCAGCGAAAGCGCGGATGTGCTCTATCACCTGATCGTTCTGTGGGTGAACGGGGGCGTTCGCCCGGAGGAAGTCTGGACCGAACTGCAGCGGCGCGAGGGCATCAGCGGCATCGCCGAGAAAGCCTCCCGGCCGCGCGATCTGGCCCTTGCGCTCGGGGTGGAGACGAAGAAGATCCCCTGATCCGCTGAATAGGGCTCGAGGTGCCATGCCGGTAAGCGCGATTGCCCCGTACGACGATCAGAACGTGTTCGCGAAGATCCTGCGCGGGGAAATCCCGTGCCGGAAAGCGTTCGAGGACGCGCACGTGCTGGCCTTCCACGACATCAACCCGCAGGCGCCGGTGCATGTGCTGGTGATTCCGAAGCGCCCCTACGTGTCGCTCGCCGATTTCAGCGCACGGGCGAGCGAGGCGGAGATCGCCGGCTTCTGGCGAGCCGTGGGCGCGATCGCGCGGGATTTGCAGCTGGAGCAACCCGGCTATCGCGTGCTTACCAATGCCGGTCCACACGCGCATCAGGAAGTGCCGCATTTCCATGCGCACATCTTCGGCGGCCGGCCGCTCGGGCCGATGCTGGCGCGGACGCAATAGCGCGGAGTCAGGCCAGGGCTGGCGCTTCGCCCGCTAGCGCGTCGTCGAAGTCGCGCGGCTCGATCCGCGGTGTCGCGGGGTCGACCGCGCCGGCGCCGGTGGGGAATGTTCGGCGCAAGGCGTTCATCGCCGCGCGGTCGCAGGCGAAACGAATCTCGGCCGCGGACAGCCCGGCCGTCCGATCGGCGAGGCTTTCGATGTCTACCGCCGCATCGACCGGTTTGCGCCGCAGGTGCACGGCGAGCACGGCGAGCCGCGAAGCGCGGTCGGGCTTCGGCACCTCGAGGCGATGATCGAGCCGGCCCGGCCGCAACAGCGCCTCGTCGAGCATGTCGGGCCGGTTGGTCGCCGCGATGACCCAGACATCCTTGAGCACCTCGATACCGTCGAGTTCGGTCAGCAACTGGCTGACCAGCCGGTCCGTGACCGGCGAGCGGCCGTCGAAACCGCGCCGGGGCACGAGCGCGTCGACCTCGTCGAGGAACACGATGCAGGGCGCCGCCTGCCGCGCCCGGGCGAACAGCTCACGCAGGCCGCGCTCGGACTCGCCTACATATTTCGACAGCAGCTCCGGCCCCTTCACCGATATGAAGTTGAGGTTGCTTTGCGAGGCCAGCGCCTTGACCACCAGCGTCTTGCCGTTCCCGGGCGGTCCGTACAGCAGAATGCCGTGCGGCGGTTGCAGCCCGAGCCGCTCGAACAGGAGCGGGTGCGCCAGCGGCCACTCGATCGCCTCCTTCAGCGCTGCCTTGACCGGCTGCAGCCCGCCCACCTCCTCCCAGCGGACGTTCGGCACCTCGACCGCGAACTCGCGCAGGCCGGATGGCTCCACCTCGGTCAGCGCCTCGCTGAAATCGGCCATCGCGACTTCCAGCGTCATCAGGGTCTCGTAGGAAATGCGGCTGCGAGTCGGACACCAGCGCGGGCAACTGCCGGCGTAGCGCAGCCATCGCGGCCTCACGGCACAGCGCCGCCAGGTCGGCGCCGGTGAAGCCGTGCGCCAGTTCGGCCAGGCCGTCGAGATCGACGTCGCTGGCGAGCGGCATGCCGCGCGTGTGGATTTCGAGAATGTGGCGGCGGGCGCGCGCGTTCGGGATGCTGATGGCGATTTCCCGATCGAACCGGCCGGGCCGGCGCAACGCCGGATCGATGCTGTTCGGGCGATTGGTCGCGGCCATGACAATCACGTCGCCGCGGCTCTTCAGCCCGTCCATCAGCGCCAAGAGTTGCGCCACGACCCGCTTCTCGACCTCGCCCTCGACCCGCTCGCGTTTCGGCGCGAGCGAGTCGATTTCGTCGAAGAAGATGATGCACGGCGCGCGCTGCCGCGCGTCGTCGAAGATCTTGCGCAGCCGGGCTTCGCTTTCGCCGTAGAATTTCTGGATGATTTCCGGGCCGCTCACGTAAATGAAGCCGGTGTCGGCCTCGTGTGCGACCGCGCGCGCCAACAAGGTCTTGCCGCAGCCCGGCAGCCCGTGCAGTAGCACGCCCTTGGGCGGCTTCATGCCGAGCCGCTCGAACACTTCAGGGTGCTTCAGCGGCAATTCGACCATTTCGCGGATTTTCTGCACCTCGCGTTCCATGCCGCCGAGGTCGTCATAGGTGATGATATCCTCGGATTCCCGGGCATCGCCGCGCGCGTTGTCGATGGCGAGCAGTGTGTTCGGCTGGATCATCACCGCGCCGTCCGGTTCGGTGCGCAGTACCCTGGAAATCGCGGTGGCTCGCGCCGAAGAACGCGGCCCGCACCCGATCGCCGGCTCTGACAGCGAGGCCGTCCAGATGGCGCGCCATGTAGTCGATGTCGTCTTCGTGCAACTTGCCGGTGCCGAGCGGAACCATCACCACGCGCCGTGCCGCGTGGTGGCTCGCCTTGGCGATTTCCACCTTCTGGCCGAGCGCCACACCGGCGTTGAGCCGGGTGACGCCGTCCAACTGGATGGCCTCGCGGCCGCGCGTCTCCTTGAACGTGGGCATGGCCTTGGCGACCGTGCCGGTGCGGCCTTTCACCTCCAGCACGTCGCCCGGCGCGGCGCTGATCCGCTTCATCGCCTCCGGATCGAGCCGAACGATGCCGCGTCCGACATCCTCGCGTCGCGCCTCGACCACGGTGAGGCGAAGCAGTTCGTCGATCGTGTCGGCTTCGCGTGACATGCCCATCTCCTGCTCCCGGACAGCCGGGGTTCAGCGGTCCCGGACCGCCAGGTATTCGACCTTGATTCGCGGCGGCAAGAAGTTGGCGACGCGGTGCAGCGCGCCCATGAACAGCACCGCCGTCTCGTCCTGGCCGAGAGCGGTTTCGATGCGCTCGGCGATGAATTGGTCCCGGGCTTCGAGCAAATCCGCCGCCTTCTGTTCGCTGTGACCGGGCGCCTGCAACAGCCGGTATTCGTCGAGCAGGAGGGCAGGGGATTCGGTACCGACCAGCGTCGCGCCGCGATCGATCAGTTTCAGCAGCAGACGGTGGTTGCGGCTGCCCTGCGCGCCCAGTTCCCGCGTGAGCGCGATCTCTTTGCCGCAAACCGGCAGACTGTCCTGGAACAGCTTCACCTTGCTCCAGTCGAGATCGAGCGCCGTGACCGCGCCCTCGATACGCTGCCATATCGCGTCGAATTCGGCGCCGCGCGCGCGCCATTGCTCCTCGCCGAAACGGGCCACGAACGCGGCCTTGTACCCGGCCGCCGCCGAGCCCATTTCCGCGCTGCTATGCATGACCGGGACGTAGATCAGCCGGCTCATCGGCTCGCGCGTCCTGTGGATCGGCCGGCGCTCGGCGCGGCGCTGCTCACGGCGCCTTTTGCAGGCGGACTTCGAGCACGCCGTTCTGCAGCCGCCGCTTCGGCGCGCCGGGGCGAAGCGGCGTCTCGATCAGCACCTCCTTGCGATAAAGCCGCCCCTCGGCCTTGGCCTCCAGCAGCAGGATGTCGCCGTCGAGCAGGCAGCGGATATCCCGCTCGCCAACGCCCGGCAGTTCGAACAGCAGCAGGATTTCATCCGGCTCGTCGAATATGTCCGTCACCGGCTCGAGCATTTCCAACTCGCTCGGTCGGGCCCGGCGCCGTGCCGGTTTTGGCTGCGCGCTCGTCTGCTCGGCCGTGTCGCTTGCCTCGTCGGCGTCGCGCTCGCCCGCGCGATCGGCGAGCGTGCGCTTGCCGAACGAATATTCGATGACCATGCCGTCCTTTTCGCGCCGGCCGCGGGTGGGCAGCTTGGAGTCGTCCAGTTCGGCGAGAACGTTGAACAGGTCGGAAAGTCCCAAGCTAATTCGTCCCAGCGGACCCGCTCCGCTCTCATCCTTGCTCATGCGACGTGCTCCTGTTGACGCGCGGTCGCTCCGGCGGCGTCGCCGGATCCGGCCGTGACACCCAAGGCGTTTTCGATCCGCCCGAGCCGTTCCCCCATCGCCGCGAGCGCCGCGTCGTGCGCCGATGCCTGGCGGGTGATGCGCCCGTCGCGGCTCCACCAATCGAGCCCGAGTTCCCGCGCTTTCTCCACCGAGCAGACCACGAGCCGGAGCTGGATGGTCAGCAGCTCGACCTCGACCAGCTTGATCGAAATGTCGCCGGCAACCACGATGCCCTTGTCGAGAATGCGCTCGAGCAGATCGGCAAGGCTGGTGCTTTCCACCGCATGGGCCAGCGAATGGTGGACGGTCATCGCAAATTCCTTAATTGGAGCCGATCGGGGTGTGCAAATCGATGCCGAGATCGGCGTCGGAAAATCCGAAATGTCGGCGCAGGCGCTCGATTTCCGTCGCCTGCGCCAGCAGCGCCGCGCCGACGTTCTCGATCTGCGCGTCGGTCAAGTGTCCGTTCTCGACGCGCCGCAGGGCCTGCTTTTCGAGCACGTCATGCAGCAGCTTCACCAGCGTGAGCACCAGCTTGACCAGCCCCCCCGCGAGCGATTTCGGTGCCGCGGCCGGTTCCGGCGCGGCGGGGGTTCGCGGCATGGCGCCCGCCCCGGCTTGTGCCGCCGGCACGCCCGCCGCGAATGGCGCCGAGGGACCGCGCGGAACCTGTTCCGGATCCGGAAGCTCGGGTGACCTCGGTTGCGGCGGCAGCAGCGGCGGCTGCGGCGGACGTCCCTCCGGCCAGATCGTGTCGACCCCGGCTACCAGGAGCCGGAGATCCAGGAACAGCAGCTCCACGTCCGCCAGACCGATCGTGACGTTGCCCTCGACCATCGCGCCCGTGTGCAGGATGCGGTCGAGCGCGTCCGCCAGCGCCAGCGATGGCTGCGCGGGGCGCGCCGGCGGGCGGGCGACCGTCCGCTCGGCCAGACTAACCGCTAGCGCCATCGTCCTCGGCTCCGCCGCGCAGCCGCTCGAGCCGCGTCAGCAACTCGCTCTCGCGCGCGTCGAATTCCGCTTCGGCCATCCGGTCCGCATCGAGCTGGCGATGCAGTTCGGTCAGCTCGGACATGACCGCGCGTTCCTCGGCCTCGCGCTCCGCCTCCACGGATTTGGCGATCTCCTTCAGCACGAACATCAGCCCGCGAACCGGAGCCGCCAGCAGATCGTCGATGAGCAGCATCAGTATCTCCGCCGCGGTCCCGCGCGGTTAAGGGGACTGCAGATTGAGCTGAACGAAATTGTGCGGCGGCCACGGTCCGCTGAGGCTGAACGCGTAATCGTCGTCGAAACGCGCGGCCGCCGTCGGATACCGCGGACTCGAATTGCGCGAGCCCGTCGCGCGGCACCAGCATGGCGAAATTGGCGATCTCCTTCTCGCCGCGCGCCGGAATATGCCGCAGCTCGGCACAGGACGGCGCGATCAACGCTTCGAGATGTTTGGTCTGGGCTTCGCGATGCCGTTGCAAAGCGCTGTTGCAAAGCTGACCAAGCCAAATCTTTTCATCATATGACGGGGCCCGGTTGCGGCGGAACATCCGCTCGCGCGCGGATTTCAGTTCCGACGAGCGCTCGACCAGATACCCGATCGGATCGGCCACATCCAGGCTGAGCCGCAGGCCCATTTCGATCGTGCCCGCGACCTGATCCAGCGCGGCGCTCAGTCGCTCCCGATGCTGGTCGAGGAAGGCCCGCAGCACGGTGTTCGACTGCGTGACCGTGCCGAACGCCATCGGCAGCAGGTCGAATCCCGCGTTCAGGCGCGCGAGCACGGCCTGACTCGCCGCGATATGCCGCCGCTCGGGCCGTACCGTCGCAAGCCGGCAATCGCTGACCATCGCGGCGAGCGGCCCGTGCGCGAGCGGGTAGACGCGCTGATCCAGAATGCCGCGCAAGTCGGGCAGTTCGCCCGGATCTGCCCGGGCGATCGCATACACGTAGAGCGCCATGGTTCGGTCCCCGTCACCGGCGCCGCGCTTTGCGCGCGCCGGCAGCCCGCGTCATCGCTCGGCCGCGACGCCGAATTCGTAGGATCGCACGCTCAGCACATTGTCGAGTTCGACCGCGCAAAATTCGCGTTCGAGCACCTCCTGGTTGAGCGGCAGACCGAGCATCTTGATCGCCAGATCGGGCATCAGGAACTCGGCCTCGGCGCCCCACCCACCTTCGCCCGGCAAGGGGCCGATCTTGGTCACGCGGACCTCGCGCGCCTGACATTCGCTGACCAGGAAGTTGCGCACCGCCTCGCGCACGGCGACCAGTTGGCCACCGGGCGGCGGCGGTTCGGAGCTTGGCTGGGACCGCCGCGATTCAGCAGCCGGCGGCTCGGCCGGCGGCTTCGGCCGGGTCTTCAGTGCGAGCCCGCCATGTTGCGTTCGTTGTTCCATATCATCCTCCTCTGCGGAGCGCGGAATTATGCGGCGCCGGCATCAACCCGGCGTTAATAGGCGACCTGGAAACGCGGCTTGCGCCGTGCGCCGGAGTGGCCGGTGCTGGCCGCACGGGGCCTCGCCGCCGCCGGCGGTTGCCCGATCGAGGCGAGAATCGCGGCCTTTTCGTGCTCGATGCGTTCGCACCGCGTCCGCAGGGATTCCAGGCGGCCCCGCGCCGTTGTCATCTCCTGGCCGTGGCGGGCGCGCTGCAGTTCCAGAAAGCTGATGCGCAGATAGGCCTTGTGGGCCGGCATGCGCTCGTCGGCCCTTGAGGCGAGGGTGTGCAGGCTGGCGAGCCCCCGCGCTGGCCGGACACGTAACGTCATCTCAGGCTACCTTTTCGAGCTTTTTCACCGGCGCCCGCGGCGTGCGACGCGAGGCCGGCCGGGTGGCGGATACGGCCGGCACGTAGGGCTGGCAAACCGTCTGGACGAGCTCGTCGACGAACGCGGCCGAAACCGCCATGTCGGCGCCATTCAGCGGACAGGCCGGGGCCAGAATGTCGCGACAGGCGCCGAGGAAGAACGGATCGTCGGCGCTGGCCTGCGCGCCCCGATGCGCCACGACCCGGGCCAGCGCAATGCAGGCCCGTATCGTCGGGTATTGCGGGTTGCGCCCCTTCTCGCGGCACAGCCGCACCAGATCGACGACGCGCTCGGCGGATCGCCGGCCAATTCCCGAGCGGCGCATGGTGATGGCGATTTCGGTTTCGCGGTCATAATGGCCGAGTTGCACCGTGATCATCCGATCCAAAAGCGCGTCCTGCGCGCGATGCACCCCGGCGTATTCCGTCGGGTTGGACGTGAAGATGGCGCAGAAATTCGGATGAACGTTGATGTAGCCCTTGCCACGGCTGTGCAGACCCGGAACGTTCAGCACGCGTTCCGAAAGGATGCTGAGGAACGGATTGTTCGCCTCGGCCGGACTGCGATTGAACTCGTCGTAAATGATGCAGTGGCCGAGCCGGCAGGCCGTGGTGATGCGGTTGTCGACCCAGAGCGACTGCCCCTGCTCCTCGAGCTTGAACACGGAGGAGATGTAATTGTCCACGATCCGCGACTTGCGATAGCCGCTCTCGCGCCCGATCAGGTCGGAGCTGCCGAATTCGTGGTCGCCGTGCAGCAGGATTGCGGGACGCCCGAACTGGGCCGCGACGTGAAAGGCGCAGGGTGGTTTTACCGGTCCCGGCCGGCCCGGAGAAATGCACGGCGTAGCCGGCGTGGAGATAACTCAAGGCACGATCGGTAACGTGCTGGATCGCCGGCGAGCTGACGAACGCATTGCTCGGCTCCAGCGACACCGCACCGTCGTCCAGCGGCTCGAGTTCGCCTTGGGTGGGGTCGAGCTCCGCCAGGGCGGCGCTCATGGCGCGCCTCCGCCCCCCGGCGGCAGCGACCGCGCGCCGCCGAACGCCATGCGGGCGCCGCGGCGATCTTCGGCGAAGGCCGCGAGCTTCCCGTGCATCGTTCTGCCGGCGTCCTGACACGCGCCGATACGTTCCCGCGTTCCGGCGTCGAACTCCTCGCGCATCGCCGCGACGTTGTCGGTCAACGATTGCATGAACTCGGCCGCGCTGGCGCGCGCGGCCGGGATCATGTCCAGGCGAAGCTGACGCCTGGCGTCCATCGCGTTCTGAAACATCCGCATCATCTCGGCCATGTTGCGCCGGCGCATATCGCAACCTTCCGCGGCGGCGCGGCGCTGCGCCCGGGAAGCGTCGGCGCGCGCGGCGTTCATGCGGCTGAGTTGCGCGCCCATCTCGGCATGGCGCTCGCCGGCCATCTCGCGCAGGCGCAGGCGCAGCTCGCTTCGCTGCCGGTGGCCTTCCGCCATCACCTCGGCCATGCGCGTGAAACTTTCGGTCATGCTGGACATCGTCGTCTCCGTTACGGCTCGGTGCTGCCGGAAGGGCGACCGCGCGACGCGGCGTTCCTTCCGGCAGGCCAATGGACTGCGGCGCCTTACGCGGGGGTCGCGGCCGAGGCGGTGAGGCCGACGGCTTCGGCGTACTTCAGGTAGGTCTCCACCGAGGCGACGACCACGCGCGCCTCGATCGTGATCAGCTCGATGCCGACCAGCGACACCCGCACCCACGCGTCGATCACGATGCCCTTGTCCAGGATCCGATCGACCACCTCGGCGAGGCTGGAGGAGTTGGTCGCCTTCTGAATACGAGCCATGCTTTGTTTCCTTTGCAAGCGGTTTCGATTCGCGGCCGGCCGCCATGCGGCCCGCCGGCACTTTTCTAAGGGCAAGAAGCGGGCCACTCCCCGTTCGCGTCGTCGAAAAAGAAATATCCGGTGACTGCAACCGTTTGTGCCGACGGCGGCCGATAGCGTCGAGCGCAACACCTCGCGCGGCGCGGGCATTTTGCCCGCGTTGGCCGGGCGCGGGTTCCCCACATGCCCGGCATTGGCGGCGCCGATGGCGGCATCGATGCGGAACGGCTTCGCCAGAAACCCGTTGATAATTCCTGAATCCAACGCATCGGAAATGCGCTGATCGTCGGCGAAGTAATATCCCGATATCAAAATGGTTATCAGCTTGGGCTGCCTCCGACGCAATTCGCCGACGAGATGAAACCCTTCCATGTCCGGCAGCCGCGCATCCACGAACGCGACGTCGAACTGCTGGCGCGCCAACAGGGCGAGCGCGGCCTCCGCGCATCCCGCGCCGAGGGTGGCAAATCCGGCCAGCGTCAGCCCGATCTCGAGCGCCCAGCACATATCCTTGTCGTCGTCGACGACCAGCGCCGCGCTGGGCCGCGCGGCCTCGGCCGGTGGCGAGATGTCAAGCCGCGTTGTCGCGCGCATCGGTCGCACCGAGTTGTCGCGCCAACGGCAGCCGCACCGCGAAGGTGGTGCCGCGGCCGGGCGCGGGTTCGAGCGTAAGGCTGCCGCCGTGTTGCTGGACGATGGAGTGCGACACCGATAGCCCCAGTCCTGTGCGGCGGCTGCTGGTCCGGGTGGTGAAGAAAGGATCGAACACCTTGGACCGATCCGCTTTCGGAATGCCCGGCCCGGTGTCGGCGAACTCGATCACCACGTCGTCACCGTCGAGCCGCACGCCGAGGGTGAGCTTGCCGCCATCCGGCATCGCCTGAAGCGCGTTCAACGCGAGATTGATGGCGACCAATTCGAGCAGGTTCTGCACCCCCTCGGCATGGATGGATGGCGGCGAGGGCGGGATTCTGCCATTCCACCACGGTGCCCGCCGCCGCCTCGCCGGAGGCCAGGGTCAGCGCGTTGCGCAAGACCTCCAGCACGTCGACGCGGCTGGTTTCGCTGATCCGGCCCGGCCGCGCGAAGCGCAGCAGACTCTCGACGATGGACGAGGCGCGATCGATTCCGCCGATCACCTTGTCGATGCATTCGTCGAGCATGTCCGGCGAGCCGGCGCGCTGCTTCAGCAGTTGCGCCGCCGCGTAGCTGACGCCGAGCGGATTGCGGATTTCGTGCGCGATGCCGCCGATCGCCCGGCCCAACGCCGCCAGCTTTTCAGCCTGGTGAATGCGCGCCTCCATGGCACGCTGCTCCACCAGGTTGCGGCCGACGACGACGACACCCGTCACCTCGCCGGCGCTGCCGGTCATGCGCGAGAGATGCCACGATACCGGAATGATCTGGCCGTCGCGGCAGCGCAACGGCCATTCCGCCGATTGCCTCCGGTCCGCGCGCGCGACGTTGCGGAAGCATTCGGCGACGAGCTGATGCTCGGGGGGTTCGATCAGATCGGCGAGCGGACGCCGGCGCATCTCGGCCTGCGACCAGCCGGTCGCGCGTTCGGCGGCCGCGTTCCAGGTCAGGATGACGCCGGCCGAGTTCGTCGAGACGATCAGATCCCCCGCGCTCTCGACGACGCTCGCCAGATGCAGCTGCATGCGCCGCACCTCCTCCGCTAATCGGAGCAGGTCGGTCACGTCGTCCATCACCAGAATGGCGCCGTGCGCGCCGCCGCGCAGTTGCAGCGGACAGATGCTGTACGAGTAGACGCGCAGCGGCACGCCGGGCGCGCGGTAGGTCATTCGCTGCCGGCGCAACGTTTGCCCGGTTACGATCACGTCACGGATCTGCCGGTCGAGCGCGATGTCCTGGAACGCCGCCGGAAAAATCTGGTGCAATCGCCGTCCGAGCGTGCCTTGCAAGGTGCCGCGCGATTTCTCCAGGAAATTCTGGTTCACCATCACCACCGCTAGCCGTTCGTCGAAGATCAGGATCGACGAGGGGATCGTCGCCATGGCGGCGTGGAAGAAACTTTCATGATCGAGCCGGGTGAGCACCATGGCGCTGTACATCGGCGGGGCGATCAGCCTTGCAGGCTGGGGCGGAAACTGAACGGCGGCCACGGACCGGTGAGCGCGAGCACGACGTGGTGCTCCGCCGCGCCGTCGCGCAGCGCGGCGATACGGCCGGAAATCGCCGCTATGTCGCCGGAACGGACGAGCATCGCATAGCTGCCGATCGACTCGGTGCCGCTGTCGTCCGGGGCCGCCCTGCCCGGGAGTTGCCGCTGCTCGATGACGAACGGACGCAGGCCGTCGAGCAGGTCGGCGACGAAGCCGCGCGCCCGTGCGCGGCCGAGGTCGAGCAGCGCGGCGCGTTCGCGGCAGAGGCGAAGATAGCGCGTGCCCGGCGACAAGGCGGCCCACTCCGGCCAGGCGCGACAGGCAAGCGATTCGAGCACCTCGCGCGTGGCGAGCCTCGCCGTTGCCTTCAGCCCCCATTCTTCCGTATCGGAAACGGCGTCGAGGAACGCGGCGAGCGTCGCTTCGTGGCGGCGCATGAAGGCGGTCAGGCTCGCGAACCCGGTGTAGAGCGTGCCGAACGGCGCCGGGAAAACTGGAGAGCGCTGCATCAGGCGCTGCAGAACCACCCCATGATCGCGCACCCGCGGCGCGAGCCACTCGAGATCGGTCAGGTTGCGCTCGCCCGCGGGCCCGGAAAAGTCCGCGAGCGATACCAGGCCGATCACCGCCGTGATCGCACCGACCTGATGCAGCAGCGGCGGCGGGTTCGGTATATCCGAAAAACCGGGTAAGCGGCCGACGCGGTCGCGATCGGCAAAGGCGAACAGATAGACGGCCTCTCCATCCGGGTGGACGGGCGCATCGGCGCGGCCGTCGATGCGATCCGAGAGCGCGGTTTCGTGCATCACACCCGACCGGCCAGTGGCTCGCTCAGCGCCTTCAGCTTCGTCCGATACGTCTTGTAATCGACCCCGAGCAGGCGCGCGGCTTGTGCCTTGTTGCCGCCGGCCTGCTCCAGCGCCGACAGTACGGCGCCGCGCTCGATTTCGCGCATCTGGTGACGGATGCGGCCGCGCAGCGGCGCCGCGGCAAGCTGCGGGTGTATCGGCATCGGCGCGGCGGCGGCGCGCTCGCCCAGGCAACCGGCGACGTGGGCGATCGTGACCACATCGGAGACCGCGAGCGCGACGCGGCGGATCACGTTGCGCAATTCACGCACGTTGCCGGGCCAGTCGTGGCCGCGCAGCAAATCGAGCGCGCCGGAGGAGATGTCGGCGGTTGGCCGGCCAAGCCCCTTGCGGGCCTCGGCCAGGAAGCGATGCGCCAGGAACTCGATATCCTCGGGACGTGAACGCAACGGCGGCACCGTGATGATGTATTCCGACAGCCGAAAGAACAGATCTTCGCGGAACGCGGTCCCGTTGTGTTCGGTCAGGTTCTCGTTGGTCGCCGCGATGACGCGCGCGTCGAGCTTGATCGGTACGGTGCCGCCGACGCGGTAAATCACCCGTTGATCGAGCGCCCGCAGCATCGCGCGCTGCGCCGGCAGGCAAAGATTACCGATCTCATCGAGGAAGATCGTGCCGCCGTCCGCCGCCATTTCGAACCAGCCGACCTGGCGCGCGTTGGCGCCGGTATAGGCGCCCTTCTCGTGGCCGAAGAATTCGCTGTCGGTCAGCGTCTCGACGACGGCCCCGCAATCGACCACCACCAGCGGACGCACTGCCCGCGGTCCGTGCTGATGCAACGTGCGCGCGACGACTTCCTTGCCCGATCCGGTTTCGCCGAGCACCAGCACCGAATAGTCGGTGGCGGCGACCGCTTCGATCTCCGCGATCAGGCGGTGAACGGCGGGGCCGTTGCCCATCGTGCCGGTGATCGATGCGCGGACGGAACTGGCCGGGGACGCGCGCGCGGTGCGGCGCCTGCCGATCGCCCGACGCACCGTTTCCAGCAGGTGTTCGTTGCGAAACGGCTTGGTCAGGTACTCGAACACGCCAGTTTTGACGGCCTCGACCGCGTCAGCGATGCTGCCGTGCCCGGTAAGCACGATGACCGGCAGGCTCGCGTCCCGCCGCTGCACGTGACGCAACACCTCGCGTCCGCCCAATCCCGGGAGTTGCATGTCGAGCAGCAGGGCGTCATGTGGCCGGGACGCCAGCAGGTCCAACCCGGCCTGGCCGCTGTTGGCTTCCGCAACGTCCAGCCCGCCATTGGCGAGCACCTGACGCACCGCCCAACACATGTCCGGGTCATCGTCGATGACCAATACCCTGGAACGGGCGCTGTCACCCATACGTCGCCCTTTGCGTTGGGATTTGGTCCACGGAGTTTTGCTTCTTGTCGCGGACCCGAATGTTCAACCAGAAGTAGAGTTTCTGGCCACGCTATGTCAACCGCTAAACGTCTGGCCGCACGCTCGGCCGTGGCGGTTCGAGCGACGAACGCAAGGCTCGCCGTGCCGCGACTTCACGAAAGCACAGGCTGTTAGAAGAAAGTCTTGATCGACGGGATCGTACGGATTTTTTTCACTGTCGCCGATCGCGGCAGGCGCTCGGCCGTGCGTACGGTAAAGTGGCAGCCAAACATCCGGCGAATGCGGCCAAGATGAATTGGCAACGAATCAAAATCCGAACATGTGGTCAAGCGAAAACCCGCCCACCTCGTCCATCAGGCCATGATAACCGAACAGGCGGCATGTCGGGTCGCGGACCAGTACATGCCCGCGCGGGCCGGCCTGCGCCGTCGCCGTGTTCCCGAATACCTCGTCGGGCCACACCATCGCCGAACCCGAGCAGGGAATAGCGAGGCTGCTCTCGGCGATCACCTGTCCCGCGGAATCATGCAGCAGCAGGCAGGTCGCCGATCTTTCGTGCCAGGCGGCCGAGGCCGGGTAGATCAGCACGGCGAAACTGCGCCGCCGCTGCTGCCCGAGCTTCAGGAACAGCCGGGTGGAGAGGCCGGGCGGCGCGCCGGAGTAGGACTGCGGCTCGTCCTTGAATGTCATCGGCGTATTGAAGATGTGGGAGCCGAAACTGGTCTCGGCCGCATGGCCGGACTCGCGGTCCTCGACGCGAATGATGGCGTGCATCCAGCCGTCGGCCTCCCCGCCCGCGCGGAAATCGTAGATCAGCTCTCCGTGGCCGCCCTCGGCCAAGGCTCGCCCCTCCAGAATCCCGTCGAGATCGAGCGCCAACGCGTGGTCCCGGCGCAGGCAGCCGAGGAAGTGCCGGACGACGGGGGTTCCGCCGCGATCGAACACGTCGAGCCGCAGGGGGAGGCTGCGCTGCGTGGTCGCCATCGGTGTCGGCAGCACCGTGGTGCGGAATCGCCCGCGCGGCAGAACGGGGAACGGCAGCAGATAGCCGCGGCCCAGCAGCGGCGAGAGCGTGGCGATGCCCGGGTCGGGCTGCAGGTCGGCCCGCTCGACATTGACGTGCGCGATATGCGTCCGTGTGCCGCGTATCACCTCGTAGCGCGGGCGCACGACATGGCGCCCGGCGAGCAGCTCGATCTGCGCCGGCCAGCGCAGATCGGGCAGCAGTTCGGCGACGTCGAGGGCGAGCGTGGCGTAAGGCGGCACCGCGCGCTCGAGCGCGACCGGC
This sequence comes from uncultured Alphaproteobacteria bacterium, assembly GCA_963761015.1. Classification (GTDB taxonomy): domain Bacteria; phylum Pseudomonadota; class Alphaproteobacteria; order Acetobacterales; family Acetobacteraceae; genus CAVXFL01. The sequence goes on from CAVXFL010000025.1 coordinate 146,689, forward strand.
GCGCCGGCGCCCATGCGGTCGAGTGCCAGGGCGCCTGCCGGGATCGGCACCGCGTGGCTGTTCTGGACCCAGAGCACGACCCGCTCGCCCGGCCGGGGCGCGGGCAGGCCGGCGTAGTGCTCCGATGGCCAGGCGTTGGCGTCGTGCGTGCAGGAGAGGCTGGGGCCGCCATCGGAGGCGTAGGTGTCGAGCGCGTATTTCACCACGTCGTGGCCGGAAGCGCCGATCACGTGGACGAACAATTGGCCGGTGAACGCGGGCAGGTCGAAGCGCCGCCGCACCTCGCCGCTGTCGATGGCGATGCCGCCTGGGCCGGCGGGCGCGCTTTCCTCCCAGTTGGCCAACACGGCGCCGTCGGCATCGAACAGGCGAAGCCACAGCCGCACCTCGGAGGCGCCGTAGCCGGACCAGTAATTGGCGCTCACCAGTCGGGTGCCGAGGCCGCCGGCGTCGCGGAAGAAGACGTGGTTGGTGGCGAAATTCAGCCGGTCCAGATAGCGGCGCGGCACCGTCAGCATGGCCTCGGGCAGGCGCGCCGCGTCCAGACTCGCCAACTCGATGCCTGGGCGCGTCATGGAAGCGACGCGCGCGGCTATGCGGCCCGCGTCGAATGTCGCGATCAGCACGCTGCCCGCATCCGATTTGCCGAGGTCGGTCAGCGGCCGCGCCGCGTGGCCGAAGCGTTCCGCGCCGATCTCGCGCACGTCCTGGACGTACACCCCTTCGAGCGGCGGCGGGTCCGGGTGCATCACGAACAGCGCCTGGGCGATGCCCTCGGGATCGACCACCGCGACCGGCCCGGTGGCGGCCAGCCGAGCGTAGAGCCGCGCAATGGCCTCGGCCGCCAGCGGATGCGCCAGCGCCTTGTACAGGACGTTGCCGCCCTGGCGCTGATCGAAGGTGCGGATATCCAGCATCGCGGATCCCTCAGAAACCCAGCCGCCGGCGCATTTCGGCGGCGGCCGCCGGCGTGTCGTCGACCGGCTCGACGGGCCAGAGATCGAGCCGCCCGGCGAACGGCCGCACGCGGCCCTCGGCCTCGAGCGCGGCGATGAAGCCGGCCTGGCGGCGCGAGAAGCCAGGCAGCCGGGCTAGCATGGCCGGGGCGGGAGTCGCCACCGCCTCGGAGATCATCGACATGCTGTCGCTGGTGACGACGATGGCGTCGGCCAGCGCGAGCAGGCCGAAATAGGGGTTGTCGCCCGTTCCGTCCCACACGAAGGCGCCGCGCGGGCGCAGCGCATCGGCCAGCATGCCGGCGACTTGCGGGTCGGTGCGGCGGGACGGCGTGAGCGCCAGGCCGACCCGGTCGGTGTCCATCATCCCGGCCAGGGCGGAAGCGAGCGCGGCCCCGGCCGGCCGATCGAGCCGCCAGCGCCCGTTCGAGCCGCCGACCAGCACGGCGACCAGCGGGCGGGGCAAATCCGCGAGCCGGGGCGCGAACTGCTCCGCCGCTGCGCGGAGCCGGGAAGCGGTGACGCGGTGGAGCGCGGTGCGGGTGACGATGACGTTCGGGCCGCTCAGCCCGTCATGCCGCGCCGCCAGGATCAGGTCGAAGCGGCTTATATCCATGCGCGGGTGCTGCACCTGGACCACGCGCGAGCCGCGCCGGCGCAGCGCCGCGCCGACCGCCGCCGCCACGCCGCCGGCACCGATGACGAGTTCGGGCAAGGGCGCGGCCAGGGCGCGCTCGCCGACGGCGGCGAGCGGCGCCGGCCACAGCCTGGCGGCGACATAGCGCCATGGCGCGCGCGGTCGCAGGATACGCAGGTCCGGCGCCAGTTCCGCCGCCTCGGCCAGACCGAGCGCCTGCGCCTGCAGCCCGGCATAGGCTTCGCTGATGATGCAGGAGCGCGGCGGCGACATCGGCGCGGTTGTCGCGACGGCGGCGAGCGAGGTCAATGACGCGCACGCCGGGCAGGTGCGCTCGATCCCGAGCCAATTCCCTTTGCGCCCGGCCGTGATCAGCCTAGCTTACGCCGGTCCCAGCCAGCGAGGCGGGTGTTCGATGTCGCGGGAACCATTGCTCACGACGTTGACGCGCGAAGGCCAGTTGGAGCTTCCAGCCGCCATTCGCCGGCGCCGCCGCTGGAAAGCGGGCATGCGCTTCGCGATCGAGGAAACGCCGAGGGCGTGCTGCTGAAGCCCGCGCTCCTGTTCGAGCGCACCCGCCCGGAGGAGGTCTTCGGCATGCTGCCGCACCTTCCATCAATTGCGATTTCCACGCGGTGATCTGGTTAGGATGAACATCGAACTGCTTCGCCAGGTCGGCCAGCGTCCGGTCCCCTTGGACCTCCGCCTTAGCTACCTTCACCTTGAATGCCGGGGAGTGTGCCCGGCGAGCCCGCTTCGTCATCTCTCTCTCCCGTTGGCGGCATTTACGCCGTAAACAGGTAGAAAAATCGTAAGAGGGGCAAAAGTGTGGGCGGCGGTGCATTTTTTCCTTGCGCCGATTCGGCGCCGTGGATTCTTTGGGTCATGTGCCGGCGCCACCCGCCTTTTCCACGCTGAGCCGTGCGGAGCTCGAGGCTCTGCTGGTCGAACTGTTCGACGAAGTCGCCGCCCTGAAGCAGCTTGTCGCTGAACAGCGCGAGGAGATCGCCCGGCTGAAGGGTCTGAAGGGCCGCCCTGCGATCAAGCCGAGCGGTATGGACAAAGGCACCGAGCCGCCGAAGCTGGGCAAGAAGGAGAAGCGGCGCGGCCGGGGCAAGGTGACGCCGCGCGTGAGCATCGAAGAGAAAGATGGTCGAGGCTGAGGTCCCGCCCGGATCGCGCTTCAAGGGCCATGAGCCGTTTCTGGTCCAGGACCTGGTGATTTCGGTGCACGCGACCTGTTACCAGCGCGAACGCTGGATCGCGCCCGACGGACGGACGGTCCTGGCCCCGTTGCCGGAGGGGATATCGGGCCATTTCGGCCCCGAACTCCGTCGCTTCGTGCTGATGCAATACCATCAGGGGCAGTCGACGCTGCCTCGCTTGCTGGCGTTGTTGCGATCGATCGGTGTGTCGATCTCGAAGCGTCAGTTGCAACGCCTGTTGACGGACAAGCAGGACGATTTCGTCGCCGAAGCCCGGGACTGTTCTCCGCGCCGGACTGGAGACATCGCCGTATGTGTCGGTGGACGACACCGGTGCGCGGCACAACGGGAAGAACGGCTTCTGCACCCAGATCGGCAACGACTGGTTTACCTGGTTCGGCACGCGGCCGTCGAAGAGCCGGTTGAACTTTCTCGACCTGCTGCGCGCCGGCCATACCGATTATGTGCTCAACGACGCGGCTATGCCGCTACATGCAAAAGCATTCGCTGCCCGCGACCCTGATCGCCCGCTCTCGCGGCCGGACCCGCAGACGCAGTTCGCCGATCACGCCGCGTGGCATGGCCCATCTCGACCGGCTCGGTTTCACCGCGTTGACCGTCGCACCGGATCCGACGCGGGTCGCCACCGAGGGCGCTTTGTGGGGCAGCGTCCAGGCACACAGATTCCTGCGCGAACGCCGTTGTGCTGAGCGACGACGCGGGGCAGTTCGCCATCGGATGGCATGCGCTGTGCTGGGTGCACGCGGAGCGGCTGGTGCACAAGCTGGACACCTTCAACGACCGACATCGTGCCGCGCAGACGCTGGTCCGCGGGCTGATTTGGGGCTTCTACGCCAGCCTGAAGGCATACCGGCTCGACCCAGGCAAGCGCCGGGCGACGCCTTGCGCGCCCGCTTCGACCGCATCTTCCGCCGCCGTACCGGCTTCGTCACCCTGGATCGTCTGCTGGCGCGGCTGCACGCCAACAAGGCAGAGTTGCTGATGGTGCTGGACCGGCCCGAGATCCCGCTCCACACCAACGGCTCGGAGAACGACATCCGCTGCTATGTCACGCGGCGAAAGGTCAGCGCCGGGACGCGAAGCGACGTTGGCCGCGATAGCCGCGATGCATTCCTTGGCCTGGCCAAAACATGCGCCAAACTGGGCATCCCGTTCTGGGATTACCTGGGGAGCAGGCTCAAGGTGGCGGGGCATGCAGTGGTCGAAGCCCTCGACCATTACGTCAGAGGCGCGGACGCGGTACGCCTGACCAGCGCCGCTGCCCACACTTTTGCCCCTCTTACGAACGCGCGCCCTAACCGCTTGGATTTACTGGAGACAGCTTGCAACATGCTGCGACTTGAAATCGGCCATCTCGGGGCGGCCGCAGCACTCAATGGTCTGATTTCCTCGGGAATTTCTGGTAGCGGCGGGCGGATTTGAACCACCGACCAAGGGATTATGATTTCCTGGAACAGATTAACGGTAACCTATTGATACGAATGGAGTTTTTAGCAAACAGCGATGCGGCGGAATAGCTTACGGGGCTTCAATGGGGCTTCACTGTCACCCCGGCAGCATCGCCGCTCGGCCGGAAGCTCGGGCGCGAGGTCGAGATAGGCGGCAACCATCGAGCAGCACCACAACACCCGCGAACAGACCTCACGGGACGTCAGCGGCGCGTGCGTGGCGATTGCAATCCAAGGGCGCGATCCAGCGCCATGACCGCTTGCTCCCTATTCACGGGAATGCCCGAAGCCGCGTCGAGCGCGCGATCTACAGATTCTGCGATCCCATCTCGCATTCCTAGCCGAAGGCTCGACGCCCCAGAGTGCGCGCGGAAGTCGCCCTCGCTTGATGAGGGCTGCCACCTCGGGCCACGGTAGGCCGGCCAGATAAGTTCGGAGATCGGGCTTGCGCAGCAGCCTGGGGTCAATGACAGGGACCGACCGAACGGCTCCCTGCTTCGGCGGGTCTGCAAGTTCTTCGGCCGCGACCTGAATTGCAAATCGGCCCGCCACCCCCTCGCGCCAAGCGTCCATGCGTCTGAGCGCTTCGCGCCGGGGCGAGAGCCGCATACCGGTCGGGGTTCGACCCCAAGCCCCGGGCGCGGTTCGGCGGCGCTTTGGCGGGTCTTCCGGCGCGTCGGGCATGGCCGGGCGCTCAGAAATACTTCGGTTTTGCCGCCGCATCGCCGAGCAGATCACGCACAATCGACCAGGTCAAAAGGTCGTCGTGGTTCTCCCACATCGGCTGCCCGGCGGCGTCGTAGTCTATATAACTGGCCAGCGCCTCGGCTTTCGCGCAGAGGCCGCCAAGAGTGGTTGCCCTCGTTCGCGCAATCTGTTCCGCCAGCGCATGCGTCTCCGGCACCAGGCGGCGGATTTCGGCCGCATCGTCGGGTGGCAAGTCGCCGAGCAGATCAACGTGGCGAAAATTGAGTTCCGCAAGCCGCTGCGCGCGCCAGCGATGCTCGCCGCCGAGCCGGATCAGCTCGGCGTCGGCCGACGCGCCGGACTCAGTTGCCGGCGAGGCAAGCGCCAGACCCGCCGGCAATCCGGCGATGATCCCTGTCGCGAGAGCGCTTAGAACAGTGCGGCGGCGCTCAGACTTTGGCATGCCGTCCTCCCTCGCTCAATTCATTGGCCTTCCACAGCATCGCGCGCAGCGTTGGATTTTCGATCAGGTCAGTCGCCAAGGACGCGCACAAGACCGGCGCCGCGGTGCGCGCAACGGTCACAGCCACTGCCTTGGCGTAGATACCCGCCGCAGTACGCGCTTTGAGCTTCGCCGCCGCGCGCAGCAGCGTTGCCAACCGCCGGGTTTGCCTTTTCCATTCCGCCTGGAATTCCCGAGCGCGCGAGTTGTCCAACGGCAATGCGAACACGGCCCTCACGGCCTTATCCTGCTCGGCGATATCGGCGCACAGTTCGAGCAGGCGATCATCTGGGTTCGGCGGACCGTTGCCGAGCAGAAGGCGATTTCCGGATTCGGCGGCTAATTCGCGGAAGCGCGCTATTTCCGCCTCGAATGTGGCGTGCGCGGTTTCATCCATGGGCATGATCAGGCTCTCCTTATGGGTTCTTTCCGGGCGCCGCGTTCGGTGCCGCGCCGGCGGCGTATAGGGTAATTACCCGGCATCTTGCTATCCGGTCAATACCCAGATATATGGAAGCAATGGTTCGGATCGCAAACCGGGTTTTTCAGATGCGCGCCACCGATGAGTGGCTCCATCAGCTCGATGAGTGGCGGCGTCGGCAGGCCGATCTTCCGCCGCGCGCCGAGGCGATCCGCCGGCTGGTCAACATCGGGCTGGAGCGCAGCGCGGCAGGTCACGCGCCAGCGGCGTCCGCTCCGAAAGCGAAGCGCCGGCCGCGGCCAGCCGAGGAGCGTCTGAAATGAGCTTTCGCTTTCGCCGTTCGTTGCGGCTGGCGCCCGGGTTGCGCATCAACCTGGCCAAGCACGGCGCCTCGCTGTCGCTGGGCGGGCGCGGCCTCACCGCGAATTTCGGCCGCCGCGGCGCGCGCACCACGGTCGGCCTGCCCGGCAGCGGCCTGTCCGCGCCGTCGACCGCGCGCTTGACGCCGCCTCGGGGATTCCGGCTACCGTCGAACAGGAAACGGCCGCGCTGGATCGCGCATTCGGATTGGCAAGATCGGAGAGATTTCGCATGAGGACCGCTGCCCGTAAAATCGTCGTCCTGCCCGATGCGTCCGAGACCGCCGCCGGCAGACTGCTGGCAATCGCCAAGCGAGCGGCTGCGCAGCACCCGCTGGATCGGGACACGGCCGGCGAGGCCATCGCCCGAGCCATTGGCGACGACGCCGAGTTGGTGTGGGAACTGTTCGCGCCATGGCGCAAGCCGGCGCTGAACCTGCTGATGCAAACCGCGGCCAGGCAGTTGTGCAGGAAAGCTCGCGCCCTGCAGGCATCGCCAGCCGATGCCCCCGCGCCCAAGCCGCCACAGAATGCGACGCAGGCCAAAGCTGATTTCGGAACCCAGCGGCGACACGCCTGCGTCGCGCCTCGCGGACAACCTAAGGCGCGCGCGCCGGGCCAGCGAGGCGCTCGCTCTTGCTGTCCAAAGGACTTGCGTCCTGGACCACATACTCATCCAGGGGAAACGCCTGCGCGATTGCACGCCCGAAGGAAGCGCGCCAGTCCGCCGCCGTCGACCGCGATCACGCGCGCTTCAAGGACGCGAATCGCCGCCAACTGACAAGTCATGAAACGTCATCTTGCCATTCTCGCATTGGTCTGCCTGGTCATGGACGGCGCCACGGTGCGCGCCGATGAGGGGCTCGTCAGCCGCTACGCGATGCACCTCGTCGCGCAGTCCGAATTCGCCGCCCAGGCGGTCGCGTGCGGTCTGCGATCAAGGGAGTGGCTGCGGGGCTACAACGAACGGTTGGCGGCCGTGTTTTCGGAGAAGGCCGGAGACTGGCCCGCGATTCACCGGCCGTCGGCGGCGGAGCGCGCGGCGGCCGTGCGGGCGTTGACGCGGCGCGAGCGCATCGGCTTGGCCGCGCCGATTGCCGATCATAACGTCCGCGAAGTCATGTGCGGCATCGTGAAGCAATTTTGGCTGCCGACGTTGGACAACTTGCAAGACGGCACGTCAGCTTTCTGGCCGGCCGGCGCGCCTCCGCTGTTGTGGGAACTGCTTCGGCCGCCGGAAGGCTGACGCGCCGCGCCGTCGAGGCGGGGTCATGGTCAGCCGCGCCCAGTTTATGCCGTGAGCGTGAGCGCGATGGTGATCGAAGCGGCCATCAGTTCAACCCGCGTCTCAAAGTCCGCCGCCAACCATTTCATCGGCATGACCATATTCCAAAGCCAAGGCGGCTCAGGCGGCGCGGGTCAGCGGCTCGGCAACCGGAAGACCCGGAAATTCGAGCCGCCAAATCTCGTGCATTTCTTTGAACCCAGCGTAGGTTTCCTTCCACGCCGCGCTCGAACAATCCGGCGACCAGCACGCACAACTCCAGACGGCCGGAATGGCATGCAAGTCGCCAATCGTCGACGATGTCGAATGACGCGAAGCCGTCGACGCGCGCCCCGCTTGGCGCGACGGGATACAGTAACGAGACGAACCACCCCTCCATGCCCGGGTACCGCACCGCCCCCGGCGTCAAGCACCGGAAACAGGTAATCGAGAGCGGCCGATCGCGGATCATCCGGCCGGGACCATCGGTGAATCAGGCCGGAGCCCCACGTCCGCTGAATCACGTCACGCCGCGTCCGCATGGCCATCACGCGCGCTCGCCGGCGGCGTTGGCTGGTGACTGTTCGGAAAGAGTTCGTCGGAGGCAGGGGGTTGCGGCATCTGGCGTTGCAGGTCCTCCACGAAGCGTTTCCGCGCATCGTCCAATGCGGACACCAGGCCGCGGATGACAGCATCCGGCAAATTGAAATTTCGAGCGCAACGTTGTAACATCTGAGTTTGCGCGATGCCCCAGCGTTGCATTTGCGAGGCGAATACCCGCCGCACTTCCGAGACCTCAATCAGTTGGCCGGTTTCGCGCGCGATCTGGCGCTCGAGCTGCTGTGCGCGCAGTACGGCCAGCCGATCTTGCGGCTTTGGGTATGTGGCCGTCGGGTGCGTCCCGATCAGGCCGGCGACCGGCAAGTCGAGCTGGCGCAGCTCCGCGGCCCGGTCCGCATCCTCCCGCTGGCGCTGCTCCTTCGCCGCGCGTAGGAAAGCAACGACCGCATCAGGATCGAACGCGAAATCGCGACCGTGCGAGCCCCGCTCGACGATGGGGAACGCCTCGTAGCGCGCGATCAGCGCGTCGAGCGTCGTCGCCGCGCACCCCAGGATTCGGCATAATTCCCGTTTATTCACGTTAATCACGCGCGCCGCCTCCGCGCTGGCGCTGTCGGGGTGCGAAACGCCGGCCAGGTCGAGCCGCTGCCAGCGGGTTCCGACCTCGGCCTGGCCGGCAAATCGCGCCACCGCCGAAGCTTACCAAACTCGGCACGCTGTCCACATGCCTGCTCTGAGCGCGACGCGGGTGACGTCGTCTGGGTCCCGAGATTGCGCTGCCCGCGTCGCATATGCGAGATAACATGGTCCTTCTGGCGATACAAGCGTGGTTTGTTGCGCTTTCAGTTAGGACCGTCGGCGAGTATTTCGCGTTCCAGCCCGTGCTTTTTCGTAACATCATCAAGTCTACGCTGGCGCTCGGACAAGGTTTCGAGCTCTAAATACTTTGCAAACGCTTCAAGAATGCAGGCAACGGCCATGTCCAATTCTTTCCTTGGCATCGTGCTTCCGCTGATCGCGCTGAATAAAGTCGGACCGAACGCGCCCTCCCAGATTCGCCAAGTTCTCCATACGCTTTTGCAATCAATTCATCCGCGCGCGCCCCGAATTTTGGCCGCAGCAGCCGGCGCAGCGGTGGCACGGCAGCCTCTAAAATTTGATACATCAACACCGCTGAACGGTCGGCTTCCGTTACGGTTGCCGTTCTTTCTCTCGCCCACCGGCGCAACGCGCGACGCAACTGAAACCGGAACATTTAAGCCTCGACGGAACGAGCGCCGCGCGTGATGGTCGATACCTTCACGTCTGGACTACCCCTTTGGGGATTGGCGAATTCGGCGAGCCGACGCCGCCGAACCCGTCCCAGTTGGTGCCGCCGGCGCCCTTGCCCTTCAGCTTCACCTGGCCGGGATCGGGCGCATAGGAGCTGGTCGGTCCGAGCACAAGCTCGGTGTGGTGGCCGTGTTGATCCAGGTGGAAGTTCGCGTGCGCGACAAGGAGGTCCTGATCCAGGCCGCAGAACCGGGCCTGCACCGCCAGCAGCTTGTTCACCTGCCAAAGCGTGCCGTCATCCTGACGAAAGCCCTTCACGACCGCTTGGAGTCGCGTCGCCTGGCCGGCCTCGTAGCGCGCCTGCCAATCCGCGCGGAGCTGCGCGCCTTTCTGATCGAGCTGCGATTCCGCGATGGTCACGTGCGGGCGGTAGAGCGGCACGGCGGGGTCCTTGGCCACCGCCTTGATGCCGGTTTCCACCTGTGCGCCAGCCGCCGGGGACCCGACGCCGCCGAAGCCGCCCCAACTGGCGATCGATGTCTGTGACTTCACGATATAATCGCTGTAGCGGTGCGCGCCCGACAGCATGGCGTGGCCGCTCAGCAGGTTGGTGCCCTGTTGCAGGGTGGTCCCAGAACGGCCGGTGGCGACGTTGGTCAGCACCAGCCGCCCCTGCTCGTCATCGCAGGCCAGCACGCCGGAGAGCCGGCACAGCCGCTCGAGGAACTTGTATGCCGTTTCCCCGCGCTGGATCGTGGCGTCGGCGAATGTGTTCGAGACATCGGTCGCGATCACCACCTCGATGCCGAACAGCGCGCAGATATTCCTGGCGATCTGGCCGAGATTGTATTTGCTGTACTGGCCGGATTGAATTTCCGGGTAGCAATCCACCAGAAACTCGGTCTTCGAGCGCCCGATGATGCGCAGCCCGGTGCGCCGGCCGCTGATCTCCGGCATCACGGTATCGACATAGCCGGTCAGCAGCAGATCGTCCGCCGCGAAAATCTGGCAGGCGGTGAACGGCATAACGCTCCATGGCTCCTGGTCGAGCGACCAGCGCGAACTCGCCTCCAGATCGAAGCTGGAGCACATATGTTCGATCGACCGCTTGATATCGACGGCCGTCCAGCCGCCATAGGTCACGCCGCCAATCTTGACCGTGACCGGGTCCTGGTAGGCATTGGCGCCGCTCATTTGGAACTGTCCTTGCAGGCGCTGCGCTGCGCGTCGCGGATGGCGTTCGTCGTTATCGTCGATAATGAAGGCGCGGACCCGGTAGCGCGCCAGCCGGCCGCCCGGGCATCAGGCTTCGACGGTCCGCGCGGCGGGCATCATCGGGCCGCGGCGGATTTCAGGGACGCGGACCGGACCGCGGGTCTGAACCTCAACGTGCGTGCCGGACGGTGCGCCGAGCAGGTGCACGAAGACCTCGACGACGCCGGCGCCGGCTGCGGCGGCGCCGACGGCGGGCGACTGCGCGCCGATATGCGGCAGGATTTTCTCCAGGTAGCCCTTGGTTTCGTTGGGCAGATGCTCGCGCCACGCGCTGCCCCAGCGGCGGCGGTCGCGTTCGACGTTGCCTTCGCCCCAATTGTAGCCAGCGAGCGCCATCGCGATGTTGCCGCCGAATTCGGTCAGCAGCTTGCTCATGTAGCGCGACGCCGCCATCGCCGACTGGCCGAGGTCGAAAGGCGAGCCGCCGCCACCATACGTCGCCCACGTTCCGGGCATGAACTGGAAATGCCCGAGCGCCCCGGCCGGCGAGCGCATATGCCGGCCGCGGCTGGAATTCGGCGGACCACATCGCGTCCAGCGTGCCGCGCGGCAGGCCGAAGGCGCGCTCGTCCGACGCGCAGGATCGTCTGCGCCGGCCCGTTGGGAACTGCCGGCAGCCAGCGGTTATACGCTTGCGGGCGTATCGCGGGGGATTTGTTTACAGATCGGCCGGGCCCAGGGCCGTAAAAGTTCGGCGGCGGCGACATCGGATTGCCGGGATTGACCGACGGCGGCTTGCCCGGGCCACTCCAGCCCCAGAAGTCGTGCTTGAATTCCTTTGAACCATTGCTGGATTTCAGGCCAGTGTTGCCAGGCCTCATAGAACGCGACCATCCCGGCCGCGATTCCAACATCCACAGCCCGACAGGCGAAATCACAAATCCGGCGAGCGATGCGCCGAAGAGCAGGATGTCCTTGGCGAAGGAGGCGAGCGCCAACCCCCACTTCGCGAGCTTTATTGCAGTGAGGGCCGTCAGCGCGATGGCCAGCCAGCCCAGATGTTCGAACGCGAACTTCGCGGCCTTGCCGAAAAGCCAAAGCACGTCGATCACTAATGCCCAGTTCGTGTTTTGATATACTGATTTGACCTCTGCAACGAATTCTCTAATCCCATCCGCGATCTTGACCGCGAGCCAATGCCGGTTCGCAGCGACCCATTCCGCCATCGCGTGAATGATC
>CAVXFL010000026.1:0-12550 GCA_963761015.1 uncultured Alphaproteobacteria bacterium
GCGCTCTCTGAATTGCGCGGCCACCCGATTGGAGCCTTCCCGGTCGGCCAGCCGGCGGGCCAGGTTGGCGCGCTCCCGGTGCGAGCGCATCAGGTACCAGAGCATCCTCTCGATACTCTCGGACTGCGCCTCCAGCATCGCCTCTCCGGTGTAGGCATGGCCGAGATGGCAGCGGTAGCGGACGAGGTCGCCGTCGGCGACTTCCCAGAGCGTGCCGTGGCACTCGGGACAGGTGAACGGGGATTTGTTCCCAAGCTGTTCTTCGCTGGCCATGCCGGCAAGCTCCAGCGCCGCGATGCCCGCTTCCATGCGGATGTGGAAAGGTATCTCGGGGGCACTGCCGGCCGGTTCGGCGACCAGCCGCGCCAATAGCCCGGCCATCGCCGAAACCGGAACGCAGTGGTCGACGGCGACATGGCCCAGCGCGCTCGCCGGCATGTCGGGAAACGGCGCTTCCGCCGGATCCTGGACCACCGCACACCCGCCACATCGCTTGATCGCCCGCAGCCCGGCCGCGCCGTCGTTCAGCGCGCCGGACAGGATCACGCCGATCACCCCGGCACCATAGCTGCATGCGGCCGAGCGGAACAGCGGATCGACGGCCGGGCGCGCCAGGTTTTCGCGCGGACCGCGACGCAGCAGCTGGTGGCTATCGTGCACCAGCAGGTGCATGCCGGGAACCGCGACATAGACGTGGCCATGTTCGATCGGTCGCCCGCTTTCCGCGGCCACCACGCGTAGCGCGCTGTTGCGGGCCAGGATCTCCGGAAGGCAGCTCCGAGACCCCATGTGCTGAACGACGAGCACGGCCTCGGGCAGGTCGGCGGGCAGCTCGCGGGTCAGGACTTGCAGATATTGCAGCCCGCCCGCCGATGCGCCAACCGCGATCAGGTCGTGATTGGCCGGCTCGGAAACGGCGCCGCGCTTGTCCATGTCCTCCTCTTTCCGAACGGCCAAGCCGTTCGCCTTGAGAGTGGAACGCGCCTGCCGCCGTATCGATCCCCGGTCCCGCTCAGTCGCCAGCCGCGCCGGAGGCAGCATCCCGCCAGATTCAAGCGCGGCCGCGCGCCTTCGGTTGTATGGATTTCGCGGGGGGAGATCCGAACCCGGCGAAGACGCGGATGCCCGTGACAAGCACGGACACGACGCGGTCTCAATCCCCGGTCGCCACCGCCGCCGGCACCGGTTCCGCGACGACGCCTGCCCGCAACCGCTGCGGCGGGCGGCGGGCCAGGATCGGCGATTCGAAGAACCGGAACGACAGCCACGACAGCGCGAACGGCAGCGTCAGCGCGATCCCGAGCGCCACCGGCAGGCTCAAGAAGTGCCGCTGGTCGAAACCAATTTGTAAGGCCTGAAGCACGCTCAGATGGATCAGATATAGCGCGTAGGATTGCGTGCTCAGGGTCCGGGCGATGGCGGCGAACCAGCGCCAGGCGTGCCGCAGCAGTTCAGCGGCCGGGAGGCAGAGCGCGAAGCCGATCCCCACCAGATCGGACTGGAATGTCTGGCTCACATGCGGCGGCAGGCTGTCCAGCCCGCCCCACAGCGAGACGATGATGGCCAGTCCGGCGCCGAGCATGAGCAGCCGGTAGATCGGCCGGAGATCGAGCCGCGCCGTCAAATCAGCCATGATGACGCCCCAGACGATGGCGTCCAGCCGATAGATCACGACCTGACGGATGCTGCCGTCCACGTCGACGGCTTGCGGCGCCATCCACCGCAGCGCGGCCGGCACCACCAGGAACGCGACGATCGCGACCCAAACCGCGTTCCTGCGGCGCAGCAAGGCGGCCGAGGCGATCGCGCAGGCGCCGAACAGGAGGTAGAACCACTCCTCGATGGTCAGCGACCACGACACGGGCAGGAAATTGTCCGACGGCATCGGCCAGGCCAGGTTCTGCGTCAGCGGGCCGTATTCCGCCAGCCGGCTCAGCGTCGCCGAGCGCGGCGGCATCACGATGAGCAGGACCAGCAGCCAGCCGTAATAGAGCGGCAGCGTGCGCATCCACCGCCGGCCCAGGAAGGTCAGCAACTGCCGGCCGGTCGGTTCCGTGGCGGCGATGTCCAGCAGCAGCCGCCCGATCAGGAATCCGCTTAGCGCGAAGAACAGCTCAACCCCGAGCCCGCCCACCGACAGCACGAAATCCGACACCGGAACCACGTGCCAAGCCTTGAGGAAGTAACTGTAATGCGCGACCAGAACGAGCAGGATGGCGATCGAGCGGACGACGTCGAGGCCGAGATTGCGTCTGCTGCTCAAGCTCCATTCCCCCCGGATCGCCTCAAACACCACTGCTCATACTTGGGGGCAGGTGGTACGTCACCCCGGACGCGCAAATCCAAAGTGAGCGGCTTCGGGTGTGACCGTCCTCAGTTTCCCTTTTTTCCGGCGCAGCCATGCCGGCAATCCACGGCTCGATCAGCAACGGATTGCGCTTGTCCGGCCCTTCCTTCTCTAACCCTCGCTTTAATGCCCGCTTACAGCGGAATTGAGGTCTCTCCAAAATTCTGGTGCGCTTGCCGTTCGATACTGGACATGGCGTCGAAGCCCTTTCTCTAGGGCGACTGAGTAAGGAAGCGGCAAGTTCAATGCTAGCCGCCGAGGTTCACCAGACAAAATCTGGTCGGGTGTAAATACGCTTTCGTGGCCTGTTAGAAGTTGGAGGAACAGCAATGCGCAATGATACATATCTATCCTATTGTCCATTGGACCAAATTGCCGCGGGTCAAGACTTTCGGGCGGCATCATCCAGTTAGCCAATGTCGTCTGGCCAGGGACCATGGAGCCGACCATATTCGCGATTTCAAAATCTCCCAGTTTGAAGTTCATAGCGCGCTGCTGATCCGGTAGCATCTCGTCCTTTTGCCAGTTCGCAAAAACATTGCCGATGTGAATGTCTTTATGAACCAGCCCGTTCAGGTGGATGAAGTGCACCGCCTGGAGCAGGCAACGGGCGATAGGTCTGAGCCACAACGAACCGTCGAAATCCGGGATTGCAAATAGATTTGACAGCGGCCCATAACATTTTTCTGTAATGATGTAGCACAAGTTTTCGAACTCAAAGGCGTCGTACACATAGGTTACAAACGGATGTCTGACCGAGAATAGTGTCTGAAATTCCTTGGTAGCTTGGTTTCTAATACCATGATGATCGATGTTTGGCTTAGGACCTTTGCGGCAAGTTCATTATCCCACGTGTCCTTGCAGCTATACACCCATCCGAAATGGCCTTCACCGATTACTTTGCCTATCGTATAGGTGTTGCCGGTCTTCAGGCTCGTGATTACTCTTCCAAGCAACTCAGGAGCCGGGTAAGCGGGCAATTTCACCGGCAGTGCCAGTTGAGAGGATGCGGTAGGTAGCCCTCCGGAGACAGATTGGTCAGACACCCTTTGTTCAGCGCTTCCTTCGATTCGGGCCCGCAGTTGGGGCTTTCAGAGCCATCATAGGCAATTGTTTGGAACGAAGCAAGAACTCTATCCGGGTAGACTATCCTCAGACCGGAGATTACGCAGCCTGATTTTCGGGTAACCACCCCATTTTTTGCACTTACCGAGGCGCGCCTAGACGCCCTGCGGGACGACGGTGCGGACGATCGATTCGTCGAGCGCCTCGTAATCCGCGTAGCCGATGGTCGCGTACAGGTCGGCGCGGGTCTGCATGCGGTCGAGCATGTTCTGCGCCCCGCCGTCGCGGCGGATCGCGGCGTATAGCTCCTCCTGCGCCTTGGCGGCGACGCGCAGCGAGCTGACCGGCCAAATCACCATGCGATAGCCCATCGCCTCGAATTCGGCGGCGGTGAAGAACGGGGTGCGGCCGAACTCGGTCATGTTGGCGAGCAGAGGCGCGTCCACCCGGCGGGCGAACTCGCGGAACATCTCCGCCGAGATCAGCGCCTCGGGGAAAATGGCATCGGCCCCCGCCTGCAGATACAGCCGCGCGCGTGCCACCGCGCCGTCCAGCCCCTCGCTCGCCGCGGCGTCGGTGCGGGCGATCAGATAGAGGTGCCGCCGCGCCTTGGCCGCCGCCGCGATCTTGGCCGCCATGTCGCGCGGATCGGCCAGCTTCTTGTCGTTCAGATGCCCGCACTTCTTGGGCAGAAGCTGGTCCTCGATATGCACCGCCGCCGCGCCGGCGTCCTCGAACGTGCGGACCATGTGCATGACGTTGAGCGCCTCGCCGTAGCCGGTGTCGCCGTCCACCAGCACCGGCACCCCGGCGGCGCGCGCCACCTGGCGGACGAAGAAGCCGACATCCTCGACCGTGATGACGCCGAGATCGGGCAGGCCCATCGAGGCGGACATCGCCGCGCCGGAGAGATAGACCGCTTCGAACCCAGCCGCCCGCGCCTGCATGGCCGCGAGCCCGTTATGCGCGCCGGGAATTTGCGCGATCCCGCCGCGCGCCAGCAGCGCGCGGAAGCGCTGCCCGGGCGGGACCGGGGACACGTCGTTCGCGACCAGATAGGGCATGGCAGTCTCCCGCTCGGCCGTCCCCGGCCGCGGACCGGGGCGCCGGGGCGGGAGATACCCCAACCGGCGCCGTCGGGGTAGGCGCGGCGTCGCGTTGCATGACGGAAAACCGGCCGCTAAACCTCGGTCCGGCCAAGGAGAACCGATCGGATGGACATGACCGGCGAGCGGCGCATCCCGGCGCCGCGGCAGAGGGTGTGGGACGGGCTCAACGACCCCGAGGTGCTGAAGGCCAGCATCCCGGGTTGCCAGACCCTGGAGAAAGTCTCGGACACCGAGCTCAAGGCCACGGCCGCGATGAAGATCGGCCCCATCGCCGCCCGCTTCAGCGGCAACATCCAGCTCTCCGAACTCGATCCGCCGCGCTCCTACACGATCAGCGGCGAGGGCCAGGGCGGTGTCGCCGGCTTCGCCAAGGGCGGCGCGCACGTGCATCTGGACGAGGACGGCGACTTCACCGTCATGCGCTACGACGTGCACGCGCAGGTCGGGGGCAAGATCGCCCAGCTCGGGGCGCGGCTGATCGACGCCACCGCCAAGTCGATGGCCGACGCCTTCTTCGACCGCTTCGTGAACGAGGTGGCCGGCGCGCCGGCGCGGGAGGCCGGCGCGGTCGGCGGCGCGGCGTTCATCGCCGGCGCGGCGGAACTGCCGGAGACGGCCGCGGCCACCGCTTCTCCCAACGCGCCGCCGTCGATCAGCGTGTTCTCGCTGATCCCCGAGCAGCCGATGGGCTTTCCGCGCGCCTTCTGGGTGGGCGGCGCCATCTGCCTCGCCATCCTGCTGCTGATCTTCTCCGCGTATTTCTGAGCGTCGCCGCCGCGTCCCGTGCCGGGAGGCCGTGCTGGCCGGCGCGCGCGGCATCTGACATCTTCCCCGGCGGACGCAAAACGTCGGGGAAACGCGGCATGATCGAACCCTACACCGCGGTCGGGCTGATCCCGAGCTTCTGGGGCATCCGCCGGCGCGCGGATATCGCCAAGAACCTGGAGCACCTGGAAAGCCTGACGCACGCGGCGTTCTGGCTGTCGAATCTCGATATCCCGGTCCGGCTGGTGGCGATCCCCGAAGGGGCGCTGCAAGGCTTCAACGACGAGGTGCTCGACCTCGACCACGCCGAGTTCGCGAGTACCTGCGCCATCGACATTCCGGGGCCGGAGACCGACCGGCTCGGCAAGCTGGCCCGCCAGTGGGGCGTGTTCGTGATGGCGCAGGCCAAGGCGCGGCACGCGGACTGGCCGAACCTGTTCTTCAACGTTGGTTTCGTCATCGATCCGGACGGCGCGGTAGTGCTCAAGCACCACAAGATCTCGGCGCTGCTCCCCTGCGAGCGTTCGGTCTCGCCGCACGATCTGTTCGACTGGTGGGTGGAGAAATACGGCCGGTCGCTGCAGGCGTTCTGGCCGGTCGCCGACACCACGATCGGCCGCCTCGGCATCATGATGGCGATGGAGGGGAACTATCCGGAGAACGGGCGCGGGCTGGCGCTGAACGGCGCGGAGGTGGTGTATCGCGCCTCGATGCCGGCGCCGTTCACCGAGAACGACGTTTTCGAGATTTCCAACCGCGCGAGGGCGCTGGAAAACAACTTCTACGTCGTGGCCCCGAACATCGGCGGCTATCATTTGTATCCGGACAGCGAAACGCCGATCGACGCCGGCGGTGGGCAGTCGATGATCGTGGACCACAAGGGCGCGATCGTCGGCAAGCAGCGCGACACCAACGGCTCGACCTTCGTTGCCGGCGTCATCAATATCGAGGCGCTGCGGCATCATCGCGCGAACGCGCAGGTGACGAACTGGCCGAAGGACATCCGCGCCGAGTTGGCACAGATCATCTACGAGCAGCCGATCTATCCGAAGAACCTGTACCTGGAGAAGACGCCTGGCAGGCACGCCGACTACAAGCGCGAGGTGATCGAGCGGCAGGTGCGGCTGATGCAGGAGCGCGGGGTGTGGAAGGGGCCGGCGGGACAATGATCGTCTGCGCTCGCGCTAGAGTCATGCCTGCGAAAGCGGGTGACCTGGATAGGGGGAACGCATGTCCGATACCGTGAAATACGTGCTCGACGAAACGCATATTCCGAAGCACTGGTACAACATCGTCGCCGACCTGCCGCGGCCGCCCGAGCCGGTGCTGCATCCCGGCACGTTGCAACCGGTCGGGCCGGGCGATCTCGAGCCGCTGTTCCCGATGGCGCTGATCCTGCAAGAGGTCTCCGCCGAGCGCGAGATCGAGATTCCGGAGCCGGTGCGCGAGGTCTATCGCCAGTGGCGGCCCTCGCCGCTGTATCGCGCGCGCCGGCTGGAAAAGGCGCTCGATACGCCGGCGAAAATTTACTACAAATACGAGGGCGTCAGCCCAGCCGGCAGCCACAAGCCGAACACCGCCGTGGCGCAGGCGTTCTACAACAAGGACGCGGGTGTCAAGCGGCTCGTGACCGAAACGGGCGCCGGGCAATGGGGCTCCGCGCTCGCCTATGCCGGCGCGGTGTTCGGGCTCGACGTGCGTGTCTACATGGTGAAGGTGAGCTTCCACCAGAAGCCGTACCGCAAGGCGCTGATGGAAGCCTGGGGCGCGCAATGCGTCGCCAGCCCGAGCAGCGAAACCAATGCCGGGCGGCAAATTCTGGAACAGCGTCCGGACTCGCCCGGCAGCCTCGGCATCGCCATCAGCGAGGCGGTGGAGGTCGCCGCGCAGAACGCGGATACGAAATATTCGCTCGGCAGCGTGCTGAACCACGTGCTGCTGCACCAGACGGTGATCGGCCAGGAAGCCATCGCGCAACTCGACATGGCCGGCGATTATCCCGACATCGTCGTCGGCTGCACGGGTGGCGGCAGCAATTTCGCGGGCATCGCGTTTCCGTTCATCGGCGCCGGGCTGCGCGGGGGCAAGAAGCCGCGTATCGTCGCCTGCGAGCCCTCGGCCTGCCCGACCTTGACGCGCGGCAAATACGCCTACGATTTCGGCGACACCGGGCACCTGACGCCGCTGGTGAAGATGCACACGCTCGGCTCGACCTTCGTGCCGCCGGGCTTCCACGCGGGCGGGCTGCGCTATCACGGCATGGCGCCGCTGGTGAGTTTGTTGCAGGAACTGCAACTGATCAAATCGCGCGCCTATACGCAGACAAGGTGCTTCGAGGCCGGCATCCAGTTCGCCCGCACCGAGGGCGTTCTGCCCGCCCCGGAGGCGAACCACGCGGTGCGCGGCGCGATCGACGAGGCGTTGCGCTGCAAGCAGGAGGGCATCGCGCGCACGATCCTGTTCAATCTGTGCGGGCACGGGCATTTCGACATGCAGGCCTACATGGATTACCAGGCCGGCAAGCTCGAAGACCGCTCGTACGACGAGGCGGAACTGGACGCCGCGCTCGCGGGGTTGCCCAGGGTCGCGGCCTGACCGGCGGCCGCCGGAGGCAAACCGGAGTTCTCGCCGCCGTCTCATTGTGCTGCCGGTGCGACACGGATCATGCGATGAGAAAGCCGCGTGTCGGGCCGACCCTTCCCCGCCCCCGCGAAACCTGTCCGGGCGAAAGCCGGAAGCGGGGGGCAATGGCCCAGTGCTCGGCGGTATGACCGCGTGTTGGTTTGACTAACCGATGTAACCCGTCGGCGCGGCCGGAGGGCCGGCTAGGCGGCCGGGGGTTCGGACAAGGTGAACTCGGGCACCCGGTTCCCGATCGAGTCCGGGGCAATCGAGAGCGCATCGAGCGCGGCCAAAGCGGGGGTGCGCCCGGTGATCAGCGCCGACGCGAGCGCGGCCTCGGGCGGGCAGAAATAGACCACATCGCAGGGCAGCCGCCCGGTGCGGCGAATCGACGCGGCGCGCTCGGGATAGAGGGCGGCGTAGCGCTCGGCGGCGGCGATCAGGTCGGCGCGGGCCTCGGGTCCCGATTCGCGAGAGAATCGGGCGCCCGTCGCCGGGGCTTCCCCGCACTTGATCCCGGGTCCGCCTGGCTCGGTGAAAGTAGTGGTGAGGTTGCCGGCGGCGCCGCCGGCTGGGCAACCGCGGCGGGCGCGGCCGCCAGCGCCTCGGCCATCAGGCGGATCGCGGCATGTTCGGTCCACGCGGCGCGGTCGGCGGCGGCGGGGTCCGCCTCCAGCTTGCCGCGCGCCGCCTGCAGGCGCAGCAGCAGCCGGAGCGCGCTGTTCGCCTGGCGCATCATGCTGATGGCCTGCGCGCGGCACTTTGCCGCCCATTCCGGCGCGGTTTCCGGGAGTTGGGCGAGGCGCAGGCAGTCCTTCCACTGCTCCGAGGCGGCGACGAACTGCGCGGCGAGGTCGGCCTCGACGGCGTTGGCCGGGACGAGCGCGGCGATGCGGGCGATGGCGGCGTGGTCGCGCCGGAGGAGAGCCTCGGGCGTGTCGGTCAGCGGCGGCGGGAGGGTGAGGCGGAGCGTGTGGACGAGGTGGTAGTACGCGTCCGCCGGCAAGCGGAGGGACAGGTCAGCGTGATTGGCGGCGCCGGCGCACATGGGCGGGCTTGTAGCGTTAGTGGCGGTACCGCGTCAACGTTAGTTATATTATCGGCGCACGAGGACCCGAGGCGCCGCCGCAGCAAGCTGGCGGTAAACGTGGGCTCATCCGCCCCGGGCGTGCATCCGCCGATGCGCGTGCTAAGTTAGTTGTGGCGGCGGCCATAGGGCACCGAATCAGGAGGGGGTGGGCCATGTACTTTGCGGACATGTTCGCTTACGGCAAGGACGCGAACTGCGTCGGGATTACCGGCATCAGCGGCTGCATGGGCGTGATCATCGACTACGGAAATGTGCTCTACGCCGCGCATTTCCCGCACAGCGTCGAGGACCAACTCGAGCGCGGCCGCCGCGCGTTCGCGGACTACGTCAAGCAGCAGGCCGGCGGGGCCGTCAACGGCGCGAACGCGAAGCTGTACGCGGTGCTCAACCACACCCAGCGGGCGGATGAGCAGAATGAGCTGTACGCGCTCGGCCGCCTGCTGACGATCAATGAGTTTCTCGTCATGCGCATCTTCCAGCATGTCGACCCGGGCGCCAACAATCCGGAGGCGGTCGTCACCGTCTGCCAACGCGCGAATGGGGGGCTGGAGTTCAAGTACCGCCCGAACAAGGACGTCGTCTGGAGCGAAGGCACGGGCGCGGCCCGGGGCGGCACGTACTTCCCCGCGCTTCCGGACAGCAAATACAGCACCAACTTCAACGGCTGGTTCACGCTCGACCAAACGACGGGGCATTTCCGCCGCTACCACCAGATGGGCTAGTTGGCGATCTGACTTTCTGTGGGGCGGCTGCGGTTGGCGGATTCCCGCTCGCCCTGCCCTTGCTGGCGCTGCCGAGGCAAGGTTCGCATTACGGGACCAGTCGTGTAGCCCGGATGGAGCGCAGCGAAATCCGGGTCACCCTCATCGCAAACAAAACCCGGATTGCGCTACGCTCCATCCGGGCTACGCTTGCTATCTCTGGAAAGTTGCTCGGCTTGCCACCATTTGTTCCGCATCAGGGGGCCTGGGCAGCGGGGGCAAGCGCAATGCAGAGAACCGTCGAGATAACCATCACCGAGGACTCATTAGGGCCAATGGGCCTCCACGCCCAAAGGGTGTTCGCCAACCAGAGGATTGATGTCAGCGGTGGCGGCGTGACGCACGTCGTCTCCGCAGACGGCTTCCCCACGCATGGTAACCACCCCTGGAAAATAGTCTGGGCCGGGGGCACGGCGGCGCTACTGCGCGGCGTCACAGACGTACGGATGATCGATGGCGGCGGCGCTGTTGTTGTCGATGGCGAGATGAACACCCATTATGGCACGCCGACCGATGTCGCTGGCGGCGTGGAGTTCTATGTTTTACGCCGCGAATAGATCGGCTGAATTTCAGACGACAAAACCGGCGACTGCGCGGAGCTTGCACAAGCGAAGCGTGAAGGCGAGCACGACCGAGGAGCCACCCGTTGAGCGCGGAAACCGCGATCCAGACCCGGAGAAGGCCGCGACGCCAGTTCATTCTACACCTCCGCGCCCCATTGCAGCGGATTTATGGTAAACATGGGCGCTGATACGATACGGTAAGCGGCCCGGGCCATGTCATCAAATGATGCCTACGAGAACAAATACGTTTTGTTCATGGACATCTTGGGGTTTAAGCAGAAGGTCTTTGAGTTCAAGGATGACCCCGCAGCAAAACGTCAACTCGACGGTAACTGCTCACCCCGGTGTGGGTAGTGGCTGGGTGAGCAGGGCGGTGCGGACGGCACCGAGTATGGCAGTTCGGTTGGCCTTGGCGGTGCTGACGATGGAGCGGAATGCGGCGTAGGTCTCGGCCCCCCACTCGCAGCGGAAACCGTTGGTGACCTTGCGGAAGATCACGCTGGGGCGGAGGTTCCGCTCGGAGATGTTGTTGGTGTACGGCACGTCGCGGTTGGTAACGAACACGAACAAGTGCGCGCGATTGGCCCCGATGCGCTTGCGTAACTTGCGTTCCGGCTCACCGATCGGGCCGGCCATCATGATCCGATCGAGCCGGCGGTTCAGATCGGCACGATACTGGCGCAATGTGCTGTCGGCCAACGTGTCGCGTCGCTGCCCAATGGCGATGGCGCGCAGCAGCAGCCGTTTGAAGGCGGCGCTGAAGGCGGTATCGCCACATTCGATGGCATACCGTGCATCGCGCAGCAGATGCGCGAGGCACACCTGCCATTCCACGGCATGGCCGCGCTGGCTGCCCAGCATATCGGAGAAGAAGTGGACCCCGAATTTAGGACCGGTGGCTTGATTGGAGAGAGGCCGCTCCGCTGATAGACGGAGCGGGAGATGACGAAGCGAACACGACGCAAGATCGATGCGGCGCTGAAGGCGAAGATCGCAGTGGAGGCATTGCGGGAGGCCGCGACGGTGACCGACCTCGCGCAGCGCTATGGGGTGCACCCGAACCAAATCTACGCCTGGAAGAAGCAGCTTCAGGAGCAGGCGGCACGGGCATTCGAAGCCAAGGTCGGCCACGAGGCTGAGGCGCAGCGCGAACGTGAGATCGAGAAGCTGCACGCCAAGATCGGGCAGTTGACCGTGGAACGCGATTTTTTGGCCGGGAGGTCCGGAAGATGAGCACTCCGGACCGGCGCGCCCGGCTCGACCGCGACCACCCCAACCTATCGGTCCGCCGCCAATGCGCGTTGCTGGGCCTGGCGCGATCCGGCGTGTATCGCGAGCCGACGGCGGCGAACGACAACGAACTCGCGCTGCTGCGTCGCATCGACGAGCTGTTCACGGCCTGGCCGTTTCTCGGTTCGCGGCGGATCACGGCGCTGCTGCGGGCCGAAGGTCGCGCGGTTAACCGCAAGCGGGTGCAGCGGTTGATGCGGTGGATGGGGATCGCCGCACTCGGGCCGAAGCCGCGCACCACCAAGCCGGCGCCGGGGCACAAGATCTTCCCGTATTTGCTTCGGGATTTGCCGATCGAGCGGCCGAACCAGGTCTGGGCGGCGGACATCACCTACGTCCCGATCGGCCGCGGCTTCTTGTATCTGGTGGCGATCATGGACTGGCAGAGCCGGGCGGTGCTGGCTTGGCGGTTGTCGAACACGATGGACGTGTCGTTCTGCGTTTCCGCGCTGGCAGAAGCGCTGAGGCGGTTCGGCAAGCCGGAGATCTTCAACACCGATCAGGGGAGCCAATTCACCAGCGCGGCGTTCACCGGCACGCTGCTCGCGGCCGGGATCAAAGTGTCGATGGACGGGCGCGGGCGGTGGCTGGACAACGTGTTCATTGAGCGGTTGTGGCGCTCGCTGAAGCACGAGGACGTGTATCTGAAAGGCTATGCGGATGGCCGCGAGGCGCGGGCCGGGATTGCCGCATGGATCGCGTTTTACAATCTGCGGCGGCCGCATCAGGCGCTGGGAAATCGCCCGCCGATGGCGGTTTGGCGCGAGGGGCTGCCCGGCAAGAGCGAAACGGTTGCTGCCCGGCAAGAGCGAAACGGTTGTGGACATGACGCTGCGCTTGGATAACGCTGGCGCGTTATCCACATGCCCACAACCGCAGCAGCAGCAGCCACAAGCGGCATAATGTAAGGAATCAGGAGCGGTCGAATTCCAATTAAG